>JAOPTR010000001.1:0-117391 GCA_051531935.1 Hyphomicrobiales bacterium
CGCCGAAGAGATGGCTCAACCTATTTCCCATGTAAGGTCATTATGTATTTTGGGGCTACGGGCAAAAAAATACCCGAGGTGATGTGAGCCTCGGGTATCTTGCTTTATAGCTACCTATTAAGTCCTAGAATAATGAATCTGGGAAATAGTATTTGGCTGCATTTTCTTGTGTGATGAGTGGAGAACCCACAATGAAAGTACCTTCAACTGGTGCACCAGATACGGCTTGCAGTGCTGTTACTTCCATGGCTGTTGCAATCATCGCAGGTGGATAAAGCACATCTACTGGCACTAGCTTATCGCCGTCCATTACGCGCTTAATCATTTCTTTCATACCTGCACCACCAACGATAAAGAGTTCATCTTCACGGCCAGCTTCTTTAACAGCTTCAATAACACCCAAAGCAATGTCATCATCCTGCGCCCAAACACCATCAATTTGTGGGAAGCGAGCTAAGAAATCTTGCATCACTGTGAAGCCATCATCACGGTTCCAGTTAGCATGTTTGTTATCAAGTACTTCGATGTCGCTATCGCCAATTTCGGCCATAAACGCATCAAAACGTTCTTCATCAATAGAAATTGGAAGGCCACGCAAGATCACAATCTTACCTTTACCGCCCATATGCTCTTTCATATATTTAGCTGAGGTCTTACCCAGTTCTGAGTTATTACCAGCCACATAAATATCTACAAGTGAGTTATCTGTAAGGCTACGATCAACCACAGTAATTGTTGCACCAGAAGCTTTTACATCACGGATAGGCTCAGTAAGCGGGCCACCATCTGTTGGCAAAATTACCAATGCATCAATTTCATGAACAGATACAAGATCTTCCAAATCGTTAGCTTGTGACGTTGGATCGGCAGCGGTTACCAACACAATTTTAAGGTCTGGATATGTAGCTTCCAAACGCTTTTTAGTTTCTTGTGCATGGTAGTTTACGCCACCTGTCCAACCATGGTCAGCAGTTGGGATAGACACACCCATTGTGAAGGATTCAGCAAATGCTGCTGTTGAAGATACAGCCAGTGCAATACCAGCTACGGCTCCCATTAATTTAGTCGAAAATTTCATTTTACCCTCCCAGGTTATATTTTCGAGACGCCAAAAGCGCCAATCATAGGCTTGAGAAACAAGCCTTCTCTTTCGAACGAGTGATTACTTCTTTTTCTTCCAATCACCACGTTGTAGATAAACAGCCACGACGATGATAACGCCCTGTACGGTGCCGTTCAAATAGTTAGAAATTAAATCTGTTAAATTGAGTATGTTGCCGATCATAGTCAGAATGAGCGCGCCCATAACCGTACCCCAAATGCGGCCGTAACCACCTTTAAGCATGGTGCCGCCAATGATAACCGCGGCAATTGCCTCTAGCTCCCACAAAGTGCCTGTTTGTGCGGATGCACTGCCCAAACGAGGCACGTAAATTATAGTGGCAATAGATACGCATATGCCTTGCAATATATAAGTTTTAATGCGGGTTTTATCGACATTAACTGCTGAATATTTTGCTACATTTTCGTTAGAACCAATGGCAAAACAATGGCGGCCAAATATAGTTTTATTGAGCAAGATATAGCCGATAATCGCCACGGCTAAAAATACCAATACAGGAATCGGAATGCCAAAAACATCTTCATAATATACAGGGCGGTAAATTTTACGCACCCCACGATCCAGACTAATAGTACCGCCATCGGCGCTATAGGTGACCAAGGAGCGATATATACCCATGGAACCCAATGTAACAATGAAAGCCTCGATTTTACCTTTTGTGGTGAGGAAACCATTGATAAAACCTGCAGCAATGCCCAAGATAATGGATATACCGATGCCTGCAAATATAATCAGCAAACCTGGTTCCATAAATGTTTTTAGCTCGTTCATCAGCAAAATCATAATGCCCGAGATAAACGCCGCCATCGAGCCTACCGACAAATCTATACCGCCTGCGGTGATGACAAATGTAGCCCCAACAGCAATAATGCCAATGAATGACGAGCGGGTAAGGATATTGGATAGGTTACCAGAATTGATAAAAGCATCATTGATTAAATATCCGAAAATAAACAACACAATCATAGCAATGAAAGGGCCTAGTGTCTTGAAATCCATTTTTATAAATGGGCTTTTATTTGTTTTACTTTGTTCGACTTCAGACATTTATCTGACCTCCTTTAAACCAGACGCGTAGCGTACGATTTCGCTTTCATTAATCTCAGTACCTTGCAGAACACCTTGTATTTTGCCGTTATACATAACCACAACCTCATGCGAGATGCCGATAATTTCGGGCATTTCGGATGAGATAACCACCACCGACATACCATCTGCCGCCAGTGCCGCAATAAAGCTATAAATTTGTTGTTTTGTGCCGACATCAATGCCACGTGTAGGCTCGTCGATAATCACAATATTGGGATTGGCTTCCATAATTTTAGCCAATAGTAATTTTTGCTGATTGCCACCAGACATATCACCTGCCGTGATGTTAGGATCGCGCGCGCGGATATCGAACCGCCGAATGCCACGTGCCGTTGCTTTTTGCTCAGCGGCATCATCCATAAGGAAGTTTTTCACGAAATTTGGTAAGGCCAACAAAGTTAGATTGGGTTGCATTTGTTGATTTAACAAAAGCCCTTTTTCTTTCCTGTCTTTGGTGAGGTACGCCACGCCTGCATCACGCGCTTCGGCAACAGAAGAAAAATTGCAAGGCTTACCATGCAATAACACTTCACCAGATTCAATATTAGCCAGCCCGCAAATGGCCTCGAAAACAGCCGTACGGCCAGAGCCTACGAGACCTGAAAAACCCAGAATTTGACCTTTGCGGAGTTTGAACGAAATGTCTTTGACATATTCGGTGCTTAACCCTTTGGCCTCTAGCACCACTTCAGCATCAACATCCACTTCGTTTTTAGGTGGGTATAGTTTTGACAATTCACGGCCGACCATTAACTGCGCCATAGCATCTAAGCTTAATTCTTCGGTTTGTTTGGTGGCTATCCATTGCCCATCCCGCATGACGGTTACACGGTCGGCAATTTGTTTAATTTCGGACAATTTGTGTGAGGAAAAAATAATCGCCACACCATTGCTTTTTAGTTTTTCAATTTGTTTAAAAAAGAGACTAGTTTCAGCTTCTGTAAGCACCGCTGTCGGCTCGTCCATAATCAACACGCGGGCATCGCGGCTCATCGCTTTTACAATTTCTACCATTTGCTTTTCGGCAATTGATAAATCGCAAATACGGTCACGTGGTGAAATATCGGCTCCCAGCTCATCTAAATAAAATTGAACTTTAGCTTCCATGTCGGTGCGGTTTAAAAACAGCCCTTTGGTTTGCTCGCGCCCTAAGAAAATATTCTCTTCAACTGTTAGTTGTTCGGCTAAATTCAGTTCTTGATGAATAAGCACAATACCCAAATCTTCAGCCTGGCCAAAGGGTGGTAGTTGGGTAATTTTACCATCTAATTTTACATTGCCCGAAGTGGGTGTATGCAAACCAGAAAGAATTTTCATGAGGGTAGATTTACCAGCGCCATTTTCGCCAATAAGCGCATGCACTTCGCCTTTGCGAAGTTCGAAACCAACGCTAAACAACACAGCTACCGAGCCAAATGATTTACTCACGCCATCGGCTGCTAACACAATTTCTGCTGACGCAGGAATTTCTGACACTATAATTACCCCTCCCAGAGCCAACCCAAATTTATGTTTATTTGGTGTTGAATATCCATGATTATGCACAATGTAAACCTTTACACAACAAAAATGTAAAGGTTTACACTTTATCATTTAGTCGAATTAAGCTAAGAATCTGACATAGGGTCATTTTTTATTGTTATACACACAGCCAAACTTGGGATCGCATTGTGGACGAATTTAGCAAAAAGCCAGCAACCATTGAAGATGTTGCCAAAATAGCTGGAGTATCCATTGCCACAGTAAGCCGTGCCATTAGCAAACCAGATAAAGTGGCCGAAAGCACCAAGAAAAAGGTTATGGGCGCCATAGCCCGCACAGGTTATATAGCCAATGCCATGGCGCAAAACCTGCGCAAGCAGCGCTCGCAAATGGTATTGGTTTTAACCCAATCAATTGCCGATTCTAATTTTCCAGGCTTATTGATTGGCTTAGAAAAAGCAGCAAATGAACGCGGTTATGGCGTGTTGATTGGCAATACCGATTCTGATGTCGAGCTTGAGACAAAATATCTAAGATTTCTATCTACAGGCATTGCCGATGGGATGATATTACTGACAGGACATTTGCCTGTAGTTGGATGGCCGCGCAGTGCCGCAAGCAGTTTTCCGCCTATGGTAACCGCCATGCGACCTATCGACCATAATGAAATTAATTATGTGGGTGTAGATGACGAGAATAGCTATAAAATGGCCACAGAATATTTGGTTTCATTAGGACATAAAGACATTGCCTATATTGACGGCCCGCAGGGCGATGTGATTTCTGAGCTGCGATATGAAGGCTATAAAAACGCGTTATTGCCGCGCTTTGGACAAAAAGCACTGTGGAAGGTGAGTAGTGATGGCACAAGCGAAGGTGGCCGTGCAGCCATCGAACGCTTATTCATTCGTGACACATTGCCCACTGCGTTTGCTTGTTATAATGACGACACTGCAATTGGTGTGATCAGCGCCCTACACTCTCGCGGGTTTAATGTGCCTAAGGATTTTTCGGTTATTGGCTTTGATGACATTCCGTTTTCGAGCCATTTCTCACCATCTATAACCACCGTTAGGCAACCCCGCGCCATGATTGGTAAAATTGCCATGACGCGGTTATTGGATTCGATCGGCAACCGACAAACACCGAGTGAAACCACTTTATTGCATGGCGAATTGGTGGTTAGAAGTTCATGCACGACACCACGCCAAAGCGCCCTCGCCTTTGGTGGTTCAAGACATTAATGATGCGTTTTATAAAGGCCTTTCCTCTATTTTGAAACACGACTTTTATTGGCGATATTTAAATACCGTCTAAATTGAGGGCATTCTAAATGGCTGGGCGCTTGGCATTTTGCAGCGTGACGCAGACCATCGCGCATGGCAGATAATTGACTAATTTTCTGATCAAGTTCCTCGGCTTTTTGGGTGAGTAATTCTCTATCAATGTCGAGTTTTTTATCGGCTCCAAACATATTTAAAATCTCATCAAGTGAAAAACCGCTGTGTCGTCCCAAGGCAATAAGTGCCAATTGCTCTAATACATTTTCGTGAAACAATCGGCGCAAACCCTGCCGCCCTGCGGAGTGAATGAGGCCTTTTTCTTCGTAATAACGCAATGTTGATGCGGGTAGGCCAGAATGTTTTATCACCTCGCCAATATCTAAAATTTTCATCTGCTGCACTTTTCTCTTGACCTCAAGTTAACTTGAACCTGTATAATAACCCAACTTGAACAAAATTCAAAATTTAGGAAACATTATGCAGCATGATTTTTGGCATCAAAAATGGCAAGATAATAAAATTGGTTTTCACGAAGCACAAGCCAACAAGCTTTTAACCCAAAACATCAGCAAATTGGCACTTGCAAAAGGCGCTAAGATATTCATTCCCCTTTGCGGCAAAACCTTAGACATTGACTGGCTGTTGACTAAAGATTATTCGGTTGTGGGTGCTGAACTAAGTGAGTTGGCGATAAACCAATTATTTGAACAGCTTAATATAACACCCAAAACCGAGCAACTTGATGGTTTAGTGCGTTATTATGCACCCAATATTAGCATTTATGTTGGCGATATATTCAATTTAACGTCTGAGATAATTGGTAAGATTGATGCAATTTATGACCGCGCTGCATTGGTGGCATTACCCGCAAAAACACGGGTAGATTACGCAAATCATATGATGAAAATCACGCGAACTGCACCGCAATTACTTGTTTGTTACGAATATGACCAGAACCTAATGAGCGGCCCACCATTTTCCATAAATGCAGCTGAAGTGCAAACACACTACGCAAATGCTTACAACATAACACTATCAGAAACCGACAAAGCCACCGGAAAAGTAAAAGCCACAGAAAATGTCTGGCTCTTAAAGCCTAATGAACAAATTTGATTTTCGCTAAAATAGTGTGGGCGATAAGAGGGGAATAAGAAAATGCCTGTGCCCCGAACATCTACGACCAGTATTAACGCGAAGGCCTAATGAACAAATTCGATTTTCGCTAAAATAGTCTAGGCGGTGCAAGGGGAATAGGCAAATGCCTATGACCCGACCACCAACGACGAATATTGACGCGAAGACCTAATGCACAAATTTGATTTTCGCTAAAATAGTCTAGGCGGTGCGAGGGGAATAGGCAAATGCCTATGACCCGACCACCAACGACGAATATTGACGTGAAAATTAAATTTAGTCGTCCATTTTTAGGGCGTTGATGAAAGCCTCTTGTGGGATTTCTACGCGACCAAACTGACGCATTTTCTTTTTACCTTTTTTCTGCTTGTCGAGCAGTTTGCGTTTACGGCTGATATCACCACCGTAGCATTTGGCGGTTACGTCTTTACGCATGGCGGCGATGGTTTCGCGGGCGACAATACGGCCACCGAGGGCAGCTTGAATTGGAATTTTAAACAAATGACGCGGGATCATTTCTTTAAGCTTCTCACACATGGCGCGACCACGGTTTTCGGCGCGTTCGGCATGCACGATGGTTGCCAAAGCGTCTACAGGTTCCTCATTAATGAGAATACTCATGCGCACTAGGTTTTCTTCGCGATAACCAGTTAGGCTATAATCAAAACTTGCATAACCACGTGAGATTGATTTTAGACGGTCATAGAAATCAATAACCACTTCATTAAGGGGCATTTCGTATACCAACATGGCGCGTGAACCTACATAAGTAAGGTCTTTTTGAATGCCACGTCGGTCTTGGCAAAGCTTTAAAACACCACCTAAATATTCATCTGGCACTAAAATAGTGGCTTCAATCCACGGCTCTTCAATATGGTCAATGGCCATCACGTCTGGCATATCGGCAGGGTTGTGCAAAATTTGCATTTCGCCATCTGTCATATGCAATTCGTAGATAACGCTGGGCGCTGTGGTGATAAGATCAATGTTAAACTCGCGTTCCAAACGGTCACGAATAATTTCCATATGTAACAAACCAAGGAAACCACAACGGAAACCAAAGCCAAGCGCTGCAGATGATTCCATTTCGAATTCGAAACTTGCATCATTGAGGCGTAATTTTGCCATGGCTTCACGTAATTGTTCGAACTCGCTGCTATCAACGGGAAACAAACCACAAAACACAACAGGTTGCGCAGGTTGAAAGCCTGTAATGGCCTCGGCACAAGGTTGTTTAAGGTCAGTAACCGTATCACCCACGCGGGTATCGGCAACTTCTTTAATGGCGGCAGTGAAAAAGCCAATTTCGCCTGGACGCAATTCGTCAAACATTTCTTGTTTCGGGCGGAACACACCCAAACGGTCGATTAGATGAGTAGTGCCAGCGCCCATCATTTGAATGCGTTGGCCTTTTTTCATTACACCGTCGATGATACGTACAAGTACCACAACGCCTAGATATTGGTCATACCAACTATCAACCAACGATGCTTTAAGTGGTGCATCTAGGTTGCCTTCTGGCGCGGGTAATTGTTTAACAATAGCTTCCAAAATATCGGGTATGCCAAGGCCAGTTTTGGCGGAACATTCAACCGCTTCGGATGTATCAATGCCAATCACATCTTCGATTTGCAATTTAATACGTTCTGGATCTGCGGCTGGTAGATCAATTTTATTTAGCACGGTCACTAATTCATGATCATTCTCGATGGCTTTGTAAACATTCGCCAGAGTTTGTGCTTCAACACCTTGAGACGCATCGACAACTAATAATGAACCTTCGCACGCTGCTAATGAACGGCTCACCTCATAGGCGAAATCCACATGGCCTGGGGTGTCGATAAGGTTTAATACATAAGTTTCGCCATCAGCGGCTTTATAATCCAACCGTACGGTTTGGGCTTTAATGGTGATGCCGCGTTCGCGCTCAATCTCCATATTGTCAAGCACTTGGTCTTGCATTTCGCGCTCTTCAAGCCCGCCCGTAATTTGAATGAGGCGGTCGGCAATTGTAGATTTGCCGTGGTCAATATGTGCAACAATGGAAAAATTGCGGATTTTATCAATATCATAATCTGTCATAATGCTCTCATATCAGAGCTTGAGCCAAATTTCTATGTTTAAATGGGCATTCGCACGCTTATATACGCCAAAAACGCCCGAATGGGTAAGCACCCCAAAAACGAGCATTGCAATAACCTATTAAATAACAACAAATGTTAAAATTGTTATCAGGCAATTGCAATGCCTACATCTAGATATCTCACAATTCGTTTGGCCTACACAACTTCAATAAATGCCATAAATGCGGCAATTGAAATTGGCCAGAAAAACAGCCATTGGGGTGATGATAAAAACCGAACATATACTAGCTTACCGTAAATTGTTGCCACAATCGCAAAGGATGTATTTTGGATGAGCAGCGAAAGATGAATGCCTTTTGCCAATTCGGGTGCGTAAATTGCATATATTGCCAATGCGGTCATACCCACAAACCAGACAGTAACACCGTACCAAATAAAGCCCAGAGTGCCTTTGACAATTTTGCGTTGCTTGACGCTTTGCCATTGTTCAAGCATAGGCGCCCAAACCTTTTGACCACCCACAAAATGATGGATACAGCCAACAGCAAAAATTAATATTGGCAATAAATACTGCATTTTAATCTTCCTTATTTGCGGCAATGAGTGCCAAATAGGTAAAAATAGCCATGGGCAAAAACAAGATCCATTGCGGTAATAACATCACCCCACCCGTTGATATAAACCCATAAATAAGCGCAAAACCACCAATACCCAGATTGATAGGCAATAGGCTTAAATTGATTCCTGCACTGAGTTTTGAGTTGGAATAAGCAATTAAACTAAGTGCCGCCATGATGATGAAAATAATTGTGAGGCCATGCCACACTAAACCCATGCTATAGCGCACTACATCGGCCATATCGGAATTATAAACAGGTTGCCATATTTCGGGCCCGCCACCAAACGCATGTGCGACCACCGTGAGCGCCATAACCGCAAAGGCTGCTAAATTCCATTTCGATTTCATGTTTAATTCCTTTTAACATACATAAGTGTATGGCGATAGAAATAAGTAGATTGTTGACATGTGTCAATACACAAGTGTATTGATGCGACATAATGTCCTAATGAGAAAAACAATGACTGAACCAAAAACATCTAAATTAGCTTGGTTAGAAGCGGGCTTTCAAATGCTCTCTGAAGGCGGCATAGACTCAGTTAGAGTTGACCGCATATCCAAAAAAATTGGCCTAACCCGTGGCAGTTTTTACTGGCATTTTAAAAACCGTGCCGAGTTTTTAGACTCCATGTTAGAGCTTTGGCACAAAAAAGGCACTCACGATATTATAGATTTGGTCGAACAGGAAAAAGGGAATCTAAACAATAGGCTTGGGCTATTGCTTAACCTTACTGCCAGTGGCCCAGGCGCACAATATGGTGGTAAATTTGCCGAAATGGCCATTAGAATATGGGGCAAAACCAATCCTAAAGTGGCCGAAGTGGTTAAAAAAATAGATGCTGAACGCATTACTTTTGTGAATAAAATATTGCTCGATATGCAGGTAGAAACCGCCCTTGCAAGTTTTTTGGCCGAAATTATTTATGATACCTATATAGGCATGTTAAGCCGCGATTTATCGAAAGAAGAAGTAACCCGCATTGGTAAAATTGCGGGCACTTATATTGAAGATCAGATATCTCAAGCTAGGAAATAAGCTTTCTGATCTGCACCCAGAATGTGCTGATGACCAAACCCAAAATAATGAGTGCGCAGGAGATTATTTTAATCGCCCCAATCTGCTCGTTATAAATAAGATATGAACCTAAAAGCCCAAATATTGGCACCAAAAAGCTGATCGACATGGTGATGGCCATTGGGTATTTAATAATCATATTATTAAAAATCAGCCGCCCTAATAAAGTTGTTGGATAGGCCTGAAACAACAAAGAAAAAATGGTAAGTGGTGTTAAGTTTGCCGCCAAATTTGTAAATACACTTGCACCATTTATAAAATAGGCCATGGCAAACAAGGGAATGGGCGAAAATAAGCTCGACCATACAAGCAGGCCAAACATATCCTTTACCTTTAAATATTTGAACATAATGATAGATGCACTTAGGCACAATGCCGCCAACATAACAAAAGCAATGCCCAGCCCTGTGGCGCTGCCATCAGCAACGCTAGCAATCAGTAACAGACCAACAAGCGCAAACCCTAAACCAATATAGTGCCCCATGTTTAGTTTTTCTTTAAAAATAACCGCGCCCAAAACCACGACCAAAAACGCACTTAATTGGATGATAAGTGAGGCAATGCCTGCTGATGCGCCAAAGTGAATGCCAAGCCCCACCATGCCCCACACGCCCACACCAAACAAAAGGCCATAGGCGGCAATATATTTCCAAGCCAAATTGGGTTTTTTAACAAAAAATATGAGTGGGAATACGCATAAAGTAAACCGCAAAGCGTTGATGGTATAAGAATCTAGGGTTTCCATACTCAATTTAATCACTGAAAAATTGACACCCCACACAGCCATAATGATAACAGCAATGATAAAATCTTTAATTGGCATACGCCCTCACCTATTGATTGACAAAATTAGGTTTCGTCCTAAAATAAATATAGACAAAAAACAATATAGCTTAATTGCTATATAGCAATAGAACTATATAGATATGAAAAATAAGTCAAGTTTAAAAATATTAAACGCGTTAGCCAACGAAAACCGCCTGCAAATTATGCAGTGGATTGCCGACCCGCTACCAAATTTCAAACCACAATCAGACGGTGATTTGGTAGATGATGGTGTATGCGTTGGTTCGATAGCTACCAAAATAAACTTAAGCCAACCCACCGTGACCAAACATATGGGCATTTTGGCAGATGCGGGTTTAGTCGAGCATAAAAAAATAAAAAACTGGGTTTTCTACAAACCAAATCATCAGGCTATAGATAAATCCCTATTGCAAATATCGGAGTTATTAAAATGAAATTATACGGCAGTGATCAATCTGGGCATTCTTACAAAATACGCCTATTCTTAACTCTCGCGCAAATTGACCATGAGTATATATGGGTGGATTTGGCAAAAGCCCGCAAAGATCGCCCTGCCGATTTTATGGCCGCCTCTAAACATGGCGAAGTGCCCGTGTTAATTGATGGTGAAAATATAATCTGCCAATCTAATACTATTTTGCAGCATTTGGCCGATAAATTTAATCTATATAATGGCAATTATGAAGTGAGTGAATGGTTATCTTGGGAGGCAAACCGCATTGGGTTTAGCTTGCCGAATTATCGGTTTGCACGCATTTGGCAAAAACCACCGCAAGAGATAATGGACTATCTTTTGAGCCGTCTAAAGTTTGACCTAAAATTACTCAACAAACATTTAGCGGATAAAAATTATTTAGTGGGTGATAGTCTCACCATCGCCGACCTCAGCAACGTGGCTTATATGTATTGGCTAGACGATATTGGCATTGAGGTGAGTGATTACCCTCATCTAGAAAATTGGATAAACCACATTACCGCATTACCGCATTATCAAACGCCTGTCACCCTTATGGCTAAGCCATGAAATTTATACTAAACACTGCCGACTTTGCTGATTGGCATGGATTATATGAATTATTGGTCGATTGTTTTTCCTATATGGATGGCAAAATTGACCCGCCATCATCATTGCATAAAATGACTGAGCAAAGCCTAAAAACAAAAGCTGATAAAGAAAATCTACTTGTGGTTTATGATGATGACCGCATCGTTGCCTGTGCTTATTTCGACCAAAGGCCAGAAGTTGTATATGTTGGTAAAGTGGCGGTTACAGACAGCCACCGCAAACAAGGAATTGCCAACCAAATATTTGACCATGCTGCCCAATTCGCACAGAATAATGGCATTGCATTTTTAGAACTTGAAACCCGCATTGAGCTTACAAATAACCACCAAGCTTTTGCTAAAATGGGTTTTGAAATAACCCAATATAATAGCCATCAAGGTTACAGCATGTCAACGAGCGTTACGATGCGAAAAGCTGTTTAAAGTGGCAAAAGATATGTGCCAAAGATACCAACATGCACAATAGCCGCTATAAAGAAAACAGCGACTGACGCCATTACAGGTAGCGGTTTGAAGTCATCAAATTTTAATTTGGCCTTACCTTGAATGATTGCCAAAAATGGTAACCAACTCGAGTTCTTTGGTGCTTCTTGCCATCTTTTTTCGCCAGTGGCGGTTTTTCTTTTGTCCAGAAAATAAGAACCGACAATAGCCGTGCCTAATAATGAACCCCAAAATAATTGCGCTTCAACGCTGCCATTTGTAAGCATATGTGCCGCTGCAAAAATCGCCATTCCCCAATTTGTAGGGTGGCGCGTGATGGCAAATATGCCTTTGCCAAGCCGCGCATCTTTATCGGGTATATTACTCATGATGATAAAAAACAGGGCTGCAAACATCAGCACCGCATTAATCCATAGCCACCATGATGGCACCACCCACAAAGTTTCGGCATTTTCGGTATTCATATATTCTATGACCATCCACACAAATAGACACATGGAGACAACAGAAAATGTGCTCATCCAAACATTGATTGAATATTTTTCGATGAATTTTGCACGCAGGTTTGTGGCCGATACAAAATGAATGAGCAAAAACCCCAAAGAGGCCAAGGCTAGCGATAAATATGGCATAAAATTCCTTAATTATATTTATTCCAAACTAACAGCGATTGGATAATTTGTAAATACATGTTGACATAACTAGTTTTATAGTTATGTTATGGATATGGAACAAAAACACGCCGCACAAATTTTACAAGCTTTAGGCCATGATGCACGATTAGGGTTATTCCGCCTGCTCGTACAAGCCGGTGAAACAGGGCTTAATATTGGTCAAATCCGCGAGAATTTAGACATTCCGGCATCGACATTGGCACATCATATAACAAGCTTGGTCAAAGCCAATGTTATAATTCAACATCAAAATGGCCGCGAGACAATTAACATTGCCAATTTCAAATTGGTAGAACAAATGGCTAATTATTTATTTAACGATTGCTGTAAAGGCATTGAAAGTTAATTGCTTTTTTTTGGCAATTAATAACTACAAAACTAGGTATATAAACATGAAGTATTATCTTAACAAAATCAGCGCTTGGCATGTATTTGCAACCCTGCTAGCGATCACGTTTCTGGTTAGCACAAGCCAAGGCATGAGCAGCCTTAAATTTTTGGCAGATGCCTTATTTGGCATTCTACCTTTCTTGCTTTTTGCCATTCTTTTTATGGCTTATGCTAGCGCCTCTAATTTGGATAATATCATTGCCACATCGCTTAAAAGCAATGGTAAATATTCCATCATCATCGCGGCGCTCATTGGTGGTCTTTCACCTTTTTGTTCATGTGGTGTTATTCCGCTTATTGCCGCTTTATTGCGCATGGGCGTGCCATTAAGTGCGGTTATGGCATTTTGGCTTGCATCGCCAATTACCGACCCAGCGGTTTTTGCGCTTACTTATAGCGTAATTGATTTAGATTTTGCCGTGGCCAGAACCATTGCCGCCATTGCCATTGGCATATTTGGTGGTACTGCCATTTATATTCTTAATAAAAACGGTCTGTTTAACAACCCACTTAAACCCGAAGTGGCCGCTAAGAAAACCATCACTCCGTTAGAAGACCGTAAGATTGTTTGGAAGTTCTGGACAGATGAAAGCCGCAGAGCTGCATTCATTGCTGAATTTAAAACCACCTTATTATTCTTACTTAAATGGATGAGCTTGGCATTTTTACTCGAAAGCCTCATGATTGCCTATGTGCCAAATGAGCTAATCATCGAATGGGTGGGTGGCGAAGGTATCGTGCCTATTGCAACGGCAACATTGGTTGGTATTCCTGCTTATCTAAATGGTTTTGCCGCATTGCCACTTATTAAGAGCATGATGGATCAGGGTATGAGCCATGGCGCGGCATTGGGCTTTATGTTAGGTGGAGCTGTTTCATCTATGCCTGCCGCAGTGGCTGTGTTTGCACTGGTTAAAAAACCTGTATTTGCAGCTTATATTATATTGGCGTTAATCGGTGCGTTTAGCTCGGCACTTATATTCCAAGCCTATTTAAACATGTGAAAAAAGGGAGGCATCAGCCCCCCTTTCATTCGTCTATTTTACACCCGCATTAATCTTATAGCGGTTAACCGTGGCTTTCGTGTTTAATGGCCACCACATTGTCCCAACGTTCAAACGGGGCTTGGCGTTGGATGATAATCTCATCACGTGTTTTAATGGCTTTTAATTCTTCGGCATTTGTATCTGGTTTCTTAATCACTTCACCAACCATCCATGCAATTTCTGCACCTGTTAATGTAAGGTCTGGCTCGGCTTCACGTTGTGGAATACGGTCCCAAAACGGTGTATCTGTTGTGCCGGGGCAAATTGAAAATACATTAATTTTACGACCACCTGCTTCAAAATCGACCTTCATTTGCGATTCTAAATGCAGTGCAAATTTAACCTGTGCGCCTTTGGCTGTGCCATAACCCACCTCTAGATACCATGTACCACCACTGGCCAATGAGCCAATTTGAATGATATGGCCTTCGCCATCTTTTGTTGCGCGCATAAGCGGCAACGCGTATTTTGCAGTTAAAAATGCACCTGTTACCGATACATCCAATGTTTGTTGCCATTCTTCGAGGGTTAACTCATCAATGGTAAGGCAATGGCCTTGGCCTGCACTATGTACCAGAACATCTAAACGATCACCAGCAGCCGCAATTAAGGCTTTGACATCATCCTCATTAATCACATCGCATTGTTGAGCGATAGCCTCGCCACCAGAGGCGGTGATTTTTGCCACCACTTCATCTAACGTGGCTTGTGTGCGGCCAGCAAGAACCACTTTATAGCCTTCTGCAGCCAATAATTCTGCAGTTGCGGCACCAATACCTGTACCTGCGCCAGTTACGATAGCGGTTTTATTTGTCATAAGAGTGCTTTCTAATATATTAGTATAATACCTATGTGATAACCTAGCTATTTTGCGACTTTTGTAAACAGTAAGATCAAAAATCTAGACTTGTTTTTTAACCATGGGCGTTTAAGCTCCGAATCATGTTTCAAAATTATAGCGAAAATAACAATCCCTCATGTGGCAGGCGCAATATTGCAGCCCTAAGACGGGAAATGATGAAAAAACAAATCACAGGTTTTATCATTCCTAGGGTAGATGCTCATATGGGCGAAAATGTTGCCCCAGCGGCAGAGCGCCTAAAGTGGCTCACAGGCTTTGGAGGCTCGTGGGGTGTGGCTATAGTGAAGATGGATCGTGCGGCAATTTTTGTCGATGGCCGCTATACAATTCAGGTGCGCCAACAGGTAGACACCACACGCTTTGAGCCTAAACATTTGCATGATGAACCACCAACCCAATGGCTAGGAAAATACACAAATAGTGATGACATTATTGCCATTGACCCATGGTTACATACCACTGCCGAAATTGAATCTTACAAACAAGCACTCAATAAAACAGGCGCAAGACTATTACTTAGCGATACAAATTATATTGACCTAGCTTGGGAAGACCAACCAGAATTACCCCAAGGTATGGTCGAAATTTATCCCGAAAAATATGCAGGCGTAAGCGCGGCTGATAAATTGGCTTCGTTAGCAGTAGATGTAAAACAACAAGGTGCCGATGCTGCCATACTCTCGTTATGTGATGGCATTGCATGGGCGTTTAACATTCGCGGTGCTGACATTGAGCGCATTCCTGTAGCGCATTCATTTGCGATAATTTTTGCCAATGGCAAACATAAATTATTTATCTCGGGTAAAAAGCTAAACCAAAAAACCCGTAAATATTTTGAAGGCTTGGCCGATATTTATCAGCCAGAAGATTTGGAAAAAGAAGTTAAAAATCTTGGCAGCCAAAAAGGCAAATTATTAATAGACAAACAGAATACCCCACATTGGTTTTTACAAAAAATCGAGCAAGCAGGCGGCACAATTATTGAGGGGCAAGACCCAACAATTATGCCAAAGGCTTGTAAAAACGATGCCGAACTTAACGCCACACGCGGTGCGCATATACGTGATGGCAAACCAATGATGCAATTTTTACAATGGGCTGATACGGCGTTGCCAAATGGCGACGAAACCGAAATTAGCGCTGCACAAAAGCTAGAAGAATTTCGCCAAGCCACAGGTGAGCTTAAAGACATTAGTTTTGACACTATATCTGGTGCAGGTGAAAATGGAGCCATTTGCCATTATCACGTGAATGAAGATAGCAATATTAGCATTCCGCAAGATCGGTTATATTTAGTTGATAGTGGCGCACAATATCTAGACGGCACAACCGACATTACCCGCACCATAGCCGTTGGCAACATTGCCGACGAAGCAAAGCGCAACTATACATTGGTACTAAAAGGCATGATTGCGGTAAGCCTCACCAAATTTCCAGTCGGAACAACTGGCGCACAGCTCGATGCTTTGGCACGCCAATTTTTATGGGCAGATGGCAAAGATTATGACCATGGCACAGGCCACGGTGTTGGTGTGTTTTTAGATGTGCATGAAGGCCCTGCCCGCATTTCGAGAATTAGCAACATCCCACTAAAACCTGGCATGATATTATCTAATGAACCCGGATATTATAAAGAAGGCGAATATGGCATTCGGATAGAAAACCTTGTGATTGTGCGTGAAGACAAGCGTGGCGATACCGAAAAACCAATGTTATATTTTGAAACCATCACACTTGTGCCTATCGACACCCGCGCAATTGATGCAAACCTTATGAGCCAAATAGAAATTGATTGGTTAAACAATTATCACAAAGAAGTGTGGAGACAAATAAGTCCTCAATTGGCTACAAATGAAAAGAAATGGCTAAAACAGGCCACATCTAGCATATAGGTATAGAATGTCAAAACTCACTTTTACCAACCGCAATGGCCATTCATTGGCGGCGAATTTGCATGTAAGCCAACGCAACAGCAATGTGTATGCGATATTTGCACATTGTTTTACGTGCGGCCAAAACATCAAGGGCGCCAAAGCCATTGCCGACCAGTTGGCAAAAGAGGGTATAAATGTTTTAAGGTTTGATTTCACAGGCATTGGCGCAAGTGAGGGCAGCATTCAGGATGCTTATTTCACGTCGAATATTCAAGATTTGCAAGATGCGGCCAAATTCTTGACCGAACAATACAAAGCGCCAAGCCTCATGATTGGGCATTCGCTCGGCGGCACAGCGGTGCTAGCGGCTGCTGCAGAAATTCCGAGTGTTAAAGCGGTTGCCACCATTGGCGCACCTGCCGATTCGGGGCACATACTTAAAACATTAGGCACAAGCCAAAAAGAAATTACAGAAAAAGGCCAACAGAATATTCAATTTTATGGCAACCAAGTGGGTGTAAATCAACAATTTGTTGATGATGTATGTGCAGATCATTTATCCGATCGTTTAAACAAATTAGATGCCGCTTTGTTAATCATGCATTCACCTGTCGACACCCTTGTATCGGTGGATAATGCCAGCACATTGTTTCAACTTGCCAATCATCCAAAAAGCTTCATAAGCCTCGATAATGCCGACCATTTATTATCTAAAAAGACCGATGCACAATATGCCGCACGCCTAATTTTTGATTGGTCGAGCGCCTATTTAGACTTACCAAGCCAAATAAGCCATCCCAAAGCCAAGGCCGATGAAGTGGTGGCAAATTTAAAAATGGAAGATACTTATTTAACAACAATAAGTATGGGCGAACATTGTATTTTGGCAGACGAGCCCGTAAAGTTAGGCGGCAGTGATTTGGGTGCTAACCCTGGGGATTTATTAAAAGCCGCTTTAGCCTCCTGCACCACCATAACTTTAAGCATGTATGCCACCCGCAAAAAATGGGTAGTCAAAAACATCAATTGCGTGGTGAAATCAAACATTGTCGAAGGCAAAAAAACCTTCGACCGCGGGATTGCGATCGAAGGCGATTTATCGGACGACCAACGCCAGCGCATGTTGCAAATAGCCAACAAATGCCCAGTGCATAAAACCCTTACACATGGTGCCGAGGTCAATAGCCACCTTATTTAAAGGCTTGGCTAGACCAAGTTAAGCTTAACATCGATATTATTGCGCGTGGCGTTTGAATATGGGCAAACTTCATGCGCATCAGCAATTAATTTTTGCGCCACATCTTGTGCTAAATTTGGCAAACTAATATCCAAGTCAATTGTTAAGCCAAACCCACCTTCTGAACGCGGGCCAATGCCTACATGAGCAACCACCGCAGCATCATTTGCCACGTTTAAGTTTTTATCTTGTGCAGCCACAACTTTCATTGCGCCAATAAAACACGCAGCATAACCAGCCGCAAATAATTGCTCGGGGTTATTGCCTTCGCCACCAGCACCACCAAGTTCCTTAGGCGTTGCCAATTTAACATCAAAACTTCCATCAAGAGTGGCCGAATGGCCATCGCGGCCACCTGTGGCGCGCGCAGCAGTTTTATACAATACTTTAACAGACATATTATGTTCTTTCTTAATTATATCGTGAGATACTATATCGCACACGATATAAGTATGAAATTACATTGCTAATGTCAAGCTCATCAGTTATTATTTTGAAAACTAATTTCGGAAAACCAAATGAGCACAGACAAAACCGCGCCCAAAAGCCTAGATCAATTGATATGTTTTTCGCTATATACCGCCACCAACGCGATGAACCGCATTTACAACCCACAGCTCAAAAAATTCAACCTCACTTACCCGCAATATTTGGTGATGTTGGCTTTATGGCAGAAAGATTGTCAGACTGTTGGCAGCCTATGCCAGCAGTTATATTTAGAGTCTAGCACGGTAACCCCATTGCTTAAACGGCTTGAAAAAACGGGTTATATCACAAGAAATAGAAGCAAAAAAGACGAGCGACAAGTCATTATTAAACTGACCGCAAAAGGCAGCGAACTAGCCGATATTTCCTGCCAAATCACCGCCTGTATCGAAGATGCCGCTCATCTTGAAAAATCAGAAGCAGAAAAATTATTGAGAGAAATTTCAAGCCTGCGCGATTCATTGGCTCAATTCACAAGCCAACAAAAAGCCAAATAATCATGTCAATTGATGGCAGCTTTGGCCTCAAAATGCACATCGGAGAAATAAGCCGATGTCTTGCCGCCCGTATTATCACTATCGCAGAAAAATCCGAGTAGTTGCAGGCTAGGATCGGCAGACTTACCGCCGATAACTTTATATAGGTCTAGTAAATTGACTGTTTCATCATGCCAAATGCCAATATTTTCATTTAAGCCATTGGCAACCAAATGGTAAAAATTGCCTAAGATTTTGTAATCACCCGCTTTAAAACGTTTATTGCTCCAGATGATTTCGGTGGCTTTTCTTACGCCTGTATCGCCCTCAAAGACCACAAAAAATCGTGCGGGATGGTCATCACCTTCAGAAGTTTCTTCGTCCACATCACTCTCTAGTGGTTTTTCAATTTTCCACTGCCACTTAAGCAACGGGAATTCGCTTAATTTAAGTGAAACATCGCGACCCAAAATGGAGCCGCTATTATCTGTAGCGCAGTGCAACGCTTGCCGCCCATCAAAGTCGATAAGCTTATATTCAGTTTGGTTTGCGGTGTAAAAAATACGATGCACCCATCCCGCTGGTAGGTCATCAACATCGAGCGCACCATCTATCAGATTAATGCGGCCATCGACAGCATCACTGGCAAGCAATGGTGCATTAGTGTCGAAAATGTTGAGGCGATAATAGTATTTATACCCCCCGTAGAAGCCAGCCAATAATATGGCGGCACTTACAAATAAAGCAGTAAATTTAACACGTTTTGAAAACATCTGAGAAACCTTTTTTGCCATCATAGGAAAATTCCTCATCCTGTCTAATCACATTCTGGTTATTGGGTGGATTTTCGAAAACTCCCCAATAGACAGTTCGGCAAATTATTTAGGTTGGATCATATCCCACTTATTGCCATATAGGTCGCGAAACACCACCACGGTTGCATAATCTTCATCACGCGGTTGTTCGGTGAAATCGACTTTTAGCTGTTTCATGCGGTTATATTCAGCCCAAAAATCGGCAACATGGTAAAATATATATACCCGCCCACCAGATTGATTGCCCACAAATTTAGCTTGTTCGTCATTTTTAGCTTTGGCCAATAAAAAACTAAAGGCAGATGCTGCATTTGGTGCAACACGCACCCAACGTTTACCCGCGCCCATATCTTTATCTTCCAACAAGGCGAAGTTTAGAATCTCGGTATAGTATTTAATGGCTTCGTCATAATCATCAACCAGAAGCGCTATATGTGCAATTTCATTCATGGGTTCACCTGCTAATGTTAAAAATATAATGATGTATTTGAGTTTTATTCTCAGCCTCAATCTTCTCTAATGAGAACCTCAGCTTATTCAAAATCCGATCTGACGCAATATTTCCGGCTTCAAACCTACCGCAAATCGTAGAAATATCGGTTTCATTAATGGCAAAATCCAACGCCATTTGCGCACCCATATAGGCCATGCCCTGCTGTTGAAACGCTTCGCATATTTGCCATCCAATTTGCATTGCATCGCGATTCGGAAATTTACCAAGATTAATCGCCCCGATAAATTCACCATCATCAGGGTCTCGCATCATCCAATAATATTTATCACCTTTTTTAATTTGATCCATAGAATCAGATAAAAAATTGCGGTAGAATTCTTGTGAGCGTGAGCGTAACTTTGGAATATATTCAAACGTATTTGGCTCCCCAAACATCGTGAGCATGTTGTCAAAGTCGGCTTCGGTAAGCAAAGATAATTTGCAAAATTGATTACGCATTAGGAACTCTTTTCACTATTGGCCAGTGCAACCCACTCTTCTTCGGTCAACACTTCTATGCCAAGCTCGGTGGCTTTCTTAAGTTTACTACCTGCCCCAGGCCCTGCCACCAAAATATCTGTCTTTTTTGATACGCTACCTGTTACCTTTGCACCTAGGCTTTCGGCCTTAGCTTTGGCTTCATTGCGCGTCATAATTTCTAACGATCCTGTAAACACCATCACCTTACCCGCAACGGGCGAGCTTTCATCAGCTTTTTCCAGCGCAATTGTAGTTACTGAAGATAATAATTTATCTAAGAATTTTAGGTTATTTTCTTCGGCAAAAAATTGCACCAAAGATAGTGCCACAATATCGCCAATGCCATCCAAATTCACCAAATCCGCATAGGCTTCATTGACTAATTCACCATCAGTGCCAATCGGCTTGGAGGCCTCAATCATAGCAGGCAGCAATATATCCATAGTCTCGTAGTTTCGCGCTAAAAGACGAGCGGTAGTTTCGCCAATATGCCTGATGCCTAGGCTGAATATAAATCTATCTAACCCAATTTCGCGTCGGTCATTAATGGCAGCAAACATATTATCAACGCTTAAATCGCCCCAGCCCTCGCGCTTGCGGATTGTATCCCATTGCTTACCATCGTTGGCTTCTAACGTGAAAATATCGGCAGCGTCTTTAATGATGCCCCATTCATAAAATTGTTCAACTTGGCGGCTGCCCACACCATCAAAATCAAACGCATTACGCGATACAAAGTGGCGTAAACGCTCCGTCACTTGTGCTTTACAAATAAGCCCACCTTCGCAGCGTCTAATGGCATCTACTTTGCCTGTTTTGGCATTAATTTCGCGATCTGCCGCACTGCCACAAATGGGGCATTGGCGCGGAAATTCAAACGGCACACTGTCTTTAGGGCGCTGGTCTAATACAACTTCTACAATTTGCGGAATCACATCACCCGCGCGTTGTATGATCACCATATCGCCAATGCGCGCATCTTTGCGCTCTATCTCATCTTCATTATGCAAAGTGGCGTTAGACACCACAACACCACCAACCGATACAGGCTCAAGGCGTGCAACTGGTGTTAAAGCACCCGTGCGACCGACCTGAATCTCTATGTCATTAATGATAGTTCGGGCTTTTTCGGCAGGGAACTTATGAGCGATTGCCCAACGTGGGGCGCGCGATACAAAGCCTAACCGCTCCTGCAAATCTAAGCGGTTCACCTTATAAACCACACCATCAATGTCATAGCCTAAACTGGGGCGTAAGGTTTCAATTTGTGCATAATGTGCCACCAATTCATCGGCATTATCAAACATTTCCATCAGTGGATTTACAGTAAAACCCCAATCTTTAAACTGCTGCACCATACCCATTTGGGTTTGGAAGGTCGCGGCGCTCATCTCGCCCCACGCATAAGCAAAAAAATGTAAATTTCGGCTAGCGGTAATGCGGCTATCGAGCTGCCTTATGCTACCTGCTGCAGCATTACGCGGGTTGGCAAAAATCTTCTGCCCAGCTTTTTCTTGCCTGTCATTTAGCTTGGCAAACTCGGCGTGGCTCATATAAACCTCACCACGCACTTCCACAATTTCAGGAATGTTGTCGCCTTTTAGCTTATGCGGAATTTCGCTAATGGTTTTAAGGTTGATTGTGATGTCTTCACCAACCTGCCCATCACCACGCGTCGCGCCCGAAACAAGCACGCCATTCTCATAGCGCAGTGATGCTGAAAGACCATCAATTTTTGGCTCGGCAGTGAGGTTAATCACCGCGCCATCAAGCCCCAGAAACCTATCTATTTTCGTATAAAATTCCTGCACATCTTCGGCATTAAATGCATTGCCAAGCGATAACATAGGTACGCTATGGGTGATTTTTTGGAACTTATCTTGCGGCACATACCCCACTAAATCAGAAGGGCTGTTAGCAAGTTTTAACTTTGGGAATGCCGCTTCAATCTCATTATTACGCGCCACCAGAGCGTCATATTCGGCATCGTCAATTAATGGCGCATCTTCGGCATGATAGGCTTTATTATGTTTGGCAATTTTGCTTGCAAGCTGTTCAAGCTCCATTTGCGCAATCATTGGATTTAGCTTATCGACAGCAATTGCTTTGCGGGATTTTGCTTTTTTGGCCATTTACGGCTCCCATTTAATTTAATAATTTTTGTGCGGCTGCACGGGCTTCATTGGTCACCAATGCACCTGCAAGCATACGAGCAATCTCTTCGTGCCGTTCGGCTTCGCTTAACAATTGAACATCTGTCACCATGCGGTTTTTAGCGCGCTCAGATTTAGAGATTACAAATTGATAATCGGCAGATGCTGCCACTTGCGGCGAGTGGGTAACCGTAATCACTTGAACTTTTTTGCCCAAGCGTGCCAAACGTGTGCCGATGGCTTCGGCAACTGCGCCACCAACGCCTGTATCAATTTCATCAAATACCAATGTGGGGGCGCTGCCTTTATCGGCAAGGGAAACTTTGAGCGATAACATTATACGTGCTAGCTCGCCACCTGAAGCTACTTTCATAAGTGGGCCTGAAGCTGTACCTGGGTTTGTCATCACTTCAAAACCAACATCATCAAACCCGCTGCGTGCCATACCGCCATCGGCCAATCGTTTCACTTTACAGTAGAATTTAGCGCGTTCTAATTTTAGTGGTGGCAGTTCACTTGTCACTGCTTTTTCTAATATTTTAGCGGCCGTTTTGCGTTTTTCACTTTGGGTTTTAGCCGCAGTTTCAAATGCCAATTTAGCTTCTTTCATCGCTTTATAAAGCTCATCGGCTTTCACTTGATCGCCTTCTAAGCTTGCAATCATATTGCGAAATTTCTCAAGCAATGTCGGTAATTCATCAACCATCACGCCGTGTTTACGGGCAGCCCCGCGCAATGCAAATAAGCGCTCTTCCACATCATCCAGCCGCGCAGGATCAAATTCTAAATTCCGTGCCAATTCATCAATTTCTTCGTGCGCCAATTGAATTTCTATCAAGGCTCTATCTAAGGCTTCAACCGATGGCTTTACCAATTCTTCAATGTCAGAATCATTTCTTTGCAGCGCACTCATGGCACTATAAATGCGTTTTTCAACACCACCATCTTTGGCTAAGTGCTTTTTGGCATCCAATACATCTTTGGCTACTTTTTCAGAGGCTTGCAACAGGCTGCGTTCATCGGCAAGCGCTTGCTCTTCTTCAGTCGATGGTTGCAATTGCTCGAGCTCGGCCAATACGTGGCGGGTATAATCTTCATCCGCTTGGGCTTTGCGCAAATTTTCTTCGTGTGTGGCGACTTGCTGTTTGGCGCGTTGCCAAACATCCCATAGTTTTCCAATTACTTTGGCTTGTCGGGTTAAACCCGCAAATTCATCTAATAAGGAAAGGTAAGCGCCAGTATCGGCCAAAGCACGGTTATCATGTTGCCCATGAATTTCAATCAGCCCTTCGCCAAGCTCGCGCAGCAGACGAGTTGAAACCACTTGATCGTTAATAAAGCTTTTGCTGCGACCATCGGCATTCTGCACACGTTTTAAAATTAAATCGCCATCATGCTTGATGTCATTGTTGTTTAAAATTTCAAAACAATCGTGAGTTTTTGGCAATGCAAAGCTTGCCACCACAATGCCTTTTTCGCAACCATGACGCACCAAAGATGCATCACCCCTAGCGCCCAGTGCCAAGCCTAAACTATCTAATAAAATAGATTTACCTGCCCCAGTTTCGCCTGTAAGCGCACTGAGGCCAGATTCAAAATCTATAGTTAAATCGTCAATCAAAACAATGTTATGGATAGACAGGCTATCAAGCATTGAAGCGTTACCTTAAATTCTGTTCAGCAGATTATAAGCATAACCATACCATTCGCCTGATGGATAGTTACGGCCAAGCAACGCGCCATTTGCCTTTGCTTCTTCAAGCAAACCAAGTGCTAAATATGCTTCAACCAAACGCGCAAGTGCTTCTTCAATTTGTTTGGTTGTTTGATATTCAGAAACCACAATTTTAAAACGGTTTATTGCCGCTGGAAAATTATGTCTTTTAAGATAATAGCGACCCACTTCAAGTTCTTTTGCGGCCAAAACATCATAAGTTAAAAGCAGTTTTTTCTTTGCAGCACGGCCTTCTTCTGAACTTGGGAAACGCTTAATCAATGCTTTAAGTGCTTTTTGAGCTTGCTTTGTGGTGCGTTGATCGCGCTTCACATCTGCAACACGAATATAATAGGCTTCAGCACGCAAATTATAAGCTTTTTTAACATCACCCGCTCTTGGGTAAAGAATTATATAACGATCGGCTGTGTACGCCACATCATCATAATCTCTGATTTTGAAATAAGTTTCAATGGCTTCCATCATACCTTTTTGAGTGTATTTAGAATATGGATGTTGGCGTTCTAGCTCTAAAAAACGATCGGCAGCATCTTTATATTCGCCTTTGGCTAACAAAGAGCGCGCATCGGCGTTAATAACATGTGCAGGTTCATCCGCAACCAATACATTGCCTGTGGAGGCACAACTGTTCAACACAGCGACCAATGCCAATAGGCCTAAAAGTTTAAATAAACGCATTTAATTTCCTCATCCAATTGAGTCGATATAGTGACCCTTAAAATACTATATTTACATATTTTTTCAAAACAAAAAGTGAACAAATAAAGAGTTATATAGTGCTAGTTGTAGATTTTTCTATCTAACCATTGTTATAGCAGCCAAATCAGACTTTTTAGTGTTTCATATTAGCGCAAAAAAGAGTTCATTTAACCGTTTCAATATATTCTAATGCCGTCATTTGGTGGTATGTCACACGGTCATATTGTAGTTTAACAGGGCTTGGGTCTACAATTTCTATCGGCAAATAGTTTTGTTGTGCAATATCGAGCGCCATTTGTGTGATGTTAACACTGAAACTTGTACCCATGAAAATAATTTTGTCGGCATTATACATCCGTTCATGGGCTTCGTTTATTCGATATAATTCAGTATATAACTCGTCAAAAAGCAAAACATACGGCTTATAGCTAATGTCTTTTTGGGGCTTTTGATCGACAATTTTAAACATGTCCAACAAGGCAGGTATCAGCTCTGCATCTGGTAAATTCTCATCTAACAAATCATAAGGCGCTGTAAACAATTCGACATCATCACCTTGCTCATGATAAGTCGTCATTTTATCCAAACGGCCATGTATAGATATATAGTCTGCATTTCCCGCTTTGCCATCTAGCCCATCAATATTTTGGGTGATGAGGTTTTTATCGGCAAGCCAATAATGCACAGCGTTTGGCCCATGGTTACGGTAAGTAGCAAAACGCTTATAATACCATAGCAAAAACTGTGCAGGGTTATGCTTATACATATGGCGTGTTGCCATTTGTTGTGGCGTGTAGTTTTTAGAGCCTATCGTCCAAAAACCATCTTCCCCACGAAATGTAGGAATGCCGCTTTGGGCGCTCACCCCTGCCCCTGTTATGTATAAAATATTAGATGTAATTGCTGAAACTCCCTTGCATCAACTTAGCAGAACTCCATGCCAACGCCATAAAAAAAGGAGCCAAGCAATGCTCAACTCCTTTTAAAATTATTGTATTGAATAACTAAGTTTAGTTATTTTGTCTGCGTAGGAAAGCAGGGATTTCTAGGTTCGGAGCTTCCTCAGTTGCAGCAGGTTGTGCTGCTGGTGCAGGCTGTGCTGCTGGTGCAGGTTGTGGGTCTGATGCGCGCATTTGCGGCTGAGCCACTTCTTCTTGCGGCATTTGATTTTGTGCGCCATCTACCAAGCCATTGTCTTTACGGCCAAGGCCTACATTTGCAAGACGATCAAAAAAGCCATTGCGCTTTGCAGTAGGTTCTGGTGCAGGAGCAGGTGCTTGTTGTTTCACTTCTTGTGCTTGGCGAATTTCACGTTGGGCAACAGGTGGGAAATCATCAGTGCGCAACGCATGTGCAGGGCTTTGTTGAGCTAAGTTAGCACGTGGTGTGCTGTTGCCAACATTAGCAGCTACGCGGCCTTGAGCTTGGTTAGATAAAGGTCTCACTTGTGGTTGCGGCGCTTGTCTCGTCATTGCCGGCGCAGGGCGTGCTGCCACTGGGCGTTTCACTTCAAAGTTACCAGATTTTGGTTCGGTTGGCATTTCGGCATTTAAATTTGGTTGTGCCATACGCATGCCAGCTTTTTCAACACTGTCCGTTGCGCTCATACGTCTCACTTCAACATTTTCGTTGCGTGGTTGTATGGTGGCTTTTGGTGCTTCAATTGGCGCACGTGCTGCAGGTGCAGCCGTTGGTGCCGCTGCTTTTTGCACTGGCGGTTTGCCAAATGTACTTGCAGGTTGGGTGTTAGAATTATCCAAACCCATAAGTGCGTTTTCTTTGTCGATGCCAGTGGCAACAACAGATACACGCATAGCGCCATCTAATGAATCATCAAATGTTGCACCTAAAATAATATTTGCTTCTGGGTCAACTTCACTGCGAATACGAGATGCAGCTTCATCAACTTCATAAAGTGTTAGATCGCTACCGCCAGTGATGCTAATCAATAGGCCTTTAGCGCCTTTCATAGATACATCATCAAGCAATGGGTTAGAAATTGCAGCTTCAGCAGCTTCAATAGCACGTTTTTCGCCAGCAGATTCGCCAGTTCCCATCATGGCTTTACCCATGTCTTTCATAATTGAACGCACATCTGCAAAGTCCAAATTAATCAGGCCTTCTTTAACCATTAAATCTGTAATGCCAGAAACACCGCTCATAAGCACTTGGTCGGCCATGGCAAAAGCATCGGAGAAAGTTGTATTTTCGTTCGCGATGCGGAATAAGTTTTGATTCGGAATAACAATAAGTGTGTCGACATGTTGCTCAAGCTCGGTAATGCCGCGCTCTGCAATGTCCATACGGCGCGCACCTTCAAATTGGAAAGGCTTCGTTACAACACCAACAGTTAGTATATCAAGCTCACGTGCTGCGCGGGCAATAACAGGTGCTGCACCTGTACCAGTGCCGCCGCCCATGCCTGCTGTGATAAAGCACATATGCGAATCTTGCATGCAATCTGCAATGTCTGGTAGGCTATCTTCGGCCGCTGCTGCGCCAATTTCAGGCCGTGACCCAGCACCCAAACCTTCGGTAATCATTGTGCCAAGTTGAATTTGACGTTCGACTTTAGATTGCGCCAATGCCTGAGCATCGGTATTTGCAACAACAAATTCTACACCTGCAAGACCTTGAGCAGCCATGTTATTAACGGCATTGCCGCCAGCTCCACCAACACCAAAAACGGTGATACGCGGTTTTAATTCTCTTAGCTCGGGCATTTGAATATTTATTGTCATCACTAACCTCTAGTCTTGAAATGTTCACTTATACTAGGCTAATGTCTACTATAATATGGTTATCAAATTGTTAATTTCGTATCTTTTTTAGAATTTATTAACGCTGATTTTTAATTAAATTTTAGGAAAATTTTTATAAATGGGAAATATCTTGTTCGAACAAAATCTTAAACATCTTACCAAAAATTTATTTGAATTATGTGGCTATAATGTGGCTACCCCCCTTATAGATGCCGAAAGTAGCGAATATGGAGCAGGCACATATATAGTTAACAACCGTAAAATCATCACCCGCACCGCAAAAATTACGCCCAAAAAAGTCGGGCAATTTGTAGCCATTTGGCAGCGCGATAAAAACGGCATCACCCAACCGCAACATATTGAGGGTGAATTTGATTTGATGATAATTAACTGCCAAAACGGCACTCAATTTGGGCAATTCATTTTCCCAAAATCGGCATTGGCAAAATATGGCATCATAGCCACAGAAACAAAACGCGGTAAAAACGGCATGCGCGTTTATCCACCTTGGGACGTGGCAATTAACAAACAAGCCATTAAAACCCAAACTTGGCAGCTAAATTATTTTCTAGATATAAGTAATAATGTCGATATTACCCGCGCCCAACAGCTTTACGCCAATTGAATTTGAGCTTTATTTCTAAAAGTGGTTTTAAACGATTGTTTAGAAATCGTTCTTAATCCAATTTGCCATGCGGGAAAAAATTCCTGCATTGGCAACTTGTTTTTGCACTTGGTCAGTTTGGGCATTGTTTAGTGCCAAAGGTCGGCTACCTGCATAAGCAAGCAAGCCTGTGGCAGTCGCAAAACTTGGGTCTACATAATCGCCATTTAGCCCTGCAATGGTTAGCGGTTTGCCAATGCGCACTTGGCGGCCAAGTTTACGTGCTGCAATTTCTCGCACGCCCGTCAGTTGGCTTGCGCCACCCGTTAATACCACACGGTGGCCAGCAACATCACCATATCCACTTGCATCCAACCGATCTCGGATAATCTCGAATGTTTCTTCGATGCGTGGCTCAATAATGCCTGTTAACAGCGATTTTTCAATGTCTTGATGTTCCCAGTCTTCTTCGCCTAACATAGGAATTCTAATTAATTCATGATCATCCGTCGCACCTGCAATGGCCGAGCCGTGCAAAATCTTTGCGCGTTCCGCATGGGCAATTTGGGTATTAAGCCCGCGTGCCAAATCAATCGTTACATTATGCCCACCAATGGCAATCATATCTGTAAAAATAAAACGGCCTTCGAAAAATACTGAAATTGATGTTGATCCTGCACCCATGTCGATACATGTAACGCCTAAGTCCATCTCATCTTCGACCAAACATGCCAAGCCCGAAGCATAAGCAGCCACCACAAAATCTTGTATTTTCAAATGGCATTTTTCGATACACAGTTTTAAATTTCGTAATGGCCCAGTGTCGGCACTTACCACATGCATGTCGACGCCTAAATTATCGCCAAACATTCCGCGAGGGTCGGTAATGCCTCTATTGCCATCCATCGAAAATGCAACAGGCACAGTGTGTAATATGGCACGGTCTAGTTGATGGCTTTGGCGCTCACCCTCTTCGACCACGTGGCACATATCGGCATCAGTAACTTGCTCGCCTGCTATTTTAATTTCAATGTCATAAATATCACTACGCGCGCGGCCGCCAGATACGTTCACAATCACTTCTGAAACACGTACATTGGCTTCTTTTTCGGCAGCGGCAACCGCATTACGAATGGAATGTTCGGCTTGCTCCATATCCATAACATTGCCAGCTTTAATGCCTTGGGAACGGGTATAACCAACACCTAATACATGAATTTGATGACGCGCACCGCGTAACCCTGGCCAATTGCTCGATTGACCAATTTTTGCAATCATGCAGGTTATCTTACTTGTACCAATATCCAATATCGCCACAAATGGCTGTTTGCTCGCTGTTTTTGGCGCTATCGGCATATTAATAATGGTCATAATCGTTACTCTTTACTTTTAACTTTTATTTCTTGGTATCTTTTAATTCTTGTTTGGCTTCTAAATAGGCTTTGGCGGTCGCATCATCCATGCCAATCCGCACGCGGTCTTTCAAACGAAAGTCGATAATATTAATACCTCGGCTGAATATATCCTGATCCAAAATCATCCGTTCTAAATCAGCAAGCATGGATTCTGGTTTTTCTGCAGGCAATAATATATGAATGCCATTCTTTAAATCCATATCCCAACGGCGCTTACCCACCCGCACAAGCGCACGGATATGTTCAAAAATCTCAGGGCGTTCTTCTAGCGCGCTCAACAGGCCAAGTGCTTCAGTTGCAGCGCCCTCGCCAACAATTAGCGGCAGCAAATGATAGCCATGTAAGACTTTATCAGCTACCAAAACACCATTTCTATCGACCAAATGATGCTTGCCATCAATTTGCCAAATCGCAAATGGTTCGCGCTCAATAATTTTAATTTCAAGTCTATCTGGAAAAATCGTTTGCACTTCGGCTTCTGCCACCCAGCCAATTTTTTCGATGCGGGCTTTGGCGGCTTCGACATCAAAACTTAAGAGCGGCGTGCCAATTTTTACATTAAGTGCATCTAAAATTTCTTTTTTACTCGAATGTTGGCGGTTATAAAGCTTAACTTCATTCACGCTCACACCAGCCGCGCCCGACCATTCACCAATTTTTTCGATGATATCATGTTTGATAACGGCAATTTGCCCATTACGATATAAAATGGCTGCGGTAAAAATTAAAACCGCAACAAGTACCGAATTAACAATGCTGCGCAAACTTGTATTGAATAAGTTAGATTGCTCAAACCGCAGCGACATATGTGTATAGCTACGCTTTACAGCAGTAATCACACGGCTAAATGGGCTCCACAATATAATGGCAATGCCTTTAAGGATATTCTTTGTGCGGCTTGCCTGTTTATCAATAGAGCTTTGCTTAACAGCGGCATTTTGGTTTGCCACTTCAATATTTGCTGATAACTGGTTTAAATGTTGGGTATGGGATTGCTGATTTTGATTAACCGTTGCGTCTTGCTTTTGTTGATTATGGCCGTCCTGATGCGGGCGAATAAAACGATCATCCACATTAAAGCCATCTTCACGATTATAAATATATTCTTGATTGCTACGGTGGGTATTTGCAGACGCGCCGACACGCTCCGAAACTTGATGTCGCAGATCAGCCTGCCGAAAATCGGCTTGTTTTAAATCAGGTTTACGCGTTTTTATGGCGCTACCTTTATATCGGCCTTTGCCTGTTTGCATTTTGCTTGTTCCACCATCCATGCAACGAATTTTTCAAAACTAATTCCAAGCTTTTGTGCTTGTTCTGGAGCGAGTGACGACCCTGTCATTCCGGGTTGCGTATTCACCTCAAGGCAAATCAGCTCATCATTAGCGCCTTGGCTGTCATCATATCGCCAGTCAACCCGCGCGACACCTGTACAGCCCAAAACTTCACATGCTTTAACTGACCATTTCATTATATCTTGGTAAATATTTGGTTTAATTTTTGCAGGAACTATATGAGTCGAGCCACCTTCGGCATATTTTCCTTCAAAATCATAAAATTCTGTATTGGAGATAATGTCAGTCACCGCAAGCGCTCTATTGCCCATCACCGTGCAGGTCAGTTCACGCCCTGCAACATATTTTTCGGCAAGCATATCGTCACTTAGCGACCATTCTGTGGTAGCAAGTTCTTGTGGTGGCTGGTTAGTGCCACGCTCCACAATAAACACCCCAAATGACGAGCCATCTGCCACAGGTTTAAGCACATAAGGCGGTTCCATCACATGTTCCTTGGCCGCGTCAAAACGGTTGATAACTTTACCCTCAGCGATCGGAATGCCAACAGATGCAAACATTTGACGTGCCACATTTTTATCCATCGCCATTGCCGAGGCCAAAACATCACTATGTGTATAGGGAATACCCATAATTTCTAGTAAGCCCTGAATATGCCCGTCTTCGCCAAATGGGCCATGTAAGGCATTAAAACATACATCTGGTTTTAAGGTGGCAAGTTGGCTTGCGACATCGCGGCCGACATCTATTTTTGTAACTTTATAACCGACATTTTCAAGTGCAGTTGCACACGCATCACCCGACCATATGCTGACAGGCCGCTCGGCAGACCACCCGCCCATTAGCACCGCCACATGAGTATTTTTAGGCGCGCGTTGTAATTTCTTTAAATCTATAATCGCGTCTATTTCGGATTTTGGTAGGGTAATGTCTGTCATATTTTTTTGCCCACACGCTTAATTTCCCAATGCAAATCTGTGCCGGTATCTGCCTTCACTTTGGCTTTGACCATGTCGCCCAAATCCTCAATATCGGTTGCGGTTGCATCGCCCATATTTATCAAAAAATTGGTGTGCATTTCACTCACCTGCGCACCACCATTTATATGCCCCCGAAAGCCCGCTTCATCTACATATTTCCAAGCGCTTTTATCATCTGGATTTTTAAATGTGCTGCCTCCAGTACGGCTTTTAATCGGCTGTGCGGCTTCGCGCAAGTCGGTCACTTTATCCATTTCGGCTTTAATCACGGCTTGTTGTTGTGGCTTGCCTTCAAATAATGCCGATATAAATATATAATCCTCTGGCACACTGCAATGGCGATAGTCAAAACCCATATCGGCAAGGCTTAAAACGTGTATATTGCCTTGCCCATCAACCGCGCGGCACTCAACCAATATGTCTTTAATCTCGGCACCATGAGCGCCTGCATTCATACGTAATGCACCACCAATAGCACCAGGCACGCCTTTTAAAAATGCAAACCCCGCTAGGCCCTCATCATAAGCAACTTTGGCTACCCGCGCATCGGACATACCCGCTCCTGCTAGAATTTGATGATTTCCAATTGCGCTCGCTTTACCAAACCCGCGACCAAGCTTAATAACCACGCCTGCCACACCGCCATCGCGGATGAGCATATTCGACCCCATGCCGACTAACATAACATGCACGTCAGCAGGTTTATTTTTGAGAAAATGCACCAAATCGTCTTCGTCTTCGGGTGTAAATAATACATCCGCAGCACCACCAACCCGAAACCAAGTTAGTTTAGCCAAATCGGCATTCTCTTTATATTTCCCACGTACATTTGGTAAAAGGTCAATTGTGGTCTTGGACATAATCAGCCCTCATCATTCAAAATATTTGGCATGGCGTTCGCCCATGCGCTAATGCTGCCTGCACCACAGAACACTACAAAATCATCGGGTTTTGCAATTTGGGCTAACATTTCTGGCAATTCGTCTTGATGCTCAATTGTCATCACGTCCCTGTGGCCATTGCGCCTTGTTGCATCGGCTAAATGAATATGGTCAAAGCCTTCAATCAAGTCTTCACCCGCTTCAAATACAGGACAAATTATCACGGTATCTGCATCATTAAAGCAAGTGGAAAAATCATTAAACAAATCGCGCAAGCGGGTATATCTGTGAGGTTGTACAATGGCAATTACATTGCGTTCAGAGGCATCTCTGGCCGCGCGCAATACTGCGCTAATTTCAACAGGGTGATGGGCATAATCATCAAAAAATGCTGCGCCATTCCAGACGCCCGTTTTGGTAAAGCGGCGCTTCACACCTTTAAAGCCTGCAAGGCCTGTTTTTATAGCTTCTGGCGTTACACCCATATTAATTGCCACAGCAATCGCTGCAACGGCATTAGATACATTATGCTGCCCTGGCATTGGCAAGCGCACTTGTTCAATTTTAGTTATAATGCCCGTTTTACGATCATGTATTTCGATGTCGAAAATACTATCGCCTTGTTTATAGCTTAAGTTGTGATAGCGAACATCCGCTTGGCGGCTTTCGCCATAGGTGACAATGCGTTTATCATCAATGCGCCCGACCAATGCTTGCACTTCTGGATGGTCAATACACATAACTGCGAAACCGTAAAAAGGCACTTTTTCAACAAAGCCTTTAAACGCATCTTTAAGCGTATCAAAATCACCATAATGGTCTAAATGTTCAGGGTCTATATTCGTCACCACTGCCACTTCGGCAGGCAGCTTCATAAATGAGCCGTCGCTTTCATCAGCTTCGACCACCATCCACTCGCCAGAGCCTAATTTGGCATTGGTGCCATAGTCGTTAATAATGCCGCCATTAATAACCGACGCATCAAATTCTGCCGCTTCCAATACACACGCAATGAGCGATGTTGTGGTGGTTTTACCATGTGTGCCTGCCACGGTTACGCAGCTTTTAAGGCGCATAAGTTCGGCAAGCATTTCGGCACGGCGCACAATAGGAATATATTGCGAACGCGCAGCAACAAGCTCGGCATTATCGGGTTTAATGGCCGATGAAACCACAAGAACCGCGGCTTCAGCTACATTTTGTGCCTCATGCCCCACCCAAACTTTTACACCCATATCGCGCAAACGCGTTACATTGGCGTTTTCGCCTTGGTCACTGCCTTGTACGGTATAGCCTAAATTATGCAACACTTCTGCAATGCCGCTCATGCCAATGCCGCCAATGCCAACAAAATGTATGGCGCCCACTTCTTCTGGTGATTTCATAACTGCCTCATTCTAAATATATTTTTCGACTAAATTGGCCAAATTTTCCGCTGCTTGGGGTTGACCTAATTGTTTTGCATTATGAGCGGCTTCAACCAATTGCTGTGGCTCGCTCATCCAATCTTGTATTTTTGCCGCCAAATATGGCGCAGTGAATTCGTTTTGTTTACACACCCAACCACCATTAATATCTGCAATATTTTTGGCATTATTGGCTTGGTCGGCATCTAAAGCACCAGGTAATGGCACCAATAGTGAAGGCCTGCCAATATAGCATAATTCAGCCACTGTGGTTGCCCCTGCCCGCCCAATAACCAAATGGCTTTTGGCTATCAACTGAGGCATATCAGCAAAAAATGGCGCGATAATGGCATTCATATTCAATTCTTGGTAAATTTTAGTCAGCCGATCCACATCTTCTTTACGCACTTGCTGCACAAGGTTTATTTTGTTGCGCACATTATCTGGCAAAGCCATCATGGCCGCAGGTAAAATTTGGTTAAAAACTGCAGCGCCTTGGCTACCACCAAACACCACAAGGTTAAAATTTTCGCCTTCTGTATAGGGAGCATATTGAGTGTTTTTTAACTCATGCACAATGCCGCGCAATGGATTGCCAATGAATGTGGTTTTATGGGCAATGTCATCGGCAAATTTTGTTGTCGGAAAGCTCAATGCCACCTGCTTGGTGAATTTTGCCAGTAATTTATTGGCACGGCCTAGTACAGCATTTTGTTCGTGCAACACGCTAGGTTTGAACAACAGCTTACCCGCGAGCAATGGTGCAAAACTCGGGTAACCACCAAAGCCAACCACAATATCTATCTTTTTGCGATGCACGTAAAATAACGATTGCGCCACGCCTTTGCAAATTTTGAACATAGCGCCAATTAGTTTTAATGGCGATTTGCTAAACACAGTTGCGCCGTCAATCAATTTAACTTCTTCGGCAGGAAAATTATCTACAAATCTTAGGCCCCGCACATCGGTGGCAAAATACACTTTATGACCGCGCGCTTTAAGCTCTTGCGCCAACGCCTCAGCCGGAAATATATGCCCGCCTGTGCCGCCTGCTGCAATGAGAATATTATTTGATACCGTCGATGATGCCATTGATTATGCCCTTTGCATTGGGCCACTAAAACGGCCTCCAACAGGCAATTGCCCTGCTTGCGGTTGGCGGCGTGTCAGTGCCAACAATAAGCCAATAACAATCGACATGGAAAGCAGCGAAGAGCCACCAGAGGAGATGAACGGCAACGTCATGCCTTTTGCGGGTAGAATGTTTAAATTCACGCCCATATTGATAAATGCCTGCATACCAAACATAACCGTAAGGCCAGTTATTGCGAGCTTCTTAAACATATCCTCAATCACAAAAGCATGGCGCAGAAAGCTAAAGATCATCAGCACGTAAACTGCAATAATCATCAAACAGCCAATAATGCCAAATTCTTCGCCAACCACTGCAAATACAAAATCTGTATGTGCATCGGGCAAAATACTCTTCACTGAAGATTCGCCAGGTCCCTTGCCAAACCAACCACCCTGCATAAAGCTTTGCAATGCCATATCCACTTGATATGTATCGCCAGATTCAGGGTCTAAAAACCGATCAATACGTGAGGCTACATGGCTCATGGTATTATAGGCAATCACTCCGCCCGCCACAAACAAGCCAGACAAAGCAGCAAAAATCCATAATGGTGCGCCTGATAAAATAAACAGGCAAAACCAAACCGCGGTTACCAAAACCGTTTGCCCCATATCGGGTTGTAAAATCAACAAGCTCGCAAAACTAACAAATAGCGCTAACGCCATCCAATTGCCTTTTACGCTTGGATATTTCATACCCTGCGCAAATAACCATGCCGACAATAAAACAAAACCAGGCTTTACAATTTCAGAAGGCTGAACACCATAAACCCATCGGTTAGAACCTTTAACCGAAGAGCCAGATACAATGGCAATCACCATTAAAACCATGCCAACTATAAATAATGCCAAGCCCAAATAACGCAATAAACGCTCGGAACTGATAAAACTAATTGAGAAAATAAAAATAAGCGCAATGGGCATAAATTGAAGCTGTTTTTTCACAAAAAACATCTCATCAACACCAATTCTGATTGCCACAGCAGGGCTTGCAGCAAGCGATAACACCAAACCCACCACCATAAGAATGATGCAAGTTAACAATGCCCATTTATCTACTGTCCACCACCATTCGCTAAAATAGCTACGATCTGTCCTGCTTAACAACATCAAACCCACCAAACTCTTAGCTTGGTAATACCAAGCTTATAAAGGCTTTGCGCCCAATTTAATGGCCAATTGCTTAAACATTTTTCCGCGTTGTTCAAAACTATCAAACTGGTCAAAAGACGCTGCGGCGGGTGAAAGCAAAATAACCTTTAATCCATCTAGGTTATTATGCCTGATATCAGTTAGGGCTTTGTTAACGCTACTGCTCATATTTGAGAATATTTCAAAGTTAGCCACACCAATAAGCTCTTGGGCAAATTTTTGCGCGGCCTCACCAAATAAATAAGCTTTAGAGATTTGTTTTAAGGGTTCAATCAGCGGTTCTAGGCCGCCGTCTTTAGCCACACCACCAGCAACCCAATATATGTTGTCATATGCGCCCAAGGCAGGCTTTACAGCCTCGGCATTGGTGGCTTTGCTGTCGTTTACAAATAAAATATCGCCATTCTCAGCTTCAATTCTACCGACAATTTCCATACGATGTTCTAACCCACCAAAGCCGTTCATAGCTTTTAAAATAATGTCATCGGCAATGTTAAAATATTTAGCAATTTTATAAGCAATTGCAGCATTTTGCGCATTATGAACGCCTTGCAAACTTGTGGCTTGTGCCAAACTTAATAGCTTTTTATCATCAGCATAAAGCTGACCATTTTCGCAGTAAATATCTGCAGTTTTGTCAATGGCCGAAACCGATTGCGCATCATAAAGTTTGGCAAATTTCGCGCCAAATTCGTCATCAATACCTATAATGCTTAAATCATCAGCTTGTTGAGTTTTAAATATTTGCGATTTCACATCGGCGTAGTGCTCAATGGTTCCATGCCTGTCTATATGGTCAGCCGAAACATTGATAAGCACGCTAATATCGGGTGCAAAACCCTGTTTTTGAAGGCTAGGCATCAAATCAATTTGATAACTAGAAAGCTCAACTATATAAATTCTGTCTTGCTCGATTTTGGGCATGTCCAACACAGTTGTCGAACCAATATTGCCGCCCAAATGTGCATCTAACCCTGCAAAACTTAACATATGATGGATGAGGCTAACAGTCGTAGATTTACCATTGGTACCTGTAACAGCAATAATTTTAGCTTTATGATTTTGCTTAACAGCCTGCAAAAATAATTCAACATCACCTAAAATCGGCACATTGGCTTCATTGGCCTTAACGGTAGTCCAATGCGGTTTTGGGTGAGTTAATGGCACGCCTGGGCTTAACATCAGGCCATCAAATTGGCTAAAGTCTAGTAAAGATAAATCGGCAACATTATGCCCCAAATTACGTGCATTATCGCGAGAGCTTTCGTTATCATCCCACAACAGCACATCCGCACCAGCATTTTTTAATGCCGAAGCCGTAGACAAGCCGCTTTTGCCCAAACCAAAAATTGCAAATTTCTGCCCAGAAAATAGGCTTAAATCTATCATAAATACACTTAAATGTTAACGAAGTTTCAAAGTCGCAAGGCCAACCATTGCCAAGATAACAGCAATAATCCAAAATCTAATTACAATGGTCGATTCCGCCCAGCCTTTTTGCTCGTAATGATGGTGCAATGGCGCCATGCGGAACACTCTTTTACCTGTGAGCTTAAACGAAATCACTTGCACAATCACCGATACAGTTTCGAGTACAAACAAACCACCAACAATACCCAACACAATTTCATGTTTAATGGCAACCGCAACAGCGCCCAATGTGCCGCCCAGTGCCAAAGAGCCAGTATCGCCCATAAATATCATCGCTGGTGGAGCATTAAACCATAGAAAGCCTAAACCCGCGCCAACCATAGCGCCAAGCAATATAGCTAATTCGCCTGTCCCAGGCACACTATGCACTTGCAAATAACCAGAAAATACGGCGTTACCAACAATATATGCCAATAGTCCAAATGTACCCGCAGCAATCATCACAGGCACAATGGCAAGACCATCCAAGCCATCAGTTAAGTTTACCGAATTGCCAAAACCAACAATTGTAAACACTGCAAAAACAGGGAAAAACCAGCCCAAATTGATCAAAAGGTCTTTGAATAATGGAAAAGCCAAAGAGGTATTAAACCCATCTTTTTGCAGAGACATAATGCCGATAACACCCACAAGAGCCACAAGGCTTTCTAAAAATAACCGCATTTTGCCAGTAAATTTTGTATCCGCACTGCGATTTTTAACTTTTAAATAGTCATCATAGTAACCAATTCCACCAAAACCCATGGTGACAAATAATACATACCATATATATTTATTAGATAAATCGGCCCACAATAATGTGCTCACGATAATGCCCATTAAGATCATCAACCCACCCATGGTAGGCGTGCCCTTTTTAGTCAACAAATGGCTTTGTGGCCCGTCTTCTCTAATAGGTTGGCCTTCGCCCTGAACATTTTTAAGTTGCCGAATAAGCCGTGGGCCAAATAAAAACACCAATATCATTGATGTCATAACAGAAGCACCAACGCGCGATGTAATGTAACCAAAAGCGTTTAGAAAAGAGAAATATTCACTAAACTCATTCAATAAATAGTGGATCATATAGAGGCCTTATTATTTTTTATCTTATTTACAATGTTGGACATTTGACTGCCCAAACTGCCCTTCACCATCACCACATCATGAGGGGCTAATTTTTCTAATATATTTTGCGCCAGTAAAGACGAGCTTTCAGCATAGCAGATTCGCTTATTGTCTGGCAGCAAATCGTAACAATTCTTTATGTCTATGCCACACGCGGCCACCACATCAATTTTTGATGATAATATTTCGGCTGCAAGTAGGCCGTGAATTTGCGCGCTGTCTTCACCCAATTCCAACATATCGCCAATTATGGCAATACGCCGTCCACCTTGCTTTGGTTGCTGTGCCGATAACACCGAAAACGCTGCAACCATAGAGGCGGGGTTGGCATTATAGCTCTCGTCAATCAAAGTTATCTCGCCACCATTAATGGCAATTTGGCTTTGCGCTCCGCGGCCATCACTTAGTTCGATATTTTTTAATACGGGTAAAACTGTTTTTAATTCTATGCCTAAATTATGAACCGCCAACAAAAGCCCAAGGCTATTTTGCACTTGATGAATGCCTGCGGAACCAATTTCATATTCAAATTGAGCGCCTTTATTATAGGCAGCCACTTTTGAACGGTTGGGCAGCAGTTCTACTTTATCAGAATATATATCGGCATTCGCATGGGCACCAAAAGACTGAATATTGCTTATACCGCGCAATTTGGCTTTCTGGCTCAAATAATCAAAAAACTCATTATCACGGTTTAAAATCGCAATTCCATCAGCATTCATGCCGTCAAAAATTTCCGATTTTGCCAATGCGATTTCTTCCAAATCTTTAAAATGCCCAAGATGTGCGGGGGCAACAGTGGTAATTATCGCTATATGTGGTCTCACCATTTGCACCAATGGGATTATTTCATCAAGGTGGTTCATGCCAATTTCAAAAACACCAAATTCAGTATCGCGCGGCATTCGCGACAAACTTATCGGCACACCCCAATGGTTGTTAAAACTTTTAATCGACGCGTGGGTTTTACCGCAAACTTCTAAACAGGCACGCAAAAATTCTTTGGTCGAGGTTTTGCCAACACTGCCCGTCACTGCCACAATTTTGGCTTTGCTACGTGCGCGTGATGCCACGGCCAAACGGCCAAGGCTTGCCAATACATCATCCACCAATATCGTGGCAACGCCGTCTTCGTTCACTTTATAATCGGCATCCGAGATAACAATAACAGAAGCGCCATTTTCAGCCGCCTTTTGGGTGTAGTTATGTCCATCAAATAAATCGCCTTTAATGGCAAAAAAAGCATCATTTTTGGTAATATCACGGCTGTCAATTGAAATGCCATTGGCAATTTGCAAATCACCCGCAATCAATTTGCCGTCTAATCCAGATAATAGCTCATCGGCTTGCCACAAAAAATCTGTCATTAAGCTTCGGCCTTTAAACGTTTTAACACTTCGGTTTGGTCGGAAAAATCATGTTTCACACCTTTGATGGATTGCCCCATCTCATGGCCTTTACCTGCTATCACCAAAATATCGCCATCATTTAACAGGCTCATGCCTTTATCAATGGCAGCTGCTCTATCACCAATTTCTAAAGCGCCTGGACAGCCAACCTTTGCCATAGCCCGAATGCTATCTGCATCTTCAAACCTTGGGTTGTCATCAGTCAAAATGGCTATATCGGCGAATTTCTTGGCAACAGCACCCATTAATGGGCGTTTGCTTTGGTCTCTATCGCCACCACAGCCAAATATGGCCACAAGTTTTTTGCCTTTTTCTAAATACGGTCGCAAGGCCGAAATCGCATTTTCTAAACTATCTGGCGTATGGGCGAAGTCTACAAATATACGCCCACCGACCTTATTTGTTCCGACCAATTCAAGCCGCCCTTTGGCACCTTGAAGGCTCGCCATAGCGGCAATCACATGTTTAACATCAATGCCATCCATAGATAATGCCAAACCCGCAGCCACAAGTGCATTTTCAACCTGAAAGCTGCCAATCAATGGCAATTCTACAATGTAATTTTGACCCAAAAGATCAAAGTCCAAACGCTGTCCTGTTGCTAAATTTTCAACTGTATTCAACTGTATATAATCGCCCTTATAACCAACCTTTTTGGCATTGCTACCTGCAAAACCTGCAATATTGGCAACTCGTATTGCATATGCCCCATCGGCCGAAACTACCGCCTGTGATGTCTTGGGCAAAAGCTCGGTAAATAACCGCATTTTGGCTTCAAAATATTCTTCCATGTTGGAATGATAATCCAAATGGTCGAGTGTTAGATTGGTAAAACCAGCAGCACAAATTTTCACGCCATCCATGCGGTTTTGTTCTAGGCCATGGCTAGAGGCTTCAATGGCCAAATATTCAACACCATCCTCGGCCAATTGGTTTAAAATTCTGTGCAATGTCACTGGGTCTGGTGATGTATGATGCAGTTCAATATGCTTATCTGGTACGCCCTGCTCACAAATCTTCACACCCAATGTGCCGAGACTAGCCGCGCGCTTACCCGCACGAGTAAAAATTTGACGTAAAAAATCTGCAATGGATGATTTGCCGTTCGTGCCTGTAATTGCCAAAATAAATGGCGGCTGCTTAGGGTAAAAACTCGCCGCTAAAAACGCCAATATCTTGCGCGGTTCTTTGGCCTTAATCCATGTGATTTCATCACTCATCTCGCCATCAAAATCGGCACTAACCAAAATGGCTTTTGCCCCTGCTTTAATGGCATTTTTAATAAATTTTGTGCCGTCTAATTGCACGCCTTTAAGCGCCGCAAATAAATATCCAGCTTTAATGTTTCTGCTATCGGCGTCTAAGCCGCTAATTTCAACATCTATGTTGCCAATAATTTCGATATTTTCAATATCTTTGACTAAATCGCTAAACTGCATTCACATACCTATCTCTGTCATGCTTTATATTATTCACTCTCAATAAAGCTAAATTTTGGCTTAATTATGAGTGGTCGCCAAAATGTTGCTACCATCAATTTTTTGATTGTCAAACCGCGGTGCCATACCAAGTAAAGGCGCAATGCGTTTAATAATTTTGCCCGTGGTTGGCGCAGCATTCCAACCTGCGGTTTTAAAGTCATGAGTTTCAGGCAGGCCTTTTGGCTCATCAATCGAAATCAGCATCATATATTTCGGGTCATTGGTTGGAAATACGCTCAAAAATGATGCAATCAATTTATCGCGGCTATAACGTCCGTTAATTGGTTTATCCGCAGTGCCAGTTTTGCCACCCACAAAATAACCCTCAACTTCGGCTGTTTTACCACTGCCTTCAAGCACATTTAGGCGCATTAAACCCACTAAATCACGGCTAGTTTCGGCTTTGATAACGCGTTCACGGTAATATTCGGCTTCTTCTACACTGCGTTTTAAAAATGTTGGTGGCACGTAATAGCCACCGTTCACCATTGCCGCGCCCGCTGCTACCATTTGCACAGGGCTAACCGAAATACCATGCCCAAATGAAATGGTCATGGTGCTCACGCGCTTCCAACGTTTATCAGATGGATATTGTGGAATGCCTGCACCTGGTAATTCTGTTTCTAATTTATCGAGTAGTTTAATTTTTCTTAGAAATTCTTGTTGTTTTACCCGCCCAACATCCAAGGCCATTTTGGCCGTGCCAATGTTAGATGAAAATTTAAAAATTTCTGGTACAGATAACCATCTTTTCTTACCATGATAATCGCCAATGCTTTTTCCGCGCCCTACTGGTAGTGGGTTTGTGGCATCATAGCCACCCTCCAATGTCGTCACACCATAATCTAAACCCATGCCAGATGTCAGCAATTTAAAAATAGAACCAAGCTCATAAACACCACCAGTTGTGCGGTTCATACGTACTTTTTCAAGTGCTTGGGTGGGATGGTTTGGGTCGTAATCTGGCAAGCTTACCATGCTTATAATTTCACCTGTCTGAATGTCCATCACCACGCCCATACCTGCAATGGCTTTAAATTTCTCGACCGCTTGCGACAATTCTTCATGCACAATATGTTGCACACCAAGGTCAATACTGCTTTCCAGTGGCTTATATATCTTGCCTGCATCTTCCTGCTTAAAATTCGATATTTTTTCTGTTTGGGTGTAATTAATAAAATCTTCTAGCCCTGCTTTGCCCACATGGTCAATATTAACATGACCCAATAAATGCGAAGCTAGGTTACCCGATGGGTATAAGCGCTTTTTCTCTTCGGTAAAAAACATACCAGGAATGCCCAATTCGTGCATTCTCACTTTTTGTTCGGGAGTAATTTCGCGCTTAATCCACGCGAAACGTGAATTACTGTTCAAACGCTTGCGCATTTGATCCCAATTTAAATCTGGAAATACCAGTGCCAATTGGTCAATTGTTTCCTCAACATTTTCAATTTTTTGCGGGTTGGCAAATAATGATGGCACCCTAATATCTGTCGCTAAAATACTGCCATTTCTATCGACAATATCAGCACGTGGTTTTTCAACCACAGCCGTGGTTGCCACCACTTTAGCAGCGGCTTCGGCGGGGTTTAGCCCAAATGTAATGAGCCGCGCAAACAACAAACCAAACAGCAGTAAACACACACCACTTAGCACAAATAACCGACGCCTAAAAACCGCTTGATGATCCACAATTTTTGGTGCTTTTATTTTAATTTTTTTTGCTTGTGTCGGCAATATATTTGCGTCGATACTCTGAGACATGAAGCCACCCTTACCAAGAAGAAAACTATAATTAGTCATAAATGATTAGGGTAAATATATATTTAATTTTAGCTGTAATATTGTCTCAAATTACTGATTTAACAAATCGGCAATAGGATCTGATTCAAGCAGCAACAATGTGCCTATATTTGGGGTCTCTACAGGCTCTGGCAGGCGTACGGCCACTTGAGCTGGCAATTGGCTTATTGTGGTAAATTGGTCGACTTGTTGCGGTTGAAGTTTCAGCAAACCATCGGTCAAACGTTTTATATTCTCAGGCCGTTGGGCTTGGTTAAGCTTAAACCTTAGAATGTTGATATTTTCTTTTTCTTTAGAAATTTCGGCTTTGAGTAGTTTTATATTGCCACGAATGTCGTTGGTATTATAGCTCACTTCATAGAGTTGAAACGTCATCAACGCCACCAATACCACACCTGTTATAAGAATATATCTAAACATCACTCAACTCAAAAAACTGTGCCAAAACAAAGCTGCTATGCCAAATTTGGCATTTCAGGGAGTGGATTAAAATACTCGTCAAAACCATTTGCATCACTGCGCGTAGCCGCTCGCAGCTTTGCCGAGCGAGAGCGAACATTCACATCCAACTCATCCTTTGTAGCGGTAATTACCTTACGATTGATTAACGTAAAGCTTGGTTTTGTTTGTTCCTCAACAACCATAACGTGGCGTGAAGGCGCAGAAACATTACCGCTGCGGGATTTTAAAAAGTTTTTCACAATGCGGTCTTCAAGTGAATGAAAACTCACAACCACTAAACGCCCACCTGGTTTTAAAAGGCTCTCGGCAGCATTTAGTGCTTTTACCAATTCAACCAATTCTTGGTTTACAAATATCCGCAATGCCTGAAAAGTCTTTGTCGCAGGATGGATTTTAGATTTACCTTTTTTAATGGTATTTTCCACCAAATGAGCCAGTTCAAATGTGGTTTCAAATGGTTTTTCTTCGCGCTGTCGTAAAATAGCACCAGCAATGGGGTAAGAGCGCTTTTCATCACCCAAAATATAAAATATCCGCGCGAGTTCAGCTTCTGATAAAGTGTTGACCACATCTGCGGCACTCACACCAGTTGAACTCATGCGCATATCTAATGGCCCATCACGCATAAATGAAAAACCGCGCTCTGCTTGGTCTATCTGCATTGATGAAATGCCGATATCTAACACAATGCCATCTACTTTTTCGATGCCAACATCGGCCAACAAGGCTTGCATATCGCCAAATTGTCCGCGTAAAAACTGAAATCTATCGCCATATTCTGCAGCCATATGATCGGCTGCGGCCACTGCATTTGGGTCGCGGTCAATACCGTATAGCTTGCATGGTGCGTGGTTTAAAATATTGCGGCTATAACCACCAGCACCAAATGTACCATCAACAATCAGCTCACCATCTTTAGGTGCCAATGTTTCCAACACTTCAGCCATGAGTACAGAATAATGCGGGTTATTTATGTCGTTTTCAATCATTTTTGGCTCGGAATAATTTTCTATGTTCTACAGCTTTGAGCCGTGCATCGGCCATATAATCTGCAAATATTTCTGGCGACCATATACGAAATTTATCACCCATGCCAACAAAAGTAACATAATCTTTAAGCTGCGCATGCTCGCGCAATAAATCTGGAATGATAATGCGGCCATCACTGTCAATTTTTAAATTCAATGAACCACCAAAAAGCGCTGTCGATAAAACATCCCGCTCTTCGCTATAGGGCGGTAAATTTTCTAATAATTGATGGATTTTTGTTAACAATTCGCCGCCGCCACATTCAATCGCAGCCGCTTCAATCGCGGGATAACAGAAAACCTGCAAAGTGCCATCTTTTTCTAAAATAGACCGAAAGGCTGCGGGCACAGAAACCCTGCCTTTTTTATCAATCTTATTTTGAAAAGAGGAAACAAACACTTCCATAATTCACCATACGCAATACAAATTGGCCAACTTGGCGGAAATTTGAACAGTGAAGAGAGATGGCCACACCTCCCTTCACTAAACTAATATATTTAAAACATTACCGCCGCTGGCAATGCGTTGCCTCTAAATATATTCACTCAAATCCGCCGCAATAATATCTACTCATTTCAATATCATTCTGGATTAATATGGGATATCATGGGATATTATGTAAGTCAATGGAGTTAACCTTTAATTAACCATAAATTTTGGCCTATACATGACTTTATGTATAAGGTTTAAAACTATAAATTTTATTGGTAAATATCGACAAGAATACACCAAGAAAAATGATGCATATTTTCTATAAACGCGAGACAAACGTCTAACGTTTACTAACTAAACTAAAGTATATCTAAATATAAACCATTCATTATTAAGGTTTTATTGCTAGATGGCCTGTAAGCCGAGTTTTGTGTGAGACAATCATTCATCTGATATATTTGTTACCAAATATCTTAAGCAACCAACCCGAGCGATCTGATGTAAAAACGCATCCATCATAAGCCGAAACTCTGAACGCGCCGCTCCTATTTGGTCTTGCTCCCAATGGGGTTTACCATGCCGTTTTTGTTGCCAAAACCGCGGTGCGCTCTTACCACACCTTTTCACCCTTACCATATAATAATATGGCGGTTTATTTTCTGTTGCACTTTCCCTGAGGTCGCCCCCGCTGGCCGTTAACCAGCATTGTGTTTTTATGGAGCCCGGACTTTCCTCTCGGGTTTTAACACCCAAGCGACTGTCCAGCCATCTAGCACGGGCAACATAATACTTTTGCGGCCTAAAAATCAAGGAATTTTGTTAGATTTCAACTTTATATAATGCTCGTCGGTAAAACGCCTTATAATTTTATAAGCAATTGAAGGCAAAATCCGATGTAATAAAAATAATTTCCGCGTCCGCCCCAAATAAATCATAAATTGGCTACCCATCATTCCATCTAAAATTTGCGCCGCTGCATCATCCGCTGTCATATGTGCATTTTCAATTTGGCCTTTGATTAAATCGGTCGCCACTAAATCAGGCACCACAACTTGTATATCAATAGCACGACCTTCACTTTGGTAGCCCAAAACCCGCGAGAACAATTCTAGCCCCGCTTTTGTGCCTGCATATACAGGCGCGGTGATTTTAGGCACACGCCCAAGCGCAGATGATATGTTAACAATCTTCGCCTTGCTAAATTGGTTACGTTCCAACATCAAAATGGGCAACAATTCATGAGTTAGCAACATTGGAGCCAATAAATTTATGTTAACTTCATCAGCCATCATTTGGTTGAAAATCACATTACTGTTGCAATTGTAAAAATCTAACTCATTCAATATACCTGCATTGTTAATGAGGTAATCCGCACGTTGCCATTTTTGTTTTACAAAATTAGCAAATTCCACCACGTCTTTTGCATCCCCTAAGTCTGCTTGAAATATAGTTACATTCACAAGGGTCTGGGCATGTTGTTGCAGCAGCTCATAATTCCTTGCCACCACAATAAGCTCGGCACCTGCTGCCGATAATTTCTGCATCAGGCTTAACCCAATGCCACGGCTTGCGCCTGTTAAAATTATTTTTTTATTTTTAAATTTGTCGCTATGATTCATAAAATCTCCTTATCATCAGGAGATTTTAAATTCTAACCACAGACTCGTCATTAACCCAAGTTAAGATGCTGTGGTTTTTATGCGATTTTTAACACGCGAAAACCCAACTGGTGTTAGGCCAAGATATTGAGCGATATGATATTGCGGAATTTGCCCCGCAATGTCACTAAATTCTTCTAAAAATCGAGCATATCTTTGCGCGGGGTTTTCTTGCAGCAAGCTGGCTTCACGAATTTCTTTTTTTATCGCCAAATTCTCGGCAATTCTACGCCCCATTTCCTGCCAACATACATGCCTTGCAAATAAGCCTCGGTAAACCTTCACATCAAACCCAATAAGCTGCACATCCGACAAAGCTTCCGCCGAATAGGCAACAGGTATGTTTTGGGTCATAGATGCCAGCGAACCAACCATCCCGCCTGCCCGCAAAAAGCTCTTATTCACTTGCTTTCCGTCTAAATCAACATAATAAAAACGCAACAGGCCGCTCACAATAAAATAGGCATATTGCGGAGTGTATCCGGCTTCATAAACATGTGCGCCTTTGTCGAAATTCTTTTCAAACAATTGCCCGCGAAAATATGCCCATTCATCCATGGGAACATCCGCAAGCAAATTTAGCCGTTTATAAATAGCATCGCATTTTTGATCAAAATCAGGCATTAACCTTTTTCTTTTTCAATCGTATCAAAAGCCGCGTTAATTCTGGCTAATTTTTCATTAGCAATCTCAATAAATTCTTCTGGCACACCGCGAGAAATTAATTTATCAGGATGATTTTCCATCACCAATTTGCGGTAGGCTTTCTTAATGCCGGCAAATTCAGTATTGCGGGTCACACCCAAAATTTTATAAGGATCGCCTTCTCCCGAAACTCCGCCTTCATTCACGTTACCATGGCGCGCTACAATGCGGTCAAATTCATCTTGGCTAAAGCCAAATATTTGCGCGACATTGGTTAAAAACTCAACCTCTTGCGGGTGAATCACCCCATCAGCTTTAGCAATGTGGAACAACCCATCAATCACATCTTCAAGCGTTGCGCGTTTATGCCTAAATAGTCCTGCAAGCTGTTGTGCATAGGCTTCATAGCCAGCAATGTCTTTTTTAGCAATGTTATATAACTTGCCAACATTGGCAGATTCAGCTTCCGGCACCTTAAACACTTGTTTAAATGCCGCCACTTCGTCAGATGTCACAACACCGTCAGCTTTGGCCATTTTAGCGCCCAAGGCAATAATGCCCATAGTGAAGATTACGCTATCTTCTGGCTGCTCACGGCTCCATTTGTTGGTTTTTTTGGTTGCCCATTCGCCAGCTTTAGTGCCCTTATTGTGCGTGTGGTCAATTTCAGCACCATCTTTATCAAAAAAATAATGCCCTGCCACCGCGCCAAACAATGCGCCCAACGGGCCACCAAAAGTCATCCCTGCCGCTGCGCCACCAATCTTACCCCATATAGACATTCTTTATTCCTCGTTTAATTGTTTGATTAAAGATAGGCATTCCCATTTTAAAAACAAGTTAACTCACAAATTAATTTTTGTAACCCTTAAACCTTTATTCAATAGTAAATTTAAAAGACTTACAGTAACATAACCAAATAACAACAAGATGGCGTAACAATCGCTTCGATAAAAAGGCATATATTATGAGCATACACATTGGCGCTAAACAAGGCGAAATTGCAGAAACTATACTATTACCTGGCGACCCACAACGCGCCAAATGGGTAGCAGAAACCTTTTTGGAAGATGCAGTTTGCTACACCACTGTGCGTGGTATGTTTGGCTATACAGGCACATATAAAGGCCACCGCGTATCGGTACAAGGCACAGGCATGGGCGTGCCATCCATCTCCATATATGTGAACGAGTTGTTTAAAGATTATGGCGTTAAAACTGCCATTCGGGTTGGCAGCGCAGGCGGTTTAACCACCGATGTTAAAGTGCGTGACATCGTCATCGCCATCGCATCATCTACCGATAGCAGCACAAACAGACGCGAAATGAACGATTGGGATTATGCACCATGTGCCGATTTCGAACTCCTGCGTGATGCTGCTGCATCTGCAGCTAAACATGGCTTTACGCATCATGTGTGTGGTATTGTTACATCCGATCGTTTCTATGCATCAGACATGGCACCACTTATGCGCATTGCCGAGCATGGCCATAAAGCAGTGGAGATGGAAACTTCGGCGCTTTACACCCTAGCCGCTCGCTATGGCCGCAAAGCCCTCACCGTGCTGACAATCTCAGATCATTTGGTAACAGGCGCAGACACAACGTCATTAGAGCGCGAACAAACCTTTGGCGATATGATGACCGTGGCACTAGAAGCTGCATTTCCAAATGGCTAAATAGCTTTTGATTAAATAAGCTTATGGCTAAGTGAGTGCTAAAGCGATGCGGCACTCCTGGCCGCTTGGTCGTATAGGCCAGATAACAAACGTAAAGTGTTGGCAATTTCTGTCAGCTCTTCGTTTGTTTTGCCTGTCGCATCCATAGATGGCAGCAAACAAGCTTCCCTCACTTGGCGATATTTATCGCACATTTGGGCGCCCTTTTTAGTGATTTCTATATATTTCTCTTTGCCCTTTTTGGTACTCGAAACCAATTTTTGTTTTTCAAGCTTCTTAATGGCATAGGTTGCGGTATAAGTATCTTCTATATGTAAAACCAAACAAATATCAGCTAGCTTTTTTGGCTTTTTACGATGGTTCACCGTATGCAAAACAAGCACATCTAACGGTCCTAAATCATCTACCCCCGCGGCAGACATGCAATGCACCATCCAACGGTTAAAGGCGCTACCCGCAATAATCAAGCCAAACTCAATTTCGCTTAATGCAGCCACGTCATTATTCGATAGATGTTCAGATGAAACAATTGACTTTATTTCATCTGTTGCTAAATCATTTTCAACTGCCATACATCACCCGTTCAAAAAGCCAGACCCTAACCCCAATATGATATTCGGGAAAATAGTCACCAATAGCACCAACACTACCAAAATCAAGAAAAATGGCAAAGCGTATAATGCCACTTTAAAGATGTTTTTCCCCGTCATAGATTGCAAAACAAACAAGTTAAAACCAACGGGCGGGGTAATTTGGCTCATTTCCACCACTAGCACCAAATAGATGCCAAACCAAATAAGGTCAATCCCCACTTGTTCTACCATGGGCAAAATAACACTTGTGGTTAAAACCACCACCGATATGCCATCTAAAAAACAGCCCAAAATAACAAAGAATATAGTCAGCGCAAATAGCAATTCATATTTGCTTAAATTCATATCGCCTATATGGCTTGCCAATTCGCGTGGTATGCCCGTAAAACCCATGGCCACGGTTAAGAATGCTGCACCAATTAATATAAAGGCAATCATAGTCGAGGTTTTCACCGCGCTCATCAAAGCAATGTTAAAGCTTTCCTTGTTCAGCGTGCCACCAACTTTGCTCAAAATAAGCGCCATCACCACACCCAAAGATGCCGCTTCGGTTGGCGATGCAACGCCCGAATAAATAGAGCCGATAACCACTGTAATGAGCAAAATAACGGGCATTAAATGGCGTGTGCCTTTTATCTTATCCCACAAAGGCATTGGCGCTTCTGCAGCAGGGCTGCATTTGGGGTTAAGCAGCGACCAAATCATCACATAGCCCATAAACATTAACAGCAATACCAAGCCTGGGATAATCCCCGCAACAAATAAGCGCGCGATTGATTGATCGGTCGCAGCGCCATAAACAATTAAAATAATAGAGGGAGGAATGAGCAAACCAAGCGTACCACTACCCGCCAATGTGCCGATAATCATTTTCTCATCATACCCGCGCTTCTCAAGCTCAGGTATCGACATTTTACCAATAGTAGCCGTTGTGGCCGCGCTCGAGCCAGAAACCGCAGCAAATATGCCGCAACCTACAATATTTACATGTAGTAACCGCCCTGGCAATCGCTGCATCCAAGGGCTTAACCCTCTAAACATATTTTCCGATAAACCCGACGAAAATAATATTTCACCCATCCAGATGAACATCGGCAAAGCCGCAAGTTCCCAGCTGTTTATACCGCTCCAACTGGTCGATGATAACACCGCTCCAACATCAATAGATGTGAACAATACCATACTCACAAAGGCCGTCATAAACAGCCCAAGCGCCACCCATGTACCTAGCAATAACAGGCTAAATAAAACAACTAAAACCACCGCAATTGGCATCCAAAACGAAATATCCATCATTCAGACCCTCCGCTTCCAAGCTCGGCTTGTTCGGCATTTTTATAACTCAACTCGCCACCTTTTAAATAGCAGATCAAATCATCTAAAAACGCCACAAATAAAACAGCAATTCCTAGCAGCATAAATATTTGCGGAATGAATAAAGGCACAGGCACAATGCCATATGAAACCTCATCATAAACATAACTATCGTAAACAAATGAAACAGTGTGATATAAAATAAAACCAACAAATGCAGTGCCGAGGCTTAAGCAAATGAATTCAAATAATTTTTGCATTTTTGGCGACACATTATTAAGTAAAATACTCACTCGAATATGACCATTTTTACGCAGAGTGTAAGCCAAGCCTAAAAAGCTTGTTGCCACCATTAAATAACCAACAAATTCAGCCGATGATGGAAATATCAAGCCTAAATTATCGCCTGCTAATTTAAAGTAAAATGAGTTTATCAGCCGAAATGATATTTGCACAACCACAATGGTGGCAATTAATATCATAGATAATGCACTCAGCAAAGCCGACAGGCGGTAAACGCCATCCAAAAATTTTCGCATATTATTCTCATAAAAAAAAGGCGGGCATCACACCCGCCTTAACATCATCATATTATTTGCTATAAGCATCCAAAACGGCTTGCCCATCAGCACCCGCATTTTCAAGCCATTCAGCCGTCATTGTTGTACCAATGGCTTTAAGTTCGCCTTGCAATGCGTCAGATGGCATAACGATGGTAATGCCATTATCTTTCATCACAGCGATTTTTTCAGCACTTTCGGCTTTACTCATGTCCCAACCGCGTTTTTCGGCAGTTGCAGCCGCTGCTAACACAGCTGTTTGCGTGGCGGCATCTAACTTATCAAACGCTGCTTTGTTCACAATCACAGTGTTTTTAGGCAACCAAGCTTGTGTATGATGGAAATGCGATAGGAAATCCCACGCTTTGCTGTTAGCGCCAGTTGATGGAGACGTAATCATCGCATCCACACGACCTGTGCTAAACGCTGTCGAGATATCAGTCGCTTCAATTTGTGTTGGTTCCATGCCTGCAAGTTGCGCCAAGCGTTCAGTTGCTGCATTATAAGCGCGGAATTTTAAGCCCTTCATATCTGCTACAGATGACAGTTCTTTTTTAGCATAAACACCCTGTGATGGCCATGGCACTGCATATAACATCATTAGACCTTGAGCTGCCAATTTTTCAGAAATCTTGCCTTTACTCGCTGCCCATAATTTTTCGGCATCTTCATAATTAGTGGCTAAAAACGGCACACTATCAACACCAAATACAGCATCTTCATTGGCCAAACGACTTAAGAAAAACTCGCCAATTGGCACAACGCCACGGCGGATAGATTTTTTAATTTCAGCATGCTTAATAAGCGAGCCAGCACTATGTACATTAATTACCAATTCACCATTTGTTGCGGTTTTTACATCGGCTGCAAATTCATGCACATTCACAGTGTGGAATGTTTTATCGCCATATGGTGTTGGCATGTCCCATTTGGTTTCGGCAAATGCAACGCCCACGACACTACCCACCATAAAGCTCGTTGCCAATGCAAGCTTTGTAAATTCTTTAATCACTTTAGTCATAATTTTCCCTCATTTATTATAATCATACGCGCCAAATTGCTCGCGCAGCTTGGCTTAAAATTAAATATGGTACAACAATAATAATTTGTCAATAAATTATTGACATTTTCTTTCTAATTTGTTTTTCTATAATCGTAATCTCAAATTCAAGGTCTCCAAATGTCCAAAAATACCACAACAAATAACGACACACATAAATGGCAATTCTGGATAGACCGTGGTGGCACCTTTACCGATATAGTCGCTCAAACCCCAACGGGCGATATTCTGGCGCATAAATTACTTTCCGAAAATCCCGAAAGTTATAAAGACGCAGCCATTCAAGCGATTCGTGATTTAATGGGCATAGATCAAAAAACCGCCATTCCCATTCATCTAATTGACTGCATTAAAATGGGCACAACCGTTGCCACCAATGCATTGCTTGAGCGTAAGGGAGATAAAACCTTATTGGTCATTAATACTGGTTTTCGCGATGCACTAGAAATTGGCTACCAAAACCGAGCCGATATTTTTGCCCGTCATATATTAAAGCCCGAAATGCTTTACACCAAAGTGGCCGAGGTTGATGCCCGCATTCGTGTTGATGGCACAATTGAAAAAGAATTTAATCAAACCGCGCAAAATGCGGCACAACAACAAATGCAAAATGCTTATAATGAAGGCATAGACAGTGTTGCCATTGTTTTAATGCACGCCTATAAATACCCCAATTACGAGTTAAAGCTCAAAAAAACAGCCCAAGACATTGGCTTTAAACAAATTTCCACTTCACATGAAGTCAGCCCACTCATGAAGCTTGTTGGCCGTGGCGATACAACCGTGGTAGATGCCTATCTTTCCCCCATCCTGAGACGCTATGTACAGCAAGTTGAAGACGAATTAAATGCGGGCAACCAGGCCAACAACCCGCAAAACACGTGCAAACTTATGTTCATGCAGTCATCAGGCGGGTTAACCGCAGCCAACATGTTCCAAGGCAAAGATGCCATACTTTCGGGCCCTGCAGGCGGTGTGGTGGGAGCAACGCAAACCAGCCAATTGGCAGGTTTCGATAATATTATCGGTTTTGATATGGGCGGCACATCCACCGATGTATCACATTTTAATGGTGAGCTAGAACGTGCTTTTGAAACCGAAGTGGCAGGCATACGCATGCGCGCCCCTATGATGAATATCCATACAGTTGCCGCAGGCGGTGGCTCATTATTAAGCTTTGACGGTTCGCGTTTTCGCGTGGGGCCACAAAGCGCAGGCGCCAACCCTGGCCCCGCATGTTACCGACGTGGCGGACAACTTGCCGTAACCGATGCCAATGTTATGCTCGGCAAGTTAAATGCCGAATATTTCCCGACAATTTTTGGTGAAAACCAAGATGAAGCGCTAGATGAAACCGTTGTTCAACAAAAATTCAATGCCCTTGCTGCACAAATCGGTGACGGTAAAACAGGTGCAGATGTTGCCGAAGGTTTTCTAAAAATCGCCATTGAAAACATGTCCGAAGCCATTAAAAAAATATCTGTCGAGCGCGGTTATGATGTCAGCAACTATGCCTTAACTAGTTTTGGTGGCGCAGGCGGGCAACATGCCTGCTTGGTAGCTGATAGTTTGGGTATGGATAAAATATTTCTACACACACATAGTGGCATCCTATCGGCCTATGGCATGGGATTGGCTGACATTCGTGCCAACCAACAATTGTCGATAGAATTAGATTTGCGCGCCAACAATTTGCCAAAAGTCAAAGCCGAAATTGATAGATTATCACAAATCGTGACCACAAAACTCACCGCACAAGATGTCGCCTTGATTGACATTCAGTTAGATCAGCAATTGCATTTGCGCTATGCAGGCAGTGACAGCATCATGAGCGTAAACCATGCTAGTTTACCAGAAATGATCGCCCAATTCGAGGCTATACATCAACAACAATTCGGCTTTATATCACCCGAAAAACAACTCATCATCGAAGCCATTAACATCGAAGCCTTTGGTGGCGGTGCTGTGCTTAATGAAGCCAAGCAAGATTTAGCATCAGGCGAAGCTTGCCCCATCAATGCCAGTCAAATTTTCAGCCAAGGCGCGTGGCACAAAGCCAATATATTTTGTAAAGACCGTATGAAAGCGGGACAAACCGCAACTGGCCCCGCCCTGATTATCGAAGACCATGGCACGATATCTGTTGAACTTGGTTGGCAAGCACAAAAAACCGCAACAGGCCATATTGTCATCACGCGTATCTTAGCGCGAGAACAACATGTAGCCATCGGCACAAATGCCGACCCTGTCATGCTCGAAATTTTCAACAATTTGTTTATGTCCATTGCCGAGCAAATGGGCGTAACGCTCGAAAATACAGCCTCATCCGTAAACATCAAAGAACGGCTCGATTTTTCTTGCGCAGTCTTTGATCCAAAAGGCGCACTCATTGCCAATGCCCCACATATGCCCGTGCATTTAGGCTCTATGGATCGCAGTGTACAATCCATCATCGCACAAAACCCAGTGATGAATGCGGGCGATGTTTACATGCTCAACAACCCTTATAATGGCGGCACGCATTTGCCAGACATTACGGTTGTTACCCCCATTTTTAAAGACGACAGCCCCGAAATTCTATTCTATGTCGCATCGCGCGGCCATCATGCCGATATTGGCGGCAAAGCCCCAGGTAGCATGACGCCAGATGCCACAAGCTTAGATGATGAAGGCATCCTCATTAATAACTTCTTGCTTGTTGATCAAGGCGTTTTCCAAGAAGATAAAACCCGCCACCTATTGGCCGACAACCCCTACCCCGCGCGTAACATCAGCATGAATATTGCCGATTTAAAAGCTCAAATTGCCGCCAATGAAAAAGGCATTGCCGAGCTAAAACGCATGGTCACACATTTTGGGTTTAATGTGGTCAAAGCCTATATGCAGCATGTGCAAGATAATGCCGAAGAAAATGTCCGCCGTGCCATTGCCAAGTTAGATGATTGTTCATTTACCTATGAGATGGATCAAGGCACACAAATTTCAGTCACTATAAAAGTTGACAAACAAAACCGCAGCGCCATTGTCGATTTTAACGGCACATCCGATCAACAAAATAACAATTTCAACGCGCCCGAACCTGTCACCCGTGCCGCTGTGCTTTATGTATTCCGCTGTTTGGTAGATGATGACATTCCGATGAATGCAGGCTGTCTTGCACCCATCCAAATCATCGTGCCTGATAACTGCATGCTCAACCCTGTTTACCCTGCCGCTGTTGTGGCGGGCAATGTAGAAACCAGCCAAGCGGTTACCGACACTTTGTTTGGCGCTTTAGGCGTATTGGCTGCGGCACAAGGCACTATGAACAACCTAACTTTTGGCAATGATGAATATCAATATTACGAAACCATTTGCGGTGGTAGCGGTGCAGGTAAAACACACCCAGGCACCAGTGCCATCCATTCGCATATGACTAATAGCCGCCTTACCGACCCCGAAATCCTAGAATTCCGCTACCCCGTTATGCTCGAAAGTTATGAGATTATGCGTGGCTCAGGTGGCAAAGGCAAATTCAATGGCGGCGATGGTACATTGCGTAAAATTAAATTCTTGGAACCCATGCAAATTGCACTTCTTACAGGCCATAGACGCATACCGCCGTTTGGCCTTGACGGAGGCGGCAATGGCCAATGTGGCAAAAACAGCATTGAACGCAATACTGGAAAGCACGAAACTCTGAAACATTGCGACCAAACTCATGCCGATACAAACGAGATCATCACCATTCAAACACCATCTGGTGGCGGTTATGGCAGCAAATAAGGTTCTAACCGAACTCGCCAATAATCTTGCGCTAGCTATGTAAGTGACACTTGCTTTGCGCGTTTGCAAAAACATGTAGATGAATTCGTTTGCATTGGGGATGAAGATATATTAAAAGCACAGCTTAGTTTGTAGAATGCTTGTCGCATTAGGGCTGAGCTTGAGTGAGCCGCTGCTTATGCGGCATTCGCATCGAAATAGCATAAAACTTCTACGAACAGAAAATTGTATTTTAATATCTAGTGGCCGCACCAAATTAGATGTCTTCATCTAAATATGTAAAAGAGTATAGTATGAGTGAGCAACAAAAAAATGTAATCATTACAGGTGCTAACCGCGGCATTGGCTTAGAGCTTACCAAACAATTTGCCGCTGCTGGCTATCATGTTTTAGCCACAGCCCGCAAGCCCTTACGCGCTGTCAAACTCATAGAATTAGCCGATCAAGACGAAAACAACATCAGTATTTTTAAACTAGATGTTGTGAGCAAACTGTCAGTCGATAATTTCAGCAAAACCATTGATGGCATACCAATTGACATCCTCATTAACAATGCTGGCATTCTAGACACTTACAATAGCAGCATAGACGATATTAATCTGGTCGATTTTGCCGAAGTCCTCACCACAAACACCATTAACCCAATTCGCGTCATGCGCGCTGCGATGCCGGGATTACGCCTAGGCAATACCAAAAAAGTGGCAAATCTATCAAGCTTTATGGGTAGTTTTGAAGGCCAGAGCAACGGTGCACACGCCTACCGCACATCAAAAGCGGCACTCAACCGAGCCATGCAAATTTTTGGCCGCGAGCTTGCCGAAGAAGGCTTTGTGGTTATGAATGTACACCCGGGTTGGGTAAAAACCGATATGGGCGGCCAAGAGGCAGATATTGACGTAGAGACCAGCGCCAAAGGCTTACTCAAGATCATCGAAACCACAACTTTAGATGATGTGAACCAAATTATTGGTTATGATGGTACAAAATTAGACTATTAATATGCCTCAGCAAACGCCTTGAAATTTTGTTGCATTGTGGTGGTTTGCACCCTAAAAGCTTCTTTCACCTGCAAAAAATCGGCCTGAATGTAAGAGCTTTGACTGCTAATCGTTACATTGGTTTCTAATTTTGTTTGGTTTTCCGATAAAACAACAAATTTATTTTCGACAATTTGCCTTATGCCATCTACTTCAAATGTAGCCACTATCGTTTCGGGCAAATTATCGCTCAAAACTTTACGCACAAAAACAAGATCCCTGCCAGCAAAACTATAGCAAACCTCTGCAATTTCTAATTCATTTTTAGTCGGGTCACTTAAATATTTATGCGAAATAAAGCTTGGTTGCCATCTGCCTAACAATTCAACATCAGTATATAAATCCACCACGGTTTCACGTGGCAAATCAATAATTGTTTCGTTGGTAAAAGATGTGTCCAAAATTAGAATCCTACTCGATTAGCTTTTACAGAGTAATAGACAAGTTCACAATAAAGCAAGTCAAATATAAGTCTAGTCGAGCATATTCACTGACATACTTCAGTATATTTTAAATAATATTTTTGTAAATTTTTAGTTAAACTTAGAAGATTCTACATATTTTTTAAAACCTTCCATATATAGCCGCGTTCTATTTTTCATTAAACTTGGCATCAAGAAAAACATGATTTTTAAAAGGAAGCTATCCACTTGTACTTTAGACAGCATTTTCCAGACTGTTCGCCCATCTTCAAGGGCAATAAAACTATGTTCCGTGTATACAGTTAACCCATCCATTTCGGCGGTGGTTTCAAGCTTTTCGGGCAAATTATTTTCAAGCGTTTTAATCACCACGATAATCATACGGCCGTTCACCCGATAATGGTTCAACCGTCTGTCTGTCGAAAATTCAAAAGATTCCGAGCTTACCAATTCAGGTTCCCATAAACTGTTATTCTTTTGATCTTCAAATATATTAACGCAATCAGTTAGGTTTCGATCTATTGCAAGTTCGAATTGAAATTTCATTTAACATTCTTTCATAACCAAACAATATTACCCCCAAATAACTTATATCAGGCAAAGGCTAATATCTCATAAAAACCAAAATACACAATTTACTTTGTGGATTGCGCAGAAATTACGATTAAGCTATACCATTCTAGACTTCATAAATTGAGCAGCATATGTATATAAAAGAAATACTACTAAATTATTATAACAAAGAGGCTGAGTATAAGCCTAAAAACATAAACCTAATTCTATCATCCTCCGTATTTTTTATATTCATATATTTAGGTATAGATTCAGTATATGTCACCGAAAATTATTTCGATGCCAGAGACATTACAAATGTCATCGTTATCTGTTATTTCTTTTTTATGCTCGCCTCTGGCGATACAAATTTACGTAAATTAATGCTAATTATGGCGCCAATATCCTATTTTGGTGAATATCTATATTGCAACATTTTCGATATGTACAATTATAGAGGTGGCGAAATTCCCATCTACATACCTTTCACCCACGCCATTATTTTTGGCTTTGGTTATTTGGTTTCGGTATCCCAATTTGCCAAAAAACATCATGATAAAATGGCAATAATTTTCCCGATATTTTTTACCACCATATTTTTAATCGCTATATTTGCATATGGCGATATGCTCACCGCCATTTTTGGAATTTTATTTTTCTTGGTAGTGAGGCGTAAAAGGTGGGAGCATGTTTACTATTATGTTGCCTGTTTTGCCTTGGTATTAGAATTTATCGGCACTAGTTTTGGCAATTGGTATTGGCATCCTTATAGCTTTATCATCATTCCTACCGTTAACCCACCTGTCGGTATCACCTTTTTATATATTGGTGGCGATGTGGTGCTATATTTATGTAAAAAATATATAGGCAAAAGAGTTGATCATCTTAAGTTCTAAAATTCGCACAAGCACCCACAGAAGTAAAAAGTTTAATGTACGAACTATTTAATAAATTTTACAACAAGCAAACCGAGGGCAGCGCACGTGGCCGCACATATATGCGCCTCATCTCTGTGCCATTTGTAATTTCATTCCTAGCATTAGATTCTAAACAATTTGCCGAAGCCTTTTTCGATGCTAGAAATCTTGTAAATTTCATTGTAATTTGTTTCTTTTTTATATTGCTCAGTACTGTCGACAACCGTTTAAGGCGGCTCATGCTCATCATGGTGCCGCTGTCTTATTTAGGCGAACAAGTGGTATGTAATCTACTTAATATGTATGATTATCGCGAATATAGAATTCCATTATGGGTGCCCTTCGCGCATGGCATTCTTTATGGGTTTGGTTATATTTTCAGCCAATTGCAATGGGCGATAAAAAACGAACGGATAATGAGGAGAATATTCACAATATTTTTTGCCTCGATATTTATTATCGCGGGCCTATTTTATAGCGACATCCTCACCCTCATTTTAGCGATCTTATATTTTCATGCTATACGCCATAAAAAATGGAATAGCCTATATTTCTACATTTCAGCCTTTGCATTAATGGCCGAATATGTTGGCACTTATTTTGGGATATGGCAATGGCATACCGTTGCCTTTGGCTTCATCCCAACACTCAACCCGCCGTCAGGCGCAATTTACATCTATATTGGTGGCGATGCTGTATTGCTAAAACTGATGCGTTACATGGACAGGAAAAAAATCCTTACCCCATTAGACAGAATGAGAGACAGCGAAACATGGTAAAAAATTAAACGTTTTCAACCAACTTTCTAACGAGCAAACAAACGGCTCCAAACGTCGGCAGATTATTTTCTCTTGGCTCCATCTTTCTCCATAGTCGCTCGCTTATAATCAATGCTTAATTGGCAAGAATACTCAACGAGTCCGCTAGCAAGCAATTTAGTGTATTAGACTATAGTTTAAAGTATCACTCTAAATAACAGAAATTTGACTTGGTTATACTTAACCGAGTCTTAAAGCAGATAAATGAGTCCGCTAGCAAGCGCACTCATTTATCAAGCCATATAATATGCTAGCGATTATAGTTCAAAATTGGCGCTAACCATCTCTCACACTCATCTAGCGGCATATTTTTACGCTTTGCATAATCTTCCACTTGGTCTTTTTCAATTTTACCAATGCCGAAATAATGGCTTTGTGGATGGCTAAAATACATACCCGAAACACTCGATGGTGGCCACATAGCACAACTCTCAGTCAACTTAACGCCAATACGCTTAGTGGTATCTAACAGCTCAAACAAGGTGCGTTTTTCAGTATGGTCAGGCTGTGCAGGGTAACCCGGCGCAGGTCGAATGCCCTGATACTCTTCTTTCCACAATTCTGTGGTTTCAATGCTTTCGTCTTTGGCATAACCCCACAATTCGCGGCGTACTTTGGCATGCATTAATTCGGCAAAAGCCTCCGCCAAACGATCACATAAGCTTTGGAACAAGATGGCGCTATAATCATCACCCGCAGCTTTAAACTCAGCCACTTTATCTTCTTCACCCAAACCTGTGGTTACGGTAAAGCCGCCAATATAATCGGCAATTCCACTGTCTTTTGGCGCAATAATATCGGCCAAACAATCGTTATAACGCCCTGGTTGTTTTTTCATTTGTTGGCGCAAACCATGAAACTTACCAATAATTTCATTTCGGTCATCATTTTTATAAAGCGTAATGTCATCCATGCTGCCAATATGTTCATTGGTCGGCCATGAGGCATCATCAACATTGGCTGGCCAAAAACCAACAACACCACTTGCCTTTGTCCACCGCCCCGCAATTATTTTATCAAGCATGGCCGAAGCATCTTTATAAAGATTTTTAGCTGCTTCACCAAATTTCTCATTCTCAAATATACTTGGATACGAACCTTTTAATTCCCAACTGGCAAAGAATGGCGTCCAATCAATATATCTTGCAATTTCAGCTAAATCGAAATTGTTATATTCCTTCACACCCAAGAATGATGGCTTTTTAACTTCAAAGCCCGTCCAATCAATTGGCAAGGCGTTTGCACGAGATTGCTCTAATGTCGGGCGATCCTTATTGCTACGCGCGCGCGCGTGTTTTTCGGCCATGTCGATATATTCGGCCAATGTTTCAGCTTGGTAGTCTGCACTGCCATCACCCATTAATTTTGTCGCCACAGCCACCGCGCGGCTTGCATCCGTCACGTAAATGGTTTGGCCTGCTTTATAATTGGGGTTAATTTTAACCGCTGTATGCACTTTAGATGTAGTCGCGCCGCCAATCATCAACGGAATGTTCAAACCTTCACGTTCCATTTCGGCCGCCATATGGCACATTTCATCCAAGCTTGGCGTAATCAATCCACTCAAGCCAATAATGTCGACATTCTCTTCTTTGGCTTTTTTAATAATGTCGGCAGCAGGCACCATAACGCCCATGTCAATCACTTCAAAATTATTACATTGCAGCACAACACCCACAATATTTTTACCAATATCGTGCACATCGCCTTTAACTGTCGCCATTAATATCTTGCCATTATTGGTACTGGTATCGCCAGTTAATAATTTTTCTTCTTCAATAAATGGCATCAGATGCGCCACAGCGGCTTTCATCACACGGGCAGATTTCACAACTTGCGGCAAGAACATTTGGCCAGAGCCAAATAAGTCACCAACAATATTCATGCCGTCCATCAATGCGCCTTCAATCACATGTAATGGGCGTTCAGCACCAACACGAGCTTCTTCGGCATCTTCGACAATAAAATCGGTAATTCCGTTCACAAGGCTATGGGCTAGGCGGTCGTTAATGCTTTTCTCGCGCCACGTTAAGTCAACTTCACGTTTCACACCTTTTTGGCCTACATATTCTTGCGCCAATTCTAGTAAATTATCCGATGAGGTTTCGCCATTTTCTGGTGTTCGATTAAACAATACATCTTCAATCGCGACTAAAAGTTTTTTTGGAATGTCGTCATAAATAGTCAACTGGCCTGCATTCACAATGCCCATATCCATACCATCTTTAATGGCGTGGAATAAGAAAGCACTATGCATGGCTTCACGCACTAGATTATTACCCCTAAAACTGAATGATAGGTTAGACAACCCGCCCGAAATATGACAATGCGGCAATGTTTCTTTAATGGTTTTGGCCGCTTCAATAAATGCTTTGCCATATTCATTATGCTCTTCAAGCCCTGTGGCCACCGCAAACACATTGGGGTCAAAAATAATATCTTCCGGTTTAAAACCAACTTCATCAACCAAGATACGGTAAGAATTTGTACAAATTTCGACCTTGCGCTCATAAGTATCAGCTTGGCCATCTTCATCAAAAGCCATCACCACTGTTGCTGCGCCATAGCGTTTGATAAGTTTGGCATAATGTATAAAACTCTCTTTGCCTTCTTTAAGCGAAATCGAGTTCACAATTGCCTTGCCCTGCACGCATTTTAGGCCAGCTTCAATCACACTCCATTTGGAGCTATCAATCATAATCGGCACTTTGGCAATGTCTGGCTCGGCAGCGATTAGGTTTAAAAATCGCACCATAGCGGCTTCGCCATCAAGCATGCCCTCATCCATATTAATGTCAATAATTTGCGCGCCATTTTCAACTTGTTGACGGGCAACAGCTAGGGCTTTTTCATAATCATCGTTCAAAATTAATTTTTTGAACATCGCGCTGCCTGTCACATTGGTTCGTTCGCCAACATTTACAAAATTCACATTGTCGGCAAATACAAATGGCTCAAGGCCAGACAAACGCATCAAGGTAGGCACATCAGGTGCAACCCGTGGTTTATGCTTTGCAACAGCTTCAGCAATGGCCTTAATATGCGCAGGAGTGGTACCGCAACACCCACCGACAATATTCACCAAACCAGAAGCGGCAAATTCAGCAATCAAACCCGCCATATATTCGGGGCTTTCGTCATACTCGCCAAATTCATTGGGCAAGCCTGCATTCGGGTAAGCGCATACAAAACCAGTTGATACATTACCAATAGATTGCACATGTGCACGCATTTCTTGTGCACCCAACGCACAATTAAGCCCCACAGAAAACGGTTCAACATGGTTGACACTATAATAAAAAGCCTCAGGTGTTTGGCCAGATAGAGTACGCCCAGAAAGGTCGGTAATCGTACCACTAATCATAATCGGTAGACGATAACCATTTTCTTCAAATACTTCTTCTATAGCAAATAGCGCAGCTTTGGCGTTAAGCGTATCAAAAATCGTTTCTACCAATATAAGGTCACAACCGCCTTTAATCAGTCCACGCACCGCCTCACCATAAGCAATGCGTAAATCATCAAATGTCACCGCTCTAAAGCCTGGGTCATTCACATCGGGCGACATAGAGGCCGTTCTGTTGGTTGGCCCTAAAGTGCCAGCTACAAAACATTGTTTGCCAGTATTGGCTAAATGTTCAGCACAAGCTTTTTGCGCTACAATCGCACTTTGCAGATTTATCTCATAGGCATAATCTTGCATTTTATAATCTGCTTGCGCAATCGTGGTTGCCGAGAATGTATTGGTTTCTAATATATCAGCACCCGCTTCAAGGTATTGCAAATGCAAATTCTTAATCGCTTCGGGCTGAGTTATGGACAATATGTCATTATTGCCTTTTATGTCCTGAGACCAATCAGCAAATTTATCACCACGAAATTGTTCTTCACTAAATTTCAAATCCTGAATCAACGATCCCATCGCGCCATCTAAAATTAAAATGCGTTTCGCTGCGGTATCATGCAGCAATTGAGTGCGTTCTAATGCAATTTCTTTGGTCATGATAAATCCCTTAAGCAATATTTTTAAGCTGATGGCTAATCGTATATGTAAGCTCGGCTCTGTTCATAGTGTAAATATGATAATCCCGCACGCCATGGGCATATAGGTCACGCACCTGTTCAACAGCTACGGCTGCCGCCACCATTTTGCGGGTATCAATATCATCATCTAGGCCATCAAACCGTTTGTGCAACCAAGCAGGTATGCTCGTGCCGCATTTTTTAGCAAAATTAACAGTGCCTTTAAAGTTTATCACAGGCGCTATACCGGGTATGATTGGCACGTTAATGCCTGCTTTTTCACATTCATCCATAAACCGATAAAATAACTCATTGTCAAAAAACATCTGGGTGATGGCTTGGGTCGCACCCGCGTCAATTTTGGCTTTTAAATTATCCAAATCGGCTTGCAAACTCCCACTTTCAGGATGTTGCTCTGGATATGCAGCCACGCTAATTTCAAAATCACCAATTCTTTTAATGCCATGCACAAGCTCTTCGGCATTGGCATAACCATCTGCTCTAGGTATATATTTTTCACCAATTCCCGCTTTAGGGTCACCGCGCAAAGCCACAATGTGGCGCACGCCTTCATCCCAATAATTCTGAATAATCTCATCAATTTCCTCGCGTGAGGCATCTACACAGGTTAAATGCGCGGCAGGTATCATAGATGTGCTGCGCGCTAAACGTGTCACAATATTATGTGTGCGCTCACGTGTAGAACCACCAGCACCATAAGTTACCGATACGAAGCGTGGTTTGGTTTCTTCAAGCCGTTTCACACTTTTCCATAAAGTCTCTTCCATTTTTTCGTTCGCAGGTGGAAAAAACTCAAAGGATACATTCAATTTATCATTCATAATTTTGTACTTTTATTTTATTAATTTCGTTCAAATAACCATAGTTGAACCGTCAACTGTTCATCTTGAGAGCTTGGCATTCGCTCATCAGGTGGGCAACTTTGTGTGTCCAATAATTTCATACCCGCAATTTCGGCCCATTCACTCACTTGCGCGGTCGAAAAACCTAGCCGTCTGTGCGAATGGCTGTTGCGCAATTCTTCATTGTCATGGCTGGCAAAATCTATAATCAATAATTTTGCATGTGGCGCCATAACGCGCGCGGCTTCTTTTAGTACCGATAGAGATTCATCTAAATAATGCAGCACTTGATGAATGATAACCGTGTTAAAATGCCCGCTTTCCATAGGCAGATTAAAAATATCACCTTGGCGCACTTGGCTATTGGTAAGCCCTGCTTTTTCTAGTTTGGCACGGGCGTAAGATAACATTTCATGGCTTAAATCTACACCAATGCTTAAATCCGCTCTGTCAGAAAACAGTTCAAGCATGCGCCCTGTGCCTGTGCCTAAATCAAGCAAATTGCCAAGCTTATCGCCCAACATATCGCCAATGGCGGCTTCTACTTTATGTTCAGGTATTTGTAATTTGCGCAGGCTATCCCAATTTTCGGCAATAGAGGCAAAATATTTAGCGGCTTCTTCACTGCGTGCAAGCTTCACCGCATTCAAACGCGATAAATCACGTTTAAACAACTTATCTTCTTCGCCAACTGTGTTAATAACCGAAGCAACAAAAGAATGGTTACGGGCTTTTTCTGATAGTCGAAAATAAACCCATGAGCCTTCACGATGTCGGTTAATTAAGCTAGAATCTAACAGTAATTTTAAATGTCGAGATACGCGCGGTTGGCTTTGGCCTAAAATATTAGTCAAGTCTTTTACATTTAGCTCGCCGCGTGCTAACAAAAGAACAATGCGCAAACGCGTTTCTTCTGCAATCGCTCTTAATTCAGCTAAAATTTGTTCCATGAAGCGCCTCTTTTAATATAAAGATATATTTATATCTAATAAAAGCTAAAGTAAAGATATATCTATCAGTATTTTAAATTTGCAGCATTAATCTCAATAGGATACTGATAGGCGGCGACAAAAATTAAGGATTTTCGTATGGACATTGAGCAAATTAGAAATGACACCCCCGGCCTAGCGGATCTTATCTATATGAACGCGGCAGGCGCGGCCATTAGCCCCGAGCCTGTATATAATGCAATGATATTCATGCTCGATGAAGAATCGCGTATGGGTGGCTATCATGCGCATTACGAATATACACAAGAATTAGAGATTGATTTATACGTATCAGTCGCCAAATTAATCAATGCCAAACCAAGCGAAATCGCCATTGTCGAAAATGCAACAATTGCATGGCAAAAGGTTTTTTACAGCCTCGCACTGACCTGGCAAAAAGGCGATGTTATTCTATCCTCCACATTAGAATATGGCGCAAACCTAGTGGCTTTCATGCACGTTAAAAAACTATACGGCATAGAAACCATCGTCATTCCAGACAATGAATTTGGCGAAGTTGATGTCGATGCCCTAGACGCCCAAATTGAAGATTTAAAATCAGCAGGTAAAAACCCTGTATTGATCGCCATATCACACATGCCGTCTAATAACGGCCTGGTTCAACCTGCCGAGGCTATTGGCAAAGTGGCTAACAAGCATGAGATTGTTTATTTACTCGATGCTTGCCAGTCTATCGGCCAATATCCAGTAAACGTTGCAAAAATTGGTTGTGATTACCTCACCACCACCAGCCGCAAATTCCTACGTGGACCACGCGGTAGCGGGTTTTTATATGCAAGTAGCAAACAGCTCGAAACCATTGAGCCAAATACGTTAGACTTTTTTGGTGCCGAACTAGATGGCGCTCATAATTATAATCTGCGCAAAGATGCCCGCCGCTTCGAAGATTGGGAAAATGCCTATGCCTTACGCTCAGGCCTGCATGCGGCTTGCGATTATGCACTCGATTTAGGAATGCACAAAATTTGGAAACGCTCACAGGCTGTATCCACAAAATTACGCAGTGCCATTGCAGAAGTGCCAGGCATGCACATTGCCGATTTAGGCAGCTTAAAATCTTCTATCATCACTTGTTATCATGAAAAAAGAGCATCAAAAGAAGTGCGCGCGTTTTTAGAAGAAGAAAAAATTTACCTCACACTAGCAGGCGACCATAGCGCCCCATGGGATGGCGAAAAACGTAAATTACCCGAGAAACTCCGTTTTTCTCCACATTATTACAATAATGAAAATGACATGGATAAGCTGATTGAGATTCTAAAAATCGCAACTCAATAGGTGGTATGTGGCATTTATATTTGACCATATTGTCATTGCCGCGAACAGCCTGTCACAAGGTGTCGAATATATCGAGCAAAAACTAGGCGTGCGCATTCCATTTGGCGGTGAGCACGACCAGATGGGCACGCATAACCACCTAATGCAAATTGGCGAAGGAATTTTCCTAGAACTAATCGCCATAAACCCCGATGCGGCACCGCCAAAAGCACCACAAAAAAGATGGTTTGGTTTAGATAATTCAGCTTTGCAAGCTCAGCTTAAACAACAACCTAAATTACTCACTTGGGTGGCAAGCACCACCCAACTAGCCTCACAAGCCAAACACTTACCCATTGATATCGGACACATAAACAATGTCTCTCGCGGTGCATTAACTTGGCAAATCACCATCCCAAAAGATGGCTCTCTCATTGAGCGAGGCCTATTCCCAACTCTCATTCAGTGGCAAAACAATCAGACCCCTGCCCCCAATATGCAGGATTTGGGTTTGCATTTAACAGAACTCACACTCACTCACCCAGAGCCAGAGCGCTTTGGAGAATCATTAAAACCATATGTAGCTTCAACCCAATTTGAGCTAAAAATTCAAAAAGGTGATTATGGAATGACGGCAAAATTACGCAATAAAGCGGGTAAAACCATAAGTCTATAATCTTAAAACCAAAAAAAGGCGGCTCAACCAGAGCCGCCTTTTTCAATCTGTAAAAAGCCTATTCACTTTTACTAATGTCAGCACTCATTTCAATGCCATGTTTAGTGAAATCAATCCCAAAGCCAACCTTCATATCACTTTTGGAAAGTGCTAAAAATTGTTTCATTTGCTCTGCTGGCACGTCAGGTTGATCTTTCATAATTTCTGTTAAAATTGTAAAAAACTCACCATAATGCATGTAAAAATCAAAGAAGCCATTGGCATCAATTTCAACATCTTTCATGCTAGCAGACATTTCAGCCGCTTGTGTACCTTGGTAAACATTCAAATGCTTACCAACAGCAGCCGTTAAAGTTTCGCCACCAATCATATTCACAGATGGAATAATTTCGTTCAGCACGATTGGCGTGCCATCTCCAGGCAATTTCACACTGCGTAATGGCGGCATCATCATAGAGGCCGTCGTCAATTGAGCAGCAGGGTTTTCACTTGCCAAACTAATCAACCCATCCAATTTTTTGAAATTAGGTTTACCGTCTTTCATTTCCACATCAGCGTCAAATAAAGTTACCGACAACCCCATAACACCTTGTGCCATGCCTGCAAACATACCTAGTGCAGCAGGGTTGGCATCACCAATATTCGATTGCATCTCAATCAATGGCTCACATTTATAATTAGTCTGCATAACGGTCGACCATAATTGAGTTAGCGTGCCAGTCATTTGGTTCATATTAACGCCCAAACCCATGCTATAAACTTGGCCAGCATCAATGCTAATATGTTCAGGAATAAAGCCACGCAATGCCATTAAGGCAGTATTTGTCGCTTCATTTGTGCTTTCTACAATCATGCGTGAATTGGCGTTATAAGAATTGTCAGTGATGGTAAAACCATCAGTACCCATAACCGTACGCGGCCAAGATTTTGCAATTTGTGCAAATTCAGCACGGCATTCCGGTGTTTGAATGTCTTTCATGTCTGCCCAATCTTCGGCAGATGTAAATTCAAGCGGATCTTTAGAAGTGATTTTCTCAACAATAACTCTATGATCAATAAACGCCAACTGAGTGCCATCAAAATCATATTTATCAGTGATGTCTTGCAAAATATCTGTATTACCGAGTGATTTAGCAGGCTTCTCAATTCCAAGTGCAACTTTTAAATGGCTGTTTTGAATTTCAGGTTTCGCAACTGTTATTGTCACCCAACCATTCACCACTGCAACAATAAGTTCAGCGCTTTTGTCATCTTCATTATTAGGTTGGTAGGCTTTATATTTAACGCCGTCAATTTTGCGCTCTTCGCTTTTCACATCAGCTTCAGCAGCGGCTGCATCAAACACAGTAAAAATCGCATCTGGGTTTTCGGCTTCATATTTAATCACCGGTAAAAAACCAACACCATATATCATCATGCGGGTTTCATCGCCAATGCCATATTTCTCCAGCAAGCTGCTAGAATCTGTTAAGCTTTTATAATAATCTTTAACAATGGCGCCAAAAAATTTCTTCGATGATTTGTCATCATCTTCAAACATTTTATAAAGCTCTTCAGGCTCACCTACTTCAAATAACTCGCTGTTCAAATCCATATAAGTCTTAATCGGAAAAGACTCTAAACTGCCGCTAAAAAATGCGGTGTCTGCAGGCACATAATCTAGTGCAGGAATTTTAACAACCTGTGCAGCAAGTGGCATAGATACAAATGCAACCGAAGTCGTGAGCGCTATAATTGATTTTTTGAGTAAGTGTTTTCTCATCTTTAATCCCTTTGTGTAATATATTTAATTAAATATAGGTCGTGTATATTCGCTATGCAATACCCCGATTAAGGTATTATGAAGATTTGTTTAAATTACGGCAATCTAGTGCCATAGGTTTAAATATGTAATTCACCAAACAAATAGCAAATAAACACCCAATCACCATTGGCAAATAGGCTAATTATAGACAAAAAAACCACTCTTAATTTGAGATAAATCAAAACCGAATGTAAAAACTAAACCCCACCCCAAACAAAAAAACGCCCAACATGTACAACACATATTGGGCGTCTCATAATCAAGTCAAAGTAAAATGATTGTTTAAACGTGGAATTTTTTAAATTTAAGACGTGTCGGGCGGTCTGCTGCCGAACCTAGTCTACGTTTCTTATCAACTTCATAATCACTAAAGTTACCTTCAAACCATTCCACATGGCTGTTACCTTCAAATGCCAAAATATGAGTGGCAATACGGTCAAGGAACCAGCGATCATGGGTAATAACCACGGCACAACCTGCAAAGCTCATCAAAGCATCTTCAAGCGCACGCAAAGTTTCAACGTCCAAATCGTTAGTTGGTTCATCGAGTAGTAAAACGTTAGAACCTGTTTTAAGCATTTTCGCCAAATGCACACGGTTTCTTTCACCACCAGATAATATGCCAACTTTCTTTTGTTGGTCGCCACTTTTAAAGTTAAAGGCCGAGCAATAAGCGCGTGAATTACGCTCTAACTTACCCAGTTGAATAATGTCATTACCGTCCGAAATTTCTTCCCACACGGTTTTATTTGGGTCAAGTGCATCACGGTTTTGGTCAATATAACCAAGCTGCACAGTTTCACCAACACGAATACTACCCGTATCAGGTTCTTCTTGGCCCATAATCATTTTAAATAAGGTCGATTTACCCGCGCCGTTGGCACCAATAATACCCACAATACCACCAGGTGGCAGGCGGAAATCCAAATCTTCGATCAATAATTTATCACCAAATGCTTTACCAAGCTCATCAGCTTCAATCACCACACCACCCAAACGTTCAGAAGCAGGAATGATAATTTGTGCTGTACGCAAAGCTTCGCTGTCTTTTTGATCCACCAAATCATTAAACGCCGAAATACGCGCTTTAGATTTTGTTTGGCGGGCTTTGGGGCTAGAGCGCACCCAATCAAGCTCACGTTCAATGGTTTTCTTACGGTTTTCATCCACACGGGCTTCTTGTGCTAGGCGCTTGGCTTTTTGCTCAAGCCAATTTGTATAATTGCCCTCGTAAGGAATACCCTCACCCCGATCAAGTTCCAAAATCCATGCTGTGATGTTATCAAGGAAATAACGGTCATGGGTTACGCAAACAATCGTACCTGTATAATTCACCAAATAATTTTGCAACCAGCTAATGGTTTCAGCGTCCAAATGGTTGGTCGGTTCATCGAGTAATAATAAGTCTGGTTTTGCGAGCAACAATGCGCAAATCGCCACGCGGCGTTTTTCACCGCCCGACAAAGTCGCAACTTGGGCATCAGCAGGTGGGCAACGTAATGCTTCCATCGCCACTTCAACTTGGTGATCGAGGCTCCACGCGTCTACCGAATCAATTTTTTCCTGCAATGCGCTCATTTCTTCCATAAGCTCATCGGTATATTCTTCGGCCACTTTGGCGGCAACAGCATTAAAATCATCAAGTAATTTTTTAGTTTCGGCCACGCCAACCATCACATTTTCGACAACGGTTTTGCTTTCGTCTAACTGCGGTTCTTGCGCTAAATAACCAACCTTAACACCGTCGGCAGCATATGCATCACCCGTAATTTCAGTGTCCAGCCCAGCCATAATTTTTAGCAAGGTCGATTTACCACTACCATTTTCACCAACCACACCAATATGCGCACCCGGTAAAAAGGAAAGGCGAATGTCTTTAAACAATTGCTTTCCACCTGCAAAGGTTTTAGAAAGTCGATCCATCGTGTAAATATATTGATAAGCAGCCATGCGCACCTCGTTTGAAAATCAGTTGATCACTTGTAAATGATTCATCAATTGACCGCAAGCCGTTACGCTGTTTTTGCGTTTCTGGTCACCAAATAAATGCCTAAAACTATAGGTATTAGGCCAATATAGTCGCCAACAGGAATGCTTTCGTAAAATACCATCCACCCGTAAAACAGGCCAAGTGGTGGCATGATAAAATGCAAGCTCGAAGCTTCGGCTGTGCCTTTTTGTTCAATCAGGTTAAACCAAATAATAAAACTAAACCCAATAATAACCACCAGATAAAACATGCTCATTAAAAACTGCGGTTCAAACCAAACCGTTGGCACACTTTCAAATAAAAATGCAGGAATATAAAGCGCAATGGCACCCGCCATATTTTGTACAAATAAGCTAAACCAAAAATCCGTATCGCCATTCAGGCGTTTAAACAAAAATGTGGCAGCGCTAAAACTCACCAACGCAATGCACAAAAACCCGATGATATAAAGCGGCACACCTTCAACACTCACACGGCTTTGTAATATGTAAGCAACACCTATAAAACCAAGCAAAACACCAAATAATTTCTTATAACTAAAAGCGGCCGATACAAATAAAAATTGTGCCAGTGTCACCAACACAGGGTTGGCGCTTATAATGGTTGCCACAAGGCCAGAGGGCGTGCCAGGGATGCTTAAGCTATACCAACAAAAACCCAAATAACCTGCATTGTTAAGCAAACCCAACAAGCAAAGCTTCAACAATTGTTTGGCACTTATTTTCATCAATCGGCCAAAAATAATGCAAAGCAACAGAAAAAATAATGAGGTGAGTAAAAACCGAGTTGCCAAAAACCAAAATGGCGGCCAAAATTGCAAACCATATTTCGCCACCGCAAAGGCCGATGCCCATGTCAGGCAAAACACCAATATCATCAGGCTAGATTTTATATCAAATTTATCACGCATTAAGTCGATTTCAACTTATGAAACTCTTGAGATTCTTCATTTCCAACCCAAACAGTTCCCTGATCTAGGTCAAACCACGAGCCAACCATTTCAAGCTCTCCCGCTTCCACGGCATCTTGAACAAATTTAAAACTGCGCAAATTCTTAAGGCTCAACAAAACATTCTGTTGCTCCAAACGCTTCAATTGGTCCCGCTCGCTTAAATCATGGTGATGATCGTGAATATCGTCACTAATGTCCTTAATCATATTCATCCACTGGCGGGTAAAGCCACGGCCAGTCAAAGCATCAAGTTCCGAAAACGCATCTTGGTTTTCATAGGCAGCCTTAATACCACCGCAATAACTATGCCCCATCACAATAATCAGCTTCACTTTAAGCTCAGTCACTGCATATTCAATGGCCGCACTAGTGCCATGGTAGCCACCGTCTAACTCATATGGCGGCACCAAATTACCAACATTGCGCAAGGTAAACATATCACCTGCTTTGGCCGAAAATATCTGGGTACTGTTCACACGGCTATCGCAACAAGAAATCATCATAATTTCAGGGCTTTGGCCTTTCTCGACCAGTTCTTTAAATAATTTTTCGTGTTTTGGGTAAATTTTTTGACGAAAATTCGCATAACCATCTAGTAAATTCGAGAATTTAACTTTGCGCATACTACCCTCATAAAACAGAATCGATAATTTATAATCTATAGATAAGTCGTTATATTTTCAATCTATTTTTCTTTTATCAAGGCTAACAAACCACCACCAAGCATTAAAAAACCACCCGAAACGCGGTTGACTATTTTTTCCGATTTCATCAAAAAATTCTTAGCCACATTCACCATCACCGTCCACGCACTATCCAATACCAATGCCAACACAAAAAAAGTAACCGACATCAAAGCCAGCTGCGCTGTTATATCACCCTCTGGGTTTAAAAATTGCGGAAAAAACGCACCAAAAAACACCAATGCTTTAGGGTTGCTAATGGCAACAACAAAACCATGAATGAATATTTTTTTAGGGTTAGGCTTCTGGGCTTCAATATCACTTAAACTAGCGCTTGGTGCTGTCCAGGTTTTATAGCCAATATATACAAGGTAAATCACGCCTATCCATTTTATATAGGTAAGTAAATAACCAAGATTTTCCAACAAGGCGCTCAGCCCAAATGTAACCAATACAAGCAATATCCCCATGGCTAACATACCACCTGCCACAGTTACCATGCCAATTTTAACACCATGTTTTAAGCTATTGGCAATCACCACCGCTACAGTCGGGCCAGGGATAATAATTAGAATTCCGCAAGCCAAAACAAATGTTAAATAAGTCGATAAATCCATAAAACCCTCCAAGTTATTTATCATTAAGAGGGCAATCTAATCTCAAGTCAAATTAATTTAACTGATATTTATAGTCATAAATATTGATACAAACAAAAACCACCCCGCGTATCAATTCGGAGTGGCATATTGTGCTGAGAAAGCTGTAATTTTTAATATTGTAAATGATTATATGAAATGCGTTTACTACCAACGGATTGGAATAATTTACTTGTCACCACACACATAATGCCATAGCCCACCGCAAATAAACCAATAATCGCCATCAAAACAGGCATGATATTGGGTAATTTCTGGGCGTTTATTTGCCAAACATCACCCCCAAAAACAACCACGGAGATAACTGCCAAACCTAAAAGAAACACACCAACAATAAATGCACTTGCATAACTATTTTTCAAAAATGGGCTAATCACTTTTTCGTTGCGGTTTTTCATAATATTCGTCCGTTGCTTTGCTAATAAATGGCTTTGTCTATTTCTATTGCACCCAATATGCTATATGAATAAGGCAGCTATTTGCTCAAATTACGGTCAAAACATGAAATGAATATGACAAGATTGCGGCAAACAACACCAAACTCATTGTAAAGAGCGTAACATGTGCCGTTTTCTAGCCTATCAAGGCGAAATTAATTATCTATCAGATCATATATTCGAGCCTGAACATTCACTGATTGAACAAAGCCATCACGCCACCAAAGGCAAAATGTCGGTTAATGCCGATGGGTATGGCCTCGCGTGGCAAAGTGAAAAATCCGAGCCAGTGGTGTTTAAAGATACAATGCCCGCGTGGGGCTGCGAAAACCTGCAAAATATTGCATATCATACCCAGTCTCCCACATTCATTGCTCATGTACGTGCATCTACCGCTGCACCCGTCTCGCGGCTCAACTGCCACCCCTTCAAACAGGATGGTTGGGTATTCGCTCATAATGGCCAAATTAACGATTATCAACTCATTCAACGCCAAGTCGAAAACGCATTATCCGACAATATGTATAATGCCAAAAAAGGCCAAACAGATAGCGAAGTCATTTTTCTTGGCTTATTAGATCATGGTTTCGATGCCGATCCTGTAACCGCTACACAAAACTATATTCGCCATATAGAAAAACTAGGCGCCCAAAAAGACATTCGCAAACCTTTGGTGCTCACTGCTGCCCTATTTAAAGGCGATCGGCTGATTGTGATTCGCTATGCCTCCAAGGGAAGGCCTGCGCCAAGCCTGTTTAAACGCCAATGCGGCAACGGCATTTGTTTTGCATCGGAGCCTTATGCCAAAGATGGCACATGGTCTATTGTGCCAGATGATAGCATCACCGTAGCCACAAAAGGCTCAACAGTTCAAAATTTTGCGCTCGATATTTAATGTAAAGATTCAACTCATTGGTTTGATTCAGGTTTTAAGGCTTTGCACGGCTAAAAGCGCATTTTTCGCGCCAGAGCGAAACCCTGATCCAAATCAAAGATCTAGAACTATAAGCTCATGTTTTGATTCAAGTTTCTTCGCTCGTTGCGATCAACACCCCAAAAGAGCCTAAAACGCAGAAGTAGATTCAAACCAAAGTCTTATAGCCATAAGTTAACTCATCACTAGATCTTTGTTTAAGCCTATATCTTCTCTATTTCACCATGATCTTCGTCACAATGCGTATGATTATGCAACACTTCAATAATGCGACAATGCGCAACTTCGCCATGTTGGCAAGAGTTTATCATACGGGTAAGTTCTGTCTGCAAGCTCTGTAACCGTTTTAACCGGCTATTGACACGTTCTAAATGCGCATTTGCAATGGCATCTATCTGCTGACAATCTTGTCCCCTCAGCGCGGACAATAAGATCAATTCCTTAATATCATCTAAAGAAAATCCCATTTCGCGCCCATGGCGGATAAATTTCAACTTATCCAACGCATCATTATAATACCGCCTTTGCCCACCTTCTGTGCGCACAGGTTCGTCGAGCAATTCTTTTTGCTCATAATATCTAATGGTTTGAACTTTGGTTTTGGCAAGCTTAGCCAATTCACCAATTGAATATTCTTGTATGGTCATGGCTTAAAATATGAGCAATTGCATTTTATATGCAAGTCAAATTTGAACAATATTAAATGAACGCAATATGAATAAGCCATTCAGGTTAGCTTCACAGCCACTCTATATAGTGGGGGTAGATTTAGCGTCACAAAGATGCAAATTAAAATAACATAAAATAAAAGAGGGAAATCATGTTAAAATTACTTAAAATACTCGTAGTCTCCACTTTCATCACCAGCCCATTCGCGGCCCTTGCCAATACAGGCAATCATGCCACTTACTTCATTGTTAAAGAAGATCCTGCCGATATGATGGTCAAAGGCGGCGCTTCCGGTACTCCAGAAAAAAAGAAAATGGTGTATGCCGACATCAAAGCCATGGCCGAAAGTTTGGTCAATCTTACAGGTAAATAATCAATAGGTTTTAAGGCCTCGCTTTTGCGGGGCTTTTTTATTTTAAAATAATACTTGTACCTATAGTCGCTGTAGGGATTATCCTCAATTCAAATAAAGATTAGCGAACCAATAGGATAATAATATGAGTGCAAAATGTGGACATGATGTCGCCTTCGATGGCGCCACACCAGAATATAAACGGGCAATTTGGATGGTTATCGCCTTAAATGCGGGCATGTTTATTGTCGAAATTCTCGGCGGCCAAATGGCCAACAGCCTATCACTCTTCGCCGATGCGATGGACTTTCTGGCCGATGCCGCCACCTATGGCATCTCATTACTGGTCATCGGTATGCCACTCGCCATTCGCGCTAAAACAGCCTTGGCAAAAGGCATTAGCCTCACACTTATGGGGTTATTTGTTTTAGGCGGTACCATTTACAATCTGTTTATTTTGGATGTACCAGAATATAGCACTATGGGCATCATCGGCCTCATGGCACTCACAGCAAACTTGCTCAGTGTTGCCATATTATATAAGTTTAAAGATGGCGATAGCAACATTCGCAGCGTGTGGCTATGTTCGCGTAACGATGCCATCGGCAATATATTGGTTATGGTTGCAGCGGGTGCGGTTTATTACACCCACTCCGCCCTGCCCGACCTTATTGTTGCGGGTTTAATGAGCACATTATTCCTATCAAGCTCATATAAAATCATCACCCAAGCGTGGCAAGAAATAAAAACAGGCCAAGCCGTTGGCAGCAGTTGCTCAATAGATGATAGCGCACATTCACACGATCATGAAGACTAACGCAAAGGGTGCCGTATTCTCATAGCACCCTCCTTGCCCTCCTACAAAAGTAACCTTATGTTTATATCCTCACTCATAAACATATGGCGCCTTTTGCAATTCATCAAATTGCGGTTTGTCATGCTGAACCCATAAACTAGCACCTGTTTGCTGCATAACTTTCTCAACCAATTCAAGTGAAGCTTTGGCTTTTTTAGACCTCTTACTTTCAATACTAGATCTTTGCTCCCAAGCAGCAGCCGAAACAACCATATCACCCGAGAGTATAACGGCTTTGGTTTTTGGCAAATCCACAAATAAAACTTGATGTCCAACCGTATGGCCAGGTGTTGATATAATCACAACACTTCCATCACCAAAAACATCATAATTGCCATCAATTCCTTGCGCTCGAGGAATTAAATCTTGATAGTCGCGTTTCATAAAACCTACCAAGCTTGCCAAACCGCCCTTTGCAACCTTCAATTCTTTTTCCTGCACCAGCCATGTGGCCGTGTCAAAATATTTAGCATTGCCTGTATGGTCAAGGTGCATATGCGAAAACGCAATATATTCAATTTTCTTTGGGTTAATATTAGCCTCTTCAAATTGCGAAGCCAAAGTGGTTTTTACTTTAAAAATTAAACTGCCGCCGCCTTCAATTTTACCTTTTGGCTTATCAATAAGCCCATCATCCAAACCCGTGTCCCACATGAGCATTCCATCAGGATGCTTAATTAAATAACAAGGGCTTGCACTTTCCGCTGTTTCACCTACCGCTCTCGTTGGATCAACATTGTTGGCATTCAGAATAGTCAACTCACCACATTCAAACACCATGAGATTCACATCAACACTGCCCGTAGATTTTATATTTTTTGCGTCAATTTCTCCCATTGCCGTTAGTGATAATGCACATAATGCAACGCCCGCCAATTTATTTAAAATATTCATATTCACCCTCTTGTTTTCAAAACATCAATTATTGCCTTTGTTTAAAGCAACATGCTGACGCCAACCTGAACGCATCGAAACATTCATAAATGACAAAATAAAAAAGCCGCAAACCAATTGGCTTACGGCTAATTATTTAAACTCACCCCCCCTTATTCATAAGCAAAAGGGGCTTTCTTTAAGCTTTCAAATTGTGCTTTATCATGCTGCACCCATAATTGTGCTCCCGTTTGTTCTAACAGGCCTTCCACCAGTTCAAACGATTGCTTGGTCTGCTCAACATTATAATTCCAAACAGGCATAGAATGGTCATGCACAGCCGTAGTCGATGTATATAAATCGCCACTTAACACAACAGGTTTTGTATCAGTTAAATTAACAAATAATACCTGATGCCCAATCGTATGGCCTGGGGTTGAAACAATCACCACACTGCCATCCCCAAATACATCATAATGCCCATTAAGCTTCTGCGCCTTGTCTTTCAAATGTCCATAATCAGCAATTGCAAACGATGCGCTTGCCGCATTTTCGCCAAATGCAAAATCATATTCATTTTCTTGCACAAGCCATTTCGCATTGTTAAATAATTTTGCATTCCCTGTATGGTCGCTGTGTAAATGTGAAAAACCTAGCAACCCAATATCATCTGGCGAAACCTCTAATTCTGCCAATTGTGCGGCCAAGGTCTTTTTCAAATTCATTAAAAACAAACCGCCAGAAATTTCGACCCCATCAACCGCATCAGCCACCATGTCAGGTAAGCCAGCGTCCCATAAAAAATAACCGCTCGGATGGCTAATCAAATAGCAAGCATTCACTAGCTGTATCACCGAACCTTTTGCTAAATTTGCGCTCATCACGCTGCCATCTCTTAATTCCATCGCGCCGCAATCCAATACGTATAATTTTAACGGCACTTTGTTTTGGCTCTGAATTTGGCTAAGCTCAATATCTGCCGCCAACACCACGTTGCCATTCAACATAGTCATGCTCAAAAGCGCTGCTGCAGCAATTTTATTAAATATCTTCATTTATTTCTCTTTTCAATTTTACTTGTTTTTTACAAAAAGCAAGCTATCATATCAAAAATAGAACAAATATAGTGACTTTAGAGACCTTAAGTCTCAAATATGGAACAATATGAAAATTTGGAACTATAACGACATTGCGATTTTTATAAACGTAGCCCAAGAAAACAGCTTCACAGCTGCTGCCAAAAAAATTGGCCTACCCAAAAGCACAGTCAGCCGTCGCATCAGCCAGCTAGAGGATGATCTTAAAATAAGATTGCTCGAACGCACTTCACGTAAACTCACGCTCACTGCACAAGGCAAAAAACTCTACCTCGAAAATAAACAGTTATTCGAATTTTTAAATGAAAACCTGCGCCAACTTGTCGATAATAATAATGATATGTCAGGTACCATTAAAATCACCTCACCCATATTATTGGCCGATAGCTTGCTCAATAAAATGCTCATAGATTTTCAAACAATTCACCCCAAAATAGAATTCAACCTGCACACGTCAGATGAAGTCCAAGACCTGCTTTTCGATGAGTTTGATTTGGCGGTCAGGGTCGGGCCTCTCACAGACTCTCAATTTATTTGTCAAAAATTATGGCAGCCCAAATTGGTTCTGTGCGCATCACCAACCTATTTGTCAAAAAACACGGTCAATACGCCCGAGGATATTCTCAACCAAAGCTTCATCATCGGCAGTCGTGAGCATATGCACCTCAGCTTCAGGCATAAAACCACTCATAAAATTAGTAATATAGCCATTCGAGGCAAGCAATATTCAAACAATATGGCGTTTAACTTGCAAGCCATGATTAGCCATAAAGGCATTTCTGGAATGCCCAAATTCTACGTGCAAGCAGCATTAGACCGAGGCGATCTGGTCGAAATTCTACCCGACTATGAGTTTATTTATGAAAAGGAATTCTTTGCCGTATACCCAAGCAAACGCCATTTATCCAAAAAGCTGTCGACGCTTATTAAATATTTAAAACAAGAATTCTCCAAAATCGAGTGACTAGCCTTTAAATGTCGTCACTTCAATTTCAACTTTCATGTCGTCTGTCACCAAATCGGCAATCACCATCATGGCAGCAGGGCGAATGTCGCCAAAATATTGGCCTAAAATCTCAAAACATTCTTCAACATATTCCTGCTTCGTAACCACATAATTCACCCGCACCACATCTGCCAAGGTCGCATCGGTTTTTTCCAGTGTTTCATTTATAGTTTTAAAGCAATTGTGAATTTGCTCTGCTAGGCTTTCAGGCATGGTCATTGTTGTATAGTCATAACCCGTTGTACCTGATACAAAAACCCAGTCGCCTTGTGCAACAGCACGGCTATAGCCTGCCTTTTTTTCCATAGGCGAGCCTGTTGAAATTAATTTCTTTGTCATCGTTTTTCCCCTTAAAATAATACTAAGCTGTAGGTTTCTTTTCCACCCAATGTCGGCGACAAACCGATTCATAAGACTCTTGTCCACCAATCACCACTTGTTCACCTTCAACAATCGGCACGCCATTGCCATCAAGCCGCAATACCATAGATGCCTTACGACCGCACCAACAAATGGTTTTAATTTCGCGCAAGTTATCGGCAATTGCAAGCAATACAGCCGACCCAGGAAATAACTTACCCTGAAAATCAGTCCGCAAACCGTAACACATAACAGGTATTTTAAGCTCATCCGCCACATTGGCTAATTGCCAAACTTGCGTTTCACTTAAAAATTGCGCTTCATCAACCAAAATACAGTCAATTTTTTCGCCCTCTTGTTGGGCTTTCATATCTTCAAAAAGGTTGGTATCAGCGTCATATGTTTTGGCTTTGCTGTCCAGCCCAATGCGCGAGGCAATGTTACCAACACCAGCACGGTCATCAAATGCGGCGGTATAAAGCTCTACATTCATACCGCGTTCACGGTAATTATACGCAGCTTGTAATAAACTGGTCGATTTACCCGCATTCATTGCACTAAAACTAAAATATAACTTTGCCACTATTGCCTCTTTTCTCGTTGATATATGAATACACCGAGTCGGCAATCCTTGGCTAGGCTTTCGCAGCTCTTGTGAATATCTTATCGCCAATATTCACCATCAATGCGGCTAGTAATACCAAAATAATACCACCAATTTGAACCATAGATAGGTTTTGCGCATAAAATACATAATCCACAACAATCGCCACCACAGGGTAAATAAATACCAAAACCGAAATTATCGAAACATCTAACTTAGCAAATGCCCGGTACATAATAATATACATAATAAAAGTGTTGAAGAAGCCCAACGCCAAAATATTCAACCATTGATAGTTAGAAATGGCTAAATTCATAAAATCCACAAACGGCCATAATAGTAAAATCCCAAGGCTAATTTGCACAAATGCCACCAGTTCAGATTTCACATTTTTAACTTTTTTCACAATTAATGTCGCCACAGCATATAAAAAACCTGCTGCCAACGCCATCAGCATACCCAAAAACTCATCGTTAGAAAAACTAATCTGCGACCAGTCCAATTCGATAATCAACAACAGCCCAATAAATGCCAATAAAAGCCAAATTATCTTGCTATATTTAATCTTCTCTCTAAAAAATATAGCATTCAATATCAGTAAAAAAAACGGCTGAAAATGATAAGTCACCGTGCTAATAGATATCGACGCATAGGTAAATGATGAGAATAAAAATATCCAATTGGCAATTAACGCTGCGCCGCCCAATAAAATATAAAGCATGTTTTTGCTCAACAGCATTTCGGCGGTCAACAGGCCGCGCCACCAACAATAAGCACCCAATAAAGCAGCACCAAAAACACACCTAAAAAACACCACTGTAAACGGGTCTTGCCCACTTTCAAATACAAACAAGCCAATAAAGCCCGAAAGCACCATGGCGATGGTCATTTCCAAAACGCCACTATTTGATTTTTCTTTTTGCATCTTTTAATCCTCAATAATTTGAATATTTATAATTTTGAGCAAGCTACAAAAATTAACTGGAATAATAAATTTAGAAATTATAACATAGCATTAGTTTTACTAATGGTGATTTTTATGAATTTCAATCAACTACCCCCATTAAACAGCCTAATTGCGTTCGAGGCAACTGCAAGGTTAGGCAATATTGCCAATGCAGCCAAAGAACTGGGGGTATCGCCCTCTGCCGTGTCACAGCAAATCGCCAAGCTCGAAAATCACCTAGAAATTTCTCTTTTTACCCGCAACACCAATGTCATCAACATCACGCAACAAGGGTTAAGCTATCATCATCAAATCAATGATGCGTTCTTACAAATCCAAAACGCCACACAAACCTTGCAAAAAACCAATCAGAAGCAAGTTTTACGCATCACAACTTTTGCGTCCTTCGCAACCTATTGGTTATTACCGCGTCTACCGCTGTTTAATGAACAGCATCCCGATGTACAAATAGAGATTATCACCAATTCCCAACTGCAAGATTTAGAAAATGAAAATATCGACATCGGCATTCGTTTTGGCTTTGGAGAATACTCAAAATATCAAAGTCATCAATTTTTAAAAGACACCGTCACTCCCGTTGCCACACCTGAAATTGCAGCGCAAATCACTCAATTGCAGCACCTTAAAAACCACACACTTTTTAAAAGTGTCGGCATGCAAAACCATTACGAAAATACCTGGGAATTTTGGCTCAACACCAAAGGCTTCACCACCGCAGAAATCAATCAACTTAAGTTTCAATCATTTTCAGATGGTAATTTAAACATAGCAGCTGCGCTAAATGGACAGGGTGTCTACTTAGCGCATTATGCTTATGTAAAGGACCTCATCGCTCAAAAGCGTTTGGTCAACATATTTGGTGGCTGGCTAGCTTCAGATTTTGGTTTTTACGTCATTCAATCCAAATACGCGGCTTACAATCCAGTGGCGCAAAAATTCTACCACTGGCTTATAAAACAAGGTGAGTTATTCGATGGCTAATGCGCCAAAAACAACCGCTCAAAAAAGTTCGGTTTTTTCCGAGCCGATACGGCAATATCAACAGCCGTAGAGCATTCTGGGCAGGGCATTATTTCTTTAATTTCAATTTTGCACAAATGGCAACCAAAGGAAACGCGCGTATATCCCCCGCGAGAGAAATAACGGTTCATCCGCACTTTACCAGAGTTACAATGCTTACACAGACACTTCTCGCTAGAGATTGCATGTCCACATGCGCTGCAGTCTACCGACCATTTTTCTTGAAATTCCATAATACACCCACTCAAAACTATAGGTGTAGAATAACATTTAAAAAGCAGACAAAAAATTGACAAATAGTCCTTGCCAATTGGTATTTAAACTATAGTTATGTTCAGTAGACTATTGGCTAAACATATTGCATAATTTGGCAAATATTTCGTGTTTATGAGTGGTTTTACGCCACACTAATGCAATAGAACGCTTAGGTGGATTTTTCTTAAACTTAATATATTTAAGCCCATCATTATCTTGTTTTGCCAGTGCAGGCATTAAAGTAATCCCTCCCCCAATGCGCACCATTTGGCGCAACGTCTCAAGGCTTGTGGCTCTAAATTCCTGCGCTTCATTCGCGCCTGTTAGGCTGCAGACATCAAGCGCATTTTGGCGCATGCAATGGCCTTCTTCTAACAATAAAAGCTTCATATCCTGCAATTCAGAAAGCTCGATTGATGCCTTATTCGCTAATTTATGGTCTTCGGATACCGCCAAATAAAATTCATCTTCAAACAATGGCTCATAAGTCAAGTTATCTGCATCAATTGGCAACGCCATCAATGCACAATCAATCTCGCCTTTTTGCAGTTTTTCAATCAGTATATCAGTTTTTTCTTCAACCAATAACAAATGAATATCGGGCATTTCTTGCATAATTTTAGGCGCAATATGTGGCAAATAATAAGGTGCCAAAGTCGGGAAAGCCCCCAATTTCAATTCACCAGTAAATATATCAGTCGCGCCACTTGCAAATTGCTTTAAATCGTTAGCTTGTTGCAAAATCATCCGCGCGCGCATGGTAATTTTTGTACCCATCGGGGTAATCAACACCTGTTTATTATTGCGCTCAAACAAGGTTACGCCAAGCTCTTCTTCTAGCTTTTTTAGCTGCATGCTCAACGCAGGTTGGCTTACATTGCAATGCGCAGCCGCTTTGCCAAAATGCTTAAATTGGGCAACCGCCACCAGATATTCTAATTCACGTAAATTCATGCTATAATTTTATCTTATTGTAATGATAAAAACAATATATTTTTCTTATCGAACATATTTATCTATCTTCATCCCAACAAATCACAGTGGCAAACCCACAGGCCACATATAAAAGGATGGAATATCATGACAAAAATAATTCAATTACTCTCGCCAAACCGTATTAAAAACCAACAGATGACACGGCAGGAATATCAACAGCATATCGAACACTCACAATATCATATGCCAGCGTATTTAGCGCTTTCACGCCACATTTCAATCATCAATTTATAGAGGCAAAATCAATGACAAAATATACATGCAAAGCCTGCGGAGTTCAACAATCTAGCACCCATGCCAAACCAGACCACTGTCCAATCTGCGAGGATGACCGCCAAAATGTGCCAGACACAGGCCAAGAGTGGCTAATTTTACCAGAGCACCATAACAAACATCATGCAAACTGGACAAAAATCGAAGAGAATGTGCATTTATTGCCCACAAGTTTCGATTGTGGCATTGGCCAAGATGCCTATTTAATCCAAACTCCAAATGGCAATTATCTATGGGATTGCGTGCCGTTGGTTAATGATGAATGGGTCGATAAAATTCTAGCCATGGGCGGGCTCAAAGCCATTGTCATCTCGCATCCACATTTCTATTCCAATGCTGCTTGCTGGAGTGCCATTTTTGGCAACATCCCCATTTATATCCACCATGCAGACAAACATTGGGTGCAGGACTTGTCAGATAACATCCTATTTTGGCAAGGTGAAACATTGCGGCTCGAAAATGAACTTACCATTATCAATTGTGGCGGTCATTTCGATGGCTCATGCGTATTGCATTGGAGCGGTGCGCAAGATGGTAAGGGCGTATTATTTGGTGCTGACACCGTCTACTCAGTCAATAATCAAGCCACATTCATGCACAGCTACCCAAATGTAATCCCACTCCCTGCCAACAAAGTAGCCACCATAGGCCAACGCCTGCAAAACCACACTTTCGACCGCCTATATGGCCCCTTCAAAGGCAACATCTTATCCAACGCCCAAAACATAGTCCACCACTGCATCAACCGCTATGTAAAGACAGTCAGTTAATTAGCTGCAATAGACTAATTATTAGCAGTAAACATAAAGCACAGGCCAAATTTTAGCCATTTCCTAAAAAGTGTAAAATCAATACCTGTGGCACGTTTTCTAATCAACTTCGGGTGTTTTTTTAACTATAAAAGGACGGTACATAAAGAGGAGAATAAAAAACAATATAAATGGGACTACAACAAGAAATCCAAGCCCTGCCATGACAATTACAAAAGTAAGAACACCGGTAAATTCACCATTCGTGAAGACTAACTTGTGCAGCCAATACTCCTCAGGAAAGCCAGATGCACATAATATTGCAACAGATATTCCAAATGAAATTAACAAAACAACCGCCAGCACAAGACCTTTTCCATCATGTCTTACCAAAGTTTCATAATTATTTTTCAAATCCAATGATCGGAAAACACATAAACCCAACATAAACACCAAAATGATAGTTGTAATAGCAATAGGGGTGTCAATATCTTTATAATTTGCAATTACATAAATAACGTTCCCCAATACAAATATGATAATCAAAGCGAATAGTGTAAATATATTTTTCATGTCATTCTCAAATTGTTTAATTTGATATACTTATATAGTAAATAAATCCAACAGCTTACATTACTCATTCTATAGTTAACCACTCACCTAAATATACTTAAATTCAAATCAAGTCCCGCACCAAGCCAAATATCACGGTCACGGTGGTCGCGCAAATCATCACCCGTTTCAGGGTGCGAGAATATAATCAAGCCGTCTCTATTCAACACCAACCATGGCAATAATTGTTCAAATTGCGCAGGTGTCGCGCCCAATTGGCATGACCACATCGGATGAGGGCCAACATTTCTTTTATGCACTCGCCCCATGGCAACGCCAAATTTTAGTGCGGCAGCCTCACATAGGCTGGTTGCTTTTTCTACGCTGCTGGCATCAAAATATACATGCACATGGTAGCTTCTAATTACATCTATTTCCATTTGTCTTTCCCACCTTTTAAGCTATCTTCATATTAATCAAGGAGCTAAATCATGCAATTCAAATTAATGTCAGTTGAAGATTGCCATTCAATTGTAGAGTTCGAAACAATAAATAAAACCTATTTCGAACAATCCGTTCCGCCTCGACCAGATGGGTATTTCGCTGCAGAAAGTTTGCGAAAAATCATCGAGCCGATTATTGAAGAGCAAAATCATGGCGAATGCTATTTATACTTAGTTTATAAAGACAATAAAATTGTCGCCCGCGCAAATTTAGTCGATATTAAAAATCAAACTGCCGAGCTTGGTTACCGCATATGCCAAAGCCAAACAGGCAAAGGCCTAGCCACAAAAGTCGTGGCGGAATTATTCGAAATTGCAAAAACCAACCACCAACTCACCCGTATCAATGCCCACACAACATTAGACAATCCAGCTTCAGCGCGTGTATTAGAGAAAAATGGCTTTAAACATTTAAAAATCGTCAAAAATGCCGCCACTTTAAACGGCAAAAACTTGGATTTCACATATTATACGAAAGATATTTAAATATTGGTAGGCCCGGTAGGACTCGAACCTACGACCGATCCGTTATGAGCGGATAGCTCTAACCAGCTGAGCTACAGGCCCCTATCAATAGATAAGTTCGCTTTATATAGAGGATAAAATTACGCCTGTAAATTCCCAATATCATTAAATCACAATTTTCGCTCATTCTAATCATTTTATTGCCAAAATTCGATCTTAATATCAGCATATACAAACTAAGGACACATAATGAAAATCAAATCAATCATTGCCGCTTTGGCCATCTCCCTCAGCACGCTCACCCCAACATTTGCCGAAACTATATCAATTCAAGGCACAGGCATCATCACCACAGCGCCCGACATCGCATATATCAGCCTTGGCGTTAACAGCCATGCCGCCACCGCACGCACAGCACTAGATAAAAACACCAAGGCCATGAGCAACATTATAAATGCCATCAAAAAAGCCGATGTTCAAAATAAAGATGTGCAAACATCCAACTTCTCAATCAACCCGCGTTATAACCGCGCCAAGAAAAACAACCAAATGCCCGAGGTGATCGGTTATGAAGTATTTAACAATCTCAACATTACGATTCGTAATTTGGATGACTTAGGCGCAATCCTAGACCGTGTGGTCACACTTGGCTCCAACCGCATCAACAATATACGTTTTGCCGTTTCAAACCCGCAACCACTAGAGGATAAAGCCCGCGCCCTAGCCGCAAAAGACGCCAAGCGCCGTGCCGAAATTTATGCCAATACATTGGGCTTTAACTTAGGAAATATTGTTAGAATAACCGAAGGCAAATCTAACAAATTCCCCGTTTCAGAAACAATGCAAACCCGTGGCGCTTTAATGATGTCAGCAGATGCAATGGAAGCACCAATAGAAGCAGGCGAACAAGCCATATCTTCCAAAGTCACAGTCATATGGGACATTGAACAGAATTAATTTTCCTCACTAAAAATATATGCATCTGAAAATAAACTATTTCCAGATGCATAATTCCCATAAAAAAAGGCGCCTTCACAGCGCCTTTTCTATAATATTGTAATTTCTTAGCTGTCTAAGAAGCTGCGTAATTTACGCGAACGGCTCGGATGCTTCAATTTGCGCAATGCTTTAGCTTCAATTTGTCTAATCCGCTCACGCGTCACACTAAATTGTTGCCCCACTTCTTCAAGTGTATGGTCAGTATTCATACCAATACCAAAACGCATACGTAAAACACGTTCTTCACGTGGTGTTAACGATGCCAATACCCGCGTTGTGGTTTCACGTAAATTCGCATGAATGGCAGAATCAATCGGCAGAATGGCATTTTTATCTTCGATAAAATCACCCAAACTACTGTCTTCTTCGTCACCCACTGGGGTTTCCAAACTAATCGGCTCTTTGGCAATTTTCATCACTTTACGCACTTTTTCAATCGGCATAGAAAGTTTAGATGCCAATTCTTCAGGTGTCGCTTCGCGGCCAATTTCATGTAACATTTGGCGGCCAGTACGTACAATTTTATTAATTGTTTCAATCATATGTACAGGAATACGAATCGTACGCGCTTGGTCAGCAATAGAGCGTGTAATCGCTTGTCTAATCCACCAAGTTGCATAAGTCGAGAATTTATAACCACGGCGATATTCAAATTTATCAACCGCTTTCATCAAACCAATATTACCTTCTTGAATCAGATCCAAGAATTGCAAACCACGGTTTGTATATTTTTTCGCAATCGAAATCACCAAACGCAAGTTAGCTTCAACCATTTCTTTTTTGGCTTTGCCCGCTTCACGTTCGCCTTTTTGCACACGTTGTGTCACACGGCGATAATCGCCAATATCAAGGCCAGTTTCGCTTGCTAAATTTTGCACGTCAGTCCGCACTTGCTCAATCAACCCACCGTCAATCTCGACAAATTTAGACCAGCCTTTGTCTTTAAGCTTGCGCACACGTTCAGCCCATTCAACTTCAAGCTCATTGCCGTGATGTTGCTTCAAAAAGCTTTCACGTTTAATGCCATGGCCTGTTGCCGTACGCATCAATTTACCTTCAAGGCTCATCAAGCGTTTATTAATGCTGTATAAATGTTCAACCAAAGCTTCAATACGATTATTGTTCAAAGCCAAGCTTTTCACTTCTTCGATCACTCTGTCTTTGTATTCGTCGTAAGCTTTTTGCAAATCTTTCGGAATTTTCTCACCAGCACTATTTAAGCGGTTAATAGCTTCTTGTGCTTCACGCAATTCAATATAGTCGATAGAAATTTTATCAAAAATCTCCATAACTTGCGGGCGAATTTCAGCTTCCATAGCTGCCAAAGACATGTTGTTTTCTTCATCTTCTTCATCATCATCTTCGTCATCATCGTCAACTTCAGTGTCTTCACCAGCCTCAATTCTTGCGGCTTTTTCTTCCTCAGCCTTTTTCTTTTCTTCAGCGGCTTTTTTATCATCTGCAGCGGTTGGTACTTTTTTACCATCAGGGCCAGCAAAAGTAGTTTCAAGGTCAATAATGTCACGTAATAAAATACGCTCTTCAATCAACTCGTCACGCCAAATAATAATCGCTTGGAAGGTAAGTGGGCTTTCACAAAGCCCAGCAATCATCGCTTCACGGCCAGCTTCAATGCGTTTCGCAATGGCAATTTCGCCTTCGCGTGACAACAATTCAACTGTACCCATTTCACGCAAATACATGCGTACAGGGTCATCCGTACGGTCACCCGCAGTCGATTTGGTTTCTTTTTTAACAATCGCGCCCGATTTCACTTCAGCAGGCACCGAAGCTTCGGCACCGCTTTCAAGTTCTTCTTCGCTCTCGATAATGTTTATACCCATTTCCGAAATCATAGATAAAACATCTTCGATCCTGTCGGATGAAAACTCGCCCGCGGGCATAATTTCATTGATTTCGTCATAAGTAATGTGACCGCGTTTTTTCGCAGTCTTAATCATTAATTTAACAGCTTGTTCTGCATCAATCACCGGCGCCGTATCAGCTGCGGCTTCAGTAGTTTCTGTCGACTTGCTTGCCATATAAGCAATTCTCCACCAGATTATGAGCTTCGCTCGTGGTTAACTGTGTATAACTCGCCCAAAATCGCTTCTGACCGAATCGTTCAATCTTCTTTATAAGGAAAATCTAGTTAAGCTTCTCTTAACCAAAACCACAGTTTTTATAATTTAGCCACTTCTTAAACTCTAATTATCGTCATCGCGCAACATGCGCTCTCTTTGTGCTTTAATATCTTGTAACCTTGCCAAATTTTCTTCGGTTTCGTCATCACCCAATGCAACACCAGCGGCTGTAACGTCACTACTCATAACGTTTCCACGATATTGACGATAGATATCCATCCACCCATCAATAACTTCTTGCTGTTCGGCATTTGGCATTAAAAACCCAAAATTCCGCAATGTAATAGACTGGTCGAGACGTTCTAATGTTTGACCTAACCCTATATTATTCATATGGGTTCGAAGGCTGTGGCTGTCAAGATCCGGGTCTGTAGAAATCACATCTAAAATAACTTTATAGATAGAGTCAAGCTCCGATGCTAAAAATTTTAATTTTGAAACTTCATCAAAAAATTCAGCCACCAGCCAAGGATGATAGATAAGCGCCATAATCATCATAGTTTCACGGGGCGAGCGCACCATGTGCATGTCTTGCACAAGGCTCGAATTTTTAAGCGCGGATGAACCCATCGGTATGGTATTGCGTCCAAATTTCCCATTGCGATTTTGGCCGCCGAACCCGCCTTTATTATAACCACCCTGTTGGCGGTTATAATTCTGCCCACCACGTTGCCCGTTATAATTTTTCCGCCCTTTATTGCCCGCATAGCGATCATTCGGAAAAAACTTAAACAAGCGATCTTCCATAGATTTTTTATAATATTTAGCAATTGTTGGGTTTTGAATTTCGCGCACTTTTTCCATCAGCCCATTTTCAAGCATCGCGCGGCGCTCAGGGGTTTCAAAGCCGCCTGCCTGCGTATGGTCAAGCCACAACATTTCATCCAATGGCTTAGCATTGCTCAATATTTCTTTGAGTGCATCCGCACCAAAATCGCGTAATATATCATCAGGGTCTTGGCCGTCAGGCAGCAATGCAAATTTCAGGCTCAGCCCAGGTTCAATATTCGGCAATGCCAAATTCATGGCTCTAAAGGCAGCTTTCACCCCCGCAGCATCACCATCAAAACACAAAATCGGCTCTGGCACAGTGCGCCATAATAGCTTCAATTGGTCTATGGTCATGGCAGTTCCCAAAGGCGCAACCGAATGCTCAATGCCCGCTCGCGCAAAAGCAATCACGTCCATATAACCTTCAGCCACAACTATGCTTTGGTGGTTAAACGCGCTTTGCCGTGCATTGGCAAAATTATATAATATATGGCCTTTATGAAATAATGGGGTTTCAGGCGAGTTTAAATATTTTGCAGGTACATCTTTAGAAAGCGCCCTGCCACCAAATGCAATAATTTTTCCACGCAAATCGGCAATCGGAAACATCACTCTGTCTCTAAATCGATCATAAGAAACCGCAATGTCTGGGCCACCAATAATAAGCCCCGCTTCAATCATCTGCTCTTGGCTAACATCGCGCTCGGCTAAATAAGTTTTCAGCGCATAACGGTCAGCCGCTGCATAGCCCATTCTAAATTCAAGCTGAGTTTTGGGCGTAATTTCGCGCCCTGCCAAATAACCACGGGCTTTGGCACCCACAGGTTTCTGCAAATTATTTTCAAAAAACACCGCAGCCATTTCCACAACTTCAATCAGGCTGGCGCGCTTGCGTTCTTTTTCTTCGGCAAATTCATCACGTGCAGGCATCGCGACACCCGCATCATTTGCGCATTTTTCCACCGCTTCAGGAAAGCTCAAGCCTTCCACTTCCACTAAAAACCTAAAAATATCACCATGCTTGCCAGATGAGAAACAATGGTAAAAACCCTTTTGGTCATTCACGGTAAAGCTAGCGGTTTTTTCGCTGTTAAAAGGGCTAAGGCCCGTAAATTCTTTGCCTTTTTTAGTCAGCTTCACACGCCGCCCAACAACCGTCGAAACAGGCAATCGTGCTTTTATTTCATCCATAAATGCAGGTGTGAAACGCATTTTAATTCCCAGTACAAAAAACCAAAGGCTCGGAAGTCAACTTCCAAGCCTCAATATAGAATCTAATTCCATCAGCTGCAACCATCTAATAATAGCCACAGCGCAGGATTATAATTTCAATGTCTTACAATATATCGCGAATAACCTTAGACGCTTTACCAAAGTCCATTTGTCCAGCAAACTTACCCTTTAAAGCGGCCATAATTTTACCCATGTCTTTAAGGCCTTCGGCTTTAATTTCGGCAATAACAGCTTCACAGGCAGCTTTAATTTCTGCGTCATCCATTTGCTTTGGCAAAAATTCGGTAATCACAACTATTTCTTTAGCTTCTTGGTCAGCCAAATCTTGGCGGCCAGCTTCTTCATATATGCCATGGCTTTCGCGGCGTTGCTTCACCATTTTAGATAGGATTTCTAAAATCTCTTCGTCACCAACCAAATCACGGCCACCATTGCCACGTGCAGCAATGTCACGGTCTTTAATCGCAGCATTTACAAGTCGTAATGTAGAGGTTTTCAAAGAATCACGTGCTTTCATGGCTGCTTTTAAAGCCACATTAATTTGATCGCGCATGTTTAACTCAAATATTGTTATCGTAAGCGGTTATATTAAAGTGAAAGCTTTTCAAAGGCAAGGAAATTAAAATCCATAACTCATTGAAATAATGCAATAAATTAATTCGCATTTTACACTTGACCTTTCACCAACATTTATATATTTTCTGCGCGATTTAAGCATTGCCCTTCTGCAACTTCTACATTATATAGTCGATAACCCAGCGTATATCAGGAGCCTCTTATGAAAAATTCCGCACAAGCCGTTTCAAATCCCGCTCCTTGGTCTGTTGAAAAACCCACCGCCTTATTACTACTTGCCGATGGCACCGCCATTTATGGCAAAGGCATAGGCAAACAAGGTTCATGTATTGCCGAGGTTTGCTTCAACACTTCCATCACTGGCTATCAAGAAATTCTTACCGACCCTTCATATGCAGGCCAAATTGTAACATTCACCTACCCGCATGTTGGCAATATCGGCACAAATGATGAAGATATGGAAACGCTAAATTGGCAGAGCCGTTCAGGTGTCCAAGGCATGGTTATTAAAGCCGACATTTCACAAGCTAGCTCATATAGAAGCCAACAAGAATTCAACGAATGGCTCATTAACCGCGACATCATCGGCATTTCTAATGTCGATACCCGCGCCCTCACAGCCCTCATTCGCGATAAAGGCACACCAAACGCCATCATCGCGCACAATCAAAATGGTGAGTTCGACATTCCTGCATTGCTAAAACAAGTGCAAGCTTGGGGCGGTTTAGAAGGCTTAGACCTTGCAAAAACCGTAACTTGTAACGAGACTTTGGTTTGGGATGAACAACGTTGGGATTGGCTAAACACCGAACATGGCGATACAGGTTTCACAACCTTGTCAGACCCTAAAAAGCACGTTGTGGCTGTAGATTTTGGCATTAAGCGTAACATTTTACGCTGCCTCACTAGCTTAGATTGCAAAGTAACAGTCGTACCCGCCAGCACAAGTGCAGATGAAATTTTGGCACTTAACCCAGATGGCATTTTCCTTTCCAATGGCCCTGGTGATCCTGCTGCCACTGGCGAATATGCAGTGCCAACTATCAAAACACTTTTGGCTTCTGGCAAACCAATCTTTGGCATTTGCCTTGGTCATCAAATGATGGCATTGGCTTTGGGCGGTACAACCGTAAAAATGCACCAAGGCCATCATGGTGCAAACCATCCTGTGCTCGATCACAATACAAAAAAGGTCGAAATCACATCAATGAATCACGGCTTCGCAGTCGATGCCAAAAGCCTACCTGCTGGTGTTAGTGAATCACATGTGTCATTATTCGATGGCAGCAATTGCGGCCTACAGGTCGATGGCAAACCGATATTCTCGGTACAACATCACCCAGAAGCATCACCAGGCCCACAAGATAGTTATTATCTTTTCAATCGCTTTTTCGACAATCTCTAATCGCTTAATATAGCCGATTATTAAACAATTCTATACCGTTACCAACCCAATGTTGGTAACGGTTTTTTAGTTGCATTAAGCAAGCTTGTTTTTTACTGCATATAAAGACTCTTTTTTATAGCCAAGCGACTATTTTTCATCTAGAAATTCGACAGTTTATCTTGATCTAGAATCAAGCCGCTTTTCGGAGATGATTATGCCTAAACGTACTGACCTCAAATCCATTCTTATCATTGGTGCTGGCCCCATTATTATTGGCCAAGCTTGCGAATTTGATTATTCGGGCACACAAGCGGTAAAAGCCTTAAAAGAAGAAGGCTATCGTGTCATATTGGTTAACTCCAACCCCGCCACAATTATGACAGACCCTAATTTGGCAGACGCAACTTACATTGAGCCAATCACCCCAGAGGTTGTCGCTAAGATTATCGAAAAAGAACGCCCAGATGCGTTGCTGCCTACAATGGGCGGTCAAACAGCGCTTAATACAGCGCTTTCATTGCGTAAAGATGGCGTATTAGAAAAATATAATGTCGAAATGATCGGCGCTGACCACGAAGCGATTGATAAAGCCGAAGACAGAGAATTATTCCGCCAAGCGATGGATAAATTGGGCTTAGAATCTGCAAAATCTTGCCTCGCTCATAACAGAGCCGAAGCCGAAGAAGCGTTCGAAATCATTGGCCTGCCAGCCATCATCCGCCCGTCATTTACTATGGGTGGTACAGGCGGCGGTGTGGCTTATAACATCGAAGAATTTTACCAAATCGTAGATTCAGGCGTTGACGCCTCCCCCACCAATGAAGTGCTGATCGAAGAAAGCATCATCGGGTGGAAAGAATATGAAATGGAAGTGGTGCGCGACACCAAAGACAATTGCATCATAATTTGCTCTATCGAAAATGTAGACCCAATGGGCGTGCATACTGGCGACAGCATCACCGTAGCTCCTGCACAAACCCTCACCGATAAAGAATATCAAATCATGCGTAACGCATCACTTGCTGTATTGCGCGAAATTGGTGTCGAAACAGGTGGTTCAAACGTACAATTTGCAGTTAACCCTGCCGATGGCCGCCTTATTGTAATCGAAATGAACCCACGCGTATCACGCTCATCTGCTTTGGCTTCTAAAGCCACAGGCTTCCCTATTGCTAAAATCGCTGCAAAATTAGCAGTTGGTTATACATTGGATGAGTTGGATAACGACATTACAGGCGGTCAAACCCCCGCTTCATTCGAACCAACAATTGATTATGTGGTCACTAAAATCCCACGTTTCACATTCGAAAAATTCCCTGGGGCTAAAAACAACCTATCAACGGCTATGAAATCAGTCGGTGAAGCCATGTCTATCGGCCGTACATTTGCCGAAAGTCTGCAAAAAGCCTTACGTTCGCTCGAAACTGGCTATAATGGCCTAGATGAAATCGAAATTCCAAATCCAGATAATAATGATTTAGACACAGCAATCCACGCGGCACTTGCCAACGCAACACCAGAACGGCTTATGTATATCGGCCAAGCTTTGCGTCATGGCTGGACACCCGAAAAAATTCATGCAGTGAGCCAATTCGACCCTTGGTATATTGAGCAAATCGGTCTCATCATCACAATGGAAGAACGCATCAAAGCCCATGGCGTCCCAACAGATGCAGCAAATTTACGCAAAGTTAAAGCCCTTGGCTTTTCCGATGCCCGCCTTGCTGAGCTTACAAAATCCACTTCGGATGATGTGCGCAGCAAGCGTCATGCACTAAATGTACATCCTGTTTACAAAAAAATAGATACGTGCGCGGCTGAGTTTAAAAGCCCAACACCTTATATGTATTCAACATATGAAACTCCACTTATCGACGTGCCTGTTTGCGAAGCCGAACCAACAGATGCCAAAAAAGTCATCATTCTTGGTGGCGGGCCAAACCGTATTGGCCAAGGTATTGAGTTCGATTATTGCTGTTGTCATGCTGCGTTTTCATTAAGCGAACAAGGCTATGAAACCATCATGGTCAATTGCAACCCAGAAACCGTATCAACGGATTATGATACATCTGACAGATTGTATTTTGAGCCTTTGACCGAAGAAGATGTACTAGAAATCATCCGTGTCGAGCAATCAAATGGCACATTACATGGTGTTATTGTTCAATTTGGCGGCCAAACCCCGCTTAAACTTGCTGAATTCCTCGAGAAAAATGGCGTGCCAATTCTTGGCACAACTCCAGATGCTATCGACCTTGCCGAAGACCGCGATCGTTTCAGCGCGCTCATTAACGAGCTAGACCTATTACAACCAAATAACGGCATCGCCTCAACAGCCGAGCAAGCTTTCGAAATTGCCGAACGCATTGGCTTCCCTGTAGTTATCCGCCCATCATATGTATTGGGTGGCCGCGCCATGGAAATTGTCCGCGATACCGATCACTTACAGCGCTACATCACCGAGGCCGTTGTGGTTTCTGGCGATAGCCCTGTATTGTTGGATAGCTATCTAAAAGACGCCATCGAAGTTGATATTGATGCGCTTTGCGATGGTGAAGATGTATTTGTTTGCGCCATCATGGAACATATCGAAGAAGCTGGTGTGCATAGTGGCGATAGTGCCTGTTCTTTACCACCTTATTCTTTACCGCAAGATCAGATTGATGAGATTAAACGCCAAACCAAAAAAATGGCGCTAGCGCTAAATGTGGTTGGCCTCATGAATATGCAATATGCCATTAAAGATGGACAAATTTACATTCTAGAAGTTAATCCGCGCGCCAGTCGTACCGTGCCATTTGTCGCCAAAGTGATTAATGAACCCGTTGCCAAAATTGCAGCCCGCATTATGGCAGGCGAAAAACTCAAAAGCTTCAACCTTACCGAAAAAGATTTTGACTATATCGCGGTTAAAGAAGCTGTATTCCCATTTGCCCGTTTCCCGGGTGTCGACATTATTTTGGGTCCAGAAATGCGCTCAACTGGTGAAGTTATGGGTCTTGATGGCAGTTTTGCCATGGCCTTTGCCAAAAGCCAATTAGGCGCAGGCGTGGTTATGCCAACAGCAGGTAAAGTGTTTATCTCGGTCAAAGCCGATGACAAACCAACCATCCTATCTGCCGCCAAACAACTAATCAGCAACGGCTTTAGCTTGGTCGCAACCACAGGCACTGGCGATTATCTTCGCGCACAAGGCCTAGAGGTTGAGCATGTTAATAAAGTGTCCGAAGGCCGCCCGCATATTGTCGATGCCATTAAAAATGGTGACATACAATTGGTGTTCAATACCACTCTTGGCCATAAAGCATTGCAAGATAGTAAAGCGCTACGCCGCGCTGCATTGTTAGGCAAAGTACCATATTACACCACCGTTCGTGGTGCATGTGCAATGGCCGAAGCCATCGAAGGTTATAAAAATGACGAGCTAACTGTACGTGATCTACAAAGTTACGCATAGCTTTGGTTAAGCAAGTTTGAATTCTAATTTATAAAGCTACGCTTGAACTTTAGTAAAGCGTAGTTTTATATCGTTCAGGCAAAGCCTTATCATAAGCTTCACCATCAAACGAGCGGTCAATTTCTTTACCCATCTGTCCCGCACTCGGTACACTTTTACGGTCGGGGTGGGTTTCAGGCTTCCAAATTTTAGACCGCATAGAAGATTTTCCGCAGTGAAAATATATTTTGTCGACCGTAATTTTAAGAACGCTCAATGCAGGTTTGCCTTTAATCGCAAAAGATGCGTTTAGCTCTTCATCAACCAATATTTCAGCATGGCCAGCCACACGTATAGTCTCGCCAACATTAGGCACTAAGAATATAAGCCCAACTTGTGAATTCAACAGGATATTGCGCAAACTATCAATGCGATTATTGCCTTTACGATCAGGCAAAAGAATGGTTTTTTTATCAATCACCCGCACAAAACCTGCAGGGTCACCGCGTGGCGTACAGTCTATGCCCTTTTCACCATAGGTAGATAATATGCAATATGGCGAGGCTTCTATAAATTTTTGATAGCTGTCATTAATATAGTCAATCTCTTTGGCGAGTGCCAATTTGCTAGGATCTTTATATAACGCTTCGAGCTCTTCAATATTTACAATTTTCTTAACCATTTCAATCTCCCTTTGTTTGATTCTACAACGGTTCAACCCATAGTCAAACCACAAATCAATTGGGATAGTTCAAAATATTGAATAGGTTGAGCGCCAAAACTGCCGTTCATCACTCAACAATATACAACTTCAAAGCCAGACGATTAAACATCAATCATGGCTTCATCATATTCGCGAACGTCAAAGTCCCTGTCAAAAGCTTTACCCATTTCCCGAGCAGATGGCAGGCTTTTACGATCAGGATAAGTTTCAGGCTTCCATAAGCCTGCGCGCACAAATGCCCGCGCACAATGAAAATATATTTTATCAACTTTTATCGACAACACACTCAATGCAGGTTTGCCTTTAATGGCAAATGAAGCATTCAATTCAGGGTCAATAATAATTTTGGCATGCCCTGCAACTCGAATAGTCTCACCCACATTTGGCACTAGAAATATCAATCCAACTTGGGAGTTTTCAATGATATTCCGCATACTGTCCATGCGGTTATTGCCCTTTCTGTCAGGCAGTAAAATAGTTTTTTCATCGACCACACGCACCAAATTACTTGAGTCGCCCCGTGGTGTGCAATCAACACCATTGCTTCCAAAAGTCGATAAAATGCAAAATGGTGAAGCTTCAATAAATTGCCGATAAGGTTTATTGATATAGTCAATTTCCTTAATCACTGGCAAACCAGTTGGGGCACTATATAACTCTTCTAACTCGTCAATTGTATCAATTATCTGGCTCATAATCATCTCCTTTAAACCGATACTACACTCCAATTCCCAAATTACAACAATAAAACCTCATTATCACCTCAGCAATGCCTCAAAAACAACTCAATATTTAGACAAACCCCAAAAAAACCAGCATATAACTCAAAAACCCAAGCAAGATTGAGGCATTGCATTCCACACTCATTATGCTACACTGGCACCCAATTAAGAAAACGGTGCTACTTATTCCTCACTGATTGGTTCAGTCGAGGATTTATTTTTTTGTAGCGCAACTATGAATATGAAGGACAGAAAATGGAAAAAATCCCAATGACTATTGCAGGACATGCCGCAATGGAAGCGGAAGCGAAGCGTCGTAAATCTGTCGAACGTCCTTCAATTGTGAACGCCATTTCAGAAGCCCGCAAACATGGCGACTTATCCGAAAATGCCGAATATCATGCCGCTAAAGAAGAGCAAGGCATGAATGAAGCCACAATTCAAATGCTAGAATCTAACCTAGCAATGGCCGAAATTATTGACGTTTCAAAACTTTCTGGCGATAAAATTATATTTGGTGCAACCGTTGGTTTGGTTGATGAAGATACTGAAGAAGAAGTGACTTACCAAATTGTTGGCGAATCAGAAGCCGATGTAAAACAAGGCAAGATTTCAATCAGCTCACCGATCGCCCGCGCTTTGATTAACAAAAAAGTCGAAGACAGCGCCGAAGTTAACACACCAGGTGGCGGCAAAGTCTACGAAATCCTAAGCATCGCATTCCTTTAGAACCACAATATAAATCAATATAAAAGCCGTTCAGCAGAGCGGCTTTTTTTTCGCCTTTCCCACACAACCACGCAAAATAATTACCGCTTTAGATGCAAGATTTTATTGGAAAGTCTCGAAAAAGTGGACTTTAATCCATGGGCCATGGTCTATCACCCAAGATTGAAGCGTTTATAGCGGTATTCCGGGTTCATATTTGGCGCACTTAATAGTTAACGATGTTTTTACATTGTCGACGTTGGGGGCAGCCGTTAAGTCTTCTATCACAAATTTCTGAAAAACCGTCAGGTCAGGTGCGGTACATTTTAAAATATAGTCAGCTTCACCAGACAACATATATGCTTCGCGCACTAGTGGCCAACTATTCACAAGTTTTTCAAAAGCCATCAGGTCAGCTTCAGATTGGCTGTGCAGCCCCACCATTGCAAAAACGGTAAGGTCAAAACCAAGTGGTTTTTCAGCCAATATAGAACGATAACCAACAATCATGCCCGTTTTTTCAAGCGCACGCACACGTCGCAAGCAAGGCGGTGCCGAAATTCCAATTCGTTTTGCAAGTTCAATATTGGTTATGCGGCCATTACCTTGTAAAATCTCTAAAATCTTCCAATCCGTACCATCTAAATTCACAGAAACCATATCAACCTCACATTTCAAATATGACAATAATTTAACACATATTGAAATTTAATTACAATAATGAATCATATTATTACCACAAATCACCAAGTTAAACATTGATATTCAGTTTCAATGTCCGATTTTAAATTTAATACTTAAAATTTCAGATAAACCACTTGAAAAAGAAGTATTAATAAGCGACATAATAAATACAAACTAATTGCAGGATTTATCATGGCCAATACACATTCAAAACTCATTATCTTAGGTTCAGGCCCAGCAGGTTATAGCGCTGCAATTTACGCATCTCGAGCCATGTTAGAACCTGTTATCATTCAAGGCATTCAGCCAGGTGGTCAGCTCACCATCACATCAGAAGTCGAAAACTATCCAGGTTTTGCCGATGAAATCCAAGGCCCATGGCTTATGGATCAAATGAAAGCTCAAGCCGAAAAAATGGGCGCCATCATTGTCGAAGATCACATTATGGAAGTCGACCTAAAAGCCACACCAATTGTACTTATTGGCGATAGCGGCACCAAATATACCTGCGATTCTCTCATCATCTGCACAGGCGCGCAAGCCAAATGGCTTGGCCTACCGTCCGAGGAAACATTCCAAGGCTTTGGCGTTTCCGCATGTGCAACTTGCGATGGCTTCTTCTATCGTGGCAAAGAAGTTGTAGTGGTTGGCGGCGGCAACACAGCCGTGGAGGAAGCTTTATTCCTCACAAACTTCGCCACAAAAGTAACCGTATTACATCGTCGTGATAGCTTCAGAGCTGAGAAAATCCTCATAAACCGCCTCGAAAAAAATGAAAAAATAGAAGTGTTATGGGACACAACGCTAGAAGAAATTGTCGGCGAAATGCCTGCAGGCGTTACAGGTGCCAAAGTTAAAAATGTTAAAACTGGCGATGTATCAATTGTCCCTGCCGATGGCGTTTTCATCGCCATTGGTCACGCACCAGCAACTTCATTATTTGAAGGCCAATTAGAAACCAAGCAAGGCGGCTACCTCATCACCGCACCAGATAGCACAGCAACCAATATTGCAGGCGTTTATGCTGCAGGCGATGTAACGGATGATAAGTATCGTCAAGCCGTAACAGCCGCAGGCATGGGTTGCATGGCAGCTTTAGAAGTTGAGAAATATCTGGCCGAACAAGAGTAAACACTCTAAACTAATAAAAATTAAGAGGGTGGATATATGGATTGGGATAAATTACGTATTTTTCATGCGGTCGCTTCTGCGGGTAGTTTTACGCATGCAGGTGAAGAGTTACATCTGAGTCAATCTGCTGTCAGCCGACAAATTGCTAATTTAGAACATGAAGTTAAGACCAAATTATTCCTGCGCCATGCGCGTGGCCTAAAGCTAACCGAACAAGGCGAAATGCTGTACCGCACGGCGCATGATGTTTTTGCAAGGCTTAAAATGGCCGAAATCATGCTCAAAGATAGCACCGAAAAACCATTTGGCGATCTAACAATAACCACTACCGAAGGATTGGGCGCCAACTGGCTCACCCCTCGCCTCAATGAATTTATGGATCAATATCCCGAAATCAACCTCAAGGTCATTTTGGGCGATCGGGATGTGGATTTAGGCATGCGCGAAGCCGACCTTGCAATTCGGCTGCATCAACCCACTCAACAAGATTTGATTGCGCGTAAGCTTTTCACAGTGCATTTTCATGTTTTTGCATCACCTGATTATCTTGCAGAACATGGCACACCGCTCACTATAGAAGATCTCGATCAGCACAAAATCCTTACCTATGGCAGCAATGCACCAACTTACTATAAAAACATAAATTGGCTCGAAACTCTAGGCCGCGATTCGCGTTCCACTCGCGACGCCCATCTCAGCATGAATAGTGTTTATGGTTTAAAACGCGCTTGTATGTATGGCGTAGGTCTTGCTGCCTTGCCCGATTATATTGTCGATGATGCCAATCTAATCCCGGTGTTGGAAGACATTGAAGCCCCCGAATTTGATACATATTTGGTCTACCCCGAAGAATTACGCAACTCAAAACGCGTAGCTGTTTTCAAAGAATTCTTGATTGCCAAGGCAAAAGAGTGGAATTTTTAGTTATATTTCAATAGACTAACTAGGTATTCCAATAACGCATAGCTCCTATGCACTCAAATTGTTTGTCAAATTCTCCAAAAACATAGATAAGTTGTTTCAACAGATTGTCTCTGGAATATAAATAGAATTTTCCTCCCTCCTTTAAATTCTATTTGGCCAATCCCTCCCTTTTTTGGCAACCAGAGATCTTATGCGGGCAGCTTGAAACATAGCTCGCCCGTTTTTTTTGGTCTTTTTTAGCTATGCGTTTAGCGCATGGCTAGTCTCCACTCATGATATTTGTGTTGTTGATATAAAAATCATATATTCATTTCAACAGATCGCTCTAGGATCTTCGGAAACTTCCCTCCCTCTTTGTTTCCGACCCGCCAACCTCCCTCCCTTTTTGGTTGGCATCTAGAGAAAGACTGCACGGGTAGCTATTCATTTAGCTACTCGTTTTTTTTGGTTCATCACTTCTCAAATTTTTACACAAAAAAAGAGGCCGAGAAAAATCTCGACCTCATCATTACACTTTTTATATCTTAACTTAAGATAAGCTATCGCAGAATTCTGCAATACGTTCACAGGCTTCTATCAACGCTTCTTCGCTTGTCGCGTAAGATATTCTAAAGTTAGGGCTAAGGCCAAACGCTTCGCCATGTACAACCGCAACACCTTTGCCAACCAAAAGCTCAGAGGCAAATACTTCGTCAGAAGTAATCTCAACACCTTCGGGTGTTTTCTTACCAATCAAACCTTTTATAGATGGGTAAACATAAAACGCGCCCTCAGGCATTGGGCAAACCATACCTTCAATTTTGCTCAACGCAGCAACCACTAAATCACGACGACCTTTGAAAACTGCAGCATTCTTAGGTATGAAATCTTGTGTACCGTTCAAAGCTTCAACCGCAGCCCATTGGCTAATAGAACAAGCATTAGATGTCGACTGGCTCTGTATTTTACGCATTGCATTAATCAACTCAACAGGCCCTGCACAATAACCAATACGCCAGCCTGTCATAGAATATGCTTTTGAAACACCATTCATTGTCAATGTACGTTCATATAATTTAGGTTCTACTTCTGCAGGCGTTACAAATTCAAAATCGTCATAAACCAAATGCTCATACATATCATCAGATAATACCCAAACATGTGGGTGGCGAACCAATACATCAGTAAGCGCTTTCAATTCATCACGGCTATATGCTGCACCAGAAGGGTTGCTTGGGCTATTAAAAATCACCCATTTTGTTTTTGGCGTAATGGCCGCTTCTAATGTTTCGGGCGATAATTTGAAGTCAGTTTCCAAAGTCGCTTCGGCAAATACAGGCGTACCACCAGCTAACAATACTATATCAGGGTAAGACACCCAATATGGCGTGGGAATAATCACTTCATCACCAGGGTTCAATGTCACCATCATTGCATTATACAAAATCGGCTTGCCGCCAGGAGCAGCAAACACTTGGCTCAGATCATAATCCAAGTTGTTTTCACGCTTAAATTTATCAACAATTGCTTGTTTTAGTTCAGGAATACCTTCCACAGCGGTGTATTTTGTTTCACCGCGGTTAATGGCATCAATCGCTGCCGCTTTAATATTGTCTGGCGTATCAAAATCTGGTTCACCAGCTCCAAGGCCAATCACATCGCGGCCTGCGGCTTTTAGCTCACGCGCCTTCGAGGTTACAGCAATCGTTGCAGATGGTTTAATACGAGAAAGAGTATCAGAAATAAAGCCCATTTTTCAGCTCCGGAATTAATGGCTAATGTTACGCCTGCATGCTATGCCTATATGCCACACATGCCAAGTAAAACTGCATAATTCTTGCTTAAAAGGGCAATTTTATGCACTCATTTTTCGTCTTACATATTGTTTTTTATATTCTCAGGCCCAACCCAAGAAAACGGATTATGCGCCACTTCCCACAAATGGCCATCAAGGTCAGCAAATTTTCCAGAATAACCACCCCAGAATACTTTTTGAGCTTGCCTAACAATCGTAGCCCCTGCTGCAGCAGCTTCTAGCATTTGTGCATCAACCTCAGCTTCCGAAGCTAGGTTATGAGCAATGCTCACACCTCTAAATGTGCTGTCTTTCTGCGCCAAATAATCAGCGGCCGAAACACCCGAATCCTTAGCCATTTCATCCCATGGGAAAAGCCCCAACCAAGTGCCATTTAGGTTAAAAAATGCCACATCGTCACCATCACCTAAGTCCAACAAAGGCAAATTAAGCCCCTCTTTATAAAACGCTCTGGCTCGCGGCAAATCTGCCACGCCCAAAGTAATCATGCTCATTCGTGCTTGCATCAATCAACCTCCGTTGAAATATTGGAACATAACAGGAACAAATGCAAGTTATTTTTACAATTCTTGGCTAAAATAATGAGACGCGATCTTAAACCCTTGATTCAAATAGAATCTATGCGCATCAAATCTTTGCACACCCGAGCATAAAGTCAAATTTTCACAACCCTCATTACGCGCATACACCTTCAACCAGTCTAACATTTTTTCGCCATACTGCTTTGAACGCTGCTTTTCAGCAGTCACCAAATCATCAACATACATGTATTTCCCCAAAAACAATGTTGTCTGAATGTGAAATCCCGCGCAGGCGACCACTTCGCCCTCAACCTGCAAATATACCAAGCGGTATCCCTCAGCTTTACCCACTTCAAGCATCTCTAAATATTCTTCAAGCGCTCTATGTGTGCGTAATTCATGCACAACTGAGTGGCAAGCAACAAATTCTTCTCTCGTTTCAGCAATTTTAATCATTTCATACCCCATAAGTTTCTTTTAAGTTTTGCGGCACTTCAATACCAGCCTTCAGATCCAAAGAACCCTTTGGCGCGCCATAACTTCTGTTAATCGCAATTTCTCCCGCCCAATGTGGCAATTCCAAATCCTGTTTGTCGTCAACTGGATCGCCAGTACGTACTTTTGCCACTACATTCTCAATGGGTACAATTAAAAAATCAGTGGCTTTCATTTCATTATCGGCCGTGCCGCGCACATCATCATATCTGCCTTTGGCAAACCGATCTGTTACCAAAATCGCCAACCGCTTTTTCTCACTTTCAGCCGCTAATCTGCCTTGTGACTGAATCACCACACTGCGATAATTCATCGAATGATGAAAAGCCGAACGGCCGAACAACAACCCATCCACATGGGTTACGTTCAAACACAAAGGCACACCGTCAGCCAATTTACGCATAAAACGAGACTTCCGTGACCCATGAAACACCATAGCCTCACCGTCTCTCACTCCATACATCGGTATAATTTGCGGCTTGCCGTCTTGCACAAAAGCCACCTGCACCACATAAGCGTCATCCAAAATAGCATGTACAACTTCGCGGTCATATGTCGCCCGAATGCGCGCCTGCTTCACATTATTCAATTCTGTTTGGGGGTAATTATTCACATTATAACCTTCTTCTTATTTTTAAAATCTAGCCTTGTAATGCCATAATATTGGCTCTATAAAAAGTACCAATTATATAATTCATATGGTGCCAATTTGTCAAAAAATACAAATTTCGATATCACAACTCTACTCACTGCCGAGGTTAGTCCAAAACTCCCGCAATGGCGCAAGCTTTACGAGCAGATAAAAAATGCCATACTCAATAACAGCCTCAAGGCCGATCTTCGTTTACCTGCAAGTAGAAATTTAGCCAAACAATTAGGGCTAAGCCGCAACACCATCACCACCGCGTTCGATCAGCTCATTGCCGAAGGCTACCTCATAACCAAGCGAGGCAGCGGCACCTACGTTGCCAATATTTCACCCGATGAAAGCTTGCTTGTTCCTCCATCTGAGGTTATCAAACCAACAGATAACAACCCCTTAAACCTCAGCCAAATGGGGCAAAAAATGGCCGAGATAAAGCGACCAAATTTCCATAAATTGGGGCGGTTCGTGCCATTCCAATCTGGCCTGCCCGACCTCACACAATTTCCCCGTCAAGAATTTGCAAAAATCATCAGCCAAGTCACAAAAACCACCAATGTCGATCAGCTCGATTACGATTATTCAGGCGGCCTAAAACCTTTCAAGCAGGCAATAGCCTCCTATTTAGGCGCATCCCGAGGCGTCTCTTGCCAGCCAGAACAAATCCTCATCATTTCAGGCTCGCAAGCCGCATTAGATCTAACCGCCAGAATGATCATCAACCAAGCCGATGATATTTGGTTCGAACATCCAGGCTATGGCGGCGCACATTCCGTTTTTGCCTCAGCAGGCGCAAACTTTCACCCGCTTCCCATCATCGACAACCAACATCAATTCCATACCGCGATCGCAAAATGCCCGCATCCCAAACTTGCCTATGTCACGCCATCTCACCAGCATCCAACAGGCGCAACCATGAGCCTAAAAAACCGCCAAACCCTGTTACAACTTGCCCAAGAACGTAACTTCTGGCTGATAGAAGATGATTATGACAGCGAATATCGCTACGATGGCCGCCCCATTTCTGCATTACAGGGCTTAGATCAACATAACCGCACAATTTACATCGGCACATTTTCAAAAATATTATCACCATCATTACGTTGCGCCTATATGGTGTTGCCACCCCAATTGGTAAAACCCTTTAACACCGCATTGTTCAATTCGGGCCTGTTAGTGCCTAACATCATCCAATTGGCGCTTACAGAATTTATAAATAGCGGTCAATTCATGGCACATATTCGTAAAATGCGGGTGCTTTATAGCCAAAGGCGCAACGCTCTGCTCGCCGCCATTCAAACCCACCTATCGGCATATATAGAACCGCTCGAAAATAACGCAGGCATGCACTTTGCGGTAAAAATAATTCACCCTAAATTACAAAAAATCGGCGATGAAAAACTATGTGAAATCTTACAACAAGACAATATCACAATTCGCAGCTTGTCCTTATATGGCCTCACTCCACTATCCAAAAACCAACAAGGCCTATTATTAGGTTTCGCGCCCTTTACACCTGAGCAACTCAGCCAAACTGCACAAAAAATGGCAACGGTTCTTTCTCGCCTCATTCAAAAAAGTTAAATCAGAAAAATTAACTTGGCAAATCAACCAAACATCGCCATTCTGCTGACTATTAATTAATGGGAGCGGCAGTTGGAATTCGATGATAAAGGCAATTTAATCACCTTTCCCATAGATGTGATCGAAAATTTGGCCCAAAATTTCGATTGGGAACTCGATCGCATTAATGAAGATGAAATCAACATTTATATAGTTGGCGAATGGTGCAGATATAACCTCACAGCGCATTGGAATCCACAAATTAACGGCCTTCATTTAGGCATTGCATTTGGGTTTAGGCCACCAGTAGAGCGCGCCGAAGAACTCGAAAAATTATTACTGCTCATCAATGAGCAATTGTGGCTAGGTCATTTTGAATATTGGGGCAATAGTGACATTCTGATGTTCCGCTATGGCACCATCATTGCCGAGGATCAAACGTTCACCCACAAACAATGCCACATGATAATCAACCACATCATCGAAACTTGCGAACAATATTATGCAGCATTCCAATTCACCCTCTATGCCGACAAACCCGCCGAGCAAGCGCTTATGGCTTGTTTATTAGACATTACAGGCAACGCATAAAGTCCGTAAAACAATGAATTACAAAAATAACCCCGCATATAAAAACAAAATAAAACATAAAAAATTCGAGGCTAATATGATTAAAAACATAGATCGTTTGCTCTTAGTAGGCGCAGGAAAAATGGGCAGCGCCATGCTAAAAGGCTGGTTGCGCGCAGGCCTAAACCCCAATGGTGTTTATGTGCAAGATCCTAACATCCACCCCGAGATGGCGGAATATTTAACTCACAATAACATCGCATTTGGCGATGCCGCACCCGCCATTTTCAACCCAGAAGTCATCATTTTAGCTGTAAAACCTCAGGTGATGGACATCGTATTGCCTCACCTTATCGGCTTCGTAAACTCCAAAAGCCTATTCTTATCAGTCGCGGCAGGCAAAAAAATACAATATTATGAAAACCTGCTCGGCAGCAACGCCAACATCATCCGCCTAATGCCCAATACCCCTGCCGCCATTGGCGATGGTATGAGCGTATTGGTCGGCAATAAAAATGTCACCACCACACATAAAAAACTCGGTTTAGCACTGGCTAAAACCATTGGCCTTGCCGAATTTATAGATGATGAAGGCCTCATGGATGCAGTCACCGCCTTGTCTGGCAGTGGGCCAGCCTATGTGTTCCACATGGCCGAAGCGATGACAATCGCAGGCGTAAAAGCCGGCTTACCCGAAAGCCTTGCACATACATTGGCGCTACAAACCATTAAAGGCGCAGGTAATCTCATGGCACAAAGTGATGAGCACCCGAGCATTCTGCGCAAAAATGTAACCTCACCCAATGGCACAACGGCTGCAGGACTAGACATCCTTATGGGCGATAATTCATTGGAAAACCTACTCATAAAAACCGTAGCAGCCGCAAAAAAACGTGGCGAAGAACTCGGATAAAGGCACAAGTAACATGACAGATTTCATAGATTTTCAAGATTTTTTAAATGTAGACATCCGCAGCGGTAAAATCATCAAAGCCGAGCCATTCCCCGAGGCACGCAAGCCTGCCTATAAGTTACAGCTAGATTTTGGTGCCGAGATCGGCATCAAAAAATCCTCCGCCCAAATCACCGAAAATTACACCTGCGAGGAACTCATCGGCAAAAGCATCATAGCAGTGGTTAACTTCCCACCACGCCAAATCGGCCCCGTCATGTCCGAGGTATTGGTACTTGGTTTTTATGATGAAAATAACAATGTCGAACTGGTTACCTATTCCGACAATGTAAAGTCGGGCCAAAAGCTCATGTAGTTAACGGCCGCCCGCAACATCCAAAATGCTCGCGGTCACATAACTTGCTTCATCACTCAATAAATAGCAAATTGCATCAGCCACTTCTTCAGGCGCACCACCGCGCCCCATCGGCACCATATTACCAACTGTATTAAAGCGGTCTGGCACCCCACCCGACGCATGAATATCCGTGTCAATAATCCCAGGCCGCACCGCATTCACACGCACGCCTTTGTCTGCCAATTCAAATGCAATGCCCTTGGTCAATGTGTCCACCGCACCTTTACTCGCTGCATAATCCACATATTCCCCTGCCGATCCATGCTTGGCAGCAGCAGATGATAAGTTTACAATCGCCCCGCCTTTGCCACCTTCACCGCCCAAGCCATCACCATCAGTCACCATGCGCTTGGCAGCTTCACGGCAACAAATAATCGTTCCCGTCACATTGGTAGTCATAATTTTATTAATGCGCTCAGCCGTCATGCCCAATAAACTCATTTGTGGTTGGATAATACCTGCATTATTCACCAGAGCGGTTACCGCTCCAAGCTGTTCGTCAACTGCGCAAAACATAGCCACAATCGCAGCTTCATCGGCAACATCAGCTTGCACCGCAATCGCTTTTTGTCCCATTGCTTCTATTTCAGCCACAACCTGCAAAGCCGCCGCTTGGTTAGAATGATAATTCACACAAATATCATAGCCTTTTTGGGCTAATTTCAATGCCACAGCGCGGCCAATACCGCGGCTTGCGCCCGTTACAACAGCAATTTCATTCATTATAAAAACCTCAGTTAAACCTATTCAGCCTAAACAAATCAATATCATGGCGGGTTTCACCATCAATCGCAAGCTCGGCAAAAATCTCGCCCATCACACTTACAAATTTAAACCCATGCCCCGAAAACCCAGCCCCAAATACCACTTGCGGATGGTCAGGATGCTTGTCGACAATAAATGTCTTGTCTGGCGTATTGGTAAATATGCACGCCCGCAAGGACAATGTCGGGCCACAAGCCTGCGGAAAATACTGTTCGGCAAAATCACGTAATAACTTGTCATCTTCTGCATGGGCTTCCCTGTCCATATTGTCAGGATCAATGGTTTGTTCCAAATGGTTCATCCGTCCAAACTTAAAACCAGGTATGCCATAAGTCGGAAACCCGTAATAAACACCTTCATCATCTTCAATCACCCAAACAGGCAAAGTCCCCAAACCAAATAATTCAGGTTTTTTAGGCTGCATCCATGTCAAAACTTGTCGCTCAGGCACGGCCAACCCATCTTTCAAAGGCTCAATAAGCTTGTTCGCCCACGCACCGGCAGTAATTACTAATTTATCAGCAGTATAAACATCTTGTTCTGTGGTTACCTTCACCCCATCTTGGCCGCTGTCTCCACCACCAGCGCCGCCACCAATTGGCTCCCAATCAAGCACTTTTTCACGACCATGAATTTCGGCTCCCATGCTCATAGCAAGGTTTACATGTGCCACAATTGCGCGTTCACTCAATACAAACCCACCATCGGGTTGATAATTGGCCATCATATCATCGGCTAGCTCAACCGCAGGAAACCGCTTTTTCAGTTGTTTCGCTGTATATATTTCATGTGGTAAATTATGTTCTTGGCAGGAGGCAATCGAGCCGCTGAACAAATTTGCATCTGGCCGCGAGGCATCAATAGAACCAGTGACAATCAGCAATGGCTCACCGGCTCTATTTTGGGTTTCATTCCATAATTCGTAAGATCTGCGCAACAAAGGTACGTAAGCAGGGCTTTCTGCATAAGCTAAGCGTATAATGCGGGTCAGCCCGTGGCTCGATCCCATGGCATGAGGAATGTCAAATTGCTCAATGCCTAAAACTTTTTTCCCACGCTTGGCAAGCTCATAAACGGCTGCACTTCCCATGCCGCCAACGCCAATTACAATTGCGTCAAAATGCTCACTCATCACTTACCCCCATCTCTCTCCCTTGCGCTGTTTAACCGTGTTAAAACAGCATTCTTATCATCATCATTTATAAGCAACAACAAGCCATCACATAAATTCTGGTAAGCTTGCGGGCTTAAATCTTTAAAACTTGTCGATATTTGTGCCGATTGAATGTTCCCAAGTTTATCCGCCAACTTTTGGCCTTTGGGTGTTAAAAACAAATGTCGACGTCTTTTGTCACCATCACCTTGTTTCTGATAAATAAACTCTTCAGCAATTAATTGCTTCAATACGCGGTTAAGGCTTTGCTTGGTCACGCGCAAAATATCTAATAACTCAGCCACCATAAGGCCTGGGTTTCGGCTGACAAAATGTAAAGTACGGTGGTGGGCGCGGCCAAATCCATATGCCATCAGCTCATCATCAGGGCCCGCAGTAAAATCCCGATAGGCAAAAAACAGCAATTCGATAAGCTCATTATACCCGTGTTCGCCTTTATCAAATTTCATTTTCACCCCAATATTCAAACAGTTATATATAAGTAACAGATTCTAGGCCAAAACAATACAATAAAAATAGGTCATACTTGTTGACATTTATTTATGCAAAGGTTACATTTTTTTCACAATTTGAGTAATTTAATGTCTCAACTCAATACTGAGCGAAACATTATTACCCAAAACCAATAATCGGCAAGGAACCAAAATGTCATTGGCAACATTCGAAAACAAACCGGGCTACATCTGGATAAATGGCGAATTCGTTAAATGGAACGAAAGCTACGAGCACATTCTCAACCACGCCATGCACTATGGTTCAAGCGTGTTCGAGGGCGATCGCGCTTATAATGGCAAAATCTTCAAACTCGAAGAACATACCGAACGCCTGTTCAAATCTTCCGAAATTTTGGGTATGGAAGTGCCTTTCACCCAAGCCGAAATTAACCAAGCCTGTATCGACACACTTGAGAAGCAAGGCTTTAAAGATGCCTATGTGCGCCCCTATGTGTGGCGCGGTGTTGGCAATGGCTTGTCAGTAAATGCCCCAAGCAATAAAATTAATGTGCTTATCGCAATGTGGGAATGGCCGAGCTATTATAGCAAAGATGAGCTAATGCAAGGCATCAAACTCTGCTATGCAGAGTATAAACGCCCCTCACCTGCAACCGCTCCGTTTAAAGCTAAAGCCGCAGGTCTTTATGTCATTTGTACATTGTCAAAACATAAAGCCGAAGCAAAAGGCTATTCAGATGCCCTCATGCTCGATTATCAAGGCAATGTTGCCGAGGCCACATCAGCCAATATTTTCTTCGTAAAAGATGGCGAATTGCACACCCCAAAAGCCGATAGCTTTTTAAACGGCATCACCCGCCGCACAATCATTAGCTTGGCAAATGATGCAGGCATTAAAGTGCATGAACGCTATATAAAACCCGAAGAATTGGCAAGTTTCAATGAGTGCTTCCTCACTGGCACAGCGGCCGAGGTAACTCCCGTTTCTGTAATCGAAGAGCATAATTACAAACCTGCAGAAGTCACATTGCAACTTATGGAAGCTTATTATAAGCTCGTTGGTAAAAGCTAAATTGAAGGATATTAAAATGACAAATACATCATATGACAACCTACCTGGTTATATCTGGATGAATGGCGAATTTGTAAAATGGGCAGATGCAAAAGTTCATGTAATCAACCACGCCATGCATTATGCAAGTAGCGTGTTCGAAGGCAACCGTGCCTATAATGGCGAAGTATTCAAGCTCGAAGAACATACCGAGCGCTTGTTCAAATCGGCCGAAATTCTAGATATGGAAATTCCATTTTCACAAACCGAAATCAATCAAGCCTGTAAAGACATTCTCACCAAACAATGTCTTAAAGACGCCTATATGCGTCCTGTTGTTTGGCGTGGTTCCGAACAAATGGGCATCAGCGCACAAGAAACCAAAATCAATGTCGCCATTGCCGTTTGGGACTGGCCAAGCTATTTCTCCATCGAAACCCAGATGAAAGGCATCCGCCTAACGGCAGCGCCTTATCAGCGCCCCGCGCCAGATACTGCTCCGTTCCGCGCCAAAGCCGCGGGTTTATATATGATTTGCACACTGTCCAAACATGCGGCCGAAGCCAAAGGTTTTGATGATGCCCTCATGTTAGATTATAAAGGCGCTGTTGCCGAGTCTACAGGTTCAAACATCTTCTTCATTAAAGATGGCGAGCTACACACGCCCGATCCATATTGCTTCTTAAACGGCATCACCCGCCAAACCGTCATTCAATTGGCTAAAGATGCAGGCATAAAAGTCAACGTCCGCACCATCCAACCAGATGAACTAGGCGATTTCGAAGAATGCTTCCTCTGCGGCACAGCCATGGAAATCATGCCCGTCGCCCAAATAGATGAGCACAACTACAAACCATCAGCCCTCACCCAACAACTCATAGAAGCCTATGTAAAGTTACACGGCTAATCACAAAAAAAATGCTGCATGACATATCATGCAGCATAATCATATATTACTAGTGTTATAATAAATTACTCAGCATCAGGCCTGTGCTTCAAACGCAAACCATGCAAAAAATTACGCAAAATCTGGTCTTTGCATTGTCTAAAATGCTTATGGCCATCTTTACGGAAAAATGCGCTCAGTTCGTGGCTGCTCAACCTAAAGTCAGCCATATCCAATATATCTAAAATATCGTCACTCTGTAAGTTCAAAGCAATCTTTAACTTACGGAATGTAATATTATTGGTCATTTGTGTTTCAGCTTCAGGCTGCGCACCTTCACGTTTGCCACGGCGCTTATTAATAAAGCCGTTCAAAAAAGTTGCCAACATTTCATCGTCACAATTTTTAAAGTCTGGCGCGTCGTCTTTTTTCAGTAAATTACTTACCACGGCACGGTTAGCTTCAAAGTCAGCTTCGGCAAAAATCTCTGTCATGCCGCTGTCGCTAATGTCAAATGTGTAACGCAAGCTGCGTAAAATATCGTTATTATTCATAGTCAATCAATCTCTGTTAATCACATGTTGTATGCCAATACGTAAATAATCGTAAGCAGTATAAACAGTTAATGCGGCAGCTAACCATAGCAAGGTTAGGCCAATTTCGGTATTGTATGGCAACACTTTGTCACCCGCTTCGCCAGCCAATAAAAAACCAAGCGATAGCATTTGCACAGTGGTTTTCCACTTTGCCAAGGTCGATACTGGCACACTCACGTGTAGCTGTGCCAAATATTCCCGCAAGCCAGAAAGCAAAATTTCGCGGCTTAAAATTATCACAGCAGGAATGATTGAAAAATTAGCCATGCCCACAGAACCGTAAGCGGCTAGCATAAGCAAAACAATCGAAATTAGTAATTTATCTGCAATCGGGTCAAGCATGCGCCCAAGGTCGGATTGCATATTCCACTTACGCGCAATATAACCATCCAAAAAGTCGGTAATGCCAGCGACAACATAAATGCCAACCGCAATCCAACGCGCTGTATCGCCTTCAAAATAAAAACAAATAATAATCGCAGCCACAGCTACAATTCTAAACATGGTTAGTATATTGGGAATGTTAAAGTTCATAATCTCATTCACTCTGTTTGGGTAATTCCTTATACACTGAAAATATATAAGCGCGATATTTTTCTCGCAAATTAAAACACAAATTTTACATTTTTTATATAGTCTTCAATTACAGATAAACAAGGAGGAAGATATGAAATATTTAATACTTATTTTTAGTGCATTTCTATTTCTGAATTCTTGCTCCGAAACATCACAAAATTTAACTCAATTTACCTCCCCATTTGGCGGCACTTTCGCGGTTCGCCTGCCCGATCAAGTGCAGGTGACAGAAAACAGTTTCATCTATCAAGTAAAAATCGAGAACATAGAAAACGGATATTTCGAAACCAAACGCTATGTTTTCGAACGCATGAATTTCCACCCCTTCACACCTGTTTTTAAAAACCACCAATTAGAGTTTTTACATTTCGAATATTTCAACCTGCCACAAAAACAACGCGACAAAGCTTTTAAGTATCTTGCCGATTGGGACAAAAAAATCACAAACAACCCAAGTTTGTTCAAAGTCACCAACCAGCTCATTTTTGCAGTCTGCAAAAAACAGTCCATTGCCAAAGATAAATTGGTCACAACCATTTTCAACCGACTCAATAAAGATGACCAGTTCATCAAAATCTACGACAACCTAAAAAGCTTCAAAAACACAACAATCCCAGTAATAGCCTATCAAGAAATTTGCTAGCTAAATCAAGACATCCAAAACCAAAACAAGCACGGGAACAGTCTTTTCACCGCAACCAAAAGTTCGCGCTACTACCGAAACTGTGGTAGTTAGCATTTACAAACTCGTTCCAATCGCAAGCGCTTACCAAATGGCACGTTGTGTGGATGAAAGAATTTGAACTTTGAGTTGGCGTGGTAAAAGAGCTGAGCCATCTCTTCGGCGAACTTGCCGACTGAGGCCGTCCGTTAGGACGTAGCAAGAGAGCAGAGCGAACGCACGCCAGTGCCACTAGAGAGGCGAAGCCGAACGTAAAAGATGAGACTTCCAGAGCGCCAACAAGCGCGCAAACTGTCTTTGTGCCGCAAATACTGGGCTATGCTCCTGCCCACACACTGGAAGTTTGCATTTATACGGTCGCTCACGCTCCCTGTTAGCACTTGCGTGCGCTCCAATCGCTTGCGCTCACTACGCTAGCCACCGCGCGTTAGCAGGCCGCGGCTTCGAACGTCATCTTTCGCGCTCACCGATTGGCACGTTGTGTGGATGCAAAAGCATGGCGTATTGCATTGGCGTGGGAAAATGGTTGAGCCGTCACTTCGGCGAACTTGCCGACTGAGGCCG
>JAOPTR010000001.1:117397-225074 GCA_051531935.1 Hyphomicrobiales bacterium
ACTAGAGAGGCAAAGCCGAACGTAAAAAAGCAAACTTCCAGAGCTTCAACAGCACCTCTCTCAAAAAAGCCACCCACCCTAGTTCTCATGAAAATGGTCATAAATCTTCTGAGCCAAATTTTTACTAATGCCCTTCACAGAGGCAATGTTTTTCGCACTCGCAGCCGATACCGCCTTCGCACTACCAAAATGCAAAAGCAAAGCCTTTTTACGGCTAGCTCCAATAGTAGGAATGTCATCCAGCGGGCTTTTCACCAAAGCTTTACTGCGTTTCGCTCTATGTGTACCAATGGCAAATCTATGCGCTTCATCCCGCATTCGCTGCATGTAATAAAGCACAGGGTCATTGTGCGGCAGCATAAAATTACTACCGTCAGGCAAGTAAAACGTCTCGCGCCCCGCATTGCGTTCAGGGCCTTTAGCAATACCAACCAGTATAATGTCAGTGATATTCAGTTCAGCAAAAACATCAACCGCAATCGACAATTGCCCTTTACCACCATCCACAAATACAATATCTGGTTTTTGCGGAATCAAATTCTGCTTCGTCGGGTCATCCTGTTCAGCAAGCATGCGCTTAAAACGACGCGTTAAAACCTCACGCATCATGCCATAATCATCACCCGCCACAATGTCAGATTTTATATTAAATTTGCGGTATTGGCTTTTCAAAAACCCATCAACACCCGCACATACCATAGCACCAATCGCATGTTGGCCAGATATGTGGCTATTGTCATAAATCTCAATTCGCTCAGGCATTTCCGTCATACCAAATTTCTCACCCACCTGCGAAAGTAGTTTTTTCTGGCTAGATGTATCGGCCATCTTGCGCCCCAAAGCTTCTTTGGCATTGCGCAAAGCTTGGTTTATCATGTTGGCTTTGTCACCACGCTGCGGGCAGATAATTTCAATTTTATGCCCCATACGGCTTGCCAAGGCATCAGCCAAAAGCGCCCCATCCACCATTTCATGCGATACAATTAACTGCTTAGGGCAAGGTTTATTGTCATAAAATTGCGCAATAAAGCTAGATAATATTTCAGGGTCTTCGTGGCTTTTATCCACTTTAGGGTAATAACATCTGTTACCCCAATTTTGCCCTGCCCGAATAAAAAACACCTGAATCGCCACTTCCCCACCTTGCGAGAAAAGCGCAAAAATATCGCCTTCTACAATTGTGCTAGGGTTCACACTATCATCACTCTGTATCATGGTCAGCGCCGACATACGGTCACGGTAAAATGCCGCCAATTCATATTCCATCTCTTCAGAGGCTTTATTCATATTGGCTTGAATTTCTTGCTTAATATGGTTCGATTTACCTTTCAGAAAATCCGCTGCTTGGTCAACAAGCGCGTCATATTCATCAATCGCAATCTCACCGGTACAAGGCGCAGCACATCTTTTAATCTGAAACAATAAACATGGCCGCGTGCGGGCATTATAATAACTATCGGTACAAGTGCGCAGCAAAAATGCACGTTGCAAAATTGAAATAGTGCGGTTCACAGCACCAGTGGCCGCAAACGGCCCAAAATAATCACCCTTGGGTTTACGCGCACCGCGATGCTTGATAATCTGCGCGGCTTCATGGTCACGCTTTATTAAAATATATGGAAAGCTCTTATCGTCACGCAGTAAAATATTGTATTTAGGCTGCAGGCGCTTAATAAGGTTCGCTTCAAGCAACAGAGCTTCTGTTTCTGATTGTGTGGTTACAAACTCCATAGAATAAGTCTGCAAAATCATGTTCACAATGCGGTTAGACTGCGATCCAATTCTCGAATATGAAGTCACGCGGTTCACCAAGCTTTTGGCTTTACCAACGTAGAGTAACCGACCATCCTTCGCAAACATACGGTATACACCAGGCTTACTGGGCAGTGTCTTCGCATATTGCTTTATCAGTTCAGGGCCAGATATTGCCTCGCCAGTTTCAACTTCACTCATCAGCCTTGTCGTTTCTCCACGCTTACGCCCACAGCACCAACATGTATAAATGCTTCGGGTTTTTCAATTTTCACCACAACGCGTTTTACCAATTTATCGAGCAAACAAATGTCAGCAATCCGCTCCGCCATTGTTTCCACCAAAAGCACATGACCACTTTCAACATATGCTTCTATATCTTCGACAATAATTTTATAATTGACCACTTTCTCAATATCATCTTCGTAAGGTTGGCCTTGGTCAACAGCCAAATCAGCGCTGATAATCACCATCTGCTTACGGGCTTTTTCATGGTCAAAAATACCAATAGAGGCTTTAAGCTTCATGCCATGAATAAATACATGGCGTAAACCCTTTTCAGAATTTGCAAAATTTAAGCTCATATTTATGCCCTCAATTCATCGCCAGAATCAGATGAAATTATCAATTAGAAGTCAAGATTATGAAGCCATACACCAAAAATGTACAGCCAATCTTATCGTTGAATTCAGATAAAAGATAAAAATTTATGACAGCGCAGTGAAGATGTAGAGCAAGTAAAGTGCCACAAATCCACCACCCACTACAGCGCTAATTTTCTTCAAACGCGATATCACCAAATAAAGCATTATCGTTACGGCCAGCATAATCCAAATGTCAAAATTGACAATAGATGCGGGCACTGCAACTGGGTGAACAATTGCCGTCAAACCCATAACCGCCAACATATTAAACAGATTACTGCCCAAAATATTACCAATCGCTAAATCCGATTCTTGACGTCTAACACTGGAGAATACAGCAGCAAGCTCTGGTAAACTTGTTCCCAAAGCCACTACAGTCAGACCAATAGTCGCTTCACTAATGCCAAAATCTCTAGCAATTGTTGTCGCTCCTACCACCAAGAAATGGGCTCCAAGTGGCAAGCCGATAATACCAAATATCAAAAAAGCTGCAATTTTCCAACCGCGTTTTGGCGCAGCGTCAAGTTCGTCTTCAATTTCAGAATAATCATACTCACCATTTTTCCGATTGGTTTTAGATTTTCTTGCTTCAAAATACAAAAACAAAACAATACCAGCGAAGAGAATAACACCATGCCACCAAACAAATAGGCCAGTCAGCGTTAAAGACACAAAAACAGCCGATGCCAATAACACCACTTTCATGTTTTTGCGCACCTCAACATTGTCCGCGTTCATAGCAAAAAATATCGAAGGCAGGCCTAATACTAATAATATATTGGCAATGTTCGAGCCAACAACATTACCAATGGCAATGCCAGGCGTGCCTTTAAACGCGGCTTCCAACGATACAAAAAGCTCAGGAGCACTGGTGCCAAATGCGATAATGGTTAAACCAATAAGCAATGGCGAAATTTTAAATTTAATCGCAAGGCTAGCCGCGCCAGAAACCAGAGCATCACCTGCAACCAGTAAAAGTATCAAACCGCCAATTAATTGAAAATATTCAAGCATATCTAAAGCTCACATCCTTATATTCTGTAAGCAAGATATAAAGATTCTAATCACAACTACAAGGTACAAAACTTAAATAATTTGTAAATTGTTGGTGTTTTAAGGATTTTGGTTAATTTTATTGATTTACAATGTCCGTTGCAGGGTAACCTTGCGCCGCCAGTGCCGTTTTAATATCAAACAAACTACTGCTTTCATTATCGAATGTTAAAACAACATCGTCATCACCATCATTAAGAATCACTTTTTGAATGCCATCCAATGTCGATAGTATTTTGCGCACTTTATACTGGTCGGTTAAGCTCTGCATTTTTACAATCGTAAATTCAATTCGCACAATTTCAGCTTGTGCCATTGTCGAGAATCCAAGCATACATGCTAAAATGAAAAGTTTAAATTTGGTCATCATAAATACGATCTTAAATCTTTAATTCACTGCATGTCTATAGTCTAATTACGTCCATCATAAGGCGATGCTCTATTTATATTCATACGCCATTTTATATGTGTGGCTTATCATAGCCATTAACAATATCACCGCACCAATCTGGTGAGTGAGAGCAGTATGCAAATGTACAAATGTGAGTAAAGTCAAAATACCAAGCACAACTTGCACTAATAATGCTGCCTTCACCCATATAAGCGAACGTCTCAATTGCTTAGTGCTATTCTGGCTTTTAAAAACAACTACCGCCTGTATGGCAACTAAGATCAAAATACAATAAGCCAACATACGATGGTTAAACTGAATTGTCGTCACATCTTCAAATGCGCTCAACCAAGCTGGCAGTAAATCATATAATCCATCAGGAATAAATAAATCGCCCATCAATGGCCAAGTATTATAAGCAAGCCCCGCATCCGTTCCCGCAACCAACGCACCCAATAAAATCTGAATAAATATCACTACCAATACAAACCAAACAAATACACCGCGTTTACGCTTTGGCATTGCAGGTTCATCAGCATTCCAACCACGCAAACTACCCAGTTCAAGGGAATACCAAAAACTCAATGCCAAAAGAAAAATCGCCAACCCCAAATGCGCAGCAAGTCTGTACTGGCTCACATCAACACGTTCAACAAGGCCAGACATAACCATATACCAACCCAGAACACCCTGCGCGCCACCAAGCACACCGAGGATAAGGTATTTACCAACATATCCCGCAACAATCTGCTTACGTATCAAAAAATAAGCAAATGGCACAAACCATAAAATACCCACAAATCGGCCTAAAAACCGATGCGACCACTCCCACCAGAATATAGATTTAAAAGTCTCCACTGTCATATCAGCATGTTCAAATAAATATTCGGGTATCTTCTTATATTTTTCAAATGCTAGCGCCCAGTCAGCAGCATTAAGCGGCGGAATAGCACCCAGTATCGGCTTCCATTCGGTAATTGATAGTCCGCTATTGGTCAAACGCGTTGCGCCACCAACCACAACCATAAGGCCGATAAAAAAACAAATGGTCCATAACCAAATTTGCTGCGCTAGAATGTGTTTCTGCATTTTATTTCCAATATTCAAAACCCACTCTGTCATAAAAAATCTACAGGCAAAATACAAGTCAATATTGACTTTATGCGCCAAGCAGCTTAATCCAACTACTAATTAGGAGAAAACATGGCGACCAAAATACCAGAGCGCAGCCGCAAACTCATCGGCATTGTTGCGGTCATTATATATTTAACCATTTATTGCTTCATCATTGCGGCCATCGGTGAAGTATGGGTATTAGGCAATGGCGTCGGTTTGGAAATCACATATTTCGCAATTGCAGGTTTTGTTTGGATATTCCCAATAATCAAATTATTCCGCTGGATGGATGACCTAATTAAACGCTAGTTCATGGCGTAATCAATCTATTATCGCCATCAACCGACCACGCATACTCAAAATCCACTTCAAATAAATGCCCATCGGGGTCTTTAAAGTAACCTGCAACACCCCATTCTGTCTTGGTTGCAGGTTTCACGAGTGTGCCACCCGCCTCAACCGCTTTAGCTAAAATACGCGGTACATCCTCAGCTTGCTCGGCAATGTAAATAATTGCAACACCAGAAAACCCGGAAACCTCATCAACACTCGACAATGAGTCTTTCGCCAAATCAACTCGCGAGATAAGCGATAATGCATAACCGCCCAAATCAAATTTTATAAATTCTTCGGTACCAGCAGCAGAACGTCGCCACCCAAGAGCCTCATAAAATGTTGCCGATTTTTGCACATCATCAACACCAAGCAGCATAATATGCATACGCTGCTTCAATGGCATAGTGCCTTTATCAGATGTCACAACATCACCTATTTCAAAATTCTCAAGCATAAACATTTCCCTAGTTGTTATACTAAGGTAGCTTAATAATTTTCAGATGTCAATTAAATGTTCTTAGTTTGTTCTATTGCTTGGACTGGCCATATTTGGCGTTCATATCGTCAATGTCGGCTTTAATCAGCCTTCGTAAAATCTGTTCATCCACATCAGCTAATTTATTGATATAGAGGCAGGATTTTCCCGTTTTAAATTTTCCAAAATTTTTCAACTTGTCTTTATATATCTCAAACCCACCCATGATATAAAGAACAATATTAGCCTTGCGTGGCGAGAAACCAATTTTCATACTATCGCCCTCGCGGCCGCTTTCATACTTATAATGGTAAGTGCCAAAACCAACAATAGATTTGCCCCACATTTTGGGGCTATAGCCTGTAATGTCCTGCATCATGTTCATGATTGCAAACGCATCTTCACGCTTCTGATCTTTTTCGATTTGCGCTATAAATGCCAATACATCAGCATCAGTTTCTTGAGTTTTATTCTGCTTAGAGGTCATTCGCATATTAAAATGCAAACAACCAATCAAAGCAAGGTTAAACTAAACGTTAAATCTAAAGTGCAATATATCGCCATCTTTCACGACATACTCTTTACCCTCAACACGGTGTTTACCAGCCTCTTTACAGCCTTGCTCACCATTAAATTTGATAAAATCATCATAAGCCATACATTCAGCTCTGATAAATCCTTTTTCAAAATCAGTATGAATAACCGCAGCCGCCTTAGGCGCTTTGGTTCCCTTGCGAATCGTCCATGCACGCGCTTCTTTGGGTCCAACTGTAAAGTAAGTTTCCAATCCAAGCAGCTCATAACCAACACGAATCATGCGGTCAAGACCAGGCTCTACAATGCCTAAATCATCCATAAATTCAGTAGCCTCATCAGCATCCAACATACTAATTTCCGCTTCTATTTCAGCCGAAATAATCACGGTAGCTGCGCCTTCTTCCGTAGCCTTTTTCTCAACAAGTTCAGAAAATGCATTTCCCGTTGCTAAACTGTCTTCATCTACATTACAAACATACAAAACAGGCTTAGAAGTCAATAAGTTCAAACCTTTAAACACAGCTTCCAAATCCTCATCAATGTCAGCATGGCGCGCAGCCTTACCCTCATTAAGTGGGATCAGAGCAGCTTCCATCACTTCCAAAATCTCAACAGATTCCTTGTCTTTCTGAGCAGCTTTCTTGCGGATGGCTGGAATACGTTTTTCCAGGCTTTCCAAATCGGCAATCATCAATTCAGTTTCAACAATTTCGGCGTCTGCTAATGGGTCAATACGGCCTTCAACATGGGTAATGTCATCATTTTCAAAACAACGCAAAACATAAGCAATCGCATCCACTTCACGAATGGTGGCCAAAAATTGGTTACCCAAGCCCTCGCCTTTCGATGCGCCTTTTACCAAACCTGCAATGTCAACAAATGTCAAACGTGATGGAATAAGTTCTTTACTACCTTCAATTTTGGCAACTGCTGCAATGCGCTTATCTGGCACAGCCACATCGCCTACATTCGGCTCAATTGTGCAAAACGGAAAGTTAGCCGCTTGCGCTGCCGCTGTCTGAGTTAGCGCGTTAAACAAAGTCGATTTACCAACATTGGGCAAGCCCACAATACCACATTTAAAACCCATTTTAATCTCCTAGCTTATCTTTTAAATTTTTCAACGCTGCAAATGGGTTTCCCAATTTCACAGTCTTTGCCGCCCGCTTCTCAGTTGGTTTTTTTTCAACTGGCTTTGGCTTTTCTTCTTTTTCCAATGGCGCCTGTTTTGCAAGTTTTTGCTCCACAGCCACCTTAAATTCATTTAATTTTTCTAGCGCCAATTTTGGCGCTGCATCAGCAATAGAATCAAGCAATGGCACAAGCCAATCTTGGTCTGCTTTGCTAAAGTTTCCAAGTACATAATTCGCCACTTGGCTTTTTTGTGCAGGCCGCCCCACACCAATACGTACACGGTGGTAGTCATTGCCAATATGCTGGCTCATGCTTTTAAGGCCGTTATGTCCAGCAACACCACCACCAAATTTAATTCTAAATTTTGCAGGTGCTAAATCAATTTCATCGTATAAAACAATCACTTCATCAGCTTCAAGCTTATAAAAGCGCATGGCTTCCCCAACCGCTTGGCCCGATAAATTCATAAATGTCTGTGGCTTCATAATCAACACTTTTTCAGTGCCAAGCCGCCCGTCCGAAATAAGCGCATTAAATTTTTGCTTATAGGGGGCAAAGTTATGGCGGCGGACAATCTCGTCCACCGCCATAAAACCAACATTGTGGCGATTAAACGCATATTCAGAACCAGGATTTCCCAAACCAACTATCAGTCGCATGAGCTAGCTCCGTTTATGCGTGTCATCTATGTCTTAATCTTCAGATGCAGCAGCGTCTGGAGTTTCAGCACTGTCATCAGCACTTGCTTCTGCTTCATCTTCATCTTCATCACTTGCGCCACCAGGAGCAGCAACAGAAACGATTGTGAAATCACGATCCGTAATGGTCGATTTAGAACCTTCAGGCAATGTGATTTGAGAAATATGCAAAGATTCACCAACTTCAAGGTTAATCAGATCAATTTCAATTTCAGCAGGAATAGCGTTCGCACGAACTGTAACCATAATTGTATGGCGAACAATGTTCAATGCACCACCAGCGTTTAGGCCTGGGCATTCTTCTTCGTTCAACAATTTAATCGGAATTTCAAGATCAAGCGTAGCGCCTTTTCCTAGACGGAAAAAGTCAACATGTACAGGTGTGTCTCTTACTGGGTCTAGTTGAACCGCACGACAAATAACACGAGTTTTTGTACCATCTACATCAATTTCAAAAAGTGTTTGTTTAAAACCACCTTTAAAGATCAATTTAAACATTAGGTTATAATCAAGCGAAATGGAAACAGGGTCTTGACCATCACCGTAAATAACCGCAGGTACATTACCTTCACGGCGTTCTTTACGAGCAGCCCCCTTGCCAACTCTTTCGCGTAATTTTGCTTCAATAGTAATCATATCAGCCATTTTAATTCTCCATAAAAAGCCCCAAACGGGCATAGCTTTTGATTTCAGGAGATTAATCCCTCCAGGGGTGGAAGATCCGTATACCCAAAATCAATAGCGGTTTATACCACTAAATCCAGTAAATGCAAGCCTTAGCTTGAATTAATCACACGATAAAAAGATCAGATACTGACTCTTCTTTGCTGGTGCGTAAAATCGCTTCGCCAAACAATTCAGCAATCGTAATCGTCCGAATGTTTGCGGCAGTTTGCACCGCTTCATTGGCTTCAATGGAATCTGTAATTACCAAATTGCGTAAATTACTGTTCACAATACGCGACACCGCACCACCAGATAAAACACCATGGCTAATATAAGCGCTTACACTATTAGCACCAGCGGCCAACATCGCATCAGCAGCATTGCACAATGTGCCACCACTATCCACAATGTCATCAACCATAATGCAGTCATAACCTGCTACATCACCAATGATATTCATCACTTCAGATACACCAGCCTTTTCGCGGCGTTTATCTACAATTGCCAAAGGCGCATTAATGCGTTTAGCCAATGAGCGTGCGCGTACCACACCACCAATATCAGGCGATACAACCATTATTTTCTCGCCATTAAACTGCTCTTTAATGTCACGAACCATAACAGGTGCGGCTTGCAAATTATCGGTAGGAATGTCAAAAAAGCCTTGTATTTGGCCAGCATGCAAATCCATAGTCAATACGCGGTCAACGCCAGCGCGGGTAATCAGGTTAGCCACAAGTTTGGCCGAAATTGGCGCACGCGGTGCAGGCTTTCTGTCTTGGCGGGCATAGCCAAAATATGGCATCACAGCGGTAATGCGTCTTGCCGATGCACGGCGCAAAGCGTCCGTAATAATCAGCAATTCCATTAAATGATCATTTGTAGGGTAAGATGTCGATTGGATGATATAAACATCATCACCACGTACATTCTCTTTAATTTCTACATAAATTTCTTCATCTGCAAAGCGTTTCACTTCACAGTCAATAAGAGGAACATTTACATATTCAGAAATTTGTTTAGCAAGGGAAGAATTTGAATTACCAGCGACCAGTTTCATGGCGACAGACTCTCTTTAAGCTCTGGAAAAAGAGGTTTAAGAGCACCATCTAGACCAGATATTGGGGTTTCAGCGGCGGAAGTTTTTACACTTGGCTTTTCTTAGCAGCCAATCCAAGAGTCTTCAACTATTGAATCACTTACCCCCAACTTCCCAGTCTATTTTTTAGCTTCTAAAGCTTCAATGCGCGCAACAAGTTTTTCGTTGTCTAAAGTTAGCTTTACAACCATTTCTTTTAAAACGTCAAAATCTTCACGTTTCACCAATTCCATTTCGTTGATAATTTTTTCGCCTTGGTTTTTAGCCGCTTCTTTGGCTTCATCCAAAACACCACCGGCAGCACTCACCACATTTGTAGTTAGCTTGGCAATGTCATCAAAAATCTTACTATTGGTTTGTGTCATTCATTTATCCTCATAGTTGCCATCACTATATTTCAAAATGCACAACAGTCCAAATCAATTTAAACACTGTCCACTCTCCTGCGAACATATGCCCAAACAAAAAACAACAAAGCAGCCATTTCTACATATAAAGGCGCACCCATTAAATAATGGCTAAACAGCCCAATCACCCGTAAATCATCATTTAACGGCCATAATAATAAGGGGCCGTCTCCAACATGAGATATTATATCCAATAACGAATGAGTAAAACTACCAAGCAGATAGGCCAATATCAAATTCCGCATTGCGGCATCTCTTGGGCAAAAAATCAAACAAACCAATGCCAAATACGCAATAGATACTGGAGAGTGAAAAACACTATGCGCCATCAACAACCAACTTTGCTGAAAATAAACACCATCCATTAAAGCCTCAATATAGCTAGCATCGTAATGGCCTGTTTCCCAAAAGCAGCTCAGTAAAAAATATACATAAGCCGTTAATAGCGGCAAATCCGCCAAACACGCACCTAGGACACAGGCAAAAGCATGCGTCCTAGTCAGCCCAAAAGCCTTAGCTGTCAACAACCCCAAAAGCGCATGACTTGGTGTTTTCATGTTATAGAATTTCACGAATAAGCATAATACCTGTCACCAATATACTTAAATTAGATACCAACATGGTTACAATCCGCGCAGGCAAAATTTGTTGAGGCGCAAAGCTTGCAAACATCGCAATTAACCTACCAATTACATAGGCAATGCCCAGTGTCATAACCACCAAACTTTCTCCAACGCGCATTTCTAATAATATCAGTAAGATTAAAAATATCGGAGCCGATTCCACCAAATTTCCGTGCGCTCTCACCACCCGCTCCAAAGTCAAATCATCTCCAATGCCAAAATCAACATTCTTTTTTTGCCGCACCATTGTCACTCGTATGCTCAAAATTACAAATATTATTGAAATCGAAAAAGCAGTCAAAGCCGCCAAAACTGGAAACTCCATCATTCGCCTCCCTTATTGAATTCAGCTTCTAAATTTTGGCTATCTGCCATTTCCCAATTTTCGGAAACTCCAATTAAACCTGCACCGTCCAATGAAAAACTTAAGGCTAGGTCATTTTTATCCAATATCCATTCTCGGCTAGGTCCATTTTCCCATTTCACATCAAAACCCTGGGCAGATGGCTGCCAACTACCGCGCAATACACCTTCAGTGCCGCGTTTCAAAAAGGCTGTTTTTTCATCTTTAAAAAACAAATAAGCCATTCCACCTTCAGCTTGGCCGTTTCCTTCGCGCCAAATCGAATGTGTATGCCCGCATAATATTTCATTTAACAATTGTCTATCTTCAGTCATTGCTTTAATTTCTTTCTAAGAATTAAATTAATTTAGTCTAGTAACTTGACTAATATACAAAAGCTGAGATAATAGTCAAGATGATTGACCATAAAATTAAAAATTCACAAGAAATACCTCAATATCCATCCCATATTGGGTGGACAATTTCAAAAATCTCAAGACTTTGGAATAAGCAATTTGTTCAGAAAACCAACGCACTCGGGCATAAGTGGTTCACTCTTTCGGCATCAAACCTTATGGGTCATTTGCCGCGCAAGGGCATAAGCCAAAAAGCGCTTACCGCACGCACAGGTCTCACCAAGCAAGCCGTTAATCAACAAATAGATGATTTGGTAAGCGCAAATATTCTCAACCGAACGGTCAGCGATACCGACAAACGCGCCCGTATTGTCAGCTATACAGACAAAGGCCTGCAGGCTCTAAAAGATATCGATAAAATTAAACTCGAAATCGAAAAAGACTATATAGACATTATTGGCAAAGAAGCTCTAGACCAATTGGTTCAAACCATTGATCAACTCACCGACACTCAAACAAATTAAATCTATTAATTCTGCATCAATCACTAATAAATCAGTATGGCCGCGTTTCAGCAAAATAAGGGCAAAGTTTGTAAAAACCATTAAGCCATTCAATCAACTCAGGGTTTGTCTCGCGCCATTGCCCCATATTTCCACCTAATTCAGTGCCATTTTTCAAATCGGCGTTTATCCGCAAATCCATATATTCAAGCATCACCGCAGTGGTGATGTTGGCAATGTCCAATGTCTCTAAACTTGGCAAATCACTTGCAACGCGGTCAATCCCACGGGCAACTTTACCTAGTTGGTAATCAACTATTCCCTGAAAATATTTTTCCTCAGGCCGCATGCGTTTTTCGTAAACCACCAAAAGGCAAGCTTCTGTTATGCCGTTCGCCAAGGCATATTGGGTTAGTTTTTCAATACGCCCTGCTCCATGTGGCATCACAGGTGCGCTGTCACCAATGCTTTCCAAATATTCAACAATCACTTGGCTGTCATAAATATTTTGGCCATTATCCAATATCAATGCAGGAATTTTACCCAAAGGGTTTTGCAGGCGCAATGTTTCGCTCTCATCATTCATGTCAACATCTTGTGCGGCAATCTGCCCGTCCAAACCATGATGTTTTGCTACAATATCAACTTTCCTACAAAAAGGCGAAGGCCCGCTATGGCGTAATATCATTTGCTTTGACATAAAATCTCTTTCGATTAGAATCCACATATTGAACTTTTCAAATTATACACTATCTAAAATATATCAACAAATAACCGAGGGAAAATATGGCTAACTTTAGCATTCCAGAAATTAAAATTGCACGTCACAGCGCCCAAGCTGGCCAAGATGATGACATTGATTTTGAAATTAAAGGCCAAGAAATGCAATTCGTCGAGATTGAACTCGACCCGGGCGAAAGCGCCATTGCCGAAGCTGGCGCTATGATGATGAAAAACAGCCACATCACAATGGACACCGTATTTGGTGACGGTTCACAAGCCGAACAATCTGGCGGTTTATTTGATAAATTATTAGGCGCAGGTAAACGTCTTATCACGGGCGAAAGTTTATTCACTACAGTTTTCACCCATCAAGGTACAGGCAAAGCCAAAGTTTCCTTTGCAGCACCATATGCAGGGCATATCATTCCCATTAAACTCGATCAAATTGGTGGCAAAATCATCTGTCAAAAAGATGCGTTTTTATGTGCAGCAAAAGGCGTGTCCATTGGCATTCATTTCCAACAAAAAATCATGACAGGGCTATTTGGTGGCGAAGGCTTCATCATGCAAAGCCTCGAAGGCGATGGTTGGGCGTTCATTCACGCAGGCGGCACATTGGTCGAGCACGAGCTTGCACCAGGTGAAATTTTACATGTCGATACAGGCTGTCTTGCGGCAATGGAGCCAACGGTCGATATGGATGTCGAACGTGCAGGTAACATTAAATCTATGATTTTTGGTGGCGAGGGTGTGTTTTTTGCAAGGCTTCAAGGGCCTGGTAAAGTTTGGATTCAAAGTCTACCATTCTCACGTCTTGCAGGTCGTATGTTTGCCAACGCACCACAACGTGGTGGCTCAAAAGGCGAAGGTTCAATTCTAGGTGGCATTGGTGGTCTGCTCGATGGCGACAACTTCTAAGTAACCAAACTCAATATTTGAGTTTACAGTCCTTCGTAATTATAACCCGCATCTGCGCCTAACCAAATTAAAAAATCAGCTTCATCGGTAAATTTGGCTTGTTCTTCACTCGCCAAAATTGCCCATGAGGTACTGACATCCAATTCATAAGATCCTGCATCATCCGCATATTTAATCGTTTCAATAGATTGCAACTCACCCGTATGATTGTAAAAATCAAAAGCAATTTTCCCATCAACTTTTAAAATGGTCAACTCCAACGGAGATGGCTTCACTATATGAAAATAGTCTACGCCCAGTTTCGCGGTATCATTCCCTGCACCACCATCAATTTTGTCAAATCCACCTGTATAGCCGTCCAATATGTTGTCGTCGGCAGCGCCCACAAGCACGTCATCAAATCGCGTCCCAGTGGCATTTTCAATCGACGAAATTACATCTCCGTCAGCTTCCCCGCCCGATACAATCTGGGTCAAAAGATTAACAATCACCCCCGATGATGAGCCTATATAGGAGATTTCATCAATCCCGCCACCGCCCTGCAGAATATCAACTCCAGCACCGCCGTTAAGATAATCATCATCAGCACCACCACTTAGCGTGTCATTACCATCTTCACCAATGAGTCTGTCGTTACCAGTGCCACCAATCAATGTGTCATTTCCCATGCCACCATCAATATAATCATCCCCCGCCTCACCGTCTATCTGGTCATTACCGTCTTCACCAACCAAATAATCATTTCCAGCGCCGCCATTAATTACATCTGCCCCCGCGCCGCCAAAAAGTGTATTCTCACCAGTGTCACCAGTCAAAATATCCGCAAAACCCGAACCAGTGATATTTTCAATCGAAATAAATACATCACCTTCAGCCTCGCCACCTGTGGCAGTTCCAAGCGCTAAATCAATAGTTACGCCACTTAGAGAAGTAATATATTCTACTTTGTCAGTCCCTAAGCCACCATCCAAAATATCAGCACCCAAGCCGCCACTTAAAACGTCATTTCCCCCAAGGCCATAAAGCTTATCAGCTCCTGCGCCACCGCTCAATTCATTGGGCAATTCATTGCCGGTAATTTCATCATTAAAAGCCGAGCCAATGGCATCCGCAATGTTAATCAAAACATCGCCTTGAGCATGGCCACCCATACCAACGGTTACACCATCAAGCACCACTTTAACTGCCAAATTAGACTGGCTATAATCAATTAAATTTCGGCCATAGGCGTATAAGTCACCCTTTATGCCATCAATATTATCAGCCCCTAAGCTCGATAAAAAAGTATCATATTTATCTGCACTGCCGCGCATAACGTCATCACCAGTGGTGCCAGTATGGGTTTCATGAGACGAGCTAACACATGCTGTCAGCAAAGCCGTTAAACTCGTCATAGATAGTAATTTTAAGCTATTATTTTTTCTGACATCCCTTACAGCTATCATATTTATAACCCTTCATAATTATACCCCGCATCGGTGCCTAACCACGATAAAAAGTCGGTTTCATCGGAAAATTTATTTTGCTCTTCAACGGCAATATTCGCCCAGAGCTTTTTCACGTCTAAAATATAATCCAGTCCTGCATCACGATATTCAATAGTTTCAATCGAATTCAGCTTATAAACACTGTCATCAATCTCAAAATCAATGGCATTATCACCTTTTTGAATGGTGATTTTAATATCAAAATCCGATTTGGCTGTTGATTCAAAAAATCCCCTTTTATAGGCATTTGTAACGCTAAATATATCCACGCCTGTGCCGCCAGAAATTTCATTCACTTCAGCAGTAGCGGCGGTTTTAATGTTCAGCTCGTCATCACCTGCATCGCCAAATAATTTATTATTACCATGCCCGCCTTTAATAATGTCATTGCCTGCACCGCCATGTATTTCGTCATTACCATTACCACCTAGTAATTGGTCATTACCGCCCAAACCAAAAATTTTATTATTGCCGTTATAGACAGTGATGTAATTGTCAGCAGCACTCCCCGTTAAATGATCATCATGGTCAGAGCCAACGATATTTTCAATCGATACATAACTATCACCTTGGGCATCGCCGCCTGCAGCTGCGCCCGTATCTAAATTCACCAATACCGAAGTACCAGATTTATAATAACTTACAGCATCAATTCCATCGCCACCATCCAACAGGTCGCCACCTTGCCCGCCATAAAGCGAATCGTTACCACCATTGCCATACAATTTATCATTGCCCGCGCCGCCTTCAAGCCTGTCACTTCCTGCTGCACCGTTTAATATGTCATTACCATCTTTGCCATCAATACGGCTTTCTTCTGCCCCACTATTCAATACATCATCAAAATTAGACCCGACAATGTTCTGAACACCAGTGACCATATCACCTTCGGCATGGCCACCTTTATTAGGCTGACCGTCCAAATAAACAGTCACCCCTGCATTGGAAGCCGAATAATCGACAGTCGCACCGTATATGGACGAATGCATAGTGTCTTTGCCAGTACTAGACATAAATATAGGTATAAACCCACCCTCATCAGTCATGTCATCATCACCGTCTGTGCCATAATATCTTTTGGTTTCTGGGTCGCCACCAAGATCACCCAAACACCCGGTTAAAAGTGCAGCCATACTTGTCATTGATAATAATTTAACGCCAGTAAGCTTGGTGCTTTTTTGTTTCAATATCTTTTTTTGCTTCAATATTATTGCATTGATACTCATATTCTCTCCAAAACTAGTCCGAAATCACAATCACGGATAATTGCCGGCCCTCTTTAACTTGCCCTTTATGAGTCGCGCGGCGATGCGAGTAAAGCAAATTTTCGTTAGCATATGTATCTATGCCAATATTTTTCACATCTAAAACGCCTGCATGCGCCAATATTTTGGCTGCCAAACCTGGCAAATTAAACATATAATGGCCTTCCCGCTCAGATTTACTGAAATAAGCCGAATATTCAAAGCTTTGTCGCGCAAATTTCAAAATAATCTCTTTTCCAACTTCATAAGATTCTCCTGCAACCGCAGGCCCAACGGAAGCGACAATTTGGTTTATATCCGCGCCCAAATCGACCATTTTTTGCACCGTTGCCTGAATAATTCCCGCGTAGGTGCTTGGCCAACCCGCATGAATGGCTGCAATCATATCGCCATTAAGTGTCGAAAGTAAGATGGGCACACAATCAGCAGTGCGAATGCCCAATGCCAAACCTTTTTGCTGGGTGATTATGGCATCGGCGATAGGTTCAGGCGAAATGGCGCTGGTTGTCGCAACAAATATATCGGCCTTATGCACCTGCTTAACGGTAAATAATCGTTGGCGCGTCAAACCCAAACTTTGGCAAACCAAATTCATATTGGCATCAATGTACTTTGGATTGTCTTCGGTCATTTCGGGATGTGCGCAATTAAGTGATGCGAATTCATCTTTAGACGCGCCACCAAGCCGTGTTAAAAATGCGTGTTTCACCTGCGGAATGTTGGCTAGATTTGATGCCAAAAAGCAAGGTAATTTGCCAATATTTGACAAATATTCGTCTATTTTGGGGTCATTTTTGCTCATTTTTCGCCCTTTTTTGGTGTTTTATGGCCCAAAAACGCCGTTTTTTGAGGCTTTTTTAGGCCGTATTCACTCTATTCTAGCCCAAATCCTGCGGCTGTAAACTCACTATTTTGCAAGCATAATACTTTAAATAAATTACCCATTTGCTCTTCATCAATAAGCCGATGTAAAGCTTGTGCAATTTCCAATTCTTTATCGGGGTTCTTGCGGATAAGCATTTGCGCGCGCAAGCCAATCGCCAAATCACCCAAAAAATTAGCCTGAGTCACAACAGGGCTAGCAACAATGTTATTTTGCTCTGCATGTTCTTTTAAAGCGGTAAAATTAACATGCGCGGTGATGTCTTGTTCACCCAAATTATCAAATATTTTTGCAAATTTGTGTTGTTTAACCGCTTGTAATGTATCACCAAACCCATGACCATCATGCCCATAATCTATAATAAGCGCATTGCCGCGCTGTTGTTGCAAAATTTCAATAACCTTATCTAAATAATAAAGACTGGCGGGGCTGTTTTCAAAAATCGCACCATCTGCTGCACGTCCCTCAAGTATTTTTGGCAATTGTGGCTCAACAGGTTTCATCGAAATTGTCGGGCTAATTTCACTGTCTTTTTCAGTCACCATTCGCTGATACCAAGCATTATCCAAAAACTCATATTGATCAATCGGCAATGCGTCAAAAAATTCATTGGCTACAAATAAACAAGGCGCTGAATTTAAAGACAATTTAAGCTCATCCAAATTCGAATGCCAACTAATTTCATCATCAAATTCGGCTAATTTTTCACGCTGCATTTCAATCAATTTGGGGCTCATTTCCACCATATGAATGTGCAGTTTGAATTTAGTTTTAAACTTAGCCATAGAACGCAGGATATCGGCCATTAAAGTGCCGCGGCCTGGCCCCATTTCAATCACATTAAATTCGGGGTCATTAGGCATTTTAACAATGCAATCCACCAACCATAGGCCGATAATTTCGCCAAACATTTGGCTTATTTCTGGCGCGGTTGTAAAATCGCCATCTTTGCCAAAAACATCCGAACGCATATAATAACCATGTGTTGGATGGGATAAACAAATTTGCATAAATTCCGAAATACTCATCATGCCGTTTTTTTGGGCGATATATGATTTTAAAATATCTTTCATTTAAACAGCTTTCTTATACTTGGCATTTTTTGAGGTGAAAATAAAATAAATACCCAATATAATCATTGGCATAGATAAAATCATACCCTGAGTGACAAAGCCTAAATAATAACCAATTTGGGCATCAGGTATGCGGAAAAACTCGACGAATATACGGCTTGAGCCATATAAAATGCCAAATATACCTGCAATTAAGCCTGGACGTTTAAGAGCTTTAAACTTCCATATAAGCACGCTTAAAATAATAAAAGTAAGCAGCCCTTCTAACAATGCTTCATATAACTGACTTGGGTGGCGTGGTGGGTTGGCACCGCCATCTGGAAAACGTACCGCCCATGCCACATTGGTAACATGGCCATATAGCTCGCCATTAATGAAATTAGTAATCCGCCCCAAAAACAAACCTATTGGTAGTGCAGCCATTAAGACATCGAACAAATGGCGATAATATAGTTTTTTGATACGTGCAAAAATTAGGATGATAATTGCCGAAAATAAAATACCACCATGAATAGACATGCCGCCATCCATCACATAAAATACTTCAATCGGGTTGGCGATATATTTATCGAGATTATAGAATAAAATATAACCAAGACGCCCACCAAAAAACACACCAATAAATGTGTAGAATGCCAAATCATCAACTAAATCATTATCTAAACCAGATTTCGCTGCCCATAATTTGGGTGTATTGACTAGTTTTTTGATATAGAGCATGCCTACCAATAAGGAAACTAAGTAAGCAAGGCCGTACCATTTAATTGATAACGGGCCTAGGCTTATGGCGGTTGGATCTATGTTGGGGAAGGCAAAACCAATTTCTGACATTTGAACTCTCTTTTTAAAACTCAATTGAGGCTAATATATTATATTTTCAAAAATGGGCAATAAAAAAGCCCGCAAATTTTTGAATTTGCGGGCTTCTCAAAGGGATTATTTTGGTTTGCTTATTCCATAGCGTCCACTTGTTCATAAAGCTTTTTATACACTTTTTTGGCTTTGCCTTTTTGTTTAGAGGCTTTTACATCATCATAATTTGTTTTGTAATCACCCACCAAAATAAGGCCTACCATGCCCATGCCACGATGTGGTGTGCAATAATAACCGTATGTACCATCGACTGTATATGTCACTTCAAAATCCTTGCCGATTTTACTTTTCCAGTTCTCGGCACCTTCTGGGATGGCTTTTTTGTCGGATTGGCTGTTGTGACCCTTACTTTTAGAAATAAATCTCACTGTATCGCCAAGCTCAATTTTTAAAACTGCTGGATAAAAAACCATACGTTCTTTTTTATTGTCAGGGTTTTTGTTGTACATCAATACTTCATGCGTGGCAGCCCACACAGAGCTGACACCAACTGCAGATGTAATAAGAATGGCAGTGGTAAGTGTTAAAAGTTTGCGTAACATATTGAACTCCAAGTTCCGATTTGACATTAATTTCAAAATTAAAATGACACAAATCAAATTTGTCTGCAAATCCAATATTTCCTATTTATCCTTTATAAAACAGATCGTTAAGTGTCTAAATGTACATTAGTGACGCAGTTACAGATTAATTTTGTACGGTGGAAAACTCTAAAAGCACTTTAAAAAAATTTAGGGCCACCTATATATTTAACATACATAATTTAAAGGAAAAAAAATGAACGACCCACATGTAGCGCATAAAATGATGGCATATGACGCTGGCAAAAAAGATGTCATGCTAGCTTATATTTTGTGGTTCTTTTTAGGAAGTTTTGGCGTACATAGATTGTATATGGACCGCACATTCTCTGGCGTTTTAATGGCTTTACTACATGTTGTTTCTTGGGGTTTAACCCTTGTTGTAATTGGTTTTGTTGGCCTCGGTTTTCTGGGTCTATGGTGGTTGATTGATGCCTTTTTAATTATGGGTTGGGTGGAGCGCCATAACATGCAACTTGCTGAACATATTGGCTAATTGCCGCATTATTTGGCTAGCTATTGATTAAGCGTCCAAAACAGTATAACTTAAATTAACCTTTGGCTGAAATTGCCTGTGGCACCTAGTTTGAGTAATAGTTGAATATGGATGATAGTCAAAATAACCACCCCAATGATGAGCGCAAAGGCCATGTGATTGGTTTTGGTGGCGTGTTTTTTAAATCAAAACGCCCTGCTGACCTCGCTCATTGGTATAAAACCATATTGGGTGTGCCCGTTAGCGACAATGGCGTGGCTTTGTTCAACCGATCTGCCAACAAAGATTTTGCTCAATATGACATCACTTTATGGGCACCATTTGAAGAAAACACCAATTATTTTTCACCGACCGAATCTGGTTTTATGATTAATTATATGGTTGATGATTTAAATATGCTTTTAGACCGCATTAAACGCCATGGGATTTTGCCGGTACAACCCACTGAAATCACGCGAGATGGTAAATTTGCTTGGATAATGGACCCAGAAGGCAATAAAATCGAACTTTGGCAACCTTTGCGCCCTGAGGACGAGGCGTAAGCGGTTATGCCACTCATCATTTATATATATTGTATTTTACTCACGATATCTGCAATATATGGCATTCATATTTTGAAGCCAAAGATTAACTATATGCTAGGCGCTGCATTATTTGTGCTATTTTGTTGGTTTGTTTGCATTGATTATTACTTACCGAGCCAGCAAATATTCACCTCACAAATTACCTTAGCAATTTATGCATTTTGCGCAATATGTTGGCAGGCCATTGAATTAAAAGCAGTAAAAGCATATATGCAGGCTCAAAATTCCGAAGACTTGACTGCAATGCAACAAGAATTTGACCAAGATAAAAATCTGATGCCATTACTGACCGGCATACTTTTTACCTTGGCGTTTTTCTTTTATTTTCCGATATTATATATGGGGTTTGATGTTTTTGTACGCATCTCAAATTAAAGCGATGAGTGACTTCATTTTTCTTATTCGCCCTCAAATGCACATATAGCGCGAGATTCAACACCTGCTTCTTTTAATTTATCGCCGCCGCCCAGTTCTGGCAGATCTACAACAAAACCAGCATGCTCAACAATACCACCCAGGCGCCTAATTAACTTAACGCCTGCTAAGGCAGTGCCACCTGTCGCCAATAGATCATCTAGCAATAGGATTTTCTGGCCTGCTTCTATGGCATCTTTATGAATTTCGATGACGGCTGAACCGTATTCTAGGTCATATTCTTCGGAGATAACATCCGCAGGTAATTTGCCTTTTTTGCGGATGGGAATAAACCCCTTGCCCATTTCTATCGCCAATGCGCCACCAATGATAAAGCCGCGGGCATCTATACCAGCAATCAGGTCGAATTCTTGATCTTTATAAAGCTCGGCAAGTTGTTTTATCACCTCGCGCATGCCATCTGCATCGCCAAAAAGTGTTGTTACATCGCGAAACATGATGCCTGCATGCGGATAATCTGGAATGGTACGAATAAGTGATTGAATATCGAATGACATGGTTTTTTCCTATACTATACGAATGGTTTTATAAAACGCGGCCTGCGATGGCATCTAGTTTTGCGATTAATTTGGGGTCTCTATCATCTGGTGCGGTCATAATGGCAAATTCTAACGCTTTATCGGAACCGATGGAGCAGGCTTCGTGTTCTGCAGGGTAGGTTTCTAATAATTTAAGCACTAATTTACGCGCATTTTCGTTATTCTGTTTCAGCACGGCGAGAATTTTGGGAATGTCCACCTCGCCATGGTCAGGGTGCCAACAATCATAATCCGTCACCATAGAGACAGCTGCATAACAAATTTCGGCCTCGCGCGCGAGTTTCGCTTCGGGCTGGTTGGTCATACCGATGACATCACACCCCCACTGGCGGTACATATTGCTTTCGGCCAAGCTGCTAAATTGCGGCCCTTCCATAGCTAAATACGTACCGTGAAGGTGGGATTTAGTATCCAAGCTTTGTGCGGCCTCATATAGCCGTTTTTGCAAGTTGGGGCTAATTGGATAGGCAAGCGACACATGTGCCACACAGCCACTACCAAAAAAGCTTTTTTCGCGGTTGACGGTGCGGTCGATAAATTGATCTATAATCACAAAATCGCCTGGCGCATATTCTTCCTTTAGCGAACCAACGGCACTAAGTGAAATAAGATCGGTGACGCCTGCGCGTTTGAGGATGTCTATATTGGCACGGTAATTAATATCGGTCGGGCTGATTTTATGGCCACGGCCATGACGAGGAAGAAACACCAATTTGATGCCATTATATTCGGCAATCAATAATTCATCCGACGGCTCACCCCATGGGCTTTGAACTTTGACCCATTGTTTATTTGTGATCTCTGGTAGATCATAAATACCGCTACCACCAATAAAGCCTAAAACTGTTTTTGTCATATTCATGCCTTTGCAATTCGATTTTTACTTTATCTCGATTCGGAAAAAATGACATAAAAAAAGAGACCTATAAGGTCTCTTTTTCTTTAACTTGTTGTGAATGTAGAATTCACTAATGTCTAACATTTTCCCAGATGCGGCGTTTGACAGCATACATAAGACCTGCAAGGATGATGAGGTAAAGCAGCACTTTGATGCCAATGCTTTTACGTTCTTCCATTTTAGGTTCTGCTGCCCAGATAAGGAATGAAGATACATCTTCAGCTTGTTGAGCCAAAGTGGCTTTTGTGCCGTCTGTATATTCTACACTATCTTCATCTAGAGGCTGAGACATTGCAATTTTATTGCCCTCGTAGAAGTGATTAAAATTACTATCGCCAAGTTCGAAATGCACTGGTGTGTAATCTGGATTCGCTTCTTTACCAAGGTGGTTTACATGTTCATCATTTTTGATGATATATTCTGGCACATCTTCAGCATAACCAACGAGTAGATTATAAATATAATTACTACCGCCTGTTAAGCCATCACGACCCATAAACATATCTTTAAAGCTAAAGTGACCACGCGCTTTTGCGATCAACGAAAGATCTGGTGGCATCGCACCGCCATTAGATGATTTGGCTGCATTTGCATTGGCAAATGGCGCAGGCATAGGATCTTTTGGCTCACGCGCACGCATGAACATTTCGCCTTCGGCATCAGGGCCGTCTTCAATTTCATATTCGGCAGCTAGAGCTTTAACCGCGGCTTCTGAAAATTCAGGGCCACCTGGTTGGCTTAAGTTACGGAACATAACCAAATCCATTGCATGGCAATTGGCACAAACTTCTTTGTAAACCTGATAGCCACGTTGCAATTGAGCACGATCGAACGTGCCGAACACGCCTGCCCATGACCAATCGACATGTACTGGCTCTGGTGCGCCTTCAATAGAACCACCAGAAGCAAAAGCTGAGCTTGTTAGTGAGGTAGCAACAACGAAAGCCAAAGCGGTTTTACGTGCAACAGAGGTGATATTTAGTTTTAGATTATTCATTATAACCCCCTTATGCTTTAGCTTCTGCAGCTGCCATTTCGGCAGCTTCTTCAGCAGCCCCCTCGGCACCTAGCACAGCTTCAGAAATACTGTTTGGCAATGGTTTGGTTTTCTCTATCAGCCCAAGAACAGGCAAGATAACAACAAAGAAACCGAAATAATAAATAGTACCAATGCGTGAAATGATAAGATTTGTAACACCATGAATGCCCAAGAAATCATCGGTTGTATTCACTTGACCTAAATAGCCTAGTAGCAAGCCATTAAACACAAACAACCAGAAGAAGATACGGTATGCAGGGCGGAATTTAGCACTACGTACTTTTGATGTATCTAACCAAGGCACAACAAACATGATGAGGATGGCACCAAACATGCCCGCAACACCTAGTGCTTTATCAGGAATGGCACGCACGATGGCGTAGAATGGAAGGTAATACCATTCTGGCACGATATGCGCTGGTGTTGAAAGTGAGTTCGCCGGAATATAGTTATCTGGATGACCCATAAAGTTTGGATTGAAGAATACAAAGTAGAACAACACGATCGCGAATAATACAATGGCGTAAAGATCTTTCATTGTGAAATAAGGATGGAAGCTCATTGTATCTTGCTTAGTTTTTGGCTCTATGCCCAATGGGTTGTTTGAACCTGGTACATGTAATGCCCAGATATGTAGAATAACCACACCAAGAATAACAAACGGTAATAGATAATGTAATGAGAAGAAACGGTTTAGAGTTGGATTATCAACTGCAAAACCACCCCAAAGCAATGTACGGATGTCATCGCCAATGAACGGCACAACTTCGAAGAAGTTGGTAATAACAGTCGCGCCCCAGAAGCTCATTTGCCCCCAAGGAAGCACATAACCCATAAAGCCAGTTGCCATCATTAATAGATAAATAAGCATACCTAGAAGCCATAATACTTCGCGTGGTGCTTTATATGAGCCATAATACATACCACGAAGGATATGGATATAAACCGCAACGAAGAACATGGAAGCACCATTTGCATGGGTATAACGTAGCATCCAACCCCAGTTAACATCGCGCATGATGTGCTCGACAGAGTTAAACGCCATATCGGCATGCGGTGTGTAATGCATCGCAAGAATAATACCTGTGACGATTTGTACAATGAGCATAAACATGGCAATACCGCCAAATACCCACCAATAGTTTAAGTTTCTTGGGTTAGGCATAGAAACCGCCGCACCGTGCATAAGGCTTATGATTGGTAAGCGCTCTTCAAGCCATTTACCAGCATCACTCTTAGGCACATAAGTAGAATGTCCACTCATAATTTTCTCCCTAACCTATCTTAATTTTTGTGTCTGAAAGAAATTCATATTTCGGAATTTCCATATTGGTTGGCGCAGGGCCTTTGCGGATACGGCCAGCAGTGTCATAAGCTGAGTTATGACATGGGCAGAACCAACCATTATATTCACCAGCTTCGCCAAGTGGGATACAACCCAAATGCGTACAAACACCAACCATAATCAACCATTCTGGCTTTTCGGCACGGGCGCTATCTTCTTCTGGGTCTTTAAGATCTGACATAGGCACATCGACAGCTGCTTGAATTTCGGCTGCTGTTCTGTGACGGATAAATACAGGTTTACCACGCCAGTTAACAGTGAGCGATTCGCCTTCACCGACAGTTGAAATATCAACTTCGATAGAAGCAAGGGCTTTAACCGATGCATCTGGATTCATTTGGTCGAGCAATGGCCATGCGCCAATGCCTACACCCAACGCGCCAAAAGCGCCTGTTGCGATATATAAAAAGTCGCGGCGACCTGGTTCTTCTAATTCGCTGTCAGCCAATATTTTATCCCTTCAACTCATATGCCTGAAACAACAGGCACGTCTTATGCGTAGATTCAAAACAATCCAAACTATATTTATTTTACTTTTGCCATTGAAAACACACAATGTCTAGAGTCAATCTAATGTTTCCCCCAAAAGGGACTTTTTGTCGCAGTGTTTTTAAACAGAAACCTCTATAAAACAACAATAACGGCTCATTTTCATTGTATGTTTAATGCCTAGCCATTAACAAGTACATAATAAATGCAACTATTGACAGGCCACCTTTTATGCATCTAGCCCTCTACATGCCAGATATACCTCAAAACACTGGCACCATCTTGCGAATGGCCGCTTGCATGGATTTGACTGTACATATTATAGAGCCAACGGGCTTTAGAATGGATGCAAAAGGCCTAAAGCGTTCGGGTATGGATTATTTGGCCAAAACCGTAATGCAACGCCATGCCGATTGGCAACAATTTAACCAATGGCGCTTGGACCAAGGCAAACGCCTGATTTTGTTAACAACCAAAGCCAGCCGACCTTATTGTGATGTGAAATTTGATGAAAATGACATTTTTCTATTTGGTCGCGAATCGGTAGGTGTGCCGCAAGAGGTACATGATACCGCCGACGAGCGCATTATAGTGCCGATGAAAAAAGACACCCGCTCACTAAATTTAGCGATGACCACAGCCTTTATAATGGGCGAATATTTGCGCCAAATGGACGCGTTTCCGAAAGTAGAAATAAATGACTGAACAATTGAAACAACAGCAAGAAACCGCTTATGAGTGGTTTCAAAATTTACAAAGCCAGATTATCGAAGCCTTTGAGGCCATTGAAACCGATTATCTTGGACAGGGTGATGAATTGCCGATTGGTAAATTTGAGCGCACACCATGGCAGCGTAAACAAGATGGCATCGCCGATGCGGGTGGTGGCACAATGGCTATGATGAGTGGCCGCGTTTTTGAAAAAGTGGGCGTTCATGTATCTTGCGTAAAAGGGAAGTTTTTGGGTGATTTTGCCAAGCAAATTGACGGCACGGATGACGACCCAAGCTTTTGGGCTGCGGGAATATCGCTTATTGCGCATATGCATAACCCAAATGTGCCTGCGGTTCATATGAATACGCGTTTTGTAGTGACCAGTAAAAACTGGTTTGGTGGTGGAGGTGATTTAACGCCTTTGCTCGCGGAGCGCCGCACGCAAGACGATGTTGATACTATTGATTTTCATGCTGCCATGCAGGAAGCATGTGAGGCGCATGAAGTGGCTGATTATGGCCGCTATAAAAAATGGTGTGATGACTATTTTTATCTACCGCATCGCAAAGAGCAACGTGGCACGGGCGGAATATTTTACGACAAATTAAATTCGGGTGATTGGGATGCAGATTTTGCGTTCACCCAAGATGTTGGTAAACAATTTTTGAGCATTTACCCTAAATTGGTGCGCAGGAATATGGGCTTAGAATGGACACCAGAACAACGTGAGGCACAGCTAATACAGCGCGGGCGTTATGTTGAGTTTAACTTATTGCATGACAGAGGCACAATATTTGGGCTTAAAACTGGTGGCAATATAAATTCTATTCTTTCATCTATGCCGCCTGTTGTAAAATGGCCTTGAGCTAGAATTACAATTTAATTAACCAGCGCGAGTAACTCGGTTTTGGTTGGCTTGAAATTATGTTCAAGCCAATGAGCCTCGAGCTGTTTAATTTGTTGCCCCATTATGGGCCCTGCTTTGAGCCCAAGAGCGAATAAATCGCCACCCTTGACGGGAAAAACTGGAATTTCGAATTGCTCGACGCTGCTAATTTTGGCTCTTAGATCAGACAATTTAAAATTCGTTTCTGCAGCGAAATGAATGAGATTATCGATCACTATTTCAGCCCCCCAAACATAAACATTTTTAAATAAATCTTGCTCGTCCATCGTCAGTATATCAGGCAAGTGATTCATTTGATTCAGTATTTTTTGATCTTTGTTTGAGATTTTCAAAATGGTCGCGATGTTTTTAACGCTTAAATTTGGAAATGATAGTCTGAATCGAATCAACCAGATATTATCATTACTTAATCCAGTGTTTTGTAGATATGATAAGGAATTAAGTTGAATGGATGATTTGAATATTTCATCAAATATTTTGCATTCCGTCATAAGTTGCAATGCGCGAATTAGAAATTCACTTTCAAACACGCGCTTAAATTCTGCAAGGATACGTTCGGCCGATAATTGGCCTAGCCCGCCTACTAAATGCGGGATTTGTGAATAGTCAGTTTCATCAGTCACCAAGTCGAACCTTGCGATGAACCTAAAATAGCGCAAGATACGTAAATAGTCTTCTTCGATGCGTTGTTTCGCATTGCCAATGAATTTAATTTTTCTGTTTTTTAAGTCTTCAATGCCTGTATTTAGCGGGTCAAAAACTTGACCATCCGCACCCATATAAAGAGCGTTCATGGTAAAGTCCCGTCGCATGGCATCCAATTTGAAACTTGTGCCATAGATAACTTTGGCGTGGCGGCCATCGGTTTCGACATCTTGCCTTAATGCAGTGACTTCGAACAATTGCTTGCCCAAAATTAACGTTAAAGTGCCATATTTGACGCCTGTTTCGATATATCTTATGCCGTTACTCTGGGCGATTTTCATCAATTGCGCGGGAGTGTGGGTGGAGCAAAAATCAATATCTCCAATGGCAACACCCAATAAATGATCGCGCACAGCACCACCAACAATGCGCCCTTCCCCACCATTTTGGGCAAGTAGCTTAAAGACTTTTTGTACATTTGAGTTTTTTAGCCAATTAGGCATTAAGTTCACCACATAATGGGAAGAGTTAAATAAGATAGGTGAGTTCAAACCAATTTTAAGAGCATATTATCCTATGCCCCCAAATGCTTTATTGTGCGCTCAAGGCTTTGAATACTAAATAAAATCACTCAAAATGAGCGGGAATATCGACACCATCAACTACTTTTGCGGGAACATATATGCCGCCAAGGTCTTTGCTATCAAGACTTGAAAGGTAAACAGCACCTAGCCCCATGCACACGACACCAAGGCCAATTAGGATTGCCAAGACACGACGATTGAGTGCTTCGATTGCGCGTTTTTTATGAAAAATACGTACATATAATAAAAACAAAATAATTGGTGCAAAAAACACAATGATTTCGACAATAACAAAACGTCCCATATGACACCTTAATCTTTAAATCTGTTGGCTAGATTTTTGAGCATACCTGCTGTGGCACCCCAAATTACATAATCTTTATACTCTAATACATAAAATCTACGGTCTTTACCAAGCCAATTTTTACTATTCATCTTATAGTTATCCTCTCTCATTAAAAAATCAAGAGGCACTTCGAATATTTCATCGACTTCATTGGGGTCGGCAGTGAGTGCATATCCACTATCTAGAGTGGCAACTATTGGACATATTTTATAACCTGAGCCGATTTGATAAACATCTAGGCAGCCTAATACATTTACAAATTGCGGGTGTAGGCCGATTTCTTCTTGAGCTTCGCGCAGTGCTGCGGAAGTTGCGTCTTTATCACTTGGCTCCAATTTACCACCTGGTAGTGAAATTTGCCCTGCATGTTTTTTCATGTGCATAGGACGGCGGGTGAGAATAACCGAAGGTGACGGTTTATCTGTAATGCCAATTAGCACCGCAGCTTGGCGCAGAGTGATGCCATCCATTGGCCAATCATCGCCTGTTTTGGTGGCAACATTTAGTTTGAAATCTTCGGGGATGTTTTGATGTAGATTGCGTTGCGCTTTGGCTATAATATTTTGCATAGATTTAGGTTAAACCGTGAACTGTTGCTTGTCACTGATTAAAACAAAGCCATCATCTGTTTCTTGCATGTAATCTGCGAGTTGGTAGCATAATGCCCGTGTTAGCTTTGCCTCTAAGCCATAGCGGATGGCGATATAGGCCATGAACTGCCCATCATCATGTACAAACCGGATAGGGTGTTCTTTGCCGACAATAATTTTGCCAGCTAGATTGGTTTGAAAGGCTAATATTTGTTGATCTGCTTGATCAGTGACCAACATATCTATCGCAAGAAATGCTGCATCTTCGACTTTAATTTTGATTTTCTCGACGGGGGTGACAAGATAATGGCCGTCATTATGCGCTTTTGAATTTTCGACATCGCGCCATAGGACTGTGGTGAATAATTTGACTAGTTTTTGGCGTTTGATAGCGCTGCCCATATAGAGCCATTCACCATTGGCTTTGATCTGAATATCCAGCTCACCACAATATTCAGGGCTCCATCGCTCTACAGGCGCGTGGCCGACATTTTCATAATCGCCAATTTTATCGGCTAATTTCGCTAGAATATCTGTCATGATTGGTTCAACTTTAATGGCAATGATTGCGTATCAATAAGTTGCTGTAACGCGCCTTGCTCGAACTCGAAAAATAAAACTCTATCTGGATCGGTCGGTTGAGGATAGTCGATTGCAGCATGAGGCACACGCTTAAAACCTGCTTTTTGATAATAATCCAAATCGCCAACTAATAAAGTGAATTTCCAAGATTTTTGAGCGGCTACTTGCTGCGCAATTTTTAACGTATGTGCCATTAAAAATTTACCCAAACCCAAGCCTTGATGATCTGGGTTAACCGCCAGAGGCCCAAGGAGGAGCGCTTTTTCGCCAGCTATATCTAACTGCCAATAGGCAATAGATGCCAGAAGCTCGTTTGTTTTCTGATCGAAAATCACTGCGCTTAATGTGTCTATCTTTTGGCAGGTCTCACGCAATTTATAACTTGATTTTGATTTTCTATCTGCACCAAAGGCCATATCTAATAGCTGATTAACTTGCGATTGATGTTTTGGCTTGTAGGCAGTGATGGAGAATTGGTCGGCACTTAGCGTGCTAGTAGGAAGGTGATTCATGAAGGCGTCCGAAATAATAAATTTAATTGAATAAGCAAATTAAGATTTATTTTTTCGTCGTAATAACATGGTCTTCTCCTCAGTTATAAATTGAAATAGCATATATATTTTATAACAACAAGCGATAAGTTTGCGACAATAGTTGAGGGAATGTTGCATTAAAAGCCAATGATGGCCGTTATTTTTGAATTTGCCACAAAATCATCAACAGTTTTGCAAAAAACATTATTAAACATCACTAATCTCAATTATAGTCAAAATCTAAATTCTAATTTCCTTTGAAACGTTAATATGCAAAATTTCAGGCTCGCACATTTTTCGGACATTCATATGCCACCTATGCCCAACCCAACTTTGATTGAGTTGACGGGGATTCGTATTTTGGGGCTTGGATCTTGGAATATAAGCCGCAAAAAAATTCATAAAGTTGAAGTTTTTAGAGCATTTGAAAAAGACATTAAAGCCCAAAACATCGATCATTACGCGTTTTCTGGTGATTTGGTGAATATTGCATCACGCGCAGAAGTGCGACGCGCTACAAAATGGCTTAAAGGTTTTGCACCTGCCGATAAGATGTCCTATGTGCCTGGCAACCATGACGCTTATACCGAAGAAGCGATTGCCAATATTTTACACCATTGGAAGGACTATATGTTGCCTTGCGACCATGGTGCTGAATTATTAGCCGATATGGACGTGGAATTATCTGAACAAGTGCCGCATGGGCCGTTTCCATTTGTGCGTATATTTGGACGTGTTGCATTGGTGGGCGTGAATTCGGGCGTGGCATCACCGCCATTTATGGCGACTGGTGAGATGGGCGACAAGCAGCTAAAGCGCTTGAACAAAGTATTGGCTTACTTGAAAAAAGAGGGTTATTTTAGAGTTGTGATGATTCATCACCCGCCATTGCCGCGCTTAACGCCTAATGTGCGTGCGCTTAAAGATGTGGCCGAAATGAACTCTATTTTAACAGGTGAAGGCGCTGAATTGGTGCTTTATGGGCATAACCATAAAAACAAAATTACCAATATTAACAATAAATATGGCCCATCATTGGTGATTGGCGTGGCATCGGCAACGGCCATTGCCACAAGCCACAAACCTGCTGCAAGCTACAACCAGATTTTGATTGATGAAACCTCAAAAGGGTGGCAAGTAAATTTATTAAAGCGCGAATATATTGCACAGCATAATAAATTTGAAGAAACAGATGTAACCCCCTTGGGCTTTTGGCATTTTAGCTAATTATTTTCGCTTTTTATCGGATTTGAAAGAGCGATTGCCTGCGCGGCCACTTGTACTGCGGCCTTTTGCCATTCCTGCTGTTGATTTTTTCTCGTCTTTATTATAGTTGAATTGACGTGCAAGTGGGTCTTCCAACACCATAAGCTCGTTTTTCTCTAGACGTTTGACCTCGTCGCGAATTTTTGCCGCTTGTTCGAAATCTAAATTATCGGCAGCCTCGAGCATTTGTTTGCGCAACTCTTTAAGATGAGTTTCTAGGTTTTTGCCCACCATATGTTGCGGTGCAAGTTCGCCCATATCAGCAGTAACATGATCGCCTTCAGCCATGCTTTCGATGATTTCGCCGATTTTCTTTTTGATTGATTGCGGCGTGATGCCGTGCTTTTCATTATGAGCTTTTTGTTTATCACGACGTCGATCTGTTTCGGCAATCGCCCGTTCCATACTACCTGTAATTCTATCGGCATATAGGATTACGCGGCCATCCACATGCCGCGCAGCACGGCCAATGGTTTGCACTAGGCTTGTTTCGCTGCGCAAAAAGCCCTCTTTATCAGCATCCAAAATAGCCACTAATGCGACCTCGGGAATATCTAAGCCTTCACGCAATAAGTTAATGCCGATCAGTACATCAAACACACCTAGACGCAGATCACGGATAATCTCGATACGCTCTAACGTATCAATATCACTATGCAGATAACGCACCTTAATGCCTTGGTCATGCATATATTCTGTTAAATCTTCGGACATTCTTTTGGTGAGTGTGGTGACCAAAACACGTTGGCCTTTGGCGATAACTAGGTGGCATTCTGACAATAAATCATCGACCTGAGTGGTAACGGGGCGAATGTCTATACTTGGGTCGATAAGACCTGTTGGACGAATGACTTGCTCAGCAAAAACGCCGCCAGTGCGCTCCATCTCCCACTTACCAGGAGTGGCGGAAACGAACACGCTTTGGGTGCGCATAATGTCCCACTCTTCGAATTTTAATGGGCGGTTATCTAGGCAACTCGGCAAGCGGAAGCCATGCTCGGCCAAGGTTGTTTTACGTGCAAAGTCACCTTTATACATAGCGCCCAATTGCGGCACGGTGACATGGCTTTCATCTACAAATACCAAGCAATTATCAGGTATATATTCGAATAGTGTGGGTGGCGGCGCGCCTGCTGGGCGGCCTGTAAGATGGCGGGAATAATTTTCGATGCCGCTGCAAAAGCCTTGTGCTTCTAACATTTCAATATCGAAACTCACCCGTTGCTCTAGCCTTTGTGCCTCTAGCAATTTGTTGTTTTTATTCATATCGGCAAGGGTAACTTGTAATTCTTGCTTGATGGTTTCAATGGCCCTGACCAAATGCGGGCGTGGGGTGACATAATGCGAATTGGCATAAATACGCTCATGCTCTAGGTCTTTAAGTTTTTTGCCTGTGAGGGGATCGAACTCGGAAATTGCCTCTAACTCATCACCAAAAAATGAGAAACGCCATGCGGCATCTTCATAATGGGCAGGCCAAATTTCGATGATATCGCCACGCACACGGAAGGTGCCACGCGTAAAAGCCATGTCATTTCGGGTATATTGCAGATCGACCAATGTGGTGATGACTTTTCTTTGGTCATATTCCTCACCAACCTTGAGATCCATGATCATATTACTATAACCTTCGACCGAGCCAAGGCCGTAAATACAAGAAACTGACGCCACGATGATGACATCGTCTCGCTCTAACAACGCACGGGTTGCAGCATGGCGCATACGGTCAATTTGTTCATTAACGCTGGCATCTTTTTCGATGAAAGTATCGGTACGGGCGACATAGGCTTCGGGTTGATAATAATCGTAATAAGATACAAAATAGGACACTGCATTATCGGGAAAAAATTCTTTAAACTCGCCATATAGCTGGGCTGCTAGGGTTTTATTGTGAGCTAGAATAAGCGCGGGGCGGTTTGTTTGCTCGATAATTTTTGCCATTGTAAAGGTTTTACCACTACCAGTAACGCCCAATAACACCTGATCTTTTTCTTTATCGGCAATGCCTTTGACGAGCTCGGCAATGGCGGTTGGTTGATCGCCCGATGGCTCAAACTCTGTATGCAATTTAAATTTAATACCACCTTTTACCTTATTTTCGGCAGGTAGTTCGGGGCGTTTAAGCATATCAATATGTGCAATGTCTAACATTTTGGTCATAGCGGCTATCCTGATCTGTTGGTTTTAGAATATAACAAGTTAGAAATTTATGAAAGTAATTTGTTCACTATTTGTGCCATATATTTACCTGCGCATTTTCATATAGCGGATAAGTATAAATGACTAAACATCTAGTTTTATCTATTGTATTAATCCATTAGTAACCTAGATACGGTTTAATACCTTTAATTATATCAACGAGGGAAGCTAATGTTTTTATTTGGACTAAACGAAGACAAAGCAAAACTTGACGCGTTAAGTAAGTCACTTGCAACTATCGAATTTAAACTTGATGGAACTATTTTAACCGCCAACCAAAATTTCTTAAGTGTATTGGGATACGAACTTAATGAAATTAAGGGTAAACATCATAGTATGTTTGTGGCGGGTGACGAAGCGTCCTCGACCGAATATAAAGAATTTTGGAGCAAGTTAAACGACGGAGAATTTCAGGCATCGGAATATTTACGTGTTGCCAAAGATGGTTCTGAAATCTGGATACAAGCTTCTTACAACCCCATTTTAAACAAAGCCGGCAAGCCGTATAAAGTGATGAAATTTGCCACAGATATTACCGCTGAAAAAATGCGCACAGCAAATTTTGAAGGCCAAATGGCAGCTATCGACAAATCTCAAGCTACAATTGAGTTTGAAATGGATGGTACAATTACCTCCGCAAACCAGAATTTTTTGGCAACTGTTGGTTATAAAATTGATGAGATTATTGGCAAGCATCACAGCATATTTATGCCTCAGGATGAAAAAAATACCCTTGAATACAAGGCGTTTTGGACAAAATTAAACACGGGTGAATATCAGGCCGATGAATATAAGCGCATTGGCAAAGGCGGTAGTGAAGTTTGGATACAAGCATCTTACAACCCGATTTTGGATTATAATGGCAAACCATTTAAAGTGGTAAAATATGCAACTAACATCACTGAACAAGTGACTGCCAACCAAAACCGTGAAAATGCCCAACAAATTATAGATGCTGATTTATCGGAAATTAGCACTGCAATCCAAGACACTAACCTTCAATCTAAAACGGCAGCAGAAGCTTCTGAAAGCGTTTCTGCAACTGTGCAGGTGGTGGCATCTGGTGTTGAAGAATTGGCATCATCTGTTAGCGAAATTTCTAGCCAAGTGACTACGGCATCTCAGATTTCTGGTGAAGCGGTTGACCAAGCCAAGCAGTCTAATGATATTGTGCTTGATTTGGCACAATCGGCCGCACAAATTGGCGAAGTTGTGAATTTAATTTCTGACATTGCTGAACAAACCAACTTACTGGCACTTAACGCAACGATTGAAGCTGCACGGGCGGGTGAATCTGGCAAAGGATTTGCAGTTGTTGCCTCTGAAGTGAAAAGCCTTGCCTCGCAGACAGCGAATGCTACAGAGCAGATCAGAGAAAAAATTGGTGACATTCAAGGCTCTAGCACAAGTGCTGTTGAGGCTTTAAAAATCATTACGGAAACCATTGGCCGTATCAATGACATTTCATTGAGTATTTCTGGTGCGGTTGAAGAACAATCTACCGTGACGACAGAAATTGCCAACAATATGCAGGACGCATCAATGGGAGTTAGCAACATTAGTGACAATGTAAAACAAATTGCTGAAGGCACCCAATTTGTCAACACAGCCACACAAAAAGTGAAAGCTGCATCTGCTGCCCTCTCATAAATACATGTGATTAATTTAGAACCCACAACAAAATGTTGGGGGTTTTATTGTCTAATCAGAAGCTTTGGACAGGTTTACCATTGCAGCATCTACCGCCAATTGTGGGGATGATAATATGGGAATGCCCAAATTATCCAACAAGGGTGTAGCTATGCGCATTGACGCTTGCCCGAGGATGATACAGCCTGTTGATTGACTGATTTCTGTTTGTATTTGATTGGCGATTGATTTGGCGAATTCTGATTGGTTATCAGCTTCGAAATACTGCCATGCATCTGTACATAAAATAATACGTGGTTGAATGCTGACGCCTGCTTTTTGGGCGCAATCATTCAATAGATCTAATGTCGGTTGGCGTGTACTTTCTAGGCATATCGCCACGGCAATATGAGGCGCGTATTTAAGCGCAGCTTCCATAAGTGGGCGGTCTATCCTGACGAGCTTAGGTTTTGTTTTACTATATTCATCGGCAAGAGGGCCGAGTGTTGAGCAGGTGCATATGATGGCATCTGCATTGGATAATTGTGCAAGGGCTTTGAACGTTTCATCACGCACAGAATCTAACCCATGGGATTGGGCTTTTGATAACAATTCAGGTTTAACAAGATGCTCCACCTCAACATTTGAATTTTGAGTGAGCTGCGTGAATGTTTGCACGTGTATTTGTGCTGTGTGTAACAGGGCAATTTTTTTCATATGCGACGCTAGCATGGGTTTGATTTTATGACAATGGCGATGACAGGTGAATAAGTTACACATAGGCGTTGGTGGTTTTGGCAAAAAAAAGCCCCCACAAATGTGAGGGCTTTCAATTTATAATATATTTTTAAATTAAGCTTTTGGAATGCGAAGCACTTGGCCTGGATAGATTTTATCAGGATCGCTTAGCATAGGGCGGTTGGCTTCAAAAATCTTTTGATATTTTGAACCATTACCCAATGTGGCAGATGAAATTGCCCAAAGTGTATCGCCTTTTTTAACTGTGTAAAATTCTGATTCTTCGGCTTCATCTGTGGTTGTGATGCTTTCTTCAACAGCTCCAACACCTGTGACGTTACCAAGAGCCAAAACAATTTTTTCTTTTTCTTCTTGGCTGACACCTTCGCCCCCAGAAACAACCACTTTATCGCCTTCAACAGAAACGGTAATGCCCGCCATGTTAAGGCCGTGTTTTGCAACTTCGGCTGTTAAATCTTCAACCGCAGGAGCTTCATCTTTACTACCAATGCCGATTGACGCGCCAACGTCTTTCATAAAACTAAAAAAACCCATTTTAACTCTCCTTGTGTTTGAAATCTTGGATATTAGGCCGTATTTTCAATCAATTAGCAACTTGTTTTTCAATATACTTTTGAATATTGGCCTTGGTCGCTTCATCAATATGCAGGCCTAATCTTGTACGTCGCCAGATGAAATCTTCGGCACAAGTGACCCATTCATTGGCAATTACATAGTCTAATTCGGCTGCATAAACATCGTATCCCATATGGGTTCCAAGCGCTTCAACTTGCTTTGCATCGCCTAACATTTGTTTGACTTTACTGCCATAATGGGTGGCAAGGCGTTGAATATGTGTAGCCGACAAAAAGCTATATTGGTCGGATAGCTGAGCGATGAACTCCTGAATATTGCGGCTTTGGTTGATGTCGCCGCCTGGTAATGTAGCATTGCGTGTCCAATCCAACCCCATATGCGGCAGGAAAATACGTAATTTTTGGCATACGGCTTGCCCTAAATGTCTAAAAGTGGTGATTTTACCACCATAAACGGTGAGTAGTGGTGGCGAATCAGGATCGGTTTCATCGCGTTCGATGTTCAATATATAATCACGGGTGACGGATTTAGCGTCTTTCGCATTGTCATCAAACAAAGATCTGACACCTGCAAAACTCCACTTCACATCATCTGGTGTGATTTGTTTTGTGAAATATTGGTTTGAAATTTCGCATAAATATGCGGTTTCTTGTTCCGAAATTTCGACTTTATGGGCATTATCACCTTCAAACGCTTTGTCGGTTGTGCCGATCATGGTGAATTCATTTTCATAAGGAATGGCAAAAACAATGCGGTTATCTTCGTTCTGGAACAGATAACATTGATCGCCATCATAGATTTTTGGCACAACAATATGGCTGCCAGTGATGAGCCTTGTGCCGCCTTTTACATTGAGCTTGAGCTTATTGTTGTTAATGCCATCGACCCATGGCCCTGCCGCATTGACAAGCACTTTGGATTGCACTTCGAAGCGTTGACCGTTTTTCTCATAGGTGATTTGCCAGATTTTTCCATCTCGTTTGGCACTGATGAAACTGGTGTTCACGTTGATACTCGCGCCTTTTTCGGCGGCATCTTGTGCATTTAGTACCACCAAGCGGCTATCGTGCACGCGGCAATCACTATAGACAAAACCTGCGGTATAATCGGCTTTAATGGGGTCGCCATAGGCTTCGGTTTTAAGATTTGCGCCACGGCTGCGCTTTAGCTTTTGCTTCCAATTGAGGCCATCATATAAATATAGGCCTAAGCGAATGAGCCATTTAGGACGCTGAAATTTATCGTGCGGGATGACAAAGCGAGCTGGCCAGATGATATGTGGCGCGCTGTGCAACAATAATTCGCGTTCTATCAGCGCTTTACGCACCAATGAAAATTGGTAATATTCAAGATAACGCAAGCCGCCATGGATGAGTTTAGAACTGGCTGACGAAGTGGCTGACGCCAGATCGGCTTGCTCGACCAGCATGACATTTAAGCCCCTGCCCGCAGCGTCACGTGCAATGCCTGCACCGTTAATACCACCGCCTATGATAAAAATATCGAGAATGTCTTGTTTCATCTTCTGTCCTTACAAAATCTATATTGTTTTATAAGGGCATTTTATGAAATTTCAAATCACCTATTTGCGATTAAGTGAAAAACAATCGCGGGTTGTGACATAATGTGGCCCAGAGCCACGCCCGACAAGATCGAGTTTTTGCATATCTATTTTTGGGAAGTCGATAACATCATCATCCACATCGACAAGTAAAACATCGGCAAGAACAAGGCAACTGCCTTCAAATTCAATAATCTGTCTGAATTTACATTCGAAACTAACCGCTGATTCCGCCACTCTATGAGCTGGTATGCTGACACATTTTTGTTTTTTTACATTCAGTGCAGAAAATTCATCAACATCTGGTGCGAAGCCCTGCCCGCTATCGTGCATTACCTTTGCTAACTGATGATTTGCAAATGAAACTGAAAAATAATTTGTTGCCAAAATATTGCTTAAGCTGTCTTTTTTACTGCCGTCAGGCTTATCTGAAAAACTGATGGAAATGACAGGTGGGTTGCTTGACGCTACATTGAAGAATGAAAATGGCGCAAGGTTATCCACCCCATCGGCACTGACACTACCCACCCATGCAATGGGGCGCGGCAACACGGTGCCCGTGAGTATTTTATACATATCCTCATGGGAAACCGTTTTTGTATCAATGATCATGATTGGGATTCCTCTTCGATTAGGAAACCACCAGATTGGCGCTTCCATAGGTCGGCATAGATGCCTTTGCCAGAGGATAATTCATCATGGGTGCCGTCTTCGACAATTTCGCCTTTGTCTAGTACGATCAAGCGATCAAGAGCAGAAATAGTCGACAATCTATGAGCAATGGCGATGACGGTTTTGCCATCCATAAGTTCTAACAAATTGTCCTGAATGGCCGATTCGACCTCGCTATCTAATGCTGACGTGGCTTCATCCAACACTAAAATAGGTGCATCTTTTAGGAATACCCGCGCAATCGCGATACGCTGACGTTGACCGCCTGAGAGTTTAACACCCCGTTCGCCGACCAATGTATCATACCCTTTATTGCCTTTATTATCAGTTAGATCGGCAATAAACTCATCGGCATTGGCGCGTTTGGCAGCGGCAATCACTTGCTCACGCGTCGCGCCTTCTATGCCATAAGCGATGTTTTCGGCCACGCTACGGTGGAACAGACTGGTATCTTGAGTGACCACGCCAATATTGGCGCGTAGACTATCTTGCCCGATTTGCGAAATGTCGTGCCCATCGACCGATATTTTACCGCCTTCGACATCATATAGCCGCAGAAGCAAATTTATAAGGGTGGATTTACCTGCACCAGAGCGACCTACGAGGCCGATTTTTTCGCCATGTTTTACGTTTAGTGACATGTCATCCATAATGCCGCCATCTTTGCCATAATTGAATTTTACATGTTCAAATGCAATGTCGCCTTTTTGAATTTTGATTTGCTGCGCGTTGTCAACATCTTGTACTTCGCGGCTTTGCGCGAGTGTTCCCATGCCGTCTTGCACAGTACCGATATTTTCGAATAGGCTTGAGACTTCCCACATAATCCAATGAGACATGCCGTTCATCCGCAAAACCAAGCTAATGGCCACAGCGAGCGCACCTACAGTGATGGCATCGGCTATCCAAAATTGCAGCACCATAAAGGAGACAACAACGAGCTGAACCATATTAATAACGCTCAGCCAAGTTTGAAATTGGGTGACCAGACGCATTTGAGCATGGACAGTTTGCAAAAACGCATCCATACCTTCACGGGCATAATCGGCCTCCATGCTTGAATGAGAAAATAGTTTGACCGTTGCAATATTTGAATAGCTATCCACCACACGACCCGTCATCATCGAACGTGCATCTGCTTGCATTTTGGACACATCGCGCAGGCGCGGTATGAAATATCTGATCATGACGATATAAGCCCCGAGCCAGACGAACATTGGCAACATGAGGCGGTAATCTGCACTACCCAAAATAGCTACAATGCCCACAAAATAGACAATCACAAACACCATAACATCAAGAATTTTCATGACCACTTCGCGCACAGCGAGGGACGTTTGCATGACTTTAGCGCCGATGCGGCCTGCAAATTCGTTGTTAAAAAAGTTGAGGCTTTGTTTTAGCAAATAACGATGCGCTTGCCACCGAACTATCATAGGGTAATTACCCAATAATGACTGATGCATAATGGCAGATTGCACAAAAACTATAATGGGATAAACCACCAAAACCAAAATAATTAACCACACAATGCTTGAAATATGGTCTTGCCAAAAAGTCAGTTTATCGGTTTTAGACAACCAATCGACCATATTGCCCATAAAGGCATATAAATTGACCTCGATAACTGCAATGATGGCCGTTAAAAAAGCCAACAACAACAAGATAGGCCAAAGACCCTTGGTATAGTGGTTGCAAAATGCCCATAGGCCTGTGGGAGGCTCTGTTGGATCTTCAACAGGATAAGCCTCTACCAAATTTTCGAAATATTTGAATATCATATTTGCTCACTAAATCTCTTGCTGAAAAAGTGCAAGATCACAGAATTAAGACTTTATAGTAGATTCGGCAAGTGATTTTAAGTCAATTGAATTTATAGATGTGTTTAAGAAATTGATGAATTAAAAAAAGCCGCAGCTTGGAGGCTGCGGCTTAACTCTGGAGAAAGAGTTTTTATGCGGCAAGCTGCTTGCCAATAACGCCATCGAATTTAATCATAAATTCTTTAAGCAATTGCGGAAAATCTGACGGTACGACTGCTTTTACTGAGGCTTTCACTCTTAAAGCATTCTTCCATTTTTTGACTTTTGGTAAGTCGCCAATCAAATCTAGTTCAATTTCATTTTCTAACATATCTAGGTAGCGGAACATAGGCGCGTAAACCGTATCTACAGTTGAGAATTTTTCACCACCAAAGAAATCGCCAGATGTGTTTTTGGCCAATTCGCCTTCTAATATAGTTAGTTTAGCGGTTACATCAGCCTTTGCAGTTTCGACCGCTTTTTCATCTGATTGCGAATATAAAGCCCACATAGTGCCAAGAAGCGTGCTGCCAAATTCGTTCCAACTTCTGTGACGGGCACGCTCTAGCGCGTCTGTTGGGTGAAGTTTTGGTTCTGTTGTGTCTTCCAAATATTCTAGAATGACATTTGATTCAAAGATCACGACATCATCTTTGCCATCTTCGCTAACGATGAGTAGCGGCACTTTACCGAGTGGGGAGATTTTAAGAAACCAATCGGGTTTATTTCCTAGATCAATATCTTTACGTACGAATTCTATGCCTTTTTCGGCAAGGCTAATGGCAGCACGCTGTACAAACGGGCATAATTTATGGCTGATTAATGTAAGTTTTGACATATTGAATCTTTCTTTAAAATAATTGATGCAACTGCATCTAAATTTAATATAGATGCAGTTGCATCTAATGTCAAGGTTGATGTAATTGCATCTATATGTTATGTAGTATTATGAATGAAAAAAACAATGACTTAGAAAATAAAAACTTAGAGACTGGCTCAATACACGCTTGGTCGCGTTTGGTGCGTGTATCATCTAAACTCGTGCAGCAAGTTGAATGTGATATTAAGGCAGCAAACGCTCCACCACTTGCTTGGATTGCGGTTTTAATGGTGATGCGCCAAGCAGAACCTGAGCATTTACGCCCTGTTGATATTCAACAAAAAATGCTTGTGAAGCAGTATAATATCTCGAGGTTAATTGACCGACTGGTGAAAGAAAATTATGCCGAGCGCATAAGTTGCGACTGTGACGGCAGAGGCCAATATATTGTTTTAAAGCAAAAAGGCAATGACCTGTTGGACAAAGAATGGCCAACATATGAACAAGCAATCAACAAGCATTTTAGCGACAAATTAAGCCCAGATGATGTTGATGAGCTTTTAAAAATATTGGATAAATTATAAATGCCCATAAGTTTATCTATTGCCAAAGCAGAACAAGCGGAGCAATTGATAAGGCTAATATGTGCATCCATTACTGAATTATGCGCAGCTGATCATACTAACCTTGCTGAGCCTTTAAGCCAGTGGTTAGGCAATAAAACCCAAGATAATATGCTTAGATGGATAGCCGCACCTGAGATATTTATGCTTGTTGCGCATATGGATGATAAGCTTGCAGGCATGGGTAGTGTGAATGACCAAGGTAGAGTTTTGATGAATTATGTACACCCCAATTTTAGGTTTGTCGGTGTGAGTAAAGCTATTATGAATGGTCTGCTGGCACATTGTAAAAGCCTTGATCTACGCCAAGCTACATTGGAAAGCAGTAAAACTGCTTTGGAATTTTACAAAGGTTGCGGGTGGGAAGTTATAAAAAGTACAGATGATAAAATTGAGATGATTAAAGATTTAGGAGCATTTAATGCTGAAAGCCATATGGTTATCTGACCCTCACTTTACCGCAGAAGGGTTGGTGCATGGACATAATACTCGCACAAGGTTGTCTAGTGCGGTTACTCATGTGAATGAACATTATAAAGATGCTGAATTTTGCATTATATCGGGTGATATGGTCAACCAAGAAACCATGCCTGATTATTTGGCTGTGAAACAGCATTTAGATGGCTTACGCATGCCATATTTTCCGATGATGGGTAACCATGACGATAGGGGTATACACCGTGCTATTTGGGAGTTTCCTGCTGATTGTATGGATGAGTTCATACAATATTCTATTGCAACTCGCGATGGATTGATGATTTGTTTGGACACTCATAAAACAGGTGAAGTGGAAGGTGAATTTTGCAGCCAACGTATGGATTGGCTAAAAAATAAATTGGAAACAAACAAGGATACACCTGTATATTTATTTATGCATCATCCACCGATGAAATTAAATTTGCCAATTTTGGACATTATTAAGAATGAAGATGGTGAAGCGTTATTAGACCTTATTCAAATGTATGATAATGTGAAATATTTATTCATTGGGCATGTACATCGCCCAATTAGTGGCACGATACGCGGCATACCATTTAGCACTATGAAGGCAATTTCTTTTCAGGCACCACCACCTGTACCAGATTGGAATTGGGATAATTTTAAACCTGCTCATGAAGCGCCGGCTTATGGCGTGATACAATTTGAAAATGGTGATGTGAGCATGCAATATACTCAATTTTGTGAATATGATGTTGGTATTGAGTGATTTTCTTAACCGACTAGGGAAAACTTTTGAATTTACAAAAACTAAGTTGACCTTTTGCAAATAGTGACTATAAAAGCCATATATTTTGGCGGAGTAGCTCAGTTGGTTAGAGCAGTGGAATCATAATCCACGTGTCGGGGGTTCAAATCCCTCTTCCGTCACCATTTCCCTTTTAGTGAATTTTATTTGGTTTATCGTGTGTATAGCCATACGGTTGCGGGTGGCACATTTTTTGTAATATATGTGCAGCGTTTGCCGTTAAAGCCACGAATGACTTTGAAGCTTTTAGGATATGGTTCATTTACGGCATAGGTGAATTGCACAATTTTGCCATTTGGTTTGAGGATCATATCGAATTGTTCGAGAATATTTATACCAACCTCTTTAGGCAGGCTTTTGAATGGCAAGCTAGATACGATTTTAGAAACTTTGCCTATACCTAGCTTACACAAATGTTTTTGTAGATATTGCGCATCGCCATAAATGATATTTGCCTTAGGGAATTTTTCTTTAAGCTCGTCGATGAAGCTTTCTTCACTCTCGAACAAATATAGATTTTCCTGCGGGATACCTGCGGCAACAAGTGCTGAGGTCATCACACCGGTACCAGCGCCAACTTCGACATAAATTTCGTTGGCATCGACACCGATATATTTAACCATAGCGCGGCACAGGCTTTTGCCACTTGGTAAAATGGCGCCAATTTCCTGCGGGGATTTCACCATTTTCTTTAGAAAAGAAGATGCAGTTTGAATTTTTTGGCGCATGCCTGTCATTCCCCTTGAAGCCGTGACGTAAATCGCCATTCGTTTGCTTTGTAGACATTATGTAGTCTATTTAATCGACAATACAATATCAAATTGAATAAAAATCTAAATAGTCTAACTCGAACTTATTCCAGTGCCAAACCTTGATCGGTTTTATCTATCCACCCACCACCGAGAACTTGGCGGCCATTTTTACCGCCATAGATGACACATGCTTGGCCTGAAGATATGCCCTGCTCGCCATTTTCAAGTTCGACATAAACTGACCAATTATTGATTTTTAATTTAGCGGGTGCAGGTTTTGAAGTGGAGCGCAAACGCACCAATATATCTAAGCCTGCTTTTGCTGCGATTTCAACATCGCCATCGCCCAGCCAATTAATGTCTTTGATATACACTTTATTTGCCATGAGAGCCTCGCGTGGGCCGACGATTACTTGATGTTGATCTGGGTTTAGTTTGACCACAAAAAGCGGGTCACCACCACCAATACCCAAGCCTTTACGTTGGCCGATTGTATAGCTGATAATGCCTTTATGTTGCCCTAACACAGTGCCCTGCATATCGACAATATCGCCTGCGGTTAGTGCGCCTGGGCGGAGTTTCTCAATCACGGATTTATAATTGCCATTTGGCACAAAGCAAATGTCTTGGCTGTCTGGTTTATCGGCAACAATAAGCCCATAGCGGCTTGCCATTTCACGCACTTCGGTTTTAGGCAAATGACCTAATGGGAAGCGGATAAAATCTAACTGTGCTTGCGTGGTTGCGAATAGAAAATAGCTTTGATCGCGATTGTCATCGGCTGCACGAAACAGTGATGAACCGACTGCATCGCCTTGGCGCTTAACATAATGGCCTGTCGCCATGCAATCGGCGCCTAAATCTTCTGCTGTTGTTAATAGGTCTTGAAATTTTACGGTTTGGTTGCATTTCACACAAGGAATTGGAGTTTCACCGCGCATATAGCTATCGGCAAAATCATCAATGACTTTTTCTTTAAAGCGGTTTTCGTAATCTAATACATAATGTGGAATTTGCAGCAGCTCGGAAACGCGGCGAGCATCGTGAATATCTTGCCCTGCGCAACAGGCGCCTTTTTTAGCCAAGGCTTGCCCATGATCGTATAACTGCATGGTTATACCAATAACTTCATAGCCTTGCTCGTGCAAATAGGCGGCTACCACACTGCTATCGACTCCGCCAGACATGGCAACCACAACACGTGTATCTGCCTCGGGCTTGGTAAAGCCTAAACTATTAATGCCGTCATCGGCAAAGGTTGGCAATATATTATGTTTTAAAGTGGTTTCGGACATGGATTGATTTTACCATTAAATTTTAGGGTCGGCAATATTTACCTAAAGAGGGGTTTACCTGTCAATTCATTCCTATTTAAAAAACTGCATTATTTTCATAACCGTTACAATTCAACAACTTAAGAAATCACCATAACTGGCATATTGCTTGCATTATTAAAGTTAACCAGATCTAAATTGGATAAACAATAATTATGTATCAGCTTCCCCCGCTCCCTAAGCAGGTTCAAAAATCCGTTACAAGCGCAACTGCGCCAGTGCGCCAAACGCCAAAAAAACAACCAACCCAGCACAATTCATCTACTCAGCAGACTGACCGACCACAGCCGTTGAAAAAGGATGCTGCGCATAGTTCAAAAGCAAATGAAGCTCAAAAAACTGCAAATAAAACTGACACCAAAGACGGTGTTACAGAAGAAGATGGTATTGAATTTGCGAATTTAGTTTCTGAAGCAGAAGCAGTTATTGCCCCTGAAAATGTAGAAGCCACTGCCAACACGGAAGCCACCTCCTCCGAAGCAGATGAAAACACCTTAGACGTAGGAATGGTGACAAACAACACTGTCACTGCAGATAAACCGATAGCAGCGGCAGAGCTAGCATCGGCTAAATTGAGTGAGTTTAACTTAAATACCAACATTATTGATGCGCCACAAACTGATCAAGAAACTAACATTGGCCAAGCTACAAAACCTGCCGATGAAACCAATACAGCCACACCAGAAAAGAATGCCGACCTTGCCTTAAATGCCGGCAAGCCCCAGGACATTAGCGCCCAAAGCGAAAAAGTAGATGGACAAATAAAAATTGTAGCAAGTAATGACAAATTAACTGTTGAAGCGGCTTCCGTGGCAAATGTCGATGCCGAAATAACTTCTAAATCTAGCAGCGCTAGAAATGAAGATTTCTTTAGCGACCTCATAAAGCGTTTAGAAAACTTATCTGCTGATGCGCTTGAAAAAGCGGGTGTAAAGCCTGAGCAATTGAGCAAAATCATCAATCATGTTGAGAATATGCTGAGCATGGTAGAGAGTGGCGAAGTTGAACTAGACACTGAAAAACTAATCAATCAAATAACATCTATACTCACGCAAAACGCGAATGGTGAAGCGAAAAGCGCCATTTCGGGTGCGGTTGAGAAGGCTGCGCTTGATGCAAATACAGATGCAAATGTAAGAGCTTTACGAGATTTAGCTGCAAAATCTAAACAAGCCAATATGTTAAATGATAATGTTTCAACCCAAGATGAAGTTGAATTATCAAAAACTCAAGGCCTTAATATAAAGACTGGTGATTTAGAGGCTAAAAAGCCAAGTGCAATGCCAGCGCAGCAATCTGCAGACCACGCCAACAATGCAAATGTGCAAGTTGAAGCGAGCAAATATGCCAACCGTTATAATAAATATGCCAACCAAGAAAACAGCGCGGCACCGCAAACAGAAGAAGCAGCGACTTCTCAAGAAACTGTTTCGGCAAGTAAATTAACCGCGGCTTACAATAGTGCTAAATCTAACGTTTCAGCCTCACAGAGTGCAGCTCAGACAATGTCTGCACTTGATAAGGTTAACCAAAAAAGCCCAATGGATTTTTTGACACAAATGCAAAACAGCACTGAAAGCCAAGCCACAGGCACTCAAAACCAAGAAAATGTAGTGAATGTTAAACTGGCTATGCAAAATGGCCGCCTAGGGCAAAACTTACCGCTAAACAGTATGGCTTTTCAAATTGGCAAACAGTTTAGCAAGGGCAATAGCGAGTTTCAAATTCGCTTAGACCCTGCTGAATTAGGCAGAATAAACATTAAGCTTTCGCTCAAACAGGGCGGCAATGTTAAAGCTCATATGGTTGTTGAGCGTAATGATGTTTTTGAATTGCTACAACGTGATGCGCGCGCCTTAGAAAAAGCACTCAGTGATGCGGGCTTTGATGGCAAAGATGTAGATGTTGAATTTTCACTAGACCAGAACGCCTCCAACGGTGGCACATTTGCTGAGAACTTCTTTGACCAAACGAATGACAACCAAAGCGGACAAAGCAAAACAGCTGGTGAGAATACCAATGATGAAGAAATTGAACAAATGGTCGCCACTCATATGCCACTACATGTAGAATCTACAGGTATTGACCGCACTATTTAGGTAACAAGCAAGGAATATAATATGTCTATTGAATCAGTCTCTAAAGCAAATCAGGCCTCTAGTTCGTCAAGTGCTGCATTAACTGACCAAAAATCTATTGCTGAAAATTTTGATGTATTTTTGAAGTTACTGACCACCCAACTTAAAAACCAAAACCCATTGGAACCTTTAAAAACCAATGAGTTTACCCAACAAATGGTGCAATTCACCCAAGTGGAGCAACAAGTTAAAGCTAATAAAAACTTGGAAGAACTGGGTGATTTATTCCGAGCCACTTCATTGACATCGACCGTTAGTTATATTGGCAAATCTGTAACTGCAGATGGCAATACAACTAATTTTGAAAATGGCAATGCTGATTGGGATGTCGAATTTGATGAAGTACCCGCCGAAAGTAGTGTTGTCATCACTAATCAGTTTGGCAAAGTGGTATATAGCACCAAAACAGACTTTAAAGAGGGCATGAATGACTATTCATGGAATGGCCAAATGAGCCAAGGCGGCATAGCTCCTGAAGGGTTATACACAGTAAAAGTAAACGCTACGAATGAAGCTGGCGACTTAATTAATGCCCAAACCATGATTTCTGGTGTTGTTACTGGCGTGGATATGACGGGCGAAGATAGTGTATTAAACCTTGGCGACAGAAGCGTAAAGCTTTCGAATGTAAGGAAAATTGCGGCTTAGAGCCACTTTTACATTTCTTAACCCACAACATCATTTTGCCATATTCATATGGCAAAATAGTAAACGTTTCCAAACTCTTAACGTGAAATTACTTATCAACCTTTCATTTACCTTATGCGTTAGTCAAATTTTAAAACTCATCCTGTAGTCTCGTTTTAAACAAGTTTGGAAGTATGAGTTATGGCAAATCAGTATCGTTCTAGAGTAAATTATGTCATCGGTCCAGATGGTAGCCCGCTTACCGTTAATGACCTACCACCGACCAACACACGTCGTTGGGTAATTCGCCGCAAGGCAGAAGTTGTAGCAGCCGTACGTGGTGGTCTATTAAGCCTCGAAGAAGCATGCTCACGTTATACCCTTACAGTTGAAGAATTTTTAGGTTGGCAGCGTTCAATCGACAAACATGGTTTGGCTGGCTTGCGCACAACTCGCATTCAGAAATACCGTGCAGATGGCACAAGTTACATTTCATAGACAAAAGAATTGGCTTAGACACTAAGCCCACTAGTTAGAAGCAATTTGTATTGCGTATGCTTCTATAAAACCGCGGAAAATATAGGCATTGCCTTTGTTTTCCGCGGTTTTTTTATGCTATTTTTTCAAATGCTTATATAATTAACGGCAATTTTGAGCCTTTGAAAACAAAAAACAAATCACTTTGAAAAACCGAACTGATTTGCGCACTGATTTGCACACTGATTTGCACACTGATTTGCACCTAAAGTGTGATTCAAACTTCACTTTATGCAACCTAAGCGCGAAATTTTGTGGGTAACACGGCTTTTCCACAATAAAAAACGCCATTTGGGCGGCAATAATTTCCTAGTTAATGAAAATCGTTAATACTCTGTTTACCAAATATAGGGTAAAATTTGCCTACCTACCGCGCGAACTGATTTGAGCGCAATGGGCGGAGCAAAAAACAATATTTGGTTTGAGCTAAATCTTGGCGGATGGCTAGCTTAAAAACGGAATGAGGCAAAATGTTAGAGTTTTTACAAAAATTGGGAGTCGCCCGTGTAGGTGCGATGGTGGCTGTAGCTGTAGGTATGATTGGGTTTTTTGCATTTATTATGGTGCAAGTGAACTCACCAGTCTATGTGCCGCTTTACACCGAATTATCCATGCGTGACATGCAAGAAATTGTGAAACGTTTGGAAGCACAGGGCATTCCGCATGAGTTAAAAAACGATGGCAGCACAATTTGGGTTCCAAAATCTAATTTGCAGCGGCTAAAAATGTCGTTCGCGGCAGATGGTTTACCAACGGGTGGTAGTGTTGGTTATGAAATTTTTGACAAAACCGACAGCCTTGGCACAACATCATATGTACAAAACCTAAATCACAAACGTGCATTAGAGGGTGAACTATCACGCACAATTTCGGCCTTACGTAATGTGGCGGCAGCTCGTGTGCATTTAGTATTACCTGAAAAGAAATTATTTTCGCGTAATGAAGCGCAGCCGACCGCATCAATTACATTACGTGTGCTTGGTGATATGGATCAGGCCACTGTGAAATCTATTCAATATCTAGTGGCATCATCGGTAAAAGGTTTAAAGACATCATTTGTTGCGATTATTGATGAGCGCGGCAGAACTTTAGCTTCAGGCAATGGTGAGCAAGCTGGCCTTGGTCTTGCAAATAGTTTTGATGAGCGTTCAACCAAAATTGAAAGTCGTTTGAAGAAGCAAATTGAATTTTTACTGACATCTGTGGTGGGTGAAGACAAAGCTCGTGTGAAAGTAACTGCTGAAATTCAGCTTAATTCAGTGACGGAAGCCACCGAAACTTATGACCCTGATGGCCAAGTTGTACGTTCAACACAAAGTAATGAAAAAGCCAACAATAGTGAAAACAGTGAGCAACAAGAAGCTGTCACATTAAATAATGACCTTCCTAATGCAGGAGCTGCCGATGGCGCAGGTGGCAATCAATCTAAAATTGAAGGCAACAGCACAAGCGAAACTGTTAATTACGAAATTTCAAAAACCACGCGCACAGAAATAATTGCAGCGGGTAACATTACAAAATTATCTGTAGCTGTATTGGTAGACGGTGTTTACGAAAACGATGCTGACGGCAACGCAGCTTATAGCCCTCGTTCGCAAGAGGAACTGGACAAAATCAACGCATTGGTACGTACTGCTATAGGGTATGATGCAAAGCGTGGTGATGTGGTGAATGTGGTGAATTTGCAATTTGTATCTAACATTGTGGTGCCAGAAGAAATTGCTGAGCCAGGCATGTTTGAATTTACCAAAGCTGAATTATTTCGCATTGCTGAACTCGGTACATTATTCTTTATATCTATCATCGTGCTATTTATGGTGGTTCGCCCTCTCATCAAACGTATTTTAAGCCCAGAAGATATGGAACAACCATTGCTTGTTGACCCTAACAGAGTGATCCACAAAGTGAATGATGCTGGCCAACCTGTGGCAGTGCTACCAGATGGAACAGAAGTTTCACCAGGGGTGATTGCCGCACTTGAAGACAAAGCCGCTGCGCCTAAGCCTAAAATTTCGGCCAAGCTGGAAACCGCATTGGCAACGGGTGATTTACAACAATCTACCATTAAACATGTTGGTGAAATTGTGAACAATAACCCCGATGAAACATTGTCAATTTTACGTGGTTGGTTGAGCGAAGGTGAAGAAGAACGCCGCGCTGTCCCATTGTAATAAAGTACCTTTATAATAAATTGCTGATAAAAATAGATGAAAGTAAATAAGAGACTATGAGTCAAGTCGTAACCGTTGAAACAGAACTAAAGGACGCCTCTTTTGAGGAGTTAGAAGGCAAGCAGAAAGCTGCCCTCTTAATGATGGCGCTCGGCACCGAACATGGCTCGAGAATATGGGAAGCCCTCATTGATGAAGAAATTAAAGAAATTTCATTAGAAATGAGCCGCATGGGTAATATTAATGCTGAAGTTATTGAGCATTTGCTTATTGATTTCATCAGTCAAATGTCGGCATCTGGCGCGTTAACAGGTAGTTTTGATGCGACTGAACGTTTATTGAAGCAGTTTTTACCTGGTGATCGTGTATCATCTATTTTGGAAGAAATTCGTGGCCCTGCTGGACGTAATATGTGGGAACAGCTTTCCAACGTACAAGAAGATGTTTTAGCAAATTATCTTAAAAACGAATATCCGCAAACAGTATCGGTTGTATTGTCTAAACTTCGGTCTGACCAGAGTGCCAAAATATTGGGTCTGTTGCCCGATGACTTTGCGCTAGAAGTTGTGAACAGAATGCTAACCATGGAAGCTGTACAACGCGAAATTCTTGACCGTATTGAAGATACATTGCGCATTGAATTTATGTCTAGCCTTGCACAAACAAACCGCCGTGATGCCCATGAGCAAATGGCCGACATCTTTAACAGTTTCGACCGCCAAACAGAAGCACGTTTTCTCACTTCGCTTGAAGAGGAAAATCGCGAATCTGCAGAGCGCATTAAACATCTTATGTTTACATTTGAAGATTTGGGTAAATTGGATGGCACAGGTTGCCAAACATTATTACGCGACACACCAAAAGACAAATTGGCAATTGCTCTTAAAGGCACAACCGATGCGATGCGTGATTTCTTCTTTAGTAATATGTCACAACGTGCTGCGAAAATGTTGAACGATGATTTAGAAGTTATGGGCCCTGTAAGGCTTAAAGACGTAGATGAAGCTCAATTGCATATGGTCAACTTATGTAAAGATTTAGCTGCAAAAGGCCAGATTGTAATCAGTAATGATTCTGGTGCAGATGATTATATTTAATAGAAGAAGAGACGATAGAGATGGCTGAAACGCTTAAATTCACATTTGACACTGCCTTCGGAACCCGTTCCGAACATGAACCAGTGCAAGAAGCTTTGCCTGTTATCACTCAGGCAGATGTGGATGCCGCGCGCACCCAAGGTTTTATCCAAGGACGAGAAGACGGTTTATCTGAAGCTACAGCGCAATTTAGCGCAGAAACCAGAGCTACATTTGACAAAATTACCAATGGCTTGACCCAAATATTAAGTGCCCAAGCTGCCGCAGCCACAGCTGCCATTACCCAAGCCGAAAACTATGCATTGTTGATTGCGCAAAAAATTGCCAAAGCAGCTTTGGTTCAGCACCCGACACTACAAGTAAAAGCATTGGTTGATGATTGCCTGTCGCATATTAATTTAATGCCCCATTTGGTCATTAGAGTGAATGAAAGCATGAGCCAACAAGTGCAAACAGAATTACAGCCAATCATTGCCGAAAAAGGGTTTGAGGGGAAACTGATTATTTTGGGCGAAGAAAATATTCCACTTGGCGATTGCGCCATTGAATGGGCAGATGGTGGCGTGGCACACAATACGCAAGAGATTGTAAAAACAATTAGTAATAAGCTTGCTGATTATTTTGGTTTTGATGCTGAAGCTGTGCAAGCAGATGTTGAGCCAGAACCAAACACTGATGGCTTGGAATTAATAGATGAAACCGCTGACGAAGATGATGACGGTGATATTTTTGCTGCAGATGAGTTTGAAGATGACAATTTTGAACAGGGTGATGAGCCTGACCAAACCGATGAACAAGTTCAAGAGACAATTGAAACCATTGAAGCGAGTGATGTTGAAACTGACAGTCATGAAGCATCAACTGAAATTGACCAAGATTTAGATACAGATGATTTTGATGATTTAATTGACCCTGATGAAATGGATGCAGCTGCATCTGATGCGGGTGATTTTATTGAAGTTGTACAAAAAGAACAAGCTGAACAGATGGACGAGACTATGTCCGCCTCATCTGATTTGGAAGGACAAATAGATGAGTGAACAAGACACACCTGGCGGCGAGCTGGGCTTAGACAATTTTAGCGGAAATGACGCAGATGGCAATGTTAACGTCGCCATGGCGCCAGAAGTTGACCACACTGCACAAGATTTAGAAGCTGTATTTGACGTGCCCGTAACTGTGAGTGCCATTTTAGGCCGCTCGTTAATGGATGTTAGCGAATTACTGAGCATGGAAGAAGGCTCTATCATTCCGCTGGATAGAAAAGTGGGTGAAGCCATCGATATTTATGTAAATAACCGCCATGTTGCACGTGGTGAAGTGGTGATGACAGAAGGTCGCTTGGGTGTGACCATGACTGAAATCATTAAGAGCGAAGGTTAAATTGATATGAGATTATTAATTGTCGGCACATTGAATGGCCAATTGACCACAGCCACAAAAATGGCAATGGATAAGGGTGCAAAAGTTATGCATGCCGAAGACATTATTAAAGCCATGCACATTGTCAGAAGTGGCAAAGGTGCTGATTTAGCCATGGTCGATGTAAATTTAAACATCGGCAGTTTGATATCTTCGTTTGAAACAGAGCATATACACATTCCTGTTGTGGCATGTGGCGTTGAGAATGATGCAGCGGCTGCCGTTGCAGCCATTAAAGCCGGTGCTAAAGAATATATTCCCCTACCCCCAGACGCAGAACTAATCGCCGCCATTATTGCTGCTGTAAGTGAAGACAACCACAAAATGATTTGCCGCGATGCCGCGATGGAACGTGTGGTTGAACTTGCCAAGCAAGTTGCACCAAGCCAAGCTTCTATTCTTATCACTGGTGAAAGTGGTACGGGTAAAGAAGTGATGGCGCAGTATATTCATCAAAAATCTAAACGTGGTGACAAGCCATTTATTTCGGTTAACTGTGCGGCCATTCCAGAGCATTTAATTGAATCTGAATTATTCGGCCACGAAAAAGGCGCTTTTACAGGTGCAATTGCGCGTAGAGTTGGTAAGTTTGAAGAAGCCAATGGTGGAACATTATTGCTCGATGAAATCAGCGAAATGGACATTCGTTTACAAGCTAAATTATTACGCGTTATCCAAGAGCGTGTGCTTGATCGCATTGGTGGCAATAAGTCTGTACCTGTTGACATCCGCATCATTGCCACATCTAACCGCGACCTCACACAAGCCGTACGCGATGGAATTTTTAGAGAAGATTTGTTATTTCGTTTAAACGTTGTGAATTTAAAACTACCTGCATTACGTGAGCGCCCGAATGACATTGCTGTATTGGCTGAGCATTTTATTGGAAAATATTCAGTGATGAACGGCATGGAAGTGAAACCACTAAGTGACGGCGCTAGAAAACAGCTCGAAAGCAGCCCTTGGAAAGGCAATGTACGTGAACTTGAAAATACCATCCATCGTGCTGTATTGCTAAGCACTGAAAATGTAATTGGTGAGGAAAGCCTGCGCACACCTGAAGGTTACCAAATTGGTGGTGGCGAAACTCGCGACACTGCAAGCCATGCAGCATTAACCGCAGAAGCTGCTTCTGCCTCATTGATCGGCCAAACTGTTGCTGAAGTTGAACAAGGTTTGATATTAAAAACCTTGTCTCATTGTTTGGGCAACCGCACGCATGCCGCCAATATTTTGGGTATTTCAATCCGTACTTTGCGCAACAAATTAAAACAATATGGCGAATCTGGCGTCGACATTCCTGCGCCAAATACAGGCGAGGCCATGCCCCGCCCGCATATGTAATATTATAAAGTTCAAGAATTGAGTTGAATACAAGTTCAGATGTCTAGAAAAGATGAAATGAAAACCAAATGAGTGAAATATCTACAACTGATCGAGCCACTGCCAATAGCGCGCAGATACCAACGCCACTAGGTGGCGCTGCGTCTTCAGCATCCGATTTGCCAAGCATTTCTGTATTCCCAAGCATAAGATCTTTACTCCGTCGTGCCGACATTGGTTTTGCGCTCGGCATCATGGCAATTCTGACGATTATGATCTTGCCTCTGCCATCATATTTGATGGATTTTACACTAGCATTGTCGATTACCTTTTCCATTTTGATTATGATGAACGCCCTGTTCATCTCAAAGCCGCTAGAATTTTCGGTTTTTCCTACAGTATTGCTGATTGCAACCTTGCTGCGGCTTTCCTTGAACTTGGCATCCACACGACTTATTTTATCGCACGGGCATGAAGGCCCTGCTGCTGCGGGTAAAGTGATTGAAGCTTTTGGTTCTTTTGTGATGCAAGGCAACTTTATCATTGGTATCATTGTATTTTCTATCTTGGTTCTGGTGAACTTTATCGTAATCACCAAAGGTTCTGGCCGTATTGCTGAAGTGGCAGCGCGCTTTAGCTTAGACGCCATGCCCGGCAAACAAATGGCCATTGATGCTGATTTATCGGCTGGCATTATTAGCGAAGAAGAAGCCAAACAAAAACGGAAAGACCTAGAAGCAGAATCGGCATTTTTTGGTTCTATGGATGGTGCCAGTAAATTTGTTAAAGGTGATGCGATTGCAGGCCTGATCATTACCTTCATCAACGTGCTTGGTGGTATTATTGTTGGTGTTGTGCAAAATGACATGTCAATGGCTGATGCCGCAGAAGCCTATACCTTGCTTACCATTGGCGACGGTTTGGTGAGCCAAATCCCATCACTCATTGTATCGGTATCAGCTGGTTTATTGGTATCTAAAGCCGGCGTTTCTGGAAGTGCCGACAAAGCTTTAATCGGCCAATTGAGTGCCTACCCAAAAGGGTTAGGCCTTGTATCGACGATGATGATCGGCATGGCATTTCTGCCCGGCATTCCGCTGATTCCATTTTTTATTATGGGTGGTGCGGCAGGTTATGGAGCTTATGTTGCAACCAAGAAGCAGAAAATTGCACAACTTAGATTAGATGTTACACGCGTGACTGAGGAGCTTGCCACCACAGAAGAAGTGGCAGATGAACCAATTGCGACAGCCCTGAAGATGGATGAATTGCGTTTGGAAATTGGCATTAATCTACTACCGCTGATTAAAAACCAAGAAAGCCCAGAAGAAGAAGACCGCCTGACACAGCAAATTAAAGCATTACGCCGCCAATTGGCAACCGATATGGGCTTTATTATGCCATCTGTGCGGATTTTGGACAATGTGCGCCTTGATGGCAATGCATATAACATTCGCATTAAAGAAGTTGAAGCGGGCAGTGGTACAATTTATGTTGACCAACTTATGGTTATGGAGCCAACAGGCGCACCAATTGAACTACCTGGTACACACACAATTGAGCCAACATTTGGCATTCCTGCCAGTTGGATTGCTGAAAGCTTACGCGATGAAGCCCATATGCGCGGTTACACAGTGGTTGACCCCGCGACTGTTTTGGCGACACATCTAACTGAAACCATAAAAAATAATATGGCAGACCTACTTTCTTATGGCGAAGTGCGCGGCTTGCTACAAGAAATGCCTGAAAATCATCAGAAGTTATTAGAAGACATTTGCCCGTCAATGATCAGCACAAGCGGCATTCAGCGTGTATTGCAAACTCTATTAACTGAGCGTATTTCAATTCGTGATCTACCAACGATATTAGAAGCCATTGCTGAAATTGTGGGTATTTCGCAACATCCTGGCACCATTGCAGAACATGTGCGCACACGACTTGCACGCCAAATATGTGCCGCAAATTCGGGCATGGACGGTAATTTAGCGTTCATCACGTTAAGCCCTGAATGGGAGCAAAATTTTGCTGACAGCATTATTGGCCAAGGCGAAGAACGCCAATTGGCTATGGCGCCAAGCCAATTGCAAGAATTTATCACCCTTGTGCGTGACCAATTTGAGCAAGCGGCTGCTATGGGTGAAAACCCTGTATTGCTGACCAGCCCAGGAGTGCGCACATTTGTTCGCTCTATCGTTGATCGTTTTAGAAACCAAACATTTGTGATGTCACAAAATGAAATTCATCCGCAAGCCAAATTAAAAACCGTTGGGCAAATATAAACTGACAACAAAGTTGGCATCACAATAAATGCGCCAAATATAAATGCAAAAGTTTGAGTAGATAGAAATTAGGTAGATAAAATGGCAACACATATTTTTAGAGGCAATGATAAAGACCAAGCCTATCGTGACATGCAAGCCATGGTCGGGAAAGACGTATTTATCATCCGCGAATTTACTGACGCTGCTGGCCTCTATTGTATTGAAGCTGCGCCTAAAGTTTCGCCCTCTAGCATACGTGAAAATGCAATACCTCAAACCGCCAAACCATCGACCATCGCAAAACCCAGTAACATTGAGCGTTTTACAATTTCGCAATTGCTAAGCCAATTACGCCAAGCTGGGTTTGCCGAGCCAACATTGCGCCAATTTATGTATTGGGTAAAACGTCAAAACGATGAAAACCCCGAAATTAATAAAAACCAACCCAAAGACATTGCGTTACAAAAATTTGCCGAATATTTGGACCAACAAAAAGTTGTGGCGCCCATTGAAGATGCGCCTCAACATGCGGTGCTATTGGTTGGCCCTCCAGGAAGTGGCAAAACAGTAACCACCACCAAATTATGTGCACGTGCTTTAATGCAAGGCGAGACCGTTGATTTTGTGACGCTAGATTGTGTACGCACTGGCGGCGTGGAACACGCCAAAAGCCTAACTAGTTTTTTAGAAATAGACTTGATAGAGCTTAAGGACGCGCAGAAATTTTCGACTTGGTTGGATAGATATAGTAAAAATGTAAACCAGAATGTGACCTTTATCGACAGTCTCTCGACCAATATTTATGATATGGAAGATATGCGTTGGCTATTGGATTATATGGAAGCGGCTGAACAGAATGACGTAAAAGTTGAGCCCATTTTAGTTTTGAGCGCCACCACTGATGCCACAACAATCGGCGATTATGCAACCACCTTTAAATCTATGGGCATTGACCGTGTGATTTTGACATGTTGGGACATTGCGAGCAAACCTGCAGCTACATTCAGCGCAGTTATAGATGCAGGGTTAAAAATTGCCATGATAAGTGACAGCCCTTATTTATCGGGTGGTACAGAAAAATTAGACTCACTTAGTTTGGCAACAAAGCTAGCCACCAAAAAAGGCATGCCCGCATGGCTGTCGCAAATTGGTAAGTTGAAATAAGCCAAGCTAATTGCTAGACCCGAACGTTAACTTCACCATGACAAACGCGTCGTCGCCATTTTCATAATGATTGGCAATTTGTTGAATCCGGAAAAAACCGAACTTTTTGTACAAGCGTATGGCGCGACCATTCTTTTTTTCGACAAATATTCGAATGGCCAATTTGGGACATGTGACGATGGCTTCTCTGAGTAAAAATGCGCCAATGCCTTTGCTGGCATGTTTATCTATCACAACAAGACTGTTTCCATTTGTCCAAGGTCTAAACCTTTTGCTGTGAGTGGCGGCATAACCTGCAAATTCGCCATCAAAAAAACCCGTAAAAATTCCGTGTTGCTCGTCTTCAATATGATTTTGTATTTCTTCAACGCTTTGGTTTGTCGGATCATTTGGAAAGGCAATATATTGTGCTTCCATAATGCTTTGCGCATCAGCGACAATCGCGCGGCGAACCTCAATTTTGTCACCGTATTTTTTCTCGAACCTAGAAAGATTATACATTTGCAATCTCATTCAAACTAAATATTTTCCCTTAATGACAAATTATAGAGATAGATTAATTGAAATTAAATGCCCTGCTGAAATCAGAGTTAATGATTAACTATTAGCCCACTCAAAAATTCAACTTTAGTTAAAGTGCTGCCCATACTTTCCCACAATTTCGGCTAATTGTAAGCTTATGACCTAGATATAATGATGATCTGATATGCTTTGAGAACCGCAAACGCAAAAAAACCGACTCGGAGGAGATTGTCTCGAACTCGGAGCAAGTGATATTCCTAGCAGCAAGCGCATTTGAGGATGCACTTGCGAGCCAGAATAGAATAGAAAGTAATTACTTTCTATCTGCCAAAACGGCGTTGTAGGTTACGGGCAACTTCATCCATATCGGCGTTTTCACGTTTGGCGATGAGATTGCTGTGAGCTTTTTTCTCTTTTTCTTCGAGAAGCTCGACACGCTTAAGCTCTTCAAAGCTTTCTGCCAAATCATTTTTAGCAAGATCATATTGGCTTTGTAGGCCATCAATCGTCACTTGAATGTTATCGGCGCGGTCTTTTGCTGATTTTGCAAATGTCGGATAAGCGTAATGCGTCACATCTGTGATGCCACTACGCTCTTGCTCAAAGCGCACTTGCTCATGCAGATCGAATTGCTTTTGTTGCAAATCGCGCATCATCATTTCTATTTCGTTCACTTGGCGCTGTTTCTCTTCAACTTGGAAGCGTCTCAGCCTAATTAAGGATTGTCTTGATTTCATTTACTCTACTCTACTCATTAAAGCCGAATGGATTGCCAGCTTGCCCATCAGCTTCGGTTACACTCTGACCACCTGGCATTTGGTCAGTACTCTCTCCAGCAGCACTCGCTGAAGAATTCAGAATATCTTTTAGAATTTGATAGCCCTCTAACAGGCCTGTTCGTTCCTCTTTACGTTGTGTTAAAAACGCTTCTAGTTGCGGATTATAATGTATCGCTTCATCCACATCGGGGTTTGTGCCTGCGCGGTATGCGCCCAAGCGTATTAATTCTTCCATATCGCCATAAGTGGCCATTAGCTTTTTGCATTTTTGAATGATCGGATACCATTCATCTGGCACACAACCCGGCATGGTACGCGAAACAGATTTTAAAATATTAACCGCAGGATAACGCCCGCGTTCGGCAATTGAGCGTTCCATAACAATATGACCATCCAAAATACCACGCACGGCATCGGCCACGGGTTCATTATGATCATCACCATCGACAAGCACAGTAAACAGACCTGTAATTGAGCCTGCTAACGGCTTACCATCGGCACCTGTTTTACCTTCTAAATATTCGCCTGGCCCTGCCCGCTCTAATAATTTGGGCAATTCGGAAAACACAGTTGGCGTATAGCCTTTTGTGGTTGGCGGCTCGCCCGAGCTGAGGCCAATTTCACGTTGTGCCATGGCAAAGCGAGTTACACTATCCATAAGGCATAATACATTTTTGCCTTGATCGCGAAAATATTCTGACAATGACAATGTCATATATGCTGACTGTTTGCGCATTAATGCGCTTTCATCACCAGTTGCGACCACGACGATTGATTTTTTAAGACCTTCTTCGCCTAAATCATCTTCAATAAATTCTTGCACTTCGCGGCCACGTTCACCAATCAGGCCAATAATGGCAACATCTGATGCTGTGTAGCGCGCTAGCATTGATAGCAAAACCGATTTACCAACACCAGAGCCTGCAAAGATACCCATGCGTTGACCTGTGCAACAGGTTGTAAAACTATTTAAACATCTAACGCCTAAATCCATAGGGCCGCCAACGCGTGCGCGTTTGTTAGCCTTAGGTGGTTTATTGCGCAACGGCACAGCAAAATTGCCTTTTGGCAATGGGCCTTTGCCATCTATAGGTTCGCCCAAGCCATTAACCACACGGCCAAGCCAAGCATCGCAAGGCATAACAGCAGGTTCGGAAGATAGTAACATGGCTTTACAACCCATGCGCACGCCATCTATTTCGCCAAAAGGTAAACAAAGCGCGACATTATCTTTAAAACCAACGACTTCACAGACAACAAAATGATTATCTTTAACGATTATCTTAAGATGCGCGCCCACATTCATGGCATAAAGCGGGCCGATAATTTCGACAAGCAGACCCTGTACTGAAACCACACGGCCCCAATACTCTGTCACAGTGATATTTTCCAACTCATTTACCAAAAGACAATCCACTTTAACTATAAAACAACAAATTAACTGGCATCTTAAACTTATTAACCAATTTATATAATTATTTTCTAACCATCATTATGCAGCCTAAAATTTAAGTTTAGGTAAATTTTGTTAAAAAAAATCCTTAAAATTCAGTTACTTTTGGGGGAACATGGTTTATTTTTAATTAGCGCGGCATTAACAATCTGGTAAAAATTATTAACATAAAGGCATTAGATCTTTACTTTGATTAGGATTTGTTAACTAAATGGCTTTAGCTTACTGATTCGTAGGCATATGTTTTTTCATATGGCGAATCAATTAACTAAAATCTCGAGGCCAAAGAGTATTGGTAGTGAATTATTTGGTGAGCGACATACTGAGATATAGAGGCAAAAGGGGTTACTGATGCGAGTTCTTCTAATTGAAGATGATAGTGCGACTGCACAAAGTATTGAGCTTATGCTCAAATCCGAAGGTTTTAACATTTATGTGACCGACCTCGGCGAAGAAGGTGTGGATTTAGGCAAGCTTTATGATTATGACATCATTTTGCTAGACCTTAACTTACCTGACATGAGCGGCTATGAAGTGCTTAAAGCACTACGCTTAGCGAAAGTGGCAACACCTATTCTTATTCTTTCTGGCCTTGCGGGCATTGAAAATAAAGTACGTGGTTTGGGCTTTGGCGCTGATGATTACATGACTAAACCATTCCATAAAGATGAATTGGTTGCACGGATTCACGCCATTGTGCGCCGTTCAAAAGGTCATTCACAATCTATCATTAAAACTGGCAATCTTGCAGTTAACTTGGACAATAAGACAGTTGAAATTGATCAACAGCGTGTTCACCTAACTGGTAAAGAATATCAAATGCTAGAACTACTTTCATTACGTAAGGGCACAACCCTCACCAAAGAAATGTTCTTGAACCATTTATATGGCGGCATGGATGAGCCAGAACTAAAAATTATCGACGTGTTTATTTGTAAATTACGTAAAAAACTATCTGCTGCAACAGGCCACGATTATATCGAAACTGTTTGGGGCCGTGGTTATGTTTTACGCGATATTGAAGAAGAAAACACAGCCGAAATTGCATATAGCGAAAGCGCTTAATAGCATATATAATAATTAAAAAAGCCCACCAAGATTTTGGTGGGCTTTTTTGTATCTTAAAACATTCTATTTTAACTACTTTAATTTGTAGAGGCCTCTTGCGCCTTGAACGGCTTCGAACTTATCGCACACACCCATAACAGTTTCGGCAGCACCAAGAAGAAGATATGAATCTTTTTCCATTTGCATGGCAACTTTATTGAGCACTTCGCGTTTGGTTTCTAAATCAAAATAGATAAGCACGTTACGACAGAAAACAATGTCAAATTTACCAAGGTTGGAGAAACTTGCCAGCAAGTTACTTTCTTGATATTTAACCATTTTGCGCAAATCGTCGTTAATCACCCAATTTTCACCTTGCTGGGTGAAATATTTAAGCAATAATTTAATTGGCAAACCGCGTTGAACCTCGAACTGGGTATATTCACCAGCAGTGGCTTTTTTCAGCACTGTTTTTGAAATATCTGTACCCACAATATCAAAATTCCAGCCAGCTAATTTTGCGCTTTGCTCTTTTAGTGACATGGCGATTGAATATGGTTCTTGCCCTGTTGAGGCAGCACCACACCAAATGCGCAAGCGACGCTTGGCTTTGCGGGATTCTAGAAAATATGGCAACATGATATTGTCTAGATGTTCAAACGGTGTTTTGTCTCTGAAGAACAATGACTCATTGGTTGTCATCGCATCTGTCACATTATCTTGTAACGTTTTTGCAGATGCTGAGCGCATGCCCGCAACCAATTCACCGATCGAATTCATACCTTGCGAACGCGCAAGTGGCTCCAAACGGCTCTTTAACAAATATTCTTTCTCAGGTTTTACAACCAAACCAGAACTCTTCATTAAAAAATCTCTTAAATATTCAAAATCTCTACTGTCAATACTCATTACACTTTACCTCGAACAATATTCAATACTCTTGGACCAATTTTAGTAAGTGGTAAAATTTCGCATACCACCCCATCATTAACCGCTGCTCCTGGCATGCCCCATACCACACTGGTTGCTTCGTCTTGCACAATTACCGAACCACCATGTTTAATAACATGTGCTGCACCTGGTGAACCATCGTTACCCATGCCTGTTAAAATAACTGACAATAGTGCTTTTTTGTAAATACCAGATGCCGTGATAAACAGCGGATCAACTGACGGTTTGCAATAATTTATTTGCGGGCCATCATCTAATTTTATTTTTATAGCAAAACCCGAACCAGCGAGGCTCATATGCCGACCACCTGGTGCAATGTAAATGGTGCCATTTTCAACGGCTTCACCATCTTCAGCTTCTTTGCATTTGCGACCTGTCGCTTTATTAATATGCTGCGCCAAAATTTTGGTAAAACTTGCCGGCATATGCTGAGTGATAAACACAGGAATATGACCAACTTCTTTGGTAATCGCCTTTGTAAATTCAATAAGCGCAGGAGGCCCACCTGTAGAACTACCCACCACAATGGCTTTTGGCATTGTTTTTGAAATCGGGTGTAATTTGCCTGCGCCTGTTCTGGCACCTGCCCGCCCAACAATTGACGGAGCGGCTTTTGCACCCGCTCTTGGAATTGCCCTGCGCGCTACGCTAGACGATGCTTCAGAATCTGCTGTGGAAGCTTGTGTGGTCGTTGCACGAGCACGAGATGCACTTGCACTACCAAATGATGGACGAGCCGCGCTAGACGCCTTAAAATTAACACTACCTGCGGCGCCTGCTTGGGTCGGATCGACCCCACCGCCAAAGACACGGATTTTTTGGATCAGCTCAGCTCTAAACTCTGTCGCGCCAGTAAGCCCGCCAGAACCTTGAGGTTTAGCAACATAGTCCACCGCACCTAATGACATAGCTTTTAAGCTGATTTCGGCATTTCGTGTGGTTAGCGTCGACGAAATAACTATACGCGCGTCTGGGCAATTTTTAATTAATTGGGGTAAAGCTGTAATGCCATCCATTACGGGCATTTCAATATCTAACAATACCACATCGGGTTTGTCTTTGGCGATATTGTCTACTGCTAGCTTGCCATTTCTGTGCAGAGCAATCACTTCAATGTCTGCAATGCCATCTAGCCATTTACTAAACATGCCGCGCACAACAACACTGTCGTCCACAATCATGACCCGTATTTTTTGGCCACGGCCACGGGTTTTCATATATTTGTCACTCACGCTCATGGGGAACTCCATTTTACTCAAAACTAAAGCGTTTACTAATACTTTTACATGACAGACTGCGTATTCTACACAGTCATCAACTTACCACAACAGGATAAGGAATCTGGTTCTTACTCACCAGATTTAACTTATAATAAGCCAACTTCTTGAAATTTATTTTCTAAGATTTCACGATCAAATGGTTTCATAATATATTCATCTGCACCCGCTTGAACGGCTTGTGCAATATGTGAAATATCATTTTCGGTTGTGCAGAAAATAACTTTCGGCACATCACCATTTTTACGCGAACGTAATTGAACCAAAAACTCCAGACCATCCATCACTGGCATATTCCAATCCAGTAAAATAGCTTCTGGCATATCGGCATCACATTGATCAAGCGCCTTTTGGCCATCTTCGGCTTCTAGAATTTCGAAATCTAATTCTTCTAATACGCGTCTCGCAACTTTGCGAATAACGCTAGAATCATCAACCACTAAACATGTTTTCATTTTAAGCCCCTACGCTGCTTGCATTTGAATGATATCAAGGACTTTGACAACGTCCAAAACCACTAATAGTTCTTTTTCTAATCTGAACACACCGGCTGAAACTTGAGCCCATTTTGGGTCAAGGTTTGCTGGGTTAGCTTCAAATGCTTTCATATCTAGCTTTAAAACTTCACCTACATCATCAATGATGAGGCCATATGATTCTTCTTTATATTCGATACCAACAGCCATAACTTCATCGCTTACAGCTTCAACTTTAACACCAAGGCGTTTGCGCATATTAATGGCTGTCACAATACGACCACGTAGGTTAAGCACACCTTCGATTTCATTGGCAGACAAAGGAACCGAAGTGATGGTTTCAGGCATGAAAACATCCTGTACTTCTAAAATGGGCAAACCAAATAATTGGTTGGCAATCACCACTGTTATATATTCTTGAGACCCATTATCGCTGACTATATTGCTCATGCTGCCTCTCCTTCTGTTTCAAGTGTTTCTTTAAGTGCAGTTACCAAACCTTCACGGTCGAATTTTGCGACATAATCATAAAAACCAACTTCACGGCCACGTTCGATTGCGCCTGGTGAAATGTGCGAAGACAAAGCCACAATTGGCAAATCTTTAAGCTGCTCATCTGTGCCAAGAGTTTCGGCAAATTCGAAGCCGTCCATCTCTGGCATTTCGATGTCACTAACAATAATGTCAAATTGTTCTGGTTTACCACCGCGTAATATTTCTAACGCTTCAATTGGGTTGATGGCTGTTACAACATCATAACCCGCTGCTGATAATACTGGTGAAAGCATATTTCTGAAGAAAGAGCTGTCATCAACAAGTAGCAAACGTTTTTGTTTAAAGCTTTCGCCCTGTTCGCGACGTTCGAACCAATCATCAAATGCTTGTGGCAAGTAATAACCTACATCCATAATCTCTGTGGCTTGGCCACGGATAAGGGCACTACCCAATACGCCAGGTTGTGGCACATTAATTTCAATATCCAAATTCGTGTCGATAATATCCAAAATCTCATCTACAACGAGACCCATTGAACGATCGTCATCAGAGAATACCAAAACTGGCTGACGTCCTGATTCTTTCATCTCTGTATGGCCTTCAATATATAGCAATGGCATAAGCTGACCACGATATTGCACAAGATCACGACCCGCAGATGGCTCGATGTCTGATACATTGATTTCTTCCAGACGTGTTACCAATGATAATGGCACAGCTTTTGGCTCATCACCGCCAGCTTTAAACAACAATAGAGACGTTGTTTGGTCTGCATATTTATCTTTTTTCTCTTGCTCGGCTTCTTCGGCAGATGTATCGGAACCAACATCGTTAGAGATTTGATTGGCCATGCCATTTGGATCGATAATCATAATCACGCTACCATCACCAAGAATGGTATTGCCTGAGAACATTTCAATATTACGTAACAGGCTAGATTTTGGTTTCACCACAATTTCTTCGGTGTCATAAACGCGATCTACAACAATACCAAAGGTTTGAGGCCCCACTTGAATAACAACAATAAAGCCGTTTTCATCTAGAGAGTCATCATTTGCAGATTTGCCGTTTGCTGCCAATTCGGCAAGCTCTTCAGCGGAAGGTAAGTCGGAATTTTCAAGACCTAAAATATCTGTAAGACGTACCAGAGGCAAAAGCTTATTACGCAAACGTAGCACACGAGAATTATTAATTTTTTCGATGCGATGTTCGCTATCACCATGCGCACGAACCAACTCGACAACTGCCAATTGTGGAATGGCATAACGATGATCGTTGATACCCACAATAAGAGCTGACACAATGGCCAATGTTAGTGGGATTTTAATTTTGAAAGTTGAACCTTTACCTGTGATAGACACAAGATCTACATTACCACCAATTAGTTCGATATTGGTACGCACTACATCCATGCCCACACCACGGCCAGAAACCGAGGTCACCACATCAGCGGTAGAGAAACCTGCAGCAAACACAAATTTATGAATTTGGTTTTCTGTCATTTTCTCTAGCTCGTCTTCTGTCGCTAGTTCATTTTTTAGAATTTTTTCTTTAATTTTTGCTGTGTTAAGACCACGGCCATCATCTGCAATTTCGATGATAATGTGACCACCTTCATGATAGGCACTTAGCTTAACTTTACCAATTTCACTTTTACCCGCTTTAATACGTTCTGGAGTTGTTTCCAAACCATGATCGGCTGAGTTACGCACCATATGAGTGAGCGGATCTTTAATCATTTCTAGAACTTGGCGATCAAGTTCTGTTTCCGCGCCAATCATTTCTAGGTCAATTTTCTTATCTAGATCGTTAGATAGGTCACGAATGATACGAGGTAGTTTTTGCCATGCATTACCGATTGGTTGCATGCGGGTTTTCATAACACCTTCTTGCAATTCGGCAGTTACATTTGACAAGCGCTGCAACGGAACTTTAAATTCATTATCGTCTTGGCGGCGTAAAATTTCCAACAATTGGTTACGTGTAAGCACAAGCTCACTTACCATTGTCATTAACTGCTCAAGAGTATCTACGTTCACACGAATAGATTGTGGTTGTAACGCTTTATCGCGTTTTACATTGCCTTCTTCGCCAGCAGCAGGTTTTGCTTTTGCAGCAGGTTTAGGAGCAGGTTTTGCTTCTGCCACAGGAGCCACTTCTGGTTCTGGTGTCGGTACAGGGGTAATATCATCATCTGGACCAGGTGCAGATAGGAATGCAGCTTCCAAATCATCTAGTGTCACTTCACCAGGTTTCAATTCGCGTTCAACAATTTTAATTGCTGAGCTGTCATCACGATCTTTATCGTCTTTAATTGGTGCTGCTGCGGCTTCGACTTTAGCAGGTGCGCTTGCTTCAACACCGCTAGCGGCATCTAATGTTTTGCCTTCTGACAATACGTGCAATTGTGCAATAAGACCATCATCATTGCCTTCTGGCTCAACTTCATTCTCAGCAAGTTCAGCTAAAATATCTTTAATCGCGTCTAGGCTGTTCAAAATAACCGTCACGCCTTCGGTTGTCACCGGTTCGCCATCACGATATTTGCCCATCAACGTTTCGCCAGCATGAGCCAACGCTTCTAGCCTTGGAAGGCCTAGAAAACCACATGTCCCCTTTATGGTATGTACCAAGCGAAATATGTTACCTAATATATCTTGGTTATTAGGGTCTTTTTCAAATTTCACTAACTCAACGTCAACAACGTCAAGGCTTTCAACTGTTTCAGTTAAAAATTCACTTAGTAGATCATCCATATTGCATCCGTACCTTATACTTAACTATATTGGTTTTAAGTTTAGTGTGCGACGAAAGGGTTAATTTTGAATTGACTATTACCAAAATGATACAATTAACTATACCTTTTAATAAATCTTATTTAAAATCAACTGGTTAAAAATGAATAATTATCATCTAAACCTATAAAATGTTGATCCAATTCTTAATAAAATCCAACACCGCCACTAAAATTCAATAATTACAATGATATAAGTAATTATCTTAAAGCGTATCTATTCTTTAGCTACAGCCCCAATTGTAACCTCTTCACCGTCGATATCTAAAATCACATCCATATCGATATTACGAGCGATTAGACCCGCATAGTAAACTTGCACATCGCGCGCATCAATGTCATCCGCATCAATCTCAGCAGCCAAAAGCCCTGTTAGGTTAGGTGCAATTTTAGCAGCCTTACCTTTTGCTTTAAGTAAAAATGCCGCATTTTCAAGATCATCATCTACCGATACATCAATTGAACCACCGCGCGGGATGGTTGTCATGGCAATGAGAACTAAATTAAGTAATAACTTAACTTTATTCTTGCCCATTGTTGCCACTGGCGCTTGCCACGTTAGCGAGATCTTCTCTTTACCGATAAAAGCTTCGGTTACATATTTTGCATCCATTAGATCAATATGAGCGCCTGCACTGCCTGCCGCACCAAAAGCCAAACGCGCAAACTGCAATTTTGCTGATGCTTGCGTGGCTGATTTTTTGATCAGGTTCATGGCAAATTCTTTCATTTGCTCATCTTTTTCGTCTTCTAGCACTTCAAGACCGTTAGCAATGGCGCCAACTGGGCTAATTACATCGTGGCATACGCGGCTACACAATAAAGCTGCGAGTTCTAACTCACTTAAATTTGTTTGGCTCATATCAAGCTCCTCATTGAATTTCCTTGATATTTAATAGAAAAATACTTAACAAAATGCTGCTAAGGTCGTAACAAATTGATTTTTTTTGGTAACTCTATATTAAGATATTTGTAAATGGCGTATCAGCTTGCCAAGATTTAAAGGATTTCATGTGAACCAATATCTAAACCAGTTAGCCGAACTTAGCATTCAGGCTGGGCGTCAAATTATGGAAATCTACGCCAAGGATTTTGAAATTTACACCAAGCAAGATGAAAGCCCTGTTACCGAAGCTGACCAATTGGCAGAAGATATTATCATTAAAGGCCTTAAAAACATAACGCCCGAAATACCAATAATTGCCGAAGAAATGGCCAGTGAAGGCGCATTACCTCAATTATCGGCAACAACTGATGAAGCTTTTTATTTGGTTGACCCGCTAGATGGCACCAAAGAGTTTATAAATAAACGCGATGCCTTTACTGTGAATATTGCATTGATTAAAAACCATAAGCCCGTAGTTGGTGTTATTTTCGCCCCTGCCTTAAACCTATTATTTTGTGCTGACGTTCAAAATAACATAGCTGTGAAATTTGAATTAAACGATGATTTTGACTTTATCAACCCACGTAGCAAGCAAGATATTTCAACAGGTAATTTAACCATCAACCCTTTTAAAATATTAGCCAGCCGTTCTCATTTGAATGTTCAAACGGAAGATTATATCCAAAATTTAAAGGATAAGCATGGCGAAGTTGAAATTATCAATGTCGGTTCATCGTTAAAATTATGCTTATTGGCGGCGGGTGATGCTGATATTTACCCACGTTTTGGCCCGACTATGGAATGGGACATTGCTGCAGGTCATGCAATTTTAGCCGCATCTGGCGGGCATATTGAAACTGAGAAGGGTGATGATTTCACCTATGGTGATCAAGATAATGATTTTAAAAACGGCAATTTTATTGCTTATTCAAATTAGCCTATCGCGCGTCTTTAAACTGTTTACCCGCTGCACTTAACCGCTGACGACTATCCAACCCACCTGACGGAGAATTGCCGACACTTAAATTAATATGTGCTGCTTTGGCTGCTGTTTCTGACGCATCGTCTGCATCTGTTTGATTTTTATCTTTTGACATTTTCGCATTTGCCAAAATATCAATAGGTTCCTTGGCCTTTGCAATTTGGTCAACCACAAAATTCTTATTAATTGAATAGACATTTAGGTCTAACCAATGGCTACGTGCTGACTTTACAAACTTGCTACGGCTTTGCTTCCAAATATCTAAATTCTTTTGAGAATGAAACAAATATAGGCGATTTTCGAACACATCACTATAGCGTGGGTCGGGTGACACCTGAACGCTAACGCTCATTTTTGTGGCATCAAAACCACCAAATTGCGGTGAGTATATGAGTGGAGAATCGCGAAATGCTTTTAAATTTCCTTCATTTTCAAACCGCCATACGGCACCCGCCCAAAAATATTCGTAAACATCACTACCCTCAACACCACGCCCGCGAATAAAGTAAGATATAGGGTCATACCCACCTAAGGCCACTCCTAAATTGGAATCCACCCAAAACACCGTTTCGATGGCTTGCACAATTGAAATTGCAGACATTTGAAATAATGCCACAGTTGAAATTACGCATATTTTCAGTAGCTTACGGAATTTAATAATGTGTGTTTTAATTGAATTCATTTGCATCGCCTTATTTTCGCTCATATTTACGCGCACCATATAGTGGCAAAATTAAATGAAATTCTGGTTAATCTTTACCAATTTTCAACCATGAATGAATATGATTATAGACAATTAACAGCTGAGTAATCGAGGCCGATATGCTAAACAGACCATCAAATTCTATATTTTCAATGATGAAAATAGTTTCTATCCTTTCTATTTTAATGATCGGTACCGTGCCAAGCATGGCGGCAGACTTTGCCAATAGCCAACAAACTCGCGTTACCGAAAATGACAAATTTAAAGCCGATGAAATTATCAAAGCGGGTCATACTTTTTTTGGTGGTGCAAGTGCCAACATCGCATCGGTTGTTGAAAGCATGTTCTCTCAATCTGGCCGACCAAGCGCATATATAATTGGCGAAGAAGGTTCTGGTTCTTTGGTGATTGGTGCCAGATATGGTGAGGGTTACATATATTTCAAAGATGGCACTCGCTACAAGATATTCTGGCAGGGTCCATCAATTGGGTTTGATTTTGGTGGCGACGCCTCTAAAACCATGGTTTTGGTTTATGGTGTTAGCAATCCTAATCAGCTGATTAATCGGTTTCCTGGTGTAGATGGCAGTGCTTATATAATTGGTGGCCTTGGCATCACCTACCAGCAAAATGGCAACATTAACCTTGGCGTTATACGCACAGGTGTTGGCGCCCGTTTGGGTGTGAATGTGGGCTATTTAAAATATTCTGCAGCGCCAGATTGGAACCCATTCTAACCTCACGTCATATAGTACCAGTTTTAGTGTTTTAGGGTTAACCTGAATATACCCATATTTTCTGCACCTTACGGCACCCGCAACTCTGCGGCCTGCCGTTTGAGCGCGGAGCGGCACCAAATGACAAATATTTGATTTGGATTTCACAAACATTTATGTTTAATATAAGCTCTACTTTTATTTAATATTTATGGATCTACCATGTCTGCTCAGGCATTAATTTATATAAGCTTAGGTTTTTTTGCCGCAAGTTTAATGGCAATAATACTCAGCAAATTTGTATTTCGCAGTGCTTTTAAAAAAGCTGCGAAACAATATCGCGGCCAAATACCTGTAAACCAAGCGCAAATGAATGCCGAGCGTGACCGCTTGCGTGCAGAATTTGCAGTGAACCTTAACAAGCTTGAATATAAAGTGGCTGCCATGCAGCAAAGCGAGTTGAGCCTAAAGATTGAAGCCACCAAAGCAACTGAACATAAGCAACGTATGACCGAAAGCCTGAACAGCTATATTAAAAAAGCTGTGAGATGGGAAGTGGCACACGAACATAGCCAAAGCATTATTAATGTTTTAAAGCAGAAGCTCCAAACACAAACTCATGATATTGACGCCTCAAATTTAGATGGTGAAAATGCGGCACTTAAAAATGAGTTGGTTTTGCAAGCCACTGAACTGGAAGCTGTGAAAAAGAACAATATTATTTACGAAGCCAAGATTTCGGAAATTTCGACACAGATGTTGTTTTTGAGCCAAGAATTATTTGCTAAGAAAATAAGCCTTGATTTATCTGAGCGGTCAATTGACAAATATAAAGACAAGTTGCTCACTCAAAAACTACAAATGCGCGATGCTTCGCTTAAAGACAAAGCGCTTTATGCAGTTAAAAGCAAACTTGATGGCACAGCGAGCCTAGATTTAGAAAGTGCAAAAACTACATCTAAAATTGCAACATTACCAGGTTTGGCAGCTACATTAGTTCAGAAAAATGAGCCACCTAAATTAGTACATACCACGCCTAAAGCCAAAGCCGCAACTGGACTGCGTGATAGAATGAACAGCATTGCTAACGGCACTGATGATTGAAATGTCACTGAAGATTATTTGTTAGAGTTTATGCTCTAGTCAATCATTCACCCAGAATAAAGCGCCCAACCTCATTGCCATTTGTCGCTGACAATATGATGATTAAATTCTCTTGGTTCGCTTGGTCTTTTACATAAACCATGATGCGGTAATTTTCATACTCTACCTGAGAAATATTTTGAGTTGGGCTGAGTTTAACATGAAAATCGGCGAACTTCTTACCCGCGGGCACAGCGACCATTTTTTCGATTTCAACACCATTTTTTGTGGTTTTTTTGCCATCGAAACCAACAATAAGCCCATAGCCGATCGCGATAATCATACCGACAATGGCAATGCCTAAACCATAAATAATTGCATATAGCCATTTAGGTGGTTTCTTTACTGGGAATATTTGTTCATTTTCTTGCATTTAACTTGCTCCGAAGGCTTGCATGTGCAACATGGCGTTATGGACGCACTTGTAACAGAAAATAAACATATTGGGAAACGCTTAGATGTGGTTTTGGCACAAGAATTTGATGCCCTTAGCCGCTCGCGCCTCAAAGACCTTATCAAAACAGGGCAGGTTTCGATTAATGATCGGCCTATTACCAAGCCCAACCATCGCATAGAGCGAGAAGATGTGGTTTCAATTAAAATTCCTGATCTTGTTGACCCGGATCCTGAGCCTGAAAATATTCCGCTTGAGATTGTCTATGAAGATGATGATCTGATTGTGATTAATAAATCTGCCAATATGGTGGTTCACCCTGCCCCTGGTAACTGGAGCGGCACATTAGTCAACGCATTGCTTCACCATTGTGGCGATAGCCTATCGGGCATTAATGGTGTTAAGCGGCCGGGCATTGTGCATCGGCTCGACAAAGAAACATCTGGCCTTATGGTGGTAGCAAAGAATGATGCCACACATAAAGGTCTTGCAGCTCAATTTGCGGACCATGGACGTACGAACAATTTAGAACGTACTTACCAAGCCATCATTTGGAGCAACCCGCCTAAATCTTCTGGCACGGTAACAACGCGCATTGGCCGCTCGCCAAATAACCGCATTAAAATGGCTGTGCTTAAAAACCCGCAAATGGGCCGTCATTCGGTTACCCATTACACAATTGTTAAAGAGTTGGGCAAGCAAGATAAAAATGGCAGCCCCGTTGCAAGCCTTATTGAATGCCGATTAGAAACAGGCCGCACCCACCAAATACGGGTGCATATGGCACATATTGGCTGCCCATTATTGGGTGATCCAATTTATGGCACAGCGTTTCAAACCCGTGCAAATAAGCTAACAGAAATTGCAAATGATGCATTAACTTCGCTTAACCGACAGGCATTACATGCCAAAATGCTTGGCTTTGACCACCCAATTACGGGTGAACATTTGAAATTTGAGAATGATTTGCCGAAAGATATGTACGCATTGCAAATTGCTATTGAAAAAAAATGACGTCGCCTCTTTAAAACCACATTAATAGGCACTATATTAAGTTAGTCGATGCTTTTAAGGTCGACAGGCAACAAGGTGACAAGAGTAATATGGCTAAAAGTAATTTACCAATCATTTCGAGTGAAGCTGGACTTTCGCGTTATTTAAGCGAAATTCGTAAATTTCCGCTATTAAAGCCCGAAGAAGAATATATGTTGGGCAAGCGTTTTAAAGAACATGAAGACCCACAAGCCGCCAAAAAACTTGTGACCAGCCATTTGCGTTTAGTGGCCAAAATTGCCATGGGCTATAGAGGCTACGGATTGCCAATTGCTGAAGTGATTTCAGAAGGTAATGTTGGTCTTATGCAGGCTGTGAAGAAATTTGAACCCGATAAAGGTTTTAGACTAGCAACCTACGCCATGTGGTGGATTAAAGCCTCTATCCAAGAATATGTATTACGTACATGGTCATTGGTGAAAATGGGTACGACCTCTAGCCAAAAGAAATTATTTTTTAATTTACGCCGCATTAAAGGCCAAATTAAAGCCTTGGAAGATGGCGATATGCGCCCTGACCAAGTGAAGCTAATTGCCGAAAAGTTAAACGTTCCTGAAGTTGATGTTATATCTATGAACCGCCGCCTATCTGGCGATGCTTCATTGAACGTGCCAATTTCTGCCGACAATGGCGGCGGTGAATGGCAGGACTGGCTGACAGATGACGAAGCCGTTGACCAAGAAACCGCTTTGGCTGAAAAACAAGAAATGAGCGAGCGCCACAAAATGCTATTGGTGGCAATGGAAGATTTAAACGAACGTGAGCAAGCTATTTTTAAAGCCCGTCGTTTAACTGACAAAGCCATTACGCTTGAAGAATTAAGCCAAGAATATGGTGTAAGCCGTGAGCGCATTCGACAAATTGAAGTGCGGGCATTTGAAAAAGTGCAAGACGCAATGAAAAAAATGGCTTTAGAAGCCAAAATATAATGATTAGGCAGCCCTATTTAAAGGCTGCCTTTTTTATTTATGCATGATCTAGTTCAGCGAATACATCTTTAGCCGCGCGTAAACCATTAATGGCTGCGGGCATACCGCCATATAGGTTCATCTGATAGATAATCTCCACCACTTCTTTGCGATTTGCGCCTGCTTTTAGCGCATGTATAATGTTGATTTTAAGTTGGGGTGCGGTTTGACCACCCATGGCTGTTAACGCGGCAACAGTTGCCAATTGGCGGATTTTCAAATCCACACCTTCGCGGCTATAAATATCTCCATAAGCGGTGTTAATTAAGTTTTCGGCAAAATCTGGCACCAACTCATTCCAGTCGTCACTCAGAAATTCAAGCAAATTGGGGTTAATGAGTTCAACTATTTTCTGCGCTTTTGTCTCGCGGTTTGTCACTATTATATTCCTTGATAAGTTGGTTATATATAGTGATTTTTTCATCTAATAATTTGTCACATTCCTGCAAAATCGCTAGCTGTTCGGCAACTTTTTTACGTTGCTGCATGAGCATTTCCTGCCGTTCCTCATATGAAACGCCACCCAAATTTCTGAGGTTGGAATATGTCACCATTTGAGCAACTGTCATGCCAGTAGATTTAAGCTGAACTAAGAATTTTAGCCAGTTCAATTCATCTTCATCAAACACTCTGCGGCCTCCAGCATCACGATAAGGTGGTTTTAACAACCCTACCTTTTCGTAATATCTGATGGTATCCACCGACAGGCCAGAAAGTTTTGCAAATGCGCCAATTTTCATAAATGTCTCAAAGTCATTAGATTTATCAATCACTATGATAGCAACATAATTGCTGGAGTATACTCTAGGTCAAACGTTATTTTGGACTATTTTATAAACCTCGATCGTTAGCAGACGCCGTGTTATTCGCCACTAGAGGCAAGTAATGTTGCATTGCCGCCTGCGGCTGCCGTGTTATAGCTGACCACTTGTTCACCCATAAAGCGTATCAAGTAATTGCGACCGCCTGCTTTTGGCCCAGTGCCACTTAAACCCATACCACCAAATGGTTGTACACCGACCACAGCACCAATCATATTACGATTTACATAGATATTGCCAACCTTTGCATTGTCTATAATATGCTGAACTTGCGTATCCAAGCGTGAGTGAATGCCCAAAGTAAGGCCAAAACCTGTATCATTAATTTCGGCAATCACCTTATCTATCTCTTTGGCTTTAAACCGGATGATGTGCAAAATCGGACCAAAAACTTCGCCTTTTAGCTCGTCCATTTTTTTGATTTCAAATATATGCGGAGCAATAAATGTGCCGCCCATATTGGGTGTCTCACCTGCATAATGGCATTTCTTATTGGTTTTAAAATCGGTGATATGGGCATTTAAACCATTAAGTGCGCGTGTATCAATAACGGGGCCAACATCTGTATCTATATTTTTTGGATCACCCATTTTAAGTTCTTTAGCCGCACCAATAATCATTTCGGTCTGTTTATCCGCTACATCATCTTGAATGTACAATATCCGCAGTGCCGAACACCTTTGCCCTGCGCTATGAAATGCCGAATTGATCACATCATCAGTCACTTGTTCTGGCAGTGCTGTGGCATCCACAATCATAGCGTTCATGCCGCCTGTTTCGGCAATAAATGGCACAATGGGGGCGTTTTCTTTGGTCGCCAAAACATAATTGATTTTCTTGGCTGTTGCGGTAGAACCTGTAAACACAACACCTGCTATGTTTCTTTCGGCTACCAATACGCCACCAATATCGCCTGCACCTGCGACCAATTGCACAACATTTTTAGGAATGCCCGCCTCATGTAGCAAATCGACAGCGAATTTTGCCACTAATGGTGTTGATTCTGCGGGTTTTGCCAACGCACAATTGCCTGTTACCAATGCAGCAACCACTTGCCCGATGAATATTGCCAATGGGAAGTTCCAAGGGCTGATGCATATAAATGTACCGCGCCCCATTTGGCTGTATATGTTTTCTTCGCCCGTCGGGCCTAAATTAGCGTGACCTACAACCATGGTTTCCCGTGCTTGCACGGCATAATAACGGCAAAAATCTATAGCTTCGCGCCATTCTGCAATGCCATCATCTAGGGTTTTACCAGCTTCACCACACAATAAGGCAATTGATTCATCGCGTTTTGCTTCTAACAAATCTGCAGCTTTTTCGAGCATGGTGGCACGGGTATCAACTGGTGTTTTTGACCAATCGGCAAATGCAGCATTGGCTTTGGTTAAGCAGTCAATGGCTTCATCTTGAGTGAGAAATTTTATTTCACCAACTTTACTACCATCAGTGGGGCAATAGATGGTCTCGAGTTTTTCATTAGCTATGGCCAAGCTTGGCATATGTGATAGCACTGAATTCATAAAATTTAATGTTTCGACACGGCTGCCAAATTCCACACCACTTGGGTTATGGCGTTTATCACCGTAAATATTCTTGGGCATTGTGATGTTAGCATGGCGTGCAAATTTTGGGTCGCCAATAATGGTTTTTGGGTCTTGCAACAGCTTTTCGACAGGGTAATTAACATCGCCCGACGCATGCACAAATGATGAGTTGGCGCCATTTTCTAGCAAGCGACGTACCAGATATGCCAACAAATCTTTATGCCCACCTACTGGTGCATAGATTCGGCATGGGATTTTCTCGCCCTGTTCAGTCACTTGTTCATAAAGCGCGTCACCCATTCCGTGTAAACATTGGAATTCAAATTGTTCTTGGGCAGATATTTTCATTTCTTTTGACAATTCAATAATGGCGGCAACACTGCCTGCATTATGCGTGGCGAACTGAGGGTATAAATGGTCGCAATAGCTCAGCATAAGTTTTGCAGCGGCAATATAAGCAATGTCGGTCATTGGTTTCCGGCTGTAAACGGGAAAATCTTCCGAGCCCTCTAAATGCGCTTCTTTAATTTCCGCATCCCAATAAGCGCCCTTGACCAAACGCACCATCATTTTGGCGTTGTTTAATTTGCAAAGGCTATATATCCAATCAATCACTTTATTGGCGCGTTTGGAATAGGCTTGAATGGCAAGGCCAAAGCCATCCCACCCACGTAATTCTTGATTACTGAACACTTCGGATATAATGGTGAGGCTTAGCTCTAGCCTATTTGCCTCTTCGGCATCCACAGTGAAGTTTAGGTTATATTGTTTGGCTAATAAGGCAAGCTCAAGCACTTTGGGGCTTAATTCCTCGATCACGCGCTCGGCTTGGCGGGCTTCATAGCGAGGGTGCAGAGCCGACAATTTAATGGAGATGCCCGCATTTTGGTGCAGATCACCCTTGGCTTTTTTGCCAATGGCTATGATGGCATTCTTGTAGGATTCAAAATATTTTTCCGCATCGGCTTGGGTTCTTGCGCCCTCACCTAACATATCATAGCTATAGCGATAGCCTTTTTTCTCGGCAACTTTGGCGCGTTTTAGCGCTTCTTTTATATTTTCGCCCAAAACAAAGTGATGCCCCATAAACCGCATGGCTTGTTTTGTTGCCACACGAACTGACGGCATACCTAAACGCTTGACCATGCCCTTCATAATAGCATGCGGTGTATCTTCTGGTGCTACAATTTTGCTACCCAAAGCAAGCGCCCAAGTTGATACGCTAACCAATGCCGAGCTATCACCACTTTCTGCGCTTTGCCAATTTTGACGGCCTAATTTATCTTCAATCAATTTATCCATTGTATGGGCATCTGGCACGCGCAACAAAGCTTCGGCAAGGCACATAAGCGCCAAACCTTCTTTAGTTGATAAGCCATATTCTCTTAGGAAGTCTTCTAGCTCACCAAATTTATTTTGGCCATCGCGCATGGCATTAACAATAGCCGCAGCACGGTTGAAAACCCGCTTATTAAATGCCGCGCCAAAATCTGTCTGTTGCCATAATTGTTGTGCCATTACCTCGTCTTCAGGTGCATAAGGTGCGTAATTTTCGTCAAAGCGCTCTATTTTAATAGTCATAACAATCTCCCGTAAAATCGAATATAATCCTTTTATAACACAGTTTATCCAATTTAATTCTTGTATTTTGAGTGAAAGACCCCTATTAAAGTTGGAATATATATAAAAAAACAAATTAAATAAGGCGTAAGATATGAAAGATATTGATCCTATTGATTGCCAAATATTAAATCATTTACAAAAAGATGGTCGTATTTCAAATGCTGAACTCAGCGAAAAGGTGCATTTAAGCCCATCAGCAACAGCAGAACGCACCAAGCGTTTGCAAAAAGAAGGCTATATTCGCAACTATTATGCGAAATTATGCCCTGCTAAATTAAACCGCTCACTTTTGGTATTTGTTGAAGTGAAGTTAGACAAAACCAATGTCGAAATTTTTAATGAATTTAATGATGCTGTGCAAAAATCGGCTGAAATTATGGAATGTCATTTATTGGCAGGTGGTTTTGATTACTTAGTCAAAGCCCGTGTAAAAGACATGGACGCATACCGCCAATTTTTAAGTGGTGTATTGCTATCGCTACCCGGCGTACGCGAAACCCGCACTTACCCAGTGATTGAAGAAGTGAAAGACAGTAATCTAATTTCGATTCTTTAGCTTAATCTAAATCACCAGCTTTGGGGCGCGGTACAAAATACTGATAGCAGATTGCTGTATAGGCAACAAATAGTGAAAGCCACAGCATATTAAGCCAAAGCTGAACAGGTGAGCCGATAAACATTGGCCATTCTATGACACTAAAAATCGCTTTGGGAATGATGATTGGCATCCACGCCAAGCTTAAAAGAATGATGCCGCCATATATGTCGGCACTGTTCTTTTTTGTCACTTGCCATGCGTAAGATGGTGTCATTCTTCTATCGCCAACGGCCACACCTGGTAACAACATCAGCATACGCGCCACTATCATTAGTAATATAAACAAGCCAATCAACACCGAAATGGCGACCATAGCAGCACTTACATCATTAAAAATGCGAGCGACAAGCCATGTGTAGAAACCAATACCCGCGACAAGCGCGCCTAGATATAATGAAAACCTAACTTCAATCGCGCCAAACCGCATGAATGGTGGTTTTTCGGCAAGCAAATATGCGCGGCTCCACGAAACGGCAACTGCAACATATGCCATGAATTGAATTAATTTATCGGCAATATCTGCAATTGGAACTAGCGAACCTAATGCCCGACCTTTTTCTTCTAGCTCTAAAGTGAGCACATTGAGTTCGGCTGCAGAGCTTTTGTCGAACGATGCAAATTGGTTGACCTTATCGGCCATCTCGGCATATTCGGCAACACCTAGGAGATAGCTAATTAAATTGAAAACAGCGTAAATTGCAACCCAAGCCACACTAGCTCTAAAAAGCAGCTTTAAATTTTTAGCCACATAAGCAATGGCTTTTAAAACAGATTTAATGGCAGGTAAGTTTTTCATAGCGGCCTCACAGTTAAAAAAGTGGCGCTTGAATTTCATCTTTGCGGCCAAGAATTAAATATTGATAGCAAATTGCTATGAATATCGCAATGAATGTAAGCATAACCATGGAAAACAGAAGGCTTATTGGCCAGATTATATAGAGTGGAAGCGCGATGTTACTAACCATTAATTTAAAAATCAAAACTGGTACTGAAGAAAACACCACTAAGACTAAACCCAAAAACAGACGCCATGTTTGCCCTTTAGATGACAGCCAAGACCGCCCAAGACCCACCTTTGAATTATCTTCAGAAACGGCAGGTAAAACCATGAGGAAGCGAACAAGAATAAATGTCAGCATAAAGCCAATGATTATCTGCCAGATACCACTTGCGGCAAAGCCCATATCTGCAGGGATGAATTGAAGTGCAAGGCCAACAGCACTACCAGATGCCACAAAACCAATGAGCAATAGATAGGCAAAAGCCTTTACTTCGCGCAAGCCAAGGGCAATTTTTGGCGGCTCAACATTGAGCAAGAAATTTCTAATGATGGCAACGCCAACCGCTGCATAAGATAGTATTTTTATGCCATTGTCTAAAATTTGATGGGCGGGAATGATAGCGCCCATTTCGGCAGTCATGGTGTTTAATTGTGCGGTTAATACCGGCAATTTTGCCAAGCCCATACGCCGCGCTTCTATTGGAAATTCAGTAACGAAAGCAACCAACTCTTGAAGTTCTAAAAAATCAGCTATACCAAGCCATACAAATATAAGGGTGATAACCGCATATACTGCAGCCCAAGGCCACGCCACTTTAAAAATTAAATCAAAATTCATATAGGTAAAGTGAATGGCTGATCTAATGATGTCTAAAATTGGTAATTTTTGAGATGGTTCATTCATTAGGCCAGATCACCCTCATCTGGGGATGGCACTAGGAATTGATAACAAATTGACATGAATGACAATAAAAATGCACCCGCCAACAATTGTAAAACCATAATGATCGGTAGATAAATAACCAACGGCAAAGATACAGATGCGAGCAAAGACGTGATGAGAGAAATAATTAAACCTGGGAGCACACATAAAATTGTACCGCCTAATATACGCCAGCTATTGCCTTTTGTGGCTTGCCAAGATGTTTTAAAGCCCATCCGCCTATCACGAACCGCAATACCCGGAAAGATGAGGCTAAAGCGCCCAAATGCCAAGAACATAAATATCGCAAGCATGGCAAATATCAAATAAGCGATACTTTGGAAAGCAATGGTCATCGCCAAGCCGACAACCAGAAAAATAGCGTATAAAGCCGCGCCTAATAAAATAGTGTAGCCGAAATATCTAAATTCGAGCTTACCCAAGCGCACAACTGGTGGCACTTCATCGAGCAAACAAGCTCTATGCCACACAATGGCAATGGAATAGTAGGCGACAATACCAAGCAGAACCATGCCTACATAAATTAAATTGGTAATTTTACCAAAGCCTGCCAGATCATCCACTAATGCCCGTATAGGTTCCAACGGATCAGTAAGGTTTGTGGCTTGGCTTTCGGCAAAATTTGTGAAGGCTTGCAAATAGGCTTCACCGCCCATAAACGCAAATACGCCCACTAAAATAGTGTAAAGCGCCACCCAAAACATTGCCGCTTTTACCAACAGAGTGATGTTTGATAATGTATATCCAACAGCGTCTTTAACGCTTTCGATAACGGGTAATTTTTGCATGGCGCTTCCTTTATGTCTCGATTAAAATATTAAATAGCAATATATTAATCGTCAAATGGGTCCTTAACCATGATGGTATCTTCGCGTTCTGGGCTTGTTGAAAGTTGCGTTACAGGGCAACCAACAAGTTCCTCGATACGTTTGATATATTTAATCGCTTCGGCTGGTAATTCTGCCCAACTACGCGCGCCTTCGGTTTTGCAATTCCAACCCTTCATGGTTTCATAAATAGGCACGATACGCACTTGATCACCCATACCCGCAGGTAGGTAGTCAATACGTTCGCCATCTAATTCATAACCAATACAAATTTTAAGCTCTTTAAATGTATCCAGTACATCAATTTTTGTAAGGGCGATGCCTGTAATGCCAGAAATAGTAACTGTTTGGCGCACCAATACAGCATCGAACCAACCACAACGGCGTTTACGGCTTGTCACTGTGCCAAATTCATGACCACGTTGACCAAGCTCTTCGCCAATCTCGTTAAGTTGCTCGGTTGGGAAAGGTCCTGAACCAACACGTGTTGTATAGGCTTTGGTAATGCCCAAAACTTCGCTCACAGCATTTGCACCAACGCCACTACCTGCAGCAGCTTGACCAGCAACCACATTAGACGAAGTTACAAATGGGTATGTGCCATGATCGACATCTAGCAAAATCCCTTGCGCGCCTTCAAACAAAATACGTTTACCAGAGCGGCGGGCGTCGGCTAGATATTTCCACACCACATCTACAAATGGTAGAATTTTAGGGGCAACTTCCATTAGTTTTTCGAACAGTTCAACAGCATCAACTTCTTGTTCGCCCAAGCCGCGCATAAGCGCATTGTGGTTGGCCAATAGGCGTTCAATTTTGCCCTTAAGGGTTTTAGGATCACGTAGATCCATCACACGGATTGCACGGCGGCCAACTTTGTCTTCATAAGCAGGGCCAATGCCGCTTTTTGTTGTTCCAATTTTATTATCGCCAAGCGCAGCTTCGCGTATGGCATCTAGTTCGCCATGGAAAGGCAGGATAAGGGTTGTGTTTTCGGCAATTTTTAGCACGCTTGGATCGACTTTAACATCTTGCGCACGTAGGCGGGCGATCTCTTCGAGCAATGCCCAAGGATCTAGCACCACACCGTTACCGATAATAGAGGTTTTACCGCGCACAATGCCCGATGGCACAAGGCGGATTTTATAGACTTTACCATCTACAACCAAGGTGTGACCTGCATTATGGCCACCCTGAAAGCGCACTACAATATCGGCACGTTCACAAAGCCAATCTACAAATTTACCTTTACCTTCGTCGCCCCATTGAGAGCCTACAACCACTACATTCGCCATAACCATATCCTTTTTCATAAATAGGTTTTTAAACTTGCGGAACCTCCCCGCAAAACAGCCTGCGGAACCACCCCGCAAACGGGCGAAATATAACCCAAGCGGCGCGAGTCTCCTAATGAAATTACAGCTAGCTGTTTAAAACTTTACAATAAATTAATTTGCGCCTAGATTGATCGAATTCACTTAAAAAATTCAAAGAAATTTTATGAAAAAAATCCTGCTTTCTGGCTTTAACTATTTATACAATCAGCCATATTTACTACTGATTCTCACCACATTATTTTGGGGTGGAAATATGGTCAATAGCCGTTATATTGCTTCTGATTTTGGGCCTATATCGCTTGCATTTTTACGTTGGGGCATTGCCTTACTCATTCTCACACCATTTGCTATAAAATATATAAAGGCAGATTGGGCACAAATTAAAAAGCATTGGTTTATCATTCTGCTCATGTCCATTTCGGGCATCTCAATATACAATACATTTGTTTATATTGGCGTTAAAGACACGACGGCTATTAATGCCGTACTTACCACATCACTTGGCCCTGTTATTGTATTTATATGGACATTTATTTTGTTCCGCGAAAAAATAACCGGCATGCAATTGCTTGCCATTGCCATATCATTATGCGGAGTTATGTTTATTATTTTTAAGGGTGAAGTTGCAAATTTACTAAATTTCAAAGTGAATTTTGGCGATTTGGTGATTATTGTCGCCATTGCATTTTATGCTTTCTACTCAGCATTATTGCGCAAAAAACCAAAAATTCATTGGTTTTCGTTTATTTACATCACATTTTTAATTGGTGAAATTGTATTGTTACCGTTTTTTATTTGGGAACTGAATACCTATGGTAACAAAATGTTCATTAGCTTTAACAGCATTGCTACATTGCTATATATAAGTATTTTCGCTTCTATATTGGCTTACATATTCTTTAACCGTGCTGTGGCGCTTATTGGTGCCAATGTTGCGGCTAGCTTTTTCCATCTTATCCCTGTTTTTGGCACAATATTGGCTATAATATTTTTAGATGAAACGCTTTACTATTACCATCTAGTTGGTTTTGCCATGGTTATATTGGGTATATTTTTGGGCAGCAAAAAAACAAAAACCCCAAGATAGATTAAACTATCTTGGGGTTTTAAAAGCATTATATTCAGGTATAATTACATAGCGGTACGAACTTCTTTTAGGAAGCGATCCACCTCATCACCTAATGTGCCCGATTGAGCTGAAATACCCGCTGCGGCCTGAATAAGACCAGAAGCCGAAACTTGACTTGTTTCAGCACCCGCAGATACTTTTTTAACGTTCACTGTCACTTCAGCGCTGCCTTGCGACACTTCAGCGATTGAGCGGGCAATTTCGCCAGTTGCGATGTTTTGTTGCTCGATAGATGACATTATGGCTTGTGTAATTTCATCAACCACAGCCACCGATTCACCAACCGCTTTAAAGCTTTCCAATGATAGTTTGGTTGCGCCTTGAATGCTGTTTACCAAACCGGAAATTTCGGTTGTGGCTTTTGAAGTTTGTGCAGCAAGCGCTTTCACTTCGTTAGCAACCACAGCAAAACCTTTACCCGCATCGCCAGCCCGTGAGGCTTCGATGGTGGCATTAAGCGCCAATAGGTTGGTTTGGTTTGCAATGTCATTAATAAGTGCAACAACATCACCAATGATATTAACTGACTTATTTAGCTCATCCATATTTCCTTCGGTGGTATTTATTTCATTTACCGCCACGCCGATTTTATTGCCGGACATTTCGATTTGTGTAGAAATTTCTGAAATTGAACTTGATAATTCTTCCGTGGCAGCAGAAACAGTTTGCACATTTTGTGCAGTTACGCTTGCAGTTTCAGATAATTCACTCGCTTGGTTCGTTGTATCACCAGCAACGACATCCATTTGTTGAGCTGTTGTATCCAATGTTTCTGAAGCCGTACTCAACTTAACAATAACCGCTTCGACATTGTTTTCAAAACTCTGAGTGATGCTTTCAAAGCCGCCAATTTTTTGTTCCATAGATTTCATGGCGCCATTGATCACTTCGGCACCGCGTTGGTAAGAACCATTAAGGCCATCTTCCATTATTGTGCGGTAATATTTACCTTGCTCAACATTTGCCATAGCAGCACTGCTTTCGCGCACATAAGCATCAGCACAATCAATTAACGAATTAATTTTCCAATATAAATTGGCCCCCATACCTTTATCACGTATATGAGTGATGCGTTTTTCAAAATCACCTGCTGCAACTTGTTCGATAATTTTTAGAGTTGCGCTCATATCTTGTCTGAATTTACTGAGCCAATTAAAACCAATAATAGCGCAAAGCAGTAACAAAGCACTAAAAGTCATTAAAATCATGTCATGTTCTGCAGTGACATCAAAAAACTTTGTAACTTCATATGCAAAATTGCCAAATGCCAAAAGCATTAGGAATTTAAAAGTAAGATCAACTTTAGAGAGAAAGGATAAATTCGTCATATGCGACCCCCGTTTCAGAAATAATTTGTTGTAATTTTTGTTCGGATTTTTGTAATCCAACCTTACGGCTGGTTTCGCTATTTTCAATTTGTAACAATTGATTATAAAGGGGAATAATTGTGTTTTCTAATATATCGCGACTTGGTACGCGGCGGTTCGAATGATAACCAATTACGTTACCTTCACTATCTTTACTAGGCGTTACATGTGCCAACACCCAATAATTATCGCCATTTTTAGCAAAGTTATTTACATAAGCAAAAATTTCTTTACCATCCTGCAAATAGCACCATAATAATTTAAAAATAACGCGTGGCATTTCTGAATGCCGAATAAGACTATGTGGCTGCCCTAATAATTCGGCCTCCGTATAATCTGAAATACGTAGGAAAACATCATTCACATATGTGAGATTACCTTTTAGGTCTGTTTTACTAACAATAATTTCATTTTTATCAAAAAATCGTTCGTTACCAGTTGCGGTTACGGTTTTTGATAACTTGCGCGAAGCGACTTTACGATCCCCAGACGTCAGGTTTGATTCAAAGTCTGCGTTCTCTTTTTTCCACATAGCATTACCCATAGTTACTAAGTTGTACGCCAATACTAAAATAAAAATAGTAACAATTTATTAATCCAAATGAAAAAAGTTCATTTTTCTCATTAAAATAATTCTAATCTGAAATGCGCAAATTAACATATTGATTTTAAACGAACTATATTTTTAAAAAATTTTTAATAACATCTAATTCTGTTTAAAAAAAAGGGAAAGCCGAAGCTTTCCCTTTTGTACGATCTCATAATGTTACACATATGTGCTTAAATTCAGTGCAATTAATTAGAATTGCAAAGACTTAACTTGTGTCACTTGCTCAATGTTAGAAATTTGAGCAATCACATCATCATTAACATGGGCATCCACTGCAACTAGTGAAATGGCTTCGCCGCCTTCTTGAACACGACCAAGATTAAAGTTCGCAATATTTACAGAGTTTGCACCCAAAACACTACCCAAAGCACCGATAAAGCCAGATGTATCTTTGTTGATCACATAAAGCATATTCTCAGTAAGTTCTGCATCCATATTCACACCCTTAACTTGGATGAGGCGCAGTTTACCATCTGAGAAAATTGTACCAGCCACAGAGCGTGTTTGCACATCTGTTTCAATGGTTAAACGAATATAGTTATCATATACGCCTTGTTGGCTACGTGTCACTTCTTCAATCACCACACCGCGTTGCTCGGCAATAACAGGGGCAGAAACCATATTGATATCTTGCATAAGCGGGCGCAAAACACCCGTTACAGCAGCAGATGTTAGGGCTTTAATATTCATATCCGCAACATCACCTTCATATTCAATACGAATAGATTTGATGGCATTCTCGGTCAGTTGACCTGCAAATGAACCTAAGCTTTCGGCCAATTTAATAAATGGTTTTAAGCGCGGCGCTTCTTCGGCAGATACTGATGGAGAGTTAAGAGCATTTGTAACAGCGCCATTGATAAGATAGTCGCTCATTTGTTCGGCAACTTGCAATGCTACATTCACTTGCGCTTCTGTTGTGCTAGCACCCAAATGAGGAGTACAGATAACATTTTCCATACCAAATAGGTCATTTTCTTTTGCAGGTTCAACAGCATATACATCTAACGCAGCGCCTGCAACATGGCCAGCTTCTAGCGCAGCTTTAAGTGCCACTTCGTCGATAAGGCCGCCACGCGCACAGTTTACAATGCGTACGCCTTTTTTCATTTTGTTAAGGGCAGTAGCATCAATTATGTTGCGTGTTTTATCTGTTAAAGGTGTGTGTAGAGACAAGAAATCAATACGGCCAAGCAGCTCGTCTAGCTCTACTTTTTCGATGCCCAATTCTACAGCGCGGTCTTCAGTTAAAAATGGGTCAAATGCGATGACTTTCATTTTAAGACCAAGCGCACGATCGGCAACAATACCACCAATATTACCACAGCCGATAATGCCCAGTGTTTTGCCTGTCACTTCTACGCCCATAAAACGAGATTTTTCCCATTTACCAGCATGTGTACTTGCACTTGCCAACGGAATTTGGCGCGCCAATGCCAATATAAGTGTAATGGCATGCTCAGCAGTTGTGATGCTGTTACCAAATGGCGTGTTCATCACGATGATGCCTTTTGCTGAAGCAGCAGGAATATCAACATTATCAACACCAATACCAGCGCGGCCAATCACTTTAAGGTTTTTGGCTTGGTTGATGATTTTTTCGGTGGCTTTTGTAGCTGAACGAATGGCAAGACCATCATATTTGTCGATAATATCGAACAATTCTTCTTTGGTAAGGCCAGGTATTACATCGACATCAACGCCATTTTGTTTGAAAATTTCGGCGGCTTGTGGGTCTAATTTATCTGAAATAAGAACTTTAGGTGCAGACATTTGTCTATCCTTTTATAAAATTTGTATAGGTGTTTGTAAGATTTTAAAGTGCAGCTTTGGCTGTGGAAAATGCCCAATCGAGCCAAGGTGTTAGTGCAATCACATCGGATGTTTCGATGGTACCACCAGCCCAAATACGTAGTCCTGCAGGTGCATCTTTATATGAACCAATGTCATACGCTACATCTTCAGCATCTAATAAAGCTGCTAATTTCTTAGCAAATGCCGCTTGTGCTTTAGGTTCTAGTGCCAGAATATCGGCATCTACAACTTTTAGGCAGATAGAAGTATTAGAGCGGTTCGCCACATTTTCTGGCAAAAAGTCTACCCAATCTGTTTTGGCTACCCATGCTGCAATTTCGATGGCGTTTTTATCGGCACGCAAGATCATTTCATCAAGACCACCAATGCTCTTAACCCAATTTAGTGCATCTAGATAATCTTCAACAGCCAACATAGACGGGGTATTGATAGTCGCGCCAGAGAAAATTGCATCAATAAGTTTACCACCCTTTGTGAGGCGGAAGATTTTAGGCAATGGCCACGCAGGAGAATAGCTTTCTAGGCGTTCTACAGCACGTGGGCTTAAAATAAGCATGCCATGTGCGCCTTCACTACCTAAAACTTTTTGCCAGCTATAAGTTGTGACGTCTAGTTTTTCCCAAGGTAGATCATTAGCAAATACGGCGCTTGTTGCGTCGCAGAATGTAAGGCCTTTACGGTCATCGGCAATCCAATCGCCATTAGGAACACGCACGCCTGATGTTGTGCCATTCCAAGTGAAGACCACATCATTATCAAAATTAACATGGCGCAATGCAGGCAATTTGCCATATTCTGCTTCACGTAAAGTTACATCTTCAAGTTTAAGCTGTTTAACAACATCTGTTACCCAACCTGAACCAAAGCTTTCCCACGCAAGCATATCCACACCACGTGCGCCAAGCATTGACCATAAAGCCATTTCCACAGCGCCAGTGTCTGAACCTGGTACGATGCCGATTTTATAATCAGCAGGAATTTTAAGAATTTCACGGGTTTGTTCAATGGCATCAGCAAGTTTTGTTTTGCCAATTTTTGAGCGATGAGACCTGCCTAACGCAGCGTCTTTTAACGCATCGAGCGACCAATTAGGCCGTTTTGAACATGGACCAGAAGAGAAATGCGTATTTTCCGGACGCAAAGCCGGTTTTGTAATAACAGTCATATGTTATCCTCACAGATAAAGTGCCTCTCGTTGGGGAGAGGTGTCCCACGGACAGAGATATTAGATTGCGATTCTAAAGTCAAGAATTTTTCGCAAAAAAAAGAGCGTCAAAATGACACTCCTTTATAATTCAGTTTATATGATTATTCGTGATTACCGAATAAGTCAGGTGATTTTTTAGAAACGATATCTTAAACCAGCTCTCACTTCATGTGATAGCAATGATGGGTAAACCAATGTTTCATTAGTTGCCATGCCTGCAACGTTCACAATGTTACCACCTGCAACGGCATTAAGATTTGCGGCATTAGTTGAGCCGTCGTAAGTGGCTGTACCACCTGCAATATTCATCATACGGTAACCAAGGTCTAGTGTGATGTTGTCTGTCACATTAACAGCAACACCTGCCATGGCAGCACCCATAAAGCTAGCGCCTCTTGAAAAATCGACAGTTGCACTTGTGGTGGCTCCACCCGTTGTAAGGTCTATGCCATATTTTGTTTTTGAAAGTGCCAAACCTGCGCCTAAACCAACATAAGGCATAACTGGAATACCTGGCACTTCGATGTCATAAAATGCTGACATAAGCATACCATATTGTTGAGTTTTTGCATTAATACTTACGCCTGCAGCAGAACCAGACCATGCGGCATGACTGCGATATTCGCCAGAAACCTCAACGCGGAATGCTGAAAATTTATAACCCGCAGAAACCGAACCTGTTAGGCTTTTGCCAGACATACCCAATTGCGGTAATACTTCGTTAAAAGCAGCGGGGTTTACAACCACAGGTGTGCCTTTTGATAAACGACCTTCATTACCATATGAGTAGCCGCCACTTAGGCCGAAATAAGCGCCTGTGCAATAGCAATCTTGATTGGTTTGTTTGCGCAAACCAACGTCTGGGTAATTACTGTCTTTACCTAACAAACTTGCTTCATACTGACCTTCTGGTAATGGTTTTGCACCATCTGCTACATCACCTGCAAAAGCCAGTGATGTTGTTGCACAAAGAGCTGCAACAACTCCGAAAGATTTAAATATGATGCTATTTTTACTGATAGACATTAAGTTACCCTTTAACAATTTGGCTAATTATTGGAGGTCATCAATTATGATGACGCAAGCCTCTAGTTGCTAAGATTTGTAACCAAACATAGTTAAAAAAATATTACCCTTTTTCATTTTGGCACAAAAAAGCCGTTACATTTTAAGCAACGGCTTATTTAATTTTATATTTTATCAAATTATGCTGATCGGTATTAACCAATGGCAGTGATGATATCATCAACCACTTGTTCGGTAAGACCTGCATCTACCCCTTCGGCCATAACACGGATAACAGGTTCGGTGCCTGACTTGCGAATAAGCACTCTGCCTGTGCCTTTAAGCTGGTCTTCACCTGCTGCAATGGCGTCCTTAACGATTTTAGTTTCTAGCGGGTCGGTTTTTGACGAATCATAACGAGTGTTTTTAAGCACTTGCGGCACAGCTTCAAAACGTTGGCACAATTCACTTGCTGTAATATCTTTCTCAACCATAATCGAAATAATTTGAATGGCAGCGGTTAAACCATCACCCGTAGTGTTAAAGTCTGACATGATAATATGGCCAGATTGTTCACCACCCATATTATACCCATGTTTGCGCATATGCTCCAAAACATAACGATCACCAACGCCTGTGCGGATGAAATCCATACCCAAACCTGTGATGAAATTCTCTAGCCCAAGGTTAGACATAACCGTAGCCACAATGCCATTTTTAGACAATTGCTCTTTTCTTTGCATGTTTTCTGCAATCGCTGCCATCAATTGATCACCATCAACAAGTTGGCCTTTTTCATCGACCACAATGATCCGATCTGCATCACCATCCAGCGCAATGCCAATGTCTGCGCTATGCTCTAATACGGTTTTTTGTAATAATGCAGGGTGGGTAGAACCACATTCTTGGTTAATGTTAAAACCGTCCGGCTTGTTACCAATTTCGATAATTTCAGCACCGAGTTCCCACAAAGCGGCAGGTGCCACTTTATAGGCCGCGCCATTTGCGCTATCGACCACAATTTTTAAATCTCCAAAACGAACATCTTTACCAATGGTACGTTTTGCAAACTCAATATAACGCGCATGCGCACTGTTGATACGACGCGCACGGCCCAATTTACGTGGGCGCACCAAAGTGGCGCTGTCGCTATCATCCATATATTTTTCGATGAGCAATTCTTTTTCGTCACTCAATTTATAGCCATCGGGTCCAAATAATTTAATACCATTATCGTGGTAAGGGTTATGTGAAGCGGAAATCATCACGCCAACATCGGCACGCAACGAGCGTGTTAGCATAGCCACAGCAGGAGTTGGCATTGGGCCGAGTAAAAATACATCAATACCCACCGAGGTAAAACCAGCAACGAGCGCATATTCAATCATATAACCAGAAATACGCGTATCTTTACCAATAACCACACGATGGCGATGCGAACCAGTTGCAAACACTTGCCCCGTTGCCATGCCAAATTTCAGTGCCATTTCAGCAGTGATTGGATGTTGATTAACCATACCGCGCATACCATCGGTACCAAAATATTTACGCTTCATGTATTTCCCCATTCATTCTTATCATCATTTAAAGTAAACATACGCCTAACCTTGGTATATTGCATCAGAGATCTTTATATATTGTAAAGCATGGTTAATGTCATGCATACGGTGAATATGAACGCCGTTTAGCAGCCCTGCATTCATAGCCGCTAACGAACCTCCAAGGCGGTTTTTTGCCACAGGTTCATTTACAATATCAAGCATAAATGATTTACGCGACGCCCCAAGCAATACCGCCACTCCAAGCGAGTGAAAAAGGCTTAAATTATTTAAAATTTCCAAACAGTGACGAGCGGTTTTACCAAACCCGATACCAGGGTCGATGGTAATTTTGCTTGGCTCAAGCCCCTTACTGACAAGTGAATGAATTCTACCCTGCAAATAATCATAAATTTCAAACAGGATATCATCATATGTTGGATTATCTTGCATCACCTCAGGCGTGCCTTGGCTGTGCATCAGTATAACTGGGCATCCAGATTTTAATATAATCTCTTCGCTATTGCCGCTATTTTCACCATATTGAGCGTCTGTGGCTCTAAATTCCAAAGCCGAAACGTCATTGATAATATGTGCGCCATTCTCTATTGCGAACTGCATCACTTTGGCTTTTCGAGTATCGACTGAGATGCAAATATTTTTAGCCTGCAGCATCTTGAGCACGGGTTTTAATCGGTCTATTTCTGCATCACAATTTACATAGGATGCGTTGGGGCGCGTTGATTCTGCGCCAATATCTACAATCGTGAGACCGTTACGAATATATTCATCAATATTTTGCTCTAGCACATTCAAATCGGCCTGCTTACCACCGTCCGAAAAGCTATCAGGAGTGATGTTTAAAATGCCCATAACATGTGGAGTGGCCATGGACAAACCACAAATATTCGGTCGTACCGCTGTAATGTCTATTAGCTGTTGCTGAAACTCGTCATCACTGGTTTCGAGTAAATCTGAGGTCGAAATAAAGCTAAGTTTAGCGCTGCCTCGGTAAATTATTTTTGCCGCTGTAAAAGCAATTTTACCGCCAGCCCAAAAAAGCCCCTGCCCTTGCGCGACAGCCTCAACCGCATCATCTCCATAGATAAATGCCACTGGAATAATGAGTTTGGAATATGTCATAAATGCCCATTCGCTCAAAAGAAAAGACGCCTGAAATTCAAGCGCCTTTATAGTATATCTGATTAGTAGAAATTACGCATCATCTTTTGGTTTATCATCAGTAGATGCTGCAGGCTCATCTTTAGCAGGTGCATCATCAGAAGTAGATGCTGCAGCCACAGTTTCAGGAACGCTCGCAGCGCCAGATTTCTCTTGGCTTTGCACATTTTCGCGGCCTAAATCTTCGCCAACAATCATTTTCTTAATTTCGTCACCAGTCAATGTTTCATATTCAAGCAAACCATTGCCCAAAATATCTAACTGGCCCGCATTTTCTGTTAAAATACGTTTGGCATCATCATAAGCTTCTTGCACGATGCGCTTCACTTCAGCATCAATAGCTTGCTTGGTTTTTTCGCTTACATTTCCAGATTGCGAAGATTGGCCCAAATAGTTTTGGCCGCTATCGCCAGCATAATCGACCATGCCTAAAGAATCTGACATACCCCATTGGGTCACCATGCCACGTGCAATTTTAGTGGCTTGTTGAATGTCTGATGAAGCACCAGAAGTTACTTTGTCATAACCAACCAGAATTTCTTCGGCCACACGGCCAGCCATAGCAACGGCTAGATCGGCATGGAATTTCTCGCGGCTATATGAAATGGCATCACGTTCAGGCAAGCGCATAACCAAACCCAATGCACGACCACGAGGAATAATCGTGGCTTTGTGTACAGGGTCAGATGCAGGCTTATGTATAGCCACCAATGCATGGCCAGCTTCATGGAAAGCAGTAAGACGACGTTCATCATCACTCATCACAAGTGTGCGACGTTCAGCGCCCATCATAACTTTATCTTTAGCATCTTCAAATTCTTGATCTGTCACAACGCGTTTACCACGACGTGCAGCCAATAGTGCAGCTTCATTACAAAGGTTCGCTAAATCGGCACCAGAAAAACCAGGTGTACCACGGGCAATTCTACGTGCATTCACGTCATTACCAGCTTTGATTTTTTTCAAATGAACTTTAAGAATTTGCTCACGACCAATAATATCTGGGTTTGGAACTTCGATCTGGCGATCAAAACGGCCAGGACGAAGCAAAGCAGGGTCCAATACGTCAGGACGGTTAGTCGCAGCAATGAGGATAACGCCTTCATTTTCGGCAAAGCCGTCCATTTCGACCAATAATTGGTTAAGCGTTTGCTCACGCTCATCATTACCACCGCCCATGCCACCACCACGATGGCGACCAACAGCATCAATTTCGTCAATAAACACAATACAAGGTGCATTTTTCTTGGCTTGTTCGAACATATCGCGCACACGGCTAGCGCCCACACCAACAAACATTTCAACAAAATCAGAACCTGAAATTGAGAAGAATGGCACATTCGCTTCGCCAGCAATCGCGCGGGCTAACAATGTTTTACCTGTACCTGGAGGGCCAACAAGCAAAGCACCGCGTGGAATATGACCACCTAAAACAGTGTATTTTGTTGGGTTCTTAAGAAAATCAACAATTTCGCTTAAATCTTCTTTGGCTTCGTCGATACCCGCTACATCTTCAAATGTTACAGTGCCGCTGCCTTCGGTAAGCAATTTTGCTTTACTTTTACCAAAGCCCATGGCTTTACCGCCGCCGCCGCCCATATTGCGCATGAAGAAAATCCAAACACCAACCAATAATAACATTGGGAACCAACTGATAAACACATTCATTAGCGTGCTATCTTCGGCATGTTGTACTTTTACATCCACACCACGAGAGGTGAGAGCTTGAAGCAATGCAGGGTCTTGCGTTGGCACATTAGCTGTGAAGCCACTGCCATTTGAGCGTGTGCCGCTTAATACGCCATTGTTAAGAACAACTGACTGTACGCCACCAGCATTTACATCTGCGAGCAATTGAGAATAGCTAATCTCATTACTAGAATTACGGTTATTTGACAGGCCAACCATATTAAATACGGCAATCAGCAAGATCAGAATAATGCCCCATAGAGCGAGATTACGAAAATTATTCACATGAATTCCTTAATTTTCTTCGATTCATAAATTAGATTATGTTTAGATAGGCATTCAACCCGTAAATTCCAAGTTAAAATCCCAATTTTTTTCAAAATAAGTCACATATTCTTTTTGTGAAGGCATTTGAGCATATTCGCTAGGTAATGTGAACATTTGTTTTTGCAGATAACGGCTTTTTTACATTATCGTTAACGACAAATATTTAATGTTAGTCCAATAGCCGCATAATGTTGGGTAGCGAGGTGTAATTGGCCTGTTAGCCTCACACAAATGACTGGCAATTTTTTTAAAATAATTTTGGGGCAACCATTCAACTGATCGTCATTGTTCAAAAGTTCTTGCGATAATGGCGATACATCCTCAAAATTATGAATTTCGATGGATTTTGATGATTTATTTTCAATGACCAAACGGTTTTGCCACATGGCTTTTTGCTGCGGCAAAACAGTTAATGAAGCGCATTCTTCACCACGACCTTCATAGCCAAACCACAACTGATCGCGCTTCTTTACAATTAGGCAATTGCCCAAACATAAGGTTTGGCTTTGGTTTTCAACTTGATCTAATGCCGTTTCAATTTTTTGCCAGCGCGGCGGGTTTGGTTTACCACCGATTGACCACACCAAACGTGCTAAAATGCGAAGCTTTATCTCACGTGGCAAATCTAGCAACAGATCATATGCCAAAGTGGCAATGCCGCGGTTTAGCAATTTGACATTTTCTTGCCAAAAACGCTCGACATAAAACTCAATGGCATCATCGGCAACGGCTAGTCTTTTTGCCGATTTTGCCAAAGTCTTGTGTGTGAAAATATCGGCATTATTTAGGTGGTTACGAATTTTAACCCGCTCAAATTTTTCGTTTTCGTTAGATACATCATCAAACCAAGCTTGCTTATGATCTCGTAAATATGAGCGTAATTCTTCGCGTTCAATATCCAGCAATGGCCTGATAATTTGGATGGTTTGGCTGGCCTTTACGATGCGCTGTGAAACTTCTGCAATGGAGCTTAAACCTTTTAAGCCTGCCCCACGTTTAAGCCGCATAAACATAGTTTCTGCATTATCTTCTAGATTATGGGCAACAAATAATTTTTGAATTCCATGCCCTGCGCAATAATCACCCATAAGCTGATAACGGGCATTGCGGGCTTTCTCTTGAATTGCTGTGGTGGGGGCTTGTTCAAATTGCCATGTTAGAACTTGATGCTCAATACCTAAATTTTGACACCAAATACCAACTTGCTTGGCCTCTTCTTTAGCATTCTCACGTAAGTTATGATCGACCGTTAGCGCCACAATCTTTAGCGGTTTATCTGGCGTTTCCGTGAGTGAGTGCAATGCCAATAACAATGCCATACTATCACCACCGCCCGATACAGCGACAGCCACGCATGCCTCATTTGTAATAAATGAAGCTAAGTTACTCTGAATTTTTTGATCGAGTTTGGAGTTAGATTGCGATGTCATACAGGCTTATAACCTTATATGCCATTTATAAGCAAGCTTGCTCTTTTTGAGCGGATTGCGCAAGGCTAGACAATTGCGGATGGGATTTGGAATAACGCCGACCCACTTCGTAATATGCGGCACAAGCATCTGACTTATTGCCCAATAACAATAAACTAGTGGCAAGTTTAAATAAATTATCTGGCGCTTTAGAGCCTTTTTTATTCACCCGATAGCCTTGATAATAAACCCGTGCAGCCGCGCCATAATTTTTACGCATATAATAGCTTTCACCTAGCCAAAAATAGGCATTCGAAATGAGGCTCGACTTGCGATAATATTGAATAAATTGGTTAAACTTCCGCTCGGAAAGCACATAATAGGCATCATCAAAATAGCCTTTAGCTTCGTTGAAAGCGGTAATATCTGCTGCTTGGCTGCCCAAACTGCCCACTAAAGTTTTTTGCCCCATGGTCACACGACCACTCTCGGGCAAAGGTGTTGCGGCAAAAGCTTGTGGTTTTGGTGCGGCTGCAACTTTACTTGTGCGCAAGGCTTCTGGCACTGTGTTTAATTCTTTTGCTTTAACTTCGGGTAAGGCTTGGGTCATTTCCACATTAGCGGGTGCTGTGGCTGATGCGGCATATGGATCTTCCAACGGACGTTGCAAAACTTGGCCATCATTCAATTGGTTTTGTGTCAGGGTTTGGGTTAATTTATTTTCATATTGTTGCAAACGAGCGCGTAGGTTAAGAAGCTCTGCTTCAACAGCCTTAATGCGGTTTAACGCGGCCACATCATTTGTGGGAATGTCACTAATTTGCACTTGTATGGTTTCGATTGAAGTGTGCATTTTTAATACGCTTTGAGAATCAAAAGCCATCACATTATGTGGCAAAACAGCGTAAGCCGCTATCATTGCAACGAAAAACGTTTGGGGCAATTTAATATATGGTTTCAACAAAGGACGCATTTCACACTCAATAATGATTAGCATATAGGATCAAACAGATTTGGGGCAGAAATAGGGCAAGCGCTCTTACCGCATCATTCGCCCCCAAAACGTGTTATATATGCAACATATTTATTTACTAGTAACAACGGTTACAGCACGTCTATTTTGGCTCCAGCACGAAATATTATCGCACAGAGAAATAGGGCGTTCTTTGCCATATGAAAGTGTGGTGACACTACCTGCATAGCCGAGTGTTGCAAAATGCGCTTTCACGCTAGCAGCACGTCTAATACCCAATGCAATGTTATATTGGCGGGTGCCGCGCTCATCTGCATGGCCTTCAATTTGAATGGCAGTAACAGCATATTGTTGTAGCCAAGCATATTGTTTTTCTAGCAATGCCTTACCCGATTCATTTAGGCTGGTTTGGTTGGTTTCAAACAAAATACTATCGCCAATAATTTGTTGGAATTCAGCCAATGTACCAGGTTGCGCGTTAATGCCACCATTTAGCACGCCCGAAGCATCTTGCCCCAAATCGGCTTGTGTGGCGCATGATGCCAAACCAACAGCTAGACCTGCAACCATTATGCTCTTCATAAAATTCAATTTCATAATCTTCTCCGACTGATAAATTCTAATTCTGTTTAATTTCTAACGCCCACCCTATGGCAAGCCTAATCTAGTATGCTCAAATCACCACATCACTGCCCTAAAGGAGACCATGCGGGGTCTGATGCAAACCCATTGGTATTTAATTTCCGTTCGTTACGCCCTGTAATGTCCACAGTCCAAATTGAAGGGCCGCCTTTGGCACCACGGGTTTCGCGGAAGAACATTAGCACACGACCATTAGGTGACCATGTGGGGCCTTCGTTATGATAGCCGCCAGTTAACACTCTCTCGCCACTGCCATCAACTTTCATCACACCGATGAGGAATTGCCCGCCGACTAATTTTGTAAAGGCAATCAAATCACCACGTGGTGACCATACTGGTGTGGAATAGCTACCACCACCAACACTAACGCGGCGCACATTGCTGCCATCCGCGCTCATAATATACAATTGTTGGCGGCCATCGCGGTCAGATTCAAATACAATTGAACGACCATCTGGCGAATACGAAGCCGAGGTATCTAGCGAAGCGCCAGACGTCAGGCGTGTCATATTTTTATTGCGCAAATCCATCACATATAAATTGGCGTTTGCATCATTTTGCAAGCTCATAACCACTTTATTGCCATCGGGCGAGAAACGCGGTGCAAAGCTCATACCTGGGAAGTTACCCACCAGCTCACGTTGACCAGTATCGACATTAATCAACATTACTTTTGGCTGCCCACTGGCATATGAAATATAAGTAACCTCTTGGCGTTTAGGGCTAAAACGTGGAGACAAAACAATGTCATTACCACCGCTTAGAAAACGGCTATTAAAACCGTCTTGATCCATAACCGCAAGGCGTTTGACACGGCGGTTTTTGGGACCCGTTTCTGAAATATAAACCACACGGCTATCGAAATAGCCTTTTTCACCTGTAAGGCGTTCATAAATTGTATCTGATATTTGATGAGCAAGCTTGCGCCAGTTTTTAGGGCGCGCTGAATATTGCAAGCCAACAATTTGTTTTTCCGAAAGCACATCCCACAAACGTAGTTCGGCTGCGATATTGCCGTTAGACTGCATAACTATACGGCCGCTTACCAGGGCTTTTGCACCTGTAGGGCGCCAATTGGCAAATGTCGGTATGGTGTTAGCAGCGCGCTTAGTTTCGATAAATACATCTTGGTTCAGCGGTGCAAATAACCCACTATTGCGTAGGTCATTCATCACAATGGCGGCTACATTTTGCCCAAGCCCAACCTCTTTACCGTTGGAACCAGAAAAATTTTCGACTGCAATTACCAATGGGTCTACATTGCCCTGATCGATTTTAACTTCAACCAATGCTGATGCGGGTGAAATTGCGCTTACTATATAAGCACAAAAAACAAGACCAAGCTTAACCGTATTTCTTAACATAAAATAACCTATCAATTTTTTAAGTCACTATCTATTCATTTTATCTATATTTGTTTAATTTGCTCAAATTATGGCATCATTACCCACTAAACATGCTTCTAGGGTCAAATTCCATGGCAAATTCACTCCAAACATCAAACTTTTCTGGTGGCAACATATCATAGGGGCCACATTCCAAAATAGCTCTAATCGCACTTTCGGCCATCACGCCAAATGATGGATGACTAGAGAAATTAAGAACCTCGGGCTGGCCAACAACCTCAGCAAATTTATTGAGCTTAAAGCCAACTTTCACCACCACACTACCTGCATCTTGCGCCCCTGCAGGAATTGACCAACAAGATATCATACGGTTTTTAACCGCATTAAATTCAAATTGGCTTAAAGAGGCAACCTCAAGATCTGAACTAAGCTCACCATCTAAACTACCTGTTTCTGTATCGCCAAAGTCTAAATCTATATCCGTATCGGCATCCAATTTATCGAGTAGCGCTGAAATTTTACCATCATCTAATGGTTTAGGTTCTTCTTTTGGCTTGGTTTTAGGTTTTGTTTTTGGCAACGGGGGGCGTTTTTGCGGCTTTGGCGCTGACGTCATGCGCATAAGCGGTTTCTCGGGCAGTGCATCTGCTGTATCTTTAATTAATTCTTCAAACGTCGGTTCTGCCTTTGGCTTATCGGCAGGTTTTAAGACAGGTTTTGGTTTATCAGCTTTAGGCTTTGGCTTTTCAACGGGTTTGGTTTTTGGCTTGGGCTTTGGTTTTGGCACAGCTTTAGGAACGGGTTTTTTAAGCGGTTGTTTGGCGGCTTTTTTGGTGGTTAGATCTTCGGTTTTTTTGGTGCCAACTTGCTCAATTGGCGCAATAGATACAATCTCTACTTCGACAGGCTCGACATTGTCTAGCTCTAGTGGTGTTACCGAACCAAAGCTAAACAGCATTGCCAATATGGCACCCCCATGTAGTGTAGATGTTATAATCCAACCAAATTTCATTTAAACTAACCTAATATGATTATTGATATACCAAAATGCCTAATTCGCGTTCTCTTCACTGGTTGAAACCAAGCCAATGCTTTTAAAACCTGCACTGTTAATATGCCCAATCACCCGCATAAATTCGCCATATGAAACGTTTTTATCGCCACGCACAAAGATTTTTTCCTTAAACCCATTTTCAGATAAAGCGGTGAGCTTTGGTAGCAATTGGTCAAATTCGATCTCAGCTTCTTGAATGAATATTTTACCCTCACTATTTATAGTCACAGATAAGGGCTCTTTATCCGATGCCAATGCAGCCGCTTCGGTTTCGGGCAATTGAATGGGCACACCTGCGGTTAATAATGGCGCTGATACCATAAAGATAATCAACAATACCAACATAACATCGACCATTGGGGTCATATTAATTTCGGCGATTGGCGCATGACGATTGCGGCTTCTGCGCCGACCATTGGGGCTATTATAATGCCCACTTCCTGCTGACATACCCATAAGTTACACCTTGTTTTCAAATTGGCGTGAGAATATAGCGCTAAATTCATCGGCAAAATTTTCTAAATCTTGACCCATACGGCCAATTTCACCCGAGAATTTATTGTAAAAAATAACCGCAGGAATCGCGGCCACCAAACCAATGGCAGTGGCAAATAGCGCCTCGGCAATACCTGGCGCTACCACAGCTAGGCTTGTAGATTTTGAAGCTGCAATGGCTGAAAATGTATTCATAATACCAAAAACTGTGCCAAACAAACCAACAAATGGTGCGGCACTGCCTGTTGTGGCAAGGAACATTAAATTACGTTCATGTGAGCCAACTTCACGCTGAATGGCAACATCCATAACTTTTTCGATGCGCATTTGTAATGAAATATTATTAGTGCTCGGCCCTGTTTTTGCGGCTTCTTGCGCACGTTTCCATTCGCGCATTGCCGATACAAAAATCGCCGCCATTGGGTTATCGGGTCTATGGCCAATATTACGGTATAAATCATCTAGATTTTGGCCAGACCAAAATGCTTTTTCGAAATCTTTAGAGGCATTACGAGATTTGCGGATCAGAAAAAACTTATCGCCAATAATCTTCCAACTCCAAACAGAAGCTGCCATAAGGCCGATCATCACCAATTTAACGACAATATGTGCTTGCCAAAATAGATCCAATACAGAAACGCCACCTGCATCTGCAGCGGCCAAAGTCGTCAATTCCATTTCAAAACCTTAATTGTGAATATTCACACTAAATTTAAAGTATATTCTCACGAGAATCTGTTTAAAATACGGCAAACAGGTATCCCGCCCCATTAATGCCGAAAATAGCGGCAAGTTGGTAAAATATGGTTAACTTTTGGTGAATTAAACGAATTTATACCAATGGCATAAATTTGGCTTTGGTATCGGCATCTATGCGGCTTGGTTTACCCTTATCATTAACAATAGCGCAAGTTACAACCGCTTTAAACAATATATTACCTTGGCAATAAACCTGCTGTTCAAGCACAAAACGTACACCTTTTAACAATTTAAGCTGTGTTTGCACTTCAATAATGTCATCCATCTTGGCGGGTGCCAAAAAATCGACTTCCATATGGCGAACCACAAAAAACAATGGCACATCAAGTTGCGCCAAAACATCCTGATGAATTTCGAGCAAACGCAAGAAATCTGTGCGGCCTCTTTCGCAAAATTTTAGATAATTGGCATGATAAACTCTGCCCGAAAAATCGGTATCTTCGTAATATATACGGATTGGCAATTTGTGTATTTTGCCATCCAATATGCCACTTAAATCAACGTTCATCGAACAAGTTCCCTTGCACCAAAGCGGGGTTATTAGGCACTGCCAAACCCAAATGCGCAAATGCTTGCGGTGTTAGCGTGCGGCCACGCGGTGTGCGCGCCACAAACCCAAGTTGAATTAAATATGGTTCAATCACCTCTTCAATACTATCGCGGCCTTCGCTCATGGCAGCGGCTAATGTATCTGCCCCTACAGGCCCACCATGGTAGTTTTTAGCAATGATGTTTAGATATTTATGATCCATTTTATCCAAGCCAATATGATCGACTTCCAGACGCGTGAGTGATGCATCCGCAATTTCTTTATTGATAATATCTTGCTTGGCGACAATTGCAAAATCGCGCACACGGCGCAACAAACGGCCTGCCACACGTGGCGTACCGCGGGCGCGACGGGCAATTTCCATAGCGCCTTCTTTATTCATATTCACGCCCAAGACACGCGCGCCACGTTCAACAATAGAACATAATTCATCTTGATTATAATATTCTAACCGAATGGGAATGCCGAAACGATCGCGCAATGGCGTGGTGAGTAGGCCTGTGCGTGTGGTAGCTGCAACCAAAGTAAAGGGTTCTAATTCGATGCGCACACTGCGCGCAGCGGGGCCTTCGCCAATGATTAAATCTAGCTGAAAATCTTCCATTGCGGGGTATAGGATTTCTTCCACCGCAGGGCTGAGACGATGAATTTCGTCGATAAACAACACATCGCCTTCGTCTAAATTGGTAAGCAATGCCGCTAAGTCGCCAGATTTTGCAATTACAGGGCCAGATGTTGCTTTAAAATTAACACCTAATTCACGCGCCACAATTTGCGCCAATGTTGTTTTTCCAAGCCCAGGAGGGCCCGCAAATAATACATGGTCTAATACATCTGAGCGAGATTTCGCGGCTTCGATAAATATAGATAAGTTTTCACAAGCGGTTTTTTGGCCTGTAAAATCCGATAATTCGAGTGGGCGAAAACTGCCATCACTTTCGGCCGTGGCATCTTCGGATTTTTGCTCGCCGTCTATCATTCGATCTTCTGACATTAATTTGCAAGCTCCTTAAGTGCCAAACGGATAATTTTTTCGGTTTTCGCATCGCCGCCAATATCATTAACGACTTTAGCCACCGCACCAGCGGCTTGGCCGCTGCCATAGCCCAGATTAGTGAGAGCAGAAACCGCATCTGCCGCAGCGCTGCTTTCGGCCACGGCTTCACTGCCTGCAAGCACGCTAGCAATAGAGCCAACTTCGCCTGTAAATGCAGGTATTTTATCTTTTAATTCAGTTACAATACGTTGCGCCACTTTTGGCCCCACGCCTGGGGTTCGCGCTACCATGCCTTTGTCCTGCAAGCTAATTGCTGTCACCAATTCATTGGATGAAAGCGTCGAAAGAATTGCCAACGCCACTTTGGCGCCCACCCCTTGCACGCTTTGCACCAAGGTAAACCATTCTTTTTCGGCCTCGGTAGCAAAACCAAATAAGCGCAACTGATCTTCACGTACGAAAGTTTCGATTAACAGGCTAATTTCTTGCCCAATGGCGGGTAATGCCGCAATTGTGCGGGTCGATGCGCTGACAAGATAGCCAACACCATTCACATCCAATATCAGCGTGGCATCTGTAAAACTATCAACTTTACCTGTTAATTTACCAATCATGTTTTTTCCAATTATTCAGAGTGTCAATTTTTAACAATATCAACCAATCACTTTAAGCTGCTTTGCGCCTCTATATTGCGCATGAGTAATGGCAATTGCAAGGGCATCGGCCGCATCGGCATTTTTAGGTGTTGCGTTTGGCAATAGTATTTTTAACATATGTAAAATTTGGCTTTTGTCGGCATGACCTGCGCCCACCACAGTTTTTTTAACTTTATTAGGGGCATATTCGGCCACTAACAAACCAAAACGTGCAGGCACAACAAGTGCAATACCGCGTGCTTGGCCAAGCTTTAACGCACCCGCAGGGTCTTTATTAACAAAGGTATTTTCGACCGCGGATTCGTGAGGTTTAAACTCTTCAATAATCTCATAAAGTTGGTCGTGCAATTGGCAAAGCCGCGTGGCAAGGTCTGCCTTACCATCGGACTTCACAACGCCATTAGCTACGTGTTTTAAACTAGAACCCTGACTATCAATAATGCCCCAACCCATATTCCGTAAGCCAGGGTCAATACCGATAATACGCACTGAATTTGGACGACTGATTGCCATGGTAAATTAGCCTGCTGCAATGCGTTCCATAAGAGAGTCAGTTAATTCAAGGTTTGAATAAACTTCTTGAACATCATCATCATCTTCAAGTGCAGAAACTAGGTTGTAAACTTTTTCACCTGTTTCATCGTCTAGATCAATCATAATTTGGGCTTTCCAAATCATTGTGGCCGATTTAGGTTCGCCAAATTGAGCTTCTAAAGCTTTGGCAACACTGTGCAATTCGCTTGGGTCGCAATAAACGTCATGGCCATCTTCAGAGCTTTCGCAGTCATCGCCACCCGCTTCAATCACGGCATCCATCATTGTATCTTCATCGGCGGCATCTGCACCATAAGAAATAGCACCAACACGGTCAAAGCCAAATGAAACACTGCCATCAGCGCCCATATTGCAGCCAGCTTTGGTGAAGATAGAACGCACTGCAGAGGCAGTACGGTTTCTGTTGTCAGTTAACGCTTCAACAATAATGCCCACACCGCCAGCAGCAAAACCCTCATAACGTAATTCGTCATAATTTGCAGTGTCTGAATCTGACGATTTTTTAATCGCGCGGGTAATCACATCTTTTGGTAGGCTATTTTGTTTGGCGGTATTAACAGCAAGGCGCAAACGTGGGTTCATATCTACATCTGGCGCGCCCATTTTGGCAGCAACTGTAATTTCTTTTGCCAATTTAGAAAATAATTTAGAGCGTTTTTTATCCTGTGCACCTTTACGATGCTGAATATTTGCCCATTTTGAATGTCCTGCCATGTGAGTACCCTTAACTTATTTTTGCGGTCAATTTCTATCAATTGATTCGCGCGTGTTTATATAATGTTCTTATACTTTGGAAATTGTTTTTTTTCAATGCCAGAATTCGGGAATTTGCTCTTGCAGCACACCGCCTAGCCTAAGGGGAGCACAATTTGTCGCCAAACCTGTTTTGTCGTCTATATCCACACAGAACCCGCTTAGCGTTGCCGCACCCTCTGCAGGGGTAAAGCTACCCATACGACGACCATAAATAAACCGATTAAGCGGTTCGTCAGCTTCGGAGCCAATCACACTATTATAATCACCGCACATGCCAGCATCGGTCATGTAAGCTGTGCCGTTTGTCATCACATGTGCATCGCCAGTTGGTACATGTGTATGTGTGCCAACAACAGCGCTAACGCGGCCATCTAAAAACTGCCCCATCGCCATTTTTTCCGATGTCGCTTCGGCATGAAAATCTACAAATATCGCATCAGCCACTTGGCCAAGAGGTGACATTTCGACTTGCTTTTCAATCGCTAAAAAAGGGCAATCGCGCGGCGGCATAAACACCCGCCCCAACGCATGAATAACCAAAACCATAGCGCCATTTTTGGCCTGATACATACCTGTACCGCGCCCAGGTGTACCTGTTGGAAAATTAAGCGGGCGCACTAAAAAATCGTGCTTTTCGCAATATATCAGCGCTTCTTTTTTGTCCCAGCAATGGTCGCCCATCGTCACTACGTCAGCACCTGCATCAAACAGATCGAGTGCAATTTCTTCGGTCATCCCAAAGCCGCCTGCCGAATTTTCGCCATTTACAATGACAAAATCTAACTTATATAATTCGCGCAATTTGGGCAGTTGACTGTAAACCAATTCGCGCCCTGCGCGCCCCATCACATCACCTAAAAATAAAAGCCTCAAATCATCATCCAATTTCTACAAATTCATCTTCGGTGAGAATATAATCTACCGCGCTGTCAAACTCACCTGTTGGTACTTTTTGCATTTCTTGCCCTGCAAAACCAACGCCAATACTGACAATAGAGCTACCTAACTCGGCTAAGCTTCTGTCGTAAAAACCACCACCATAGCCCAAGCGATAACCTTGGCGATCGAACGCTAATAACGGCACTAAAACAATGTCGGGTTTAATTTCAGCATTTGCATCGGAAGGAGCTAAAATTCTAAACAAGTCTTCGACCATCTCGCAATTCTCTGGCCACTCCCGAAATATAAGTGCAGCGCCAACTTTAACCACGACAGGCATACACAATGTAACATCGTGCTTGCGTAATTCAACGGCCAATGGTGCTAAATCAAATTCATTACCAATGGCATTATATAAAGAAATGATGGGTTTATGGTTGGACGATTTACTCACAATATCGGCCGCGTATTTAGCAACTTTTTGTGCTGCTGGCATTGTATCAGAAGCTAAACTACGCCGAATACTCGATTGAATTTTACGCGCTTCTAATTTTGAAACTGTTACATTTAACTCGTCTGCCATACACTCGCCTTAAAATTAAAGTACCGCGCAAGCCGTGAAGCGATCTTAATCTCGGGAAACCTAAATAAATAGGTGGGCGCCAAATATACTAGACCACGATCTAATCAGGGTCAGCTCCCTAGAGAAAAGTAAGGCCCCGGAGAATAATCACCGCACCAACCGCGCAGCACCTTATGTGTAAAACATTATCGCAAATAAGGGAAGTATTTTCTTTTGATTTTGGCTTCGCTTCTGTCGTGGCACTGGCGTGTGTTCGCTTCGCTCTCTTGCTAAGTCATCACGGACGGTCTCATTTGTCTATACGCTGCGTACACGTGTGCGCTCATTGTGTGTTTTGGGTGGCGCTACTGTTAATGCTCTGGAAGTTTCATTATTACGTTCGGCTTCGCCTCTC
>JAOPTR010000001.1:225166-225287 GCA_051531935.1 Hyphomicrobiales bacterium
GTCGGCAAGTTCGCCGAAGTGATGGCTCAGCTCTTTTGACCATGTAAGCGGTGATAGGTGATTTGGGGGTGTTACTGTTTAGCTCTGAAAGGTTCATTATTTTCGTTCGGCTTCGCCTCTC
>JAOPTR010000001.1:225292-397707 GCA_051531935.1 Hyphomicrobiales bacterium
GAAGAGATGGCTCAACCTTTTTGCACTTATTGGGTCACTAATATATGCACCAGGTATTGGCCGTGGCGAAAAGACAGTTGCGTGCTTGTGGGTGCTATGGGAATTGTTTGGTTTATGTCAGAATGTGTGTACTTAAACTCAACTCGGCGTTACGATGTTACTGCTTGTATTGCCTTCAACTTGCTTTGTCAGCTGCTGTACCCGCTCAGAAACACTGTCTAAAACTTTGGCAATTTGGGCTTCGGCGGCTTGTTTGTCGCGGTTACTTACATCATATAGGCTTTTCAGGCTTTGTACTTCTTTTTCCAAAGCTTCTAAGCGGCCAACGGCTTCAAACAGCTCATCTGCAGCAGTTAAGCCTGCCAGTAAAAATAATTTACTATCGCCATGCACTGTGCCAGTGTCTCTAAATTGGCGCACGCGCACGTCTAGATATTCGGCCAATTCGGAAATATGCTGCTCTTCACCAGCATTGCATGAGATAGGGAATGCACGACCATTTACACTTACAATCACTTCAGCCATTATAAACCATCCTCTTCACTTAATAGTAAAGCGAGTTGCTGCATTGCCACATCAACACGATGTTCAATTTCTTGATTCACTGATTCGAGAGTCTCTATTTTGGCTTGTGCTTCATCTAATTGGGCGGCCATTCGGCTTCGATCTTCAATCAACATATTCAGCTCATCGGTAAGCCCATCATTGGTTTGGGCGCCATTGGCTTGCTTCATCAAAGCGTTATCCAACGCATCAAATGAGCTTTCCAAGCCTCGAAGACTTTGCTTTAATATATGATCCAATTCCATATTTGCGAATATATCTAAACAGTTAAAATATGCAAACTTTAAAAAACAATATCGCTTGCAGAGGCAATTTTAGTGATTTACCCACAAAAAACCTGCTTTTTGCGCATTAAATACTTAAAATCCTTAAAAATTAGCTTGTTCAACACCATACTGGTTTGCAATACGCAAATATGCTCAATTAAGGCAAAAAAAAGGCAAAAAATTGTCGCTTTTTATTGACTTTAACCTGTAAATGCTATTTTGATAGCCCCAAAAATAAAGTCTTTAACTCACTAAAGATATGAATAGGGTTTGACAATGACAATCACTGAAACTGAAAAATTACAAAGCATGGCAAACGCCATCCGCGCTTTATCTATGGATGCCATCCAAAAATGCGGCAACGGCCACCCTGGCTTACCAATGGGTAGTGCCGACATCGCGACTGTGCTATTTGGCAAGTTTTTAAAAGTAGACCCTAAAGACCCAACATGGGCAGATAGAGACCGTTTTGTGCTTTCAGCAGGCCATGGCTCTATGCTGCAATATGCTGTACATCATTTACTTGGTTATGAAGACATGACCATCGAACAACTTAAAAACCTACGTCAAAAAGGTTCTATCACTGCTGGCCATCCTGAATATGGCCATGTGCAAGGCGTTGAAGCCACAACTGGCCCCCTTGGCCAAGGTATTTCGATGGCTGTAGGCATGGCAATGGGTGAGCGCATGATGAATGCCCGTTTTGGTGATGACATTGCAAGCCATTATACATATGCACTTGTAGGCGATGGTTGCCTTATGGAAGGCATTAGCCAAGAAGCCATTGCAATTGCTGGCCATATGAAATTGAGCAAGATGATTGTGCTTTGGGATGATAATAACATCACCATTGATGGCACCGTTGACCTTGCAGATAGCACCAACCAAAGAATGCGTTTTGAAGCTTGTGGTTGGAATGTATTGTCTTGCGATGGCCATAATTTTGCTGAAATTGAAGCGGCTTTAACCGCAGCACAAGATAGCGACAAGCCAACAATGATTGCTTGTAAAACAACAATCGGTTATGGCGCTCCTAACAAAATGGGTACATCTGGTGCACATGGTGCTGCTTTGGGCGAAGAAGAAATTGCTGCCGCACGTGAATTTTTAAACTGGCCACATGCACCTTTTGAAATCCCATGCGAAATACGTGATGCATGGCGTTTAGCTGGCTTAAAATCTTGCCAAGCTCATAAAAACTGGAAGAAAAGCCACGATGCGCTAGACGCAGAAACTCGTGGCGAGTTTGACCGTTTAATGCGCGGTGATCTACCATCTGGCCTAAACAAAGCTTTTGATGCTTATAAAAAGCAATTAGTCGAAGATTTGCCTAAAGTGGCAACACGTAAAGCCTCGCAAATGGCACTAGAAATGATCAACGAAATTGTGCCTGAAACCATTGGCGGTTCTGCCGATCTTACTGGTTCAAACCTTACAAATACTAAAGACACTCCTGCCATCACCCCAACAGATTTTTCGGGCCGCTTCATTAACTATGGTGTGCGCGAACATGTGATGGGCGCAATTATGAACGGCCTTGCTTTGCATGGTGGTTTCATTCCTTACTCTGGTACATTCTTTGTATTTACCGATTATTTACGCCCTGCCCTACGTTTGGGTGCAATCATGGGTCTACATAACATTTATGTAATGACACATGACAGCATTGGCGTTGGCGAAGATGGCCCAACACATCAACCTGTTGAGCATTTAGCATCTGTACGTTGCATGCCAAATGTAAATGTGTTCCGCCCTGCTGATGCAACCGAAACTGCCGAATGTTGGCAGCTTGCTTTGCAAGATAGCAGCCGTCCATCGGTTATCTGTCTAACACGCCAAGGCCTTGCAGCTGTGCGTACTGAATATAGCGAAAAGAACCTATGTTCTTACGGCGCTTACGAGCTTGCTGGCCATGATGATGCTGATGTATCTATTTTTGCCACGGGATCAGAAATCGCTATTGCACTTGAAGCCAAAGAAGAGCTAACCCGTAAAGGTATTAGCACTCGTGTGGTATCTGTACCAAGCTTTAACGCTTTTGATGCACAATCTGATAATTATAAAGCCGACATTTTGGGCAATGCGAAAGTAAACGTTGCTGTAGAAGCAGCGGTTCGTATGGGCTGGGATCAATTCATTGGTCGTGATGGCATCTTTATCGGTATGGATAGCTTTGGCGCTTCTGCACCTATGGAAGAGCTTTACAAGCATTTTGGTATCACTGCCGAAAACCTAGTTGCACAGGTAGAAGCAAAGTTAGCATAAGACTAAAATCAAAAATTTTGGGCAAACAGACTTTAAATATCAAAATAATTGACTTGTCGCTGCCATTAGGTGGCGACAAATCAAAAAATAATGGTTATAAAGTTTGTGTAAATTGGGCACTCTAAGTCTGGATAATATATTTAACCAGATTAATTAAAAAATGTCATTTCTCATAAGGAGTTATATATATGACAATTCGTGTTGCTATTAACGGCTTTGGCCGCATCGGCCGTAACGTATTACGTTCAATCGCAGAAACTAACCGTACAGACATTCAGGTTGTAGCGATTAATGACCTTGGTAAAAACGAAACCAATGCATTATTGTTCAAACGCGATAGCGTGCATGGTCCTTTTCCTGGTACAGTAACTCAAAATGGTGACATTTTGAACGTTGGCTTTGGCGATATTAAAATGACTGCCATCCGCAACCCAGAAGAATTGCCTTGGAAAGAGCTAAACGTCGACATCGTGTTTGAATGTACTGGCTTCTTTACAAAGCGTGAAGGTGCAGAATTGCATTTGAAAGCTGGCGCAAAACGCGTTCTTATTTCAGCTCCTGGTACAAATTCAGATGCTACAATCGTTTATGGTGTTAATGACAGCGTTTTGACTAAAGACGATGTAATTGTTTCTAACGCTTCATGCACAACCAATTGCTTGGCTCCTGTAGCTTCTGTATTGCAAGAAGTTTGTGGCATTGATGCTGCGTTCATGACTACAATTCATGCTTACACTGGTGACCAACGTATTCTAGATACAGATCATTCTGACCCACGCCGCGCACGTGCTGCTGCTTTGTCTATGATCCCAACATCTACTGGCGCTGCAAAAGCCATTGGCCTTGTGATCCCAGAACTTAACGGTAAATTTGAAGGCACTTCAGTTCGTGTACCAACACCTAACGTTTCTTGCGTTGATTTGGTTATCACAATGACAAAACCTGTAAGCGCAGAAGAAGTGAATGCAGCTATGACTGCTGCTGCAAATGGCCGCCTTAAAGGTGTACTTGCAGTAAATGATGAGCCTTTGGTGTCTATCGACTTTAACCATAACCCTGCATCATCTACATTTGACCTAACACAAACTCAAACTGTTGGCAAAAACATGCTTCGTATCCTAAGCTGGTACGATAATGAATGGGGCTTCTCTAGCCGCATGCCAGATACAGCTGCAGCTATGGCAAAATTCCTTTAAGAATTTGGCTTGATTGCAAATGAATCTAAGCCCTACCTCTCTTCAGAGTGGTGGGGCTTTTTTACAGATTAAAATTAGGAATGAATATGTCAAAATTCCACACATTAGACGATTATGAATTAAACGGTAAACGCGTATTGTTGCGTGTTGACCTAAATGTGCCATTTATTGATGGCAAAGTATCCGATACCACACGCATCGACCGCGTGGCATCTACCATAAAAGAGCTATCCGACAAAGGCGCAATTGTGCTTATGCTCGCGCATTTTGGCCGCCCTAATGGCACAGTAATGCCAGAGATGAGCCTAGAACCTGTTGCTCCTGTTGTTGCAAAAATCATTGGTAAAGATGTTACATTTGTTGCCACCGATTGGATTGATAACGCAGCCGCAGAAGGCACAAAAAATGCCAAAGCAGGCGAAGTTTATCTGCTCGAAAACACTCGTTACCATGCTGGTGAAACCAAAAATGATGCCACATTGGCAACTAAAATGGCGGCTTTGGGCGACATTTATGTGAATGATGCTTTCTCAGCAGCGCATCGCGCCCATGTATCGACAGTTGGTATTGCAAAATTGCTACCATCTGCTGCTGGCCGCGCGATGGAAGAAGAGCTAAATGCCCTTACTGCGGCATTGGGCGAACCTGTTCACCCTGTGATTGCTGTTGTTGGTGGTGCCAAAGTATCATCTAAGCTTGAGCTTTTAGGTAATTTGGTAACCAAAGTTGACGCCTTGGTTATTGGTGGCGGCATGGCAAATACATTTTTAGCCGCGCTCAACCAACCTGTTGGCAATAGCTTATGTGAGCATGATCTTACTGATACTGCATTAGAAATTATGGGCAAAGCTGATGAAGCAAATTGCAAAATTCTACTGCCTGTAGATGTAGCCTGTGCCAAAGAGTTTAAACAACATGCCGATAGCGCTAACTTGCCCGTGCAAGATGTAGCCGAAGATGACATGATTTTAGACATTGGCTCACGTGCCATTGCTGCACTTAAAGCCCAGTTCGACAATGCCAAAACAGTTGTTTGGAACGGCCCAATGGGTGCATTTGAAATTGAACCATTTGACATTGGCACCAATGAAGTGGCTTTGCATGTGGCTAAACTCACACGCGAAGGCAAATTAACATCTGTTGCTGGCGGTGGTGATACGGTTGCCGCGCTCAACAAATCTGGCGCAGCTAAAGACTTCACTTACATCTCAACGGCTGGTGGTGCGTTTTTAGAATGGCTAGAAGGCAAGCCTTTACCGGGTGTTGACGCACTTAATAAATAACAAATCTAATAAGCGTGTCGCTATAAGTGGCACGCTTATTTTTTAGCGATGATAAAAGCAGTGGTGCTGGTTTCAGGCGTCCAACTATAATCTACTTTAAACCCTATATTTTCCATGCTTTGCTCAATGCCTTTTTTTGACAGCGGTTTAAGCACAAGCCCAAACAAGCGGCCAATAGGCGTGAGAAATTTAGCAAATTTACTACTATCTTCTAAACAGACTGTGCTGCTAATCATCACTCCGCCTGGCTTCAGCATTTTGTGAATTTTGGCAATCACGGCATCTTTATCTTTCACCAAATGTAAAATACTTAACGCCAGAACGGCATCTAAGCTGTTATCTTCAATGTTTAAATCTTCAATAGAGGTGAGTTTAAAAACCACATTGTCTATGTCAGCTCCCACTAATTTTTCATTTGATATGGCGATCATTTTATCAGAAATATCTGTCGCCAATATGCTATTCACGTAAGGCGAATGAGAAATTGCAGTTGTACCTGTACCCGACCCAATTTCTAAAATATTAGATTCAGGTGTGAAATATTCACGGCTTTTGGCAAGTTTATGTTGGTAGGAGGCTTCATCTTCCACAGGGCTTTTTGCATAGCTCTTTGACATAAAATTCCAAAAATTTTCAGGTCTAAACATTTTTCCATCTCCAAGCAATTGCCATAATAATTAGCATTGTTACAATTTCAACACCACCAAAAAACAAGTAAGAAATTGGTGGGTTTTCCAAGCCGCCAAAAACTACATATGCTATAGATATAGGCGCACCGATGAAATTTACAATTCGATTGGCGCTGCGGTTTAAAATACGGGACAATAATATCAGCCCAATCGGGATTTCTAATAGTATCGAAAATACCAAAATAATTTCTGAAGTCAATAAAGCCGACATCTCTGTCACCTGTGTAAAATAGTTCGGCTGCAATTGCCCGACAATATCGGCATATATCATATTCATTAAAATAAACACCCAAAGGGTTGAGAGTAATATCTTCCTATCTAATTTTTCAGTCATTCTATGGCCTTTCAGTTAAGTTGCCTTATCTTATACATACGAAAAACAATTAGAAATTGTCAAAATACGTACAACTGGTATACGTAAATAGATGAACTGGAATGCAATATCTTTTGACTGGAACCAAATTCGCGCCTTTTTAGCCACGGCAGAAGAAGGTTCGCTATCGGCCGCAGCACGCGCTCTTAATCAAACCCAACCCACTCTCAGCCGACAAATATCTGCATTAGAGCAAACTTTAAAAATTACCTTGTTTGAACGTGGCCCCCGCATGATGGAAGTGACCAAAGCTGGGAATGAATTATTGGAGCATGTGCGCGTTATGGCCGATGCTGCGAACCGAATTTCACTTGCCGCATCTGGGCAATCACAAACGATAGATGGCCAAGTGAGCATCACCGCGACAGATATGATAGCCACATATATTCTGCCCAAAATACTACCTAAAATAAATGCCATTGCCCCCAATTTAGCCATTGAACTCATACCCACCAACAATGTACGTGATCTGATTAAACGCGAGGCTGACATTGCCATAAGGCACGGCCGCCCGCAACAGGCTGAGCTTATCGCCAAAACCGTAGGCGACACCAGCGCCAGCCTATACGCATCTCAAAAATATTTTGAAAAACATGAAACACCTCAAATATTCAGTGATTTAAAACATGCAAAATTTGTTGGCGCGTCGCCCATAGAAGATTTTCTACCTTATCTAATTGAACAAAAATTCCCAATTTCTAAATCTAATTTTCAATATACTAGCTCGAGCGATCTTGCTGTATTGGAAATGGTGCGCCAAGGATTAGGGCTAGGAATTATACCAAACCACATTGCCAATTTTTTTGATGACTTAATTCCTGTTATGCCAAATTTAATTTCTTTTCCCTTCCCAATTTGGCTCGTAACTCATAGAGAATTGCACACCAGCCGACGCATTCGGATGGTTTATGATCTATTGGCTATTGAAATGGCAAAAATATAGATTAGATAATTTAAAGACGTTAAGCATAGTTTCATAATTTATGACCTATTGTTGCAATCAAAACATAAGCTGATTAGTATCAGTTTCAGTATTTGATTTGATTCGGAAAGCTATAAAATGACAAAAAAAGATGACGCCAAAAAAGATGAAACAATGTCGAGCATTGTAAACGACAACATGTATAAATCACGCACAATTATGATTGTTGGTGAGATTAACATGGAAATGGCACAACCTGTTTGCGCCAAATTACTCGCAATGGCATTTGAAAATGATGAACCTATTACTGTGATTGTAAATTCACCAGGTGGCCATGTTGAAGCTGGCGATATGATTCATGATATGATTAAATTTGTAAAACCACGTGTGCGCATTGTTGCTAGTGGTTATGCAGCTTCTGCAGGCGCGCTTATTTATGTAGCTGCCGATAAAGAAGACCGTTATGCACTACCGAATACCCGCTTTTTATTACATCAACCTGCAGGCGGCATTGGCGGCATGGCATCTGATATTAAAATTCAGCGTGATGAAATTTTAAAAATGCGCACTCGCTTAAACCAAATTTTTGTGGATGCCACTGGCCAAACAATGGAACAGATCGAAAAAGACACCGATCGTGATTTTTGGTTGAGCAATGACGAAGCCGTTAAATATGGCTTGGTGAATAAAATCATCACTTCAATGAACGACATTAAATAAGACAATATTATGATTGATAGCCGATATTATTTTTCTAGCCCTGCTAAAAAATTAACTGATGATGACATTCAGCATGTAATTGATGTGATCGGCTCTGTGGATACGGCTGCGTTTTTAATCAGCGCAGGCTGTATCGATCATAACGACCCAGACATTCTTAAAAAACTGGTCGAAAAAGTACAAAGCCAAAATATTGCAGTAATTATCTCTGATGATGTTGCCACCATGAATATTCTGCTAGCAGATGGCGTGCAAATTGGTTCTGAAGCCGAACATTTCAAATCTGTACGCGATGCTTTGGGCGAACGCTTCATCATTGGTGCCTATATTGGCTCATCTAAACATGATGCCATGTCATTTGGTGAGCAAAATGCCGATTACGTAGCCTTTGGCCCCGATTCAAATGAAGATGGTGCGAAAACCAATCAAGAAATTATAGACCTTGTGGTCTGGTGGCAAGATATTGCACAAATTCCCGCCATTGCTTATTTAGATGCCGCTGAAAATGTGGACGAAATAACATTTGCGGAAAGTTACCCCGATTTTGTCGCATTATTGCCCAATTTCTGGAGCATAGATAGCCACGAAAAATGGCTGCAACAATTGAACGAAAAGTCGCTTGTGAACGCTGACCCCAATAATGGGTGATAGATGCTGATCGCAAATATCAATAACGGATGATAAATGCAGATCGCAAATATTAAGGCTGACATAATGCGCAATATACAAAAACTCTCATTTCTCATTTTATGTCTAAGCACCACAAATTTTGCTATGGCTACCAATGAAAGCGTTACGGTTGAAATACCACCGACTGAGAATATTCAAACCATCGTAAAAAAATTACCCAAGCGTTTGCCCGAAGCAGCGCCTAAGAACCCTGTAAAATCTGACATTGTTGAGGTTAAAAAAGAGACACAAAAAAAGAAAAATTTAATTACCGCCCATAGCGCATTTGACCAAGGTCTCTATAAAACAGCCGCAAAACTTGCCAAACGTGAACTCAAAACTGGCGATGAAAATGCGGCATTTCTTCTTGCTGAGATTTATCGCAAAGGTCTTGGCACCGAAAAAGATGTCAAACAATCACTCTCACATTACAAAAAAGCCGCCAATATGGGGCATATTGAGGCCTCATTTGTTTTTGGATACGCACTAGCGCGTGGTGATGGCTTAGATAAAGACATAATTGAAGCCAAAAACTATTTTCTAAAAGCCGCGAAGGCTGACCATTTGGTCGCACAATATAATCTAGCCCTTATCTATACAGGGCTTGCAGGCCAAGCGGCTGATTTCACCAAGGCGTTTAAATGGTTTGAGCGCGCTGCTGATCAAGGCCATCTGCAGAGCCAAGTGGATTTATCGGCTTTGTACAGTTTGGGCAAGGGTGTAAAACAAGACCATACGATTGCCGCGCGTTACATGCAAAAAGCCGCTCAAAGTGGCCGATCCGATGCTATGGTGCGGTTTGCCATTATGGCCTTTAACGGCAAAGGCATTCAAAAAGATTTAGAAACCAGTGTTTTTTGGCTCAAAAAAGCCTCTAATTTGGGGCAAGCCGTGGCGCAAACAAGATTAGCAAGGCTCTATCATAAAGGTGTTGGTGTTCAACAAAACTCCGAACTTGCGGTAATGCTATATCGGCTTGCACAAAAGGCGGGGGCCGAAGACAGCTGGCTTGAACAAGAGTTCAAAAAAATGCCAAAGAATGTGTTAGAAAATGGCCAAAGCCTAGCGAATGACTGGTCTATCGCCACTGCCGCGCAATATATAAAGTTGTAAAATTAACAATAAGCACTGAATTCTCACAATAAGTGTAAATATAACGTGCAAAATGGCACGACTGCTGTTATTTTCGCGCTAATTTAAAAATCGGCTAGGACACTCAGATGAAAATCAATGGTAACGAAATCCGCATTGGTAATATTATTGAATATAAGAACGACCTTTTTGTAGCGGTTAAAACCCAAGCGGTTAAACCTGGCAAGGGCGGTGCGTTTGCACAAGTAGAGCTTAAAAGCATCACTGTTGGTACAAAGTTAAACGAACGTTTCCGTGCTAACGAAACTGTTGAACGTGTGCGTTTAGAGCAAGATGATTACACATTCCTTTATGCCGAAGGCGAAATGCTTGTATTTATGCATGTAGAAAGCTACGAGCAAATTGAACTTGAAACCGACTTTGTTGGTGACAGAGCTAAATTCCTACAGGATGGTATGTTGGTTGTTGTAGAATCTTACGACGAAAAACCAATTGGCATTAAGCTGCCAGAACAAGTAACATTACGCATTGCAGACACAGAACCTGTTGTAAAAGGCCAAACGGCTGCCAACAGCTTTAAGCCTGCAACACTAGAAAACGGTGTGCGTGTAACTGTACCTCCATTCATTAAAATTGATGAAATGATTGTAGTCGATACAACTGAACTTATCTATCTTAGACGCGCTGACAAATAGTCAGCCAGACAAATAATATGCCTTATAGGCAGTAGAAGGATTTAAAATATGGCACGTACAGCCCTATTGAACGTAATGGTAAATGCAGTGCGCAAAGTTGCACGTAGTTTAGTGCGCGACTTTGGCGAAGTGGAAAATTTGCAAATTTCACGTAAAGGCCCACAAGATTTTGTGACCTCATCGGACATACGCATTGAAACCAGACTCATTGAAGAGCTTAAAGAAGCCCGCCCTGGCTATGGCATTTTAAGCGAAGAAGCTGGCGAAGAAATCGGCACAGATAAAACCCATAGATGGATTTTGGACCCAATTGATGGCACCATGAACTTTATGCACGCCAACCCGCAATTTTGTATTTCGTTGGCACTTGAGCGCGAAGGCAAACTGCATGCAGCGGTTATTTACAACCCGATCACCGATGAATTATATGAAGCCGAAATTGGCCGTGGTGCATTTTTAAATGATATGAAATTAAAAATGGCTGGCCGCGAACATATTGCCGATGCACTTGTTGCAACTGGCAGTGGTGGCTTACGCGACGATGCAAGCATTTACTACCGCCGTTTGGCACGTGCCCAAAACCGCACACATGGTGTGCGTATGGCAGGCGCAGCAGCATTAGATTTGGCTGAACTTGCAGCAGGGCGTACCGATTGCTTTTACGAAGGTGGCTTAAGCATTTGGGATGTAGCTGCAGGCGTACTTATGGTGCGTGAAGCAGGTGGCCTTGTGCAAGATATTGACGGTGGCGAACTTGACTTTAGCAATGGCCGTATTGCCGCCAGTAACAAAGCTTTGATGCCTCAATTCATTAAATTGTTGGAAATTGAGGCATAACGCCCCATAAAACCCACATTTAGCGTTTAAAAAATGGTCAGTTACTTGACCATTTTTTTTTGCTGTGTAGATTGAAGGTAACAATGAATTCGATTTGTTGATTACAAATTAAGCCAGACAAGGTGACGCAAGCACTACAAAAAATTATTACAGAATTTGAACGATATGGGCATCAAACCCACAAGAGATTATTCTACATATATAATAATAGTGGTGATTACATATGTTGCTCTGGGTGAGGACACAAAATGCAATATGAAGCCCGTAAAATAACCAAGCCAAGAATGTTTTTGTTGAGAATGTTTATCTTCTTAGCCTTGGTCATCATAGCGGCGACAATTCTTTATAAAGATTTGATAGATGCATTTATGTCCAACCCGTTTTTAAATGGGCTGATATTGTTCACCATTCTATTTGGTATACTTTTCACCATTCGCCAAATTATGCGCCTATACCCCGAAATTAAATGGCTTAACAATTTGCGCGTGGCTGACCCAACCATTCAATCTGGCCGCCAACCCAAATTATTAGCGCCTATGGCCACCATGCTTGGCAACCAAACAGGCGAAGTGACATTAAGCACCAATTCAATGCGTACATTGCTAGATTCCATTGGCGCACGGCTGGATGAGGCTCATGAAATCTCACGATACATCACTGGCCTATTGGTGTTTTTGGGCTTGCTAGGTACATTTTGGGGCTTGCTCGATACATTGGGTTCAATTGCAGGTACAATTAGAGGCTTAGATGCAGGTGCAGGCGAAGCATCGGCCGTATTTGAAGAATTAAAAGCTGGCTTAGAAGCGCCTTTGCAAGGCATGGCAACAGCGTTTAGCTCGTCACTTTTTGGCCTTGCTGGCTCACTTGTTATTGGCTTTATGGACATTCAAGCTAACCAAGCGCAAAACCGCTTTTACCTAGAGCTGGAAGACTGGTTATCTACCGTAACCGACATTACCGATGGCACAACCCATGCCGAAGCAGGTTATGGCCGTGCAGCACAAAATGCGCCACAAGTTAACTTTGCCATCCAAGATATGCAAAAATCCATCGCGAAAATGGATAGCCGTATGGATGAGCAAGCCTTCACCACCATTGCAGGTAACGAAGCGCTCAATACCATTGCCCAAGGTGTGCAGCAAATTGCCGACCAAGTGCGCGAAGAAGGCGAATATGTACGCGATTTAGTGGTACATCAAAACCAACAAACTGCTGAAATGAGCAGCCTGTTACAGCGCTTACAATCGCAACATCCAGAAAATGCCGACCAATACCAACAAACCAATCAGTACCAAGAAGACGGCCAAGAAGATTACCCGCCGACGACTGAGAGGGATTAGATTTTATGGCATTTTCTCGTCGTTCATCCCGCCGCGAAAGCGTGAATTTTTGGCCTGGCTTTATTGATGCCTTGTCGACATTGCTATTGGTTTTTATATTTCTACTCACCGTATTCATGTTTGCGCAGTTTTTCCTGAGCCAAGAAATTTCTGGCCGTGACAGTGTGTTAGATCGGTTGAAAGGCCAACTTTCTGAGCTCACCCAAATGTTAGCTTTGGAAAAAGGCAATTCAGCTTCGCTGACCGACACCATAGCTTCCCTAAGTCAAAACCTAGCCGATGCCGAAGCTGAGCGCACTAAATTAGCCGGTCTTTTATCGGCCTATGATGCCGAAAAAAACCAAGAAGGCAGCGCTATCAGCGTTCTGAATGATAAACTAGCCGCCGAAAGCCACATTAAATCAGAAGCTTTGGCCCAAGTTGAATTGTTAAATCTACAAATTGCATCATTACGTCGCCAGATTGCGCAAGTGAGTGCGGTGTTGGATAAAGCCGAAGCCAAAGACAAAGAAAACCAAGTTCAAATTGCCAATTTAGGCCGCAGATTAAACGTTGCCTTAGCACAAAAAGTGCAGCAACTATCCAAATACCGCTCTAACTTTTTTGGCCGTTTACGTGAAATATTATCCAAGCGATCAGATGTTAAAATTGTTGGCGACCGTTTTGTATTCCAATCCGAAGTCTTATTTCCCAAAGGCCAAGTGGATATTAACGAGCTAGGCAAAGTTGAATTACGGAAAATTGCCGAAGCAATATTGGAAATTTCGACCGAAATTCCTGACGACATTAATTGGGTATTACGTGTCGATGGTCATACGGACAGTACACCCATGAAGTCTGCTCGCTTTGCCTCTAACTGGGAGCTATCTGCCTCTCGCGCCATATCTGTTGTGCGCACGCTTATAGAATCTGGCGTGCCTGCAAAACGCCTTATGGCCGCTGGTTTTGGCGAACATCACCCATTGGCCGAAGGTGATAGTGATGAAGCCAAAGAAATTAACCGTCGGATAGAGTTAAAACTCACCGAAAAATAGTTTAATTCTCTCCCCTCATCTTTTTAGTGAGTGCTATATTTGTGCCAACCCGCCATCAACTTGCAAATCTGCACCTGTGATAAATGATGCGTTGTCAGATGCTAGAAACAGTGCTGACTGCGCAATTTCATCTGGTGAGCCAATGCGACCCAATGGGGTATTGCTTTCAACTTGCTTTATAATTCCTGATAAATCATCATCACTAAATCCGAATTTCTTTAGAATGGGCGTATTGGTAACGCCGGGTGATAGGCAGTTCACACGAATGCCTTGGCTACCTAATTCTTGCGCAAAAGATCTGGTTAACGACCGAACTGCTGCTTTTGTCGCCCCATAAACAGACCAAATCCCCGCCCCTTTTTGCGCCTGAATAGATGAAATTAAAATAACTGAAGCATTTTTATTAAGATGGTTAAGTGATTTCTGAACCGTAAAAAATACGCCTTTAAGATTAATCCCGACACTGTGATCAAAGCTATCTTCGGTGACATCTTTCACAGCTTGCGCATCTGCAATGCCCGCATTGGCGATCACGGTATCAATGCCACCCCAAAGATGGCTGCATTTCCTATAAAAATCATCCAATTCTGCAACCGAACTCACATCGCCGGCATAGATAAAAATATTGTCTGGATTTAATTTTTTAAATTCTTGTAAACTCTCCAGTGAGCGTGCAAAAACAGCGACCTTATAGCCATTGTCTAAAAATAATTTAGACATAGCCAAGCCGATTCCCGAATTTCCACCAGTAATAGCAACAACACGATTGTTCATTTTATTTCCTTTTAAATATTAACGCCCAAACTTTATGTCTTGTGGAAATAAATTGATAGACTATAGTGTAATAAATCTACTATAGGGGAAATGATGTGAATTTTGATTATTTAGGTATATTCATCAGAAGTTTTCGCCAAGCCAATGGCGAGAGCCTACAATCACTTGCAGACCGCTCTGGGGTTAGCCGTTCAATGATTGCGCAAATTGAAAGTGGGCAAAAAAACCCAACCATTTCTGTTTTGGACAAACTTGCCAAAGCCATGGCGATTAAGTTAGAAGACCTTGTCAAACAGCCAGATGGATTACATAATGCGCAAGTTATCCAACCAAATTCACATAATATTGTTAGTAAAAAAGACAGCCCATTCACTTGCCATTTACTGGCAGCCAGATCGGCATCTTCTCCTGCTGATTTTTATAGGTTCCGCTTCACAGCCTCTGGCAAAACTTCATTTGCCGCAAACGCCAGCCCCAAAACAATGAAATATTTATGGGTCGAAAAAGGCAGCTTAATTGTACATTTAGCATCAGAAACAGTGCAAATAAATGCAGAGCAAACGCTATTATTTAACGCCACAATTCCGCATCGGTTCGAAAACCCAAAGGGTGATTTGGCTTGTGGGACTTTTACCGTGGTATATCAAACTTAGAGCGCGGTTTAGTTTTTAGCCGTGCAACTTAATATTTTATTCTCAACAATAGATGCCACAAACATTTTGTTTTTATATTGCACCGCGCCTGAAGTGGCAGACATGAGCTCGCCTTCTTCTAGATACACAGCATGCAGCTCACCACCTGTGCCATCTTTGGGCGGGATGGCATGAAAAACAACACTTGGTGCGATTTTTTTACGCCCTGCCATAAAAAATAATGATGAGAACATTTTTGGATGCCCGCCAATTAAAAACGTACCATCCTCATTACGCCTGATATTATCAATGCCCGCATCCATATATAAATCGCCCGATTTTACCAATAGGTTGCTTTTAAGATCACGTGTGTAAAATGACAATGTGCGGCCTAATGTATCGGCGGCATAGAGAGTTTTTCCATCGCTAGACATTTCAATGCCATTTGCATAGGCAAAACCTTCGGCAACCACATGGCTTTCTTGGCCATCATAATAAATAATCTCGCCATAATTTAAACCCAACACACCATTAACGACAGGTGATATGCCACGAAATTGGCCATCTTGAGTTGTGTAAAAGCGCTCGCCATCAATGGCCACTAACGAGTTTAACCCGCCCGTCAAACCTTCAATTGTCTTTACATGAGAGAGTGATTTACCTGCGACATCAAAAATTTCAACACGGCTTTCACCTTCACTTGGGTGGCTAATGGCAAATAAACGTTTTGAACCATCTTCAAGTTTGATAAAACTTATGCCATGTGGTCTAAATTTGGGTGTAAAATCGTTAGTCACAGATGACATTGTCATATCGTCTGAATTCATATCCAAAACATGAATATTACCCCGAATGGCATATCGACCATCAATTGGCCGTGCAGAAGCTGAGATATAAAGCAAACCAGTTTCATAATCGGCAATCATATCCTCGGGGCCAAAAGGCGCGGCAACGGCTTTGCAGTCGTATCGAGATTGCGCCACAATGGTTTTAAACTCACCTTGCGAAATAAATATCCTCACAGTAAAAAAAGACAATAAAATGATGAAGGCCAAAATGAACCAGCCAATATTCTTCTTTTTAAACATATGTGATCTTTCTTATCAGTGCGTAATGTCTTGTGTTTGCAACTGCACCAACTTAGCATATGTGCCAGAAATCTCCATCAGTTTTTGATGGTTACCCTCTTCAACTATTTCGCCATTATCAATCACTAAAATGCGATCAGCATCGCGAATGGTCGACAGTCTGTGCGCCACAATTAACGTTGTGCGGCCTTTTGCTAAGGTTTCTAATGCCTTCTGCACCTTCTTTTCTGATTCGCTATCTAAAGCACTTGTGGCTTCATCTAGCAACAATATTGGTGCATCGCGCAAGATAGCACGCGCAATGGCAATACGTTGTCTTTGGCCACCGCTAAGTGCCATACCGCGTTCACCCAAGGCAGTGTTATAACCGTCAGACGTACGCATAATGAAATCATGTGCTTCGGCTGCTTTTGCCGCGGCAATCACATCTTCATCACTTGCATTGATACGCCCAAACCGAATATTCTCCATCGCACTGGCAGCAAAAATCATCACCTCTTGTGGCACAGTGGCAAATTGGCTACGCAAATCTTTAGGGTCGAAATCACTAATCGAGTGATTATCAACACTAATCGTGCCTTTATTGATATCGTAAAAACGCATTAGCAAATTAAAAATGGTCGATTTACCAGCACCAGACGGCCCTACAAATGCCACCATTTCACCTGGGACTACCTTAAAATCCAAACCTTTAAACAGTTGCTCATCTTTTTCGCTGTAAGCGAATTCAACATTTTTAAACTCAACAAAGCCTTCGGTTTTTTGGGTCAACTTAATCGGGTTTTTTGGTACATCAATTTCTGGGTCCATATCCAGCAATTGCATAATGCGGTCGGACGCACCTGCCATTTGTTGAATTTCTGCCCAAACTTGGCTTACTGCCGCCAAAGACGAAGCGGCCAATACAGCATAAATTAAAAACTCGAGCAATTCACCATTACCCATATCGCCTGTAATAACCGCTTGTGCGCCCATATAGAGAATGCCCACTACAGAGGCAAATACCATAAATATGCTAATGGCAATAAGCCGTGCTTGCGCCTTAATACGGGTTGTCGCCACACCAAGTGCAACTGTGACAGTATTTTTAAAATTACTAGCGGCTTGTTTTTCATATGTGAAAGACTGCACAGTATGAATGCCCGATAGAGTTTCCCCCGCATAAGCCGTGGTATCGGCAAATGTGCTTTGGGCATCTTTGGCTAGTTTTCTCACCTTGCCACCCATAAGCACCAAAGGAATGACCATAAGCGGAATGGCAGCAACCACCATAAAGCTCAAATACCAACTGGTGGTGAACATCATGATCACGGCGCCAACCATAATAAATACGTTGCGCAGCACCATTGATACACTCACCCCAACAGCCGATTTAATAGAAGTCGTATCAGCCGAAAGCCGCGACAACAGATCGCCAGTTAGGTTTTTCTGGTAAAACTTTTGGTCTAAGCGTAATAATTGTTCGTAAAATTTAGCCCGCAAATCAGCCACAACACGCTCGCCAATTGACATCACAAAATAATATCTAAATGCACTCGCAAAAGCCATGACAACCGCAAGCACGATGAATGACAAAAACTTCAAATCAATATTTTCGACAGTATCTTCACCAAGTCCAGTTTCGACCAATTGGCCGACCAAGCGCGGCAGCACCAAGGTAGCAGCAGCGGCAATGGTTAAAAATACCAGCGCACCAAATACATAAGTTTTATGCACCCAGACAAATGGTAGTAATTTTATAATAGGGCTTAGATCGCCAAACATGGACTTTTTGGCTGCTTTTGGCGCTTCACTTGTTTCGTTGCTCATATTGTCCCGTTTCATCAATGGCTATATCAAATAGATATATAGGCTTGGTGGCAAAAATAACAATGGCAATTTTCTAAATAATAGAAATACTCCAATATTATGACTTCAAATATAGTGTGTGGGGCTTAAAACAACTTGTAATTAGGCTTATTCTGGTCTATATCAGCTGCAACAAATTCATTAAAAGCTAGTTGTCGGCGGTTGTCGTTGGTTTCATAGTTTTTCAAAAAATGTAGGTTTTATTATGAAAAATGACATTCACCCTGATTATCATGCAATCACAGTTCAAATGCTTGACGGTTCAACATTTGAAACTCGTTCAACATGGGGCAAAGAAGGCGATACGCTTGTACTAGACGTTGACCCATCAACTCATCCAGCTTGGACTGGTGGTAACGCTCAGCTTACTGGCCGTGGCGGACGTTTGGACAAGTTCAACAAACGCTTCGAAGGTATGTTGGGTTAAGATACCAATACACTCAAATTCAAAGCCTCTCCTCGGAGAGGCTTTTTTTATGCCTAAATTATAAAATTAAATGAGATGAGGCACAAAAAAAACGCCCAGCAAATGCCGAGCGTTCTTTTTAATATACGGTGCTTATATGTATATGTTATCTGGTATTAATTATTGCCGCCAAATGCTGCTTCAAGCATGCTAAATTGGTCGCGAGCCCCTTTGGTTGGGGCAACTTCTTCATCTACTTTTGCCCAAAATTGCTTGTCAATTTTTTGCAATCTTACTTGTAAGTCAAAGCTTTTATGAATCAGATCAATCAGCTTAACTGGTAATTCTTCAATCAATGTCGTTACATCGTCAACGCGGCGCTTAGAAAGTTTAATGCGGTTGCTATCACGTCTGATTTCTTCGACACCTAATTCGCCATTTTTAAGAGCACGTTGCAATAAAAGCCAAGAAGCAATTTGCATTAGACGTGTTGTAAGACGCATGCTTTCAGAGGCGTATGCCAAAGCTTGCGGCCTGCCTAATTCTCGAGACTCAGTGCGGCCACCACCATCTAGATAATTGGCTGTTTCTTCTACCAAGGCCATGCCTTCGTTAAACAAAGATTGGAATTGGCTAGAAGCTGCAAAAAACTCAACATAGTTTACAGTTCCAGATAAATCGTTGTTTTCATTTATTAATTTCATTTTTAACGCCCTACTCAATACTCGTACAGACAACCTATACTTTTGTTTATGGCGAGTCTCCAAGAAGCTTAACAAATGGTTAACGCGTTTGTTGATAAAAGTTAACGCGCACCAAAAAGGCCCCTTGCCCCGTATCCAGATCTCATTACAGCGCTAACTTACAATCAATATATTGGGATAAAGTTGCAAAAACAAAGTGGATTTTAATTAAATTATCTCTTGTATAAATTTACCTTCAAAAAGCTAGAATGAACTATTTTCCTCTTGCAGAAAATCAAGCTCTTCAGCACTAGAAACACGCCCTAAAATACCATTTCTATGCGGAAAGCGCCCAAACCGTTGCACAATTTCTAAATGCCGCGCTGCATAGCCATAAGTCATTTCAAAAAACATAAAATTATGTGGCGCATTGAATTTCGCATCATCTCTTAGTTTTTCGAACAAATTCAGCATAAGTCCCTCATCTGCTACATTTTCAGAATGCATAAGCGGCATATATAAAAACATTCTCTGTGCTAAATTTAAATTCGATGAGTGATCAAATAAATCTAATGCTTGCTTGGTTAACTCTACAGCGACCGCATCACTTTTATACATCAGCGCGGTGTCTCTATATATATGACGTGGAAATTGGTCGATTAATATGATCGTTTCTAAAAAACCCAACAAGTTACGCGGCCGCCAGCCTTTTTCTATATCTTTGAGGGTTTTCAAATATAGCTGTTCAAAATTATCGGTTACATATTGGTCAACAGATGGCGATTTATCATTCCATCTTTTCACCGCCTCATGCTCAAAGCTCAGATGAGTTTGGTTATTTATAGCACCAAACCAATATTTCAGAATTTCACTATTTTTCATTTTCATCTCCTTATGTTGTAAGGGAGACGGACTAATTACAAAAAAGATGCAAAAAAAAAGAGCCGTAAGTTAGAACGGCTCGGGGAGTTTAATAGGGAGACGTAATAAAGAACATCAATGAAAAAACATTCACCCAAATAAAATAAATTTTATCTGCATTACGTACATTTACTATACATAAAATATGATTAATAATTAGTTAAGATTCAACTTAAACAGCAAGAGTTAGACTAAAGGATTATAACAATGTAAGTAATTAAGCGATTTACTAGATGTTTGCTTGATCGTTGTTTAAAATTTGCAAATTTTCTACCGCCTATTCATTCTTTCAAACGAATCACTTACAATAAATAAAAAATTAGTTTGGATTATTATGCCTACCACTCATTTACCTAAAACAATGCAAGCCACGCGCATCAACACATTTGGAAGTTGGGAAGAGCTAGAACTTGCAGAACATAATCTGCCACATATTCAAGCCAATGAATTACTCATAAAAGTAGAAGCCGCAGGCGTTAACCGACCTGATCTTTTACAACGCACTGGCCATTACCCGCCGCCCAAAGGTGCATCTGCTATTTTGGGTTTAGAAATTGCGGGCACAGTGGTTGCCGCTTCAAGCAGTGCATCAAAATATAAAGTTGGCGATGCCATTTGCGGGCTGATTGCAGGTGGCGGATACGCCCAATATGCCACAATCCATGAAGATTGCGCCCTACCCATCCCCAAAGGGTTAAGCTTTATTGAAGCTGCAAGCCTACCCGAAACCTATTTCACAGTGTGGAACAACGTTATTGATCGGGCAAATTTACAAACTGGCGAGACCATTCTCATCCACGGTGGCACAAGCGGTATTGGCGTAGCAGCCATTCAAATCGCGCGTCAATTTAAATTTGCTAAAGTTTATGCAACGGCCGCAAGTGAAGCCAAATGCACCACAATCCGCAGCTTAGATGCCGTTGCCATTAATTATTTAATGGAGAATTATGTAGCCACCATTAAAGCCGAAACCAGCAATAAAGGTGCCGATGTGATATTGGACATGGTAGGCGGCGACTATATTAACCGCAACGTGCAAGTGGCAGCAAATGATGGTCGCATTGTTAACATCGCCTATTTAAATGGCGCCATTGCCGAAGTCGATTTTTTGCCAGTTATGCTGAAACGACTCACCTTAACAGGCTCGACATTGCGCAACCGCCCACTTGCCGAAAAGGCTCAAATTGCCCAAAATCTGCACCAACATATATGGCCACTCATTGAAGCGGGTAAAATCAAACCCGTTGTCGATAAAATATTTGCTCTTAAAGATGCAGGCCGCGCCCACAAATATATGGAGGACGGCCGCCATATCGGTAAATTGATGCTAGATATGAGCCTCTAATTTAAGACTTTTAATTTACATGAAATTGCGCTATACAAAGTTTATTCCTAATAATTGACCAGAATATAACTTGTGCAGCGATTGCAGAAGACAGGAGATAGCACATGAGTAACGGACCTTTAATGCCAAAAGCCACAGCCGTTTGGTTGGTAGACAATACAGCGCTTACATTCGAGCAAATTGCTGATTTTTGCAGCTTACATGCCCTTGAAGTGAAAGCCATTGCCGATGGCGACGGCGCACTAGGCGTACGTGGGCAAGACCCCATGCAATCTGGCGAATTAACCCGCGAATCAATTGATGCCGCGCAAAATGACGAAAGCGTCAAATTAGTTTTAGCCAAGCGTAAATTGGTGGTTCCTGAGGCCAAAACACGTAAAGGCCCGCGTTATACACCACTTTCACGTCGTCAAGATAAGCCATCATCCATTCTTTGGTTGGTTAAATTTCACCCAGAACTTGTGGATAGCCAAGTGATGAAATTGGTCGGCACAACCAAGCCAACCATTAAAGCCATTCGCGAACGCAGCCATTGGAACATTCAAAACATCAAACCAATTGATCCCGTTGCCCTTGGCCTTTGTACACAAATAGAGCTAGACGCTGCGGTTTCTAAAGCGGCTGTTCGTGTTGCTAAAGAACGCGACAAAGCCATTGCAGCAGGTACATTGCTACCAACAGAAGAAACAACGGCACCTGCCTATAAAAAAGACAATGAGCATTTTGCAGAAATTGTTGGCCATGTTGATGATGTTGTTGAAACAGAAGAAGCCACTGCTGATAACTTGTTCGACCTAGATGAATCAGAAGCTACACAAGCAGGTGACGAAAACACACCGTCAGCCGCTGATGTATTTGCAAATTTTAGCAAAGACTAGTTTTTAAAAATTGATACCAAATTTAAAGCCGATGGGGTTTCCCATCGGCTTTTTTATTTATTCATTCAACCCACTATTTTTAAAGATTTCAGCCAATTCAGGCAATACGCTTGGGTCTTCAATGGTCGCAGGTGCAGAATATTCTTCACCGTCGGCAATTTTACGCATCACCCCGCGCAGTATTTTACCACTTCGAGTTTTTGGCAAACGCTCAACAACCAACGAGGTGCGATAAGCCGCAACTGGACCAATTTCATTTCGTACCATTTGTTGACATTCACGCGCAATTTCAGTGTGATCGCGGTCAACACCATCATTTAAAATCAACAAACCAACAGGCATTTGGCCTTTTAGTTTATCTGCAATGCCAATCACTGCACATTCTGCTACATCTTTATGTCCGCTAATCGCCTCTTCTATCGCACCTGTGGAAAGCCGATGGCCTGCCACATTGATAATATCATCGGTGCGCGCCATGATGAACAAATAACCATCCTCGTCCACAAAACCTGCATCCGAGGTTTCATAATAGCCCTCAAAGTTGGTGAAATATTTTTCATGAAACGTATCATCCGCATTCCACAAAGTAGGTAGGCAACCTGGTGGTAGAGGGCGCTTTATTAAAATATTACCCGTAACGCCAGCTTCAACTGGAATAGCTTCATCATCCAAAACCACAATTTCATAACCTGGCAATGCTTTGGTAGATGAGCCATATTTAATGGGCAATTCTTCAATACCCATAGGGTTTGCAGCAACTGGCCAACCTGTTTCGGTTTGCCACCAATGGTCAATCACTGGAATTTTAAGATGAGCTTCTGCCCATTTAATCGTATCAGGGTCAGCACGCTCACCTGCCAAATATAATGTTTTAAATGTTGATAGATCATAGTCGCCAATAAGCTTGCCCTCTGGGTCTTGCTTTTTTATGGCTCTAAGTGCGGTAGGTGCGGTAAATAACGCATCTACTTTATACTCTTCAATCATCCGCCAAAAAGCGCCTGCATCGGGCGTGCCTACTGGTTTGCCTTCGTAAATAATAGTCGTTGCACCTTTTAGCAATGGCCCATAGACAATATAACTGTGCCCGACAACCCAACCAACATCAGATGCCGCCCAAAAAACATCACCCGCATCAACGCCATACACAGCCTTCATTGACCAATGCAATGCCACCATATGCCCGCCATTGTCGCGCACCACACCCTTTGGTGTGCCAGTTGTGCCAGATGTATATAATATATAAAGTGGGTCTGTGGCTAAAACCGCAACAGGGTCACATGTTCCGCCCGAGGCTTTAAATGCTGAAGCAGCTTCTTGCCAATCCACATCAATGCCGTCATTCATATCGGCAATAAATTCTTCACGCTGCAATACAATACTGGCTTCAACTTTGTGAGAAGTTAGGGTTAGCGCCTCATCTAGCAAAGGCTTATATTTGACCAAGCGATTCGGCTCGACCCCGCAAGAAGCCGATACAATTAGCTTGGGTGTGCAATCATCTATACGTTTTGCCAATTCCGCCGCGGCAAAACCACCAAAGACAACACTGTGCACCGCACCAATGCGCGCACATGCCAACATAGCGATAGCTGCTTCTGGCACCATCGGCATGTAAATAATCACCCGATCGCCCTTACTGACTGCATTCTGTGTGAGCACACCTGCAAAAGCTTCAACTTCTGTTAAAAGCTCCTGATATGTATATTGGCGCTTTTTATCCGTCACAGGGCTGTCATAAATCAAAGCTGTTTTATCGCCATCTCCTGCAATCACATGTCTGTCTAAACAGTTAAAACATGTATTACATTCGGCACCAATAAACCACCGATCCAAACCGTATTCTGTACCTTGAATTTTATCCCAAGGTTTTATCCAATCTATTTTCTGAGCCGCATCTGCCCAAAATTGTTGCGGCTTGTCTTTCCAATTATTATAAACATCATCATATATGGTCATCTGAAACGCCCTCCATTCGCTACCGTATGGTTTTTAAATAACAGTTGAAACTGTAAATTAAAATGAGACATATGTCTCAATAAAAAGCCCCGCTCCATCAAATGAAACGAGGCATAATTAAAAAATAATGCGTGTAACTAGCTTGCCAGTTGAGATTTTATGTCTGTAATCTCTTCCTTTATTTTCAATTTCTGTCGCTTTAAACCATTGATTTTAGATTGATCCGTCGAAGCAAATTTTGCTTCATTGGTTATCTCAGCTTCCATCTGTTGATGTTTTAGTTTCAATTCATTCAAATGCGCTTCAAGAGCCATATGTATATCTCCTTGTAGTTAACATTTAAATTTTTGCACATAAAATTTAATAAATCAAATATCTCTGTTTACAATTTTTTATTAAATTTTAAGCAAATGTGAGTAGTCTTATAATCTACATGCCTGATTTTGGGCATATATTTAGGCCTTTTTGATGAACGAAATTGAAAAAAATCACTTGGTAAAAATTATTTCTCGGCTCAGTCAAGAGCATAGAGACTTAAAAATGACTATCGAATCAATGCGCCAAACTGATTTGCATCAGGATGTTCAAATTCAAAAACTCGTCAACCGACGCGATCAGATTAAAGAAGTGATCGAAAAGTTGAACCAAAAATTAACTCCCGACATCATCGCCTAAACCCTTGCAAATAGTGCCCTAATCTCATAAAAGAACATATTCGTTTAATTATGAGTTGGAAATGGCAATGGCAACAGAAATCGCAAGAATCGGCATCATTATGGGCAGTCAATCAGATTGGCCAATTATGAAACATGCTGCAGACATACTCGATGCATTAGACATTGCTTATGAAGCCAAAATTATATCAGCTCATCGCACACCCGACCGCATGTATGAATATGCTAAAAGTGCAAAAGACAATGGTCTACATGTTGTCATTGCAGGCGCAGGCGGCGCCGCACATTTACCAGGCATGGTCGCATCTATGACAGCATTGCCCGTATTTGGCGTGCCGATAGAAACCAAAGCCCTTGGCGGGCAAGATAGTTTGCTATCCATTGTTCAAATGCCAGGTGGCATACCTGTCGGCACATTAGCCATTGGCAAAGCAGGGGCTATTAATGCCGCTCTCTTGGCTGCATCTGTAATTGCATTACATGACGAGCCTGCTGCCAAACGGCTTGCAGCTTACCGTCAAAACATTACCGATGGCATCGCCCTCACCCCTACCGACTCATAAAAATATTGAGCTTTGATATGCAAAATAAACCTTTAGCTGCAAATAGTATAATTGGCATTCTAGGCGGAGGGCAATTGGCACGTATGCTAAGCTTAGCCGCGGCTCCACTGGGATATAAAACTTGCATTTATTGCCCTGAAGATAATGGCCCCGCCATTGATGTTAGCCATGCCAACATTATTGGTGCTTATGATGATCAAGAGAAACTAAAAGAATTCGCCAACAAAGTCGATATCATCACATATGAATTTGAAAACATCCCAGCCGCTACAATTGATTTTTTAAACGAGCTTGTAACTGTATCGCCAAATTTGGAATCACTACAAACCTCGCAAGATCGCTTGGTTGAAAAAGATTATCTTAACAATATTGGTTGTCAAACTGCACCTTACGCGAACATTGCCAGCCATGCCGATTTAGATGCAGCCGTAACCAAACTTGGCCTACCCTGCATTCTTAAAACCCGCACAATGGGTTATGATGGCAAAGGCCAAATTGCAATTAAAACAGCAAAAGACATGGCGGCAGCATACGAGTTAATTACCAATAATGGCCAAACAGCCCCGCAAAACAATTGTATTCTCGAAGGTTTTATTGATTTTGATTTGGAAATTTCGGTTATCATTGCACGTGATGCTGCAGATAATGTAGCTATTTTTGAACCTGCCCAAAACGATCATAAGAATCACATACTCGATATTTCGACCATCCCTGCCAAATTAAATGCTAAAATTTTAGAGCAAGCTAAAAACCTCGCCACCGACATTATTAAAGGTTTGGATTATGTCGGCACTATGGGTGTCGAGTTATTTGTTTCGACTTCTGCTACCCAGCCGTTAATCGTCAACGAAATTGCGCCGCGCGTACATAATAGTGGCCATTGGACGCAGGATGCTTGTTATATCTCGCAATTTGAGCAACACATTCGCGCGATTACAAACCTTCCATTAGGCACAACGGCGCGACATAGCGACGTGGTGATGCAAAATCTAATTGGCGATAACGTCAACCAAACAAATGAATATGCCAAACAGCCAAACGCTAAAATTCATCTATATGGCAAGCAAGATATAAAGGCAGGTCGTAAAATGGGTCATGTCAATATTTTGCACCCACTTAATAGCCTAAAGAGCAATAATTAAACGGTGAAATGCCAAATAAGTTTATAAATGTAATTTTTTACATTGAATCACTAGACAAGCGCTCGATAATTTGGTATTTCGGGGCATTATTTTACTGCAATATAGGCAGTGGCAAATTTTCGCTTCTAATATGGCGATATATGAAACAGGATTATATATAGTGCAAGTACTCGTTCGTGATAATAATGTAGATCAAGCTCTACGTGCCTTGAAAAAGAAAATGCAACGCGAAGGCATTTTCCGTGAAATGAAATTACGTGGCCATTTTGAAAAGCCATCTGAGAAAAAAGCTCGTGAAAAAGCTGAAGCCATTCGTCGTACTCGCAAGCTTGCTCGTAAAAAAGCTCAGCGCGAAGGTATGATTTCTGGTAAAGGTCGCATGTACTAGACTTTTAGCTATAAGAATTTATAAAAAGGCCACTTAGTGTGGTCTTTTTTTATGCCCACTATAAAGTTTAAACAATTATTGTGCGATTTTTGCAACATTGTTTACCAAATAAAAAATATTTACTCTTATTACATGAATTTACAGCAAATTCATTTATACAATTATTAACCATACTTTAATATCGGAGATATTGTGAAATTTAATAGTTTAGTTAAGGCTAGCCTTGTAGCCACCAGCATTTTTGCATTGGCCGCTTGCCAAACCTATAGTTCACCTGTGAATACCGATTTAACGTCGCTTAACGCGGCAGTGAAGCGCAACCCAGACAATGCGCGCCCTCATAATAATTTAGGTGCTGGCCTTGCCAGTTACGAGCGCTATAGCGATGCAAAAAGAAGTTTCTCAGCCGCTATTAAAGCCTCTCCAAAATCGCCACAGCCATATTATAACCGTGGCAAAACATCTTTCTTGCTCAAGAAATATAACAGCGCGATAGCGGACTATAATAAAGCCATTGCGCTGAACCCAACTTATGACAGAGCCTATGTTGCCAAAGGCAAAGCCTTGCAAAAACTAGGGCGCACAAGCTCAGCACTCGCAGCTTATAACCAAGCCATTAAAATCAATTCTAGTAACCCGCTGGCTTACTTCCAAATTGGTACAATTCGCCAAGCGCAAAAAAATCATTCTGCAGCGATTACTGCCTTTGACAAAGCTATGAACTTTAGCTCTAATATTCCACAAATTTTCTTTGCTCGCGGTGTGTCTCATTACACACTTAAAGATTATACATCTGCCCGTGGCGATTTTGTAACGGCATCTCGCTTGTTACCTAAAGATTATAGCGCTTATATTTACCTAGCACGTACAGCCGCGAAGCTAGGCGATTGGGATGAAGCTTATACAGCTTATGTAAATGCCAACCGCCGCAACCCACAATCATCCGAGGCGGTTCGTGGCGCTGCAAAAGCCCGCAAACACCTAAATGCAAGACGTACAGTCGCTGCTAATTAAATTTAGTGACAAAATAAAATTATCAGGGCGGGATGTTTAACATTCCGCCTTTTTTATTGCCTGTTAAAAACATAAACAGACAAAAAAATACCCCGTGCAAAGCACGAGGTACAATCAGTATATATATCATTACAGCGTATTATAAGGCTTTAATAATGTCTTCGACCATTTTCTTAGCGTCGGCAAACAACATCATCGTATTGTCTTTAAAGAACACTTCATTTTGTACGCCTGCATAACCTTTGCCCATACCACGTTTTACAAATAGTACTGTACCTGCTTTTTCAACATCCAAAATAGGCATGCCGTAAATTGGGCTTTGAGGGTCGGTTTTAGCCGATGGGTTGGTCACATCATTCGCGCCAATAACAAACGCCACGTCAGCTTGTGCAAAGTCATTATTAATGTCTTCAAGCTCAAACACTTCATCATAAGGCACGTTAGCTTCGGCCAACAATACATTCATATGGCCAGGCATACGCCCCGCAACAGGATGAATTGCAAACGCCACTTTAACGCCATTTTCTTTTAAAATGTCAGTCATTTCACGCAGTGCATGTTGCGCTTGCGCAACCGCCATACCATAACCTGGTACAATGATAACCTTGTTAGCATTTTTCATAATGAAAGCAGCATCATCGGCACTACCTCGTTTGACAGGGCGGGTTTCTTCTTGGCTTCCGCCACCCGTTGCCACATCACCAAAGCCACCAAGGATAACGCTGATGAACGAACGGTTCATCGCTTTACACATAATGTAGGATAGAATAGCGCCTGATGAACCCACCAAAGCACCTGTCACAATAAGAGCAGTGTTACCGAGGGTAAAACCAATACCAGCAGCAGCCCAACCCGAATACGAGTTCAGCATAGATACAACCACAGGCATATCAGCGCCACCAATAGGCACAATGATTAAGAAACCAAGCAAGCCAGAAACAACAACAATTGCCCAGAAAATAGATATATTTTCAGTCATCGCAAAAGCAATGATTAAGCCAACCATCAACAAACCAAGGGTAATGTTAATTAAGTGACGTGCAGGTAAAATAATTGGTGAGCCAGACATTAAACCTTGCAGCTTCGCAAACGCAATTAATGAGCCAGTAAAGGTAATGGCACCAATCGCCACACCTAAAGCCATTTCAACAAGGCTAGCTGTGTGGATAGAACCAACTTCACCAATACCAAAGGCTGTTGGCGCATATAATGCCGATGCCGCCACAAACACAGCAGCCAAACCAACTAAGCTATGAAAAGCCGCCACAAGCTGTGGCATGTTAGTCATCGAAATTTTACGAGCAATCACACCACCAACAATACCACCGATAGCAAGGCCACCAATAAGCATTGCCCAACCGCTCACGGTCGAAGGGCCAGCCATCAACAGTGTGGTTACAATGGCAATCGCCATGCCTGCCATACCCATATAGTTACCACGACGGGCAGTTTCGGGTGAGCTTAAACCATGCAATGATAGAATGAATAAAACACCTGATATAAGATATAAAAACGCAATTAAATTAGCACTCATTATCTTCTCCTAATTTTTCTTGCGGTACATGGCGAGCATACGCTGCGTCACCAAAAAACCGCCAAATATATTGATGGAAGCCAAAATCAGCCCAATAAAGCCAAATGTACTTGCCATTCCAGAAGCCTCAGCAGCCACACCAACCAGTGCGCCCACCACAATTACCGAGCTAATCGCATTGGTAACGGCCATTAATGGTGTATGCAGAGCAGGCGTTACGCTCCACACCACAAAATAACCAATAAAAATAGACAGTATAAAAATTGCCAACCTAAACATAAATGGGTCTATGCCCGTGCTGCCGCCTGCGGCTTGAGCAACCCCTTCAAGGCTTGCTGCAATGCCATCGGCATAGTTTTGTGCTGCAAGTGCCGCATCTTGTGCCACATCTGCTGCGGCTTGGGCGCGTTCTAAAGCGTCTGCGGGTGATAAATCAGCCATTAGGCATCTCCCTTATTGTAAAATTCATGCACCAGTTCGCCACCTTTGGTAAGCAATGTGCCTGTGATAACTTCATCTTCCCAATCAATCTCGATACTGTTTTTATCTTCGCTCAGCAAAGATGTAACAAATGTCAGCAGATTACGGGCATAAAGATTAGAGGCATCCTGCGCCAAACGGCCGGCTAGGTTAGAATAACCAATCAGCTTCACACCATCATGCACCACAACTTCGTCTTTTACAGACAATGGGCAGTTACCGCCGCGAGATGTCGCAAGGTCAACAATAATACTGCCTTGTTTCATGCTCTCTACCATAGCTTTGCTCACCAATTCAGGTGCTGGGCGGCCAGGTATAAGCGCTGTTGTAATCACAATATCTTGCTTAGCAATATGTCCAGCAACCAATTCGGCTTGACGCTTCTTATAATCGTCACTCATCTCTTTGGCATAGCCGCCAGATGTTTCGCCTTCATCGTCTTCATCAGGTTCAACCATTACAAATTCAGCGCCAAGGCTTTCAACTTGTTCTTTGGTTGCCATGCGCACGTCGGTTGCTGTTACAATGGCGCCTAAACGACGCGCAGTTGCAATGGCTTGTAAACCCGCAACACCAACACCCATAATAAATACACGTGCAGGCGCGATTGTTCCCGCCGCAGTCATCATCATTGGGAAGGCACGGCCAAATTCAGAAGCCGCTTCTAAAACCGATTTATAACCTGCAAGGTTAGATTGCGAGGACAATACGTCCATGCTTTGGGCGCGCGATATACGCGGCATTAATTCCATAGCAAAACTTGTCTTGCCGCTTTTGGTCAGGTCAGATAATTCATCTTCACCTTCATAAGGGTCGAGCATTGCCACAACCAAAGCTGTGTCAGGCAAGTCTTTTAATTCTTCGGCAGTCGGGCGCAAAACGGACAATAAAACATCGGCATCTTTTACCAATTTTTTAAGGTCATCTTCAATTGTAGCGCCTGCATCAATATATGCCTGATCAGTAAAATCAGCACGAATGCCAGCATTTTTTTCCAATGCAACGTCAAAACCTAAACCCACAAATTTTTGTACAGTTATCGGTGACGCAGCCACACGTGTTTCGTCTGCTGAGCGTTCAGCAGTTATGACAATCTTCATAGAATGTCTCCTTAAAAGTCAATATGACAAATATTAAGCGGCGATGGCAATCACAGCCCAAATTGTAAGCGCAACACACAGTATTCCGCCGTAAATAGAGCCCTTAATAAAATTAGCATAAGTGTCGTTATGCATTTTATAATCCATTGCTGGGTGTTCTTTTTTAGTCATCTGATTATCCCTATCTTCAATTCCTTCTCATACGTTTAGACTAGAGAGCCCAATTTGTCTAAGAATTTTTGTTATTTTTTAGTAATGGTAGCAAATTATTTTACACCATTTTCATGTATTTATTGGCCTTCTAAAGCCTCTAATTGGTCGATCAATTCCGAAATGGCTTGCAAACCCATATCCCAAAAAGTTTCATCCGCAGCGTTTAACCCAAACGGTTTTAACAGCTCACTATGATGTTTAGAGCCGCCTGCCCGCAATAGATCAAAATATTTATCTGCAAATCCCTCTGGTTCCGCGACATAGCGAGCGTAAAGTGAATTTACCAAACAATCGCCAAATGCATAGGCATAAACATAAAATGGGCTGCGAATAAAATGCGGAATATAAGACCAATAATGTTCATACCCCTCATTTAGTTTAACGCAAGGCCCTAGGCTTTCGGCCGATACTTCTAGCCAAAACTCACCCAACTGTTCTGTTGTCAGTTCGCCATCTTGGCGCGCCAAATGCACTTTGCGTTCAAAACTATAAAAACAAATCTGGCGCACGACTGTGTTTAGCATGTCTTCGACTTTACCTGCCAACATAGCGCGCTTTTCGGCAACCGACTTGGTGTTTTTAAGCATGGATCTAAAAGTAAGCATTTCCCCAAACACACTGGCGGTTTCGGCCAAAGTCAGTGGTGTGGGTGCCATTAAAGCGCCCTGCTCATTGGCTAGATATTGATGGATGCCATGACCTAATTCATGTGCCAAAGTTGCCACATCGCGCGGTTTACCTAGATAATTCACCATCACATATGGGTGGCCGCTTGGCACTGTTGGATGCGCAAATGCGCCTGCTGCTTTGCCATCACGAGAGCGGGCATCAATCCAACCATTGTCAAAGAACTTTTTGGTAATTTCGGCCATTTTAGGTGAAAAATCACCATAAGCTTCCAAAATTATGTCGCGTGCATCTTCGTAAGATGTTGGCGCAGAATCTACATTTGGCAACGGTGCATTTCTATCCCATTGGTCGAGCTGCTCAACGCCAAACCATTTGGCTTTGAGTGCATAATATCTATGTGATAATGTTGGGTACGCTTTGCGCACACTATTTTCCAAAGCATTCACCACTTCAGGCTCAACACGGTTCGCCAAATGCCGCGAATGCGCCACATCTTCAAAGCCCCGCCATTTATCGGATATCGCTTTATCCTTAGCCAATACATTGGTGATATGCGTCAACAAACGCGCATTCTCGGCCAATGTTTTAGATAGTGATTCGGCAGCTGCTTTACGCACCGCTCCATCCGGTGAAGTGACTAAATTTAGCACTTCAGATTGGCTCAATTGCTTGCCATCATATTCAAATTTAAGCGTTGCCATGGTTTCTTCAAACAAACGCCCCCATGCTTGGGAACCTGAAACCGATTTTTCAGCAAATAACTGCTCTAACTCATCAGATAATTGATAAGGCTTTTCACGTCTAATGTCTTTAAACCAAGGCGCGTGATGGCTAACGCTTTCAAAACCAAGCAAAGCATCAATCGCTTCGCTGTCTATGCGGTTAAGCTCTAATTCAAAAAACAACGTTCTTGTGCCAAGGTCAGTTAAGCGTGCTTGCGTATCGCCCAAAAACTTAATGCGTTTCGGGTCAGTGGCAAGTTGCGCATAAACAAGATATGCATATGAAATTACGCCACCTAATAGGTCGGACATATCTTCATATTGTTTCACGGCAGTGGCTAAAATTTCGGCGCGTTGTTCTGCGCTCGATTGGCTAGAAGTCAGCAAACCATCTAGTTGACCTTTATAAGCGGTTTCAAAGCCATCAATATCGGCAGTGGCTTTGGCAAAATCTTGTTCTATTTTGGGGTCATCTAGGCTCGTGTAAAGGCCAGTAAAATCCCATTCAGGCAATTCGCTTGCATCAAAAGTGCCACCAGTGGTTGTTTCCGCTTCAAATTTCGCCAGTTCAAGCCATTTATTCATGCCAAATTTCATTTTTGCCTCTTCATTTATTTAATCTCGAAACATTATATTATGCAGTTTGAACAAAAGCACAAGCTTGTAAAATCAATTAACCTTTTATAAACCAATATTACAGTTTAGCGCTTGTAAACTGTTAACCCTACTCAGCGCGACAGACATTATAAAATTTCATTAAAACAGTTAGTTATCCAAATTACATAACCAAATTTCGTTAATTTTTGGCGTTTTTGGTCTCATTTGGAAACAAGCCATTAACACCCTGTTAAGATTTTTTATCCAAAATGGCACGATATTTCTATCAGTAAGCCAATTTTTTGTTTTGAGTATTTTCAGTATGGCAAACACTATTTTCATCGTCGATGACGACCCAACCCAACGCCGCATTTTACAGCAGGTGGTAGGTCGCGAAAATTATAATGTAGTTTTAGCAGCAGGCGGGCCAGAGGCTTGGTCAATGTTGCAAGACCCAAAATTTACGCCCGATGTATTGATACTCGACCTAATGATGCCCGAATTGGATGGCTTTGCATTGCTCGATAAAATGCAAGAAGCTAACATTAATATACCCACCATAGTGCAAACCGCCCAAGGTGGCATTGATACAATTGTCAGCGCCATGCAAAAAGGCGCTAAAGACTTTATGGTCAAACCTGCAAGTGTCGAGCGTATTTTAATTTCAATTAAAAATGCCCTAGAGACCAAAGAATTGCATAAAGAAATCACCCGCATTCGCAAAAAAAGCCAAGGTGTGTTTAAATTTACAGATCTAATTGCTTCAAGCCCTGCGATGGATCGTGTTAAATCTTTAGGCATTAAGGGCGCGCAAAGTAACATCCCCATCCTTATCGAAGGCGAAAGTGGTGTTGGTAAAGAAGTAATAGCACGCGCCATACAAGGCAGCAGCACGCGTTCTGGCCGTCCATTCATAACCGTTAACTGCGGTGCCATTCCAGAAAACCTAGTTGAATCTTTATTATTCGGTCACGAAAAAGGCTCGTTTACAGGCGCAACGCACAAACAAGCTGGTAAGTTTATGGAGGCCAATGGCGGCACTTTGTTTTTAGATGAAGTCGGTGAATTGCCATTAAATGTGCAGGTAAAGTTATTACGTGCCATCCAAGAAGGCGAAGTGGAACCTGTTGGTGCTGCTCACCCCATTAAAGTTGATATTCGGCTTATTTCGGCCACCAATAAAGACATGATTTCCGCAGTCACCAAAGGCGAATTTCGTGAAGATTTATATTATCGGTTAAACGTTTTCCCCATTCACATTCCACCATTGCGTGAACGGGTCGAGGATATTGCCGATTTAACACAGCATTTCATCACTCGTTTTGCGATTGAAGAAGGCAAGAATATCGCGTCTATATCGCAATATGCGATCGACATGTTAAAACAATATACGTGGCCGGGTAATGTAAGACAGCTTGAGAACACAATTTTCAGAGCCATCATTCTGTGTGAGCAAAATCAACTTGATATTTCGGATTTTCCGCAAATCGCTACACACATAGAAGGCTATAATAGCCAAGCTCCCGAAGCGCCATCACCACACGTTACAGACGAAATTTACCATGATGGCCCCGCTATGATTGGTGGCACATTGCCAAAAACCCAATATGCAGGATCACGCCAAAACCCAGCACATATACCAGATTTAATGCACAATCGGCATGCCCCACAGCATGACCAATATGGCCAACATATTCCAGACTTCATGCCGCAGGAAGCTCAACATTTGGCACAACGTGCGCGAAGTTCAGGCATTACCGCTATTCAGCAAAATGGTGAAATGCGGAGGCTCGAAGAAGTTGAGGCAGATATGATTCGCATGGCAATGAACCGTTATCATGGTCATATGTCCGAAGTCGCCCGCAAACTAGGCATTGGTCGGTCAACTTTATACAGAAAAGTCAACGATCTTGGTTTACAACAAGCAGATGAATAGTTCGTCTTTTCAGTAAGATACCGTCATCACAAAAATGTTACAATAATGATTGTGAATTTAAACCCGTATATACCCTAATTGGGGTATATGTGCTTATTGATTTTTGGTGTAATTTCACGGCAACTAAAAAAATTAACTATAATGTTTGCAAAAAATTAAGCCATACAAATTATATTGATATTTTGATAAGTAATTTTGCGCGTATGAGGGTGGTAATGGGTCAAATAAATAGAGTAATATTCGGAACTTTAATTGCAACGTCAATGGCATTTGCCAATACCCACGTTTTTGCCGCCGATTCAAATACCGAAGCTAGCATTGCAACCGAAAATAATAATTCTGCCGCAACATCAACATTAAGACTTTCTGGTGAAGATGAGCAAGCCGCTAAAGATGAAGCCGCTAAAATTGCAAAATCTTTAGAACAGCGCGAACAAGCTGCAAAAATGGCAGCCGATAAAGCCAAAGCCGAAGCCGAAAAAATTGCCAAAGCCCTTGCGGATGAAAAATCTGCAAAAGCTGCTGCCGTAAAAGCAGCTCAAGAAGCCGCACAAAAAGCCGCCGAAAAAGCTAAAGTTAAAGCCGCTGAAGATGCTGCAAAATACAGTGCCAAATTAGCAGCCGATAAAAAAGAAGCCAAAATACAAGCCGCAAAGGCCGTAGCAGATAAATTGGCTGCAAAAAAAGCCGCTGCTGCAAAAGCCATTGCCGATAAAGAAGCCGCTTACATTGCAGAATACGCAAAAATCGTAAGCGATGGAATCGCAGCTAACAAAACAGCTGCCATAAAAGCCGATAAAGAAAATGTTTTGGGTGTTACTTATCTTACACTTACAAAATTCAAAGCTTATCAAGATTTCCCTAAAATCGCATTCAACCCTACCAAGCCAGTTAAAAACCCACTAACCGTTTATAAATTGCGCAATATTGTGCATACATTGCCCGCGCTCGATGGCCTGACACGCTTAAACCTTCAAAAACTAGCGAAAAACAATTCGGTCATTAAAGGTGTTAAAATTTGGAAAGCCGAACGCAAATCATTGCGTCGCAACCTAATTTTGAATAATTACAAATCCTATTGGTTTACTGACAATATATTGGATGCCGAAAAAGCCCAAGAAATTGTCGCCACCATAGAGAATGCTGAAAATTTTGCATTGCGCCCAGCAAGCTATAATTTGGATGATCTTAAAGCCCTTATTGCCGCTGCAAGCTCAGATATTAATAAGGAATGGCTTACCGTATCTGGCTCAACCGAAAAACTAAATGAACTTGCCAAAGACCAAGAACTTAGCCAATTGGCAATGAATAATGCCAAGCTTGAAATGGCCCTCACTCATGTCGCGTTTGCCTATTCTCGCGATGCCAGTGCAGGCCAATTAATTCCCTCTGCAGTCGATCGTAATATGGATGTTCATCCTGTTGCCACTTCGGCCGCAAAAATTATCAGCAACATCAAATCATACGCTCAAAAAGGCGATATACAACATTGGCTCGAAGCGCAAAACCCACAAAGCACCCAGTTTACGGCTTTACTTGCCGAATTTAAAAAGCAGAGTGGCGTTGATCAGGTCAAACAACCCGACCCAATTAAAGTACCAACAGGCAAATCGCTTAAAAAGGGTATGAAATCGAAACGCGTTATTAAACTTGCCATGCGCCTTGAGCAATTGGGTTTTTACACAAAATCAGCTGATGGCGAGTATCCACAAATTGTATCTGCCGAAATTATGGACAGCGTAAAAGCCTACCAAACGGACAGAGGCCTTGTTGCCGATGGCATTGCTGGTCCTGCGACTGTTGGCACCATGAATTATAAAAAACCAGATTACCTAAAAACACTATTGGTAAACCTAGAGCGCCAACGTTGGATGCCTAGAAAACTTGGTTATAAGCATGTATTGGTAAACCAAGCTGAATTCCGTTTAAGAGTATACGAAAACAAAGAAATTACCCACACTGCACGCGTCGTAATTGGTAAAAACAAACATCAAACACCAATGTTCTTCAATACAATTCGCTCTGTTGTGGTTAATCCATATTGGAACATTCCAAGCTCCATTTTATATAATGAAATGCGCAACAAGATTCAAAACGACTCAAGCTATTTATCTCGCAATGGCTATGAAGTTGTCGGCAATATGAATTGGGAAAACGCCTCATCACGCCATGTTAAATTCCGTGTACGCCAAAAACCCGGTGGTCGTAATGCATTGGGTCGGGTTAAATTCCTATTCCCTAACCGTCATTCAATCTATTTGCATGACACGCCATCAAAAAGCCTGTTTAGCCGCGCAAGCCGCGCCTTTAGCCATGGTTGTGTCCGTGTTCAAAACCCTGAATTGTTGGCTTTAAACCTTATGGGTTGGAGTAAAAACAAATATAATTCACTCATTAAAGCTGGTAAAAACCGCCACTTTGCCCTTAAAAATAAAATCCCTGTTTACCTGACTTATATGACTGCCAGTGTAGACGATGAAGGCAAAATGCGCTATTTCCGTGATGTATATGGCCGCGATAAAGCCGTTGCAAAAGCTTTAGGTGTTAGCAAAATTCTACAAAAAATAGCTGATAAAAAAAGCGCTTTGTCTTCTAAAACAGTGGTTGTTGGGCTTAAATAACACCTGATTGCCTTGCTTTAATAAAGGCTAATTATTTTAATGCCTGCCACAAAATAAACAAACCAAACCAGTAGTTTGCAAACTCAGGTTAACAAATTTAATTAATAGTAATTTGTTAACCATTATGAAAAACCTTTCGTTTACTTTTAGAGGTGGGGTTATTTGTTTGCGAGCATTATTTTGAGTATGAATTTAATTCAGTTTAAAATTACGTGGGTTGCTAAATTCACATCTGCTATTCTAGCAGCTATACTCATGCTCACAGCATGGGGCGCTACAAGTGTATATGCCGAAACCCGTACCATCACTTTTTTGATGATTAATACCAACCAAAAGCTAACCGTAACTTACAAAGTGAACGGTAGATATGTGCCTGCAGCCATGGCAAAAATCAACCGCGTGGTTTGGGATTGGCGTGCCAAACAAAGCATCCGCATGAGCCCCAAACTTATCGACACACTTTGGGAATTACATCGTGATCTAGGCTCAAAACGCGAAATTCGTGTTATTTCAGGCTATCGCTCGCCAAAAACCAATGCCGCTTTACGACGTAAATCTAAAGGCGTTGCCAAAAAATCTAATCACATGCGTGGTTTGGCTATGGATGTGCGCTTTCCCGATGTTTCGGTGCGCACATTGCGCGAGGCTGGCCTATTAAAACGTGCAGGTGGTGTTGGCTATTATCCGCGCTCACGCATTCCATTTGTACATATTGATGTTGGTACAGTGCGCCATTGGCCGCGTATGAAACAAAGCGAGCTAACTGCTCTTTTCAAACGTGGCAAACCAAGGGGCGGCTATAAAACCATTACGGCTAGCACGGCTGTGGCCTCCAAATCTCCGAGCAAAGTAAAACCAGTTCGCACAGCACCCACACGTATTGTCGTGGCAAGCGCCCCCAAGCCGCAACGCGCGCCAAGGTTTGTGCCATTTGCACCAACTAAACCCGTTGCATCACCCGGCCTGCCTACCCTGCGCCCACAATTGAGTGACCCAGAATTGCTAACCCAACAAATATTATTAGCTTCCATTTTCGCTGATGAGGAAGATGGTGATATATTATCTCAGGACGATATTATTCTTCCCGATGACATCACCACAAATGTGGCATCAAAAGGCGATTTGAGTTTTTACCCTGTTCGGGATTTTCCTGAATTAGAATTTTTAGAAGCACCCATCTCAATTGGGCTTTCAGAAAATGACGCGTATAAATTAATCACGCAGAAAACCAACCGTTTCATTGGTGGTTTTCAGAAAATCAGTTATCCTGATATGAGCATCCAACCCTTTAGAAAAGGCTGAAAACAATTTCGGCTCACTGCGTAAAACGCAGCAAGCCGAAATAACATAAATTTATAATCTTTTATTCGCTAGACATACCAAGAGCATGTAGATAAAGGTCTAAAATCGCTTCTTGTTCAGCGCGTTCATTACTGTCTTGTTTGCGGATACGGATGATCATACGGATAACTTTCACATCAAAACCTTCGCCTTTGGCTTCTGCAAAAATTTCTTTCATGTCATCTGTTATGGCCTTTTTTTCTTCTTCCAAGCGCTCAACACGCTCAATAAAAGTTTTCAAACGATCACGTGCAACACCCGAAGAGCCAACACCATCATTAAGACCTTCAACATCCATTTCACTCATATTCATCATCCTTATTTCTATTTTTTATAATTTTTCACAATTTTGGGCAATATGCTAGCAAAAATATCCACCCATTCATCAATTCCTGCATCTGTTGCCATGTAATCTTGGCGTAATTCCAACAAACTATGCTCTAACCCTTTATTCAGGCCGTGTCTATCCATCGTGTCGCCACGCAGACCGCCAAAATAGGGCTTGTTTTCATCAACCACATAATCAGTATTAGCGCGCAATTCATTCACAATACGTGTGGTCATTCTTTGGTCTTCATTCCACAAGATACCCACTTCGGTAGAGCGTTTATTACCGCGCCAAAAAGGTGTAAAGCTATGGATAGAAAATAATTCAGGCTTAAGGTTATAATTGTCATATTCACCAATTACAGTGCCAACCGCATCATCATAAGGCTTGTAAAACCGTTCGACCCGCTGTTTTTTACCTGCATTGTCAATATCGCGATTGCCCGCAACTATTTTACCATCGGCAAGGCGCATCACCAGTGTCGGGTCTTGTTGCCCGCGGTTCGGGTCAATCAATAAACGTGAAAATTTGCTCAGTACGGCTGGTACATCTAGTTTTTTCGCCAGTCTCAGCGTAAATTCTCGCACACCAATATCATAGGCAATATGCCTATCTAGTTGGTCGGCAGCTAGCCCCAAACTGTTAAATTCAGGCGGCATATAATTGCTAGCGTGATCCGCAAGCAACAAAAGCCCGTGATTAAAATCACCGTTCACAATTTCAAAGGCCTCATGTGCCACATCATTCATATTTTTCATAAGCGATTTATAACATTCATTGCTATTAAATTGACATTAAAAATTATCATTATCATCATTAATTTTACGATGCCACAGCCAATAAGGCCAATTTAGGCGAATGATTTGTTTATAGCTGTATTTTATGTTATCTATATTTTACAGTTTCGATTATAAGATTGTAAGAAGATCAAAAACCCCAAGTGGCACTTTAATTAAATATGATGCATAAACTATTCAAGCATTTAAAATTTGCATTCAGTCTCAAGAAAATTGCCATCATCATCGGCCTAAGTTGGTTATTTATAACCCCAGCACAAGCCGACTTGAAGATTTGCAACTATGTGAGCAGCAATGTAAATGTAGCCATTGGGTATAAAGTAAAATCTGGTTGGACCACCGAGGGCTGGTGGCTTATTAAACCTGATACGTGCGAATCAATTTTAGAGGGTGATTTATTTGCCCGCTTTTATTATGTTTACGCGATAGAAGAAGGCACTGGCGGTTATTGGGATGGCGAGGCAGTCATGTGCACGAAGAATGAAAAGTTCACGATTAACGGCATTGCCGATTGCGAGTTACGAGGGTATCGACGCACTGGTTTTACCGAAGTGGATACGGGCGATTGGACCAACTGGGAACTCAAATTAACACCTGATAAATAATATAGGTTACTATGAAACGAAATCGTAGAATTAAAATACTTGCAACACTCGGCCCTGCTTCTGATACAGAAGACATGATTGAAAAATTAGCCATTGCAGGCGCAGATGCTTTCCGCATTAACATGAGCCATACAAGCCATGATAAATTGCTTGAGCTTTATACATCTATCCGTAATGTAGAAACAAAAATTGGCAACCCAATTGGTGTTTTGGTAGATTTACAAGGCCCTAAATTGCGTGTTGACGCTTTTGCAAACGGCAAAGAAGAGCTTAAAAAAGGCCAAACTTTCCAACTCGATGGTGATTCAACACCAGGCGATGCAACGCGTGTTTACTTGCCGCATCCAGAAATTTTAAGTTCAGTGGAAGCTGGCCATAAATTACTACTCGATGATGGCCGCATTATCTTGGAAGCCACTAAGGTTGAAAACAATGTCATCACTACAAAAGTAATGAATGACTGCGTTATTTCAAACCGTAAAGGCGTTAGCTTACCAGACACTCTTTTGCCTGTTACAGCGATGACCCCTAAAGATGAAGCCGACTTAGAAGCTGCTTTAAAATTAGACATCGACTTCATCGCCATTAGCTTTGTGCAACGCGCAAGTGATGTGGACGAAGTGCAAGCGGTTGTTGGCGATAAAGCCAAAGTCGTGGCAAAAATCGAGAAACCTGCTGCGGTTACTGACATCGACAATATCATCATTTCATCCGATGCAATTATGGTTGCTCGTGGCGATTTGGGTGTTGAATTACCAATTCAACAATTACCAGGCATTCAAAAAATGCTGACCCGCCGCTCGCGTATTGCAGGTAAGCCTGTAATTGTAGCCACACAAATGCTCGAAAGCATGATTGAAAGCCCAATGCCAACACGTGCCGAAGTTTCGGACGTGGCGACAGCTGTTTATGAAGGTGCCGATGCAGTGATGCTTTCTGCCGAATCAGCAGCAGGTGCTTACCCAGTTGAAGCTGTAACAATGATGAGCAACATTGCTCATGAAGCTGAAAGTGACCCAATTTATGGTGACATCGTAAGCGCAACACTTACTGAGGCTGATTCAACATCTGCCGATGCGATTAGTGCTGCTGTTTATGCTGTGGCTCAAACGCTAAATTTAGCGGCGATTGTTTGCTATACAGAATCAGGCACAACAGCCATTCGTGTATCGCGTGAGCGTCCTAAAAACCGCATACTAACGCTTACACCAAGCAAAGGTACAGCGCGTAACCTAACCCTAACATGGGGCATTTATAGTGTTACTGTCGATTCGTTCGACAATGAAAACACAATGATTAGCCACGCTTGTGAAACAGCGTTTAAGCATGATTTGGTTAAATTTGGCGATCATGTTGTGATAACAGCGGGTATTCCTTATGGCCGCCCTGGTACCACTAACATGTTGCGTATTGCTGCCATTGGTAAAAATGGCAAATGTGCCGATTAGGCAAAAGCTCAACTTTTATAAAATTAAAGGCGTTGCAGTTTTGCAGCGCCTTTTTTGCAACTAGATACATTATAATTAAACACAAAATTCCATAAAAAAAAGAGCCAGAAAAATCTGACTCTTTTAGAATATAAATGCTTACGCGTTAGGCGAAAGGCTTAACCTTGGCGTGCTTTAAAACGCGGGTTTGTTTTGTTAATCACGTATAGACGGCCACGGCGACGAACTACACGACAATCGCGATGACGATTACGAAGTGATTTAATCGAGTTTTTGATTTTCATTTTAAGCTTCCTTGACGAACTAGAAAACATATGATCATCAACGATATCACATGCCATTACAATTAATTTGACGCGAAAATAGGTCGCAATCACCCCAATGTCAAGTTAAAGCTTGGTTTTTCCAACAAACAATATGTTATGATGGCAACAACCAGAATTTATGACCCATTGCTACACCCAAACATCTACAAAATCAGATCTTGTACAATAATACTCACTGTAACTGAAGTGTATAAACCGCGAGCGCACACATTATATATCAATAGATTAGAACCAGAATTTATATAAATTTTATGGTTACTCACCACACTAAAGTTTTAGATAAATTTATTAAGGTTTCATTAGGCCTATACATTTATCATCTTAATATCTGGAGTGGGTTATGGATAGTGAGATTAAATTACAAAGAGACCGTTTTATGGGATTCTCTTTTGCAGCAGCCGACTTGCTCATTGAGCTTGATGAACAAGGCTGCATTCAATTCGCTATGGGCGCAAGCCAAAACCTTTTGGGTATGCCTGTTCAAAAGGTCATCAAAAAACCACTCAATCAATTCGTTGTTAAAGCCGATAAAACAATGCTAACTTTTTTGTTTGATAGCATAAAGGTTGGCGAAAGACGCGGCCCCATAAAAATTCAGACACTCAAGAATGACATACCAACGCCTGTACAAATTTCTATTTTTAAAATGCCAAATGATGCAGGCAAAATTAACGTTGTACTTAATAATCTTGATCCACTTTCGCTCGGGATAAATGACCCAAGCCGCGATGATGATACAGGCCTTCTGACCAAAGAAGCGTTCTTCACTATGGCCGAGGCCACCATTGGCAACGCCCAAAACAGTCAAACAGATATTTCCCTCACCATGATAAATATGCCTGATGAAGATGAGCTTGACGAAAGAATGGGTTCTAAAAACGCAGCAGAGTTTAAAACCAAAGCCGCATCCTTTTTACGTGCTGTATCCATCGGCGACACTGCAACAGTGCTCAACAAAAACAGTTTCAGCATCATTCATGAGGATGGCGTCGAAACAGAAAAAATCACCGAAGAAATTAAAAACATTTCAAAAGAATATGATGAAGATGGCACCAGTGTGCAAATCGGCTCATCTTCGATTGAAATTGATAAAAATGTTGACCCTGGTGACATGTCCCGCGCTCTTGCTTATACAATCAACCAATATGTGTCGGACACTCAATATAGTGATGGCCGTGGTGCTAGTTTTGAAAAACAAGTGAATTCACAAATCACTAATACCATTGAGCAAATCAAATGGTTCAAAAATATCATTAAAAAGAACCAAATTGGTTATGTAGCGCAAGAAATTGTAAGCATTAAAAGCCGTGAAGTACATCATCATGAATTACTCATGCGTTTTGAACAAAATGTCAGCCCTTTCCAACGCTTAGTATTTGCCGAAAAAGTTGGTATCATTCATGAACTCGATTTAATCATGTTAACCAAAGCCATAGAATGGATTAACCAAACGCCCGATCATCCAGAATTTTCTTTGGCGGTGAATGTGTCTGGCGCTTCTATTGCCCGTGCCGATTTTTGTTTTAAAATGTTGAAATTGGTAAGCGAAAAACTACGCTATCCAAAGCGTTTGCTTATCGAAATCACCGAATCTGCCGAAATCGAATCTCTAAAGAAAACCAACGAATTTTTCAAAAACATCCGCGCAAAAGGCATTAAACTCTGTATTGATGATTTTGGCGCAGGCGCAGCATCACTCAATTATTTAAGAATGCTAGATGTCGATATTGTAAAAATTGATGGTACATATATTCGTGAATCAATGAAATATGGCCGTGAGGATAAAATTCTTAAAGCCATGGTAAACCTTTGTAAATCAATGAATATGGAAATTGTTGCCGAACAAATTGAAACCAAAGAACAAGCCCAATATCTAACAGAATTGGGTGTGGATTATGGACAAGGTTATCTGTATCACAAACCATCACCTGTAAAAGGCATCATTGAATCGCTCGGCAAAGACCTAAAAAAAACCGCCTAACATAGACTTTTGACCACATTAAACGTACATACCAGTCATAAAATAACACAGGTTAAATATTGACCTACGCTCATTTCACCTTAGAGTGTCAGTAAGATTCGTTTTTTGGCTCACAAGGTTCTATATGGCAAAAAAATATGATTTGTCTGATTTATCTTTTTTAATAATCGACGACAATAATTACATGATTTCAATCATTAAAACCTTGTTACGTGGTTTTGGTGTGCATGAAATTCATGAAGCACATGATGCTGCTGAAGCTTTCGAAGAATTCAGAAACGTGCCTGTAGACATTATTTTGCTAGATTATGCAATGGACACTTTGGATGGCATAGAATTTGCGCGCATGGTGCGCACTGCTGATGATACACCAAACCCTTATGTTCCCATTGTTATGCTGAGCGCATATTCCGAGCGCTACCGCGTGACGGATGCACGAGATGTTGGCATTACTGAATTTTTACGCAAGCCAATTTGCGCGCAAGACCTTCATCAACGTATCATTCAGGTGATTGAAAACCCCCGCCCCTTCATTCGTACACCCCGTTATTTTGGACCAGATAGAAGGCGTATTTCCGATAGTAATTTTAAAGGCGAAGACCGCCGCGTGAGTGAATTAAAGCTAGAAAAAGCCCAAAAAACCGAAAATATGGAACGTATGCTGCTTAAATCTGGCGTCAATGAAGACGCGTTATAAACAGATGAAACCAGATAATACCAAACTCATTATATTTGATTGCGATGGCGTGCTGATTGATAGCGAAATTATCAGCGCCACAACATTAATTGGGTTATTAAAAGACCTTAATGTTCACATAGATTTCCCTTATGTGCAGAAAAACTTCATCGGCAGATCATTCCAAAAAGTAGCAGCCGAAATCAGCCAAAGCTTTGGCATCACATTACCAGCCGACTTCGAAGCCACCTATCGGGCAGAGCTTCTGCAAGCATTTGTGACTGAGTTAAAACCGACCGATGGCATACTTGCTATGTTGAGCCGCATGCAAATTCCCATTTGCATCGCCACTAGCTCCAGCCCTGAACGTGCCGGGCGCTCCTTGCAAATCACAAAGTTAGCACCATTTTTTGAAGGAAATATTTTCACCGCATCATTGGTAAAAAATGGCAAGCCCGCGCCAGATTTGTTTTTACTAGCCGCTAAAACAATGAATGTAGAGCCAAAAAACTGCTTGGTTATTGAAGATAGCCTACCCGGAATTGAAGCGGCTCTAAATGCAAATATGCCTGTATGGCATTATAAAGGTGGCAGCCATTTACAAGGCATTTCTCTAGCACATCAAAAACACAGCCAACCCCATCAATCATTCTCCACTTGGTGCGAGTTTGAACATTTGCAACCACAATTTTTTAAAAAATAGCCTAGACTTAAAGCCCCAATTGTTTACGATGGCGCCGAATAATCAGTTAGATTTTAAGCGATAAGAGACCCACTTGGCCAAAACCCCAAAAACCGCAAATGGAAATATTGAAGACAATAATAAGCGTCTGGATGACGCCGCACGCGCGGGCTGGCTTTATTATGTGGCAGGCAAACGCCAAGATGAGATTGCCGAAATTATGGGCGTTTCGCGTCAATCTGCACAGCGGCTTGTATCACTAGCCATGTCTAGCGGCATCATTAAGGTGCGAGTAGATCATTCAATCGCCCGCTGCCAAGAACTTGCCGAACAGCTAAGAAGCCGTTTTAATCTAGAATATATCGAAATCGTACCAGACGACCCGACATCAAATTCGACCACATTAGGTGTATCAAATGCCGCGGCCGAAGAGTTAGAGAATTGGCTAAAGCGCGAAGAGCCTCAGATCATCGCCATTGGCACAGGCCAAACATTAAAAGCCACAATTGATCTACTGCCTAAAATGGACTGCCCACAGCATAAAATCATTTCACTGGCGGGTAATCTAATGCCCGATGGCGCGGCAACCTTCTACAGTGTTATTTTTGCCGCGGCCGATAAAGTCAAAGCCCTATCCTACCCCATGGTGCTGCCCGTTATTGCTTCCTCCATCGAAGAGCGCGATACATTACACGCGCAATCTACCATTCAATCGACACTCAGGCTTGCCCAACAAGCCAACATCGCCTTTGTTGGTATTGGCGATCTAGATGCCGAAGCGCCAATTTATCGTGATGGTTTCGTATCGCATGATGATTTGAAAATACTGCAAAAAGCAGGTGGTGTAGGTGAAATTTGTGGTTGGGTATTTAATGCCGATGGCCAAATTCTGGATGGCCTGACAAATGATTTAGTGGCTTCTGGCCCTCTACCATCACCAAATAGCTGCCTAATCATCGCCCTTGCTAAAGGCAAAAAGAAGCTACCAGGCCTCGCGGCAGCCATAAAAGGCAAATTGGTTAACGGTCTCATCACCGATGAAACCATGGCGCTCGCCTTGTTGAAAAGACGGTAAAACCGTTATTTTGCAATAACATAGATAATAATCAAAACCTGCTCATACTAAGTAATTACTCGCCCATTGAATAATTGCCCTTGACTCTTTCGCCTTCAATATGGATAATTGCTCAATCCATAAGCAATTGCTCACTGCAATTATTTGGGATAAACAAAAGGGAGATTACAAATGAAATTATCATCGATGCTCATCGGTGCTGTAAGTGCGTTCGCATTATTTGCAACTGCACAAGCCGAAACTGTTACAATCGCAACCGTAAATAATGGTGACATGGTCACTATGAAAGGTCTTGCTGATGACTTTACAAAAAGCCATCCTGATATTGATCTAGAATGGGTTGTGCTTGACGAAAACACACTTCGCCAACGCGTAACAACTGACATTGCCACTAAAGGTGGTCAATTTGACGTTATGATTATTGGTGCTTATGAAGTTCCAATCTGGGCAAATAGAGGTTGGCTTGTGCCGCTCACTAAGCTCGAGCAAGATGCTGCATTTAATGCAGACGATCTAGTACCTTCAGTAAGAGACGCTCTTTCTGTAGATGGCAAGCTTTATGCTTCACCATTTTATGCTGAAAGCTCAATGCTTCATTATCGTAAAGACCTTGTCGAAGCTGCTGGCTTAACAATGCCAAAAGCACCAACATGGGAATTTATTGGCGAAGCTGCTCGTAAAATGACAAATCGTGACGAAGGTATCAATGGTATCTGTCTACGTGGCCTACCAGGCTGGGGTCAATTAGGCGCTGTATTACCAGCGACTGTTAACTCATTTGGTGGCCGTCTGTTTGATGAAAATTGGGTTCCTCAATTCGATCAACCAGAATGGAAAGAAGCTCTACAATTCTATGTTGATATCCTAAAAGATGCGGGCCCTGCCGGTTCATCATCAAACGGTTATGCTGAAATTATGGCACTATTCCAACAAGGTAAATGCGCCATGTGGATGGATGCTACGGTTGCTGCTTCTGGTCTAACAGGCCCAGATTCAACAGTTGCTGACAAAATGGGTTGGGCTTTGGCTCCAAATACAGGCCTTGGCAAATCTGCTGGTTGGTTTTGGACTTGGACTTTAGCTATCCCTGCTGGTACAGCTAAGCAAGATGCTGCTGAAAAGTTTATTGCTTGGGCAACAAGCAAACAATATACTGAACTTGTAGCTGGTCAAAAAGGTTGGGCTCAAGTGCCTCCTGGAACACGTACTTCATTGTATGAAAACCAAGAATACCTTGATGCTGCACCATTTGCTGAGTTGACAATTGAGTCTATCAAAGCTGCTGATGCAAATAACCCAACAGTGAAACCTGTACCATATACAGGCGTTCAATTTGCGGCCATTCCAGAATGGATCGGCATTGGCGATACAATCACTCAACAGTTTGCTGCTGCCATCGCTGGTACAAAAACTGTAGATGAAGCCTTAGCTGAAGCTCAAAACATCGCAACTCGCGAAATGCAAGCTGCTGGTTACATAGACTAGTATCCACCCAAGGATAACCTGCTTGGCATTTATGTCAGGCAGGTTTATTTTAAGGCCGCAGTTTCTGAATAAGAAACACCTTGACGATTAAGCATTCTAACGTCAAGCAATGGGAAAGCCCACCAAAACAAGGTTGTAAGAACCAAAGTTCACATCCACACAGTTTTAAAAGCCCCCAACATAAGATTTCCTATTCAGAAGCTGCGACCTCAACCGCCTTAATACTTGAGCAGAGACTAGATCTACGCTTGAAGGGAGAAGATTATGGCTACAAAACATACAAAAACATTGTCACGCATAATGAACATGCCGGCAATTGCGTTATTATTTATATGGATGATTGTCCCGCTGGCAATGGCCATATACTATTCTTTCCAACGATATAATTTACTCAACCCCGATAGAAGACGCTTTGCGGGTTGGTTTAACTATGAATTTTTTGTCACCGACCCTGCTTTTTTTGCAGCCATCGGCAATACAATCTTATTGGTTGGCGGCGTACTTATCATCACCATAGTTGGCGGTGTATTGTTAGGCCTATTGCTAAACCAAGCCATCATTGGCCGTAATTTTGTAAGAATTTTATTCATCTCCCCATTCTTTGTAATGCCAACCGTGGCAGCATTGATATGGAAAAACATGCTCATGCACCCTATCTACGGTATGTTTGCCGAGATTGCCCGTTTCTTCGGAGCTGAGCCCATAGATTTCTTTGCGGTCATCCCGCTCATATCAATTATTATTATTGTCACATGGCAATGGCTGCCATTTGCAACATTAATTTTGCTCACAGCCCTACAATCACTAGATCAGGAACAACAAGAAGCCGCCGATATGGATGGTGCAAGCGCATTTGCTAAATTCTATCACATCACATTACCACATTTGGCACGTGCTATGACGGTTGTAGCCCTTATCGAAACCATATTCTTGCTCAGTATTTTCGCCGAGATTAAAGTGACCACCAATGGTGGCCCAGGTACCGACACAACTAACTTGCCTTATTTGGTATTTAGTCGTGCTCTGCAACATTTCGATGTTGGTGGTGCTTCTGCTGGCGGTATCATTGCCGTTATTCTCGCTAATATTGTAGCAATATTCTTAATCCGCGCTGTCGGCAAAAACTTGGAGGCTTAATCATGGCACGTAAAGTTACACTTAAACGCAAATTGGGCTTCACAGCTTTGGCTTGGATATTAGGTTGCCTTATGTTCTTTCCAATTTTTTGGATGATCCTAACAGGCTTTAAAACCGAAGTGGGTGCGATCTCATCCCCCCCACAATTCTTTTTCACCCCCACTATGGAGAGTTATTACGACGTCATTGAGCAATCAAATTATATGCGCTTTGTGATGAACTCCATCGTCATTGCAGGCGGCTCTACTTTGCTTGCTTTGGTTGTGGCCATTCCTTCGGCTTGGTCAATGGCATTCTCACCCACAAAACGTACAAAAGACATTTTGATGTGGATGCTATCAACCAAAATGATGCCACCCGTTGGCGTGTTGGTTCCTCTTTATCTTTCACTGCAATATCTCGGCTTATTGGATACGCGGACAGGTTTGGTCATTGTGATGATGCTTATAAACCTACCGATTATCATTTGGATGCTCTTTACCTATTTTAAAGAAATTCCATCTGAAATCCTTGAAGCCGCAAGAATGGACGGTGCAGTGCTGTGGAAGGAAATCGTCTTCGTTCTTCTTCCTATGGCGCTTCCTGGCATTGCATCGACCTTATTGCTAAACCTAATCCTCGCTTGGAATGAATCATTCTGGACATTAAACTTAACCGCTTCAAACGCGGCGACATTGTCCCAGTTCATCTCTTCATTCTCTAGCCCACAAGGTTTGTTCTTCGCTAAATTATCAGCGGCGTCAACCATGGCCATTGGGCCAATTATGGTATTGGGTTGGTTTTCACAGAAACAATTGGTTACAGGGCTTACATTTGGTGCGGTTAAATAACTGCCAAACATTCGTAATGGCGGCAACGGTAAAACAACCCGCGCCAGCCAACCGTAACTAGATTAAAGGAATATAAAAATGGGTAATATAGTTTTAGAAAAAGTAAATAAAAAATTCGGCGATGTAGAGGTCATACCAAGTGTAGATCTAGACATTAAAGATGGTGAATTTGTTGTATTTGTAGGGCCATCTGGCTGTGGTAAATCAACATTATTACGCCTTATCGCTGGTTTGGAAGATTTATCTGACGGCAAAATCATCATTGATGGTAAAGACGTTTCGGACAGCACACCAGGTGAGCGCAAACTTGCAATGGTGTTCCAGTCCTATGCGCTTTACCCGCATATGACAGTGCGTAAAAACATCGCATTCCCCCTTAAAATGGCAGGTATGGATCAAGCTGATATTGATGAAAAAGTCAATGCCGCAGCCAAATCCCTTAACCTCACAGATTATATGGAACGCACACCAGGTCTATTATCTGGTGGTCAACGCCAGCGTGTTGCCATTGGCCGCGCCATTGTGCGCAGCCCAAGTGCGTTTTTGTTTGATGAACCACTATCAAACCTAGATGCCGCCTTGCGGGTGAATATGCGGATAGAAATTACCGATCTTCATAAACAACTCAAAACTACGATGATTTATGTAACCCATGACCAAGTTGAAGCCATGACAATGGCCGATAGAATTGTGGTATTGCAAGCAGGTGATGTTGAACAATTTGGCTCACCATTAGATTTGTACAACAAGCCCATCAATAAATTTGTAGCTGGTTTTATCGGCTCGCCAAAAATGAATTTTGTCACAGGTTCCGATGCGGCCGAATTTGATGCCCACGAAATTGGCTTCAGACCCGAACATACATCGGTATCTAAAACCGATGGCCGCTGGAAAGGCACCGTAACCGTTGCCGAGCATTTAGGCTCAGATACATTTTTACATGTAAAAACCGAAAATGCGGGCACATTTGTAACCCGTGCGGATGGCGAATTGGATATCTCTTATGGTGATGAGGTTTATGTAAGCCCCAACCATGATAAAATTTATCGCTTCGGAGCCGATGGCTTAAGTATATAAATCAAATAGATAGTGATAAAGATATAGATGGGTGTAGATTTGCAAACCAAGTCTACACCTGATAGAGGAATATTGTATGACAGACCGATTAAACCTAGAGATTCTAGAAAAACTAGATGCAAAAATTGCAACTCCAAAATATAGACGTGAGCAAGTTACGGCTGGCATTTTACATTTTGGCATTGGTAATTTTCATCGCGCTCACCAAGCGGTTTATCTAAATGAACTTTTCTCATTAGGCGAATCGTTAGACTGGGGCATTATTGGCGCTAGCGTGCGCGAGGCAGACATACATATTCAACAAAAACTAGCGTCTCAAGACTGGCTTTCAACCGTGGTTGAACGCGAGGCAGACAATATGAGCGCCAGTATAACCGCCGCGATGATAGATTATATCGTTCCAGGCGATACAGATGGCATTCTGTCAACATTAAGCAACCCAGAAATTCGCATCGTATCCATGACCATCACCGAAGGTGGTTACTATATAGATGCCGCATCAGGAAAATTTAATGCCGAAGACCCCGATATTATTTGGGATTCTGAAAACCTAGACACACCTAAAACAGTTTTTGGCCTCATATTAGCCGGCCTCATTATGAGGCGCGAACAGGGCATCGTACCGTTCACTGTTATGTCATGCGATAACCTCCCAGGCAACGGCCACGTCACTGCAGATGCAGTGATTGGCCTTGCCGAATTGGTTAGTGAAGAACTTGCCGCATGGGTTAAAAAATCAGTCGCATTCCCCAATGGCATGGTGGATCGCATCACACCAGGCACCACCGAAAAAGAATGTAAATTAGTCGAAAACGAATTTGGCATTAATGACAATTGGCCAGTGGTTTGTGAACCATTCCGCCAATGGGTGCTAGAAGACAACTTCACTGCAGGCCGCCCTGCCTTGGAAAAAGTGGGTGTTACATTTGTTGATAATGTAGAGCCATATGAAGCAATGAAGCTCAGCATATTAAACGGCGGCCATGCCGCAATCGCCTACCCTGCTGCGCTAATGGACATTAAAATGGTCGATGAAGCGATGAGTGAACCACTTATCAGCCTCTATCTGACCAAGCTTGAAAATGATGAAATCATCCCATCAGTTCCCGCCATTGATGGTGTCGATTTTGCCGAATATTTCGAACAAGTTAAAGACCGTTTTTCCAACCCAAGTGTTGGTGATACCATTAAACGCCTTTGTTATGATGGCTCAAATCGCCAACCTAAATTCATTCTCCCATCGGTTGCAAATAGCCTAAAACTCAAGAAAAAAGTAAAAGGTTTGGCACTGGTAAGTGCATTTTGGTGCCGCTATTGTGCAGGTTTCACCGAAACAGGCATCCGCCTATTGCCTAATGACCCTGCTTGGGATCGCTTGCAAATTGCCGCACGTGCTGCCAAAAACGACCCAAAAATATTCTTGCAAATGGATGATATATTTGGCGATCTAGTCAACAATCGCGTTTATGTAGAAGAGTTTCACAACGCCCTCAAAACAATTTGGATTGAAGGCACAGAGCAAACCCTTAAACTATACCTGTCCGAACGGCTATAACTGCGGCAAATAGACCAATTGATAAAGTGGCCTTCTTTAGCTATATTAGTAACATCTAATGTAACCAAAGGAGTTCACAATGAGTCTATTAATTGGTCAAACCGCCCCAGATTTCGACATTGCAACCACCAATGGCGATATTAACTTCCATCAATGGATTGGCGACAGTTGGGTATTCTTCTTTAGCCATCCTGCCGATTTCACACCTGTTTGCACCACCGAAATGGGGCGCACGGCACAACTTACAAATTCATTTACAAAGCGTAATGTAAAACCGATCGGCCTTTCAACCGATACCGTCGCAGAGCATAAAAAATGGATAATTGATGTCGATAATACCCAAGACACCGTCCTCACCTTCCCGATCATTGCCGATGCAGATTTAGTGGTTTCTAACCTGTATCAAATGATCCACCCGCAAGAAAGCACAACCGAAGCCGTGCGCTCGGTCTTTATCATTGATCCGAATAAAAAAATTCGCCTGATGATGACTTACCCCATGAATGTAGGCCGTAATTTTGATGAAATTTTACGCGTGATTGATGCGCTACAACTTGCCGATGAAAAGAAAATCGCCACCCCTGCCGATTGGCAAGTTGGTGACGATGTCATCATTCCACCTTCCATTGACAACGAAGCCGCTAAAGGCTTGTTCCCACAAGGTTGGGATGAGGTGAAATCATATTTACGCATCGTAAAGCTGTAAATTTAACAAACCTCTAAGGATAAACATTTGTTAGAACATTCACACAGCCCCGACGCCATAAACAAACGCCTTGCCGAAGAAAATAAACCCAATTATCTACGCGATTGGATTTATGGCGGCATTGATGGCGCCATCACCACTTTCGCCATTGTTGCAGGCGTTGTCGGGGCTGGTTTGTCTACAAATGTTATATTCATTTTGGGCTTAGCCAATTTAATCGCCGATGGCTTTTCCATGGCCGCCAGTAATTATAGCGGCACAAAAACCGAGGTGGATGAGCTAGAACGTTTCAGAGCTATTGAAGAAAAACATATCTTGCAAAACCCCAAAGGCGAGCGAGAGGAAGTCAGGCAGATTTATCAAAATAAAGGCCTTTCAGGACAAGCGCTCGAAGATACGGTGGATGCCATAACATCCAATAAACAAGTGTGGATTAACACCATGCTCGCCGAAGAATATGGCCTCGCCATTCATCTAAGATCTCCAGTAATATCGGGTCTTAGCACCTTTTTGGCATTTTTAATTTTTGGCTCTATTCCCCTACTGCCATTCGTCATCGGCATGGATAATTCATTCAATATTTCGCTAACGACAACCATTCTTGCCTTTTTCGTTATTGGCGCGATCAAAAGTAAATGGTCACTCGCATCATGGTGGAAATCAGGTTTAGAAACCCTACTTATCGGTGTGATAGCATCAGCAATGGCCTATTATATTGGCGAATTTCTTAGCAAAATCATCTAACCATTCGTATCAACTTGCCACATCACCACCTTGTCATCACCTTCGGTTCCAATAATTTCCCACCCTCGTTTCACATATAGATTCGGCACATTTGTAAGCGCGAAAATTTGAGTAAATTTTAAGCTCAAAGCCTTGTTTGTGGATGCTGTTATCAGTTCACTCGCAATGGCCTGCCCTCTAAATTGAGCAGGCACAAAAAGTGCATTCACCCATAAAGCAATATCACCAGAGTTTTGTGGGTTTACATACCGCGTAAATGCCAAACCTCCCACCAAATCATCATCATAAAACGCAATTATAGGCGCAGGAATCGCGTTGCTATCTCGCTCAGTTTTCATGTAATCATCAGCGCCCCATTCAGATGAAAACCAATCGTTTATCACTTTCAAATGTGGCGATGAAAACTCAGTTTCAACTATCAAAACCATCAAACCCGCTCCAATTTTAAATGCGGTTGCGCAGGTAGTTTTACAATAATCTCATCTTCTGGCTGCACAATTCCGCCTTCAACCACCACTGCCATAACACCTGCCTTGCGTATCAAATCACCATTCTCATCCTGATCTAAAACAGCCTTTAGCAAACCTTTACGAAAACTCTCAATCTGCCCACATGGGTTTCGCAAACCTGTCACCCGCACCACCGCAGTTTCGCCAATTTCCAACAATGTGTCTTGTGGCAAGCCCAATAAATCAATGCCACAGGTGGTTATATTCTCCCCCATATCACCTGCATTAATCTCAAAACCTTTTGCCAATAATTCTGTAAATAATTCAGCTTGTATTAAATGCACTTGTCGCAAATTTGGCTGTGTCGGGTCTACCGCAACACGCGATCTATGCTTAACAGTCACGCCCATATGGGCATCGCCCTCTACGCCCAAACCTGTAAGTAAATTTATGCTTTGTGTTAAGTCTTTACTAAAATTATGGCCAACCTTTTTCGATACCGTCTTCACCCTCATCTCACCACCCATAATATTTCACTCCCCAGTTGATATAGATAAATTACTCACCTTCACCTTCCCCCACAACATACCATTTAAAAAACTATATCCATTCCTTACTTTTAAGCAAATTGCCAAAACCACAATTTCATCATAAACTACTGCTAACATTTATGCAGAGGGAGAGTTTACATGAAAGTATTCAGCTTAATTTTAGCAACTTGCTTAATGACCACCAGCGCATTCGCCGCACAAAGCAGCTATACAAAGTATAATTTAGAGACCGATTGCACGTTCGACACCCCAGATGATGCCGAGATGGAAGGCATGGGCGCTATGGCAATATGCAAAAAGGCCAACAAGCCAGATCTCTACTTTTCGGAGGGCGATTTACGCCACAGCGTGGGTTTTGGCGCCAATAAAAATTTCGAATCCTTTGGCGTTTGGAATAATATGGGCAGCACGGTCGAATGGCGCAGTGATAACAACGGCATATATGCCGCCATATTACGATTTTATGTTTCCAACTATAACAATGCAACAGGTGAATTTGAGACCAAAAACCAAGGTCAAATTCTAATGATTCATAGTGTTGGCAATGGCGTTAAAAATAGCAGTTGTGTTGTCGGCATGGTCGATGCCCGCGCCAATAAAAACGCCAACCTCCTTGCTAGACAAGCCGCCGATGATTTGGCAAAAACTTTTGTCTGCATTCAAGACACACCCAAATATCATGGCAAACAAGGCCCACACTCAGCCCAATTTATGAAATTATATAATGACAAGCCCTAGCAAGCTTCTAACATTCAACAATTAATGAGCGCGCACTTTGGTCAGCACCCCACCACGTGCCGAAGCTAACAAAGCCTCAATTAAATAATGTACCTCTAACGCGCTACGGCCGTTAGATACAGGGTCTCTATCTGCTTTAACCGCTTCAACAAATTCGGCAATTTGCGTGCGGTGCCATTCATGCGGAAACGCCATGCGGTCGTCTCCCCCGCCTGTCCCTGCTTCCTCGCCAAATGTCTCACTGCACCCATCATGCCAATTAACCGTAAGCACACTGCCTTTCAGAGTCATACTGGCATACTGACAATTAAAAATAATATATTCTTCACCACCAGGGAAAGCAGTCGTTGTGGTCATAATAGAGCCAATCGCTCCATTTTCAAATTTCACACCCGCACCTACAAAATCTTCAACTTCAATGTCATGTAATATAGATGTAGCCGCCATCGCTTGTACTTCTGCCACGCGCCCCGTAAGTGACAACATTAAATCCAAAGAATGTACGGCCTGGGTGATCAACACCCCGCCACCATCTTGCTCAAACGTTCCGCGCCCTGCTTCTTGGTAATATTCGGCACTGCGCCACCACGGCACGCTCAATATAACCGAGGCAAGCTTGCCCAAGCTTCCTGATGCAATTAATCTTTTGGCTTCCAATGCCGCCTGCCGAAACCTAAATTGAAACGTAATGCCCAATTTAACCTGAGCCGCCTCGCATATTTCGACCAATTGTTGGGCTGCAGCCACGCTGCGTTCAACAGGTTTTTCCATAAAGATATGTTTACCTGCTGCTGCCGCTTTTGCCACAATATCCAGCCGCGCATTGGGTGGTGTTAAAATTATCACCGCGTCAATTCCATCATCAGCCAGCATGGCCTCATAACTATCTACAACAGGAAAACCATATTCAGCGCCAAAAGCCTTACGCTTATCGGCATTGCGGCTATAAACGCCGCGCACTTCAATAATATCAGCTAGATCTTGCAGAGATTTTACATGCGGCTTGGCTGCCATGCCCAAGCCTACAATGCCAATTCCAAATTTCTGAACGTCACTCATATTCCCACCCCTTATATTCATTTGAACATCAGATTATGAGCATTCAAAAAAATGTCAAGCCAAGTGGGTTTAATCCTGAACCAATTTATCAAACTTACCGTAAGCCTCAGTTGCTTCCGCCATAAGCCGATTAACAATTTCTTGTAGTGGCTGTATTTCGTCAGCAAAGCCCAACGCATGCCCCGCAGCCAATAGGCCTTTCGAAACATCACCAGTTTCATAAGCCTGACGGCCAATTTTACCGCTCACATAAGGCATAAAATCTGCAATGGTTAAGTCTTGTCTTGTGGCTTCCATTTTAGCCAAAATATCTGTGGTTTCATTACGTAACGAGCGCACAGTGTTGCGTAAACTATGCATGCTCAATGCTGTGTCTCGCTCCGTAGCCTTCACCAAGGCCTGTTTGAAACCAATATGTGTGGTAATTTCTTGGGCAACCAAAAAGCGTGTGCCAATAATAACCCCTGCGGCACCCGCTGCCAGCGCGGCTAAAAGCTGTGCGCCCGTTCCAATGCCACCACCAATTACAAATGGTATATCCAATTGCTGTTCTGCCAAACCTGCATTCACAAGAGAGCCAATCATGTCCATACCAGGATGCCCGCCACATTCAGCACCCACAATAGTCACCATATCAACACCTAAAGATTGAGCTTTTTTCGCAAAACGCACACTGGGTACTTTATGAATGACTTTAATGTTAGCCGCTTTTAAAATCGGCATAAATGCTTCTGGGCTGCGGCCAGATGTTTCTACAAATTCAATGCCTTCATCGGCAATTAATTTAAATACATCCGCTGTTTTCTCGTCCTGTATTAACTCAGGCAACATAGATACATTCACCCCAAACGGTGCGCCTTCACTCATAGCGCGGCATTTGGCAATTTCTTTTTTTAAATCATCCGGCTCGGGAAAACTTGCCGATGTAATAAATGACATGATGCCAGCCTTTGCCCCTGCCGAAACATATTCAGCGTTAGACAACCACATAAGACCACCTGCAATGATTGGTTTTTCGATACCAAGTAATTTGGTAAGCGGTGTGTTATATTTCACTTCATTCATAATTATAGCCTCTTCACTAAACGCAATTATATTATCATTGCACATATTCCATAACTATACCTAACCAAAGAGTTTTTCCAAGGCAAAGCTGTATTAAAAGTGAGAGGTCAAGATATTCCAAAAATCAATTTACTTAATATTGTCATGTGATGCCCATCTAAACAGATGGCGCAGCAAACATAACAATTTTAAGTAAAATCCTTATCAAGTAAGGAATGGTGGGCGATACTGGGATCGAACCAGTGACCCCTTCGATGTCAACGAAGTGCTCTCCCGCTGAGCTAATCGCCCTCAACAGTGTTCAAATATATAAGTGTAAACAAAAAAAGAGGCAAGCTAAAAACTGTAATCTTAACAACTAACAACATTGCCTCAAATATTCTTAGGTTTTTCACCTTATATTATGCTGCCAAAAGCTTATCAACTTCAGCAACCAAATCCTTCAAATGAAATGGCTTAGACAATACTTTCGCATTTTGTGGAATTTCGCCACCGTTATTTAGCACCACAGCCGCAAAGCCTGTAATGAACATAATTTTTAACTCTGGGTCATGCTCGGCTGCCACACGCGCCAATTCAATACCATCCATTTCAGGCATTACAATATCACTTAGTAAAAGGTCAAATGGCTCTTCGCGTAAGCGACTATAGGCCAATGCTCCATTTTCAAAGCTCACCACATCATGCTTAGCTTTTTTCAATGCATTATGTAGAAAGCGGCGCATATCATCGTCATCTTCCGCCAGAAGGATTTTAGCCATACCAGTCACCCATTTACTTTTTTTTGATTCCGAACCCAGCATTTAAGCTTGGTCATATTTCCAATTAACATAAATCTAAATCGTTAAATATCTATTCACTTCTTCCCATAAAAACAATTGATCGGTTTTTATTTGCATCTATACCCAAGCAATCTATACTTATACAAAATTAAACACAGCCATACCCCAAAACAATTATGAACAATTTTCAAAGCTCACAAATATTCTTGCAACTCGCAGGTGATGGTGCGCAAAATCCACAAACCGAAATTTCAGATGTTTTAGCTGTAGAAAATCCATCCCCATTTTTGTTTAGTTTTCCACATTCTGGGCGTGTTTATAAAAAACTTTTCAAACAAATGTCTAGGTTAGATGCCATAAGCTTGCGTAGTTCGGAAGATGCATTTGTCGATGAGCTATTCCCTAATATTTCCAACAATGGTGGCAATAAATTAGAAGCCCTTTTTCCCCGTGCTTATGTCGATGTGAACCGTTTAGCGACCGATCTAGATGCCGATCTATTTATTGAATCTCTCACATATAGCTCTAACGCTCATTCGCCGCTTGTGGCTGCGGGCTTGGGGGTTATTCCGCGGGTGGTTGGCCATCAGCAAAACATCTATCACGGTAAAATTTCATGGCAAGAAGGCAAAAAACGCCTCGATACCCATTATTACCCTTATCATCAATTATTAGATACACTCACCACATCCGCTCAAATTAAATACGGTTTCTCTTTACTTACCGATTGCCATAGCATGCCATCGCGCTTTAGTAAAAACCAACCCGCACCCGATTTTATCATTGGCGATTTACATGGACAATCTTGCAATCAACATGTGTCCGAAACCATTTATAAGCATTTAGAAAATTGCGGCTACACTGTGCGCTTAAACCAGCCATATGCAGGGGGCGCCATAACCCGCAAATACCAGTCACCACAATTGGGACTACACAGTGTTCAAATCGAAATTAATCGCGGTTTATATATGGATGAGCAGACAATTCAAAAATCTGAAAATTTCAAAAATTTGCAAACAGATCTTGTCAATTTGAGCCAAAACATCATTGATATAAAACCCGAATATCTCATCCCTTATCAAAACGCAGCCGAATAACCGCTGCTCTAATTTCCGCCCACGTTAATTATACTCTTATAAATATCACTATTCATTTGCGTTTATGGCTTAATGGGTCTAATACTCGCGCAATATTTCCATAGGCTATGGTTCGCTTTCAGAATGATTGGCCTTATCACACATATAACGGTTTAAAATCATGAATATGCCCCTCGATAAGATGCGCAACCTAGCCATCATTGCCCATGTTGACCATGGTAAAACTACTTTGGTAGACGAGCTACTAAAACAATCAGGTACTTTCCGCGAAAATCAAGATGTTGAAGAACGCGCAATGGACAGCAACGATCTAGAACGTGAACGTGGCATTACCATTTTAGCTAAATGTACATCAATTGATTATGACAAAGAAGGCGATCTTCACCGTCTTAACATCATTGACACACCAGGCCATGCCGATTTCGGTGGCGAAGTAGAACGTATTCTTTCTATGGTTGATGGCGTTGTATTGCTAGTTGATAGTGCTGAAGGCCCAATGCCACAAACTAAATTTGTGACTTCTAAAGCTCTAAAACTTGGCCTTAAGCCAATTGTTGTTATCAATAAAGCCGACCGTCCAGACAGCCGCGTTTTAGAAGTTTATGACGAAGTGTTTGGCCTTTTTGTTGACTTAGATGCCACTGACGAACAATTAGACTTCCCAGTTATCCTAGCTTCTGGCCGTAACGGTTGGGCAGTAGATGATCTAGAAGCTGATCCGTTCAACCAAACTGGAGATTTAACTCCGCTTTTCACACGCATTGTAGAATATTTCCCATCGCCAACCATCGAAGTTGTGCGTCCAGAATTTTCAATGTTGGTAACTGCTATTGAATCTAACCCATTCTTGGGTCGTATCCTTACAGGCCGTATCGAAACTGGTACTGTTAAAGTGAACCAAAACATTCATGCTATGTCTGCCGACGGTAAAATTATCGAACGTGGCCGTGCATCAAAAATCTTGGCATATCGTGGCCTAGAGCGTGTGCCGTTAGAAGAAGCACATGCAGGTGACATCGTCGCCATTGCGGGTCTAACAACTGCAACTGTTGCCGATACAATCTCAGACCCGGCGATTACAGAAGCCTTGGTTGCCATTCCTGTTGATCCACCAACTTTGTCTGTTACTTTTTCTATCAACGATTCACCACTTGCTGGCCGTGATGGTAAAAAAGTTCAATCGCGTATCATTCGTGATCGTCTACTTGCCGAAATGGAAGGCAATGTAGCCATTAAAATTACCGAATCAGAGCAAAAAGATAGCTTTATCGTTGCTGGTCGTGGCGAATTGCAATTAGGCATCCTAATTGAAACAATGCGCCGTGAAGGTTTCGAACTTTCTGTATCTCGCCCTAAAGTGATTATGCAAAAAGGTGAAAACGGCGAACGTCTAGAACCAATCGAAGAAGTTGTGATTGACGTTGACGAAGAATATTCTGGTTCTGTGATCGAAAAACTTTCACTACGTAAAGGTGAACTTGTTGACATGCGCCAAAGCGCTGGTGGCAAAACACGTATCATTATGAAAGTGCCTGCACGTGGCCTTATTGGTTACCATGGTCAATTCCTAACCGATACACGTGGTACAGGCGTAATGAACCGTGTATTCGATAGCTTTGCTGAACATAAAGGTGAAATTGAAGGCCGTCGTAACGGTGTGCTTATTTCCAATGGCGACGGCGATACAGTGCCTTTCGCATTGTTCAACCTTGAAGCACGCGGCATTATGTTTATCACCAATGGTGTTAAAGTTTACGAAGGTATGATTATCGGCGAACATAACCGCTCTAACGACCTTGTGGTAAACTGCCTACGTGCTAAACAACTTACCAACATGCGTGCATCTGGTAAAGATGAAGCGGTTAAACTAACCACTCCAAAAGCCATGAGCCTCGAAGAAGCTATTTCTTACATTGAAACTGATGAATTGGTTGAAGTGACACCAAATCACATTCGTTTGCGTAAAATCCATCTCGATCCAACAGATAGAAAACGCGCGCCAAAAGACGAATAGTATCATTCAAAAATAAATATAAAATTAGCTCAGAGTGTTGTATAGATACTCTGAGTTTTTTTATGCCCCAAGCGGAGAATCAACATGTTACCCAATGCCCCCCTCGCCGAACTTGAAGATTTTGCTCGCTTTGCCCATGTGCTAGCCGATGCTGCCGATGCAGTTACATTGCCAATGTTTCGCAACCCTGTTGCCATTGACAATAAAGAAGCTCATCAAGGCACATTCGACCCTGTAACTTTGGCCGATCAAAATGCCGAGAAAGCCATCCGTGCTTTAATTGAAGAACATTTTCCAACACATTCAATTTTAGGCGAAGAATTCGGCCACAAGAAAACCGATAGTCCGTATCAATGGATATTAGATCCTATCGACGGCACCCGCGCTTTCATATCTGGCATTCCTATGTGGGGCACACTCATTGGCCTGACATTTGAAAACAAAGCCGTATTTGGCCTGAACAGCCAACCACATATTGGCGAGCGTTTTTGGGGTTATGGCCGTGCATCACTTTATCAAGGCCCACGCGAAACTTATGGCCAACTAAAAACCAGTTCACAAACTGACCTATCACAGGCCTTGGCAGCCTCAACCGCTCCCGAAATTTTTGTAACAGATAGTGACAAGAAGAACTTTGAGGCCATTCATAAAAATGTGCGCCTTATGCGTTTTGGTGGCGATTGCTATTTCTATTGCCTATTGGCTGCGGGCACCATTGATTTGGTGATCGAAACTGACCTTAACAGCTATGACATTGCAGCTCTTGTACCCATCGTAGAGGGCGCAGGCGGCGTGATCACCAACTGGGCTGGCGATCCTATTATATTTGATGAGAATTTAGGCAAAACCACGGTTTTAGCAACAGCCAACAAAACACTTCATGAAAAAGCGCTGTCACTACTATCTGTTTGATTTGCCGTGTAAGTACCGGGTAAAAACGCGTCTATCGCTGCCCATGTTTGCGCGACAATCTTATCATTTTCCATCAGCAATTCATGCCGTCCGCCATCAATTTTAATCAAACCCGCGCCAGACATTTGCTTGGCGATAGATTCTATAGCGTCTTGTGACACGAGGTAATCTTCAGTGCCCATAATCACTAAAATTGGGGTTTTAATTCTCTCAATGAATTTGTATTTGTTAATTTTAGCAATGCTATCAAAAGCTGCATTCAACCACCCAAAAGTCGGCGCGCCCAAGGCCAAATTTACATTGGCTTTAATGATGTTTTGCTCACGCTTCATGCGTTTTGGGTCGGATGATATTAAATTATCGGGGTTAAATGGCTTGTCTTCCTTCGGGCCGCCTTCCAAAAAAGTAGCCTTAAATTTACCCATGCCAAACCAATACATTAATTTGGATACCGAGCGAATTGCCAATTCTTTCAACCCATAAATATGAAAGCGGTAAAATGGCGAAATAAGTACCATGCGTTCGAATATAGATTTCACACCAGCAAGAGCCGCCACCTGTGTAAGTATGTTAGCACCAGTCGAATGCGCCATGGCAAAATAAGGTGCAGGGCAATCTGCATAAACTACTTTTTGCATATATATTTCAACGTCTTTTACATAATTCGTAAATGTCTTCACATGGCCTTTTCGCCTGCTTTTTGTCAATCTGTCAGATAAACCCTGTCCACGCCAATCAATAATCGACACACAAAAACCACGTAATTGTAACTTTTTAATCGTTTCAAAATATTTTTCGATAGGCTCACTGCGCCCGCCAAAAAGGCACAATGTACCATGGCATGGCGTGCCTTCAAGTGGTTTAAAAACACCATATCTAATGTTCACACCATCAAAGCTTTCAAAACTACCAACGCTTGCACCATCGGGAATTTCATTGCCTTCAATTTCTGTAAAGTCTAGCGACAAGCTCATATTCAATGCCTATATTTTTTTCAAACAATATCCTAGCCGATATAATTATTCAAACCAATAATCTAAATGGGTTCAATTTCACCATTTGGGTGGCGGGGGTGAATATGCATTAATTTGCAATAAAATATCATGGGCCTCAGTGGTAAAAATCAGCATATCGGCATAGTCCACACCCGTAAAACCATGGTTGACTGTATGGTCGATAAATGTTTTTAAGCCATCATAATAACCAAGTATATTTAAAAAGGCACAGGGCTTTTGGTGTACACCCAATTGCGCCCACGTCCATTGTTCGGCAATTTCTTCTAATGTGCCAGCACCACCTGGCATGGCAATAAAGCCATACGAGAGTTCAGCCATTTTTTGTTTGCGCTCATGCATGTCAGCAACCACAATTAACTCGCTTAAGCCATTATGAGCAATCTCTCTATCCACCAGATGTTGTGGCATCACACCAATCACTGTGCCACCATTTTCTAAAGCAGCATCCGCTACAGCGCCCATAAGCCCCACCTGCGCCCCGCCATAAACAAGCTCAACATTCTGTTGCGCCATTAGCTTGCCCAATGTGTGCGCAGCTTCCATAAATTCAGGCGCCCCACCCTCGCGTGATCCGCAAAACACAGCTAATCTCATAAAATATTCTCCCACAATTTACGCTATTGAACATCATAATAATGCCCATGCCAACAAAAAAAGGGCATTCAAATTAATGAATACCCTTTTCTTTAAAAAAGAGGCTGTGGTGTAGAAATTTAAAAATTTCTGCCTCTTAATATTTTATAATTCTTTCAACATGAACGTAAGATGAATGATCAGAAACACTTCACAACAATCTTTTATTCAGCTCATTTTAGCGGCGGTTGTTCCAAGCCAATACACGTTGTCCTTTTACGCGGCCGCTATACCTATCTACTTTCACCCATACTTTATGGCCTCTTGGTGAAATAGCGCGTGCTGTATAAAATCTACCCTTACGCTGAATGTTTTTCACATGGCGGTAGCCTAATTTACGCAATTGGCGTACCAAACGTTTTTTGCTGGTTAATTTAGCAACTTGTTTGTATTTTTTCTTCTTGTTAAAAGATTTTTTATGTTGGCTATGTGTGCCTTCATACCAGTGTTTCACACCGTTAGCGCCTACATGATAGTGGCCTTGGTTACGGTTAGAATGGTTGCGATTCCCATGGTTAAATACTTGATTAAAAAATTGGTTTACATCATGGTGAATGCCTTGCTGCTGGTTCTGTCCATTCACATTTATTGAAAATGAAAAATTAACGCGTCCTTCAGCTTTTGCATTTGCAGAAGATGCAAATATCAGTGCCAATATAATGAATATTGTTTTGGCCATTGTTTTTGTTTGTGTCATATCAAACTCCCAGTTTGGGTTATATTTAAGTCGATGTTGCCAACCTTGATTCAAGTTATAGATCACCCAACCTGAACCTAATCCCAACCGTTCGTTCATCTCCCGTTCATAATGTGAATAAGTTTTTTAACGCCCCTCCCTTGTAATCAATTCTAGCGAACATATATTTAACTTATAATTGACACCAACGAACCATGCCAATTGGGTGGTTCACCAATCTTGCTTATTAGGAGACAAAATGCGTCATTTTGATTTTACACCCCTTTACAAAACCACTGTAGGTTTTGATCGCCTCGCTTCGTTATTCGACGAGCTATCAGTCGGCGAAAACAACAGCCCTGCCTATCCGCCCTATAATATAGAGCGCATTAATGAAGATGAATATCGCATCTCGATGGCCGTTGCTGGTTTTACCGATGAAGAATTAAACGTTGAAATTGAAGGAAATGCACTCAGCATTTCAGGTCAAAAGGTTGCTAAAGATGAAGAAATCGAATATCTACACCGTGGCATTGCCACCCGCAATTTCGAACGTAAATTTGAGCTTGATGACTATGTCTTTGTTAGCGGCGCTGATTTGGAAAATGGCTTACTTCATATAGAGCTTAAACGCGAAGTGCCTGAAGCTAAAAAACCACGCTCCATTCCCATTGGCGTGAAAAGCAAAAAAACCGAAAAACTTATCACCGCATAAGTGACATAAGTTACTCTCTCCCTTTCAGCCCTTTTCCTCCCTCTTTTGGGGCTGACAAGTTAAGGCCGCGCACTTTCCGATTCGCATCGAGTGACGCGGTCTTTTTACATAAAATCTCGCTACATTAAGTCTTGATAAAATTTCAATTCTGTTTCCAAGCTAGTTATATTATTTTCAGCCTGCTTAAAGCCATGTCCTTCGCCTTCAAAATTAATCAATTCTGTACGCACATTTTTGGCTTTCAAAACGTCATACATGGCTTTACTTTGTTCAGGCGGCACCACTTTATCATCCAAACCCTGCAAAAATAATGTCGGGCTGTTATAATCATCCAGTTTAGACAATGGCGAGCGGCTTAAAAAATAAGCCTCAGCTTCGGTCTCACTTGCACCTGCGGGCAATCCCACAAGTTCATCCATATATTTCAACTCAAATTTATGAGTGGCCTTAGCCAGACCGCCCAAATCTGCCACACCATAATAACTAGTACCTGCTAAAAAATCATCGGTTGTGGCCAGCGCCATCAAAACGGTAAACCCACCAGCACTACCGCCAGATATAAACGCCTGCTTGTCATTGGCCTTGCCTTGCAAAGCTAAATGTTTAACTGCAGCCACAGCATCTTCAACATCTGTTATGCCCCAATTGCCATCAAGTTTTTTCATATATTCGCGGCCATATCCAAAACTACCGCGATAATCCAAATCGACAATCGCAAAACCTCTATGTGTCCAATAATGGTATTTTAAACTAAACCCACGCCCCGCCAAACTGGTCGGGCCGCCATGGGCTTTTACCAAAATAGGTGGCAGCTCGCCGTCTTTAGCTGCAAATTCGCCATTAGCAGGCGGGTAATAAATTGCCCAAGCCTCTTCATCACCAACCATATATTTAAATATTTCGCCTTTAGAAATATCTTCAGCCGCCATAGCCACTTGGCTACTTTGGCGAATGACTTCATACTTGCCGCTATCAATATCAAGCGTCACCAACATTTGTGCCTGTTGGTCGTTTGCCGCACACATCACCACATGGTTGCCATGAGCGCTAATTTTTTCAATATGAACAAGATCAGTTTCAATATAGCGGACATTTTGGCTCCATGGTTCAACCACCACAAGCTTAAACACCCCCGCTTCAATAATGCGCATTACAATCAGTCCATTGTCCAAAACATCATAAGACTTCATGTTAAACACCCAATTGGGGTGGCCACATTCGGCATTAATAGGCATTAAATTATTCACCACACCATTTTGCACATCATATAAGTTGCCAATGCCCGTGCCATCAGCAATAAAATATGCAGCGCCATTATGCGCGCCACCTTCAGTATGCCAAATGGGTGCAAACACCGCTTCATCACCACCGCCAGCAATCAATTTAGCATTCTCAATGCCATTCTCATTTATGTCGGCCATATATAATTCGGCACATTGCCACGGCATATGAGGTAAATCCCAAGTTGTATATATAATTTTCTTTTGACATGGGCTTATCCGTGGGTAAGCATAAAAATCGCGCCCACCACTATTTTTAGGCGATGCGATTACCTCCACTTCATGGCTAGCTTGCGCGTTTAAGCTCAACCTCACCATAAAATTATCGGGCATATTGTCGGCATTATCCACGCCATGATATTCTGCAACAGCTACAATTTCATCGCCAAAAACCTGAATGTCAGCAAAGCGCATATTTTCGATATCGGTTAATCTAATCGGGTCAGTATCACCGTTCAAGTCGACTTTATATAAGTCTTGATCAGTGCCATTCACAAATACTAAAGCTTGCGCTCCCAAACCAAATTCACCACCCCCATATTCATGCACACGTGATGATGCGCTAAAGGGCGCCTTAATAATGTCTTTTAATGTGCCATCAGTAGCGCGTTTCACAATCACGCTTCGTCCTGCTTCATCAGGGCGGCTTTCACTCCAATATATATCGCCGTTTAATGTCTCTAGTGCGCCAAACCGCAAAGCTTTACCCGCCACTTTTTCGGCCGATAAGTCAGATTCCCAAAACCCATATTTCTTAATTTGTTTGTGATCAATAGACATAAAAAAACTCCCTTAATTTCTTAAAGGAGTTTAATAGCTTTTCTCATAATGGAAAGTCTTACTTGCTTCCAAATTTCTTTTTCACAAAATAATCGACCGATATCATGCAAGGGCCATATTTAATGACATAAAGCAGCGACACTGCCCATAAACCGTGCAAAATATATGCTTCAGGATATACAAATATCTCGATCACCGCAGTCATCGTTAGCAACCCTAAGGCACTAAAGCGTGATGCAAAACCAATCAATAAAAACAAGCCAAATGTCACCTCAGCATAAGCCGCCATATGTGCACCAATAATTGGCGGCAGTGGCACGCCCGCAAATTCTTCAGTGAATAAATATATTGTGGTATCACTGAGGTTAAACCAACCATCAAACTTCAACACCCCTGATCTGTAAAATTGCAACCCAACAAAAGCCCGCGCCATTGTTGCCAAAATCACATGTGGAAATTTAGCCAATAACCCAACTGCCCATTCCACTAAATTTACTAATTTTTCCATCTAACAGTCTCCTAATTGTTTTTTAATTCTATGCCAACCACTAAGCCCATGGCAAATAGCTGCCCAAAACTGTAGCTCAAGTCAAAATTCTCATCAAATTCGGCTGCACTTGCATAAGCTTCGCCTAATGTTTGCCCGTTCATAATTTGTCTAAAAAACACGCAACCTACATTGTCTAACTTTGCCAACAATACATCCACATGCGGGCGGCAAATCACAATATTCTCATTTTCATTCAAATCAATACCGCTCATGTCACCGGTTTCATGGCCATGCCATATAGAATATATTGGCCAACCTGATTTTAAAATAGAGGCTGATGGATGAATTTTAAAAATCAAATCCATCTGATTTTCAGGCGGTACAGCTTGCACAGCAGCCACATCAAGTGGCGCTTTTTCTTGCGCATGGTAAGCAGCACGCCAATTATTCTCCAAACGCGCAACATCCGAAAGATAAGGGATTGTCGAAACCGAAGGAAAATCAGCTATAAAATCTGGAAATTCCTCACCATATTTGAATAACATCGGTATCACAGGCGGATGATCGCTTATATATGCCACGGTCATAGAGTTGAAAAAGTCCAACCCCACCAAATCATAAACAATCGGGAAATTGGCCTTCAAAGCCTCGATCAAACTCGCCATCACATTATTGCGGTAAACCCCAAAACGTTTTTGAATGTTAGGTGCTTTAACCGCCACCAATCCTGATGGAATTTCAGCTTGTGGCTTTAGCAATGCGCCTGTAAATTTCTTATGTAATGTTGCAAAATCGTCCATTATGCAGGTTCCTGCATTTTCAATTCTGCCATAAATTTGTCGGCAGTTTGCGCTTCTGCATAAAGTGTTTTCCAATCGGGAATGTCGCCATCCCACTCCATCAAACTAGGTTTGGCGCCAATCATACTGATTAATTTATTATATATGCCCCAAACATCATCTGTCACCGCACTTGCATGGTCATCAATCAGCAACTTACTAATGCTTTTATCGTCTTCTTCAACCATTTCGGCGCTGTGTCCGCCAAGGTGTATTTCACCTACAAATTCAACTGGGTATGCAGCCAAATAGTCATAAGGATCATAACCCTGATTATTTGCAGAAACAAAAATATTATTCACATCTAACAACAAACCACAGCCTGTTTTTTTAGCCAATTGGCGTAAAAAATCTGTTTCAGCCAAGGGGCTGTTATCATAAGCTAAATAGGTCGATGGGTTTTCTATCAAAACCTGCCGTCCCATATAGTCTTGCATTTCACTCACATGGTTTGCCACGTGGTTAAGTGTTTCATCAGTATATGGCAGTGGCAATAAATCGTTATAAAATACACCTTCATGGGTACTCCACGCCAAATGCTCCGAAATAAGCCCAGGTTCATATCTATCAACCAATGTCTTAAACCGCGCCAAATGCTCACCATTCAGCCGCTCAACAGGCGAGCCGAGTGACATGCCAACACCATGTAAGGACAATGGGTATAATTCGCGTATGGCGGTTAAATATTTATGTGGTGGGCCGCCAGCCCCCATGTAATTTTCGGGATGAACTTCAAACCAACCAAGTTGAGGCTTTTCATCCAATATATTTTGATAATGTTGAGCCTTTAAGCCTACACCTGCGCTCTGAGGGATGCCCTGATGTTCAAAATTTGCCATTCGCCTCTCCTATAAATTCAGCATAACAAGTGTTAATCAAAAAACAACCCACCCACATCAACCTAAATTCAAGGGGCGTGGATGGGTTGCGGATAATTCACAAAATAATCATCTGTTCAACACAGATTATATTTATTTCGCCATCATAACTTCTTTTAGGCTGCCTTTGCTGCCGTCTGGGTTTTCAATGCCTTCGCAAGAACCAGCAGGAACGTTTTTCCATGCATTACCTTGATAATCAACAGTCGAAGTACCTTGGCAAGATGTACCTGCACCAGCTTTACAATCATTTTCACCAGCTTTTGCAACGCCATAACATTTTTCCATGTCAGCAGCCAAAACAGGTGTCGCCATAGCGAAAGTAGATACAGCAGCAGCGATTGCACCAGCAATTACAAGTTTAGAAGGGTTAATTGTTTTCATGTTTTCTCTCCAGAAGTTAATTTAACAATCGGTTCGTTTGATTGCTTGAGACAAATTTGAATTATTCGGCACTCACTTGCAAATCACAAAAATGGCAACAGGATTCACATTTCAAACACGGTTTCGTGAGCCAAATTCGCAAGCTATAGACAACCCATTGAATTATATAAATTAATTAATTTCTTGGCCAAGAAAAATCATCGCTTCGGCCAAATTCAGAATCGACAATATATCCCATTTCCAATACGTTTTTCCACAACGGCAAATTAAGGTCAAACTCAGTTAAAAGGCGGATTTCAGCCTTGTTGTCATTATCACTAATCGCTTCACTGTCATTCGAAAATACATTTGGTATTGGCGCTAGTCTTTCAAGCACCAAAGGGTCAGCAACATCTCGCCGACCAATTATAATTGTATCAGCACCAGTATTTTCTGATAGGTCATATATCTCATCATCAACCAGTTCACCTTCTTCTGAACCAGCAGATACACCCTCGCCATTCTCCAACTTATCAATTAATTCGATAATCTGAAATGCCAATTTATCATAGCCGTTCTTGGTAAAATGAATACCGCTCGATGAACGAAGCGTTTTTATTTGCCCCGAAACATCCGCCCCGCGTCGGCTATATTTACCGTTTTCATCGGCAAAAAGCGCCCAGACATCAAAATAAGTTCCGTCGTGGCTTTCGACCTGTTGTCGGTATATTTCATTAAACAATGCCATATCGTTCGAGAAACTCCGCCCGCGCGATATAGGCTGCCCTAGCCAAATGGTTTTCACACCACTTTGTTTAATAACATCTAAAAAGCTATTGATGCGATGCACATACTCCTCGCGCCAAATTGGCGTTTTGGCTTTATGGCTCTTGCCCTTAATCCGTATAGATTGGCGGTCATTAGACCCCATAAATATAAGCATATAGTCAAGCTTATTGGCATCCAAGATTGGCGGCAGAGCTGCATTCCAATCATAATAATCATTACGCACAAAACCAGATGACCCTTTGGCAAAATTATGTGGCACCAATTGGTCATTACCCATAATTTTCAGTTGCCGCATCAGTGCCTGCGCAACACCCTGCGCCATCACATCACCAACAACGCCAATTTTAATTTGGTCAGATGCAGTTGGCGGTTCTTCGGCATATACCATCAATGGCTCTATAATTGACAAAACCAACAAGCCCAATAATTTTACAATATGCCGAAAATTCATTCACTTACCATTCAAGCTATCTGTTACGGGTTTTTAAATATTTTTCCCAGTCAAACGCATTTTTCACAATTAGTTCTAAATCATTATAATCAGGTGTCCAATTTAATTTGCTTTTTGCACGGTCAGAATTTGCCACAACAACAGGTGGGTCACCCGCACGGCGCGCCACTTCACGCACATCAAAGTCAACGTCAGAAACTTTCTTAACAGCCGATAACACTTCGCGAACCGTAAACCCATCGCCATAACCGCAATTCATAATGTCAGATTCGCCACCTGCACGTAAATATTGCAACGCCAAATAATGCGCTTTGGTTAAATCAGATACATGAATATAATCACGGATACACGTTCCATCACGTGTTTCATAATCAGTGCCGTAAATTTCCATATGGTCTCTGTCACCCAAAGCCACTTGATTTGCTACCTTAATTAAATGGGTGGCATTAGGGGTCGATTGCCCTGTGCGGCCTTTAGGGTCTGCACCCGCCACATTAAAATAACGCAACGCCACATAATGGAAGTCATGCGCAAAAGCCGTGTCTTGTAGCATCCACTCTGTCATAAGTTTAGAACGGCCATAAGGCGACATCGGGTCTTTTTCAGTGGTTTCAAACACTCTATCCACCACCACATCGCCATAAACCGCAGCGGTCGAAGAGAAAATAAAATGCTTCACCCCAGCGTTGACAACAGCTTCCAACAAATTGCGGGTTTTAGCCGTATTATTACTGTAATATTTCAAAGGATCTTCAACAGATTCAGGCACAATAATAGAGCCTGCAAAATGAATCACCGCGTCTACATCGTATTTTTTAATGGTATCTTCAACTAAAGATATGTTTTCAACATCACCAACAACCAGTTCGGCATCATCATGTATTGTCCAGTCCTTACCCGTGGTTAAATTGTCAATCACCACCACTTTTTCGCCTGCATCAACGAGATTAAGCACCATATGACTACCAATATAACCCGCTCCACCAGTTACCAATACTGTCATCATCATTCCTTTATTAACTTTTCGTTAGCTTATCATTAACAATAAACATTCAATTTCTTATAAATTAATATCAAAATGCGATATATATATCGTTAATTAAAATATATATTTTGTATTATTACTTTCGGAGAATATAATGGCAAACCCTGTAAAAACAGCTGTGTTTCCTGTCGCTGGCCTAGGAACGCGTTTCCTACCCGCCACTAAAGCAATGCCCAAAGAAATGCTGACAGTGGTCGATAAACCGCTTATTCAGTATGCGGTAGAAGAAGCAAAAGAAGCAGGCATAGAGCATTTTATCTTTATAACTGGACGTAATAAAAATATGATTGAAGATCATTTTGATCGTCAATATGAACTAATGAACATCCTCAAAGAAAAAAATAAGATCGATCAGATCAGTATTCTTGAGAGTGATTTACCGAGTGCAGGCCAAACCAGTTTCACACGCCAACAACAACCATTGGGCTTAGGCCATGCTGTTTGGTGCGCCCGTCATATGATAGGCAAAGAACCATTTGCCCTTTTGTTACCCGATATGATGGTGCAACATAAAATTGGCGCGCTTAAACAAATGACCGAGCAATATGAAAAATATGGCAATAATGTCATCGGTGTTTACGAGGTTCCACGCGAAGATGTTTCTAGCTATGGTGTGGTTAAAATTAACGATTTATCAAACGGTCAATCCAAAATTGTCGACATGGTCGAAAAACCAAAAATCGAAGATGCGCCTTCTAACCTTATGATTATGGGTCGTTATATCCTTCAACCCGAAATTATGATGCTGCTTGGCACTCAAAATAAAGGCGCTGGTGGCGAAATTCAACTCACCGATGCCATGCTTAAATTGCTAGAGTTCCAAGATTTCTCAGGTGTAGAAATCAAAGGTAAATTGTTCGATTGCGGTAGCAAATTAGGCTTCCTATCAGCAAACCTATCCTACGCGCTAGAACACCCAGAAATCGGCAAAGAATTCCGCGCTGCAATTCCAGAATTGCTAAAAACCTAACCCCAAATATAAAGCAGCACAAATGCTGACTTTAAAACGACCAAATTTGTTAGTGAATAAAGTGGTAGAGGATATGCGCATAGTATATCCCACTACGCTAAACGTCCAAAATCGGCACCACACCATACTAGGTGCAACTTTCAAAATGGCTAAGATATTGTAGGATAAGGCAGAGAGGATGTACGCATAGTACATCCCGATGCCTTAGACGCCCAAGATCGACGCCATTTTAGAAGTTTTAGAAGTGGAATGAGGCACCTAATGAAGCCCCTACTTCTCGTGACCATCCTGCGCCGGCGCCTTTTTGGTAGCCGTAATTAGCGCCTGCATATATGTCTATATTTTCAGTAACGCCATAAGTTGCGCTTGCGTTGGCCGATATGTTCTGGCCTTCATTAGGGCCAGATAGGGCTAATTCATAATCTACAGAAGTCGAAAGGCCTACATTTGCAGCAGCTTGGAAGCTCAATTCAGCGCCAAGTTTCACACTTTCAGAATCCAGAACTGCTTGTGTGCTTTTGGTAATTTCACCCTCGGCAGATATTGAGCCCGAGATATTTTGCGCAATGCTTGCAACTAATTTAGCGTCAACGCCATATGATTGGGTTGTACAACCACAATCCACAACATGGTAACCATATTGAACTGCAGCTTCAACCGCAACTTCAGCGCTAAAGTTATATGTACCACCAACACGAATGCCATAAGCTGTTTCGTTTAAATCAGGAGTAGGTGTGATTACGAATTTTTTGCGTGTCAGACTAGCTTCACCAAACACAGCAAGTGATTGGTCAATATGGTAATTCAAGCGCAATGCACCACCATATACGCTATTGTCTTTAGCAGCTTCACTCACACTACCACCACCAACTTGTGCGGTTGCAGCATAGGTTTCTTTTACGTATGAACCTGTTAAAGATAGGCCAAATTGCCCCATTCTTTTTTCGCCAAATCCAGAAACATCTAAAATTGTATAAGAGCCCGAAGTTGCAGGGTTTGGTGATTGTGAGTTAAAGTTAGCTTCGTTATAGCCACCAGTAACGCCAAACGCAAAATCACCCTCGCGCTTAACCACAAAATCCACTTCCGAGCGGCCAAGGCCAACTGCAGATGTGCCACCAAATTCATATATAAGTGTAGAGAAAAGAGAACCGCCAAAGCTAATTCCATCTTGCTGGCTATTATAAGACATAAATGGGCGCAGCTCTACAAAGCTTACAGAGCTTGTAGTTGTCGTTGAGCCATTATTCACTTCATATCTATTATAGGTAGCAACAATATCAATAGAAGCCATAAATTCTGCTTGGCTTTGCGCCTGCATTTGGCTTTGCGCTTGATATTGAACCTGCGCTTGCTGTTGCATTTGCACAGGCGGCATAATAGGTGGCAAGATAGGCGCAGGATATTGAGGCGCTTCAGGTTGCGGATAAGACACATCTCCCGCTACTGCTTGCTGCATGCCCATAATTCCAACAATAGTTGTACTCGCAAATAAGCTAATTTTTAAGAGTTTTAAGATTTTTAATCCAAACATAATCTTGATAACCTCAATAGTATAATGAATGTCCAGCAGGTCCACCACAAAGCATAGCAGGACTTTATTTTTCTATTAGGGTAAAGAAACAGCGTTAAAATCGAGTTAATGTCATTCACATAAATACAGTCATTTCAAATTAATCGGCTAAAACACGCCATTTGGCTTTGTATTTCATTAACATCTAAACCATTTTATTTTTAACCATTGATAAACCATAAGTTCAACTTTCTCTTTTAGATTGCAGTTTAACAAAAATATTAGCAATTCTTTAGGGAAACAAATTTACATTTATAAGCCAGATAAACCGAACTATTTGTTTTTTGTAAGTGAGGATTGAAATGGATTTAGCAACAATTGGTGGCATGTTAGCCGCTTTCGCGCTCATTGTTATCGCCATGGTACTAGGTGGCGGTGTTGGCCAATTTGGCGACACCCAGTCAGCACTCATCGTGGTTGGTGGCGCTATCACCACTACATTAATGCGGTTTTCTTTAAAGGGCATTGGCTCCGCACTTATCGTTGGCTCTAAAATGGCCTTCACTAATAAAAATGTCAGCGCCCGCGAAATGTTAGACGAAATCACTGGCCTATCAGAAATCATGCGTAAAAGTGGCCCTCTAGGTTTGGAAGAAGTTAAAGTCGAAGACCCGTTCCTTAAAAAAGGCATTCAATATATTTCAGATGGTTATGACGATACATATATCCGTGATAATTTAGAACGCGAACGCGATCAAAATCTAACCCGCATTGCCGAGGGTCAGCGTTTTTACAAATCCCTTACAGATAGTGCACCTGCGTTTGGTATGATTGGTACACTGATTGGTTTGGTGGCCATGTTGGGTTCTATGGATGATCCTTCTAAAATTGGCCCTTCTATGGCGATTGCGCTACTTACAACGCTTTATGGCGCGGTGATTGCCAACGTGATTTGCCAACCAGTGGCCGATAAATTAGATGCCAATTTCGCAATTCAAGAAACCAACCAATCATTGGTCATTGATGGCGTTGTTGCCATACGGTTAAACACAAGCCCAGATTTGATTAAAGAATCTTTAGCTGCTTATTTGCCATATCCAATGCGTGCAGGTTTAAGCCCCGATGATGAAGAAGAAGCCGCGTAACCGCAGTTAAAACCTAATTATGGAGCCAGATTATGGCCGAAATTAAAGTTGTAGAAGGCGCCCCAGAGTGGATCGTGCTATTTGCCGATTTAATGAGCTTGCTCGTGGTGTTCTTCGTGCTCATCATTTCATTCTCTATCCAAGATGATAAAAAACTACAAGTGGTTGCTGGCTCTATGAAAGAGGCCTTCGGCGTGCAGTATGAACGAAAAACCTCGGGTATGATCGAGGTTAACGGCACACCTGTGCATGAATATACCCGCCAACCTGCCCTCGTCGAAAATGAAAAAGATACCGATTTCATGGATGAAGACCATAAGCTAAAGCGCAAACAAGGTGCTGAAGCCAATACACATGATATCGAAAAAACAATCATCGAACGCCCCCGCCAGTTTGCAATGGCGGCTGCTTCTTTGCGCCAAGCATGGCAAGAAATGCCCGAGCTGGCAGAGGTTTCAAATAACATTCAAATGGAAGAAAGCCCCGAGGGCCTAAACATTCAATTGATAGATGAAGACGGCCGCTCTATGTTCCGCACTGGTTCAGCACAGCCATATAACCGCACACGCAAGCTTATTGCTAAAATGGCACCCATCTTGTCCAAACTGCCAAACCGTATTTCTATCACAGGTCATACAGACAGCGCATTAATGCGTAATGATAGCGGCTATGGTCAGTGGGAATTGTCATCAGATCGTGCATCTATTGTGCGGCGTATATTGTCCGCCAATGGCGTGCCGCATGAGCAATTTTACGAAGTCTCAGGCCGAGCTGATACCGAACCACTATTCCCAAGTGATACATTATTGGCTGCTAACCGCCGGGTGAGCATTCTCATTATGGCCGAGGCCCCACCAATGCCGTTTGAACATTATAACGGAAACTAAATTAAAAAGCCGCACCCCCTATATTCAAAGGATGCGGCTTTATTTTTGTCAAAGCTTTCAATATCAAACAGGTTCAACCGTAAATTTCTGGCCGTTAGTGCCGGTAATTTTTACTTTAGAACCCTCGGCAGCGTCTGCACCCAATACAGTCCAAACACTGTCTTTAATTCTGGCTTTGCCCGTGCCATTTTCTATGGCAGTGTGCAAGATAACAACATCACCAATAAACGCCATCATCGGGTTATTAATTGGGTTATCTTCGTGTACGGCTTGTTCACTTTTAAAATATTTGCGCCCTGCATACATGCTCAAAAATCCGATAATAGCAAATAGTAACACTTCAAATTGCCAACCGATATCCACTATAAAAGCAACACCAGCCACAATAAAAGCTGCAAACGCAAAGAATAAGAAAAACACCCCAGGGGCTAATATCTCAAGGGCTATGAGAACAGCGGCGGCAATCAGCCACCCCCATTCGCTAAATATGCCCTGTAAGTTTGTAAAGTCCATTTTCTGTCCTTTCTTTATTTCTTACCAATATCTTTGGTCAACTCCGCAATACCTGCAATTGAACCAATCACGCCAGAAGTTTCCATTGGCATCATCAAGATTTTTTGGTTAGGCGATTTGGCAATCTCTTTTAAAGCACCAACATATTTTTCAGCCACAAAATAGTTAATCGCGTTCACATCACCAGCAGCAATTGAATCAGAAACCATTTTCACAGCTTTAGCTTCAGCTTGGGCCAACCGCTCACGCGCTTCAGCTTCCAAATATGCAGAAGCCTTCATGCCTTCAGCTTCAAGCACAGCAGCATTCCGTTCGCCCTCGGCGCGCAAAATTTCTGCAGCTTTTAAACCTTCAGCTTCCAATATGTTGGCACGCTTATCACGTTCAGCCTTCATTTGACGACCCATAGATTCAACCAAATCGGCAGGTGGTAAAATGTCTTTAATCTCAATACGCGTTACTTTTACACCCCAACTTTCAGCGGCATGGTCAACCACACTTAAAAGCTTGATGTTAATTTCGTCACGTTTAGAGAGTAATTCGTCTAAATCCATACTACCCATTACATTACGAATGTTCGTCATGGTTAGGTTAAGTAGTGCATTTTCCAAATCATTCACAGCATATGAAGCCTTCGCACTGTCTAGCACTTGAAAAAACGTCACACCATCAACCGCTACCATAGCGTTGTCTTTGGTAATCACTTCTTGTGATGGCACATTAAATACCCGTTCCATCATATTCACTTTATGGCCAATGCCATCAATAATAGGGATCAATAAATTAAGCCCTGGTTTTAGAGTTTTAAAATACCGGCCAAATCTCTCAGCTGTATATTGGTAACCTTGCGGCACAAGCCGTACGGCACGTAAAACAACAATCAGCACCACAACAAGCAGTACAATTACAAAAATAGTAAAACCATCCATGAGAATCTCCTTTATAGATTAAATAATATAGGCTCATATTACATACTCTTAGAGTATATGCAGTAAAATTATGGTTTTGCCATAAAGATAGCATTGCGCCTACTATATATATGTAAGCACTCCTGTCCTATATTTCAAGACCTAGCATATTCATTTTTATATATTTCAATAAGTTAGAGATAAATTACGAATTATTTTAAAAATAATCTTGTAATAATCCAATAGGTCTCCATCTCTATAGGGTAACAGCGAAAAGGAACTTAAAGGAAAAAAAATGAACCATTCTACATCATATAACAATTATAAATGTCGCAACTCAAATAGCAATTGGCGTCTGCCAAATGTTGCATTCATGGTAGGTGGCTTCATGCTATTTCCACCTGTAGGCTTTGCCGTTTTGGCTTGGTTAGTTATCGGCAAAAATGTCGATATTGCCGGCACAATCAAAAGCAAATTCAACTCAGGATCACCATCAATGAAGCAGCAATTTAAATCTAAACGTCATTATGGCCACACAGGCAATTCAGCTTTTGATTCATATAAAGCCGATAGCATCTCAGCTCTAGAAGAAGAAATGCAACGCCGTAAAGAGCAATTAAAAGAAGAAGAAACTCAATTTAGTGAATTTGTAGTCAATCTTCAAAAATCAAAAGATCAAGCCGAATTTGATCAATTCATGAAAGTGCAAGAATCGGCTGCAAAATCTGCTGAACAAACTTCAAAAGAAGTAAAAGATAGCGAATAGTGCCCCCTCTCTATTCGTAACAATAAAGACCCTGTCTATTCCCGTGGACAGGGTTTTTTTGTTTTAGATCAAACGTTTAAATAAATTATATTTACCTCTTGAACATTCATTTACAGTTCCCATCTCCATAGTGTAACAGCGAAAAGGAAACAAAAGGAACATCCCATGAGCAACTCACAAAACAAACAAAATTTCTCTAATAACAACAAACAAAGCAACTGGAACCTGCCCAATGTGGCATTTATGGTCGGCGGCTTTTTCATCGCCCCTCCAGTTGGTTTGGCAACAGCCGCTTGGTTGGTTCTCGGTAAAGATGTAAATATCGGCCGCACAGTTAAAAATACATATAATGAGTATTCGCCAATCGCCAAAGAAAAGTTTTCAAGCTTAAAAGAAAACTTTAGCAATAGTCATAACGGTAACAACCCAGATAACGCTGCATACCAAGCTTATAAGGCCGAAAAACAGGCAGAAAACGATGCCAAAGCCAAACAAGCAGCGGATGATGTAAAAACTGAAGAACAACAATTCGCCGAATATACAACTTGGCAACAACAAGCCAAAGACGAAGCGAGCTTTGCTGATTTTCAAAATTATCAAAAATCTCAGCAAGAAAAAGCAGACAAAGAATAAAGGATCTTCTCCCCTTATTCTTATCTCTCAAAACCCCGTCCATATTATTTGTGGCGGGGTTTTTGTTTGTTTAGTTACGCAATTCTGGCAGGCCAATACCTGTTGATTCAAATCCACCATCAACCGCAATCACTTGCCCTGTCATATAAGTGGCTTTGTCACTGCATAAAAACAGCACCATGTTGGCAATCTCATCTTCCGTACCAAAACGGTTTAACGGTATCGCATCATGGTAAGCGGCTTTAATCTCATCACTATGCACCTTTTTAGACATCGCGGTTGCAATCGGGCCAGGCGCCACTGCATTCACTCGAATGCCCACTTCGCCAAGTTCAGCAGCTTGTTGCTTGGTCAATTGTGCCAAGCCTGCTTTGCTCACGCCATAAGCCACACGTAAAGTGCTGGCTCTAAATCCAGAGATAGAGGTAATATTCACCACCGCCCCATCACCAGCTTTTATCAAATGGTCGGTCGCGGCTTGCACGGTTAAAAACGGGCCCGATAAATTAACACCCAACATGTAGGACCAATCATCAAAGCTTGTTTCACGTATTGGTTTAAAGGTCGCTGTGCCTGCATTATTCACCAATGCGTTCAGGCCACCAAACTTTTCCACCGTGTCGGCAATAGCTTGGGCAACTTCATCAGGTTTAGATACATCACAAAATAAAGCTAAAGTTTCTGCAGGCTTGCCAATTTCAGCAATAGCGGCTTTTAGCTCTTCGTCTCTTACATCCAAAAGGGCGACATTATAACCATTCGCCAAAAATTGTTTGGCAATTGCCAACCCAATGCCACGCGCCGCGCCTGTTACCAATGCTGTTTTACTGCCCATAATTTATCCTCTAGCTTTTTTGAAAATCATATACTTTCCCAAGTTGCATTATCTGGGTCAATTCATCAAGCGCAATACAACATTCTTGGTAGAATTTTGGGTCAGCCATATCATCAACCACCAATTGGTCGCGGTAATGCGCATTCACCCATGCCACCAAATCGGCATATAATGCATCGTCCAAAAACACCCTCGCGCCAATGGCGTTCACTTGGGTATCATTCATCATAACCCGCAACCGCAAACAGGCTGGGCCACCACCATTTTGCATGCTCTGCTTCACATCAAAATACCGCACTGCGTTAACAGGGCCATTATCAGCAATAATCTTATCTATCACAGCATTTACGCGTATGTTATTTGCACATTCTTCAGGGGCAATAATCGTCATGCCTTCAGCCGCATTGCCAATAATTTGGCTGTTGAATAAATAAGATGAAACCACATCAGCAATGGGCAAATCTTCTTCACTCACCTGATGCACAAATAATTTAGCGCCCAAAGCCGTTTCAAGGTCTGCATAGGTTTGGCTCGGGTTTAAAAATGCCAATTCGTGGCACATCATAAAATTGCCATGCCCCACAGCAATCACATCATTATGAAACACCCCCGCGTCAATCGCATCAGGGTGCTGCTGCGCAAATACAGTTTTGTCAGCACTCAAACCATGTTGCCGCGCAATAATGCTCGATGCCTCCAAAGTTTGCCGCGCAGGAAAATTCTTTGGCTTCACACCTTGGCCGAGGGCTTCAGCACCATAAACAAAAAACTCAACGCCTTGTTGATTCACATCATCGTAAAACCGCGTATGATTGGCCGCGCCCTCATCACCAAATAACATATTTTGTGGTAAAGCCGCATGATGCGAAAAATGCGCTTCATCGGCAAATATAGCCTTTAAAACATTTCCAGTGGTTTCATGCTCGATAGATCGATGATACATGGCCACCAAGTTAGCCGCAGTAAAATGCAACTTAGCATCAAGCGTGTCTAACGATGGCGAAACCGTGGCTGCATTGGCTGTCCACATACTTGCTGCACTGCAATTTTTGGCAAATATCTGTGGGTGATGCAACGCAGTTTGGGTAATAATTTCGGCATCACTACCCGCAAAGCCCAAATTCCGCAAAGCCGGCAAAAATGGTCGCTCTTGGGGTGGTAATATACCCTGCCCCCACATTCCATTTTCGCGCCCTATATCAGCCAATGCCTTGGCTTTTGCAAGCCCCTGCAATGCAGCTTGTTTGGGGTTGGAAACCGCAGCAGAGTTAGAACTCGATGCCACATTACCAAAACTATGCCCACCATAATGGTGTGATAGCCCCACCAAACCATCAAAATTATATTCTTTAAATGTCATTTTTTAATTCCACCACTTCTCAAAACCACTATTTCTCAAACCCATTATTTTTCAAACCCAATCGGAAAATCCGCAGGTGCAACCACCTCATTGGCCTCAACCGATGCAATTGGGTAAGCACAATAATCCGCAGCATAAAACGCACTTGGTCTATGGTTGCCACTTGCACCCACCCCACCAAATGGTGCCGCGCCCGATGCGCCTGTGGTTTGGCGGTTAAAGTTAATAATTCCAGCTTCGCTTCGCGCTAAATAACGTTCATAAAGCGTCCGATTGTCCGAAATCACACCTGCCGATAGGCCATACTTAGTGTCGTTTGCCAGTGCAATCGCAGCGTCAAAATCATCCACCATATAAACTTGTAATAATGGTGCAAAAATCTCTTCATCTTCAATGCCATCCACGCCTGTCACATCAATAATGGCGGGCGTTACCAAAGCATCAATGCCACGCAATTTCTCAGGCATCAGCAATGGCTTGCCACCGCGCTTTACTAAATCATCACAAGCGTCCAAATATCCGTCGGCCACTTTAGCGTTCACCAGCGGCCCCATATATGGCTGCTTTTCATCATTCCACAATCCAATACGCAAACCTTTGGTCATTTCCACCAAATAATTCAGCAATAAATCACTATGCTCGCCCGTTAAAATTAACCGCCGTGCGCAAGTGCAACGTTGCCCAGATGTAATAAACGCACTCTGAATAATATGATAACAAGCCGCATCAATATCAGCCACTTCACTGACAATCAGAGGGTTATTACCGCCCATTTCAAGCGCCAACATCACCTCAGGTCTGCCACCAAATTGCTTATGTAATAACTTGCCAGTGGCTGATGACCCGGTAAAGAACAGGCCGTTAATATCTGCATTTGCCAAGGCAATGCCAACCGTCTTTTCGCCCTGCAATAAGTTCATCACGCCTTTGGGCAATCCTGCTAAATCCCACAAATGCATCATAAATGCACCTGTTTTTGGCGTAATTTCACTTGGTTTAAACAATACGCAATTGCCCGCCAATAAAGCAGGTACAATATGCCCATTTGGCAGATGACAAGGGAAATTATACGGGCCAAAAACTGCCACAACACCATGGCTTTTATGGCGCAAAACACTGTTAAAGCCAGCCGCTTCGGTAAGGTTTTCGCCTGTGCGCTTGGCATGTGCCGTTTCGCTTAGTGCAATTTTGCCAATCATCGCTGCCACTTCACCTTGGCTATCCCATAAAGCTTTTCCCATTTCGCAGCTTATCATTTCGGCCAATTCGGCTTTATGTTCTTCTACCAAACTTCTAAATTTGCGAACAATCTCAGTACGCTTTTCAAATCCCAAAGCCGCCCAGTCATTATGAGCCTTCTTTGCGGCTGCACATGCTAACGTCACTTGTTCTTCACTCGCAGCTTTTCCAAACCAAACTGCTCTGCCTGTTGCGGGATCGCAAGATTTAAATTCAGCGCCCTCGCCTTTTGTCCATTCGCCATTAATATAGCAATCAGTTTCAAACATTTACCCACTCCTACCAATTAACGTCTTGTTTGTTCGTGGCCAATTTTATCCACCCGACCAGGTGCAATTTTTAATTCATCACCAATGCCAACACCCAATGCGTCGGCAATTTTTTGGCTCACAATCACTTCATTGCCATTCATTTTCACATCGGCCAATCCCGCTTTAAAACGTATCAGTCGCGTGGTCGAAATTAGCATTTTATTTTTGGTTTCTGGCAGGTCTTCAAAACCCGAAATCACATAAGTTTGGGTTTGCCTAATGGTATAAATATCTCTTGTATAAGCCTCAACGCTTGGGCCACCATCAAAAATATCGACATAATTATTATACCGAAAACCCTCTTTTTCAAGCATTTTTAGGGCTGGTAAACTGGCAGTAAACGGCCGTCCAATGGCTTCTTGTGCTTCTTTAGAAAGCAAATCTACATAAATCGGATATTTCGGCATCAGGTCAGAAATAAACCGTTTATCCGAAATACCTGACATAATATCCGCTTCATCAAACGCAATGCCAAAAAATTTAATGCCCAAATTCTCCCACACTGGAGATTGGTCGTTTTCGTCTCTAAAACCGCGCATTTCTGCAATGGTTTTTTCGCCAAATCGTTCAGGTCGGTTGCCCATTAACATATAACGCGCCCGCGAAAGCAAAGCCCCATTGCCCTTAATTCTAAATTCAGGCAGTAAAAATAGAGAGCCAATTTCTGTCGTGCCCGTATAATCATTCGTCAAAGTTAGAAGCTCAGTTTCCTGCACATGGTTTAGCTCGGGGCAACGTTGCATCACTTTCAAAACTTTGTATGTGTAGAATGGCAAATCTAGCCCTACATTGGTATAAATGGCGGTTGTACCCACCAGATCACCCGTTGCAACATCTTCCAAAACCATAAAATACGTCGCGCCATCATCACCTGTTAAATCACTTTCACAGGCCATCACACTGTCGGCTATGCGTTTGGCAAGCAAGTCATAATCTGCAGGCATACTTGTCATGCCACCACCCGTTTTTTTGGCAAGCTGCATTAAATGCTCTAAATCATCAGTTTGTACAGGCCTTACTATTTGCATATCTCACCCTCTAAAGTTTTGGCACATCGCGTTTAAATTCAAATTCACCTTTGGCCATGCGCATTAAAATAAGCGCCACAAATTGCGCGCGTTCGGCAAGGCTTTTCACCACCATATATTCATCGCTAGAATGAATGTTAGCACCGCGCACCCCCAATGTGTCAACATTTGGCAAACCAGATTGCATCAGGTTATTGCCGTCGCAAACTCCGCCCGTATGTTTATAACTCACATCAATGCCCAAAATCGCACCCGTTTCAGCAATAAAATTTTGCAAGTTTAAGTTAGCAGCTGTTGCAGGTTTCGGGTTGCGCGATATGCCGCCAAACCGCTCAACATTATAACCTTCTTGCTCATCATATTTAGCCACAATGTCGGTTAAAGTCTCTTCCAACCAAACCGCGTCATCAGTGGTTTTTAAGCGGCAGTTAAACCGCCCCACCGCCATATGTGGCACCATGTTAAGCGCTCCGCCACCGTTAATATGGGCAATATTCACTGTCAATTCATCACGTGCACCGTGCAAGGCTTCAACTTCGGTTAATATTTTCATCAACATCACCAAGGCATTGCGCCCCGCTTCAATGTCGCGCCCTGCGTGCGATGCCTTACCCGCAACCTTAATGGTAAAGTTACCCGATCCCTTGCGCGCACCAACCAATGTGCCATCCGCCAAGGCAGGTTCAAAAATCAACCCAACATCATGGTATTTCGCCCGTTCAATTAAATAAGCTCCCGAGGCAGGCGAGCCAATCTCTTCATCTGGGTTTAATAAAATCTCAATTCCAACCTCATCCATAAGGCCAGATTTCTGCAAAGCTTGTAAGGCATATAACATCACCACCATGCCGCCTTTAAGGTCAGCCACTCCAGGGCCACCTAATCTATCACCAAGCAATTCACATTCCTGAAACTCATGATCAATGCCATACACAGTGTCATAATGCGCAACCAATAAAATAGAAGGCTTGCCAGCTTGCGGTTTGTGTAACCGCAACAAAGGCGCAGATTTATGTTTTATCTCATTGCCTTTATCATCCACGACCAAACGCTCAGGTAATTCGACCCGCTCTACTTCACCTAAAACCGCAAATTCTTGTTCTAACTTGGCGGCAAAACTCATCAAACCAGTATAGTTTTCACTACCCGTATTTACATTGCACCAGTCAATTGTTTTAGACAGCATATAATCCTGCTGACTATCAATCCAAGCTAATAATTCTTGTTGTATTTCCCTCATACTTTCCTCTAAGCACCATATTGTTGATAATTAGCTTATCCCATACCAACAGCAGAATATTCTGTTGTTAGATGTAAAATCAGCAATTCTACGTCGAATTTCAATTAAACTTCAAAAACAAAATGGGTTAAAGCCTGCCATACTCAACTTAATTGGGAGGTATATCATGTCAGCAGATAATTTTGCAGAGCTAGTCGAAATCAATAAAAAATCAATATTTCATCCGGCTTCATCAATTTCAGATGTGCTAAATAACGGCACAACAATTTTCACAGATGGTCAAGGTGCGCATATTAATACGCATAATGATGGTCGGTTTTTAGATGGTATGGCAGGGCTTTGGTGCGTCAACATCGGCTATGGCCGTAAAGAACTTGGCGAAACCATGTTAGAAGCCGCTACAAATTTGGGCTATTCACAAACTTTTGCCTCCACGTCAAACGAGCCACAAATCAGATTGTCCGAAAAGCTTCTAGAGCTCACCAAGGGCGTATTCTCGCGGATTCATTATGGCATGTCAGGGTCAGACGCTAACGACACTGCATTTAAACTCATTCGTCATTATAACAACCTACGCGGCAAACCAAATAAGAAAAAAATCATCGCCCGCGTTAATGCCTATCATGGCACAACAGTTGCAGCCGCTAGTCTCACAGGCATCACTTCATTTCATAAAGCGTTCGATCTGCCAATCGAAGGCATTTTGCGCGCGCCAAAACCACATTTTTATAAAGATGGCTTGCCAAATGAAACCGAGGCCGATTTCACAATCCGCATGATGGCCGAAATCGAAACACTCATTAAAGATGCAGGTGGCGCCGAATATGTTGCCGCGTTTTTCGCAGAGCCAATCTACGGTGCAGGCGGTGTCATCACCCCACCCGTTGGTTATTTCCAAGCATTGCGTAAATTATGCGATCAGCACGATATATTGCTCGTTGCCGATGAAGTTATCACAGGTTACGGCCGTACAGGCGAATGGTTTGCCCATCAATATTATGATTTCAAACCCGACCTCATGAGCACTGCCAAAGGTCTAACTTCTGGTTATTTCCCATTATCAGCCTTGTTCATTGGGCCAAAAGTTTGGGATGTCATGGTGCAAGAAGCCGATCAGCTTGGCGCATTTTTCCATGGCTTCACTTATGGCGGCCATCCAACAGGCTGCGCAGTCGCGCTTAAAAATATCGAGATTCTAGAGACTGAAGGCTTGGTTGCTGGCGTTAAAGAAAAAGGCGAATATCTACATCGTGAATTGCGCAATCGCCTTCAAGGCAGTGAGCTCATTGGCGAAATTCGTGGCGCAGGCTTGCTTGCAGGCTTACAAATTGTCAAAAGCCAACAGCCAAAAGAGTTTTTCGATCCCAAAATCAAAGCGGCCACAAAATTACAGGCCGAAATTCGCAAACAAAAAGTGTTGTTACGCGGCTTACCAACGGCAGATACCATAGCCATCAGCCCAAGCTTCGTCATCACCAAACCCGAAATTGATCAGTTAATCAGTGCCGTTGTTAATGGCGTTGAAAAGCTCGAAAAATCACTAAACTAAACTCATACTGTCTTATAATTAAGGAGAATAAAATGTTAATTGGCGTTCCTAAAGAAATCAAAAATCACGAATATCGTGTTGGCCTTATTCCGGGCAGCGTGCGTGAGCTTATCAATCACGGTCATCAAGTCATCGTGCAAACAAATGCAGGCATTGGCATTGGCTTTACAGATGCCGATTATGAAGCCATTGGCGCAAAAATCATCGACAATGCCGAAGACATATTCGCCACTGCCGAAATGATTGTAAAAGTTAAAGAACCTCAAGCCAACGAATGTAAAATGCTTCGTCCAGGCCAATTGCTTTATACTTATTTACATCTTGCACCCGATCCAGAACAAACAAAATTACTAGTCGAATCTGGTTGTGTTGCCATCGCTTATGAAACTGTAACCGCAAGTAATGGCACATTGCCTCTACTCGCGCCTATGAGTGAAGTGGCTGGCCGTATGTCCATCCAAGCCGCAGCACATTGCCTCGAAAAAGCTCAAGATGGTAACGGTTTGCTACTCGGCGGCGTACCGGGTGTTGCTCCTGCAAATGTTGTCGTTATTGGCGGCGGTGTTGTGGGTACAAATGCCATTAAAATGGCTGTAGGCATGGGCGCTAATGTTTCAGTATTAGATCGTTCACTAGATCGCTTGCGCGAGCTTGACGATATTTTCCGTGGCACAATCAACTGCATTTACTCAACACATGACAATCTAGAACAATATGTTTTAGATGCCGATGTGGTAATTGGCGCCGTGCTAATTCCAGGCGCTGCAGCACCAAAATTGGTAACACGCGATATGATTAGCCGCATGCGCAATGGCAGCGTGCTTGTCGATGTGGCAATTGACCAAGGCGGTTGTTTTGAAACTTCAAAAGCCACAACTCATGCTGAACCAACATATATTGTCGATGATGTTGTGCATTATTGTGTTGCCAACATGCCAGGTGGTGTTGCACGTACATCCACTTTCGCGCTTAACAATGCGACATTAGGTTTTGCCCTCACATTGGCCGACAAAGGCTATAAACAAGCCCTATTAGACGATGGCCATCTACGCGCAGGCCTCAATGTCTACAAAGGCAAAATCACCTACAAAGCCGTTGCCGATGATCTAGGATACGATTATCACACCCCAACAGAATTACTTAAATCAGACATGTAATTCACAAATACACAAATAGACAAATAAAAGCCCTGCTCGCAAAATTCCGAGCGGGGCTTTTTATTGAGCAATCATTAGCCTAAACAAAATAGGGGTCAGCGGCATCTTTTAGCTCACATTTATTGCCATCTGGGTCACAAAATGTCGCCACCTCACCCCATTCAAATTTCTTATATTCAATTTCAACACCATGCTTTGCCAAAATGTCAGTACAAGCTTTCACATCTGCCACATTAAAACGCAACATGGTAGGGTTCAAACGGTTTGGTTTGGCGCCATAGTGCGCATCACCACCTGTTTCAATCATCAAATATCCGTCTCCAAAGCGCAAGCAAAGCAAATGCCCCTTGTCATACCAAACAGGCAAACCAATAATATCGCGGTAAAATTCCACACACTCATCATAGTTTTCAGTGCCAAGCACAATTCCATGAGTCTCAATTTCAAATGCTGCCGTCATCACTCACCTCTAAAGCTTCACCTTGTTTAATTCTAACAATAGCTTAACTTAGCAGCATGAATTTACAACAACTCAATACCCTCATAAATCAATCCACCTCCGATACGGGCTTTTCAGGCGTTATAAGCCTAACGCAAAATGGCGAGCAAATTTTCAATTTCGCCAAAGGCTTTTCAAACCGTGCCACCCAACAACAAAACAACATCAATACAAGCTTTGGCGTGGCTTCTATCACCAAGTTTTTCACATCTCTTGCCATCATTAAATATATTGAGCGGGGCAACATTTCACTCGATATGCCACTCGGCGATGCCATTTCAACAAATCTCCCCACCTATGCCCAACAAGCAACCTTCAAACAACTGCTTACCCACACATCAGGCATTCCAGATTATTATGATGAAAGCCTGATTAAAGCCGATGGCACCTTCAACTTGTCAATTCCGTGGCATAAATTACGTTGCCCCACCGATTATATTCCCATCCTACCAAATCAACCGTCAAAATTTCCAGCCGGCGAGAGATTCGATTATAACAATAGCGGTTATATCTTGCTTGGCATCGCGCTAGAAGCACTCTCAGGCAAGCTATTTTCAAATGTCATTCAAACAGAAATCATCGCGCCACTTAATTTGCAAAATACAGGTTTTTACCCTTTTGGTAGTTTACCACCCAACACCGCCATTGGCTATACAGAAAACGCAAATGGCAACCACCAAACAAATCAAAACGCCTTACCGTTTATAGGTGCATCCGATGGCGGCATATATACCAATATTGCCGATCTCACAACATTATGGCAAAGCTTTTGGGCTGGCAATATAGTCTGCCAATCCTCTATAATATCAATCACCCAACCCCACGTAAAAAGAGACCCAAAAGACAATTCAAAACATTATGGCTTGGGCATTTACATCAACCAAACCAACGCACATACAGAAAAATATTTCCTACAGGGTCGTGATGTTGGCGTGAGCGCATATACAGGTTACCACCCAGCTTCAAACCATCAAATCACTATAATTTCCAACAATGCAAAAGGCCTATCTCCATTGTTGAAGATCTTAGAAAACACATTAAATAGATTGCAAAAACCTACAGAATAACGTTAATATAATCCATCAAATTAACTCAAGGGGATAAACATGAATTTATTACACCTAATGGTACGCGTCTTAGACGTCGAAAAATCACTCAAATTTTACGAAATTTTCGGCCTCAAAGAAGTCAAACGTCACGATAATGAGGGTGGTCGTTTTTCACTTATATTCATTGGCGATGGCAAATCCGATTTTCTAGTCGAACTCACTCATAATTGGGATGAAACACAAGCCTATAGTGATGGCAAAACATTTGGTCACATTGCCATTGGTGTTAATAACATCATGGAAACTTGCGATAGATGTGAAGCCGAAGGCCATACAATCCTCCGTCCCCCGAGAGATGGTCATATGGCCTTCGTAAAATCACCTGATGGCATTTCAATCGAAATACTACAAAACGGCGACTCTATGGAAGTGCCCGAAAAATGGGCAAATTATGAGAATATTGGTAGTTGGTAATCCAACCTAAACAAAATAATAAGCGCCCAGAATCAATTTCTGAGCGCTTTTTTAAACTCCAAATTAAGCAGCTTATTTACGGCGCACCACAAATATAGTGGCAGCAAAAATGCCTAAAACCAAAGCAGGTATTCCCGCTGCAATTGGAGTGTATGTCACATGAAAATAAATCGCGCCCAACATAATAACAACAAGGCCAGCCGCAGCTAACCAACTTGTTTTACGCACCCAAATGCCAATACCGCCAGCCACTTCAGCCGCGCCAATTAAATAGCCAAACCAAGCAGGCAAGCCCATCATTGCAAATGATGCATGCATTTGTTCGGCGCCTGATAATTTCATGCTACCTGCAGCGACAAATGCTAAAGTTGTCAGACCCATAATGGCCATAAGACCGTATTTTTTTACATTTTCCATTTTATATCTTTCTTTGTAATCTCATCTTGAATGCCGCAACATAATCAGTTATCATCATAAATAATATTGATATTTATTGATAATCTACTTAACTTTTGGTTATATTAATGACATTAGATCAACTGCTCATGCTCATCACAGTTATAGATGAAGGCAGCGTGCAAGCTGCTAGCCTCAAACTTAACAAAACCCAACCCGCAATAAGCAAGGGCTTAAAACAGCTCGAAGCCCAGATGCAGCTAAATATTTTAGACCGCAGCGAATATCGGCTTAAACTCACATCAGCTGGCAAACAAATTTACAGCCATGCCAAACGGATATTGACCGAAGCCGACAACCTAAAACAAGTCACCACTCACCTTTCGGCAGGTAATGAATCGGAGATTAGCGTTGCCATAGACGGCGTGTTCAAAATGTCCTACCTAGCGCCAATATTTGCCGAAATCCAACATAAATTCCCAAATACTCACCTCATCATCCGCCAAGAAAACCTCTCAGGCGCGCACGAAGCCCTCAATAAAGACGAGGTAGACATCGCCATCAGCCCGCGCGACAATGGGCTAATGTCCACCAAACAACCAGACTATATATTTCTAAATACCCAGTCACTCATCAATGTAGCATCAGAAAAATTTTGCATCCGCCACCCAAAGCTAGATTCAATAAATCAAATAAAATCCGAATGTCTCATTATGCTGCAAGATTCAGGGAGCCTTACAAAAGGCTTCGAATTTGGCGTTCTAGATGGTCAAAAGAAATGGTATGTCAATAATTTCGAAACCAAAAAACAATTGATTTTAAACGATCTAGGTTGGGGTAAATTACCTCAACATATGGTCGAAAATGATCTAAAAAACAAAAAGCTATTCGCCATCAACCCCACAGGTAACGACAATCAAATAGATATAGATTTCTACGCCCTAAAATATAAAATCCTCGGTCCAGTTGCTTCACATCTATGGGAGCTATTGCAAAAATCATTCGAGCATAAAATTCACTAATCTTTTTGTCAGGCTGTTTTTTTGGGCATTGGGCGGCCAAACGGCATGCACTGGCACAGGCTTCATTCTGCCCTTTGGTAATAAACTTACCAATTCACCAGTGTCGAGCCTATCACCAAACAAAAACGCAGGAGGGCTGGCAATCCCGAGTCCTTGACAAGCCATATGTTGAGCCGCCTCCACGTTATCAACCACAATGCTTGGCTTATATTCAAGCACATATTCCTCATCATTATCCAGCATAAAAATCTTATTCATGGGCCTTTGTGCAATGCCAATAAAGTCCCAATCTTCAAAGTCTTTTGGGTGCTTTATAGTCGCTAAATCCACGCCCCGCGTGGCAATATAATCTGGCGATGCCATTAAGATTGGCTCAAGCACATCAATTTTCTTCACCATCAATCGGCTGTCGGGCAAGTTACCAATTCTAATGGCCAAATCAATACCATCAGCAATGATATTCTGTTGAATGTCAGTAAATTGAATCTCCAAATCCACAGCAGGATGGGCATGCTTGAAATCAGCAATTTTTGTCAAAAAATAACTATCCGAACATGTAGACGGCATGGTTATTTTTAACGCACCTACCAATTTCTCGCCCGAGCCCATCAATTTATCCATACCGCTATCCACGGCACTCATCATGTTTTTGGCAGATAAATAAAGCACCTCACCATCATGAGTAAGCGATAATTTGCGAGTCGAGCGATAAAGCAATGCCACCCCCAAATTATCTTCCAATTTTCGAACATGATGGCTCACCACAGAGGGCGCTAAATTCAGCCCAAGCGCAGCAGCTTTAAAACTCCCTTTGTCTACCACAGTCGCAAAAATGGCCAGCGCCTTAAGATTATCAATCATTATATCAATTTTTCGAATTGTAAAATCTGATTATACTATATTTTAATTATTGCGGTTTGCCAATATGCTTATAAAAAACAGAAAGCCCCCTTATGCAGCTATACCTATCCATGGCAATATTCGCCTTTACAATGTCCATCTCCCCGGGTGCAGGCAATATTGTGGCACTCACAACAGGCGCCAATTACGGCTATTTAAAAAGCATCCCGTTTATTCTGGGTAACATTAGTGCCTTCATAATTTTATTTTTAGGTATTAATTTAGGGTTTGGTGAGGCCAATTTACAAAACAACCTTATCATTCAAAGCATGGGCTATGGCGGTGCAACATTTCTAATCTATATTGGTTATAAAATCGCAACGTCAAAACCAAAAATAGATGTAAAGCAGCAAGAAAAACAAGGATTTTTCCAAGGCGCCATATTACAATGGCTCAACCCAAAATCGTGGATCGTCAGCATTGCATCTGTTTCGGCATTCTCACTCACAGGCCAAACTCAGCAAATCATTATTTTTGCCATTATCTTCTTTGTCATTACGGGGTTTTCGGTATCGGTTTGGGCATTTACGGGTAGCAAAATGATGCATCTCCTGCAAAACCCCAATCACCTCAACATTTTCAACCGCTTCATGGGCAGCTTGCTAATGCTTATATCACTCTACCTAATTTATAACCTTGCGACAGGCAATTAACCTGCAAGCTCAATTATTTTCTTCACGCTGCGTAAATTACGCGCTGTTGTCTGCACGCCCAATAACCTATCAACTTTAGCCGCCAATTTAGAGCGTCCAACCCCTGCAGGGCAGTGTAAATAAAATACTTTATCAGTTAAATTATAAGCATCATCTTCAAGCTTTAATTCATCAATTTTGTCAAAATCAACATCTAAAGCAGGCCGCTCTAAAAAATAAAAAGATAAAAACTTCTCATCATCAAATGTCAAAATTTGCGCATCCAAAGCCGCAGTAAGCTCGTTTTTTTCGAGCATAAATATAGGCGGTGCAAAACCATGGCTCACTTCAATAGCATCGCTCAGTTTTTGCCCAAGCGATGCTTTGTCAGTGCTATCACTCTCAAATGCCACATTGCCACTTTGTATATATGTGCGGGTATTTTCAAAACCCAAATCAGCACATATCAACTTAAGATCAGCCATTTTTAAAATGTTATTACCACCTACATTAATGGCACGTAATAACGCAATATATGTATGGCTCATGTTTGGATTTCCCTCACCATCTCGCTTAATTTCGCAAGCTGTTCATCCCAAATCTCTAAACCAACCAATGTATCATGGCTGTTAAATAAATATTCGCAATTCGAACCCATTTTTCCAGATGCCCGTGCAATAATTTCAGCCTGATCCGCCATGCTCAACCCACCCGCATATTGGTCATGGCCTTGTGTCGCCACATAATGCACAGCCTTAATTGTGCCATGTCCCATAATTTCAAGCGGGTGCAACACTTCAATATAAACATTGTTTATCATTTCACGATCGCGCAAATATGCCATCACTTCAGATTTATTTTCAGGCGCAATTCTAAATGCCATGCCGTAGGTTTCGCCACCCTCATCAAGCCCCAAAACCAACCCTGCACTTTCAGGCGTACCACGGTAAATGGTCGAGTAAATGCAAAAACTTCTATTATATCCAACACATTTTGCAGGGGCTTTTTCTATATATTCAAAACCAGGTCGCCACATTAGCGAGCCATAGCCAAATACCCACAAATCATCAATGTCAGTATAATCAATCAGCATTATTGCCCTCATCGTCAGGGGCCTTATCACGTCCAAAGTTTGGTCTAGCGGTTTCTTGTCCCGCATCCACCAAGGCTTTTCTTATGTCGCGGGTGCGGTCAAAAACTTCATATAACGCATCGCCATCACCCCACCTAATAATCCGCTGCAAGGCAACCAAATCCTCAGTAAACCGCCCCAACATCTCAAGCGTAGCTTCCTTATTATTCAAGAAAATATCACGCCACATAGTGGGGTTAGATGCCGCCAAACGGGTAAAATCTCTAAAACCACCAGCCGAATATTTAATCACTTCACTCTGTGTCACTTCTTCAACATCAGCCGCAGTGCCAACAATATTATAAGCAATCAAATGCGGAATGTGCGATGTAATCGCCAACACTTTATCATGATGAGCCGCGTCCATAATTTCAACATCACTACCGCAAGCCTCCCAAAAACTTCTCAGGTCTGCAAGCTTTGCTTCATCTACGCCTGCAAGCGGTGTCATCACTGTCCATCTTTTGTCAAACAAAGTCGCAAAACCCGCATCAGGGCCCGATTGTTCAGTACCCGCAATCGGATGGGCAGGTATAAAATGAATGCCCATTTCAGGCTTAATCAAAGGCTCAATTTGGGCAATCACAGCGGCCTTCACCGAACCCACATCGCTCAATATAGCGCCTTGTTTCATAGCGTCTAAAAATGTCGCCGCCACCTCACCACTCACACCAACAGGCACAGCTAAAATCACAAGGTCAGCATTTTTCACCGCGTCTATAGCATCGTCATAAATCACATCACAAAGTGTAATTTCGGCAGCGCGTTTGCGCACATCAGAGCTTGCATCAAAGCCATATAAATTTGTGGCAATGTCTCGCTGTTTTATCACCCGCGCGAGCGAGCTACCCAATAGGCCAAGGCCAATTATGGCTATCGTTTCAAATTTAAAATTTTTCATATTTTTACAATTACTTTAGTGTCACTTTAAAAAGTCTTCAAGCAGTGACAGTACCAATTCATTCGCTTCATCACTTCCAATCGTATATCTCAACGCATTGGGAATATTGTAAGCCTCAAGTCTACGCAATACAACGCCACGAGAGCATAGATATCGGTCAGCTTCTTCAGCCGTTTTGCCAGTACCATCAAAATGTATAAGCATAAAATTAGCATGTGTTGGCGTAATCGTAATGCCCAAGCCGTTTAAACGTTGGTTAATCACACCCGCCCATCTTGTATTATGAGCAAGCGACATTTTCACAAATTCATCGGCTACAATAGCCGCTGCTCCCGCCACTTGTGCTGTCGCATTAACATTAAATGGCCCACGCACGCGGTTTAACGCTCCTGCGATAGACGTTGACATATAACCCCAACCCACGCGCAAAGCCGCAAGCCCATATAATTTCGAAAATGTACGGGTCATAATTACGTTTTCATTGTCTTCCACCAAATCAACGCCTGCATTATAGTCATCTTCCAAGCAAAACTCGGCATAGGCGCTATCCACAACCAGTACAATGTCAGAGCGCAAACCCTTGTGTAAACGGTTCAATTCAGCAGCATTAATATAAGTACCAGTAGGGTTGCCTGGGTTGGCCAAAAATACAACTTTGGTTTTGTCAGTTACACATGCCAACATGTTGTCTACATCAACGGTAAAATCAATTTCATCTGCCACAACCACTTTGCCGCCATTGGCTTGGATTACATTTTTATAAACCAAAAACCCAAATTCACTGATAACCGCTTCATCACCTTCGCCAATATAGCAATTGGCAATCAGTGTCAGCAATTCATCAGATCCGTTGCTGCAAATTAGTTTATCCGCATCAAGCCCGTGTTTTTTGGCAATCGCATCACGCAAAACGGTCGATCCTGCATCAGGATATTCATGAATGTTGTTGGCTAAATTCACCACCGCGTCACGCGCTTCTTGTGGGGCACCATGTGGTGTTTCATTAGACGCAAGATGATATAGTTTTTCAACACCTTCAAATTGTCCACCGCCTGCTTTATAGGCGTTAATGTCCATAATTCCTGCTTTAGGAACAGGTGCTTTGTCTAAATCACTCATCATCTTCACTCAATCACTAAAATTGCTTATACCTTGCCATAAATGCCAAGGAATTCCACCACAATATCATTTTCTACAAATATTTTTGTTATGCTTCGCCAATAGTCACTTTCCAAATTGGCAAATGCTTTTACCACACAGTAACAAGTATTTTGGTAGGTAATTTGTTCGACGACTTCAAATCCCGCTTCTCCAAGCAATTCCAAAGCACGGCTTTCCGATACCTTAACTGAAACCACGGTAAAATCATTCGCAACCGTTTTAAGAGGTGCATGACCAAGCACAAACATGTCGGGCAGCTCAAGCCCGTAAGCTTGTCCATCATCCCAAAATGGCAAACGCGCAAAAATATGGCACCCCTGCCCCACTATCTCAGAAAACTTGTTTAAGCTTTCAGCATCTGCAGGCAGTAATACAATGTCACTAGTCGGTGCAGCTATCCGCGCCAACATTTCGGCCACAGTATCGCATTCCACAATTTCAATCACCGTGCCATAAAAATAGCGCGCTGTATCGCGGTGCAGTGGCTCACCTTTTAAAACATATACTTTAAAGGGGCATTGCAAATGGCTAAAGGTGGCAATCATTTCTCTAAACATGCGCTGTAGGCTGGCCAATGGCAAACAACCGTTATGGTTGGCACTAAATCGCCTAAACATTTCAATCTCGCGGTCGGCATGCATGGCGTTTACAATCGGGCCTTCTGCGGCTTTGGCATTTTGCACATTTTGCACCAATTCAGCACGCGACATTAAAAGCTGATGAATTTCACCATCAATGGCATCAATCTTTTTACGCGTTTCGGGCAATGATATTGCGTTTTTTTCGGTCATAAAGGCAGTATTTTCTATTTTCAGCTCAATCTATAACAATTTTTATCACTTTCAAAACTTAACCGCAACAATATATGCTTAAATAAAACTTATATATATCATAAAAAATTTTGAATTTTAATCATGGCATAGTAAAGCTATGGTAGTAAAAATAATAACAACATAGCCAGTTAGATTATGAACCTAGTTTCAGACATTTTCATCTCCACCCAACCCCTTAAGTTGGATTGCGGATCTGCGCTAAATTTCCAACTTTCATACGATACATATGGCACATTAAATGCCGATAAAAGCAACGCCGTTTTGGTTTGCCACGCCCTAACTGGCGATCAATATGTAGCCTCCACCAACCCCATAACCAACAAAGATGGCTGGTGGTCAAACATGGTCGGTGCGGGCAAACCCATCGACACCGATAAATATTTCGTCATTTGCGCCAATGTTTTGGGCGGCTGCTTAGGCTCTACTGGCCCCGCATCCATAAACCCCGAAACAGGCAAAATCTACGGATTAACTTTCCCCATCATCACCATTTCCGATATGGTGCGCGCCCAAACCCACCTGATCGACCATTTCGGCATCGAAAAACTATTTTCTGTCATTGGCGGCTCTATGGGCGGCATGTTGGTGCTCGATTGGGCGGCAAATTACAAACATCGCCTACTCAGTGCCATTCCCATCGCCACAGGTTCTCACCATTCGTCGCAAAACATTGCCTTTCACGAGGTCGGCAGACAAGCCGTCATGGCCGATCCAAAATGGCATGGTGGCAATTATCACGAACATGATGAGCAACCCACAAAGGGTCTTGCCGTGGCGCGTATGGCCGCGCACATCACATATATGTCCGATAAAAGCCTGCAAAATAAATTTGGCCGCAATTTGCAAGATCGCGATGCAGTCAGCTTTGGCTTTGATGCCGATTTCCAAATTGAGAGTTATTTGCGCCACCAAGGCATGAGTTTTGTCGATCGCTTCGATGCCAATAGCTACCTCTACCTCACACGCGCGATGGATTATTTCGACCTTGCTGCACAGTTTGATAACAGCCTCATGAACGCGTTCGCCAAAACCGACATACGTTTTTGCCTCATTTCATTCACTACCGATTGGTTATTCCCACCAGCCGAAAGTAAAGTCATCGCCCAAGCCCTAAACCGCATGGCTGCCAATGTATCCTATGTCGAGATTGATTCTCCAAGCGGCCATGATGCATTTTTATTGCGCGAAACCGAAATGTTCAATGCCGTGTCAGGTTTTCTAAACTCAACCGACCAAAAACATAATATCAGCCATCAAGGAGCCACATCATGAACCATGATTCCCAACGCTTCGATCTGGTTTTACTTGCCGATATGATCGCCCCCAACAGCCGCGTATTGGATATTGGCTGCGGCGACGGCACATTGTTAAAACTACTGACAAAAAACAAAAATATTGATGCCCGTGGCTTGGAACTCGATCAAGCAGATGTCAACACCTGCGTGGCTCAGGGCCTATCAGTTATGCAAGGCAATGCCGATATAGATTTGGCATATTATCCAGATAATGCGTTCGATTATGTCATTCTCAGCAAAACCATTCAAGCCACCCAACGGCCAGATTTGGTGGTGCAAGAAATGTTGCGCATTGGCAAACATGCCATCGTATCATTTCCAAACTTTGGCCAGTGGCGGGTCATTGCGTCATTAGCCTTTAAAAGCCAAATGCCTGTCACTAAAAATCTAGATTATTCATGGTACGAAACACCCAATGTCCATTTTTGCACCATTAAAGATTTTTCAAATCTCTGTGAGGACTTGGATATAAAGATAGTCGAAACCAAAATCTTGAACAAAGCCAGCCAAAAGTTAAAACTACCAAAATGGCTAGGCCTTAACAATTTATTTGGCGATCAAGCCATTTTCTTACTCACCAAAAACTAGCAATCATAGTCGTTCCAGCCGTATTGTTCGCGGCTATGGCTATTAAAATCGCGTCTATTCACAATAATGTCTTTAAGCTGCTTTTTGCGCAACCCCTGCATCGGTGGCAACGCATAAACTTGTTTGGTGGCTTCAATAATGGTCACGCCGCCAAGCCCCGCACGCGCCCATAGGCCAAATTTTTCAAATGCCGAGGCCGATTTTAAAATATAATCGCGCTTGGTCGGTGGGATGTATAATGCACCAGACCAACCAATTGGCAAAAACATATTGTCTTTTAACAATTGCAGCATTTGAGTTTGGCTAAACGGCCTACCATGCCCAAATGGTGTTTTGTCCATCCGCGCCCATATGCCCGATCTATTAGGCACCACAAATATCGCACGGCCATCTGGTTTTAATACCCGCCAAATTTCACGCAAATAATCACGTGGCCGATAGCTCATCTCAAGCCCATGTACAATTAAAATGCGGTCAATGCTGCTGTCTTCTAGTGGCAAGGTCGCACTGTCAGTCAATGCCACACAGTTTTTTTCGTGGTCAGGCCAACGCATCACACCTTGACGCGCAGGCATAAATGCAAATGTAGATGCCGCTTCATCTTTAAAAGGCTGTAAATAAGGCGTTGCAAAACCCAAACCAAGCATATTATAGCCGGTTAAATCTGGCCATCTTTCGCCAATAGATTTGGTGATCAAACGTCGTGCCACCTCACCCAATTCTTGACTATAAAAATCTTGCAGATCCACAATGTCCATGAAACGCCCTTATAATTTTGTTTCAGCCTTTAACATAGTTCAAATATAGTTATAATTATATTAAATTAAACAGTGAGAGCCAAAAACATGCAAATCATTCAAATCCCTTGTTTGTCAGATAATTACGCCATTCTAGTACATGACGATCAATCGGGACAAACCATTTTGTTTGATGCCCCCGAGCATGATGCCATTGCCAATGTGCTAGATGCCAAAGGTTGGTCACTAGATCACATACTCATCACCCATTATCATTTTGATCACATTCAAGGCGCTAAAAGCCTAAAAGCCAAATATGGCAGCACAGTCTACGGCCCCAAAATCAACAGTCACGAATTGGATTGTTTGGACAATCCAATAGATGAAAGCATGCCGCTTCATTTGTTAGGTATGGACATTAAAATCTTCGACACGCCTGGCCATAAAAGCGATCATATCTGTTTTTACATTGCCGATCTAAAAATCGCCATTGTCGCAGATGTTATTTTCTCATTGGGTTGTGGCCGTGTTTTGGATGGCAGTTCCCACCAACTATACGCATCAGTTGAAAAACTCAAAGCATTACCTGCCGATACCTTGCTCTATTGTGGGCACGAATATACCACAGCAAACGGCCAGTTTGCCCTCAGTATCGAACCGAATAACATCGCTCTACAAGCCCGTATGGTCGAGGTTGGTAAATTACGCATCGACAGAAAACCATCTCTACCCATATTATTAGCCAATGAATTGCAAACGAACCCCTTCTTGCGGTTAGATAGCGCCGAAATCAGGCAAAACCTAAATCTAAACACCGCAAGTGATGAGGACGTATTCGTTGAGCTTCGCGCTAAAAAAGATGTTTTCTAGTTCTCATCTTTGTTAAATAGCAAGTCTTTACTAGCAAGCACTGCGCCACCAACCACCAAGAAACAGCTCACAATTATGGTCAAGGTTAGTTCGCCAAAGCCTGCTATTGCCAAAAATACCGTCGCAAAAATTGGCGCTAAATAGGATGCCGCGCCCAAAGCCCGTATATCGCCTTTTTTCATGCCATAGTCCCAAAGATAAAACGCGCCACCCACAGGGCCCAAACCAATTAATACCAGCATCAGCCATAAAAAATTGCTGTCAGGCCAAATCGTCGTTTCAAATGTAAAATGGCAAGCAAATGCCAAAATCGAAGTCACAAAACAAAACCCCGTTACCGCAGCTGTCGGCACGTCAGATAATTTCCGCGATAATAATGAATAACTCGACCAGATAATTGCGCATGCCACGGCAAAGCCATAGCCCCATAAATAGTCCCAATTAAATGCGCTTAATCCGTCCCCAAGGCTCACATTCACCACGCCAGCCAAACCAAGCGATGCACCAATCACATGCCACCATCTTAAGCCGCCATCACCACGCATAACCAATACCGAGCCCATCACAATCAACAAAGGCCATAAGGCATTAATCAGGTTCGCTTCAATTGGCGGTGCATATCGTAACGCTAAAAAATAACATAGATGATAACCAAACAAGCCAGACACGCCAAGCGCCCATACATACCATTTTAATTCTAGGAAAATTCTAAAGCTTTCTCGCGCCATTAGCATGTAAACAACGCCCACAATAGTGGCCGTCATAAAGCTAAATCCCAATAGCTGGAATGCAGGTATATATGTATTATAAGCGGTCAACAGCGCCAATAACGCCCAAACAACCACGGCGCCAAGGCCAATTATATTTGCTTTATTTTTAGAAACTGCCATCACAAACTCGGTTAAACTATTTAGCTCAACCTAAACCATTTGCAAACCAATTCAACTAGCAAATAGTTCTTTTTCATCGCCTTCAGTGTTCACAAATATTTCGCCTAATATATCAGTGTCGCGCAACTCGTCTTGGCCTGCACCAAAATAAAAACCTTGCAAATAATCAATGCCAATTTCGTGGAGAGTTTTTACATCTTCTTCATGCTCAACCCATTCAGCAACCGTTTTAATGTTAAAATGTTTTGCCAAATCATTCATGGTTTTCACAAAAAATTTGTCATCTTCACAATTGCGCATATTTTCGACAAATGAGCCGTCAATTTTCACAATATCTACATCTAACATTTTTAAATTCTGAAAACTGGTAAAACCAGAACCAAAATCATCAATTGCCACCAAACAACCCAATTTATGTAATTTTTTTACAAAATCACAAGCATATTTTAAATCGCTTATTAAGGCAGTTTCAGTAATTTCTATGATTAAGCGCGTGCCAATGTCTGGTCTTAAGCCTACACTTGCCGTCAAACAGTCTAACCATCTCGAATCCGCAATTGTACCTGCCGAAATGTTAATGCCTAAATTCAAATCAGGTTCATCTGCTAATTTTTGCAAGGCAATTTCAAGCACTCTATGGTCAAGCAAACGCATTAAATTTAGCTGTTCCGCAACAGGTATAAGCTGATCATTCGGAATCATATTACCATTTTTAGCCATAATCCGAATCAAGCATTCGTAGCTTTCAATGGCGCCCGTCGCCGCATGCACAAGCGGTTGATAAACCAACTTCACTCTACGGTCATTTAAAGCACTGACAATTTCACTAGCAATTTCAATATTTTTCCTACGGTAATTATCTTTTAAAACCGATGGTTGATAAATTGAAAAGCTCTCAACTGGTTTGCGCTTGGATAATGTCAAAGTCTCTTCTGCAAACTGCATAATGTCTTGCGACACAACTGAATGCACAGGAATAGACACACCACCTGCTGACAACGTCACAGACACCGCTTCGTCTTCAGTTCTAATCACATCCTGCCCAATGGCTTCAATCACGCGCTCAGCAGCCACCGAAATCGAATCTTCGGGGCAATTATTTAAAATAATGCCAAACTTATTACCCGAATATCTACCAATCACGTCAGATTTGCGCAACAAACCACGGATGCGCTTGGCAACCAAGGCGATCACTTCATCGGCAACATCCATGCCATAGGCTTCATTTATCATGGCTAAATTGTCAATTCCCACCAATAAAAAAGCACCCGCTTTGCCACGGTTTTTAATTTTGGTAACCGATTGATTTAATTTTTCCCGCAATTGAATGCGGTTCACAAAGCCTGTTAAAACATCATGCGTGCCATATAAGGCTAATTCTTGTTGTTGGTCTTGGCGCTTATTTACAATGCGCATCACACCACAAGCGGTTTCAGGCAGGCCGTTATCACCAACAAACCACTTACCTTTATCTTCTATCCAATATCCGTGGCGCTCATCATTTAAGTCGACAATCCGATAATCAACTTCATATTCTACGCCATTGCCAAAATCATTTTCTAACGAATGGCAAACAGTTTGGTAACGGTTTGTCACATTTTCCGAATCCATAACATTCGCAAAACCAATCGTGGTCACAATTTTATCAATATCTATATGTTCAGCAATTTGCGAAACATTATCACTATAATTAATCACACCCGAGGCTATGTCCCAATAGTAAGTGATGTCGCCCAATGTCGATACAATTTGCGAAACCTCTGAGGTTTCTAAATACTTATTATGCTGAAGGTTAGCTTGGCCACCATGCGTAAGAATACCAGACTTTTGCTGCCTGTTTCTAAAGTCCACTGCTACCACTTTTATATCTGACATATTCTCGCTACCAATATAATCCAAAATAGCCCCCTGTTATCAGAGTTTTACAGGCAAAAGTTAAGAAGCATATAATATAGGCAATATATTTAGATAGATATGGTCAAACGTCTACTTAACGATACTAAAGTATAATTTGAATGCCGCATCATGGTTAATTTTCCTTAATCTTTTGCATGGCTCATCTCCAACTTAAAACTGGCCTTCTTTTTGCAATATAATTTGCAAATCATAAGTGAGTGTTGGTTATGCGTATTACAAAAATTCAAAATTTAAATTTCAGTCATTCGGATAATTTTTCGGGCCAATATCAGCCCAAAGAAAATTCCAACAATGCCCAAAATTCAGCGACTCCTATTGCCATTGACAAACAATTAGTCCCTACGCAAACCACTGAATATAAACGGTTTACCAACCGTAGGTTAAATAGTAACAACCCGTTTTTGGCACAATATATAGACCAATCAAATACCAAAAGATCACGCGGTTTCATTGGCCGCAAGCCAGCGTGGCAAGTGCAAAAATCTTACAAAAATTCAAGTGAGATAGCGCAGAAAACTGTCAATTCTCGTCTGGATATGTCAATTTAAGTCCAATTAGATTTTGTTTCAATTCAAAACAAATTAAACTTTATGGAACATGTTGGCACAATATTGTCCCATTCTGGGACTTGTATAAAATCATCCCAATTTTTAAAATCAACTACAGACCAATGGCAATTCCGTCTTTTCGAGGGTCAGATGCCCCTTTTAAAAGCATTTCTTCGCCATTTCGGCAAATCTGTACCGCCTGCGCACCACCCCACGGCATAGAAGTTTCAAAAACTTCATGTCCTTTGGCTTCTAATGCCGTACGCACATCGGCAGATATTGGCTGCTCAACCGAAAGCCGCGTATCATCCATAAATATTCTCGGAAAATCAATCGCCGCCTGAATGTCCATGCCATAATCAATGACATTGCTCAAGAAAAACGCATGCCCGCAAGGCTGATAAGCCCCACCCATCACACCAAAACTCATCACCAATTCGCCATCTTTTTCCACCATGGCAGGGATAATCGTATGCAAAGGCCGCTTGCGTGGTTCTATCTGGTTTGGATGTCCGCGCTCAAGCGTAAATCCTGCTCCGCGGCATTGCAAAGCTATGCCAAATTTGTCAGTCACAATGCCCGTGCCAAATAATTCAAAGTTAGAATTAATAAAGCTAATCGCATTACCATCACCATCAACAACAGACAATGTAATTGTATCCGTTTTGGGCAAGTTCGGGATAATATGCTTATCTACTTTTTTCTCAACACTCATTTGCGCGGCAATCATTTCAGCCACTTCATCACTCAACAAGGCATCAACAGGCACATCCGCAAAATCGGGGTCAGCCACATATTTGTCGCGCAACGCATAAGCAAAACGAGCTGCTTCCAAATGTATATGGTACCGCTCAGCCGAATCAGCCGCAAAACTCGACATCTCGAATTTAGATAATATATTCAGCAATATAAGCGCGGTTACACCATGCCCATTAGGTGGTATTTCAAACACGTCATGGCCTTTATAATGCCCACAAATAGGCGTCACATATTTACCTTCATAAACCGCCAAATCATCCATGGTCAGCAAACCGTCTTGCGCGTCCAATGTAGCAATAATCTCTTGTGCCACAGCGCCCTTATAAAAACCGTCTCTGCCTTGTTCAATAATGGTTTGCAATGCTGTCGCCAAACCTTCCGATTTCATAAAATGGCCTTCTTTAGGCGCATTTCCATCAACCAGTAAATGCTTTTGCGCACCTGCTTGCAGGCGTAATTTATCTTCGGCTTTCGCCCAATCAAATGCCACACGTGGTAAAACAACAAATCCCTCAGCAGCTATCTTTTGCGCAGGTTTTAAAGCATCAGCTAAGCTTATGCTGCCAAAATCATTTAACAATCTATCCCAAGCATCAATCGCACCAGGTACCGACACAGCCTTTGCAGTGTCAGATGCAATCTTGGTTAAACCCTGAGCCAACAATTCGTCAATATTGGCCTTACTGCCTGCGAACCCTGAGCCATTATAACCAACAATCGGCTTATCACCCATTTTCAGCAGCGCAAAACAATCACCACCAATGCCAGTCGATTGCGGCTCAACTACACATAAAACAGCGGATGCTGTCACCGCAGCATCCACCGCATTGCCGCCATTTTCTAAACATTGTTTAGCCGCCATACTCGCCAAAGGGTGCGATGTTGCCACCATAGCTTTGGTGCTATAAGCGACCGATCTTCCCGCCGCATGAAAATTTCTCGTCATAATCGTCCCTCAAAAATTCAATTCAGGTGAATAATATACTATGCTTCAAGCCAGACAAAATAAACTGAATCGAAAGCGCCGCCAATAAAACACCAAGCAAACGTGTCGCCACCTTGGTCATTTTAGGGGTGATAATTTTGTCCAACCGCCCACTAATTTTAAACATAACAAAACAAGCCAACAAGCAAAACAACATCACGCCATAAATAACCATTTGTTTTTCAATTTGGCCTTCATATTTACTCATCAAAAGAATAATCGTCGCCATAGACCCAGGGCCCGCTAAAAACGGCACAGCCAACGGGAAAACAGCAACATCGTTACCATCATCGTCTTCAGACCCTGTTTCATCGTCTTCGTTTTCGTCACCATCAACATTTTTCTTGCGTCTTTCGGTGCGTTTTTCAAACAGCATTTCCACCGCAATTAAAAACAGCAACATACCGCCCGCAATTCTAAACGCTGGCAAACCAATACCCAAAGCTTCCAAAAAGCTTTTACCAACCAAAGCAAATATCGTCAAAATCACAGTGGCAATCAGCACCGAGCGACGTGCAATGCGCGCTTTCGATTTTTTACTCTCACCATCGGTAAGCGTCATATAAAATGGCACCAACCCAATCGGGTCAATCACCACAAAAAATGTTACAAATGTTGGCAATACAAGTGCCGATAATTCAACCCAATTCATTTTCGCCTCACCCAAGTTAAATAGCTATTTAAAACCCTATCTCAAAGATAATAAATGTCAAAAAAAAAAGATAGCCGAAGCTATCTTTTAATCAATTCTCAATTTTATAAGCGACTATAGTTCGTCAGCTGCTTCTAAAATTTGACGACCACGATATTGGCCAGATTTCAGGTCAATATGGTGTGGACGGCGTAATTCGCCACTGTCTTTATCTTCAATATAAGTAGGGTTTTTTAGTGCATCGTGTGAACGGCGCATGCCACGGCGAGAGCGCGTGATTTTCGACTTAGGTACTGCCATTTTAATGACTCCAAAAAATTATCTGCCGATATACCGATATAAAGGTCAGATATGTTCGCATTCGAACTGTTAAATTGTCATCACAGATAAACCATATCAAATGACAAACATCAATAATTGGCGCTGTTATAACTCCGAATTCCCAAAAAATCTAGCTTTTTGTTTAAAAATCAACAAAAAACCGCCTATAATTTCCACACTTAGCCCCTAACAAGGCCACAGACAGCTAATCTTTCATATGTTTTTTCAACTATTGCACCCAAATTGATTTTCTGCAATAACACAATCAACTTTAAATTTAGGACTTCTTATGCCTTCAGTTATCTTGTCAGCTACAAATTTATCCGGCCAACTGCTCGAGAGTCAAAAACTCATCGAAGATCGAATCGCCGAAATATTAGCAGGTCAAGTCCAACAAAACCAACTGGAGGAAGCCATGCGCTATGGCGCACTTGCAGGTGGCAAACGTTTGCGTCCTTACCTTATTTTAGCAGCCGCTCAGCTGTTTGACGATAATATCGACAAAGCATTAGATACCGCAGTCGCGCTTGAACTCATTCATTGTTCATCTCTAATTCATGATGATTTACCTGCGATGGATGATGATGATTTACGCCGTGGCCAACCCACCAGCCACATTCAATTTGGCGAAGCTACAGCCATATTAGTTGGCGATGCTTTTTTATCGCTTGCACCCGAAATTATTTGCTTAGATGAAAGCCTATCCGCTGAAACCCGCGTTACACTCGTCCAAAAACTAACCAATGCCTCAGGCCGATTCGGTATGATTGGCGGGCAGATGGACGACATCGAGGCCGAAAAGAAAAGCCTCACCCTCGAAGAAATCATCTCACTGCAAGAAAAAAAGACAGGCGCATTATTTGAGTTTGCCTGCGAAGCTGGCGGCATTATTGGCGGCGGCAATACACAAGAAATCCAAGCCCTTAAAAACTACGCCACCCATTTTGGTCTGGCCTTCCAAATCACTGATGACATCCTAGACGTCACAGGCACCGAGGAAGAAGTTGGCAAACGTGTGCAAAAAGATGATGAAGCGGGCAAAGAAACCTTCATTTCACTCATTGGTCTAGAAGCCGCTCAACAAGCCGCATTGGATACCATCGAGAAAGCCAAAGCCGAGCTTGCAATATTTGGCGACAAAGCTAAAATGCTTATCGAACTGGTCGAGCTGCTAAATAACCGCAAAAGCTAATTATTTGCGCTCGTAATGAGTCTCAATATAATTCTCTACAATGCCCTGAAACTCAGAAATTAAAGCGTTTAAGTTTTCACCGCGCAATGTCATGGCTTTCACACCGTCAATAAATACCGGTGCGGCTGGGTTTTCGCCCGTGCCTGGCAAGCTAATGCCAATATTCACATTTTTGCTTTCACCAGGGCCGTTCACAATGCAACCCATCACAGCCAGAGTTAAGTCTTCAAACCCACTATATTCATCTTTCCAAGTCGGTAATCTATCGCGAATATAACCTTGAATGTCTTCCGCCAAACTTTGGAAAGTCGTACTCGTGGTGCGGCCACAACCTGGGCAAGCCACAACCATTGGCATAAATGAGCGTACGCCCATGCCTTGCAAAATCTCTTGTGCCACTTGCACTTCTTCGGTTCTAGGTGCGTTAGGTGCAGGGGTAATAGACACCCTAATCGTATCGCCAATGCCTTGCTGAATCAAACAGCTCAATGCCGCAGCCGAATATACAATTCCCTTCGAGCCCATGCCCGCCTCGGTCAAACCAAGATGTAATGCATAGTTAGAACGCGCAGATAATGTCTCATACACAGCCACCATTTCCTGTACAACACTCACCTTACCCGAGATAATAATTTTGTCAGCACTCAGGCCAATTTCTTCGGCACGTTTGGCACTGGCCAAAGCCGATTGCACCATAGCCTCACGCGCCACCTCAAAATTCGGCACTGGGTTGGCAGAGGCATTATTTTCGCCCATCAAACGGGTCAGTAAATCTTGGTCAAGCGACCCCATATTCACGCCAATACGTACAGGTTTGTCGTTTTTAATCGCGGTTTCAATCATCAAACCAAATTGAGTATCACGGCGATTTTTAAATCCAACATTACCGGGGTTGATTCGGTATTTACCCAAAGCTTCCGCACAAGCAGGATGGTCAGTCAATAATTTATGCCCGATATAATGAAAATCACCAATCAGCGGCACATCAAAACCTGCATTGTCCAATTTTTCACGTATATGAGGTATTGCAGCAGCCGCTTCATCACGGTCAACAGTCACACGTACAAGTTCCGAACCTGCTCTGGCAAGTTCAATCACTTGTTTCACAGTGCCTTCAATGTCAGCCGTGTCTGTATTGGTCATAGATTGCACAACAACGGGGGCGCCACCGCCAACCATAACATTGCCAATTTTAACACCTATAGTATCTCTACGTTGCTGCATTGTTTATTTCCATCCATATTTCTGCGACAAATTGTCTATATCATGCTTTTTTACTATTATAAATTTAACTTTCCTATAATTTATTTTTTATAGACTAATTTCTTTATATCGAGTGACAAAATGAAAAAAATCATCGCCCTTGCCAGCATCTTCTTTCTAGCCTTTACCAGTTATGCAGCCGCTATGGATAAGCTCATCATCAGTGATGGTTGGTTACGCGTTGCCCCCAATCAAGTCGCAGGCGCTTTTTTCGAAATTCAAAATCACACAAGCAAACCTATTAATATCATTTCTGCCACCGCATCAGGGGCAAAAACCACCGAGTTACATAGCCATACGATGACGGATGGCATCATGAAAATGCGCAAAGAAGACAGTGTTGAAATTCCTGCAAATGGCACATTAAGCTTCAACCCACATAGCTTTCATTTGATGATGTTTAAACTCGATAAACAAGCTTTCGCAGTTGGCAATATGGTCGAGGTAACATTAACCTTTGATGATCAATCAACCCTAGGCGCAAAATTCCATGTGATTAAATTTGGCACAGAAATGAAAAAAGACATGGATCACTCCAAAATGGACCATTCTAAGATGGATCACTCTAAAATGACTGACCATAAAATGACAGATGGCAAAATGACTATGCCCAAAACCAAATAACCACTAGTCGCAGCCAATAATTTTGTTTATCCTGCGCCTATGCAAGATAAACTCATTCAAAAACTAAAATCAATCAATAGTTTCCCCTATATCATTATAGGCGTAATTTCCTTTATTCTGGCACAAATCGCTCCCTATAATACCTCAGAAATCACTAATCTATTTTATAGATTTGCTTATTGGTACACACTCTGCTGCACAAGCTGGGTCGCCTTTGCTCAGTTCGAAAAATTCTTTGTAGCGCGCCTCACATGGCCGTTTATATATATCGGCAGTCTTTGTGGTTTGTTGATGACCATCCCGCTAGTGCTAGCCATCATCCTCATCAACTTCATATTCATGGATAATCATATCAGCTTAGATCACATTGGTGCTTTATGGCTGCAAATTTTCTTTGTAAGCCAGTGTGTTTATATTTTGGTTTATCTCATTATTTCTCAAATCATCAAAAGTCAAAAAACCGCCGCAAAAACCGCAACGCCGTCCCCTCATTTCCTCAAAAACATAAGCGGCGATTTGTTATATATAAAGTCAGAAGATCATTATCTACGCATTCAAACCACAACCGAAAACAAGCTGATATTATACAAACTAAGCGATGCCATCAAACAATTGGATGAATCCCACATCGAAGGCATGATCATTCATCGCTCCCATTGGGTGGTAAAATCAGCCATTAAAACTCATAAAAAAGACGGTCGCAAAAACTCACTTATATTAAGTAATGATGATGTTTTGCCGATCAGCGCCACACATCTTAAGAACCTAAAATCCCAAGGCTATGTATAATGAAGCCAATTTTACACACTCAACGTTTCACTCTTATTCCATATGATTTTTCATCAGAACATAATGCCCATTTGCTTGAGATGATGCAAAGTGAAAAAGTACAAAAATACATCCGTGGCCATGCTTATTCCGACCAAGAGGTTGCCGAAAGTTTCGCAAAAATTAAGCAAAACAGCACCGATAAATTTGGCATGTGGCTAATTTTCGATGGTGCAGATTGTGCTGGCATGTGTTTACTCAAGTCTCTGCCTTCAACCAATCCAACCCAATATTACGAAACTGGTTATTGGCTAAAACCAGCGTCATGGGGCAAAGGCATCGCAGGCGAAGTTGCCACCCGCATGGTAAAATACGCCTTCGACGAGCTTAATCTTAATTGTGTTGTGGCCGTCACACACATAGATAACATCGCCTCACAAAAATCACTCGAAAAAGCAGGGCTCACCCGCCAAGGCAATATTAATGCCTATGATCTAGATTTACCATTTTTCAAAATCGACAACCATCACCATATGGCGTGCAGCAAGCCAACCATCAGCACCGAGCGGTTCCGCCTCATCCCATGGCGCAATAATCCAGATCACAATCAAGCCATGGTCTGGATGATGAAATCCGAGCAAGTGCAAGAATATGTAAACGGTAAAGCCTATACCGATGAGCAAATAAATAAAATCATCCCCACATTAGCGGCGGCAACAAATCAACAACGCGGTTTTGGTATATGGATGATATATGACATGGCTAGTCATAACGAAACTTGCGTCGGCACAGTGTTTTTAAAATACACTCCAGATGATGAGCCACACCCTTATGAGGTTGGCTATTGGCTGATGCCCAAACATTGGCAAAAAGCCATCGCGGCCGAAGTTGCCGATCATATTGTCAATTACGGTTTCGAGCAATTAAACTTGCCCCATATTGTAGCAACCACCGAAAATGAAAATATCGCCTCGCAAAAATCCCTACTCAACATAGGCTTTACGCGCATTGCAGATATTATTGAAGATGGCGTGGCTTTGCCATTTTTTAAACGCAAAAACCCGCGTCATAAAAAATCCAACAAACCCATTTTACACACAGAACGTTTCACTCTTTTGCCATGGGTCGATAGCCCTGAGTTTAAACAACATATGACCGAGATGATGCAAGATGCAGATGTTCAGAAATATGTCTATGAACATGCGTTATCAAACGATGAAATGTCAGCACAACTATCTCGGATGACAGAAATCTGCAAGTCAGCTAGTTTTGGCTATTGGATGGTATACGAAGCCGATACCTGCGTCGGCATGGCACTACTAAAACCCACCAGTGCTGATGATAGCAAAAACTGCGGTGAAGTTGGCTATTGGCTCAAACAAGCTCATTGGGGCAAGGCCATTGCTGCCGAGGTGGCAACAAGGCTCATCAAATACGGCTTTCAAGAGGCTAAATTAGATGCCATAAACGCCCTAACTCACCCCGATAATATAGGTTCGCAAAAGTCCCTAGTCAAAGCAGGTTTGCTCGACCAAGGCACAATTACCTATAAAAATGAAGACATTCCATATTTCAAACTAACCCGTGCCGAATATCAGGCATAACCACGGTCAAGCAAACATACATTTTCAAAACCGCCATCACGCATGATTTGCGCCGCATTACGCGCGCGCATACCTCTTACACAATATAAAATATATGTATGGCTTTTGTCAAAATCCTGCATCACGTCTACAGTTAAGCTTAGCTTAGATAAAGGCACATGTTGGGCATTGTCAAAACAACCACCTTCAAATTCACCCAATTCTCTCACGTCTAAAAGTATGTTTTCACCCACTTCTTCAAGTGCAATTGTTTTAAAAGTCATAACAAATCCTTTATATTAGTTTTTTCTAATATAAAGGATTTTCTCAAACAATCAAGTTCTAATTCAGTAAACTGCCAGCTAAAAGCCCTCTCAACCCTACAAAAAGCTATAAATGTATAGTCTATCAATTATTTTTATTTGCATTGTTCATTTCCTAAAACTACGGGATGTATCAAAAACAATAATTGCTTTAATGCCAATGGTTTAACCCTAGGGCAACAAAAGAATGTAAAAACGGTTGTAATTTAGATAATACACTTAATTGTACCTAGTAATTAGGTGTATTCAACAGTAATACCTCTAAAACTCATACGATTGGATGAGATGATTACGATTTATTTACCATTTTAATTCACTATAAACCTAATATTAAACGAAAAGGTTTCCCCAATGTTCAAAACAGTTAAGTCAAAGCTCTATGGCCTCCTCATATTATTTAGCTTGGTTTTCTTCACTTCACTCGGTTATGGTTTTTATAACGAATATAATATCCGTAAAGATTTCAACAAAAAGGCACTTGTTCCTATTGTCGAACAATCTATGTCAATCATCCAAGCCAATTATGACAAGTTCAAAGCTGGCGAGATTTCTGAAGAGGAAGCCAAAACAACCGCTTTAGAAGTCATCCGCGTACAACGTTATGGCGGCAGTGGCTATTTATGGGTAAACGATTCAAACAATGTAATGATCATGCATGCGGTTAAACCTTCGCTCGAAACTAAAGACCTATCAGGTCTACAAGATACCGATGGCGTTTATATTTTCCAAGAAATGACTAAGGTCGTTCAAGCAAGCGGTTCAGGCTTTATTGGTTACAAATGGGATAAACCTGGCAGCGAAACACCTGTCGATAAAATCTCATATGTTCAACGCTTCGCCCCTTGGGATTTCATTGTAGGTACTGGCGTTTATACCGATGATGTTGTAGCAGCTTTCTGGGCAGATCTTCAAACTTCACTAGCTATCAGTATTTTACTTTTACTAATCATTGTGGCTGTCGCTTATAGAATCATCAATTCAATTGTAAAACCTATCAGTGATCTAACTCATTCTATGGAAAACCTCTCTGCGGGTGATACTGAAACTGAAATCAGCAATCAAGACCGCGAAGATGAAATTGGCGCTATGGCCAACGCTGTTGAAGGCTTTAGACAATCCGCGATTGCGCAAAGCTCCCTTGAACTAGAAAAAGATCAAAGCAGTAAGTCTAGCCAAGAGCGCCAAACTTATATTGATCAGTTGATTACAGATTTCCGTTCAACCATTACCAGTGGCCTCGAAAATGTAACTACAAATTCAAGCAATATGAAAACAACAGCCAATGCGTTGTCAAATATTTCAAATTCAACAACTGAGCAAGCAGCTGCGGCAAAATTCTCTTCAGAAGAAGCTTCAAACAACGTAGGTACAGTGGCCGTCGCAGCCGAAGAACTATCTTCTTCAATCTCCGAAATCACGCGCCAAGTTGAGCAAACAAACACAATCGTTCGCAAAGCATCGCAAACCACTCAAATCACCAACGACCAAATTGTTAGTCTTGCTGATAAGAGCCAAAAAATTGGTGATGTTGTGTCTCTCATTCAAGACATTGCAGAGCAAACGAACCTATTGGCACTTAACGCCACCATCGAGGCTGCACGCGCAGGTGAAATGGGCAAAGGCTTTGCTGTTGTGGCTTCCGAGGTTAAATCATTGGCCAATCAAACTGCCAAAGCAACCGAAGAAATCTCAGCTCAAGTTTCAGACATTCAAGCATCCACTAGCGATGCTGTGGATGGCATCAAAGAAATCACCAGCATTATGTTAGAAGTTGATGATTATACAAGTGCCATTGGCTCATCTGTTTCCGAGCAAAATAGCGCAACTAATGAAATCAGTCTCAATGTAGCAGAAGCCACTCGCGGCACACAAGAAATGGCTGCAAGCATTCAAAACATCGCCTCTTCAATAGATGAAACAAATTCATCTGCAAACGATGTTTCAAGTGCTTCTACTCAAATGAATGAGCAGGTCGATGTTCTTAAATCATCAGTTAATGATTTCTTAGCAAAAGTAGCTGCGGCTTAACTTTTCCAGAATACACAATTTTAAGGCCATCCTTTTGGGTGGCCTTTTTCTTTGCCCTTTTTATTTCACGTGAAATAATGTGAATATTCTCACAATCTATTTACTTGTGTAAAATAAATTTATTATGTAATATTACCGTTCAATATTTAGATGCTGGTCAGGAGTATTTATATGGACACCACTTTCACGCCCTTTTTATCATTGGGCGGCGGGGCACTTATCGGCCTCGCCACCATTCTACTCATGTGGACTATGGGTAAAATCATGGGCGCCACAGGCATTTTAGCAGGCTTCATGTCCCCAACATCATTGCACGATTGGAGCTGGCGCGCCGCTATGATTGCGGGCATGGTTAGTGCCCCCCTTATATATTATGCAACCATGGGGCAAATGCCCGTAGTGCAAGTTCCCGTCAGCAATAACATGCTTATCCTTGGTGGGTTTATTGTCGGCATTGGCGTTACTTTGGGCAATGGCTGTACTTCTGGTCATGGCATTTGCGGCGTCGCTCGCATTTCGCCACGTTCAATCCTTGCCACCATTACCTTTATGCTGTTCACAGCCATCACAGTTTACGTCATCAATCACGTCATTGGAGCCACATTATGAAACTCGTTCTCTCCTATATCATTGGCCTTATTTTTGGCATCGGCATTGTAATTTCAGGCATGGCAAATCCCGCCAAAGTTATTAATTTTTTCGACTTTGCTGGCAATTGGGATGCAAGCCTCGCCTTTGTTATGGCAGGTGGTCTCATCATCACATTCATTGGCTACCGCTTTATCCTCGCCAAACCCGCCCCATTGCTCGAAGCTAAGTTCGATCTACCATCAAAAACCAGTATAGATTTCAACTTAATAGGTGGCTCTGCCTTATTTGGCATTGGTTGGGGCATTGCAGGCTTCTGTCCAGGTGGCGCCATTCCTGCGTTAGGCACAGGTATGTCTCAAGTTTTCATCTTCACAGCCGCCATGGTTGCAGGCATTTACGCCACTAAATTTGTTCAAAAAACAATCAAATCTGGGTTTGCGACTAAAATAGCAAATACCCCTTAAATAACAAGCCATTGAGGTCTATTTCACCTCAATGGCCTTTAACTAAAATTTAAATCAAAACGTATATAATTCTTGGATATGCGCTCCTTCCAGAGCAAAACATCCAAGAGGCTCCATGTCATACATCTCAAAATTTATAGCTTTTTTTAAAATTGACACCTCTGAACTCGAGGTGAATCGCGAACGCCATACCGCCCTTACGCGGCAAGTGCCTATCATGTATGCCATCCTCGTCATCAATATGTTTACATTGGTCTACCCATATATTGGCCAAGTGCCCCACCTTAGTTTATTCGGCATACCATGTGCTCTCACTTTGTTTTTTGCCTTTCGGTCACATCAGCAATACCGCAATGGCAACAGACAAATAAGTGACCAACAAATCATTAAGAACCTAAACAAAACCACTAGACTAGCGGTTGTTTTGGGCGCTGCTTTCATCGCTTGGTCACATATGTTGTTCAGTTACAACATCCAAACAATGAATATTCACATCGCATTTTTCCTCTATATTTCACTTATTTGCTGCAGTTTCTTTCTTATGCATGTGCTGCAATCAGTCATTGCGCTATCAATCGTAATTCTAGCGCCCACCGCACTCTATTCATTGCTATATGGCGATGTTATTTTAAACTCTTTAACACTAAATATTGTTTTGGTATCAGCAGGCATTACCTATTTACTGTTTTTTCAATTCCAAAATTTCAAAAGCCTCATTCGCCAACGCACAGTTTTATCACGCAGTAAAACTTCACTTATCGAGCAAGCCAAAAAACTAGAGCAGATGAACATACAAAATGTGCGCCTTGCCAATAAAGACACCCTAACGTCACTACCAAATCGCCGCAGTTTCTTCGCTCAATTAGAAGCAACAACCAAGGCATATAAAGGCCATACCGACAAAAAACTAGTGGTTGGTTTGTTAGATTTAGATGGTTTCAAACGCATTAATGACGTGTTCGGCCACCCCGCAGGCGATAACCTTCTCATCCGCACAAGCGAAAGGCTAAAAGACGTACTGGGCGATGACATCATCCTCGCGCGCTTAGGTGGCGATGAATTTGGCCTTATCATCACCAACCCAGCTCAAGTCAAAGACATACTCACCATTGGCAATCAAATCTGCGAGGCTATGCGTGCTGTTTTCCATCTACGTGAAGGCAGTGTTAAAGTTGCCGCCACAGTAGGATTTGTCGAATTTCCATCAATGGCCAGCAATGCCCAATCATTGTTCGAGCGTGCAGATTATGCGCTGTGTTATTCAAAACAGCACAGCAAAGGCGAGCCAGTAATTTTCTCTAAAGAACACGAAACCATCATCCGCGAAGTATCTAACATAGAGGTTCAACTTGCCGAAGCCAATTTAGAGCAAGAGCTATCAGTCATGTTCCAACCCATTGTCGATACCAACATCCAAAAAACCGTAGGTTTCGAGGCCTTAGCAAGGTGGAACAACCCCATTTTAGGTAATGTCAGACCCGATATTTTCATCCGTTCCGCCGAGCAAATGGGCAGCATTGGTAAGCTCACAACCATATTGTTAGGTAAGGCTTTGCAATCAGCCTGCCATTGGCCAGAGGGTTATTACCTGTCTTTCAACCTATCCATTTACGATCTATCGTCACCACAGACCGTTTTAAGCCTCATTAGCATGGTCGAAAAATCAGATTTCCCGAGCAATCGCATTGTGTTCGAAGTCACAGAAACCGCTGTAATGACCGATTTCGAACAAGCAAACGATGCGCTTAATCTGCTCAAGCTACAAGGCGCACAAATCGCATTAGATGATTTTGGCACAGGCTATTCGAGCCTAAGTTATGTGCAGAAAATGCCGCTAGACCGCCTCAAAATTGATCGTAGTTTCATCATCGACATCGCAACCGATAGCCACAGCCGCAACATCGTGCAAACCATCATAGATATGTGCAATAACTTAGGTCTATATTGCATTGTCGAGGGAGTTGAAACCAAAGAACAACTCGACACTCTTAAAAAAATGGGTTGTCGTTATATCCAAGGCTACTATTTCAGTAAACCTCTCAATCAAAGTGATGCGCAACTATTCATTCAAAAAAATTCAGCTTTATCAAAGAACCTAAAGCTAAGCGGATAAGTATACAGTTATCAACAATCTTAGACTTTGTGATTAGTGTATATAGCCTTTTCCGATACTTTAGTCGAATAGACAAATGAATTACGACTTGCTATATAATCAACCATACTGGCTACCTAATCTTGTCCCCCATTGTTAGGTAGCTGGTCTTTTTTTTGCCCCCACATTCACTCTATTTTCTTAAGTATTCCGCGCTTTCTTGCAAGGTCTAGTAGGCATTTATTAATATTATACAACTAATATCTATATATCCTATTTGCCTACAACCATCCCCCGGAATAATAAATGTTGCGCCAAATTAAAAAAATCATCAATCGCTACTCAGTTAAATCTCAAGTAATCGCCATCATCTCATTTGGTGTATTCAGTGTTCTAACACTCGGTTCAGCCGCATTTAATGCAGAGAGCGAAATTGAGAGCCTAACCCAAAAAAGTGTCGATTTTTCAAAACTTGCCAGCCAATTACAAACACTAAATTTAGGTAGCCTACAATTACGTCGCCACGAAAAAGATTATTTCAATAGAATGCAAAAGAAATACATTAACAGATATTATGTGCAAGTCGAAGAGTCTTTCAACGATATTAAAGTCCTAATAAACAGCAGCCTTACCAAAGATAAGCTAAAATTGTTACGTATAGAAATGGGGCTCAATGACCACCGCATTCAATTCAAAAAAACACTAGCCATTCGCCAATCTCTTGGCATCAACCACAATATGGGTCTAGAAAAAAACTTAAGAGATGCTGTTCACTCTATTGAGAATTTACTCATCGCTCTTGAGCATCAAGCTATCAGCACCCACCAATTAAACGCCATTAACGTCGAAATGCTTATGCTAAGACGCCACGAAAAAGACTTTATGCTTAGGGGATTGCAGTCCTATTTACATCAATTTGAACAACGTACCGAAAGTTTCATTCTGGCTGTAAAAAGTAGCGACTTATCACCTAGCCATAAAAATATTTTAATTTCTAACTTGGCTATATACAAACAACAATTTTCAAATTGGAGCCAGACCAAATTAAGTTTTAATGCCGAGAAAAAACAACTAAGCGTCATCTATGCCAATTTCTCCCCGCTCATCACTTCGCTAATTACCAAATATGATACTTCAAGTAAATCCGCAGATGCAAAACGCATAGCAAGCCAAGAGCGATCAAAAACCTTCTTATTCATCAGTATTGGTGTGATTGCGAGCCTACTCATTTCAATTGCAATCTTAATATTACTATTCCGCCAGCATGAAAAATTCAAAAACATCGTGCGCCAAAAAGTTACCTTAGTAAGGCAAGCCATTGATTTAGAAAAAATGAATCTCGAAAATTCACGCCTTGCCAACCGCGACACCCTCACCTCACTTCCCAATCGCCGTAGTTTCTTTGCCGAACTCGAAGCACTCACAAAAGAAAACGAAAAAAACAATAAACCCGATCAAAGAATAGTTGTCGGCCTGCTCGATCTAGATGGCTTCAAACGCATTAACGATGTTTTCGGTCACCCAGCAGGCGATGATCTATTGATCAAATCTAGCCAAAGATTAAATAACGTGGTCGGTGATAACATCACATTAGCACGTCTGGGTGGAGACGAGTTTGGCCTCATCATCACCCAACCAGATGACATTAAAAATGTACTGCAACTTGGCCAAGATATCTGCGATGCCATGCGCCAAGTCTTCCATCTCAAAGAAGGCAGCATTCAAATTGGCGCCACCATTGGCTTTGTAGAACATCCTTCTATGGCACCCACTTCACAATTATTGTTCGAGCGTGCAGACTATGCTCTTTGCTATTCCAAACAACATAGTAAAGGCGAGCCAGTAATTTTCTCAAATGAGCATGAAACCATCATTCGTGATGTTTCAAATATAGAACATCAATTACGCGAGTCTAATTTGGAAGACGAGCTATCCGTCATGTTCCAACCCATTGTCGATACCCAAAATAACAAAACCATGGGCTTTGAAGCTTTGGCAAGGTGGGACAACCCAAAACTCGGCAAAGTGCGACCACAAGTATTCATCAATGCTGCCGAGCAAATGGGCATTATTGGAAAACTAACCACCATTTTACTAAAAAAAGCACTCGATGCAGCCAGCCAATGGCCTGATGATCTGTATATGTCCTTCAATTTGTCAATTTTCGATCTTTCCTCACCACAAACCGTATTGGGTCTTATCAGTATTGTCGAAAAATCAGATTTCCCAAGCCACCGCATTGTGTTCGAAATCACCGAAACCGCAGTGATGAACGATTTCAAACAAGCCAATGAGGCACTTAATCTACTCAAATTGCAAGGCGCACAAATCGCGTTGGATGATTTTGGCACTGGTTATTCAAGTCTCTCTTACGTACAAAGAATGCCACTAGATCGGCTAAAAATCGACCGCAGCTTCATCATAGATATCGCCACCGACCCGCACACCAAAAACATTGTGCAAACCGTCATCGACCTATGTAACAATTTAAATCTATACTGCATTGTCGAAGGTGTCGAAACAGAAGAGCAATTAAAAGTGCTAAATGAAATGGGTTGCCGCTATATCCAAGGATACTATTTCAGCCGTCCACTGTCGCCAAAAAACGCCCTAACCTACCTATCTCAAGATGAATTTAAAATAAAATCGGCTTATTAACAGTTTAAAGGCCTTAGCAGTTCTTAAATTACATTTACATTCACTCGATCAAATTCAATAGTTAAATTCAAATACTCATTGCTTATTTTAGTTTGCCATTTCGTTACTTATTGTACGAAAGTCTATGCAACTATTCAAATCCGTCACAGCGCCATATGGTCTAGAACATTCACATTCCATTAACCAATAGTCTCCATCCTTAAAGCCAATTAACTACACTAAAATAGTAGTTAGTCCTCAAGTATCAGTTTCTTTAAGGAAAAAGAATATGACAAGCATTAAGTATAAAAATTTTATTTTGGGTTTAGCCTTAACAACAATTCTTGCAACACCAGTTTTTGCAGAAGGCGCGCACGTCGCTCCCATCAAAGAATTTGCTGCAAACACAGTTAACGAATGGATTGCAAACCCATCAGTTATCGCTGCTATTAATGCTCAGAACATAAAAAATTCAGCATTAACAGAAACACAAATCATAGATCTAGACAACAAATGGCGCTCTGAAACAAAAGCTTCATCTCATCCGATGATTGATGAAGTGTTAAACAGTGAACTCTCTAAAATATTGGCTGAATACAGAGATTCAACAATGGGCATGGCAACTGAAGTATTCATCATGGATAATAAAGGCCTAAACGTTGCGCAATCTGATATCACATCCGATTATTGGCAGGGTGACGAAGCTAAATGGCAAAAAACTTATTCTGTTGGCCCCAACGCTGTTTTTGTAGATGAAATTGAAACAGACGAGTCAACTCAAACCTTACAAAGCCAAATGAGCATGTCTATTATAGACCCTGCTACAGGCGAAGCTATCGGCGCCATTACTGTAGGTGTAAACCTCGAATCTCTATAGGTTCAGCTTCACATAATTTACAATCAATATAATATTCCAGGTTAAGAAAATGAGTCAAACTACCCTACACCCAAGTCAAATAAAAAATGACATCTCCCTTTCAACAACAGATGAAAAGGGTAAGAAAACTAGTAAAAAACCTTCTAAATCTGGAATATTTACAGTCAGTAGAAAGATGACAATTGTTGCATCTTTAGCGGCAGCAACAATTATCATCGCATTGTCCGTAATCGCGGTTGTTAATCAAACCAACAGTCTCAATCAACTCGGCAGCAAATCCTTTATTACCATCACCAAATTGCTCAGCAAAAACATTGGTGGCGGCCTAAAATGGGGCAAAAAAGACGCTGTTGAAGCCATTTACAAAGATTTTGTAAAATCCGATGGTGATGCTATAACGCAATTGATTACATTCAATGCGGCTGGCGAGCCATTCACAACTTATTCTGCACATAATGGTGCCTCAGTAGATCTGTCAAATGCCCCAAAATGGATAGATTCAACAGGAACTGAAGCTTATTCCATTAGCATGGAAAACTATGTAGTTGCAGCCATTCCCGTCTTTAGTGGCAAGAATAACGATTTCGTTGGCACACTTGCCATCGCATGGAGCAACCAACAAATTCAGGATTCTATTTTTGCAGCAGAATTACAAATATTCTATTTTGCAATCGCAGCATTAATAGCCGTCATTGCCCTGATGATCTATACCGCTCGTTCATTAATTGGCAAACCTTTGGAAGAAATGAACCAGGTTATGAGCCAGTTGGCTAAAGGTAATAACCAAGTTGAAGTGCCTTATCTTTCCCGTCAAGATGATATCGGCCTCATCGCCAAAGCTGTGTTGGTATTTAAAGAAAATGCACTCAACCAAGTCAGTCTAGAAGCTGAAAAAGACCAAACCAGCAAAGCAAGTCAAGATCGCGAAATCTATGTCGATCAACTCATTCAAGACTTTAGAACAAATATCTCGACAGGTTTAGAATATGTCACAAACAATAGTAGCGAAATGAAAGACACAGCAGACACTTTGTTCAACATTTCACATGAAACTAGCGAGCAAGCAACACTGGCAACCAGCGCTTCAGAAGAAGCGTCAACAAATGTAGCCACCGTTGCTGCCGCCGCCGAAGAGCTGTCCTCGTCAATTTCCGAGATTACCCGCCAAGTGGAACAAACATCTAAAATTGTGGTCAGCGCAAATGAAACAACGGAGATAACCAATACTCAAATCATAAATCTTGCAGAAAAAAGCCAACGCATTGGAGATGTGATTTCTCTTATTCAAGATATTGCCGAACAAACCAATCTATTAGCGCTTAACGCAACTATCGAAGCGGCAAGAGCAGGTGAAATGGGCAAAGGCTTTGCAGTTGTTGCCACCGAAGTTAAATCCTTAGCCAATCAAACAGCTAAAGCGACAGAAGAAATTTCAGCGCAAATTTCAGACATTCAAATTTCAACCAGTGGTGCGGTAAAAGGCATCAATAAAATCACCGACATTATGCAAGAGGTAAATGATTATACAACATCAATTGGTTCCGCAGTCGGAGAACAAAATCTGGCCACTATTGAAATTAGTGAAAATGTAGCAAATGCATCAAATGGCACGCAAGAAATGGCAACCAGCATTGCAGAAATATCGCAATCCATTAAACAAACAAATGTTTCTGCAAATGAAGTCACTCAAGCTTCATCACAAATGAACACTCAAATCGATGAGCTCAAAAACTCTATAACCGATTTCCTAAATAAAGTGGCCGCTGCTTAAGGCCCAAGCCAGTAATATAACAACAAATTCATTGAGCCAAAAATCATTGGCTCAATGAATATTTAGATATCCTTTTAAAAAGCACATCATCCTAAGTCTTGGTCATGCTTCTTCCGCATGCCACAGCGCTAGACCAAGCCCATTGGAAGTTATAACCTCCCAAAAAGCCAGTCACGTCTAGTAGCTCACCAATCATATATAAGCCTTCAGTTTTTTGGCTTTCAAATGTTTGGCTCGATATTTCTCTAGTATTCACACCACCCAAGGTCACTTCGGCAGTTCTATTGCCTTCAGACCCGTTCGGCAATACATGCCACTTGTTCACCATGTCAGCCACTTTGCGAATTTTCTTATCGCTCAAATTACCAATTTGCCCGTCAATGTCTGTTTCTTCGGTAATATAAGCCGCAAGCTTTTTGGCAAAAAAACCAGACAATATATTATGTAGCATTTGTTTAGGCTTGTCTTTTTTGGCAATCATCAAATATTCATACATGTCTTCATCAGGCATCATATTGATAACAATCTCTTTGCCCTCTCGCCAAAATGACGAAATCTGCAAAATCGCTGGGCCCGATAGCCCACGATGGGTAAACAACAAAGCTTCCCTGAATTTCTGCTTCACCTTTTTATCAGCAATCGAAACCTCAACATCAGGTATAGATATACCCGACAACGTGGCAATAAATTGTTTGGTTTCATCACTAAATGTCAGCGGCACAAGCGCAGGGCGCGTATCTACAATGCTATGGCCAAATTGTTTGGCAACAATGTAACCAATGCTTGTGGCACCCATTTTAGGTATAGATGGGCCGCCTGTCGCCAATACAAGTTTATCACCTGTTATTGGGTCTTTATCACTGGTAAATTCAAATATGCCGTCAATTTTTTCAATTTTTTTAACTTCAATTTCTGTAATCAGTTCAACGTCATTTTTAGCACATTGGTCTTTCAGCATTTCAATGATTTGCATGGCACTGTCATTGCAAAAATATTGTCCCAAAGTTTTTTCATGGTAAGAAATTTTATACTCATCAACCAATTTAATAAAATCTCGCGGTGTATAACGTTTTAAGGCCGAAATACAAAAATTCTTATTTTCCGAGATAAATTTGTTTTTATCAGTATTGATGTTGGTAAAATTACAACGTCCACCACCCGATATGCGCACCTTTTGAGCCACATAGCGGTTATGTTCAAGCACAACAACTTTGTTGCCATTCTTGCCCGCTTCAATCGCACACATTAAACCGGCTGCACCGCCACCAAGTATTACCACATCATAATGTGTCATATTTTTCTCTTTCGCTATTTACACGATAGCTAACATAAATTAAGAATCGTGGCTATGAGTGATTTACCAATATTATATAGCTTCCGTCGATGCCCCTATGCCATGCGTGCGCGCATTGGCTTGTTAGAATCAGGCATCAAAGTCGAACTGCGCGAAATCGTCCTACGTGATAAACCTGCATCAATGTTGGCAATATCGCCAAAAGCCACTGTCCCCGTGTTGCAACTCCCCACGGGAGAGGTCATAGATGAAAGCCTAGACATCATGCTTTGGGCGCTCAATCAAAATGACCCAAACAACCTGCTAAAAACCCAACCCTCAAAAGCCAATCCGCTCATTCTTCAAACCGATGGCACTCAAGACACACATTTCAAATTCCATCTAGACCGCTATAAATATTCATCACGTTACGATGATGCCGATTCGCAACAAACAGGCCTTAACAGCCGAAAACAAGCCGAAATATTCATTCAAAATCTAGAGAGTCTGCTCGCAAGCAACCCATTTTTGCTCGCAGACAAACCTAGCCTAGCCGATTATGCAGTGGCGCCATTTATCCGCCAATTTGCCAATTCAGGCCGCGAATGGTGGGATCAAGCACCCTATCCAAATACCCAGAAATGGCTAGAAACCTTCATCGCTTCCCCAACATTCCAAACCATATTTCAAAAATTCAAAGTTTGGAAACCCGATGATGAACCCATCCATTTCCCTGCTCCAAAGCCATAAAACAGTTCATATATAGACTCATTCGCTTGACACTGGACAGTCAAAATGTATATTGCGAGCATTCAAAGGGCCTTATTGCGCCTGTCTACTCGTTATGGGTTGTATGGAATCACTTATTTTTAAGGGTTTTATGCTGCAGATCCCCCAAAATGATAGAGTGAATTTTTTAAATCAAAGCCTTTCATTAGGCACAAAAAAGAGATCGAGCATTATGTTTGCAGTCATCCGCACAGGCGGAAAACAATATAAAGTCGCTAAAGACGATATCCTACAAGTTGAAAAACTTGAAGTTGAAGCTGGCGAAATCATCACATTAGACGATGTTCTAATGCTTGGTGGCGAAACAACTGAAATTGGCACACCAACTGTAGCTGGCGCTGCAATTGCTTGTGAAGTTTTAGAGCAAAAACGCGACAAAAAAGTTATCGTTTTTAAGAAAAAACGTCGTCAAAACTACCGTCGTAAAGCTGGTCATCGTCAGCATAAAACAGTATTACGCGTTATCGACATCCTAACAGGTGGCGCTAAAGCTCCTAAGTCTGCACCAAAAGCTGTTAAAGCAGTTGAAGAAGCAGCACCAAAAGCCAAAGCCGAAAAAGCTGCTGCTCCTAAAGCCGCTGCTAAAAAAGCTGCACCAAAAGCTGAAGCTTCAGCAGGCGCAAGCGTAGACGCTTCAACATTGGGTCTAACAGTAGAATTACTTGCAGAACCAAATGGCAAAAAAGATAACCTAACCAAATTATCAGCAATCGGTAAAGTTGGTGAGAAAAAGCTAAATGATATTGGTATTTTCCATTATTCACAAATGGCTCAAATCACTAAAGAAGATGCTGTTAAATTGGATGAAGCTTACACATTTAAAGGTGACCTACCTGTAGATGTTTGGGCAACTGAAATCAAAGATCTTACTAAGTAAGACGCAACCTATCTAGGAGAATAGACCATGGCACATAAAAAAGCAGGCGGCTCATCCCGTAACGGTCGCGACTCAGCTGGTCGCCGTCTTGGTGTTAAGAAATTTGGTGGCGAAAACGTCATCTCAGGCAATATCATTGTTCGTCAGCGCGGCACTAAGTGGCATCCTGGCGTAAATGTTGGCATCGGTAAAGATCATACGATCTTTTCAGTCATCGAAGGCAATGTTTATTTCACGAAGGGTCGTAATGACCGTACGTTTGTAAACGTGATGCCGCTGGCACAAGCCGCAGAATAACGACGAAATATGAATTTAACTTTCGTCGGTAAAATATAACCCGACGGAGGCTAACTCCAGAATTTTAAAACGGGTTATATTTTTATAACCCGTTTTTCTTTTGCCTAAATTTCAAGCAAAAGAACTTAAAGCCACACAATTACGTGCGGTATAATTTGTTAAAATGTCTGGAGACAATAATGACACATATAAGATCAGAAGAAATATTACCCGATACTTTGGAGACGGAGCGGCTTCACCTACGTCCGCTGAAATCAACCGACGCAGCACGAATTGTGCAGCTAGCAAACAACCCAAACATCGCGTTCCTTCTAGGTTCAATGCCGCACCCCTATACAATGCAGCATGCCGAGGAATTCCTCGCACGAGTCAAGAAACGCGAAACCCACGTTTTCGGCATTTGCCTAAAAGGCGATAAAGAAAACATCATTGGCACCATTGGTGTTGGCCCTCGCTGGTCACCCGAAGAGCCAGAAATTGGCTTTTGGATTGGCGAAGAATACTGGGAAAACCAATATACTGCCGAATCCGTTCAGGCCATACTTACCTACGCGTTCGAGTTTTTAAAATACGAGAAAATATATTGCTCATGCCGGATCGAAAACGACAAGCCGCGCAATGTTATCCATTCCTGTGGTTTAGTCTATATTGGCCGTACCGAACGTCATTTCGATACGCCAAACCAAACCTTCGCGATGGATAAATATTTCCTCACCCACAAAATGTGGCAAGAGCGTAATGCAGTCACACTAAAAGCTGCACAATAAAATAGTAGCCCGTGTTCGCAATTTCCAGACAGCGAACACGGTCACTCACCCATTTTTAAACGGCAAAATCATGTTAAATTCAGCACGCCTCATACTCAAAACACCAACTCTGGCCGATGCGCCAGATATCGCAAAATATCTAAACCGCAAAGACACGGCTCCCATGATGAGCCATGTCCCCTACCCATATACGCTTGATGATGCACGACAATTCATCACCAAAACCACAGCGAATATGGACAATAAAATTTTCAACGGCATCTATAATCTAGAAAATAGTTTCATGGGCATCGTTGGCATTGTTCCTAAGCCAACGGGTGATGAAATCGCCTATTGGCTCGGCTATCCATTTTGGGGTAAAGGCTATATGCCAGAGGCATGCGCCCTCACCATCACAATGTTTTTTAAGCAAACTAAAAAACCCGAGCTTTATGTTAGCCACCTGTTAAATAACGATAAATCAAAATCAGTTATCGCCAAATTAGGTTTTAAATATGTCGATAATGTTATGTTAGATTGCGTCGCACGCAATAGTTTAGAAGAAGCCAAACGCTACAAAATAACCAAACATGAATGGGAAAATCGTAAAAGCCAAAAATAAAGGTGGCGCAGCTCTTTTCCGAGCCTTTGCGCGCCACCCTCTCCCTCTTAAACTTTATGCAGCCATTTAAACAGAAAGATACCCATCTCGCAACATGTATTTGAAAATAGATTCTGACTTGTTCAGTCATAAGTCCATTTATATTAACTGAATATTAATGGCTTTTTGCTGATTCGACCTTAAGCTCACAACCACCACAAGTCATTGATTTGAATCAATCAATCAATTTAACTAGACATAGCAACGCTTTTCAGGCAAAAGATGGCAACAATATTAGAGACATCGATATGAAATTTTTAGACCAAGCACATATATTTGTAAAATCAGGCGCAGGCGGCGCAGGCTGCGTATCCTTCAGACGCGAGAAATACCTCGAATTTGGCGGGCCAGATGGTGGCGATGGTGGCCGTGGCGGTCATGTAATCGTTAAATGCGTTGATGGCCTCAATACGCTTATTGACTATCGCTTCATGCAGCATTTCAAAGCCAAAACAGGCATTCATGGCATGGGTCGTGATATGAATGGCGCCAAGGGTGGCGACATCATTCTTAAAGTACCTGTTGGCACACAAATATTCGATGACGATAACGAAACATTGCTCGTCGATATGACCGAAGTGGGTCAAGAACATATTCTATTGCAAGGCGGCAATGGTGGCTTTGGTAACGCTTATTTCAAAAGCGCAACCAACCAATCTCCACGTCGTGCAAACCCAGGCATTCCAGGCGAAGAAATGTGGATTCATCTACGCCTAAAACTTATTGCCGATGCAGGCCTATTGGGTTTCCCAAATGCAGGTAAATCAACTTTCTTAGCTGCCACCAGTGCCGCTAAGCCAAAAATTGCCGATTATCCGTTTACAACTTTGCACCCCAATTTGGGCGTTATCAACCAAGATAACAAAGAATTTGTAATGGCCGACATTCCTGGCATCATCGAAGGCGCACATGAAGGCGTTGGCCTTGGTCATCGCTTTTTAGGCCATGTCGAACGTTGTTCAGTATTGCTACATCTGCTCGATGGCACAGACGAAAAATTCGTCGAAAATTATGTCATCATGCGCGATGAATTGGCAAAATATGCCGATGCACTTGCCAAAAAGCCCGAAATTCTGGTTATCAATAAAATCGACGCATTAAGCCAAGATGAAATTGATGAAAGAGTGGCCGCTCTACAAAAAGTGACAAAACAAAAAATATTCACCATGTCTGCCGTTGCCAAAATCAACGTGCCAGATGTATTGCGTCAATTGTTAAGAGTGATTGAAGGTGACCGACCGATAGGTTCCGATGATGATGCTGCCGAAGAGGTAGAAGTCAAAGCCGAAAAACCTTGGTCTCCACTGTAAAAGTTTAAAGAGACAGCTCTAATAAACGAAATCACATGACTAACATACATATAGACGCACTCGAAAAAGCTCAAAAAATAGTCATCAAAATTGGCTCCGCATTGCTCATCGACAAAAATGGGCAATTGCGGCAAACTTGGCTCGATGCCGTCGGCCAAGATGTGCAAACGCTTATTGCCGCGGGCAAACAAGTCATCATTGTATCATCTGGCGCCATTGGTTTAGGGCGCATGCAGGCGGGCTTTGCCAAAGGCAAGCTCAAGCTAGAGCAAAGCCAAGCAGCAGCGGCCATTGGCCAAATCGCATTAGCAAATAGCTATGAAGGCGCTTTTAAGCCGCATAATATTCAAGTCGCGCAAGTCTTATTGTCGTTAGAAGATAGCGAAAATCGCAAACGCTATATCAATGCCACCAATACCATCAACACCCTAACCAGTTTAGGGTTTGTGCCAATAATCAACGAAAATGATACCATCGCTACAACCGAAATCCGCTTTGGCGATAACGACCGCTTAGCCGCACGCGTGGCTTCAATGGTCGATGCCGACTTACTGATATTATTATCGGATATTGATGGCCTATATACGGCTAACCCGCAGCATGATAGCAACGCCAAACACATCCCCGTCATCAAAACCATCAGCCACGAAATTAAAAACAGCGCAGGCACAAGTGGCTCAGATTATGGCACAGGCGGCATGGTCACCAAAATATTGGCTGCGCAAATCGCCACCGATTCTGGCTGCCCGATGATTATTGCCGACGGCCGCACACAAAATCCCATTCAGGCGGTCATAAATGGCGCTAAGTTCAGTATTTTCTTGGCTCAATCCAGTCTCACAGCAGCACGCAAAAAATGGCTTAATGCCACGTTAGAGCCAAAAGGCGCACTGGTCATAGACAAAGGCGCCGAACGCGCTTTGCTCAAAGGCAGTAGTTTGCTAAGTGCTGGTGTTACAAAAGTAACTGGTCAATTTGACAATGGCGATACACTCAATGTGCAAAATTCAGATGGCCTCACCATTGCTCATGGCCTCACAAGTTATAATTCAAAAGACGCAATGCGCATTATTGGCAAAAAAAGCCATGAAATAGCCGATATTTTAGGCTATGCTGGGCGTACAAATATCATCCATCGCGACAATCTTGTCCTCATCAAAAAGAGTATATAATATGACCCTAGAACAAGAAATGTTAACCCTTGGCCAAACCGCCTCTCAAGCTGCAGCAGCACTTTCAATTGCCAGTACCGACGCCAAGAATACCGCACTTACCCTGGCTGCCAAAGCCATTCGCGATGCAATACCAACCATCATTAAAGCCAATCAAATTGATGTTCAAAAAGCCCATGAAAACAATATTTCAGCCGCTTTTATCGACCGTTTAATGCTCGATGCCGATCGCATTGAAGGCATTGCAAGCAGTCTAGAAGCTGTTGCCAATCTTGCCGATCCTGTCGGCACTATTTTGGCCGAATGGACACCAGAACAAAACGGCCTCAACATCAAACGCAAACGCGTGCCATTAGGGGTTATTGGCGTTATTTATGAAAGCCGCCCCAATGTAACTGCAGATGCAGGCGCACTTTGCCTCAAAGCTGGCAATGCCACCATTCTACGTGGCGGGTCAGACAGTATAAACTCATCAAAAGCCATATTGGATTGCATGCAAACGGGTCTAAAAGCCGCCAAGCTGCCAATTGGCGCCATACAAATGGTCAGCACCACCGATCGTGCGGCAGTTGGTCATATGCTCACAGGCCTAAATGGCAATATTGATGTCATCGTGCCGCGTGGTGGCAAAAGCTTGGTCGCACGCGTCCAAGCCGAAGCGCGTGTACCAGTATTTTCACATCTCGAAGGCATTTGCCACATTTACATAGATGCCTCCGCCAAGTTAGACATGGCGGTCGAAATATGCTTCAACTCCAAATTACGCCGCACAGGCATTTGTGGTTCTGCAGAAACATTGCTAATCGACGAAAAAGTTAAACATACGCATCTACTACCCATCATAGAAAAGCTACAATCTGGCGGCTGCGAAATTCGTGGTGATGAATATGTTCAATCCGTGGGCAAAAATATCGTTGCCGCGACAGATACCGATTGGACAACCGAATATCTCGACAAAATAATTTCAGTCAAAATCGTCGCCAATGTCGATGAAGCCATAAATCACGTCAACGGCAAAGGCTCTCATCATACTGACGGCATCATCAGCGAAACAGCGGATAATGTCGCGCGTTACTTCAACGAGGTGGATAGCGCCATCGTCATCCACAACGCCTCCACCCAATATGCCGATGGTGGCGAATTTGGTATGGGTGCCGAAATTGGCATCGCCACTGGTAAAATGCACGCACGTGGCCCCGTTGGTGTTGAGCAGCTCACAAGTTTTAAATATGTAGTTTCAGGCGATGGGCAATTAAGACCATGATTAAAGATTCAGGCTCATGCTATTGCGGCAAAATAAAATTCGATATATGGGACTTCAACCCCACATATTCAGTGTGTCATTGCACCGAATGTCGCAAGTGGACAGGCAGCTTTTATGCTTGTATTGCAGCAAAAGCAGATCACTATAAAATTCAGGGTCAAGAAAATATTACATGGTATGCAAAATCACCCGATTCCGAACAAGGTTTTTGTAAAAATTGCGGCTCAGCCATTTTTTGGCGCCAACCCAAAAACCCATCCTATCTAGATTTTGCCATTGGGTTTTTAGAAAACCCCAAACAACTAACTGCCAAACGCCATATATTCAGTCAAACCAAGCCCGATTATTATGACTTTCCAAATGATGGCGCACCACGGTTTGATGAGCGCGGTTAACATTAATGTCACAAAGGTGTGGCATATCGTAGCGAGGCTATATTCCTCATTGCGCCCATTGCTTCAAAGGTATATGGTTGCCGCAAATCAGATATGGCATATCGCCAATTACAGGAAAATATAAAATCGTGGCAAAAGCGCTATTAAAACAAGATGAGAATTTCTCTCACGAACTAAACAAATTAATCGTCGAAACTTTAGATCAAAATAAAGCCGAAGACATTGTATCTATTAATCTAATTGGCAAAACATCTTTAGCCGATTATATGATTATCGCCTCTGGTGGCTCTGGCCGTCATGTATCTGCACTTGCTGACTACCTCAACAAAGCCCTTAAAGAAAACGGCCTTGAAGATGTTGCCATCGAAGGCCTTTCGCATGCCGATTGGGTTCTTTTAGACTGTGGCGATATTATTGTTCATATTTTCCGCCCAGAAGTGCGCGAATTTTATGACCTTGAAAAAATGTGGACTGCTGAAATCTAATGCAGTTATTTGTTGCAGGTATAGGTCGTCTTAAAAAAAGTGACGAATTAAATCTTTGTAATAAATTTGAAACCCGCATTAAAAATGCGGGTCAACAACTTGGCTTCACTCAATTTCAACATATAGATTTTGATGAAGACAAAAGCTCCTCCGTTCAGGTGAGAAAATCAAACGAAGCTAAAAAACTATTAGCTGCCGTCCCAAAAGGCGCGCTCATTGTTGCGTTGGATGAATTTGGCAAACATTTCACCAGTAAAGATTTTTCTTTAAAAATTGCCGATTACCGAGATGATGGATACCCGACAATCGCCTTTTTATTAGGTGGCCCAGATGGACATGGGCAAGATGTTTTAAACCAAGCCGATTTAAAGCTTTCACTCAGTAAAATGACCTGGCCACACCAAATTGCGCGGGCATTATTGCTAGAGCAAATTTACCGCGCCATCACCATAATGAGTGGACATCCTTACCATAGAGAATAACTTCATTTTATCGCCACATTATTATTCTAATTTTAACTCAACGCAGATAAATTAAGTTAAATTCAGTCTAAAAATAAGCTATTTTATGAAAATTACAGTCAAAAAACGTCAAAAAACGCGCCTTTTTGTGCCTTTTTTGGCCATTTTCGGGCTGTTTTTGACGCCTTTTTACGCGTTTTCAGCCGATAATGACGGCAAAATAGATCTCGAAAATTTAGAATCTGAAATTAAAACTGGCCAAGCCAAACAACAAGCTTTGCAAAAAAGTGCCGCTCAAATTAAAGCCGAGCGCAGCCAGTTAAACAAACAAATTAAACTTGCCGCCAAACAAATTCAACAAAGCGAAGCACATTTATCTGCGGGTGAGAAAAAGCTAATTGATTTATCAGTCAACGAACAAAAATTAAAAACCGAATATGTGATACGTAAAAAAACTCTAGCCACATTATTATCGGCATTGCTCAAGCTCGAAAAAAACCCACCTCCTGCCCTATTATCCAACCCAGAGGACGCATCAAACGCCCTTAGAAGTGCGATTATATTGGGTAAAATTGTGCCAGAAGTGAAAAACCAAAGCGATGTTATCGCCAATGATTTAAATAAGTTAACTGTATTGCGTGAAGAGTTGACCATTCAACAGAATGAATTGATAAACAATACCAAAGAACTGCGCAAACAACGCAACTTAATTTCCCAATTATTAGAGCAAAAACAAGCTTTATCCAACAAAACCCAAGAAGAAATTAGAGCCGAGCAACAAAAAATGGCGGCTCTGGGGCAAAAAGCCAAAAATATCCGCGACCTTTTCAACAAAATTGAAGCCCAGAAAAAAATTGAGTTAGAATTAACCGCCAAACGAGTGGCCGCAACCGAAGCCAAGCGTGTCCGCGACCTTGAACAGAAACAGGCGCAATTAGTTGCCGCCAAAGCTGCAGCAAATAGCCAAGAGATAACTCAAATTCAAAATACCATCACAGAGCTTAAAACACCGCCCATTCGTGAAGCGCGGGTATTGGCGAGCTTTAACAGCTTTAAAAACAAATTACCTTATCCCGCCCAAGGAAATTTACTGCATAAATTTGGCGAAAAAGACAGCCAAAGCCGCGATACAAAAGGCATTACCATTTCCACCCGCCCCTTTGCACAAATCACCACGCCTGCATCTGGCACCGTGTTATTTGCAGGCGATTTCAGCAATTATGGCTATTTAGTTATTATAGATGTGGGGCAAAAGCATAATATTTTACTGACAGGATTGGGCGAAATTGCCGTTAAACCAAACCAATTTGTCGAAACGGGTGACCCCATTGGCATAATGCCCGCCAATGCCATAAACAGCGCCACAAGCCCTCCTATTTTATATGTAGAATTTAGACGCAATGAAAACCCAATTGATTCCGCTCCTTGGTGGGAAACAAAATTGGCTAGAAATTAAGCATTTTTGGCGCAAAATAAACCATTTAAACAATTTGATGTTTTAATGTTCCATAAGATGAGATAAAAAGAATAAACACGATTTAATTAAGTGGGCATGTCCCGCAAAAACATGAGTAAATTATGAAAAAAACCGTATCAATTGGTGTTATTTTTGCCTTGGCAGGCTTGTTTTTAGGCATTTTCATTGCTCCTGTTTCATCAAAAGACAAAGTGGTAAATCATGCCGCTGAAAAGCAAGCAGATTTGAACAAAAATTACGACCATCTCATTCGGTTTGGAAATATCTTAGATGTCATTGAGCAAGTTTATGTAGACGAGCCTGATATCGACAAAATTATGGACAAAGCCATTGAAGCTGTTGTCGCGTCACTAGACCCACATTCTGAATATTTAAACCAAAAACGTTATAAAGAATTGTTAGAGCAAACATCAGGTTCATTTGGTGGTTTGGGCATTCGCGTGCAAATGATAGATGGTTTGGTGAAAGCGGTTAAAGTGCTTGAAGATACGCCTGCAATGCGTGTTGGCTTAGAGGATAATGATTTAATCACTAAAATTGATGATGTACAGGTAAAGACAATTAACCTGAGTGAAGCCATAGACATGATGCGCGGTGAAGTTGGATCCCCCATTGAGTTAATGGTAAAACGCGAAGGTGAAACTGAGTTACTCAAGTTCAACCTAAACCGCGAAATTATTAAATTAAACCCAGTCACTTATGAAGCCAAAGGCAAAATTGGTTATATCAGCCTGTCTAGCTTTACTGAATCGACTGAAAGAAACCTCAAAAAAGCCGTTGAAGCTTTAACCAAAGAAATCGGTAAAGACGAAATTAAAGGCATTATTTTAAACCTGCGTGGCAATGGTGGGGGGCTTTTAAACCAAGCCATATACACGGTTGACCTATTTTTAAAAGAAGGTGAAATAACCTCGACCCGTGGACGTGACGAAAGCCAAACATTGCGCTTTAATGCTGAAACTGGCGATATGACCAAGGGTTTGAAAATTGTAATTTTAATTGATGGCGATACCGCTTCATCATCTGAAATTGTATCTGGCGCCTTGCAAGATTATGAGCGCGCAACAATAATTGGCACAAGATCATTTGGTAAAGGCAGTGTGCAAACCATTATGCCAATTGGCAATGACAGCAGCGCATTACGCATTACAACGGCTAGATATTACACGCCTTCTGGCCGCTCGATCCAAGCGCAAGGCATTGTGCCTGATTGGATTGTGAAACCAATTGTACCAGATGCCCTACAAGAATTTGCAACAGACCACCAAAGCGAAGCTACATTGGATGGCCATTTGACCAATGATATTGCGCCAGAAGATGAAGGCAAAGATTTAGGTTCATACTCATATGTGCCACGTGACGAAGACACTGACATTCAGTTAATTTATGCACTTAAATTCCTAAACGAAGAAGTGAAGTTAGGTGAAACATTACCTGATTTAGAAGCAGAAATTAAAACAAATATTGAAGCTGAATGGGCTAAAAACCAAGCTGAAATTGACGCCTTAAGAGAAAAAGCCAAGCAAGAAGCCGCTGATGCTGGCTCTGATGCCGACGCTACGACCGATACAGATACTGATGCTAAGACTGATGCTGATGTTGATGCCGAAACCAGTGTTGATGCTGACAACGAAGAAGCACAAAAAGATGAAGCATCGCCTAAAATGGACGAAGCTACAGATAGCGAAGCCAAGCCCAAACAATAGAGCCGAGAAATAGACGCCAAAATAAACCCGACAAAACCATCTAACTGAATTTTGGTAAAGGTTTGTTCACCATATTTACGTATTTTTGAATCTGATAGATTTAAAATATTTAGGTAAGTTAAATGGCCGAAGTTGACTCTAGTTCAGAATTAGAAGCCAGTGCTAACCCCGCTGACATGCTAAGCAAAACCATTTCAAAAGCTGCTGCAAAATCGGCTAGCTTTTCGATTAAGGAATTTCTGACACCATTTAAAGTTGCCTCTCTTGCATTTGGTTTATTGGTGAGTTTTAACATCATTTGGGCTATGATTTTTGGCAGTGCAATGGGTGGACAGCCAATTGCAACCTTAGACATTGATTGGGTGAGACCAGAACCTAACGAGCAATTTATGCCCGATTTTGGCGCCAATAACGCTAACCAAAACCAATTTATTCAAAATGGCTATGATGGTGCAAATGGTAGTGATTTCAATGCCAATAACCAAAGCCCTATGCCACGCATCACATCATCTGGCAACAGCAAGATTATTCATTTGCCAAATAATATGGCTGAAGCGCAGCCTAAGAGCTTTTCCAATACAGGCAGCCTGCCCCGCGCACCCATTGAAGATGTTGTGCAATTTAGCAAATTTGGTAAATTACCTAAAATTGGGGTATTGGGCCAACGTCCATCAGAAGTTTATGCCCGACCTGCACCTAAATTTGACGGCCGCCCTCGCATTGCAATTATGATCACTGGTCTTGGAATTCATCACGAAGCGACAAAGGCGGTTATTGATAATTTGCCCGGTGAAATTACCTTTGGATTTTCACCTTATGGAGAAGGTTTACAAGACTGGATTAACCGCGCACGTGACAAGGGCCACGAGATTATTTTGCAAACACCCATGGAGCCATTTGACTATCCTGATAACGACCCAGGTCCCTCGACCTTATTGGCAGATGGTGATGTTGCCGTGAACATGAACCGCTTTAAGTGGATTCTCTCTCGCATCAGTGGCTATATTGGCATTACAAACTTTATGGGTGCTAAATTCACCTCGAAAGAAAAAGCCGTCACTCCCATTTTAAATGAGTTAAAAGCTCGTGGTCTTTATTATATTGAAAATGGCGTTTTGCATCGCTCTAAGGTGAGTGAAATTTCCAAACAAATGGATTTAGGTTTCTCTAAAGTCGATGTGATTATTGATGACAGGAAAACCATTGAGCATATTGAAAACTCTTTAGAAAAAATTGAAAAAATTGCCACCACCACGGGCATGGCTTTTGCCATTGGCAGTAATTTGCCTGCCACAGTTGAGCATATAAGAGTGTGGGCAAATTCATTAGAAGCTAAGGGTTATCAATTGGTGCCTGTGAGTGTGAAAATTAAAAATGAACTCAAAACCAATATTGCCACAGAGTTTAACACACCCACCCGCTAATCAATGTTACAAAATTAATCCATTGCAACGCAGTGGTGTTTCAACTACAAAATTATTACGAGGCAATTGCTGTTAAATGGGGTGAAGCCCAAATCAAGTATCCTCATATCTAATATTAACATAGTGGAGCGTATATGGCTGACCTTGAATACCGAGCAAATGTTGGAATTATGGTATTAAATGCTGAGGGGAAAGTTTGGATTGGCAAACGCATACCCAGAGCCAAGCACCACGATATGATTAGCAAAGCTTGGCAGATGCCGCAAGGTGGCGTGGATGAAGGTGAAGATTTACAAGTTGCTGCTCTACGTGAATTACACGAAGAAACAGGCATTACCAGTGTTACCTTATTAGGCAAAAGTGATGGTTGGATTAAATATGATTTGCCCGAAGAGTTGATTGGCAAAGTGCTTAAAGGCAAATTTAAAGGCCAAAAACAAATGTGGTATTGCTACCGATTTGATGGCTTAGAAACTGAAATTAACCTGCACCCCACCGAAGAAAAACCCGAATTTGAAGCATGGAAATGGGAAGATGTTGATAAATTGGTTGATTTGATTGTTGAATTTAAGCGCGAGGTTTATATTGAAGTGACCAAACAATTTAAGCCACATACTTTATAGAGTTAGGTCTCTTTTCATGTCTAATATAGAATTAATAATTTTCGATTTTGATGGTGTCATTGTCGACAGTGAACATATTTATAATAAAGCCAATAAGAATGCCTTTATCAAAGCCGGCATACAAATTTCCGACTATGACATTAGCACACGTTTTATCGGCATGGCTTTTAGTCATATGCTTGAAATGTTTGAGAATGAGTATGGTACTGAGCGGACCGAGATTTACAAAAGCCATGTGAATAATGAAGCCACGCGCTTGATTGAAGAAGAATTGGAAGCCATCCCACATATCATCGAGTTTTTGGAAAATACCCACCTGCCCTATTATGTAGCCTCCAACGCTCATACGGACTGGACAAAGGCCAAAATTGAATTGCTTGATATTGAGCATTTATTTGGTGATATATTACTGGGTATTGATAGCGTTGCTTTACCCAAACCCGCACCTGATATGTTTAAGCTTGCTGCTGACAAAGCCAACATAGCCTATGAAAAATGTGTGGTGATTGAAGACGGTGTATATGGCATTAAAGCAGCCAAGCATTTGGGCATGGTACCATTGGGCTTTACTGGCCAAGCTAACAAAGTGCCGAACCACCACAAAAATTTAACCGATTCTGGTGCTTTGCTTATCTTTGATGACATGCGTGAATTGCCAAAAATTATTGCAGGATTATAACAACATGAAGTTTACCAAAAAATCTGTTTTGCTGCTTTTGACCGCCATCGCATTATTTGTATTCACGTTTTGGGGTTACCCAATGTTAGCAAATTATTTACAGGCCGACATATGTTTGGATGAAGGTGGTAAATGGAACATAGAGAAGATGGTTTGTGAAAATGAATGATATTGAATTGATTATTTTTGATTTTGACGGGGTGATTGTAGACAGCGAATATCTCTACAAAAAAGCCAATATAGTGGCTCTAAAACAAGCCGATATTCAAATTGCTGACCATGAATTGGACAAAAGGTTTTGGGGTATGGATTACCCATCTATATTGGAAAATTTACGCCAAGAATTTGGTACAGCACGTACAGATAGGTTCCATGAGATAATTCAGCCAACGGCTCATAAATTATTTGAGGAAGAGCTTGAAGCACTACCGCACGTAATTGACTATGTTAAACAAACCCAATATGACTATTGCATTGCCTCTAACAGCCGCCAAGAAATTATTAAAACCAAATTAGAAATCTTGGATATTTATGGACTGTTCAGTGAACGGTATTTTGGCGCTGATATTGTGGCAAAACCAAAACCAGCGACCGACCTATTTGAGCATGCTGCTGATAAATTGGGCGCGAAATACGAAAATTGCTTGGTGATTGAAGATGGTGTGCATGGCATTACCGCTGCAGGCAGACTTGGCATGACGTCAATTGGATATACTGGCGCAAGCCACAATATTGAAAACCATGATGAGCTGTTAACTGACGCTGGTGCCGTACATATATTTGATGATATGCGCGACCTGCCCCAGATTATTGCGGGTTTATAAATGCTACCAATTAAACTTATTATTTTTGATTTTGACGGTGTTGTGGTTGATAGTGAACATCTATCATCTGCAGTGCATGCTGAAACATTACAACAAATTGGCGTGCCGTTAACCGCCCGAGACATTGACCTAAATTACACTGGGTTGGATTTTGCTTCGATGATGACCAAGCTTATGCATGATTATAGCATAGACAAAGCAAACCTTTTTGCCAATTTGATTGAAGAAAATTATGCCATAAAAATGCGTGCGGAACTAAAACTTATGCCGCATATTGGTGAATTTTTAGGCGCCACTGATTTACAGATATGCATTGCATCGAACAGTAAAATGAGCCGATTGATGATTAATCAGAAGGCCACAGGAATTGATGCGGTGTTTGATGATTTGACATTTAGTGCTGACATGGTGAGGCGACCAAAACCCGCGCCTGACTTGTTTTTATATGCAGCTCAACAAATGAAAATTCCAACCACAAATTGTTTGGTGATTGAAGATGGTGCACATGGCATTAAAGCCGCGAATGCTGCTTCAATACGCTCAATTGGGTTTAATGGCGGCTCTCATTGTACTGCTGGCCATGGCCAACGCTTGATGGATGCAGGAGCATTGCATTGTTTTGATGATATGAGTGAATTGGCGCAAATAATAAAGGACATAGACAATGGCAAATATTGAACTGATTATTTGGGATTTTGATGGCGTGCTTGTTGATAGTGAGTATATCGCGGGACAAGTGCGGACTGAAATGCTGCTTGAACATGGTGTGGATACTGACCTAGACACAGTGTTGAAACGCTTTGTGGGTGTTCATGGCGATGTGATGAGGCAGCATTTGATCAATGACATTGGTGCGCACCGTATTGAGGCATTCACCGCTGATTTGAGACTGAGAAGCCGTGTTGCCTTTGAAGCGCGGTTAAAACTATTGCCACATGCTGAGCAAGTGGTTGCGGCTTTGCAACAGCCATTGTGCATTGGATCTAACAGTTCACTTGCCAGTTTACTATACAAGTTGGAGATGACAGGCTTGGACAAATATTTCCCTGAGGAAAAGCTTTATGTTGGCGCTATGTTTGATAACCCAAAGCCTGCACCGGATATATATCTACACGCTGCCAAAGTACATGGTGTGGAACCAAAAAACTGTTTGGTGATTGAAGATAGTGTGCCAGGTACACAGGCCGCCATAGCCGCTGGAATGCCTGTTATTGGTTATTATGGTGCAAGCCATTGTTATGATGGATATGAGAATAAACTTACCGAAGCAGGATCGCTTTTGACATTTAATGATATGCGCGAGTTACACACCATTATTGAAAAATTGGCTGATTAACGTTGCACAGAAACAAAAAAAGCCCACATAAAATGTGGGCTTTTGAATGTTATTAAATTTGGTAGAAACTTGTTTCACCGAAATTATAAAGTTGCTTTGATCTCATTCAGTTGATTCAATGAATACGCCAATGCTGATTTTGCATTATCGTCATTTGAACTAGATAAAGCCGTTTCAATATTTTTGATTTCAGAATCCACAAGATCGGCAGTTAGATCGGCCACTTTAACAGATTGCTCTGCTAGCACTGACAAACCTTTTTCACCAACTTCAGCAAAGCCACCTTTAACGAAATAGCTTTCTTTATCTGAACCGTTAGAAACTTCTAAAAAGCCAACACGTAGAGTTGTCATCATGGGTGCATGATTGATAAACACACCAAAATCGCCTTCACTACCTGGCACAACCACACTATCAACTTCTTCAGACAGAAGAAGTTTAGCAGGTGAAACCAATTCAAATTTTAGTTTTTCAGCCATGATGGCCTCCTTTATGAAAGGTTAGTGGGCTGTTGCCAACCCACTAAATTCAAACTAAGCAGCGTCAGCAGCCATTTTAGCAGCTTTTTCGATTGCATCTTCAATGGTACCAACCATGTAGAAAGCAGCTTCTGGTAGATGATCATAATCGCCATCAACCAAGCCTTTAAAGCCTTTTACAGTGTCTTCAACTTGTACGAATACGCCTTTAGCACCTGTAAACACTTCAGCCACATGGAAAGGTTGGCTTAAGAAACGTTCAATCTTACGTGCACGTGTCACTGTAAGTTTGTCTTCTTCTGAAAGCTCATCCATACCCAAAATAGCAATAATATCTTGCAAAGATTTATACTTTTGAAGAGTTTCTTGCACATCACGAGCTGTATCATAATGTTCTTGTCCAACAACGCGAGGGTCAAGAATACGAGATGTTGAATCCAATGGATCCACAGCAGGGTAAATACCTTTTTCAGCGATTGAACGGTTAAGAACTGTTGTCGCATCCAAATGGGCAAATGATGACGCAGGAGCTGGATCGGTAAGATCGTCAGCAGGTACGTAAACAGCTTGCACTGAGGTAATTGAACCTTTTTGAGTTGTCGTAATACGCTCTTGCATGGCACCCATTTCGGTTGCCAAAGTTGGTTGGTAACCCACAGCAGATGGGATACGACCTAGAAGCGCAGACATTTCTGAACCAGCTTGTGTAAAGCGGAAAATATTGTCAACAAAGAACAATACATCTTGGCCTTCATCACGGAAATGTTCAGCAACAGTTAGACCAGACAAAGCCACACGAGCACGCGCTCCTGGAGGCTCGTTCATTTGGCCGTAAATTAGTGCACATTTAGAACCTTCAGCGCCATCTTCTTTGTTCACGCCTGATTCAATCATTTCCCAGTATAGATCGTTACCCTCACGAGTACGTTCTCCAACACCAGCAAACACTGAATAACCACCATGACCAAGCGCAATATTATTAATAAGCTCTTGAATAGTAACAGTTTTACCAACACCAGCACCACCAAACAGGCCAACTTTACCACCTTTAGCGTAAGGAGCAAGTAGATCAACCACTTTAATGCCAGTTACCAAAATTTCAGCTTCTGTTGATTGCTCAACAAATGCAGGAGCATCTTGGTGAATTTCGCGTGTTAATTCAGTTTTAATTGGGCCTTTTTCATCAATCGGCTCACCAATCACGTTCATAATGCGACCTAGTGTTGCATCACCAACGGGTACAGAAATCGCTGCGCCTGTATTTGTAACTGCTTGACCACGAATGAGACCTTCTGTAGCGTCCATCGCAATGGTACGTACAGTGTTTTCGCCCAAATGTTGTGCCACTTCTAAAACAAGGCGTGTGCCATTGTTGTCAGTTTCTAGCGCACTCAGAATATTTGGCAGATCACCTTCAAATTGTACGTCAACAACGGCGCCAATAATTTGGGTTACAATGCCTTTTGCATCTTTGTTGGCCATAATTTTGTCTCCAACCTTAAGTTATAGCGCTTCAGCGCCTGAAATAATTTCAATAAGCTCTTTAGTAATTTGTGCTTGACGTTGACGGTTATAAGTTAGTGTTAACTTGTCAATCATCTCACCCGCATTACGTGTCGCATTATCCATAGCTGTCATTTTAGCGCCCATTTCGCCCGCACCATTTTCAAGTAAAGCTCTAAAGACCTGTACTTTTAAATTGGTTGGAAGAAGGCTTTCCAAAATAGCTTCTTGTGAAGGCTCATATTCGTATGATGCAGTGTTGCCACCATCATCATCAGAAGATGTATCTTCAAATTCAGCAGGAATAAGACTTAAACGTGTTGGCGTTTGAGTCAGCACATTTTCAAATTTTGAATAGAAGAGCGAGCAAACATCAAATTCACCAGCAGCAAACATATCTAAAACACGGTTGCCAGCTTGGTCAGCAATGTCATAGTTAAGTTTATCTACCAAAATTTTATCGAGAAAATTAGCTTCAAATTCGCGTTTCAACACTTCAAAACCTTTTTTACCAATGTAAAGAATTTTAAAGTCTTTACCTTGAGCCAAAAGTTCTTGAGCATGTTTACGTGCTAATTTTGCAATATTACCATTAAAGCCGCCGCAAAGGCCGCGTTCAGCAGTACATACTACAAGCAAATGTTTTTGATCTTTGCCATTACCCGACAGAAGTTGTGGCGCACCTGCATCATCTTTATATGCCGCCGCAAGGCTGCCTAAAACGGCACCCATACGTTCAGCATAAGGACGTGCAGCTTCAGCAGCTTCTTGCGCTTTACGCAATTTAGCTGAAGCCACCATTTGCATAGCGCTTGTAATCTTTTGCGTGGATGTAACACCCGCAATTCGATTTTTTAAATCTTTAAGACTGGCCATGCCCGCCCTTTCAATTTAAGTTACGCGAATGAAGCCGCAAAGGCCTCAACAGCAGATTTAACGTCAGCAGTAAGATCTTTAGACAACGCTTGCTCTTTAGCAATCGCATCTAGAACACCTTGATGTTTGTCGCGGAAGAAACGCAATAGCTCTTCTTCAAAACGACCAACGTCTTTAACGTCCAATTGATCTAAGTAGCCGTTCACACCTGAATAGATTGAAACAACTTGTTCTGGCACCGACAAAGGTGAGAATTGTGGTTGTTTTAGCAATTCAGTTAAACGTTCACCACGACGAAGTAGTTGCTGTGTAGCTGCATCAAGATCTGAACCAAACTGCGCAAACGCAGCCATGTCACGATATTGAGCCAACTCGCCTTTAATAGGGCCAGCCACTTGTTTCATCGCTTTTACTTGTGCAGCACTACCCACACGAGATACAGACAAACCAACGTTTAGAGCGGGGCGAATGCCTTGGAAGAACAATTCTGTTTCCAAGAAAATTTGACCGTCTGTGATTGAAATCACGTTAGTTGGGATGTAAGCAGCAACGTCATTGGCTTGAGTTTCAATGATTGGCAAAGCCGTCATTGAACCTAGACCATGATCTTCGTTCAACTTAGCTGAACGTTCGAGCAAACGGGAATGAAGATAGAACACGTCACCAGGATAAGCTTCACGACCAGGTGGACGACGAAGTAGTAGTGACATTTGGCGATAAGCCACAGCATGTTTAGACAGATCATCAAATGTGATCAAAGCATGCATGCCGTTGTCGCGGAAATATTCACCCATCGCAGAACCAGTATATGGTGCTAGATATTGCAAAGGAGCCGAGTCAGACGCGGTCGCTGCAACAACGATTGAATATTCCATAGCGCCATGTTCTTCAAGAACTTTAACAAATTGGGCAACGGTTGAACGTTTTTGACCAATAACAACGTAGATGCAATACATTTTTTTGTATTCATCATCGCCAGCATGATCGGCTTTTTGGTTCAAAATAGCATCGAGTGCGATGGCTGTTTTGCCTGTTTGACGGTCACCAATGATCAGTTCACGTTGGCCACGGCCAATCGGGATGAGCGCATCAATGGCTTTAAGGCCAGTTTGCATAGGCTCATGCACTGATTTACGTGGCAAAATACCAGGGGCTTTAACATCCACCCGGCTCATTTTCACGTCTTCAATTGGGCCTTTGCCATCAATTGGGTTACCAAGAGCATCAACAACACGGCCAAGAAGACCTCTGCCTGTTGGTACTTCCACAATCGCACCAGTACGTTTTACTGTGTCACCCTCTTTAATGTCACGGTCGCTACCAAAGATAACAATACCAACATTATCAGATTCAAGGTTTAGCGCCATGCCACGAATACCACCAGGGAATTCGACCATTTCGCCAGCCTGAACGTTGTCTAGGCCATAAACACGGGCGATACCATCACCAACGCTAAGGACTTGTCCAACTTCAGAAACTTCAGCTTCTGCGCCAAAATTTTGAATCTGTTCTTTGAGGATTGCGGAGATTTCCGCGGCTTTGATTTCCATTAGCCAACCTCTTTCATCGCAAGTTTAAGATTATTGAGTTTAGTGCGCAGTGAATTGTCAACCAATTTACTACCCACCTTTACGCGAAGGCCACCCAAAATTGAAGGATCAACCGACAATTCTAACTGAACTTCTTTTCCTACAGCGTCTTTCAACGCTTTTTTGAGTGCATCGGTTTGGGCTTTAGTAAGCTTAACCGCACTTAAAACCTCGGCTGTCACTTCACCTTTTTCAAGGGAAACTAAGCCGCGATATGCTGATATAATTGCATCTATCGCGAATAGACGGCGATTTTGAGCAATTAAATTAATGAAATTTGCAGTCAGACCTTTAAGGCCTGCTTTTGCAACAATGGCGCCAATGGCTGCACTTTGTTGATCTGCTGTAAATACTGGAGATTTAACCAAACGCGTAAGCTCTTCGCTTTCGTTGATTAATTGACCAAAGCTATTGAGCTCATCGCCAATTTTGTCTAATTGTTTGGCGTCTTTTGCCAAATCAAAAAGAGCAGTCGCATAACGACCAGGCATACCAGAAATAATCGATTGGTTATTTGACACGTATCAGCCTTTTTAAGTTCTATTTGTTAACGTCAGTATTTTTATTATTATTTTCGCTATTTTTAAAGTCATCCAAAGGTATGAGATGGCAAAAAAAGCGTATAAGTTGGCCATGATCTAACATACATAATTAGACCATGCAACAGAGTGAACACAAGATTCTGCAAAAAATCAACAATTTTGATGCGATTGGCATATAAAAGCCGCAATTGCCTGTAGGAAGCACAAAGATTCATAATTTTACATGCTTATTAACAGTCAATCTTGAATCAAAACAAAGAGGTGGCGGCAACATAAAGCATGCGAACAGCCATGACCGTAAGGATGGCGGTGATTCCCATTTGAAAGTATTTGGCTGGCATGCGTTGCAATACCGCACGACCTGACAATGTGCCTACGAAACCAACCACAATCATGATCACCAAAAACAAAGCCCACGCCTTGAATTGAAAGCCCAAAAAGCCGAAAATGATGATTTTTAGGCCATGTTGCACCACTAATAATGCGCCATGGGTGCCAGAGACTTGTTGTTTTTCGAGCGATTCGCGAGGCAATAATGCCATTGCCAAAGGCCCTGTGGCACCAATAAACATAGTCGCAAAGGTGGTGATAACTCCTCCAATGGCATAACCAACCTTGCCTAACTGCATATTTTTGGGTTTTGGCCCCCATGTTATGTAGAGAATAAACAGACCCAATATGCCAAGCAAAACGCCCTCGGGCAGTGCCACCACAAATTGACCACCAATAACCGCGCCTACCAATGCGCCAAAAAAGAAGTATACAAAGATTGACCAGACAATATGTTTTCGTAATAAAAATGCACGGCTGCTATTGCTGCCCAATTGAATGACAGCGTGAACTGGAATGACCGCAGCCACTGGTAAAAAGTTAACCAATAGAGCCAACATGATGACACCACCGCCCAGACCAAATGCTGCGGTTATGGCTGATGTGAACATGGAAACGCTGATAAGAGTTATGGCAGCTGTGTTGCTGAGAATTTCGGGCCAAAAGCCTGCATTGATGAGATCGGTAAGCATATTATCCCCTTTGTTAATCGGGACATTAGGTCAAAAAGTCTTACATGAATAGTCAATATTATTTATGTGACAGCACCATGAATTGCCGCCCCGCTAAATAGCAGAAGCCTATCCACGGAATTAGCGACATTATTGACATGGTAAGCCCCACAATACCCACATTGGCGGGTACTAACATGAGAATGCCTGAGGCTAAACCAAAATATGCCGTTAGTTTACTGAAAGCATCGCCGTTCTTCATCGCATAAGAAAATAACAATAACGCGATTGCTGAGAAAATGTAATAGGTATCATAGCCTGTGCCATTGAAAGTTGCTAAGGCCATTTGTCCTGCGCTGAGCAATTGATTTTGTATGATCGGGTTATCTGTTGCGTAGAATTGTTGGCTAAGATTTAACATTTCGATGCTGGTGTTTGACGAAAAATACAGGCACAGCCCCAAAAAACCAAATGCGATTGCCAATAATATAAGCGCTTTATTTTGGCTCCAAAGCACAACAGAAAACCCCAAATACATGAAAATAACGAGGCTATTTTGAATGATCAGTAAAATATCGAGACCAATAAGACCTAATAGCCAATTATTGTGATAGCGGGCGAACCAAGACAGGATGCCTGTTGGCAACGGCCAGATGATGAAAAACACCATTTGAATGGGTATGATGGCGATAGAGGCAAAGGCCGCAAAGGCAGCTAACTTAAAGATAGAGCGCCATTCTGATGATTGATTATTTTGCATGATTTAGCCAATCTGTTTATGTCTACAGATTGTATCAGCCACGCAAAATAACTTAATGTGGCATAGTGTCTCAAATGAAGCGCAGCGCTAGAAATCGTATTTTGCGCGGACTTCGGCTTCGGTCATGTCGTCTGCTTTGTTGACAAATTCTATGTAGCTCGGGCGTTTGTCGCTGAAGAGTTGTCTTTTGAGAACAAAATCCGACTGATCATCAAATAGCCCTGCTGCGAGGCTGTAGCCTTTGTCGCCTTTATACCTATAGTATAAAGTGCTACCACAGACGCTACAAAAGGCACGCTTTGCCCAATCTGAACTATCAAAAACTGTAATATATTCGGCGCCATTAAATTCTATGGGGTTGGGGTAATGAAGGCTTGCGAAATGCGAACTTGTGGTTTTTTGGCAGTCTGAACAGTGGCAAAGGCCTACATTATGTTTCACCAACTCGACTTCAAACGACACTTTACCGCATTTACAACTAGCTGAATGTTTTTTGGTCATGTGCTTCCCTCGTTTAATCAGTTTGGTTATTCTAGCACAAGATGACGTGTTGTACCTGCGTTTTTAATAAATTCAAATTTAGCATTCTCGAATGTGGCTCACTTTTGTTTTCCAGCTGGTTTGCAAAAGCTTGCCAATTATCGGTATTTATAAAACGAATTCAATATTGATTAGCCCCATTTATCGAAACACTCTTGGCGGGTCATATTTTCTGTTTTTGCTGTTAGCTCGATATAGGCGGGTTTGATGTCAGTGAAGAGTTGGGTTTTAAGCTCAAATTTTGATTTGTCATCGAACAAAGCTGCTGAGATTGCATATTGTGGTGCTGACTTAAGTTTATAGTAGAGATTGGTGCCGCATTTATTACAAAATGCCCGATGCGCCCATGCTGAGCTATCGTAAATTGCGATGTTTTCAGCACCTTTAAAATCTATCTCGCCATCGTAATGAGCTGACATATAGAATGAAGATGATATTTTTTGGCATGATGAACAATGGCATGCGCCAACATCTAAGTTGTTTAATGGCGTTTCGAATGTAACCGCACCGCAATCGCAACTGGCTTTATGAATTTCTGACATGTTTTTAATCCTCTTTAAGTATGTGATGAGGTTTTTATAGCATGAGACTACTGACATGTTTTGTCAGCAATATATCAGGCATTGTACATAATTTCCTGTCCAAGCAATGTGCTAACTGGAAGGTGCGTGATTTGCATTTGGATAATAGCAATGGACGCCAAATTTATGTTAGAAAAAAGAATATGGGTCGGTGTCGGTTTGGACTTTTAGGTCACCTGTGGGTTTTAGGCTTAACATGCCTGTTTTTAGCCAGTCTTGCATTTTGAAGCCTTTGGGGGCGCGGGCTAATACGCGGACTCTGTGGCGGCCGCGTACAAAACCCATAGGCGCGGGTGCGGGGCCGAGAATAACCATGCCAGTGATTTTGGGGGCTTCTTGAATCATCAATCTCGCGAATTCGAAAGCTTTCTTAAGTTCTTTTGAGCTAACTACGATTGACGCTAACCTACCAAATGGTGGCAGCTTTGCAAGCTCGCGGCCATAGGCTTCGGCTTTGTAGAAGGCCTCGCGGTCTTGTGCGATCATCGCGCGCATGACCGGGCTTTCTGGCGAATAGGTTTGTAGTAAAACCGTGCCTTGTTTTTGCTCACGCCCTGCCCTGCCTGCCACTTGGTTGAGCAGTTGATAAGTGCGCTCGGCTGCGCGGGGATCGCCATTTTCTAAACCTAGGTCGGCATCAACAACACCAACAAGGGTAAGGTTGGGGAAATGATGGCCTTTGGCGATCATCTGCGTGCCGATGATGATATCGCATTCGCCATTGGCAATGAGGTTTAGGCGTCGCTGGATTTCTTCGACATTCATCTGAATGTCTGATGACAGCAGTTCAATACGTGCATCGGGGAATAATTCTTGAGCTTCTTCAAAAATACGCTCCACACCTGGCCCGCAGGCGATCATTTTATCTTCGGCCTCGCACTCTGTACATTGAGTGGGTTTTTGAATTGAAATGCCGCAATGATGGCACATGAGCCGATTGTTAAAGCGATGCTCGACCAACCACGCATCGCATTGTGGACAGGAGATACGATGACCACAAGCACGGCACAAAGTAAGTGGGGCATAACCTCGGCGGTTGAGGAATAGCAGACTTTGCTCGCCTGCTGCTAGTTTGGCTGTCATCGCTGATACCAATGGGTCGGATAGGAATTTATTGGAAGCAGGTTGGTGTTCGCGCAAATCGACTGAGCGGACATTTGGCATTTTTGCCCCGCCATGGCGTTTGTCCAAAACTAAATGAGTGTAGCGGCCATTTTTTGCGTTTAAATAAGTTTCAAGTGACGGGGTTGCGCTGGCAAGAATGAGCGGGAAACCACTCATATGGGCTTTGACCACAGCCATATCGCGGGCATGATACATGACGCCACTATCTTGTTTATACGCGCCATCATGCTCTTCATCGACCACGATGAGACCCAGATTTTCGAACGGCAAAAATAATGCTGACCTTGCGCCAATGACGATTTTAGCTTCGCCCGATGCAACTGCGCGCCACACACGCTCGCGAGCGCCTTTGGCCAGACCGCTATGCCACGGAGCGGGTTTGACACCGAAGCGGTTTTCGAACCTTTGAAGAAAATCGACGGTGAGCGCAATTTCGGGCAGCAATACCACAGCTTGTTGGCCTTGCTCTATCGCCTGGGCAATGGCGGCAAAATAAACCTCGGTTTTACCTGAGCCTGTGACGCCATCGAGCAAAAATGTTTCGAATTTTTTGGCCGCGACTGATTTGCATATAACGGCGGCGGCAGAGTGTTGATCGTCGGCAAGGTCGGCAAGGTTATGATTGGTTTTTGGGGTTTTAAATTTTGTGAATTTTGGCATTTGAGAAAGTGACAATGCGCCCATTTTTAGCAAACCATCGACCACGCCTGTACTGACACCTGCCAATTTAGCAAGCTCGGATTTTTTAAAGCTAAGGCCGTCTTTGGCGATTTCTAGCACTTGATTGCGCGCTTTGGTGCTGCGCTCAAGTTTGCCGTTGCCCATTTTAACCGCATTGATATTTTCCACAGGCCCGATGGCTTCTGGAACATTCATCACCAAACGCAAACCCATGCCTTTGGGGCTGATATAATAATCGCATGCCCAATTGATGAATTTTATGAGATCGTTAGGAAGCGGGCGCATATCGACTTTAGTAATGACTTGTTTTAACTTGGCAGGGTTAAATGATTTTTTTGTGCCATCATCTGGCCAAACAACGCCAACCATTTTGCGGCTACCAAGCGGCACTTCTACAAAATCGCCAATTTGGGCGTGTAGATGGTCAGGCAGCTTATAGGAATAGGCATCGGCAATGGCCAACGGCAAAAGTACGCTAATTATTGTCAATCTAACTTGCCTTTCACGAGGGCATGAATCACTTTATTCGAAATGGTATTATATTATAGGGAAAAATTGCCTATGCAAAAACTAAAAACTACCTTATTAATATGCGCGAAACAAAACAAGGAAAAATCATGAAATTTTTTATCGACACTGCTGATGTAGCCGCCATTAAAGAACTGGACGAAACTGGTCTTGTGGACGGTGTAACCACCAACCCATCTTTGATATTTAAATCTGGCCGCGACTTTAAAGAAGTTGTGAAAGAAATTTGTGGTTTTATTGATGGCCCTGTAAGTGCTGAAGTGGCATCTATGGAATATGAGCAAATGATGAAAGAAGCTGAAGTGTTACGTAAGCTTGCTGACAATGTTTGCATTAAATTACCACTAACATTTGATGGCCTACGCGCTTGTCGTGCTTTAACAAATGATGGTACAAAAACCAATGTAACACTTTGCTTTAGCGCAAACCAAGCTCTATTGGCTGCCAAAGCTGGTGCAACATTTGTATCGCCTTTCATTGGCCGTTTAGACGATGTGAATATTGATGGTATGGAGCTTATTGAAGACATCCGCACTATTTATGACAATTATGGTTTTGAAACTGAAATCTTAGCAGCTTCTATCCGTAGTGCTAATCATGTGAAAGAATGTGCATTGGCTGGAGCTGACGTTTCGACAATTCCACCTGGTGTGGCTAAAGGTTTAGTGAAACATGTATTGACTGACCAAGGTCTTGCTGGTTTTGAACGTGATTGGGCTGCCACTGGCCAAAAAATTATCTAATTTTATGGACTGATAGCCCTTTGAGCCAACAAATGTGAAGCATTTGTGTTGCGATAGGGCAGACATCAAGCCCAAAAAATTATCTAATTTTTGTGATAATATAAGTAATAGTTTAAAGGCCTCATTTTTTTGAGGCCTTTTTTTTATTAACAAAATTATGCTAAGAATGATTTATGGCAGTGACAAATGTTGATAAATTAAAACAATTATTATCCGAACAAGACAGTGTGCTTGCTGAATGCGCTGCGCCTGTGAACGGGCATTTGCGCAATTGGTTGATTTGGCTAATTTCGGAAAAACGCTGCAGCAACAAAACCATTGATGCTTACTTAGCTGACATGCAGGGGTTTTTTAGTTTTCTGACCGACCATTTAGGTGATTATGCGAGCATGCAGGCATTGGAAGATTTAAGCCTGCAAGATTTTAGAGCTTATTTATCGTCTCAAAAAAATGCGGGTTTGGGTGCACGATCAATGGCACGGAAATTATCATCCTTGCGCTCATTTTTTAAATTTTTGGAAAAAAATGACATTCTCATCAATGGCGATATTAAAAATATTCGGTCGCCTAAGATTGCCCATAGCTTACCGAAACCGCTAAGCCCTGACATGAGCAAAAAACTAATTGCCGAAGTGAAGAATGTTTCGCGCAGCCGCCAGACAGATGACGACCCATGGGTTGATGCGCGCGACACTGCCATTATGATTTTACTTTATGGCTGCGGTTTACGTATATCTGAAGCTTTGGGTTTAAATGGCCGGGATATTTATGGCATTCAATCGGGTGTGATGAGTATTTTGGGCAAAGGCAATAAAACCCGCCTTGTACCCATATTGCCAATTGCTGTGAAAGCCATTGAAACTTACCAAGAACTTTGCCCCTATGTGAGTGATAATATTGACCCGATTTTTTATGGGGTACGCGGTAAAAGATTAGGCGCACGCGCTGTGCAGAAAAAAACAGAAAAGCTACGTTATCAGCTTGGATTGCCCGAAAGTGCAACCCCGCATGCATTGCGCCATAGTTTTGCAACCCATTTGCTCGCATCTGGCGGTGATTTGCGCACAATTCAAGAATTATTAGGCCATGCGAGCCTCTCTAGCACGCAGATATACACCGAAGTGAATGCTGATTATTTACGTAATATCCATGAATTGGCGCACCCTAGAAACCGCTAAAACTCTGGCTTTCCAAGGGCGTTATCAAAATAATTGATCGGTAGGTCAGTAATATTGACGTGACTTGAACACAACATGGCGATATAAACTGAATATGTCAGAAAAAGATACACCCACCAAAACTACAAAATTAGACCCAATTGGTATGATTTGTGCGCTTTTAGGCGCAGCTTTATTCTCTTTAAAACCTGTATTGATTAAACTGTTATATGCTGAGGGTGTTCCGACAGAAATCATCATTATATGGCGCATGATAATTTCGGCACCGATATATGTAATCATTGGCTATATGGTTTATCGCTCTCGCAAAGGCACTGTAAAATTCACCCCCATTCTTTTGTTACAAACAGCGGCTTTGGGAATAACTGGTTATTATGTTGCCACTTATTTCGATTTAATAGGCATTCAATTAATCAGCGCGCAGTTGGAACGATTGGTTTTGTTTACTTATCCAACCTTTGTCGCCATTTTAGGTTATTTTATTTACCGTGAGAAAATTTCGTTAAAACAGTTTGCCGCCATGATATTGGCCTATGCAGGTATTGCCATTATGTTTGGCCATGAGATTAGGGCAGTTGGTGAAAATGTTATTGAAGGTGGCGGCTGGGTGCTTTTAGCTGCGCTGGCATTTGCGTGTTATATATTATTTCAAAAATCGCCCATTAAAATTATGGGCAGCCGCATGTTCACATCAATTGCTATGGTTGCCGCATCATTAGCTATATTTGTTCATGGCGCGTTTTCATCTGGCACTGAATTTTTAGACATTAGCTTATATGTATTCTGGCTGAGTTTTGTGACCGCCATTATTTGCACCGTCATTCCATCCTATTTATTGGCTGAAGCGGTAAGTCGCATTGGATCTGGCCCGACATCAATATCTATTGGTATTGGCCCGATATTTACCAGTATTTTTGCCGTATTGACTTTGGGTGAAAGCTATACCATTTACCATTTTGTAGGCACAGTGATGGTGATTATCGGTATTTACTTATTAAGCCAAGTGAAAAAATAGCATTGAATATTATTCTTGCAACAATGTAGAAGTGGCTGCGAGAACCTCGGCGGTGTCGGCTTTGGCATAGAAAGCATATAGCTCATCTGTGACCAATGTTTGCAGCATATCTTGGCCAAATTGGCTGTCATTCAAGCAAGGGATGAAAGTAAATTCTTCGCCGCCTGCATTGATGAAATCATCACGAATTTCCATACAGATTTCTTCGAGTGTTTCGAGGCAATCGGCACTAAAACCTGGCGTGAGAACCGCAAGGTTTTTAACGCCTTGTTCGGCTAATTTTACAACTGTAGCTGATGTATATGGTTGTAGCCATTTGGCTTTACCAAAACGGCTTTGGAAACTAGTTGCGATGCCTTCATCACCCAGACCTAAACGTTCGCCAAGTAGGCGCGATGTTTTAATGGCTTGGCAATAATATGGATCACCATTTTTAAGAGATGTTTCTGGCAGGCCATGAAAGCTTGCTAAAATCATATCGGGTTTAAATGATGTTTTATCGAAATGAGCCAACGTGCTTTTGGCCAGTGCATCAATATAAGCTGGATGATCGTAATAAGCAGGCATAACCGAAATGGCAGGCTGCCAGCGCATGCTTTTAATCACTCTGTTCACTTCATCTACGGCCGTGGCTGTAGTGGTGGCACTATATTGAGGATAAAGAGGCGCAACAAGAATACGGTCGCAGCCTTTTTCCATTAGGCTTTTCACTTTACTCTCGATAGAAGGATTACCATAACGCATTGCCCACTCGACAATAACTTGATCGGAACCAATACGCTCGCTTAAATTTTGGCCTTGGCCGCGCGTGATGATGCGAAGTGGAGAATCATTTTGGTCTTGATTCCAAATCTTCTTATAATTCTCGGCTGATTTTGGCGCTTTGAATGTGCTGATAATGCCATATAAAAGTGGCAGCCAAACAATACGAGGTAGCTCGACAACTTTAGGATCGGACAGAAATTCGCGAAGATATTTTTTAACATCAGTCACTGATGTGCTATCTGGTGTGCCGAGGTTAACCAGCAATACGCCCATTTTGCCGCCTTTTGCGGCCATGTGACTTTGTGGCATAAATGAAGTGATACTGCGCGTGGCTTTGGCGTGCTCTTCGCTCACTAGGCGTGATGATTTTACAAATTCTAACATATTGCTGTTGTCAGTATCATTTTCGTGCATCAAAACGCCTTTGTTTATAATATATCTGATGTATATAGCAGTAACATAATAGCCGCAAATTTTATATTCACTTATGTGGTCAAAGTGTCGCATGTATATAACAAAACAAAAAAAACGCCAACCTGATGGTTAGCGTTTTTAATTTTATTAGCTATAGATATAAGTTGGTAACCAAGTTGAAATTCCTGGGTAGAACCACAACAGCACCAAAGCAAGCAATTGAATAAGTACAAAAGGAATAACGCCTTTATAGATATCCATTGTTTTTACACTTGGTGGGGCAACACCGCGTAAGTAGAATAACGCGAAGCCAAACGGTGGTGTGAGGAAACTGGTTTGCAAGTTAATAGCCATCATTACACCCAACCAAATCGGGCTCATATAAACCCCTGGTGCGATTTCCATTTGCAGGAGAATTGGTGCCACAATCGGCACAACAATAAACACAATTTCTAGGAAATCTAGGAAGAAGCCCATGATGAACATAACCAGCATAACCAACAGAATAGCACCAACAGTACCACCTGGGAGATCGACCAGAATTTCGGCAATATAATCATCGCCACCAAAACCACGGAAAGCCAATGAGAACAAAGCAGCGCCCACTAAAATAACAAACACCATTGATGAAATTTTCATCGTGCTGCGCATTACGCTTACCAATACTTTGGTTCTTGTGCGATCTAACTCACCATAGGTGCGAATGATACCAAGCCAAACAGCATAAATGAGCAATAATGACAGAAGCAAGCAAATGCCAATAGCCACTTTATCAGCAGTTGGAATAATGGTACGTGCCACACGAAGATCATAATTTGAGGCAATGCCCAACATAACGAAAAGTGACAAGCCACCAATCAGAATCCAACGACCTTTTTCAGGTGCAATGCGATAGCCTGCTAATAGTAATGAACCAACAGAGCCAACCGCAGCGGCTTCTGTAGGTGAAGCCAGACCACCTAAAATACTACCTAACACGGCCAAAATAAGAATAAGCGGTGCAAACAAAGAAGATATTAGGCTGCGATAAAATTCTGCTTTACTAGTTGTTTCTAATTCCTCGCGAGGGATAGGTGGCACTTTGCTTGGCCACATAACAGCATAGAAAATTTGGTACAGAATATACATACCCACCAACATAAGCCCAGGGAATAATGCACCTGCGAACAAATCGTTAGCGGTGATTGTATCGGGGCTAAAAATGCCCATTGCAAATTGTGCTGTTTGATAGCTGTTAGACAATTGTTCGCCCAACAGAACTAACACGATAGATGGAGGAATGATTTGCCCCAATGTGCCTGAAGCTGCAATTGTGCCTGTAGCTAATGTAACGCTATAACCACGCTTAAGCATAGTTGGCAAACTGAGCAAACCCATTGTAACCACTGTCGCGCCTACAATGCCTGTAGAAGCAGCTAAAAGCGCCCCCACAATACAAACACTAAATGCCAAACCACCCGGTAATGAGCCGAATAAACGCCCCATATTATCGAGTAATTCCTCGGCGACGCGCGATCGTTCTAGCATCACGCCCATGAATACAAATAGCGGAACAGCAACCAAAACTTCGTTGGTCATCGTGCCAAAAATACGTTGCGGGAATGCGCCTAAAAGCGAAATGTCGAATATGCCTAAGCCAGCACCAACAAATGCAAATACAGCGCCTGTGCCTGACAATACAAATGCCACAGGAAAACCTGTAAGCAGCAAACCAAAGGCCGTTAAAAACATAAGGCCTAATAATAATTCAGGTGAAATCATGATAGATGTTCTCCTTTTTCCAGATCGGCACGGAAATCTTCTGACAGGAATTCATCTTCGGCGAGCTCATCATAATGAGTGCCTTCGCCACGGCGATATAAAATGCCTTTAATGGCAAGTGATAAGCCTTGCAAAGCCATGAGCCCTGCGAATAACCAGATAACTGTTTTGAGTAAATACTTAGCGTGTAAGCCATTATTTTCGGTCGAGCCTTCAAACACAGCCCAACTATTCATGACATAGCCAAATGAATAATAGAAAATAAGCACACATATTGGTATGAGGTAGATAACGCTGCCGAGAATATCAACCAAGGCTTTGCCTTTAGGTTTCATATCACGGTAGAAAACATCCACCCTTACATGTTCGTCATGCAGCAATGTATAGCCCGCACCCATCATAAATATAATGCCGTGCAAGTACCATATACTCTCTTGTAACGGAATAAAGCTAACTGAAAATACGTAGCGGAAAATAACCACAAAAAACTGAACCAAGACCATAAGCAGTGTAAGCCAAGCCACACCACGGCCAATATATTCGTTTAATGCATCTATCTTTGCGCTAACCGCGTTAAGAGATGACATGACGCCCTCCTAGATATAGATGTAAAAATGTTGCCAAAAGCACAGCCATAAAGGCGGCTTTTGGCAACCAATTGAGAATTGGATAAACCTAGAAGTCTACCAATTTACGTTTTCTCATGTAAGAACCGTCTGAATATTCAGACCATACCAACGCATCTTTACGGAATGCCATAAAGCTGTCATGTACTTTCTTAGTAAGCGCATCAGCTTGTGACACTTCAGCCAAAACTTCTTTAGAAGCTTCACCCATTGCAGTGAAAATTTCATCTGAATATTCATGGTAAGTAACACCATGTTTAGTTTGCAGATCATTCAATGCAGCAGTTGATTTAGCGTTATACTCGGCAGAAACATTGTTGTTTGTTGCCAAAGCACAAGCTTCGATAAGAGCTTGTTCTGTAGCAGAGAAGCCATCCCAAACGCCTTTATTAAAGCCAACAGCTAGTGCTGAACCTGGCTCATGGAAACCTGGGAAGTAAGCATGTTTTGCCACTTTGTAGAAACCAAACGCCATGTCATTCCAAGGACCAACCCATTCAGTCGCATCAATTGTACCAGCTTGTAGAGCTGGCATAATTTCGCCACCAGGTAGAGTAACAGGTGTACCACCTAGTTTACTATGTACAGCGCCGCCCAAACCAGGGATACGCATTTTAAGACCTTTAAAGTCTTCTACGCTGTTGATTTCTTTAGTGAACCAACCGCCCATTTGAACGCCAGTATTTTGAGAAAGTAGGCATTTAATGTTAAATTGACCTGAAACTTCATCCCATAATTCTTGACCACCGCCATGCATAATCCAAGCATCATGCTCGTTAGCAGTAAGACCGAATGGAACAGCAGTAAAGAAGTTAAGAGCTTTACTCTTACCACCATAATAATATTCAGCACTATGATATAAATCGGCAGTACCAGCTTGAACAGCATCATGGCATTCTAGGCCACCAACTAATTCGCCAGCAGCGTATAGTTTAATTTCGATAGCGCCATTTGACACTGTGTTTACACGGTCTGCAAATTGTTGCGCGCCAGTACCCAAACCTGGGAAGCCTTTAGGCCAACTTGTTACCATTTTTAGACGTTTTACATCTGCAGCAAGTGCAGGTGTAGCTAGTGTTGCGGCTGTTGCGCCCACTGCAGCAGCGCCTGCGCCTTTTAGAAACTTACGACGATCCATTAATTTCTCCCTCTATCATTCTTTTGTCTACGGATTAGCCCGTAGTTAAAAGTAGTTTACAACTGTTTTGTGAATAAATAAATCCTAATTAATACCTATACGCACTGCGGAAAACCCGTAGTTTTGTAGCCATGCGCTTTTTAAATAGAAATCATTCCCTCACTTATATAGTATATGAACAGAATAAAAATTAGCAACAATAAACCCAACACAAAACGGATATGCAATGAATCTACGGTATAAAGTGATGTTACTTGGAACCATTCCACTGTTCATCGTGATCGCGCTGATTTCTTTGTTGTTTATCGTACAAACGCGCACGCTTGCTGATAATGAGATTGCCTTGATTAAACAGACCTTGTTGGATGAAAAGAAAAACAGCCTTAAAAACCACATTACCTTGGCACTAGCTGCCATCAGGCCTGATTACCACCGTGCCTTGGACGGCGATGAACAAGCCAAGCAAAAAATTGCCAAAGCCCTAAGTGACATGGAATATGGCGATAATGGTTATTTTTACCTTTACCACATAGATGGCACAAGCATTGCCCATTCTAAACAACCCTACCGCGTTGGCAAAAATTGGATGAATTTGACCGACACAGAGGGCAATTTTGTCATCAGAGATTTGATTAACGCCGCTATAAGTGGCGGCGGTTTTACCCAATATATTTGGGAACGGCCATCTACCAAAAAACCCGCTCCTAAAATTAGCTATAACGTTGAATTAAAAGGCTTGGATTGGGTGTTTGGCACTGGCCTTTACATTGATGGGTTGAATGAGAAAACCTCGGAAATTAAAGCTGATGTGCAGAAATCTATACAGAACAGCCTATTATTGACGGCTTTTGCCACCATAATTTCGGCCGTGGTTATATACATATTCACCTTCACGTTAAACACGAGAGAGTTAAGCCGCGCTGACAAAAGATTGCTCGAATTAAACGAGCGAATTTTAACCACACAAGAAGAAGAAAGATCGCGTGTATCCAAAGAATTACATGATGGTGTGAGCCAACTTATCACCGCGACACGTTTTGACATTGAGCATGCCCGCAAGAGGTTGAGCATGAGCAATGCTGAAAATCTTGATAGTGAAGCGCTTGATGAATCACTGCAGGTTGCGCTAGAAAAATTACAGGGTGTTGGTGGCGAAATTAGGCGAATTTCACATGATTTACGCCCCCGCGATTTGGACGAACTTGGGCTATTTGCCGCGATAGAAGCGAGCCTTGTAGAGTTAAACCGCCGCAGCCCGATTATTTATGACTTTGAATATACGGGTCGAAACCGTTTTATTTCGACACCAATATCCAATAGTTTGTTTAGGATTTTTCAGGAAGCCACAACGAATATTGAAAAACACGCCAAAGCTCAATATGTAAACATTGAAATTAGCGCCACAGAAGATGCAGTAATGATGAAATTAACCGATGATGGCATTGGCTTTGATGTGATGGCCATACAGGAAACTGGCAAAGGCATCGGGCTTTATAACATGCGCCAACGCATTGAATCTCATAGTGGTAAATTAAACATCACCTCGTCTTTAACGGGTACAATAGTGAGCATTCATATTCCGCAAAATACATTTAAACAAAAAGAGGAAAGTGCATAATGCCTATTCATTTACTCATTGCTGACGATCATAAAGTGGTTGCCGAAGGTTTGGCAAAATGCCTTGACCTTTACCCTACATTTGACACGATATCTTATGTTCCAAATGGCATTGAAGCGCTTGAATATATAGAAAAGCATCAGCCTGATGTGATTTTGATTGATATTAACATGCCCGAAATGGGTGGTTTGAGACTACTTAAGGCGCTTAAAAGCCGCAAAGTGGTGATTAAGCCGATTATATTAAGTATGCACAGCTCGTCTGAATATGTTCATAAATGCACAAATTTGGGTGCGAAAGGCTATATAACCAAGGATGTTTCGAGCGAAGAAATTGAAATGGCCATTAAAATAATTTTCAATGGTGGAGTGTATTTCTCATCATCTGTTGCAGAGACTGCTCTGAACCAAAAGCAGCCTTTCAACTCAGATTTAACCACTCAAGAATTGATTATTTTAAAGCGGATATCGGCAGGGCAAACCACCAAGAAAATTGCCAATGACATTGAGATATCACCGCGCACCGTTGAAACACACAGGCGTAATATCCGCACCAAACTAGACCTTAATACCACAGCGGATATGATTAAATATGCGCTTGAAAATGGTATAAGCTAGTTTGCTTTGTCTTCAGTTTGAGAGGCTTCTTCGGGTACGTTTAGTTTTGCAACATAACGTGCCAAAGGTGCAATAGTAAGCCCTTGTACAATGATTGAAAACAACACTGTGATATAGGTGAGCATAAGCAATATTGGCTTATATTCGTTATCTGGCAATGACAATACCAAGGCAACACTTATACCGCCACGCAACCCGCCCCATGTGAGGAAACGTGTCGCGCCTTTTGAGAATGTAAGCTTGGTACGCAGCATAGTGATGGGAATAAAAACACCCAATAACCGCCCAAATAATACCACTGGAATGATAGCCAATGCAATGAGTGCATAATTATAATAGCTCGCCACAATGAGAACTTCTAAGCCGATAAGCATGAATAATATTGAGTTGAAAATTTCGTCCAACAGCTCCCAAAATTGGAATACATGCTTTTGAGTATTCTCGCTCATGGCGAATTTTGCGCCATGATTGCCAATGAACAAGCCCGCAACAACGACGGCCAATGGCCCACTGGTGTGAAGACGTATGGCAATAGCGTATATGCCTGCAACCAATGCCAGAGTGATCAGCACTTCGATGTTATGTTCGTCAATTTGGCGCATGGCATAAAAGGCGATGTAGCCGCCAATAAGACCTAAAATAACGCCGCCGACAGCTTCTAACATGAAAATTTCGCCAACTTGCAGCCATGAAAACTCAGCTGAATGCCCAGCCGTTGGCACAGCAAGCCCCAAAAGAATGACAAACACCACAACGCCAATGCCATCATTAAACAGGCTTTCGCCTGTGATTTTTGCTTTTAACTGGCGCGGGATGTTAACGCTTTTGAGAATGGCCAAAACTGCCACAGGGTCAGTCGGGCTGATGAGCGCACCAAATAACAACGCCCAAATATAGGGAATACCCAAGCCAACAAATTGCAGAATATAGTAGACCGCAGTGCCAATGAAGAATGTGGAAATAAGCAAACCAAGGCTCGCCATAAGTGCGATTGGGTATTTGCGTTCGCGCAGATCCGACAGATCCACATGCACCGCACCGGCAAATAACAGCACGCTGAGCATGCCGTTCATCACCACATCGTGGAAATCTATTTGCAATAAAGTGGATTTAATATTTGTACTAATGTGATATTGCGGCACAATATAGTCGATAATCACAATGATGCCCGAAGCTAAAATTGCCATAACCATGAGGCCAATTGTATGGGGCAGTTTTAAAAACCGATGATTTATGAAGCCAAACAAGGCTGATAGGGTGAGCAATAGGGCCAGAATTTCGAGTAAGCTCATGCTTTTAATCTCCGCATTAATATTGGTTCGCAGATTAAAGATTATATAAACAAATTCAAGCCATGTTTTACACAAAGCCCCTTAGATCACTGTTATGACGCGCTCTAGCCGATGTCGTTAAACACTGGGAAAGTTTCGAGCAGCCAATAAGATATTGTGCTCATATAACCAGTGAGGAACATAAGACCCGCGAGGATTAAAAATGCGCCCATAATTTTTTCGACCGTTCCCATATGTTTGCGAAAGCGTTGCATAAAACCAAGAAATGGTTTGAGGAAAAGTGCTGCAAGCATAAACGGAATGCCAAGACCTAATGAATATGTGCCAAGCAATGCCATGCCTGTAAAGGCCGATTGCTCTTGACTGGCGATGGCCAAAATAGTTGCCAAAATTGGCCCTACGCATGGTGTCCAGCCAAAGGCGAAGGCCAAGCCAATGACATAACTACCTAATAGGCCTTTTGGTTTATCATTGCCATGATAGCGTTTTTCGAAATTTAGAAATGGAATTTTAAAGATACCTAAGAAATGCACACCCATAATGATGATGATGACACCTGCAATTTGGCTTAAAATTACAAAATAGCTTTGCACCGCCTGTCCCAAAAATGTGGCTGTTGCACCGAGCAAAATGAACACAGTTGAAAAACCGATTACAAAAGCAAATGCCCGCAATGATAATTGCTTAATGAGCTTGTTACCACTTGCGGAATCATTTTCTAAATCTGTTGTGAGGTCGTTTAGACTTTTGCCTGCCAAAAAGCACAAATAAGGTGGGATGAGTGGCAAAACACAAGGAGAAAGAAAGCTGATAAGCCCTGCAAATAAGGCACTTAGATATGATACTGTTAACATGAGATTAGCTGCTTAATTTATGATGATGGTTGGCGTGAATGTTTGAAATTTGCTCCATAAAGGCTTTTTTACCCGCATAGCCGCGAATGCGCACTAATTCTTTGCCATCCTGTACCAATATAAAAGTTGGTGAATAATAAAAAGGCGCGCCTTTAATGTCGGTTAGGCCCTTAAACGGATCGGGATCGTTAGCCACAATGGAGCGAATGGGCATATCTTTAGCGAATTTACTTGCCTGATAATCTGCCAATGTTTCTTTTTTGAAGAGCTTACATTGCACACAGCCAACATGTTCAAACATGAGTAATTCGGCCGCTTGCGCGGTTATGAAATACGAAGCTGAGCTTATTAACATGACGGCAGCGACAATGGCAGGTTTAAAAAAATGGCGCATGAAAATCCTTATTAAATAGTTGATTTTAATATGCCGTAAAAACCGCAAAAAGCCAAATGACATATTGTCGCTGCTGCATCACTTATTTGTGAGGTAATTTTAGGAAGGGATTATCGAAACTAGTGATTTAAATTATCCTCACCTACCCATATTTCTAATAGATTGCGCGCGATGGCGACGGATGGCGGTAGCAAGAATGGGAAGCTTTCATCGCCATTTAGGACTTTGATTACATCCGCCTTATCGACCCACATGGCATCGGCAATTTCATGATAATCAATATTCAGCGCTTGAGTTTTGGCTTCTATGTGCATACCAAACATAATTGATGATGGGAAAGGCCATGGCTGTGACAAAAGATAACGAGTTTCGCCGCCAATGACACCTGCTTCTTCGAACAACTCGCGTTTAGCGGCATCCTCTATCGTCTCGCCACTTTCGACAAAACCTGCAAGGCAAGAATATCGGCTTTCGGGGAATTGATGACCACGGCCAAGCAAGCATTGATCGCCATAAGTGACCAACATAATCACCACAGGATCGACCCTTGGGAAATGCTGACGGCCGCAAGCTTCTGACGGGCAATCGCGCCGCCAACCGCTATGGGCAATGACTGTCGGCTCGCCACAACAAGCGCAATGAGTGTGCGATAAATGCCAATTCAGCACCGATGCAGCTTGGGCAATGATGCCAAGTTTAGCTTCTGGATAATGGCCTTTTTCGGTATAAAGCCGTGTTGGGAATTTACGCAATGGCTCTGGCGAAAAATGACCATCATCATCACGCGTGGCGATGTTGGGGTTTTGTGTGCCGCCTTTAGCGAGCGAAATGGCAAAATAATTAACGCCATTTTCGACACCTAAAATAACGCTATCTAGTACATTAAAACCAAATTCTAAAAGTTGGGCATTTGAAAATTCGCATTTATTTTCATCAAACACCACAAGCTCATTGCCTGCAAAGATTAGGAACACACTATTATCTAAGCCGCGGCGCGCCTCGAAATCTTGTGCATTACCGCGTGTTTGATCGAGGCGGTCTAGGTTATTTTGGCTGTAAATAGCGTCTATTTTTTGCATCAATTAAGCCTCTAATACTGGTAATAAGTCATATGGGTGCTGCCAACCATCTAAAGCTTTTATGTTATTGAGCCAACGGTCTATATTTGGATAATCTGCCCAATCATAACCAAATTCACTGGCGAAAAACAGGTAGCTGCATAGTGAGAAATCGGCAATTGTTGGGCGATTGGCAACAAAAAAATCGTTACCTTCGAGATGTTTATTCATCACCCCAAACGCATCTGTAATGCGGCCACGTAAATATTTTGTCACATCATTTTCGGGCATTTTTTTAATGCCAACCATAAAGCGCAAGGGCCCAATTTGTGAACTGATTTTATGATTATCATATAGCACCCAGCGCCAAATTTCGCGTTTTTCGGCAGCATCTGCACCACCAAATTGGTTATATTTATCGGCCAAATAGTCTAAAATCACGCCAGATTGGGTCATTTTTTCGCCATTTTCGACCAAAACCGGCACTTCGCCCATTTCGTTAACATTGGCGCGATATTCATCTGTGCGGGTTTCGCCTTTTAGGAATTCGACTTTAATGCACTCCCAATCTTTGCCCATCAGCTCTAACATAAGAGCCACTTTATAGCTATGACCAGATTGTGCAAAACCGTATAATTGAAATTCGCTCATGATTCCCTCACTTTATGATTGAAATTCTAGCCTAAACAAAATTTGACTGAATACAATTCAATTTATATGATAGATAAAATTATGAATTTATTTATGCTCGCCTTAGGCGTTTTTATATTGAACTTTACCCACTTGGTTTCGGCCATTGGCGGGTTGCGTGACGCGTTGATTGCCAAATATAGCCGCAGTGGTTTTTTTGGCGTTTATGGAACAGCATCCACATTAGCACTTGTATTGATTGTCTTTGGGTTTTATCAGCGCGATTTTATGCCTGTGTATGAGCCACCTTTATGGGGCGCTGAATTTAACAAAGGCGCCATGTTTTTAGCCTTTTGGCTTGTGGTGGGACAATTGTTTAATGGTTGGTTTAAGCAGCTATTCAAAGCCCCATTAATTGTGGGTATTGGAGTGTGGGCATTTGGGCATTTATGCGCCAATGGTGATTTACATTCGATTATTTTATTTGGCGGGTTTTTGATTTATGCATTGGTTGGCATTTATTTTAAATTGCAAAAAAAATACCCTGCTAAAACCTATCATTATCGCCAAGATGTGAAGGCGTTTTTTATTGCATTTGTGGTCTATGCCTGTATTGGTATGTTGCATCCGTTTTTTACGGGCATTCGAGTTTTCTAAGTAAAACCAAGATTAAGTGAAAGATGATGATGGAAAATAATATATTTTTACTACCCGCAGCTTTATTTCCTGCCATACCGATGATGATGATTAGTTTTGGCAATCGTTATACATCTATGTCCATTCTCATTCGTAAAATTCATGACAATTTAATGCATGGTGAAAATGCAAACAAAGGCGTTGATACTGACCGCCACATTGCCCAAATTGCGATATTGAGAAAGCGGCTCAGGTTGAACCAAGCCACCCAAACCTTGGCGGCTGTGGCATTTCTGGTAAACCTAGTGGCCATGTATTCGGCATTTGTACATCTGCAGTGGTTTGACATTGTATTTACCATTGGCATCGCTACATTTGGGCTGTCGATTGCTCTGTTTGTAATTGAAATACAAATTGCAACCAAAGCATTGGACATGCATCTGGCTGATTTAGAAGAATTATAGTCACCACCAAAATCGGGTGGATTGATTGACAGTGGCGTAATATCTCTAACCAAAAGGAGATATTATGAAACTGAGATTTTTACCAATTCCAACGACCAGATATAACGCACTTATAAATGATGGTTTGGATGCACATTGCAAGCCGCCAGTTCGTGCGATTTGCGAAGATGAAGGCATGCCTTGCCGACATTGTTTGCAGGATATTACTATGGGTGAAGCCTTTTTAGCGCTTGCTTACAGCCCTTTTGAGCAGATGCACGCTTATGCCGAGGTGGGGCCAATATTTTTGCATGCGGGTGGTTGTGAGGCTTATACTGGTTTTGGCTTACCTGAATCGTTTTTAAAACGTGAGCATTATATGATGCGCGGTTATAGCAAGACGAATAAGGCTATTATTTATGGAACTGGAAAACGCGTTGTATCAACAGATATTGCATTTGAAGCGGCTAGAATTTTAAAGGATGACGATTGTTCATATGTGCATTTACGCTCGGCAAGCTATACATGTTTTGCATGCCGTATTGAGCGAGGCTGATTAGCTTTTATAAATGCCGTAAACCACATGATCAACAATTGTACCATGCAGGTTTTCGGCATTTTTAATGATGCCTTCTTGGGTGAAGCCGCAGCGTTCAATCACTTTTTGGCTCGGGACATTGCCGACAGCATGCGCGATCTCGACCTTTTCCATACCCATATTCTCAAAACTATTTTCAATTAGGAATTTGACAACACGAGTCACAATTCCCTTTCCTTGGTATTTTAAGCCAAGCCAATAACCGACTACCACTTTTTTGAGGTTTGGATGAATGTGATTATATCCTGCAATACCCACTATTTCATCGTTATAAACAATGGCGATATTGATGCTTTTATTTGCTGCAAAACTCTCAATGCTTTCTTTGATGAATTTTTCACTGTCGGCGACCGTTTTAACAAGTGGCACCCATGGCAACCATGGTTTTAAATGATCGGCATTTGTGGTGATTAATGCGTGTAATTCTGATGCCATTGAGTTTTGCAAAAACACAAGTTCAATATCTTTATCAATTTTTTGGCTAAACAGCATATAAACTCCATAAAAAAAGCGAGGCAGTTAGTGACCGCCTCGCTTGATATTTTGAATTTTTAAAAAATTCTAATATTTCCGCTCGACCATCATTTCTTTAATCGATGCAATGGCTTTGGCTGGGCTTAGGCCTTTCGGACAAGCTTTTGCGCAATTCATAATTGTATGGCAACGGTAAAGACGGAATGGATCTTCCAAATCGTCCAGACGTTCACCAGTTGACTCATCGCGGCTATCAATAAGCCATCTGTATGATTGCAACAGAATTGCAGGGCCTAAATAGCGATCGCCATTCCACCAGTAAGATGGGCAAGACGTGGCGCAACAAGCACATAGGATACATTCATATAAACCATCAAGCTTTGCGCGATCTTCAGGGCTTTGCAGCCATTCTTTTTCGGGTTCGACTGTTGTGGTTTTAAGCCAAGGCTCAATAGAAGCATGTTGTGCATAGAAATTTGTAAGATCTGGTACTAGATCTTTAATCACTTGCAAATGTGGTAATGGGTAGATTTTAACATCGCCCTTCACATCTTCAATCGCTTTGGTACAAGCTAATGTATTTGTGCCATCAATATTCATCGCACATGAGCCACAAATACCTTCGCGGCACGAACGCCTGAATGTAAGTGTTGGGTCAATTTCACTTTTGATTTTAATGATCGCATCTAGAACCATAGGCCCGCAATCATCCAAATCTACATGATAAGTATCAACGCTTGGGTTTTTACCATCATCTGGATTCCAACGATAGACTTTAAAGGCACGAACGTTTGACGACATACCTTCGGATTTCGCCCATTCTTTACCGCCTTTTAAGACCGAATTTTTAGGTAGAGCTAATTCAACCATTTTTTCTCTCCCTTAATAAACACGTTTTTTAGGTTTGATATAATCAATCTCATCAGACATTGTGAAATCATGCACAGGACGATAAGTGATGTCGACTTTCTTATTTTCGAAATCAATTTTCGTGAGTGTATGTTTCATCCATTCTGCATCATTACGTTCTGAGAAATCCTCACGGGCATGACCGCCACGGCTTTCTTTACGATTTTCGGCAGCAACCATTGCAGCGGCTGCTTGAATGATGAGGTTGTCATATTCTAGACACTCGATAAGATCACTATTCCAAACCAAGCTTTTATCTGTCACTTCGATGTCATCAGAAGCCTTCCATAATTCAGAAATAAGCTCAACGCCTTCTTCTAGAATTGGGCCATCTCTAAACACTGCGCAGTTTGTTTGCATGATTTTTTGCATGCTTAAACGCATTTCAGCAGTGGATTTTGAACCTGTTTTAAATCTGGCTTCGTGCAAACGTTTCAGGCCGTATAAATGACCATCCTCGGTAAGCGGTACATGTGGTTCATTTGCATCTAATGTTTGTCCAACACGCAAACCAGCAGCGCGGCCAAACACCACAAGATCAATAAGTGAGTTACTGCCCAAACGGTTTGCACCATGAACAGATACACAAGCTGCTTCGCCGATGGCCATTAGGCCTGGCACAGTTGCATTAGGATCATCTTTAGTGGGGTTAATAACCTCACCATGATAATTGGTTGGAATGCCGCCCATGTTATAATGCACTGTTGGCAACACAGGAATTGGCTCTTTGTTTACATCGACACCTGCAAAAACTTTTGCTGATTCTGAAATGCCTGGAAGGCGTTCAGCAAGCAATGCTGGATCGAGATGATCTAGATGCAAATAGATATGATCTTTATTAGGGCCAACACCACGACCTTCGCGAATTTCGATGGTCATTGCGCGAGACACAACATCACGAGATGCCAGATCTTTTGCAGATGGGGCATAACGTTCCATGAAACGTTCGCCTTCGGAGTTAATTAAAATGCCGCCTTCACCACGACTACCTTCGGTAATCAGACAACCTGCACCATAGATACCCGTTGGATGAAATTGGATAAATTCTGGGTCTTGCAAACCGAGGCCTGCACGCATAACCATGGCATTGCCATCGCCTGTACAAGTATGAGCCGAAGTACAAGAGAAGAATGTACGCCCATAACCACCTGTTGCCATCATTGAAACATGAGAGCGGAAAACATGAATTTTACCATCGTCTAGATTGATACAGACAACGCCCTTACATTCGCCTTTTTCCATAATCAAATCGATAGCGAAATATTCAATGAAAAATTCTGCGTTATAGCGCAAAGCTTGGCCATATAGGGTATGCAACATAGCATGGCCTGTACGGTCTGCCGCTGCGCAAGTACGCTGAGCTTCTGGGCCTTCGCCAAAGTTTTGCATCATGCCACCAAATGGGCGTTGATAAATTTTACCCTCTTCGGTACGTGAGAAAGGAACGCCGAAATGTTCTAGCTCATAAACCGCTTTAGGTGCGTTACGACATAGATATTCAATAGCATCTTGGTCACCAAGCCAATCCGAACCTTTGACAGTGTCATACATATGCCACTTCCAATTATCGGGGCTCATGTTGCCAAGTGATGCGGCCACGCCGCCTTGTGCTGCCACTGTGTGTGAGCGCGTTGGAAATACTTTAGTGATACAAGCAGTACGCAAGCCTTCTTGCGCGGCACCTAATGTAGCGCGTAGACCAGCGCCACCAGCGCCAACCACAACCACATCATATTCATGCTCAACAACTTCATAATCATCTAAATTAAATGGTTTTGTTTGTGTTTTTGCCATTGATGATTACCCTCCAAAACTAATATTTAAAATTGAAAATATGCAAGCGAAACCAATCGCTGCAGAGAAGAAGATATTCAATATAAGAAAAAGGATTTTCTTTTTCTCGTCTGATACATAATCTTCGATAACCATTTGCATGCCTAATTTCATATGATAAGTGCTAGACACCACAAAAAGCAGCAACATAATCGCTACAAATGGATGTCCAATAAAAGACATAGCCTCATTATACGACTTGCCTGCCATAGAGAATACGGCATACATAAAAAATAGTGACAATGGGATGTTTGCCAAGGCGGTTAAGCGTTGTTCCCAAAAATGGCTTGTGCCATCTTTTGCGCTGCCATGGCCACGCACTTTTGCCAAAGGCGTGCGCATATCTGTTTTACTTGAACCACTCATGATGCACCTCCTGAAAGCATTAACAAGCCGACTGCCCACACAATGATTGTGGCACAAATTGGCACGATGACTGCAAATTTTGCAACACGCTCAACTGTATCTAACTCGAACCCTTTGCCGAAATCCCAGAAGAAATGTTTAACACCACCAAACATGTGATGGAACAAAACCCACGTGAAGCCGAACAGCACGATCATGCCAAACCAACTACCCATAAACCAAGCAAAAGCATTATAAGCATCTTCGCCAATGGCAAGAGACATAAACCACCAGACCACCACTAGAGTGCCAAAATACATGGCAATGCCAGTTGCACGATGGACCACTGAAAGCATCATTGATAGCATTGGTTTGTATATAAGTAGATGGGGGGAGAGAGGCCGTTCTGTTTTTTTAGAAGCCATAGGAGCTTTGTCCTTTTATAATATTATTTATCGCATACGCCCATATGCAGTCATTACACTTCTAAACTTAGTTTAGAAGGATTGCAATCTTTAGTCTGATAGAATCACACAATTCTTCTATATTTATATGATTCATAAGCTAATATTTGATTAACCATAGGACCAAGGTAGGAGGTTTTAACCCCAGTTTTGCGAATCAATTGTGGTTGGTTATCATGGCAAATGCCACCATTTTTAAAAGCACAGGTTTTGAAGGTTGTTTGGGAGAGTTCGCATGGGCAAAAAAGTTGAGCCGTCTCTTCGGCGAAC
>JAOPTR010000002.1:0-438193 GCA_051531935.1 Hyphomicrobiales bacterium
ATTGTGGTGAAGCCTGCACCTAGGCCAAAACCTGTAGTGGTTAAACCCGCTCCAAGGCCTAAGCCTGTGGTTGTGAAGCCAACACCACGGCCAAAACCTGTAGTGGTTAAGCCTGCTCCAAGGCCTAAGCCTGTGGTTGTGAAGCCAAAGCCAAGGCCGAAACCTGTAGTGGTTAAGCCTGCTCCAAGGCCAAAGCCTGTGGTTGTTAAACCAAAACCAAGGCCAAAACCAGTTGTGGTCAAGCCAACACCAAAACCGAAACCCATTGTAGTTAAGCCAAGGCCAAAGCCCATTGTGGTTAAGCCCATTGCAGTTAAGCCTGTGGCAAAGCCAAGCCCAATCACGAAACCAAAACCGGTGATTTGTGAAAAAGGTTTTATTTTCGATGGCAAACTTTGCATCTTGAATACCAAGCTCAAAGCAAGCGACATAGTGCTTAAAAAAGTAAAATAGGGCAGAATTTAATTCTTGCAACCTTGGTCTGCCTTCTCTGAGGAGAATACAGGTCAAGCTGCATGAATGCTTCTGTCAACTTACGGGAAGGGTTTGCAAGCATATCGATGCGTAATTGCACGCCTGGTGTCGCGTTGTTGGTCATCAAATATACAAAACGGTTTTCAGATTTCATTTATGCTGGTTGGATTAGCAATGACCCAAAAACAAATGAATCTATGATTTCTAATACTGAAATGAGAACGTATTTATTAACAACTTCTGAGAGAATTAGACTTCATATTTTTTTAGAAATTAGGGGCTCTGTCAAGGAATAACAAAGTGATCGGTGGTTCAGAAGAAACCGGTAGACTCATCATGTTTATTGATTTGTCTGGCCAAAACAAAATGTAGCTAAATCAGCTGAGACATCCGTTAGATTAGTTGATCTTGCATTTTCCTATATAAATCACTTCTTGGAATTGTCAAAAATTATCTTACCATTAATTACAAAATTTGATGATGAACACTTATCAATTCCGAATTTAATATCTTCAAAGCTTGAAATAATTAAGGATCACCCTTTGCAATTCTTAGAATTATTGTATGAAATATTGCCAACAATGTTGGCGATTGGCCTAGAGATATCAAAAATATTCTGGATGCCTTAATTAATTCATATTCTAATCTTGAATAACATAACAACTATAAGGCTTTCTTCATATCAAACTAACTCCTCTGCTAAATCAAAGACAACATTAAACTCTTTTTCAAACTTTGGAAAAGCTTCATGCGGTTCAACTTTGAGAAATTGAGTTTTGGGGATTATGTCTTCAATTTTCTTGCGAGATCTGTTTTGATTGGTTGCAAAATTATATCCAAAATACAGGGCAATATTAAGGGCTATCGGTGTTTTTCCGACTGTTCCCTTTTCATTGAATACTGCAATGAAATTCTTTAGTTGGGTTCATTTTGTGATTTTGGACATGTTTGATACTTAAAATATAAGCTACTTACATATTAATATTTTTTTGTAATATTCAAACTTTATTTGATTAAATTTGTATATTTGATTTGTTTATATCTATTTGTATTTAATATGTCTTTTAAGATCAAATAACTTTAGTAAATAAGTTTATAGTTATTTGATATAAGTGATATTAAATGGGTTATTTAAGTTAAATTGGATTTACAACCATATTTTGGAAGGGCGAATGTTAACATCTAACATAGTAGAAAACCACAAAGATAGTGTTCAGAAAATCCTGAGTGAATGTGATGATGGATTTGTCATTGTATCGCCATTTCTTGCATCCAAAATGGACAGTTTTTTGGATGAATTTGATTTTTCTGGAGTTCAACGTCTTGATATGATTACCACGTTCAAGGGTAGGGATGTGGAACAGCTAACAAAACCATTTCAACTCCGAAATTTCTTGAACTATTTTAAGAACAATTACCCAAAGATGAAGGTGTATATCCACATTAATAACAAGCTACATGGGAAGCTTTATATATCAGCCGCCTTGATAAAAAAAATGATTGTGACTTCTGCAAATTTTACGATGAACGGTATGCACAAAAATCATGAGTGGGGTGTTGTGGTCGAAGACCCTGATATCGTAAAGGAGGCTCTTGAAGAGGTGCTTGAAAGTATTGAATATCCAGAACTTACTCTAAACCAGTTGAATAAAGCGTGCATGTTTGCCGAGGCAAACATAAAGGTAAATCCAGATTGGGAACAAAAGATTAAAATAACCAGCGATATATTAAAATCTGTTTATTCTGATGCTGATCCTCAAAATGATGACCCTCAGTATTTTTTAAAGCCAATTGGACATACTAAAAAACCAATTACCTTGGATGGGCGGGAGAATTTTTCAAATTTACATCAAGAATTACATTTTGCGAAAAGGCCAAGTGGAGTTAGGAAAGGGGATTTTATAATAACGACTGCTGTAGGTGCAGGCTCTTTGCTTTCATATTTCCGTGTCACAGGAGGAATACAGGAAGTCACTCGTAAACAGCTTGAAAATAACCTAGAATTAAAGAGATGGCCTTGGTTTGTCGAAGGTAGAAATAATTCGGTGAAATTTGGAAAGGCTTGGTGGCTGCATAATATTCGCAGACAGGATATTCTTGAAGAATTCAAAAACCTATATCCAGGAACTACTGTTACCTTCGTGGGTGGTTTTGGCTTAGGCACAATAAAAATGGGGAACGATAAGGTTAGAATATCACAAGAATTTGGGAAATTTTTGATAAATAGAATTATAGAATTTGAAGAGTTGTCTTGAAAATCGTGTGCTTTAAAATTTGAGAAAACGGACGTTTTTGGCACATTCCGTGGCACATTATATTTTAAAATAGGTTTACGTACTATAAAATCAACTAGTTAGTATATAGCGTTGACGGCTCATAACCTGAAGGTTGTAGGTTCAAATACTACTCCCGCAACCAAAAATACAGCCTCGCAATGGCGGGGCTTCTTTGCGTTTTAGAGATGGGTGAAGGAGTGAACTTAAGAATGCTCCAAATAAATAAAGCCCAGGGGCGCAGGACTAGCAGCGCAGAAAAGTTCAAATCATACTCTTAGTTTATGCCCAACAGGCAGTAACAAAACTTCCGAATATGCTCAATGACACGAGTGCTGATACACCATAATAATTTTGTGTTAACTCGAACTCATAACGTTTGTAGCACCTTCAATTGTCAAAATTAATTTTACCAGAAACACCTTGACTTTTAGATGTGTGACGTAATACTGTAATAGCACACATATTACAGTAGGTTCAGTATGACGAAAATTCGTAATCTAAATATTAAAATCGTGACAGATGACACACGTCCAATTTTTAAACAAATTATGGATGCCGTTCGCATGCAAATTATGCAGGGTAAGTTAGTGGTGGGCGATAAATTGCCCAGCGTACGCGGCCTCGCGATGCAACTCACCATAAATGTAAACACTGTGGCAAAAGCTTATTCAGCGTTAACCGTTCAAGGCGTGTTGCAATCAAGACCAGGTCTTGGCTTGTTTGTAGCTGAGCCTCGTCAATTACTAAGTGAACGGGAAAGATATATTCGCCTTAATAAAGCGGTGAAAACCCTAATAAATGATGTTGCGCATCTTGATCTTTCTACAACTGAAATTTTAAATCTAGTTTCAGAGGAACTTTCAAAAATTGAACAAAATGTCGATGGTAATGATAGTCAATCTCATCAAAAAACAGGTTCTTAAATGTCAAAATATTGTATTCAGACAGAGCGATTGTTCAAAAAATTTGGTGACAAGTTTGCGCTTAATAATTTTTCATTAACAATAGGGCGAGGTGGTGTTCATGCCATTGTAGGAAGTAACGGTGCTGGCAAGTCAACGCTATTTCGGTTGCTATTGGGCACATCAACTCCTACTGCTGGCTTGGCACATGTTTTTGGCGAAAACTGTCAAAATTTGTCGCCAAATACCCGCGCAAAACTTGGGTATGTAAATGAAGAGCATACCATGCCAAATTGGATGACGGTAACTCAAGCCACTGATTTTCAGAAATATTATTACCCGTTGTGGGATCAAAAAATGTACAATTCGTTGCTTGGATATTTTGATGTCAATCCGAAGCAAAAGATATCAAGCTTATCACGCGGCGAGCGCGCTGGGGTAAACCTCTCGATTGCCTTTGCGCAATGCCCTGAACTTCTAATACTTGATGAACCAACATTAGGGCTCGATATTGTTTCCAAACAAATGTTTTTAGAAGCCGTTATGTTTACAGAAATGAATGACACGACGGTTATATATTGTTCACACCATATAGATGAGATTGAACGTGTAGCAGACCGCCTAATTATAATGGAAAATGGCACCTTACAAAACCATTCAAGTCCTGACCAATTCACGAACCGCGTATCCTACTGGATAGCAGATTTTGACCAGCAGACTTTTGTGAACGATGATTTACCTGGGTTTCTAAATTCAAAACTCATTGATGGCCAGCACCATATTTGGGCGATAGATCAAGGTGAAAAATTTGGTCAAATATTAAAAAACAACGGGGCAAGCTCCGTACAACAAAACAATATGGGGCTTGAAGGCTCGATCAATGCCTTCTTATCTAAAAATCACAATATATCAGCAGATACACTATAAGGCGAAATGTTATGCTTAATCTTTATAAGTTTGAATTGCTAAAATACAGAGCTTGGACTTTGGTTACATTTTCTTTAGCTTTTCTTGTTTTTGTAATTCTGCAATATTTACCTGGCGGAGCAAGCGTTCCGTCCGAGCCACTAAAAATATATGCTATAGCAGGAGGAATTGTTCTAGGTTTGGTGCAAATGTTGTTACATACGCGCGGCAACAATTGGACCTATCTTATACATAGACCACTTACTCTACCAAAAATATTTGCAAGTTTAATTGGAGCAGGCTTATCAATTATTTTTGTAAGCCTGGCAATGCCGTTAATCCTTACCACGATGTGGCGAGATGTATCTACCGTAATGGGTGTGGATGTCCGCGCATATGGTAATATTGCATTTATATATCTATTAAGTAGCTGCTTCTACTTAATTAGCTGCTTAGTCATTTTGAATAAAAGCAAAGGTGTAGCACTGCTTTATCTTTCATTCGGTATTCTTCTGATATCTTATGCTCCCTCAAGCACGCTAACACAGTTTCTGCCGCCAATAGCCCTCATCCTAATTTTATTATATTTAAATTACACCAGTTTTAAGGCCGATCTAAGTGAATACGACAAACGCCCATCAGCGATTATTCTTATGAGCTTGTCAATAAGCATTACAACAACAATTATTCTCACTTTTGTTGCCATAGCGGTTTATGGTCTGACTAGTAAGTTAGTTCAGAATGGTTCCTCAGGACAGTTAAAAGCAAACACATATACCTATTTCGAACATATTGAAACACCTCGAGCTCGGCTTTCTTATGCATTAGATATACCCAACGAGCCAGACGCTCAACATTACGTAAATCAAGACAAGCTCGCAGATGATAGATATGTAAGAATGGTTCAGTTGTCTTTTCCATATCGAGGCCAAATTACTGGTGATAAAGAGAAGATAAGTTTTGCCGATAATGCGACTAAAATTCGGTGGGTATTTTCACATGACAAAATGTTACTAGAGGGCTTCTACCAAAATACAAAATCTCCTGCGGGGCTAATCGGCAAACGGGGGTTCATTGATAAAAATGAACCAGTGCAATTGGCCGATAGGTTTAAGAATGTACCCATTATATTGGGGGATAAATTTTTACAAACCGAGCACACAATTTATCGAATTAATTACAAAGATAAGCTTTTGCAAATAAAACACCAAGCATCAGCAGGTGAACGTTATATCAACACACCGCAAGAATTTAAACCTGATGTTCTACTCGCAACAGATAAGAGAATATTACTGTTTAAAATGTTAGATTTCGTGGCAGAAAACACACCTTTAATTGCAAATTATGACATTCCATACCCTGTTAATTATAGGCATATTGATGGTTTAAATTTATACAGATATGTTGAAGGTTATGTTTTTCTTTTTCATGGAGAACATTTTTATGGCCACAATAAACCGGGCGTTGAAACCTTTCATGCTAATTTAGGTGGAAGCGCAGAAAAAATCAAAGCTCAAGCTTTCACCAGTTTTATAGAACCTGCATGGTATAGACAAAAACAGGAACTTATATCTCCACTTATTCTCTATGCGATTGAGCGCTTTTCTCACTGGGTTCACCCTGCATCAATGGAAAATTCTAGCCCATCAGAATTACAACAGCGCTTTAAGTCTCTAACTATTTATTGGCACATATTGATTCTACAGTTATTTAGTTTAATGGGTGGTTTTATGTTGTGTCGTTTCCATAGGTTTGGCAAAAAGCAAACGCTAACATGGGTGGTGCTCACAGGAATTATCGGTCTGCCTGCACTGTTAAGTTTCTTTTTGTTAAACCCTTGGCGTCCAGAATATGCAGATATTCCATTGGTCGATAACAATAATCAGCCAAATAGTAAATTGGGCGCGCTAAGCATAGTGTCCGTCTCGTAACAAATATATTGATGTCACAGTACAAGTAATTTGGTCCTGTCACGGTTTGATGCCGCCCCTTATACCGCATATACTGCATTAAGGGAGAATAGGAATGGGAACCAGAACTACACAAGAATTTAGATAAGAGGCTGGACGAAGTGGAATCTGGGGCTTACGCATCTCATGAATATCTTCGTTTGCATGGTTGTCTAGACATGGCCGACTTAAGAAAGCATGATTTCGCCGGATATGATATGAGGGTGGCAAGAATAAATGGCTTCAAAAATGAGGGGATAAAGGTTGATCGTCATTTCTTTAGGATCAGAAGTGATAAAGAGGCTGATTGTTGGAAATCGGTCGTCATTGGGTTCGGAATTGGGTTTGCGCTGGTCGCATTGAATGATGCTGACCCGCAGGTGGAAAGACTAGTTCCTAATGATGTGAATGAGCGCGTGCCAATATGGCTGACGGCGCATGCCGAACTCAGAACAAGTCGTCGGATTCGTCACGTTTATGATTTTTTGTCAGCGCAGATATTGGCAAAACTATATGAAGAAATACGATCATAAATTGACAAAAAGCTTGCGCCTTCAGCGAGTGCTTTCTTAGTTGCGCAAAATCTGCTCAATACGATCATAAGTAACTTCCATTATCCCCCACATCCGAGTGCCACTGGTATTTACAAATTGTATTACCACTGTATCAATATCTTTATGATAGCTTGCGATGGTCGAATAGCCTGGCAATAAGCCGGTGTGATTATATGTATAGATGGAAGAATAAATCGCCTGTTCAGACTCAGTGAATAATGTGCCATCATTCAGCGCCCGCAAAAATATGCCGACATCTTGGGCTGTCGCTAACATCGAACCCATTGGACCTGTATAATTAATTGCCTTTAGGTCATCTTCATTGTCTTTCATATATCCGCTCATTAACTCGTCCATATTCACCTCATCCATTGAGGTATAGGTGTGGGTTAGACCAAGCGGTTGCAAGATTTCTTGTTTTATGAAAAACTCATAATCATGGCCCAATGTCTGTTTGAGAATTTCGCCAATTAGATAATAATTGGTATTGGAGTAGCTATATTTAGCGTTGGGTTTAAAATCTGCAGGCTGACCCGAAATAATTTTTATAACATCTGCATTGTCAGAATTAGGCTCAAACCATGGATAGCTCGGGGCATCGCTATAATTGGGTATACCGCTTCTATGCTGCACTAGCATCGCAAGGGTTATTTGGTCTGCGTTTTCAATCTGTCCGTTGAGAGATGGTAAATACTCAGCAAGGCTACGCTCTAGGGGCAGGTCTTGTCTGTCTGCAAGTTTTGCGACAACTGCCGCCACATATAATTTTGTAACACTGGCAATTTTGAACAAAGACTGGGGATCAGCGGGCGTTTTGGTGACTCTATTTTTCCAACCACTAACATAATGTTTGGCGGGCTGTCCTTTTTTATCTACATAAACAATGATGCCGTCTAAGCCACGTTCGGTAACATCATCCACCTGCTCCTGCACGGTTTGCGGCAACGGCGTGAAATATACACGGATTTGGCTCCACGGTACATAGAACAGGCTGCCGATGGTGAGAATGACTGAAACTGATACAAAGATTTTTTGGTATATATTCATATTGACTCTATTTAGGCTGTGCGTTTTTTTTAAAAGCGTCTCTGTTTGACAAACCCCTTGGGCAAATTCAATATGGCAGGGATTATCAGTTTTTCAAGGTCTTGGAACTAATTTTCAAAATCTTATGATAAAGACAGCTTGATTTCCGCATCCACGCCTTTAATCACATGCAACAATAAGATCATTATTATAAGGTCATTAATGGGTAATATTCTCAATCGATTATATTTCTAATATTTTCACGTTCATTTCACATACTGTTTGCGAGTTTAGCTTCAAATTAATTGGAGTGAAAAATGAAAGATATAATAAAACTAAAGTCAGTAAGTCATTATTTTGGGCAAGGTGACACCCAAATTACCCTATTCAAAGATTTAAATTTAACCATTGAGGCAGGTAGTAGCTATTCAATTGTTGGCCCATCAGGAGCAGGGAAATCTAGTTTATTGACCTTGCTGGCTGGGTTGGAAAATCCATGCCAAGGTAGTGTTGAATTTGTTATTTCGGGGCAAAGTGCGAATTTTCACGAATTACGTAAAAACTCAGGCTTTATATTTCAGCAATTTCATTTACTGCCCGAATTGGACGCTGTGAGCAACCTTGCTTTGCCGCTACGGCTAAGAGGAGACAAACAGGCTAATGATAAGGCGCGTATTTGGCTTGAAAAAGTTGGCCTCAGCGCGCGGGCGCATCATAAACCCAACCAATTAAGCGGCGGCGAACAGCAACGAATTGCAATAGCACGGGCTTTTGTAACAGATCCTTTGTTTATATTTGCTGACGAGCCAACGGGTAATTTAGATCAGAAAACTTCAACCGATATTTCGGATATGATGTTTGAATTCTGTGTTTCCCAACAATGCGCAATGGTGGTGGTGACTCATAGCCAAAATCTAGCAGACCGCGCAGATCATCAGTACCGTCTTAGTCAAAGAAAGTTGGAGGTTTTGAAATGATTGGTTTGAAAATGGCTTGGGAAAGATATTGGCAAGAAATTCATTCTCCTAATAATCGCCTCGTATACTGGACACAATTTATATTGATGGTTTTTTTAATATCGTTGACCCTGAGCAGTGCCTCAATTCAAAGATATTTGGAAAATAACCTTCAGAATTTATTAGGCTCGGATATGGTGCTTTCTAGGTATCACGCTTTACCAGAAGATCAGATGACGGCACTTAGGGGCTTCTCTAATGCTTTGTCTAAGACCCAATTGTTAAATGTCACCTTAACCCATAAAGCGCAATGGCAAAAAGCTCAATTGAAATTGGTTGATGACCAATATCCAGTTCAGGGTGAACTAAGCGTAGGGTATGATCAGTTTGGGGCGCATCATGCTATAAAACATGGCCCAAAAGTCGGCGAGATTTGGCTCGATTCTGGATTGTTGACTAAACTAAATCTTAACATCGGGCAGACGCTCGAGGTCGGCGAGGTTAGCTTAACAATTTCCGCGATTATTTTTTATGAGCCTGATCGTTTGTTGGAAGGTCATTCAGTAGCATTGCGCGCTCTGGCTCATCAACGTTCTTTTACGGCAAATGATATGGCGTCGTCAAAAAGGCATTTTCGTTACTTGATCACCGCAAACCTGCAGCAACAGCGTGAGATTGAACGATGGACTCAAAATACATTACCGGATGCCCAGTTGATCAGTCGAGCGTCGGGTCAGCACCCTTTAGCTCTCTTTTGGCAACGAGTGGAAAATTTTATAGGCTTGGCGGCGGTATTGTTATTCTTTATGGCGGCTATTGCCCTAGATCTGGCCAGTAGGCGACAATTGGACAGTCAAAAATATACACTGGCGCTATGTATGAGTATGGGGATGGAAATGAAACAAGGATTGGTTATTACCTTAGGCCAGTGGTTTTTGGGTTTTCTTATGTGCTTGATACCAGCAGTCATCTTCGCCTATCTCGCTCAGTGGTTCATAGTTGGGCAATTGGTTGGCCAGTTTGCAGGGATTCAGTTCGGTATACATGGGGTGGAGTTGGCCACAGTTATTTTGTTGATATTCGTCTTGTTGTTGATTTTTCAACTTCCCGGATTGTATCAGTTGATGAAGACTTCAGTATTGTCATTAATTAGAAAGCAGCAGAAGGCGCGCTTTATGGCTGTGCGTTTGGGGGTGAATGTTTTTGCTCTGGCCTTATTAGCGGCAATTTATTCTGATAATTTTCTACTGACCGCCCTGACACTAGGGGCTATGGTGTGTAGCTTGTTATTGATGATGGCAATAACTTTTATGGTTCTTAATTTTGGAGAACGCATGAGCCGTGGTTTGTCTGGTTTGCTGCCCTTCACGTTTTTTATTATGAAGCAACGCCTGCTTAGTAAATCTACCCAAATTTTGGGTATTGGGTTATGTGCAACGCTGTTATTATTTACAATGATGTTGATGAAAGACCTTGGCACGTCAATGGAACACCAAATGCGGACACAAGATGGTAATCTTATGATTACCGCGGCTCAGTCTCAGCACATCACGGCAGTCAAAAAATGGGCTAAGGATACAGACAGTCAAATCAAGCAGCTTAGGCCTTATCTTCGTGCGCAACTGATTAAAGTTAATGACCTTGAACTGGCAAAGGCCGCTGGAAAATCGAGCGATTCTATGGAAGCACTATTAAAGCCAATACGACTGAGCTGGTCGGAAGAAGTCCCCCCGAACAACCAACTTAGTGATGGCCAGTGGTGGCAGTCTAAGGATCAGAACGGGCAGCAAATTTCTGTCGAAGGTGACGTGATGACAGATATTGGCCTTAATATTGGCGACTGGTTGACCTTTCAGATTGAAGGGAAGCCGCATGACTTTAAAATAGTAGCGACCCATGAATTTAAGGGCGGCAATGGTTTTATAACCTTCTGGTTTCAAGTGCCGCCATCGGCCATTCGGGGGTTCGAATCAAAAATCTCCTATATGGGCAGTATGGAACTTACGCCTGATGCTTGGCCAAAATTGACACAACTTTGGCGGCAGTATCCGACGCTAACCTTGATGCCTCTTAAGGAAATTACCGAATGGTTTGATAGTATGTTGTCCATGGTTCAAAAACTGGTTTTCGGGTTCAGCGGTATGATTACCCTCATGGCTTTGGTGGTGATCGTTGCGGCGGCTCAAGGGTTTGAACAAAGCGACAAGAAAAAGAATGGGCTATTGTTGAGTATGGGGCTTAGCAAATGGGATTGTCTGAAACTTAGTCTGTACGAATGGTTCATTACAGCTTTGATTGCAGCCCTAGGGGCAATCTGCGGTACGTGGGTGGCAGGGGTGCTAATCTACAATTCTCAATTTTCGCTCACCTATCAGCCTGATGTGATTTGGATGATGGTTACTTTGGCCGTGACTAGCGTGGTGGTCTGCGGGGTTGGTTTGTTTTATTGCAGAGAAAGCCTAAAAGCCTCTATTACCCAATTAATGGCCGAATGAATTATGGGCAGAATGGGTTTCACATTCAGTCTGTCAGATTAGTCAAATAACATTAGGAGAATAAAATATGAAATATACAAAAACATTATTGACGATGGTTTTAACTGTCGGGTTAGCTCTGTCGTGCTCACAAGCCGCGATGGCGGCGGAAAAACGCATCTTAATGGTGGTCAGTGGCCATGGTTTGGACCGAGGAAAAACCCAACCAGGCTATGAATTTGATGAATTCGCTCAGGCCTATTTGATTTTTAAGAATAATGAGATTGCCGTTGACGTGGTCAGCCCCAAAGGTGGTAAAGTGGAGGCCGATCATTTTGATGACACCACGCCTTATAATCGCAAAGTTCTTGATGATTCAGCCATTATGACAAAGTTGAACAATACACAATCAATCGGTGATGTGACTTCAGCAGACTATGATGCTGTTTTTATTGTCGGGGGTAAGGGCGCTATGTTTGACCTACCGAAAAATAAAGCACTGCAAAATATCATTGCTAATATTTACCAAAATAAAGGCCCTATTGCAGCGGTATGTCATGGCCCAGCGGCTCTGGTCAATGTAACATTGAAGGATGGCTCTTATTTGGTCGCTGGCAAAGCAGTTAACGGGTTTACCAATTTGGAAGAGAATGTTTTTGGGAAAAAATGGTTGCCAAAATTTGACTTTTTATTAGAAGATAAATTGCAAGAAAGAGGTGGTTTATTTGAAAAATCGGAAATGATGATGAGCCATGTAGCCATAGAAGATAGGTTGATTACAGGGCAAAACCCTTCTTCTACGCCTGAAGTGGCCGAAGCGCTTGTACGAGCTTTGGGGATAGAGCCAAAGGTTCGCCCACCGTTTCAAGATGAGATCACTCTAAAACTTATATCTAGGTTATTGAACCGAGACACATCTGCGGCGGAAGCTTATAAGCAGAATTCTGAAAAATATAATGCTCAATTGATTGGTATGTATGGGTATTATAGAGCAGCTAATGTAAAATTAGAGATAGAAAACCCGATTGCATTATCATTAATGGAAATGGTTTCAGAGGACATGAAAAACCCCAGACTTGATATGGCGATTGCAAAGGGTTATTTAGAGATAAACCAAATTGTGAAAGTCAAAACAGTGTTAGAGGGAATTATTCAGAACTATCCTGATTTTGAGCCAGCACAGGAAATGTTGCAGACACTATAATCTGAAAGGTGCATTCATGGGAAAATCAAATTTGACGATTTTGATTGTTGAAGATCAAGAGGCTATCGCTTTGAATATGGCTGATTTTCTGGAGGGTAGGGGGCATATACTGGATTTTGCTTCAAATGGTGTGTTGGGGCTTAAACTTGCTCTAGAGAACCATTATGATGTAGTGATACTAGACCTAACTCTACCTGCCATGGATGGGCTTGAGGTTTGCCAAAATATACGTGAAAAAGCACGGCGTCATGTTCCGATATTGATGCTGACAGCGCGGGACACAGTTGCCGATAAAGTAGCGGGCTTTAACTGCGGAGCGGATGACTATTTGACCAAGCCATTTGCTCTTGAAGAATTGGAAGTCCGCTGTATTGCTCTATCCCGTCGGTATTTATTACTTACCGATCATATTTTAACTTTGGGCTCAGTTACAATTGACCGAAGGTTGAAACTGGTTACACGGAATGGTCAGCCTATTCATCTCAACCATACTGGCTATCAAATTGTTGAATATCTTGCAGAAGCTTATCCTCAGGTGGTGACGAGGTCTGAATTGATTCAAAAGATATGGGGAGATGAGCCGACCGAGACAGATGCTTTACGGTCGCACATCTATCAAGTTCGTACCCTGCTAGATAAGCCGTTCGAGGGATCTATTTTGAAGACTGTTCATGGAATTGGATTTGCTCTGTTGGTTTCACAGGAGAAAATTAAATGAAAACACGTTCTCTACGCACGCGGATTATTGTAAATTTTTGTCTTTTTACCCTATTTATTTCTGTAATGTTTAGTTTGTTTAATTTTCTATTTCTTTATTCTGTTGAAGATATTTTTCTGCTAGACGAGATGAATGAAGAAGTGCAGTTTTTAGAAGATGAATATGCCATTTCTGGGCAGTGGAATGTCCCGCGAAAACAACATATAAAAGTCTATTTGAGTGTGGATAATTTACCGGCAGATTTAAGAGATCAGTTCAAAATGGATAGTGATGAAACTGAGTTTTACGGACAACAAGGGCGACATTATCACCTACTGCGTCTCGGATCAGTTAAAAAAAATACTTTTCTGGTGGCAGAGGTTAGCCAACGTCTGATTATTCGCCCCATTCGCAATGCAATTTTGATCTTTTTTGGCATAACGACTTTAATCATGACCTTGGTTTCTTGGTGTCTTGCTTATTGGATTGCTGGGAAAACAATATCACCACTGACACACTTAGCAAATTTGGTTAAAGGAACACAGCCGAGCCAATTGCCTAAGGATTTTTCAGGAAATTACCCTGAAAATGAAATTGGTATTCTGGCGCAGGCGCTAGAACAATCCTTAAGCAGAATCGAGAGCTTCATTGATCGAGAGAAACACTTTAACCGTGATGTTAGCCATGACCTGCGCACCCCCATTGCCATTGTGCAGGGCGGGGTTGAACTGATTATTAATTCACCAACGCTGTCTGAAAATGACAAAATATTGATTGCGCGTATTGAGGCAGCCAATCGGCAAATGTCTCAAACCGTACAAACCTTGCTTGAACTTGCACGGGAAGAACACATTATAAGCCGTTCTGAAGATGTGCGGTTGTTGCCTATGGTAGAAAAAACCATAATAGAGCATGTCTATATTTTGAAAGACAAGGATATTGCGGTAAACGTCAAAATCCAACCAGAAGATACGGTGACAGTGTCGCCAAATGTTCTACAAATATTGCTATTAAACTTGATTAGCAACGCCTTTCAACACACGGAGGCGGGGCAAATAGATATTGAATTAATCGATAATAACCTATCCATTTTCAACACAGCCAAAGGCTTAGATTCTTCCATGTTAGGATCAATGGTAAAAGGCGCCCCAAGTCAAGGCTTTGGTTTAGGATTATCAATCGTTAAAAGATTATGTGAACATCATCATTTGAAACTCGAAATTAGGGAAGACGGCACCGGTGTTTGCATCCTAATTCAATTTCCCAAAAAATATGAATCGTCCCAAATTTCTGTTCAGACATCGCTATAAAATCAAAATTTTCCTTATAGAAAATTACTTTGAAGGAAGTTGGTGTTAGTTTTTTTGCCAAATCAAGGCGTTCTGTATGGGTGTCGATTAATGTCCAGTCAGGGGAATGATCTAAGCGCGGCATTATTTGACGTGCAACATAGGCAGTTCCTGCTCCAATTTTCAATATGCTTACTGGTTTGAATTCATTCAATAAATTCACGATTATCTGTATTACAAAGTTATTTCTAACGTCATCCTATTTACAACCTTGTTCCCAAGCTGTGGCCTCTCTATTCACTTGCATTTTGCTCATTGAATTATTTTAACAGTAATAGTAGACTATTTTAAGGGCTAATTTAAAAATTGAACATGAAATAAATTATTTTATTATTAGTCGTTGCCTTTCTAAAGCTTCAATACGTCTTGTCAAATCGTTTATTTTTTGACCGAATGTAGTCTCGTTAGGCGGTTCTAATTGAGTTGATTCTGTTATTATAAGTTCAATTAATTTAGAATAGTGTAATTTGTTTTGAACAGACCCTTCCTTTTTTGATATCGCTGAATCACTCCAGTATTCATTTTGAGATGTCTCGATCAGGTCTCGTTTGCGTTGAGCAAATTTTAGAATATTGGTTTTTAGGGAAAACCGCTGCCGATATTTTTCACCCAGAGTTGCTGCTACCTTTGCAGGAACTCGTCGATAATACCACCATGTTTTACCACGTAGATATAGGTGACGCATGTTACGATTTATCGACATATGTGGTGTTCAAATTATATTGTTTTACAAAATGTACCACAAAATGCAAGAATTGCCAATAACGAAGCCGACAAAAATAATTTACTTTATATATCAATGTGTTAACAAAATAATTGGTGCGGCCGAGAAGACTCGAACTTCCACGGGTGTTACCCCACAGCGACCTCAACGCTGCGCGTCTACCAGTTCCGCCACGGCCGCACAAGGTCAGTGCTGATATAACAATAGCAGCAGGGCATTACAAGCAAAAAAAACGCTGCTCTAATTTTTCAACAATATAATGTTATTTTCACCACGAAACCCGCAGCTATCGACTGCGGGTTTAGGGTTGAGATACGGGAGAAGAGCTGAGACTAAATTCTCCGGACAAGTTCTCAATGCTTTAAGTTAGTATTTAATGTTTTTGGAGGCGGCTTGCTCTCTGATAATAGTCACTAGATTTTGGTCAAAACTATCTTGGTCATCAGCTGACAATTTCTTCAATTCGGCATCTTTGTAGGTAATTCTTTGCTTAACTAAATCGTCAATTTTTGTTTGAATGGTTGAGCGTTTTTCTTGCATTTCGTTTATATATGCTTTGCGCTCGTCTACATTCATGCTTTTCATGTTATCTGGTAATTTGTCATTTGATAACTCGGCCACGTTTTCGTTTTTCACTTCTAATTCTTGCAATAAATCGCCCTTGCCACTTATCACACGGCTTTTTATTTCGCGGCTAAAGTTATATGTCGCCATATCAGAGCTGGCTGCTGGTTTTGCCATAACAATTGAATCCAGAACCTTTTGAGCACTCTTTTTCTCTTTTTGGTTGCCGTATAGAATTACGGTTGAATTAAGTTGGATGTTTAGCTCCTGAATCTGCTCATCATAAGGCGTTGATACAATTTGCACGTTGCCATCTTGTGCAATTTGGCTGAATGCACCGTTGGCATTTTGAGCAATTTCTTGCCAAACTTGCTTTGTTTTCTGGCTATTTCCTGCTAATATTGTGTTGATTATGATGTCTTTTTCTTTGGCAAGCTTTACTGTCTGCATATATTTGATGTCATCTTTATAATTCATCTTTGGCGGCGCATCGCCAACTAGAAATATGGTACGTAGTGTGTCATTTTCGCGGCTCCAATCCTGCTGCTTTACGGCTTCATATAGTGCTTGGTTAACTGATTCTGGCGCGTCACCACCACCACCTGCTTGAAATTCAAGTAAGTCGGCATAAATAGAATGAATATCACTGGTAATTGAAAAATGTTTTGTAATGTATGTGTCGCCACGGTCTCGGTAAGCAATTAAACCAATGCGAACTTCTACATCGCTTTTCGCATTCTGAATTTCACTAGCAATGTGCCAAATTTTTGCTTTCGCGCCTTCCAATAATCCGCCCATCGAGCCTGTTGTGTCTAAAACAAACACCACCTCGATAACTTGTTTTTTTTGTTGAATTTGGTTATTGCTGATTTGTTTTAAATCTATCATACCACCGGCAAAACTCGGTGTTGCAAAGCTTGTGCAGACTAAAAGAGGGATTAGTATTTTAGATAGCTGCGATTTGTTTTTATTCATAATTTGGAACTCAATTTCAAAAGATTTGTTGTAAAATTTATTTATTTCCCCATGTTCCTAAAAAGTTAAAAGCTAAATTTGTTGAAAATGTGCCGAGACTGTGACGCTGTTGTGACAACAAAGTGACAAGACTGTGTGCAACTGTATAATACAAAATTATTGCATTTAAAATTCACCAAATGTTATTATTGGTCATATACTTATGGTGATATATCTGAAAAATTGGTGATGCTATGGCTCAAAATCTTCTAGAAATTGAAATCCGCGACGACGAAGAAAGATTGTCCGCCGAATTTATTTCCGCCGTTACTAAATCAATAGAAGGTAACGATGTTGCCAGCCTTAAACCGCTGCTAGAAGACATGCATGATGCCGATCTTGCCGATTTTATTGAAATTCTAAAGCCGTCAATAAGGCTCAACTTTTTTAAACTTATGGGTACGGGGTTCGATTTTTCGGTTTTAACAGAGCTGGATGAAGCCATCCGCGATGAGCTGATTGAACTTCTGCCTAATAATTATATTGCTGATGAGCTGCGCGAACTCGATACCGATGATCAAATTCAAGTTTTGGAAGATTTGGATGAAGATGAAAAAGTTGAAATTTTGGCTCATATTCCAATGTATGAGCGGCGCGTGCTTGAGCATGTTTTGGATTACCCTGAGGATAGTGCTGGGCGGCTAATGCAAAAGGCATTTATTGCTGTGCCCCCATTTTGGACGGTGAATAAAGTTTTGGCTTTTATCCGAGAAGACGAGAATTTACCCGATGATTTTTTTGAAATTTTCATTACAGATGCAAATTACCATTATTTAGGTAGTGTGCCATTGGATGTTTTGGTGCGTTCATCCCACGAAATTATCATTGAAAAATTGATGGATGATGGTGACCTAACGGTCGACGTTATAGATGATCAAGAAGAAGTGGCTCTGCAGTTTCAACGTTATAACCTAATTTCGGCACCTGTTATTGACGAAGGTGAACGACTTGTCGGTGTGATTACAATTGATGACGTAGTTGATGTTATCCGTGAAGAAGCTGAAGAAGACATGAGCCTAATGGCGGGCTTGAGTGCTGATGAGTCTCTTTCGGACCGTGTGATTAGCACCAGTAAGGCGCGGTTTGTTTGGTTGTTTGTTAATTTAATCACCGCTATCATTGCCTCAATAGTTATCGGCATGTTTGATGCTACAATCGAACAAATGGTTTCTCTTGCCATTCTTATGCCTATTGTGGCCTCGATGGGCGGCAATGCAGGTACTCAAACGATGACGGTGGCAGTGCGCGCCATCGCAACGCGTGAGCTAACATCTTACAACATGCTTAGAGTTGTCACGCGTGAATTATTAGTTGGCTGCATAAATGGTGTTCTTTTTGCCATTATTGTTGGCGCGGTTACTTATGTTTGGTTTGGCTCAATGGGGCTTGCTATTGTCATACTTGTGGCCATGGTGCTCAATATGGTGATTGCAGCTTTGGCAGGTATTCTCATTCCTTTAGGGTTAGATAAATTGGGCGCAGACCCTGCTTTGGCCTCGTCTGTATTCCTAACCACAGTAACCGATGTCGTTGGTTTTATCGCGTTTTTAAGCTTAGCGTCGGCATTTCTTCTTTAGGTTTTTTTGTTAGCCAGTCGTGATATTAATAACGACGTAATTATAAGCCCAAGCGCGATGAATATGTTGAGTGATAAATCTTCACCTAATAATAAAGCCGATAGCAAAACACCAAATATTGGTATGAAATATACGGTGGTCAAGAAAGCCGTAAAACCGATTTTCAATATCAAATAAAACCTAATAAGATAGGCAATGCCAGTCGGGAAAACTCCTAAATAGACTACAGCCCATAATGTTTCGGTTTTAAAAGCCGAAAAATCCACATCAAATTGACCCGTAAAGTAGGCTACAGGTATCAAATATATGCTGCCTATACCTAATATAATCGTGCTTATAATGGTGGCGTCACCATTGGTTAGACGTCGTGTGATAAGACCAGAAACTGAGTAACAATAAAGCGCTGCCATCATTGCAATTACGCCCCAAATGTTGCCGCTAAAGCCGCCATCTTGATTAAAATCAATGGCTATCAAAATTCCAACTGTACCTAAAATCACGGCAAAGATTTTTAACGGGTTTAGTTTTTCGTCCTTGGTCGCAAAATGGGCATTAAAATAGCCAATAAGTGGTGATGCGCCCATGACAATAGAGGTGAGGGTGGCGCTGATATATTGTTGCCCCCAATTAATTAACGTAAAGGGAATGGAGGTGTATAAAGCCGCGATGATAAATAGCTTTATCCAATTTTGTTTTCCTGATGGCCAAACTAAATTCTTGTTAAATACCATATATATACCAAGGTAACTTATCAAAAACACAAAGCCAATTAACACCCGGCTCGTCGAAAGTAATAGCGGGCTGAAATCCTGAACCACAAATTTTATGGCGATAAATGCAGATGCCCAAATAAGTGCCGCCAGTAGAATTAGAAAATAGTCAAATGCTGTAGGGGCAGACATGGTTTTAATTTGTGTTTTTTGGGTCATATATCACCTTTGCAAGGCATCTATAATTCATTTTAACGCTTAATAACAATCAAAAACATTGATGTTTACCCCTCATCTCAAAGCTGTATGATGGGATTAGTTGAATATAATTCGGAGACAGATATGAGCAAGCAAATAATTTTAGATGGCCATAATGACGTTTTGTTTAAATTGGAAGAGGCAGCAAGACATAACAGGCCAATTGATTTTTTTGGCTCAACTGAGCTGAATATTGACGCTCAAAAATCTAGAATAGGTGGCTTTAATGGTGGTCTGTTTGCAATGTTTACCGATAGCATAACTCTTGGTGCGCCCGAAATGCCTGTTGGTAATAAGCCGATAGACAATTACGATTATAAAGATAGTTTAGCCGTTGTAACTGGAATGCTAGCCGAAGCCTACCGTTTGGAGCGAGAAAGCGATGGCTATGTGGTTATTTGTAGATCGTCAACAGAGCTCAAAGCTGCTGCAGAGGCTGGTAAAATCGGCATCATGCTTCATATAGAAGGCTGTGAGGCGATTGATAGCAATTTTAATTCACTTGAATTGCTGTATGCCGCTGGTTTGCGGTCGCTTGGCCCCGTGTGGAGCCGAGATAATATATTTGGCGTTGGCGTTCCGTTTGATTTTCCACTACATCCAGATGCGGGTGAGGGGTTGAGCGACTTGGGCATGGAGCTGATTAAGGTGTGTAACCAAATGAATATATTGGTCGACCTTTCTCATTTGAACGAAAAAGGCTTTTGGGATGTGGCAAAATATAGCGATAACCCACTAATGGCGACGCATTCTAATGTTTATGAACTTTGTAACTCATCACGAAATTTAACTGACAAACAAATATCTGCAATTGCAGAATCTAAAGGTATTGTGGGTCTAAATTATGCGACTGGCTTCCTGCGCGCTGATGGTGATATGGAACAGGATGCAAGCCTAGACACGATGTTTCAACATACGGAATATATGCTCGAAAGATTGGGTGAGGATGGTATTGCGTTGGGATCAGATTTTGATGGCGCTCCGATGCCTCAAAAAGTCTCGTCGGTTGCTGATTTACCAAATCTCATCAATCGATTCAAGTCTGCAGGCTATAGCCCTGAACTGATTGATAAAATTTGTTACAAAAACTGGATTTCTTTTATGCAAAGAAGTGGCGTTTAGCTTAACGCCACATAGCTTTTGTAAATCATATAAAATGCCATTATAATAAGCGTTACTGCAAATATTTTAGTGAGTAAGCCTTTTTGCGCGGCTAATTTAGACGCAGCAAATGAGCCAAATAATCCGCCAACAACCCCACCGATGATGAAATATAAAGCGATTGTCCAATCAACAAACCCAGACAGGCTGTAATTAATTGATGTGGTCAGCCCAAAAGCCGTAACAGCCACCAATGATGAGCCAATGGCATATATCATTGGCAATTCAAGCGCATAAACCAATGCCGGGACGATTAAAAAACCACCACCAATGCCAAAGAAACCTGCAGCAAGGCCAACAGTAAAACCAAAGCCAATTAGCTTGGGTAATAGGATTTTGGCATTGTTAAAAGTGAGCTTAACATTGGCATTTTCTTTGGCCTTTTTGTCTGACAACATAAGTGTGGCTATAATCACCATCACAACAGAAAATATGATGAGCAAAATATTGCCATCTAACTGTTTACCAATTGTCGAGCCAACAAATGAACCAAAAATACCCGCAATTGTAAAGGTAATGGCACATCGCCATTTTACATTGCCTTTAATATTATGGCTTATCAGACCAGTTGCCGCGTTTATAGCCACGGCAAAAGCAGACGTGCCAATGGCCATATGCGGAGAGGGCATGCCAACTACATAGAGCAGCAGCGGCACGGCAAGCACCGAACCTCCACTACCTATTAAGCCTAAAACAAAGCCTACAATGCTGCCCGACGCGATGGCAAGGCCGTTAAAATTGACTAAGAATTGTTGTAGAATTTCCATAAAAACCTCTTAGGTCTTAGCTGGTTTGTTATGTGGTAATAACATCAGAATTTTTGCCATTCCGCAGAAACCAGTTACACCAGCAACGGTTAAACCAAGGCCAACAAAGCCAGCTAGCATATAGCCAAAGCTAAAACCAGAGAATGAAATTGCAGCTGCTGCCATCAATAAAATACCCGCAGCAATAAACACTTGTCTGTGCATTTCAATGGGGGCTTTTTTGTTGATAATTGTGGGCATTTTACCATCGCGCCACGCTTCAATACCACCTTCTAATATATAGGCCTTATTTGGCAACGCAGCATCAAGCTTTTTGTCATTAATAATGGTTCTGTTTCCAGAACGACAAAAGAAAATAACATTTTTACTTGGTTTTAGTTTTTTTGGCTTGTCACTTGGCATTTTAGATAATGGCCAAAGCATTGCACCTTCAACATATTCACGTGCTGTTTCGCCAGGTTCGCGAATGTCTATTAAAATGGCGCCTTGTTCGTCGCGCATTTTTTGAGCTTCAAAATGGGTGATATGCTCTAATATCATACTTTTCATACAGAATAACTTTCTTCATTAACAATATATGTCCCTCAATGTTTCCATAATTTTGGCGACGTCCTCATTGTCAATTCTGTAATAAATAGTTTGTGCTTCACGGCGTGTCGCGATGAGTTTTTGCTCACGCATTTTTGCTAAATGTTGCGACAGTGCCGATTGGCTCAGACCAATAAATTCAGACAATTCGGATACCGAGGTTTCCTCAGATTCCGATAATTTACATAAAATGAGAAGTCGCTTTTCATTTGCCAATAATTTAAGCAAACCGCTAGCTTCTTCTGTTTTTCCTATAAACGCTTCTAAATTCATAAATCTTAGCCTATTTAATATTAGAATTGACTAATTTAGCAATTACTAATATACATGTATTTACAAGTCAACCCATTGAGTGAAAAATATGGGTTAAAATAATTATATAGAAAGTATAGAGAATGAAAAGTACAATCAATACAGAAATTAGCCCACGTGATAAAATGCAACAAAAAGCATTTTTCGATGAAGCTACAAATACCGTTACTTATTTAGTATGGGATACCGCAAGCCAAGAGGCTGCCATTATTGACCCTGTGTTTGATTTCAACAGCCAAACGGGCAAAGCCGATACCCATAGCGCTGATTTGGTATTAGATTTTGCGAAAGAGAACAAGCTTAGCATTAAATACGCACTAGAAACTCACGCTCATGCCGATCATCTAAGTGGTGCGCCCTATATAAAAAGCAAAACAGATGCTAAAATAGGCATTGGCGCAGATATTTCTAAAGTACAAGAAATTTTTAGACCAATGTTTAACCAAGCAGATAAAACCAAAGAAACAGATTTTGATTTGTTGCTAAAAGATGGTGACAATATTTATTTGGGTGACTTGGTTATCAACATTATGGCAACGCCAGGTCATACACCTGCATGCGTGAGCTATAAGGTTGAGGATAGTATATTTGTTGGTGACACCTTGTTCATGCCAGATTTTGGCACGGCTCGTTGCGATTTTCCGGGTGGTGATGCGTCTCAATTATTTGAAAGTATCCAAAAGATACTCGCTCATCCTCAAGAAACAATTCTATTTATGTGCCATGACTATAAAGCAGCTGGGCGCGATGAATTTGCATGGGAAACAAGTGTTGCCGAACAATCTGGGCATAATATCCATATTAACAAAGATATTGATAAGGATACTTTCATTAAAACTCGTGAAGCACGCGATTCAAAATTGGCGGCACCAAAATTATTATTACCTTCAATTCAGGTGAATATTAATGCAGGTAATTTGCCAAAAACCGAGGATAATGGCGTATCTTACATAAAAATACCTATAAAGCTTTAGGATAACATAGAAGTTATATTGATCTTGGGCTTTATTCTCTTTAATAAAATCACATGATTAATCTGATTAAGTTATCTGTCGGCACCGAATCCATTCATAGTTTATTGGAATGGCAGCAGGTATGCCGCGCGCAAAATTTTATAGAATATGGGGTTGCAGAGCATTGGCACACAACGCGAATGCGCCCCAAGCGCGAAGCCGAATTGTTAGATGGAGGCTCAATTTATTGGGTTTTTAAAGGCATTATTCAATGCCGCCAAAAAGTAGTTAGGTTAGATGAGGTGATTGGTGATGATGGCATTCGCCGTTGTCGTATTGTGCTCGATAAAGAGCTGCATGCAACCGCCACATGGCCACGTCGGCCGTTTCAGGGGTGGCGATATTTAAAAGCCGATGATGCCCCGCCAGATGTCGCAATGCCCTCACAAAGTGATGAGGAAATGCCTAAAGAGCTTAGAACTGCATTGTTTGAGTTGGGGCTTTTGTAATATTTCTAGACTATTGAGCTGTTTTGCCATAATAAATAGCTAGCTAGAATGAATTTGAGACGATTATGAGTATAACATCGAGCGACCCAACCGAAAATAACACCTCGCGTGTTATTGTTGTTGGTAATGAAAAAGGTGGCACGGGTAAAACCACATTGGCCATACATCTATTATTAGGTTTGCAAGCCAAAGGCGCACGCGTTGCCGCTGTCGATTTAGATGGCAGGGTTGCAGGTTTTTCTAAGTTTTTAGAAAACCGCGAATCTTGGGCGCGTAAATCTCGCCAAAATATTTATACACCGCCGTTTTTCACTATTTCACCAAGCCAGAATAAAGATTCAGCTTTACGTGAACAAGAAGACTTTTCGAGCTTTGCTGCAGCGGTCGAAAAACTAGAACATATATCTGATTATCTTATTTTGGACTTACCTTCTGGCGATACATATTTAAGCCGCTTAGCACATTCCATGGCCGATATCCTCATCACCCCGTTAAATGATGGTTTTTTGGATGTGAATATTTTAGGTGATGTTGATATTGATGATCTGTCGGTCAAAAAAATAAACCCTTATGGCAATTACGTATTAGACTGCCTTAACCGTCGTAAAAAAATTGATGGCAAAGGGTTCCGTTGGTTATTGGTTAAAAACCGCGTTTCTAGTTTGGGCGCAAAACACAAATTAAAAGTAGATACGGCACTTGCCAATCTATCTGACAAATTGGGCGCTACAATTGCAGGGCAAATTGGCGATAGAGTTATTCTTCGTGAGCTTTATGCTATGGGTCTTTCGGTTTTTGATGTGCTTGATAAGCAAACTGGCGTTAAGGCCACAGCTTCTCACAATGATGCGAAAAAAGAAATTTTAGATCTCATCGAAGCAATTGAAGATAAATAAAAAACCCGCCATATAATGACGGGTTTTTAAATCTATATCTAAAAATTTAGTTTTCTAAAAGCTTAGTTATTCTTTAAAGCCAAACAGCTGTAACCTTTACGTTTAATGGCGCTACAGGCTTTCTTAGCATAATTTTTGGTTAGGCCAGCAAACCGTGCGCGGTATATAGATTTACTACCCTTTTTTACACTCGGAATATAATATTGAGCGTCATATGGCGTCATAATTTTATTCAGTTGATCCAATTGATTTTTAGCATCTGTTGGGTTTGCATATGCACCCACTTGCACAGCCCAACCAGCTTTAAAAGTACTTGCTGTCACTATTTTTGCCGTTTGTGATGGCTTTGGTTTTTGATTAATCACAAAGCGAGCCGATGCAATTGCTATGATTTTTTGCCCGACAGGCGATAAGTTAGTTTTACTATTGCGGCTTAGTGTTGGGCTAAAACCAAGAGGTAATGATGAGTTGCCGTTTGCTGCGGGGAAATTAATGCGGCTTTCGTCTTTTTGAATGCGGCCGTTTCTGGCAATCGCTACAGGCTTTGCTGCAGGCTTATTGTTGCTATTTGCATGGTTTTTAAATGCCAGATCAGCAGATGATAGATTTTGCAGCATTTTAGGCATAGGCGTCATACGAGCCATTAAACGTGCGCCTTTAGCAGCTTTGGCTGTCACTGGTTGTACTTGTGTTTGAAATACGGGTCTTTTAGGCTTTGGTGCAAATGCCACAACAATTCGAGGCCGTGCAACGGCTTTTGGTTTGCTTTTTCTAACGGCAAGTTTTGGCATAGCTTTGTTGAGTAATTGTTTCATATGTGCATCACGAGATGCACCTGTTTTTCCACCAATAACAACAGCAACAACGCTTTTACCACCACGTTTTACCGAGCTTACAAGGTTAAAACCACTGGCGCGGGTATAACCTGTTTTAATGCCATCAACGCCTTTGTAGCGGCCTAATAGCTTGTTATGGTTTCCATAAACGCGGCCTTTATATTTAAAAGAACGGGTTTTGAAATATTGATAATAAGTTGGGAAATGAGCCTGAATTTTAATGCCCAAAATTGCCATGTCTTTGGCAGTCGTCACTTGGCCTTTATTAGGTAGGCCAGAAGCGTTTTTGAAAGTGGTCTTTTTCATACCCAAAGCACGGGCTGTATTGGTCATTTGAGTTGCAAAACGTGCTTCTGTACCGCCAATATATTCAGCAATAACAACCGCCACATCATTGGCAGATTTTGTAACAAGCGCTTTAATGGCATTCTCAACGGTAATCCATTCGCCTTTTTTAAGGTTAAGCTTAGACGGCTCTTGGCGTGTTGCATGGCGCGAGACAGGTAGTTTTGTCCATTTTTTCACTTTGCCCTTTTTGAGCTGTGAAAATAGCATATATAATGTCATGATTTTTGTGAGCGATGCGGGATATCGAGCAGATGTCGCATTTTTAGAATAAATTGTACGCCCCGTGTTTACATCAATAACCACTGATGAATATCGTGGCTTGCTATAAGCACTGGCAGTTTGAACTGATGATATGGAAAGGCTAACGGCTAATAGGATAGTCGAAATTTGCTTCAAATTATTTTTAACTGTTCTGGTTAAAAAATGGATACACATACTGATACTCAATATAAAAATACGAACATAATTCTTATGTCGCTACACTCAACGTAAACAGATGGTATCAATCTAGGCTTACTAAACAGTAAAAATTTCTTTTAAAATTTTATATATACGTTATATATGTTTCAAAATAGGGCAAATTACCACTTTTGGCTTATTGTTTTATTGCGTTTTAACTTTATTTATAGTTATGTTTTGGCTTAAATTTGAGTAAAACAAGCTGTTTTTGGCAAAATTTGAGACTATTATGAGTAAAGATTTTGAAAATGATTTGGATGATGAAACCTTTTTAAAAGAGCATCATAAAACCCAAAAACCAAAATTATATAAAGTATTATTGTTGAATGATGATTTTACGACACAAGAATTTGTTACCTTTGTCCTTGAGCAATATTTCAATAAATCTGTCGAGCAAGCTTACGAAATTATGCTGCATGTGCATAAAAAAGGTGTTGGTGTTTGTGGTGTATACCCATTTGAAATTGCCGAAATGAAGGTTCAACAGGTAATGCAATTGGCCGAGGCAGAGGAATATCCCCTGCAATGCGTCATGGAATCAGAATAAAAACGATAAATCGGAATAAAAACGATTTATTTTGCTAAATCACAAATAGTTTTATTGAAATTTTGAAATAAGCAATTAGGTTTATATATAGTAACTGAAAAGAGACTTATATGACCGCATTTACAGTGAGCTTAGAAAAAACAATCCACGATGCCTTGGCACTCGCGCTTAAATACAAGCACGAATATGTGACATTAGAGCATTTGCTACTGGCTCTATTGTCCGAGCAAGATGCCGTTGCTGTGTTGTTTGCTTGCGATGTCGATTTTATTGCCCTGCGCAAAGATCTCACACAATATTTAGATGATGAGTTAGATGACATCCTATTTGATGGAGAAGGCGATAGCCAGCCGACAGCGGCTTTCCACCGTGTATTGCAGCGCGCTATCATTCAGGTGCAATCATCGGGTCAAGAAGAAGTGACTGGCGCAACTGTATTGGTTTCATTATTCTCCGAACAAGATTGTCATGCTGTATACTTCCTCGAAAAACTTGGTATCACTAGGTTGGATATTGTAAAATTCATTTCTCATGGCATTGCAAAACGCCCTGAACTGTCAGAAGGCATTTCAATTAAAGGCACTCAAGCTGATGGGGAAAACGCGTCAGAAGACGGTGTTGAGAAAGATAAGAAGAAATCTCCTTTAAGTGAGTATTGCGTCAATCTTAATGTTTTGGCTGAAGAGGGCAAAATTGACCCCCTTATTGGTCGCGATTCCGAAGTGCAGCGTATGATGCAGATTATTTGCCGTCGTCGCAAAAACAATCCACTGTTAGTGGGTGACCCTGGCGTGGGTAAAACTGCAATTGCCGAAGGTTTGGCAAAGCTTATTGTCGATGGCGAAGTGCCTGAAATTCTTGAAAACTCGGTTATATATCAACTCGATATGGGGTCTCTGTTGGCAGGTACGCGCTTTAGAGGTGATTTTGAGGAACGTTTAAAAGCTGTTGTTACCGCGATTAAAGAAAAAGAGAATGCCATATTATTTGTTGACGAGATACATACAATCATTGGTGCGGGTTCAACTTCTGGTGGTTCTATGGATGCGTCCAACCTCCTGAAACCTGCATTACAAAAAGGTGAGCTTAAATGTATTGGCTCGACTACATATAAAGAATATCGCCAACATTTTGAGAAAGATGCCGCATTGGTGCGCCGCTTCCAGAAAATTGATATCAAAGAGCCGTCTGTTGCCGATAGTATCAACATTCTCAAAGGCTTGAAAACTTATTTTGAAGACTTTCATAACATTAAATTTAGCGAAGAATCGCTTAAAGCGGCTGTTGAATTGTCTGATCGCTATATGCAGGACAAACGCCTGCCAGATAAAGCGATTGATGTGATTGACGAAGCCGCGGCCGCGCAAACCATTTTACCCGCAGACAAACGTAAAAAAGTTATTGGTCTTAAAGAAATTGAAAAAGTATTTGCGGTTTTGGCGCGAATTCCAGAAAAAAACATCAACAAATCCGATGCCGATTTGCTTAAACATCTAGAGAAGAATATGGCACGTCGTGTATTTGGGCAAGATGAAGCCATTGAACAATTATGTAGTGCTATTAAACTATCCCGTGCTGGTTTGCGTGAAGTTGGCAAACCTATCGGTAACTATTTATTCACTGGCCCAACAGGTGTTGGTAAAACAGAGGTTTGTAAACAACTTGCCGATTTGCTCGGTGTTGAACTCATGCGGTTTGATATGTCTGAATATATGGAGGCGCATGCGGTTGCAAGGCTAATTGGCGCCCCTCCTGGTTATGTAGGTTTTGAACAAGGCGGTTTGTTGAGCGATAAAGTCGATCAAAATCCACATTGTGTATTGCTGTTAGATGAAATTGAAAAAGCCCACCCAGATATTTACAATATTTTATTGCAAGTTATGGATTACGGAAAACTAACCGATAATAGCGGTAAAGTGATTGATTTTAGCAATGTAATTTTGGTGATGACCTCAAATGCTGGTGCTAGCGATCTAGAAAAAGAAACCATCGGTTTCACGCAACCAAGTGCAGAAAATACTAATAATGATGAGGCAATTAAAAGATTATTCTCACCTGAATTTAGAAATCGCTTAGACGCAAAAATAAATTTTGCGCCTCTGTCAGAAAAAGTGATTTCTAGAGTGGTCGAGAAATTTATTCTTGAACTTGAAAACCAACTTGCTGATAGAAATGTCACGATGTCGCTTACTGATGGCGCAAATAAATGGTTAGCAGAGCGTGGGTTTGATCGTTCAAATGGCGCACGACCGTTGGCGAGAGTGATACAAGAATATATTAAAAAACCATTGGCCGATGAATTATTGTTTGGCAAATTAAAATCTGGCGGCACAGTGCGTATTTCACTTAGTCCGGGTAAAGACAAAAAACTATTATTCGCAATTGATGCCAGCCAAAAACTTTTGCCAGCATCTAAAACGCGCAAACTAACCAAAGTTTAGGCTTTGGTTAGTTGTCGATTGTGATTAGCCGTCAATTGAGCTCAATAATTTGTTGAGATCAGCAGCTTGTTTGGCCAAGATTTCGGCATCAGCCATTTCTAAACTATGGCCTTTGTGTTTGACACCCTCGATAACTGGTAACAAATGGAAATGCAGGTGGAAAATAGTCTGTCCTGCGGCTTCGCCCGTAAATTGGCGGAAAACAATGCCATCAGCTTTGAAATAATCCTTCAAAACAATGGCAATTTTTTGCGCTTTTTTAATGATATAAGCAAGGTTTTCAGGGTCTGCATCTAGCAATGAGATGGCAGGCTGTTTACTGACAATCAGTAGATGACCATCTGTTTGAGGCATAATGTCCATAAATACCAGAATTTCAGCATCTTCATAAACAGTGTGATTGGGAATTTCACCTCTAATAATCATCGCAATGATGTTTTTGTCATCATATTTTGTTGGTAATGTCATGTTATTTCCTAATAATTATCATAGCGTTTTGCGTATAGCCAATCCAAGCGAGTCAATAATTTATGCGGCATAAATTTACTGAGAATCCTTAGATATAAATTCCGAGCAACCGAAACGGGTGGCGTTAAATGGAATATTTTTGCATTCTGTTGGGCGGCATTCTGAGTTTTTGTCACGCGGTCGTGCCTAGATTGTTCATAAACCCGCAATTTAAGTGGTATAATTTGAGCATTCCACTCGTGCCAGTTTTCGGCACCTTCATATAAAAGGTTTGCCAAACAGGCTGCATCCTCTATTGCCATAGCCGCGCCTTGTGCTTGGTAGGGCAGGGTGGAATGCGCTGCATCACCTATAAATAATATATTGTCTTTTGCGGACTGATAGCCATGCTTGCAGGCAAATAGTGGCCAAATTTTCATATCTTTTGCAGCAGCCAATAGGCTAAATACATCATCGTTCCAGTGTTTTAAATGGTTTTTTAATTCAGCAATGTCAGCAGTTTGTGCCCAATCCTTTTGCTTCAAATCTCCTTCAGTAAACGCTACCAAGTTTAATTTATTGCCATTTTCAATGGGGTATAAAACCAAGTGTGATTTATTTCCTAACCAAACATGGGTTGAATTTTGATATTTTTTTACAAGCTCTGGAGCGTCTATCAGTGATCGCCATGCAATGTGGCTTGAAAATTGAGCCGTCTCACCATGGGGCTTTAAATTTTTACGAGTTTTTGACCAAACACCATCGGCAGCAATGTATAAATCACTAGAGTTTTGGGTTTTGTTAATTTCCCGTCCAAACTCTATTGAAATGCTCTCATATTGTTTGGTTTGTTCGCATAATATATTATGTAAATCTGCACGATGCACCACTAAATATGGTGCGCCATAACGTTGTTCGGCATAATCACCTAGCGGAATGTCTGCAATTTGGTTGCCAGTCCTGCCCTCGGCCATGATGATGTTTTTGGGGCGGCCTGCGCATTCTATAAGCTTGGGTAAAACACCAATTTGGCGCAAAATATGCGTTGCATTTGGGCTTAATTGCAGCCCTGCGCCTTCTTCACTTGGTTCATTTGCCCGTTCGTGAATTTGAATTTTAAGTTTTTGATTATGCTTTTTGGCGGCCTGCGCGATGGTGAGAGCCGTTGTTAAACCTGCAATGCCAGCACCAATTATGGTAATGGTTTTGCTGTTTTCGCTCATAAAGCCTCGCAATTAAAAATATTTATTTGTGTTTGCCGCAAATAGCAGGGTTTGCAGCATCAGATGCTAAAGCTTGGTTAAAAGCATAATGTGTTGAGCAATATGGACAAACAATTTCATTTTCAGTGCTCATATCCAAATATACATGCGGATGATCGTAAGGTGCGGTTGCACCGATACATTCAAAAATCTGTGCACCAATTTCAATGGTTTCGACGCCTGGGTCGTTATGAAATTTTGGAATTGATGTCGCTGCCATGGTGCACCTATATTTTATTGATTCATTCCAAACTAACCTTAGCGCACATTTAAATCAACAATCATATGGCCGAATTAACAAACAATGTTGTTTTATTGATGATAATTTAGGTTTATGAATATAGACTAGCCATAAATAAGCTGTTTTAGGATTTATATGCAAAAATTTAATCACAATGGTGTTGAAATCGCCTACGAAACCACGGGCGATTTAGAAAACCCTGCCATTTTATTGGTGCATGGTTTTGGCTCTACGCATCGTAATAATTGGGTCGAGCCTGGTTGGTCGACATATTTGGTTGAGGCTGGCTATTTTGTGGTGATGCTTGACAATCGTGGGCATGGTGAAAGCCAAAAATTATATGATACGACTGATTATGATCTTGATAAAATGGCGAGAGACGCAGCAGCACTCATGCTACATATTGGCATAGAAGAATATGATATTATGGGCTATTCGATGGGCGCGCGGATATCTGCCTTTGTTGCCATCCAAAACCCTAAAGCCGTGAAACATCTTATCTTGGGTGGGTTGGGCGACAATATAATTCATGGCACACCAGATGTTGAAAATATTTCAAAAGGATTGCTGGCCGAAAATTTAGCAGACGTGAAAGATGCAATTGGCCGTATGTTCCGTATTTTTGCTGATCATACTGGCTCCAACCGCAATGCATTGGCCGCTTGTATTATGTCGCCGCGCCGCACGATGTCAGAGGCCGAAGTGTTGCAAATAAAACAACCAACCTTGGTTGCCATTGGTACAGTGGATGATGTTGCTGGTGATGGTGAGGCCTTGGCCTTAATGCTTGAAAACGGCCGGTTTTTGCCCATTCCTAGGCGTGATCATATGCGCGCAACGGGTGATAGAGTGTATAAAGAAGGCGTATTGAAATTCCTATCAAAATGAGATCAAGTATTTTTGATCGAAATTTAGTGGATATGATTATTAAAATACTCTAATATTCTATAAGTTTAAAAGTAAGGAATATTGTAATGTCTCAGCTTCAAAATACCCAGAAAACTGTGTCGATAGACCCTGTGTGGAAACGTATTCGCGATGAAGCAGAAGCTATTCTTAGGCACGAACCTGCGTTGGCGGGGTTTATATTTCAAACCATTTTGGCACATGAAAACCTAGAAACCGCAGTGGCTTACCGCATGGCACAACTGTTAGGCACAGCTGATGTTAGCGCGCTTATCATCCAACAAATATTTGAAGATGCGATTAGTACTGAAGAAAAAATAAGCAGTGCCATCCGTGCCGATATTGTGGCATTTAATGAGCGTGATCCTGCAGCAGTGCGCTATATCGAAGCTTTGCTCTATTTTAAAGGCTTTCAAGCGGTCACCACTCATCGGATTGCAAATTGGTTATTTTCTAAAGGCCGTAAGGACTTATCTTTTTTCCTTCAAAGCTGTAGCTCGCGCTTGTTTGGTGTGGATATTCACCCCCGAGTTCAAATGGGGCAAGGCATTTTTCTCGATCATGCAACGGGTGTGGTAATCGGCGAAACTGCTGTTATCGAAGATGAAGTTTCCATTCTACAAAATGTAACCCTTGGCGGTACAGGTAAAGAAATTGGCGATCGTCATCCGAAAATACGCCATGGCGTGCTTATCGGTGCAGGTGCTAAAATATTGGGTAATATTGAAATTGGCCATTGTGTGCGTGTGGGGGCGGGTAGTGTTGTTCTTAAAGATGTACCACCCAATAAGACTGTTGCAGGTGTGCCTGCAAGAATAATTGGCGAGGCAGGTTGTAGTGACCCCGCTTTAAAAATGGATCAAATGATTTAGCACAGAACGCTTGCCTTTGTTGGTTTTAACAATTAGACAGAGGAAAATTCAAATTGAGAGATGTAATATGAATAACCTAGAAATCATCAAGCTACAAAATTATCTACAAAAGCTATTTGGCAATAAGGATATTAATGTGGCCGCACGGCCTAACCAACTTGACAGTGTTGAAGTTTATATGAAGAAAGAATATATCGGCCTTATATATAAAGATGAAGAAGAAGGTGAAGTTTCGTATGATTTCCAAATGGGTATTCTGGATTTTGATCTAGAATAGTCTTGTAAAACAATCGTTTAAATTAAGCTCTGCATTGCAGGGCTTTTTTTTGGCCAATTTATTAACAAAATTAACCATAAACCCAATAGATATGGTTAACAAATTGCTAATTTTTACAAAGTTGCTATGCTCAAGTTGTAACCTAGTAGTGAGTATTATTATGCATGATATGTTTGTTTTTGGCCTTGTAGTTGTAACTGGTTTTATCTGTGCGGGTTTCCTGCAAAGTGTTTATCAGCTATTCACCAATAAAGTGATGAGCTTTGATTTAAGCAAAGAAAGTGGCCTTGAAATGCTGATAAGCATTTTTACTCTTATTTTTGCGGGACCTTTTATCATCGTACGCAATAGTGTTCGTGCCTTTAGAATTGAAAATCGCCACGGCGGTTGGGTTGCTGCTAGCACAGCAATATCAGTTCTGTGGAGCTTTATTTCTGGCTTGTTCCTCGTGAATATTTACCTCACAACAATGATTTAGGTGTTTTAAACCAAGGCTAACTTGGTTTTTAATTGTCATTAGATTATTAATGGTTATCATCTGTTCTAACGGAAGAGATGATTATGACCATATATAAATTAAACGATTTTTCCCCTCAATTTACCGACAGAGATAGCTGCTTCATTGCCGATAGTGCCGATGTTATTGGTAAGGTTTCGATTGGTAAGAATGTTGGCATTTGGTTTGGCGCAATATTGCGTGGTGATACTGAAATATTGACCATAAAAAACGGCAGCAATGTGCAAGATGGCACCATTATCCATGCTGATTATGGTTTTCCTGCTACGATTGGGGAAGGTTGTACCATTGGCCACAAAGCCATTATTCATGGTTGTACCATTGAAGACAATAGCCTCGTTGGTATGGGTGCTACGGTGCTGAATGGCGCAGTGGTTGGCGAAAATTGCCTCATTGGCGCGGGGGCGCTTATTCCAGAAGGTAAACATATTGAGGCTGGCTCATTGGTGGTTGGTATGCCGGGCAAGGTAAAACGCGCGCTGAGTGATGATGAGATAAAGGGCTTAACTTTAAGTGCCGAACATTATATGCAGAACGCTTCGCGCTTCATTCAAAACCTAAAAGTCGAAGTGGTCTAACCATGGCTGAAAAACTATTCTTGGACGTTGATAAATCACACTTGGGACAAAAATGGGTGTCTCGGCTGACGCAAGCCGATGAAGCCATTACCATTGCTCAAAAATTCGACATTCCAGAGATTCTGGCACGCACAATTGCGGGCAGGAATGTAGAATTTGATAAGATTCAAGACTATCTAGAGCCAACATTGCGCGCTGCCATGCCCGACCCGTATATTTTGCAAGATATGGAACGCACTGCAAATCGCATTGCAGAATCCATCGTTAACGGCCAAAAAATTGGCATTATTGGCGATTATGATGTTGATGGTGCGACATCAACAGCGCTTATTATTAGATATATTGATGCACTTATTGCACAAAATGAAAATGGTAATTCTCGTTTTCAAAAACCCGAATTTTACATTCCTGATCGCCAACAAGAGGGTTATGGCCCTTCAATAAAAGCCGTTGATGAGTTGCTTGAAAAACGTTGTGATCTCATCATCACAGTCGACTGTGGGGTGTTGGCTTATGAACCAGTTGAATATGCCACCAATCAATCGGTTGATGTTATCATTCTTGATCATCATATGGCCGATGAAGTTTTACCTGAAGCGTTTGCTGTGGTGAACCCCAATCGCCAAGATGATTTGAGCGATCTAGGCCATTTGGCGGCGTGCGGCGTGGTGTTTGTCACTTTGGTTGCTGTTAACCGCGTATTGCGCGAAAAACATGGATTTACTGCAAATCAATTGCCTAACCTCATTCAATCGTTAGATCTTGTGGCATTAGGTACCGTTTGTGATGTTGTATCCCTCACTGGTCTCAACCGTGCTTTTGTCAACCAAGGGCTGCGCATCATGGGGCAATTTGGCAATAAAGGTATTAAAGCACTTGCTGAGGTGGCGCAGGTTGTTGGTAAAATTGAAGCTTATCATTTGGGTTATATCATTGGACCACGCATTAACGCGGGCGGTCGGGTGGGTGATAGTAGGCTCGGCACATTAATTTTAACCACCCAAAATGAGGATGAAGCCAGTTCGATTGCATTAAGGCTAGATGCTTATAACCAAGATCGCCAGACAATTGAAAAAAATGTATTAGATGCGGCATTTTACCAAGCTGAGCAAGAAATAAATAACGATTTGCCGAATGTTATCATTGTATCCGAATTTGCGTGGCATCAAGGGGTAATTGGCATTGTGGCCGGTCGTATAAAAGAAAAATATAACCGTCCGACAATTGTCATTGGGTTTGATGCTCAAGATGGCAAGGGCTCTGGGCGCTCCATTAGTGGAGTGGATTTGGGTGCTGCCATTCAAAAAGCAGTCGAGAAAAACCTTATTATTAAAGGTGGTGGCCATGCCATGGCGGCTGGCCTTACAATTAAGGAAGAGCAATTGGCAGAGTTTCGCGCCTTTATGGAAGCGGAACTAAGTGATTCTGTTGTTGAGGCTCGAAAAAATTCGAATTTAAAGATAGATGGGGCGCTGACAGCCAGTGCTGCTAATATTAGGTTACTTAAAACTTTAGAAACCTTAGAACCATACGGCACAGGGAACGCTCGGCCAGTGTTTGCATTTCCCTCTCATCATATTGGGTTTGCCAAAATTATTGGTAAAGGTCATTTGAAGCTAAGTTTGCGCTCTGCAGATGGCTCCAAGCTAGATGCCATTGCCTTTGGCGCAGAAGCTAACGGGATGACCAACTTATTAATGAAACACGGGGGGAATGCTTTTCATTTTGTGGGTAACTTAAAGGTCAATAGATGGCAGGGGCGAGAGAGCGTACAATTGCAGATTATTGACGTCGCAAAAATTGACTACTGAATCCTATCTTGTGAATAACTAAAAATTACAAATTTTGGGGCTTGCAATTAGAAGCTATCGGCCTTATTAAAACACCTGTCTCAACAAGATGCGCCCTTCGTCTATCGGTTAGGACGCCAGATTTTCATTCTGGAAAGAGGGGTTCGATTCCCCTAGGGCGTACCAGTTGAGACACTTTCATTCATTGTTAAGTAACTGTAGTAATCGCAACTGGATTCGCTAGCTTGCGCCCTTTAGTTCGGTGTGTTTCGAGATCAATGCTTTGAAACCTTACTTATTAACTTATGCACAGAAGTATAGTTAGTAAAGTTAACTTGTTATTCTTACCTTCTATTTTCCTAACAACTTCTTTGTACAATTAAAGGCATCATATTGAAGCAATTATGTAAGCGTTTGAAATTAAACATGATTAATTGCATTTACTGTAAAATTTAGACTAATTACTGCCATATTATGTCTAATTTAAAAGTGTATATTCTTGTGTAATAGTGGAATTACTCTGAATGAGGACTGGTGAAGAAGCTTACGGTTCCCCCCTTAAAGTTAATTCTTCACCAGTATACGTCTTTAGTATAATTGATCTGAATCAACCCAAAATATAAGTTTGTCTTACCGTTCATTCGGACATTTAGTCGACGATGAGTCTTTGTCCCCCATTGTGCTTATTGTCGACTTCTTGCTTTTTCAAAGCGCTTACAAATTATCTCAAATTTTAACTATAATTTTAACTAATCCTATATTTGCGTCAAAAAATAAGTTAACAATTTATTAACGTAATAAAATGTATTGAGTAAAATTATGAAAATTTCAAAATTTCTAAATAATGTTTTTGTAAAATTTCTAGTGATCGCACTTGTATTTCCTGTAACCGCAAACCTTACTTTTGCTGGTGGTAAAAATGGCGGTCATCCGCAATCTTGTTTTACCCTTAACTCTGCGTATGGTGCAGATGGTGGTAGAGGGTGGGCTCAGGCGCGTGATATACCAATTTGTGGTGGCCAAGGCCAGGCGCAGTCACAATATCAAGTGCAGATGCAGTATCAAGCTCAGATGCAGGCTCAATATCAGGCGCAAATGCAAGCGCAATATCAAGCACAGTACCAAGCTCAATATCAAGCCCAGGCCCAAGTGCAATTTCAAGCACAGGCACAGTTTCAAGCGCAAGGGCAGTTAAATGTTCAAAGCGGTTTTAATGTGTTGAATAATTATCAAAGTGGCGGCTCTGGTTTTAGCCATCAGGTTTGTAATTGTGGTGGTGGACAAACGAATAAGAATGGTGGAGGTCATAATAAAAATGGCAACCACAGTAAGAATGGGGGAAATGCCAATAATGGGGGTCATTCTAAGAATTAGAATGACGTTTGGCATCCAGTCAGAAGACTAAATGTAGTGAATGAACGGAAGGCGGCAATTTTATTGTCGCCTTTTTAATTTTTTAAATTACCTTTTATCCAATTGATATTGGGTTGGGTATGGCATTTGGGCGCATTCATTAATTAAGTGGCCAATTTGTTCAACAGGTAGATTGTCAAGCTTAGCAAAGTTTATGCAACCCTTCTGAAATTTACCCGACGTTATGAGCTTCTTGTGTTTTTCATGTATATCGGCATAGCAATAAATGGGCATCAAATGTAAGCTAATATGCTTGGTGTGACAGGTTATGGCATATTTCATAATGTCTTTTTGGCAATATAATATCGCATCACTGCGCATCATCTTGCCAATTTTTAGATCTATCTGTAAGTCATTATTTTCTATCACGCGCGCTAATTTAATAATCGCAGTTTCAAAGCGGCTATCATGTGATTTGCAAAATTTAATTACTTCGTCCGTCATAAAAAAACCTACGGTTTATAGGTCAAATGTCGCCATAATTGGCACATGGTCAGATGGTCTTTCCCAATCGCGAGTATAATCTTCTATTTGTACTTTTTCCAAACAATCGGCCAATTGAGCCGAAACCAACAAATGATCTATGCGGATGCCATGATTTTTTGGGCGTGCGCCAGCTTGGTAATCCCAAAAAGTATATTGATGAGGCTCATCTACAGCCGTTACAAAACAATCAGTAAAACCTAAATTTTGTAATTTTCTGAATTTCTCGCGTGTTTGAGGCAAAATAAGTGCATCACCGCGCCATTTTTCGGCATCCCACACATCATCGTCAGATGGAATGATGTTGTAATCACCGCCCAGTAATAATTTTTCTTCGTAAGAAAGTAATGTTTCTGCATGTGCAATTAAACGGTCAAACCAACGTAATTTATACGGATATTTATCGCTTCCATCATCAACTGGGTTGCCATTTGGCAGGTAAATTGAGGCCACACGAATGGCCTCATTACCAACACTGATGACCGCCTCGATATAGCGACTTTGCTCATCTTCGTCGCCATCAATTAGAAATGGCAAACCAGTCACCACTTCATCAATCGGGTGTTTGGACAATATAGCGACGCCATTGTAGGTTTTTTGCCCATGTGTGGCGACATTGTAACCGAGGTCTTCAAAAACTTCGCGCGGAAATTTTTCATCGGTCATTTTTAATTCTTGCATTAGCAAGATGTCAGGGTTCACCTGCTTTAAAAATTTTGCAACATTTGGGTGGCGTACATTAATTGAATTTACATTCCAACTGACAATTTTCATTTATTCGCCTCATATCTATAAAATCTCACAGCATAACCTGGCTCATGCTCGGTTTCACCTGCGATTCCAAAACCCAAGGCTTCATGAAAGGCATGAGATTGCGGATTGTTAGGAACAGTGTTCACTTCTGCGGTTAGCGGCACATTATCTTCACTCGCCATTTGCATGGCAAATTCATATAACTTACGCCCGACACCCAAGCCTCGCGCTTTTTCAGAAACAATGATACGATCTACATATAAATGCTGCTTATTATGGGCATTATGCCAAGCGTAATTTTTGCTTTTATATTGTTTGCCTTCGCGCATTAAAAGCACAGCACCAAGTTGTTCTTCATCGCGCGTTACAATCATAGAATAATCGCAATATGCAATATTTTGTTTCATGGTTTCGGCAGTGTGTGGGTCAACAGATGGCACGCAATCATTGTTAAGTTTTACAAGCCAGTCTAAATCTAATGAAGTGTATTTTCTTATTTTTATCATATTGTTATACTTGTTTGTTGATTCAATAAATTAAGTATTACATCGAAAACGAAACGCCACATCCGCATTCTGCAGCTGTGTTGGGGTTCGATATTTTAAACGATGCGCCTGCAATGTCACTCACATAATCAATGGTGGCATTTGCTAGGAAAGGCAATGACATGGGGTCAATTAATACGCTAGCATTTGCGCGGCCTAAAACCAAATCATCATCATTTTGGTTGCTCACAATGTCATACTTATATTGAAAGCCAGAACAACCACCACCAAGAATGCTAATTCTTAATTTTGAATCATTCACTTCTTTGCTCAATATTTTCTCAATCTGAGTGAGAGCTGTATTCGTTACGATCGGATTTTCCATAAAAGCCACCAATTTCGAGTTATTCATAGTCAAACAGTTGTTTTTAGGCTATTGCCTGTGTTTATCAATATAAGGTATTTCGAATTGAATTTTAAGCCCCAAAATTACGAATTGCAACTGTGTAGTTATGCGCAAAAAGGCTCTTTAAGTCGTGGGCGGTTGTTTAGTGAGGCCGAAAGCGCCCACCGTAGCCCGTTTCAGCGGGATCGCGATCGGATTATCCACACCACGGCTTTTCGTAGATTGCAGTTTAAAACTCAAGTTTTTGTTAATCACGAAGGTGATCATTTTCGAAATCGGCTCACTCACACAATAGAAGTGGCGCAAATTGCCCGCACTTTATCCAAAGCATTGGGGCTTAATGAAGAGCTTGCCGAAAGCTTGGCATTATCGCACGATTTGGGGCACACCCCTTTTGGGCATTGCGGTGAAGATGTTTTAAACGATTGCCTTAGCGATATTGGCGGTTTTGAACACAATGCCCAAAGCCTAAAAATTGTTACGAAATTAGAACAACGCTATGCCGATTTTGATGGCCTAAATCTGACATGGGAAGCGCTTGAGGGACTTGTTAAACACAATGGCCCCGTTATCGACAAAGATGGCAACCCAACACGGAAATACCGCAAAAATGGTGTTCCAAGCTATGTTGCAGAATTTTGCCAAGGCTTTGATTTGGAAATTCACAAATTTTCAAATTTAGAAGCCCAAGTGGCTGCGTGTGCCGATGATGTGGCCTATAATAACCATGATATTGACGATGGTTTAAGGGCGGGTTTATTTACGTTCGAAGATTTATTTGAACTGCCCGTTTTTGGCAATGTGATGCGCGAAATTTGCTCTCAACATGCCGATATTTCAGCAACCCGAAAAATGCACGAAGCCAATCGGGTATTAATTGGGCTTATGGTTGAAGATATTCTGGAAAATACGCAAAATAATGTGGATATTTTTAAAATTAAAACCACGGCTGATATACATAATGCACCACAAGCTATCGGCAATTTTTCTCCCAAAATACTAACCGCTATTTCCGCATTACACGATTTTTTGATGGAAAATATGTACCGCTCTAAATCGGTGGTGAAGGAGAGGGTGGCAGCCGCACAAATCCTTGAAGATTTGTTCGAAATCTACCTCAATGCACCCGAAAATTTACCGCTCAATTGGCAAGGCGACCAAGACCGCGCAACTGGCGAAGCCACCAAGCGAAAAATCGGCGATTTTATGGCAGGTATGACGGATAGATTCGCAATCACAGAACATCAACGACTATTTGCTTCTACACCGCAAATGCGTTAAAATATAATCAATGTAATTTCGGCCGTTAAAACGTGCCTATAAGAGAGAATTTTATGGATATTTTTGTTCATTTTAAATCTGTAATTGTTTCGGTTATATCCGAGATGGGATATGCAGATATTGATTTTTCAAGAGTGAATGCCGAGCCTCCACGCGATAAAACGCATGGAGATATTGCCACCAATGCCGCTATGGTATTGTGTAAGCCTTTGGCAATGAAGCCACGCGACTTGGCAGTTAAAATTGCCGAAAAACTACAAGAAGTCGATGATATTTCTAAAGTAGATGTGGCAGGGCCCGGTTTTATTAATCTCACGATTTCTCCAAATTTCTGGAGCCAACGTTTTTCTCAACTCGTGATGCAAAAAGAAGCTTTTGGCCGCCCTGAAAAGCACAATCGCAAACTTATTGTCGAATTTACTTCTGCAAACCCAACTGGCCCTGTGCATATTGGTCATGTGCGTGGCACTGTATTTGGCGATAGCCTTGCAAGCCTGCTCGAATGGTCAGGTTATGATGTTTTTCGGGAGTATTACGTCAACGATGCTGGTGGCCAAACCGTAACATTGGCGCGCAGTGCTTATTTAAGATATTGCGAATGCCTTGGTGAAGATATCGGCAAAATTCCCGATGGCTTGTATCCTGGGGAATATCTAAAGGCTGTGGGGCAGGAGCTTGTCGACCAATTCGGCACTTCCCTAAAAGAACAATCAGAATCAGAATGGTTACCTGTCGTAAAAGATATTGTTATGGCAAGCATGATGAAGATGATTCGTGACGATTTAGCGCTGTTAGACGTTAAGTTCGATAATTATTTTTCAGAACGCAAATTGCACGAAAATGGTGCTATTGAAAAAACTCTTGCCGATATGCGCGCCCGTGATTTGGTATATGAAGGTAGTTTGCCGCCACCAAAAGGCCAGTTACCAGAAGATTATGAAGAACGCGAACAAACTCTGTTTAAAGCCACTGAATGGGGTGATGATATAGATCGGCCATTGGTAAAATCTGATGGCAGTTACACTTATTTTGCGGCTGATATTGCATATCATCGTGATAAATATTTGCGCGGGTATAATGAACAAATTGATGTTCTGGGCGCTGATCATGGCGGTTACGTTAAGCGGCTTAAAGCTGTTGTGCGTGCGGTGAGTAATGATGAGGCCGAGCTAGATGTTAAAATTTGCCAAATTGTAAAACTGCTTAAGAATGGCGAAGTGCAAACAATGTCCAAACGATCAGGCAATTTTATCACTCTAAGTGAGTTGCACGCTGCCGTTGGTAAAGACCCGATTCGGTTTATGATGCTTTATCGCAAAAATGAAGCACCGCTTGATTTTGATTATGATAAAGTGACTGAAAAAAGCCGCGATAACCCTGTGTTTTATGTGCAGTATGCACATGCGAGAACCTTCTCTATCATGCGTCAGGCTAAAGCCACTGTACAAGGTTTTGATGTCGAAAAATTCGATTTTACCAAAGCTAACCTAAGTTTATTGCAGGATGAATCTGAGATTGAGCTGATGAAAACCTTGCTCAACTGGCCAAAAATAGCCTCAACAGCCGCTGAGTTCCATGAACCTCATCGGATTAGTTTCTATTTATTTGAATTGGCGGCTAATTTCCACGGATTGTGGAATAAGGGCAAAGAGATGCCACAATTGAGATTTATAGTCGATGATGATCAAGAATTGACATATGCGCGGCTCGCCATGGTGCGGAGCGTTGCTTATATTGTTAAGGCTGGTCTGGATATTTTGGGTGTGGATGCTCCGCGTGAGATGCGATAGTGTAAAAACTCCAAAATTTCTTTAGTTATGAGTTATTTAACCATGTTTGTGTTAAATGCGTAAAAGCGAATGACGTATAAGTTGGAGACTATTGTGAGCGAATATAACAATGATTCAAATGAAGAATTGCCATATGACGGTGAGGGAGAAGAATATTCTCAATCAGCGGATGGTCAATATGTCGAAAGCGAATATAGTGAAGAGGCTAATGTTGAGCAGGCTTATACGAGTGAAAACTATGTAGAAGATACAACTACAGCGCAAACTTATGTAAATTCTGAATATGAAGAAAACTATGCAGAGCCAGAAAACACTTATTACACCACAGAATATGAAGAAGGTGAAAGCTACGTAACTGAAAATGCTCAACAACCTGTTGAACAACCTCAGGCCACTATTTTTACCGACCAAGTTACTGATGATTTAGGCACTGCAACCGATGCTTATTCGACTGATTTGCCGGGTTATAATACAGAAGCTACGGCTTATGAAGAACCAATAGCCTACGAAGAGCCTGTTGCTGAATATGCTGAGCCAACTGAATATGTTGAGGCCACTCAATATACTAATGAAACCCCGCAATATACTGAGGCTGAAACTCAATATACCGAAGCTGAAACTCAATATACGCAAGGCGAATATAGCCAAAGCGAATATGCCGAGCCACAGCCATATGCCCAAGAGCCGCAAGAATATGCGACTGAACAACCTTATCAAGAAGAGCAAGCTTATACAGAGGCTGCTCCATATCAAGATACCGAAGGTTATGTTGCTGCTGATTCTTACATAGAATCAAATATTTACACCCAGCAAAGTGATGTAGAGAATCAACAAGTGGGATATGGCGCTCAAACACATATTGCCCCAAGTTTGAATGAGCAAGCTTATGCAGCTGATGTGCAAAACGAACAAAAAATTGTTGAAAAAGCACATTCTACGCAAAGATATGATGATCAAGGTTATGTCGTTCCTGACTATTCGAATGCACCAGATTATTCAAATGCGCCAGATTTTAGCGAGACCCTAAAAGGCCAAGATATGGGCAACAATGCCTATGCTAACCCTTCATCGGCCTATGTCGACACTGGTTATGCCGCAGCGGCAGGCGAACAACAAGATTTTAGGCAAGAATATAGCCAAGAACCTACAAAAGGCCGCGCCTTCCCAACAGGGTGGATGCTAACAGGCCTATCATTGGTTATGGTTATGGTTGTCGGTTTTTACTATCTCTATTCAAATTTTGTAGATTTTGGCGGCACAACAGATATTCCTGTGGTGCATGCTAACAAAAGCGAGATTAAAAAATTCCCAGATACAGGCAATGGCACAGCTATTGTGAATAATAGTGGTAAAAGCACTGACAGAATTCAGAGCAATTCAACAAATCTGGGGCAAACAGAAACTGTTACGGCTCAATCGCTCAAAAATAGCCGTGAAGAAGTGATAGATCAACCTTCTAAGTCTGAAGATCGAATTGATATAGCCGAAAATATTGTTGCTGATAATGATGACAGAGACATTCAGAATGTTCTCACGCTGATTAAAAGCAGTGCTAATAATGTTGAGATATTATTAAAATCTGACGATGTGAGCCAGTTAGATCAAAATCAAATTAGCATTGATGGTCTTGAAACCATTCTTGTCGATGCGAAGGCTGTTAAATTAGAAGATCTGATTAAACAAGCCAATCAGCTGCCCGAAAATGTGATGGAAGCTGTTCCTGCGGCGAATATTGACGACTTGCCAGTGGTGGCACAGGGCACTCAAGACCCGTTTAAAGATATTAATGCAGCTGTTAGCACAGAATTGCCAGAAGCTAGCCCATTGCCCGAAACAGACCTTTCTAATGCAATTGCAATCGCTTCCAACCAGATTACTGAGCCTGTTCAAGTGGCACAAACGGCACCTAAGCCAGTGAGCCGCCCCGTTGTACCAGCAACAGTGCCTAATAGTTTAGCACCTCAAGTGGCTTCGGCTGTGGGGGGCGCGTATGGTGTTCAACTGGCATCTTTGCCAAATGAAGCGTCGGCTCGCCAAGCTTTTGCAAAAATATCTCGCCAATTCCCAAATATTTTGAGCGGCTATCAAGCTATCATTCGCGTAGCCGACATTCCGGGTAAGGGGCGATACTTCCGTGTATTTGCAGGGCCAATTGTAAGCTATGGTGACGCAAACCAAGTTTGTGCAAACCTTCGTGCTGCAGGTGGCGATTGCCTAGCTAAAAAAATGTAGACTATAATTTAGGTAAAAATTGTTCAAATGTAATTTGGTCAGCATGTTTGTAAGTATGCTCAGCATCTTCGGTAGACTTTACAGTCCATGTGATGATAGGCTTGCCAAAAGCGCGGGCAATTTTAACACATGTTTTTGGTAAATCATGCACATGATAACTGACAAAATGCGGCTGTGTTAACGGCCAGTGCAATAAATTTTTAAAAACAAACCTCAACAAAGCGTTTGTGCCTGGCCAGTCCTTAGGCAACATATTATGTTCAGCAACAATGCCTCTTACGATGTTTGGGGCAATGCGTCTAAATTCTCGCACAGTAAACGGGTTGAAAGACATAATACAAATATCGCCCGTATAAGTAGCAATTAAATCGGCAATATGTTTTTCGAGTGGGCCAATGTTATTGGCAAGGCTTTTCACCTCGACTATAAGCGGTACTTTGCCGTTCACAATTTCTAAAAGTTGCGCAAAGCTGATGATTTTCTCACCATTGGCTTTATAAGTCATTTTTATCAATTCGGGCAATGTGAAATCAATCACATCGCCTGCATTGTCAATCAGTCTAGATAATGATTCGTCATGAAAAACAATCGCTTGACCATCTTTGGTTAGCTGCACATCAATTTCGATGGCATAGCCATGTTCAACTGCGGCTTCAACGCTGCCGCGGCTATTTTCAATGATGTTAAGCGCAGCATTATGCAACCCTCGATGGGTGATTGGTAATCTTGTGACAAAATCCAGATTCATTACTTAATCTCAAAGATCGCATCAATTTCCACTGATACACCGAAAGGCAGGCTTCCGACGCCAACGGCAGCTCGCGCATGTTTGCCCACTTCACCAAGCACTTCAACCATAAAGTCAGAAGCGCCATTAATCACGGCAGGTTGTTGTGTGTAATCTGGTGTGCAATTTACAAATCCACCAAGGCGCAAAAGGCGCGTTACGCGTGTTAAATCACCATCCAATGCAGCATTTGCTTGCGCCAAAAGGTTTATGGCGCATAGTTTGGCAGCGGCTTGTGCATCTTCAAGGCTCACATCGTCGCCAACTTTGCCAATATATTCAAGGCCATCTTTGCCAAATGGTAAATTGCCAGAAATAATAAGCTGATTACCAGATATTACATAGGGTACATAGTTTGCAGCAGGGGCAGCAGGCGTTGGTAAATTAACGCCAAGTGCTTCTAAACGTTTTGCAATTTCATTAGACATATAAATTTCCTTGTTGGTTTAAACGCGAGCTTACGCCCCCTTATAAATAATGCAAGTAAATCTATAGTTTAATCACGCTAATGGGGTCGTTTCCTTTAAAGAATTCAATCAAATTATCAGCCGCGCGATCACCCATTGCATCGCGGGTTTCAAAAGTGGCACTGCCAATATGCGGAAGCATAAACACATTGTCTAATTTTGCATATTCTGGGTTAATATTGGGCTCTCCCGTAAATACATCTAAGCCAGCGGCAAATAATTTGCCAGATTTAAGAGCCGCAATCACAGCATCATCAACCACCAAATCACCACGCGATGTGTTTACCAAAACCGCTCTATCTGGCATTTTGTTAATGGCATTTGCGTCTAATATATGGCGGGTATTTGCAGTTAAACCCGCATGAATGGACAAAAATTGTGCATGTGGCAATAAATCGTCTAATGAATCATGGTAAATTGCACCTTGCTCTAGATCAGCACATAATTGGCTGCGGTTGTAATAATGCACTTCCATGCTGAGGCCACGGCATAATTTAGCAAAAGCGCGACCAATGCGACCCATACCCAAAATTGCCACTTTTTTACCCGTAACATCTATTCCATATGGCGCAATTGCATCGGGCTTGCCCCATTGCATTGCAGCCACTTGCGCATGACCCCAATTGGCGCCACGTGCCGCACCTAACATGCACAAAAGCGCAATTTCTGCTGTTGCATTGTCGAGTACCGATGGCGTGTTGCAGCAAATAATGCCACGTGCGTTTGCAGCCGCTACATCTATATGGTCATACCCAACCGACATAGTTGAAAATATTTTGACACTTGCGGGCAGGGCATCAATTAAGTCTTTATGTAACTTTTTACCAACCAATATGCCATCGCAGCCTTGGGCTGCGGCAATTACCTGCTCGTCAGTTTGTTCTGTTTTGGAAATGTCGACAATTTCAAAATTATCATAAATTTTTTGCATCGGTGTTTGGGGTAATTGGCGGCCCACTAATAATTTTGGTTTGGTCATGTCTGCTCCCTTGAAAACTAATATGTTAGTTAATATTTAAGATATAATTGCAAAATATGCTAGTGTATTTAAATATTTTGCATACCAATCGACAATTAAAACAGAATATGATTGCTTTTTAGCCCCGTATTTCTTAATAATGTGGCGAAATTTGCTTATTAATAATTTATATAAAGGATGCTGCAATGGCCGCAATTATTGATATTTTAGGACGTGAGATTTTAGACTCACGCGGTAACCCAACTGTAGAAGTTGAAGTGATTCTAGAAGACGGTTCTATGGGCCGTGCTGCTGTTCCTTCTGGCGCTTCAACAGGTGTACATGAAGCGGTAGAACTACGCGATGGCGCAGAACGCTACCTTGGTAAAGGCGTAGAACAAGCCGTTGCTAACGTTAATGGCGTTATTTTTGATGCCCTAGCAGGTATGGAAGTTGAAGAGCAACGCGAAATTGACCGTGTGCTAATTGAACTTGATGGCACAGAAAATAAAGGCCGTTTGGGCGCTAACGCTATATTGGGCGTATCTTTGGCTTGTGCCAAAGCCGCTGCCGAAAGCCTAGGAATGCCATTATATCGCTATATTGGCGGCACAAATGCTTGTACACTTCCGGTACCCATGATGAACATCATTAACGGTGGCGAACATGCTGATAACCCTATCGACATTCAAGAATTTATGGTTGTGCCTGTAAGCGCGCCAAATATTCGTGAAGCTGTGCGTATGGGCGCTGAGATTTTCCATAATCTACAAAAGAAATTAAAAGCCGCTGGTCACAATACAAATGTAGGTGACGAGGGTGGTTTTGCTCCAGACATCGGTTCATCTCGTTTGGCGCTCGATTTTATCATCGAATCAATCGAAGCTGCTGGTTATAAAGCAGGCGAAGATGTTGTTTTGGCGTTAGATGCTGCTGCTTCAGAATTCTACAAAGATGGCAAATACGAGCTTAAAGGCGAAGGTAAATCACTAACTTCTGCCGAAATGGTCGATTATTATGTAGACCTTGCTAAAGATTATCCAATTTTCTCTATCGAAGACGGTATGGACGAAGATGACTGGGATGGTTGGGCACTACTTACTGAAAAATTGGGCGACAAAGTTCAATTGGTTGGTGATGACCTATTCGTAACCAATACAAAACGTTTAAGCGACGGTATTGATAAAGGTGTTGGTAACAGCATTTTGGTTAAAGTGAACCAAATTGGTAGCCTTACAGAAACTATAGAAGCTGTAGATATGGCGCATCGTGCTGGTTATACATCAGTTATGTCGCATCGTAGTGGTGAAACTGAAGATGTAACCATTGCTGATTTAGCTGTTGCGCTTAATTGTGGCCAAATTAAAACTGGTTCATTGTCTCGTTCAGACAGAGTTGCAAAATATAACCAACTTATCCGCATCTCAGAAGAATTAGGCGATAGCGCCATCTTCGCTGGTAAATCTATTCTGAAAAAGTAATTCAGAATTTATATAAATAGAAAGGCAGAGCTTGGCTCTGCCTTTTTTTGTTTGTTTTTACATAAAATGAATGTCGATAAGGAAGATTCAATCCTTAATAATCACACTGTCATCATGTTGTGCATATTCAGTCCAACTGCCATCAAATAGTGCCAAGTCCTTTGTGCCAACATAGTCCATTGCAAACCAAAGGTTCGCGGCAGTGATGCCCGACCCACATGTGGTAACAATCGGTTTACTTACATCAATACCAGATGCTGCAAGTTGAGCCAAAATTTCACTTTTACTGACAAGCGTGCCGTCAGCTTGTGCCAAATTTACAAATGGCAAATTAAAACCGTTGGGCATATGGCCTGATGAAAGCCCTGCACGTGGCTCGGGGTCAACTCCACTAAACCGACCTGCTGATCTGGCATCCAATGTCTGAATGTCATTGGCAGCAATATGCGCGTGCATTTGGTTGATGTTTTTTACGCCTGTATCGTGCAAATTGGCTTTATAGCCATTTGTCGCGGTCACTGGGTTTAGAGCAGGCGTGGTGCTGCGGTTCTCAGCGTTCCATTTTTTCAAACCACCATTTAAAATTGAAACTTTGCCATGCCCCATCACCTTAAATGTCCACCAAACTCTGGCGCTGCTTAAAAAACCATATGAATCATAAATCACAATATGGTGGTCATTGGTTACGCCCATTTCGTCCATGGTCGCATTAAATAACGCGGTGTCGGGCAACATATGGGGCAGGTTCACATTGGTGTCGGCAATGCGGTCAATATCAAAAAATACTGCGCCTTCAATATGCGCATTCAGATATTCCTGCTGTGCATTGCGCTCTAAATTGGGCATATGCCATGTTCCATCAAAAATAATGATATTTTCATTTTCAATATTTTTAACTAACCATTCGGTTTCAACTAAATGCATATGTAACTCCGCAGCAGAATCTTCTGTTTTTTAAGTGGTGGACAACAAATTATAACGGATAGATAGATAGATTTTAATCATTTATAATTATGTTAAGCATAAGCTTAAATCTAAAATTAATCAAACCCTGAAAGGACGTGTTATGAGCGAGGAATTCCACCGTATTAAACGGCTCCCCCCATATGTATTTGCAGAACTAAACAGACTAAAAAGCGAAGCGCGCGCGGCAGGGCGAGATATAATAGATTTTGGTATGGGCAACCCCGACCAACCGCCTGCTCAATATGTAATTGATAAGCTTATTGAAACGGCACAAAACCCAAAAGTGCATGGTTATTCGGCTTCAAAAGGCATTAAAGGCTTGCTTAATGCGCAAGCTAATTATTATGAGCGCCGCTTTGGTGTGACGCTAGACCCTAATTCAGAAGTGATTGCCACGTTGGGCAGTAAAGAAGGTTTTGCCAATATGGCGCAAGCCATCACTGCCCCTGGCGATGTGGTATTGGTGCCAAATCCAACATACCCAATCCATTCGTTTGGCTTCCTAATTTCTGGCGCAGCGTTGCGCCATGTTTCGGCAAAACCAGATGAGAGTATGCTGCGCGATATTGATAGCGCCATTCGCCATTCTATTCCAAAACCATCAGTTTTGGTGCTTAATTTTCCATCAAACCCAACAGCTTATGTTGCTGAACGGCCATTTTACGAGGAAGTTGTCAAACTTTGCCGCAAAAATAACATTATAATTTTGTCGGATTTGGCATATGCTGAGCTTTATTATAATGGCAAACCAACCATGTCGATTCTCGAAATCGAAGGGGCAAAAGACATTGCTGTTGAATTTACATCTATGAGCAAAACTCATATGATGGCAGGCTGGCGTGTTGGTTTTGCTGTGGGTAATAAGCGTTTAATTGCTGCGCTTACCCGCATGAAATCTTACCTCGATTATGGTGCCTTTACCCCTGTGCAAGTGGCTGCAGCAACAGCCATTAATGGCCCAAGCGGCAATGGTTCTGAAGGATATATTGAAGATGTGCGCAACCTTTATAAAGGCCGACGCGATACATTGGTTGAATCTATGGGGCGCGCAGGTTGGAAGTTTGAACCCACCCAAGCCACAATGTTCTCATGGGTAGAAATTCCCGAGAAATTCAAACATCTGGGCTCACTAGAGTTTTCAAAACTACTACTCGAAAAAGCCGATATGGCCGTCGCCCCAGGCATTGGTTTTGGCGAATATGGCGAAGGCTATATCCGCATTGGCATGGTAGAAAACAGACACCGCATTAAACAAGCCGCTAAAAACGTTAAAAAAATGTTCAGTGAGTACTAATTTTACTGCATTAACGTTCATTTAAATATAATCAAAACGCTCCCATGTATGGGGCGTTTTTTATGTTTGATAATCCTTAAATATTGGCTATAAATGGCGCGTCAGCTATTTGACAATATTATAATTTCACAATTTAAGGATTAAGAATGTGAGTGATTTAAGACTTGGTATCGCAGGCCTCGGAACTGTTGGTGTGGGCGTAATTAAATTGGTGGGTTCTCGCCAAATGGCTTATAATCAAATGTTCGGCACGACCATGTCAATCACGGCTGTAAGTGCACGTTCTAAAACTGCCGATCGCGGTGTTCCTTTAGGTGAATATACTTGGTTTGATGATGCAAGAGACCTTGCAAAATCTTCCGAAATAGATGTATTTGTCGAGCTTATTGGTGGCGATGAGGGCATTGCCAAAAATGCTGTGATTATAGCGCTAGAAAATGGCAAACATGTGGTTACTGCCAACAAAGCGCTAATCGCTAAACATGGTGTCATGCTCGCAAAATTGGCCGAAAAAAATAATGTTGCGCTTATGTTTGAAGCCGCTGTTGCAGGTGGTATACCGATTATTCGTGTGATGAGCCAAAGTGTTGTGGCCAATGAAATTACACATATTGCTGGCATTATGAACGGCACATGCAATTATATTCTGACCACAATGGAAAAAGAAGGCCGTGATTTTGCTGATGTTTTGGCAGATGCTCAAGCCAAAGGCTATGCTGAGGCTGACCCAACATTTGACGTGGGCGGCATTGATACCGCGCATAAATTAGCCATTCTCACAAGCCTTGCTTTTGGCACAGAGGTTGATTTTGATTCCATCTATATTGAAGGCATCGAAGACATTACGGCCGCAGACATTCGCAATGCTGACCAAATGGGCTATCGTATAAAGCTGCTTGGTATGGCTGTTAAAACCGAAAACGGCATCGAACAACGCGTTCACCCTGCATTGGTAAGCAAAAACTCTCCCATCGCAGGTGTTGATGATGTGAATAATGCTGTTTATATCGAAAGTAAAATGCTCGATGGCATTATGCTTGAAGGTAAAGGCGCAGGCGAAGGCCCAACTGCAAGTAGTGTTGTTGGCGATATTTTGCAAATTTTGCGTGGCTTTATTGAGCCTGCATTCATTATGCCTGCCGAAAGTCTTGCTCCTTATACCAAGGCTCGCATGAACCGCCACGAAGGTGGGTATTATGTGGCTTTGTCTGTTAAGGATAAAGTGGGCGCTCTGGCTGCAATCTCCGAACGAATGGCCGAGGCCAGCATTTCTATAGATAGCTTAATACAGCAAAAAGATGAAAGTGACGCAGGTGTTATACCGGTTACACTCCTCACTGCCGAAACTTCAGAACAAGAAATCCAACAAGTCCTCAAGAAAATGGATGCAGATGGTTTTTTAAGTGCTGATTCTCGTGTGATCCGAATTGAGAAATTTTCCTAAATCGTTTCAGATTTTAAATTAGACAAAAAGCATGTGTGAATTAACCTTCATACGTGCTTTTTTTTGATTTTGGCTAGCCTTACTTCACGTAATCAGTTACGTAATTGCTATCTTTAAATTCGTTGGGCGATGAATTTAGGGTGTTTTTTGGGCATTTCGATCTGATCGAGCGTTTTATCTCGGCCTATCGAACAATTTAAGGGTTATAATAAATGACAGAAATGAATCCTGCGTTGGATCGTATCCTAACGCTAGAGTTGGCGCGCGTGACAGAACGTGCAGCAGTCGCAGCTACACATATGCGTGGCAAAGGCGATGAAAAAGCAGCAGATCAATTGGCAGTAGATGCCATGCGCCGCGAGCTAAATGAGCTGGATATTGACGGCATTGTGGTGATTGGTGAAGGCGAGCGAGATAAAGCGCCCATGCTGTTTATTGGCGAAGAAGTAGGCACAAAAAAAGGCCCTAAAGTCGACATTGCGCTCGATCCGCTAGAAGGCACTACATTATGCGCGAAAGCCAAACCAAACTCTTTAGCCGTGTTGGCCATGGCAATTGGCGGCACATTATTGCATGCGCCCGATGTTTACATGAATAAAATTGCCATTGGTGGGCATTATAAAGAAGGTGTTGTGGATTTAGACCGAACTCCAACTGAAAACCTAACCAACCTTGCCAAAGCCAAAGGCTGCAAAGTGAGCGAGTTAGGTGTGTGTATTCTCGACCGTGAACGCCACGCAAGCCTTATTGCGGAAGTGCGTAAAACAGGCGCGTCTATCACTCTTATTGAAGATGGCGACATTGCAGGGGTTATCGCAACTGTTGACCCAGAAAAAACTGGTATTGATATTTATATTGGCATTGGTGGCGCGCCTGAAGGCGTGTTGGCAGCAGCTGCACTTCGCTGTATTGGTGGCCATATGCAAGGTCGGCTTGAAAGTGATATTGAAAGCCAAAAAGTCCGCGCTACCGAAATGGGTGTGACTGATTTTGACAAAAAATTATCGATTCGCGATATGGCACGAGGCGATGTTATCTTTTCAGCAACAGGCGTTACTGATGGTGACATGTTATTCGGTGTGCGTATGAAAGGCTCTAAAATTGAGACAGAAACCTTGGTTATGCGCTCTTCTACAGGCACAGTGAGGCGCATCATTGGCGAACATTATAAATTAGAAAAATTTGCTCAAGATAGCTAAATATAACTCAATTTTTCGCATTCATGGTTCAATATGGATAAATATCCGTGTTGAGCCATTTTATTTTTAATTGAAATGCTGAATTTCAACGTATTTAAAAGAATAATCTGCCGCAATTGGTTGTTGAATTGGCAAAACTTGTTTATTTTTTTGGTGCGACAATTTTGCACTTTAATATCTTTCTAAAAATGTCTATATACATGCCAGATTATAGGACAGTTAGACTATGGATTATCAAGAATTTATCAAAAATTCTGTTGAGGCTCTTAAAAAAGAGGGTCGCTATCGTGAATTTGCCGATCTTAAACGTGAACAAGGCAATTTTCCTAATGCGGTGTTTCACAATAATGATGGCAGCACGAATAAAGTTACAATTTGGTGTAGTAACGACTATTTGGGTATGGGGCAGCATCCAACGGTGCTTAATGCCATGCACGAGGCTATTGATAGCGTTGGCGCAGGGGCAGGCGGCACACGTAACATCTCGGGCACAACGTCTTACCATATTGCGTTAGAAGCCGAGTTGGCTAGCCTACATCAAAAACCTGCGGCCTTACTGTTTACCTCGGGCTATATTTCCAATGAAACAACTCTCAGCACTCTTTATAAAATTTTACCTAACCTAACTATGTTTTCCGATGAACTTAATCACGCATCAATGATTGAAGGCATTAAAGCAGGGCGTGGTAACAAGGTTGTATTTAAACATAATGATTTGGCCGATTTAGAAGCAAAGCTTAAATCTGTCGATATAGATTCGCCAAAATTAATTGCTTTTGAAAGTGTTTATTCCATGGATGGCGACATCGCCCCCATTGCTGATATTTGCGATTTGGCACAAAAATATAACGCGCTTACCTACATTGATGAAGTGCATGCTGTGGGCATGTATGGGGCAAATGGTGGCGGCATTTCACAAAGAGATGGTGTTGCTAGTCGTATAGACATTATCGAAGGCACATTGGCCAAAGCGTTTGGTCTGATGGGTGGCTACATAACGGGCAGCGCACATTTGGTCGATGCCATACGCTGCTATGCACCTGGTTTTATCTTCACCACTGCGCTTGCACCTGCCATTGTTGCTGGCGCCACGGCATCTGTGCAACATTTAAAACAATCCGATGCCGAGCGCCTTGCACAACAGTCGGCAGTTGCGCGTTTAAAAACCATGCTACGCGACATAAATTTGCCGCTCGTTGAAAACCAAACTCACATTGTGCCAGTTATGGTCAACGACCCAGTAAAATGTAAGGCACTCACCGATAAATTGCTCTCAGACTATCAAATCTACGTGCAACCAATTAATTATCCAACAGTTCCACGCGGTTCAGAACGCATACGCCTTACACCTGGCCCCATGCATAGTGAGCAAAATTTAAAAGATTTAGTGACCGCCTTAGACGAATGTTGGACAAGCTTTGATTTACCTCGCCTATAAGTGTATACTTTGGTGATTCTAAGAGCAGGAAAACCAATGAACGAAGTTTATTTCGAACATTTCAATGTCGGTAATTATTTCAAAACAGTTGCCATTCATGGTGGTACGGGTATTGAAGTTTCAGTCTCTGGCCCCAAAAATACGCCACAGAGTAGGCGTGAGGATTTGGCGCTGAGAAAACTTATTTACGTGATCAATAAAAATAATGGCTAAATGCTTTTTTGGCCGCTTTCAATTTGCTTAAAGATGTTGCTTTAAAGTGCTTCAACAGCGGCTAACTGTTGCCTTCAGTGGCCATTGGCACCATATATTTTTCATCATTATTGGTGCGTCGGTCAGCACCTTTGCGTTTTAAGTTCACTCGACGTCTGCAAGGGCCAAAATAACTTGTTGCATTCACAAAAGGCCTTGGGTTTTCAATAATATTTAGAATGCGGTTCAACAATTGGTCAGATGAAACTGGTTTTGCTAAAAATTCATTGGCGCCGGCATTTCTAGCTGCTGCAATGCGTTCTTTTTCTAAATGTGCTGATACAACGATAATCGGAATGAAGGCATGTTCGTTGGTTGGTGTGCGGATTAGGTTTAAAAACTCAATACCGTCAAAAATAGGCATTAACATGTCTAGAATCACAATATCGGGGTTGTGATGACCCATAGCTTCAAAACCAGAAGCGCCGTCCTCAGCCTCAAAAACATTGCGGATGCCTAGCCCATGTAAAATAGATCTGATAATCCGCCTCATATATGCGTTATCATCAATAACAAGAAAGCTCAATCTATCTAAATGGTAATTTGTAGCCACTTGCATTTCCTATTGTTAAGAATCATTTACTTTTAATTAAGATTATAGACCTCAAGCTAATTGACCAGATTTAATTTTAAAAAGCAGTTTTAAATGAGTGTAGTTGAAAACTTTATTTAACTTTTGGATTCTCTGTAGAAATGTGTATCCTGCACTTCCATGGCGCGATTTATTTTTATTACAGGCGGTGTGGTTTCCTCACTAGGTAAAGGGCTGGCTTCAGCGGCCCTTGGTGCACTCCTTCAATCCCGTGGTTTTTCAGTGAAATTCCGCAAATTAGACCCCTATCTCAATGTAGATCCGGGTACAATGTCTCCTTATCAGCATGGTGAGGTGTATGTAACCGACGATGGTGCAGAGACTGATCTTGACCTTGGTCATTACGAGCGCTTTACGGGTGTTAAGCTCACCCAAAAGGCTAACGTAACGGCAGGGCGTATTTACCAGCAAGTGCTCGCAAAAGAGCGGCGTGGTGAGTATAATGGCGGTACTGTGCAGGTCATCCCGCACGTGACAAATGCTATTAAAGATTTCACACGTGATAATGTCGAAGATGTTGACTTTATACTCTGCGAAATTGGTGGCACCGTTGGTGATATTGAGGGCTTGCCGTTTTTCGAAGCGATTCGCCAACTCAAACATGATTTGCCACAAGGCGAAGCCATTTTCATTCATCTAACTTTGTTGCCGTATATTCCGACAGCGGGTGAATTGAAAACGAAGCCAACGCAGCATAGTGTTAAAGAATTACGCTCAATTGGCATTCAACCAGATATTTTGCTTTGTCGTTCAGATCGGGAAATTCCAAAAACCGAGCTGGCAAAAATAGCTCTATTTTGTAATGTTCGCGAAGATGCAGTCATTCAAGCATTAGACCTAAAAAGCATTTACGAAGTGCCGCTATCTTATCATGCCGAAGGTTTAGACGATGCCGTGCTAAATGCATTTGGTATTAAAGATGCACCCGAACCAGATTTAAGCCGCTGGGAGGAAATTGCAGAAATTGTTGCCAACCCAGATGGTCAAGTGAACGTGACGATTGTTGGTAAATATGTTGAGCTAGAAGATGCTTATAAATCCCTAAAAGAAGCGCTTATGCACGGCGGTATTTCTAACCGTGTTAAAGTCGATCTCACATGGATTAATAGCGAAAGTGTAAATGCCGATAATGTCGAAGAATTGCTTGGCACAACCGATGCTATTTTGGTTCCAGGCGGCTTTGGCGAACGTGGCTCAGACGGCAAAATTGAAGCAGTTAAATATGCCCGCGAGAAAAAAGTACCATTCTTTGGTATTTGTCTAGGCATGCAAATGGCAGTTGTTGAAGCTGCTCGAAATTTAGCAGGTCTTGAAGGCGCTGGTAGCACAGAATTTGGTGATACCAAGCATCCTGTAATTGGTTTGATGACCGAATGGACAAAAGGTAACGAAAAAGTCGAACGTGGCGATAAAGATGATTTAGGCGGTACATTACGCTTGGGTGCTTATGATTGCTCATTCAACAAAGACAGCCTTATTGCTAATATTTACGGCTCTACGGCTATATCTGAACGCCATCGCCATCGTTATGAAGTGAATATAAATTACAAAACTCAGTTAGAACAAACTGGCCTTTGTTTTGCGGGACTTTCACCAGATGGAATGCTGCCCGAAACAGTTGAATATAAAGATCACCCTTGGTTTATCGGTGTGCAATATCACCCAGAACTAAAATCACAAATCTTTAAACCTCATCCGTTATTTGTATCATTTATCGAGGCCGCTGCCGAACAAAGTAGGCTAGTTTAGTTATGAAAAGCCACCAATATTTATTGGGTCTTATTGATGAATATCAAAACATTTATGAAGGTGAGGACGCGCAGGTGTCCTCACTTTTATTTGACCAATTGAATGATGATAAAAATCTGTTTGATCGTAAAAATTTTACAGGTCATATCACAGCGAGTGGATTGGTGATAAACCAGTCATTTGACAAAATACTACTGATAAATCATAAATTTTTACAAATGTGGTTGCAGCCTGGCGGTCATGTAGAAGGCAATGCCGAAGTTTACAAAGAGGCAAAACGCGAGATTACCGAAGAAACAGCCTTGCAAGGGTTTTCGCTTCATCCATGGCATTTAGCGAATGATAAATTAGATACGCCTTTTTCAATCGATAGCCACGATATTCCGCAATCTCCAAAGAAAAATGAAGACAAACATGTACATCATGATTTTACATATTTGTTTGTTGGCGATTCAAACCAAAAATTGGTAAGACAGATCGAAGAAGTCGAGGGTGCCGAGTGGTTCTCTTTGTCAGAAGTCGAAAATCTTAAAACCGACATCACAAAATTCATCATCAGAATACAAAAATATATACTTTAAAATTAAGCAAAACTGATTTTTGTTACAATACATGTGCGCAAGTAATCACGGTTTCGTGAACCTTGTTGACATCAAACTGAATTGGCATATATATCTGCATATAAATTACCACATATATGGTCATGGCCTCATGGCGGAGTGGTGACGCAGCGGATTGCAAATCCGCGTACTCCGGTTCGATTCCGGATGAGGCCTCCATAATTTACACCGAAATCAGCATGATTATTGATTTCTTTTGCGCATAGAAAATTTCTATACTTTAGTAGTATATACTTATGTGCAGACCATGTTAGCTTCTCGAATACATTCATTAGTAAGTTTAAAACCGCTGGGGGGCTGTTTGAACCATTCTCGTTTAATAGAACACTATCACTATGCCTTAAATACCATGCAATTCGATGAAATGCATGATTTGATGACGGCCGACTTTCACTTTAAAGACCCAACAACAGAGATTTTAGGACGAGACAATTACATTCATTATGTCAAAAACGTTCTGGGCATTTATAAGCAAGAGACGATTAGATTAGAGGTTGTGTCGGATGACGAATATGTTCATGAATTCTATTTAACTTTTTTAAGTGGTGACGGTGTGTTTTACGATAATTTACCTATCAAAAGCAAAATTCGCATTAAAAACGGCCTGCTGTTTTCCTATCACATTGAATATGATTTAAGTGATGCTAACTCAGTAGATAAAAATATTTTACAATCCTCAGAAAAACAACATGGAGGTGCCGTCGCCTAGGCTCTAGTTCCTATTACGTGGTATTACTTCATGCACACACGCCTTATCGATTCCTTTAAAAATATTTTCAACACCCGACAAATTGATGATTTGAACGATGTCCTGACTGAAGATTTCTATTTCCGAAACCCGAGGATAGAGATTAAAGGGCGTGACGCTTACATCCAATATGTTAAGGGGAATCAGTCCCTATATACAACTGAAACCATACGCATTACTCAGATTTCAGAATTTGAGTATAAGCGGGAATATTATCTAACGTTTTTAGATGTATCCAATAATAATAACGACAAATTGCATATAATTGAATCTCTGACGATAAGGGATGACCTCATTTCGTCTTCAGTAATTGAATATGACTCCGACAATGTTTCCGATGTAACTGAGACTATATTGTTGAAGGGCGCTCAAAATTATGGGCAATCTATCAAATAACAATAGATTGTTGCCTCATTTTTTGTTATCCAAAACTCATAATTTAAAAAAGGTATTAAAATGAGTGTCCTGCAATTGTTGAATGAGCGAAGCGGCTCAAAATGTGAGTTATGTAATAGCCCTTCAGATTTACAAGCTTTTAAAGTAGAGCCAAAGTCTGGCATTGCAGTGGATGACAATATTTTAGCCTGTGCCGTTTGTCATAACCAAATCTCACAAGTTGCAGATATTGACGTTAATCATTGGCATTGCTTAAATGAAAGCATGTGGAGCGAAGTTTCTGCAGTTAAGGTTGTAGCTTGGCGTATGCTTAAAAACCTGTCAGACGAAGGCTGGGCGCACGATGCCTTAGATATGATATATCTAGATGATGCGGAGCTTCATTGGGCGCAAGATGGCTTTGTTGCAGAAAATGATGAGAATGCAATTATTCATCGGGATAGCAATGGCACTCAGCTTGCTGGTGGCGACAATGTTAGCCTTATTAAAAGCCTAGATGTTAAAGGCACCACATTTACCGCAAAACGCGGCACAGCGGTTCGTAACATCTCTTTGGTGTTAGATAATGCTGAACATATTGAAGGCCGTGTGAATGGGCAAAAAATTGTCATACTCACAAAATTTGTTAAAAAATCTTAATCACACCTGCTCTTCATTTACCTTAGCTTCTTTGCGCCTTTCGGGGCCGCTATATTCTGGGTTTTTGGTTCGTCTTCTGTCTGGGCCAAAATATTTGGGCGTTTCAATGAACGGTCTGGGGTTTTCAATAACTTCGATAATTCGGTCGCTTAAATTTTTTGCACTTAATGGCTTACATATAAATTCATTTATGCCTACATCACGCGCGTTCTGAATGCGTGAACGTTCGGTATAGGCAGAAATCATAATAATCGGCACGTAATGATTTGGCGAATCTGCTGCAGTGCGCACCATGCGCGTGAATTCAATGCCATCAAGAGTTTCCATTTTGTTGTCGAGCAATATGATGTCAATTTTCGAATTTATCAGTTCTTCAAATCCAGTGACCGCATCATTGGCGTCATAAATTTCATGCACGCCAAACCCATGTAATAATGTCTTAATGATTGTAACCATCATACTATTGTCATCAACAATAAGAAAACTCAGCTTAGAAATTTGCTGTTTGGAAAACATAAGGCCCCTAAATTGAATATTTCATCTTGTTGAAATATTTAATTAATTGTTAGATTCTGTCCAACAGTTTTAAAAATTGTACTAGAACTGTTGAATTTTAAATTCAGATTAAACATGCCCACCACCAAACCGATATAATACAATCGTTTTGCAACAGGGGCGTACCACTAATGATTGCCTCGCCAAGTTCTTCAATGTTTCATATGATATTAAGTGTAGGAATATGGGTGCAAATATTTGCATTGAAAACGCCAAAAACCAATATTCCCAAAACATGTAGTTTTTGGTTTGGTTGGTGGATCATATTGAAACATTGTAACATTCCAAACTAAATTGGATGTTGACTCATTTTGCTGAATATTATAAAAAATATCCAACGTTTTTGCCAATTGGGTACATAAATGATTTTTTCTAAAAATAAATCTGAAGACGAAACTGTGGTGGCCATGTTGGCCTCGGCACTACGTCGAGATATTTCATTTGGCGTACTGCGCCCAGATGAGAAGCTGAAAATTGAAGCGTTGCGCCAACGTTATGGTGGATCGAACCATTCAATGCGTGAAACACTACGTATGTTAGGTTCCGAGGGACTGGTCGAAGCCACTGCACAGCGCGGCTTTAGGGTTGCATCAGCCACCGAGGCCGACCTAAAAGATGTCATGCGTGTTCGTATTGAAATTGAAAAGATGGGGCTGGCTTGGGCAATTGAGCATGGTGATGTTCACTGGGAAGGCCGCATTATAGCGGCTCATCATGCACTTCGAAAATCTGAGCAGCGCGTTTCAAAAGAAACTGATGATTTAAGCGCCTTAGAATGGGATGAAGCAAGCAGAGCCTTTTATGCTTCACTTATTGAAGCCTCAGAATCATCCAGATTAATAGACCTACAGCAAAAATTCTTCGATCAATCCAGAAGGTACCGTTTGGCGCTGCTTAGAGAAGGTAAATTAAACTTCGAAAACCGCGCAGAACGCCAAAAAAAGCTTCTTGAATATATTTTAGAGCGTGATGTTGAAAATGCATTGCAAACTCTTAGTGCAGAAATCGAGGCCGAAATTAAAGGCGAATAACAAAAATCATAGTCAACTAAAAGGGAGAAAATTATGGTAACCATGAATAGACGTAAGGTATTGCAAGTGATGGGTGGGACTGTTGCTGCTTCGTTAATTGCATCACCAGCAATTTCGTTAAATCGGAAAATAAAAGTAGGCGCATTGCGCTTCACCAGTCATTCAGCAAGCTTTGTAGCTGTTGAGAAAGCTTATTTTGAAGATGCTGGGCTTGATGTTGAACTTAAATTCTTTCAAGCCGCAACACCTATGGCCGTAGCCATCGCTTCTGGCGATATTGATTATGCTGTGACTGCAATTTCAGGCGGTCTTGTATCACTTGCCAATAAAGGCGCTATTAAAGTCATCGGTGGCGCATTGTCCGAGGAAGATGGCATTGATGGCCAGAAAATTCTTGCATCAGATGCTGCTTTTAAAGCTGGGCTAACTTCACCTGCTGGTTTAGATGGCAAAACATTTGGTATGACAACAGCAGGTTCATCATTCCACTTTATGGGTTCAAAGATTGCTGCCAAAGAAGGTGTGTCAGTTAAATTCAAGCCTTTGCAAAAAGTAGGTAGTATTATTGGTGCGCTTAAATCTGGGCAAATTGATTCATGGGCAATTGTGCCGCATATTGCCAAGCCACTTGCTGGCGCAGGCGCTGTTCATATCATTGGTAATGTTTCTGATTATTTGCCAGATTATCAAGTGACAACTGTGTTCACTTCGGCAAAAAATGCTGCCGAAGAAAAAGGCATGACACAAGATTTCTTAACTGGTTTTTCAAAAGGTGTTGATGACTTTAATGCAGCCTTGGTCGATAAAACTCTAGGTGATGAAGGCCGTGATGCCATGGTCAACCTCATTCATAAATATGTGTATGCAGACCGCCCGATAGAAAAAGCCGCACCGTCCATCATTAATGGCTCTATGCGTCTTAATGCCGGTGCTGCGCTTAATATGTCTTCAGTTAAAGAACAGTTAGACTGGTTTAAATCAGAAGACTTAGTGGGTGCAGAGAGCAGCATGGAAAATCTGGTTGATGCAAGTTATGTGAAAACCATTTAACTGCCACATCACAAGAAATGTAGTTCGAGGCGCTTGTCGCCTCGAATGATTAGGAACGTATAATGGACATTCAATTATCCAATATTTCGCATTCATATGGCGACTTTGAAGTCATAAAAAACCTTTCACTCAATATTGAGTCTGGTAAAATAGTCTGCATTGTTGGGCCATCAGGTTGCGGGAAATCTACTTTATTACGTTTTATCGGCGGTTTGGAACGCCCCGCTTCTGGCGAAGTGTTGCAACTCGGCACACCTCCAAAAGATTCATTAAATCCTATGACGTATATTTTTCAGGATTTTGCACTGTTGCCATGGCGCACGGTAAAAGGCAATATTTCATTGGTTTTGGAAGATCACGGCATTCGTGGCGCCAAAGCCCAGGAAATTATTAAAGACGTGCTCAAGCGTACCAATTTAAGCGACTTCGAGGATGCGCTACCCAAGCAATTATCTGGTGGCATGAAGCAACGTGTGGCCATTGCACGGGCGTTGGCGGTCAAACCCGCAGTTATGTTAATGGATGAGCCATTATCGGCACTTGATAGCCAAACCAGAGAGCTGTTGATAGACGACCTTGTTGGCCTGTGGTCAAAAAAACCATTCACTGCTGTTTATGTTACCCATAATTTAGAAGAAGCCGTCCGTTTGGGGCATTCAATTGTAGTTCTGTCGCGACGGCCAGGAGAGATTCGTGAAATTGTACATTTGGATACGCCATTGACCGAGCGCGAATATGGTAACCCTGAGATGGAGATCCAACGCAAACACTTATGGGAAATTATGCGTAATGAAGCCAGGGCTGCTGATTCGGAGTTAATAAATGTCTGAAAATGTTGATCAAACAAAAGCAAAAATTGTTAAATATCGGGGAGGCGGCTTTAAGGCCAAACACCACAGATGGGTGGGGTTTCTGGTTTTTGTCGTGCTTATTTCTTTAGCCGAACTTGGTACAAGAACGGGCTTTATCTCAAATTTAACACTTCCCAAACCATCTGATGTTTTAGCAACCTTCATTGAACTTTACAATTCTGGCAAGCTTTGGCTGCATTTAGGCCCAAGCCTATCTAGGTTCGCGGTCGGTACAATTCTTGGCGTCAGTACAGGCATAGCTGTTGGGGTTATGATTGGCCTATTCTCTTATGTGCGCGCAGGCTTGGTGCCGCTTGTCGCTGCTTTATTTCCCATTCCAAAAATCGCATTGTTGCCGTTATTCATTATCTGGTTTGGTATTGATGAAATGTCAAAATATGCCCTAATTGCCTTTGGAACTTTCACGCCTACTGTTGTGGCAACCTATGGCGCTGTCGATAATGTCGATCGTACATTAATCCGCATGGGGCAAAGCTTTGGGCTTTCTTGGTTTTCTATTGTTAGAAAAATCGTCTTCCCTGGCGCACTTGCAGGTATTTTGTCTGGCCTACGTATATCAGTTGCCATTGCAATTATTCTGTTGGTCGCTGCCGAAATGCTAGGTGCAGAATATGGAATTGGTGCTTATATTTTGGAGGCTGGTTCGCTTTATGATTTGGAGCGGCTATTTGTCGGTGTGGTTATTTTATCGGTACTAGGCGTGCTAATGAGTGGGGTTATCGGCTATTTTGAACGAAGATTGCTCAATTGGCGGGTCTAACTCATAAATAAATAGAAAATCTAACCCACAAACAAAAAAAGACACGACCCAAAAATATGGATCGTGTCTAATTAAAAACTAATAATACGGCTTAAATTAAGCAGATTTTAGGTTACAAGCAGATTGCTTGCCTTTTTCTTCTTGTACTTCATACTCGATTTTTTGACCTTCGTCCAAACCGTCTAGGTCTGAATTTTGAACAGCGCTAATGTGTACAAACACGTCAGAACCACCATTTTCAGGCTCGATGAAACCAAAACCCTTAGTTGGGTTAAACCATTTTACTGTACCAGTTGCCATGTTATTTTTCCTTGTGCAAATATTGGTGTTTTATTTAACCACTAATGTGATTAAAAATATGGGCTTGATAAAGACTTACGTCTATTACCCTCAACTGGACCCAAATATTTGGAAAGAGAAGTGGATACAGTAGTAACGTATCAATCAACCGTGGTGGCGTTAGACACTAATTTACGAAATAAAACAAGCTATTTCACCATTAATGCAACAAAATATTGAATTTGGTGCAATATAGTCAGTAAATCGTGTTTAAATATGCCCAACCCACTTAATTTTTAACTTATTTAGCCAGAACGAGCAGAGCCTCGGCTAGATGCTGCTAAATTAGGAATATTCTTACCACCCATGTTTTTACCGTTTTTGTTTAGCTGAGTGCCAAATTTGCCTGCCGTATGTTTTTGTTCAGCAACAGCGGCTGGGGTAGGGGCTTTGCCTGTTTCATGCGCTTGGGCTAATCTTTTTTTCTTACGCTCACGTGCTCTGGCTTTACTCATGGGAATGACCTTTTTTTTAGTTGAATCATAGGTTAACCCATTTTCAATGTAAAAGAAAGAGCGACAGCATTTTTCTCAATGCAGCGTGTGTTGCTTTGTTGGCAGGTGTCCAAAGGGTGTGGTGAAGTTTTTTATAAATATGGCACCTCAAAAAAGCCCTGTTTTCATATGTCTGTCATTAGCTCATCGCTCAATTATCAATCAAACTAGAACGAATATAGTCAATGAAAACGCGCGTTTTGGTGGGCAGATATTGTTTGCTTGGGTATAATATCCAAGCCGCAGTTTCAAAGTTGCCCGCACTCACTTCGTGGTCTGGAAACAAATCAATCAGTTCGCCGTTTGCAATGTGTTTTTCAATTGTCCAATCACTCAATAAGGCCACACCCATCCCTTCAATTGCCGCGCGCCTTATAGATAAAGCGTTAGAAATTGTTATGTGAGACGTTATGCCAATCTCACAAATTTTACCTTTGTTTTTTTGAAATGACCATTTTGACCGATACCCATCAAATGGGAATGAAATACATTTATGGCTTGTGAGGTGTTCGGGCTTAGATAACTCGGCTGAGTTATCTAAATATTCGGGGCTTGCGACCACCTTATAACGGGTTGAAAATAACCGACTAACGATAGCAGTGCCTTCTATGGTATCGCCCAATCGAATGGCCACATCAATATTTTCAGAAATAAGATCTATATGATGATCAGCTAGCACCAAATCCAATTTTATATTGGGGTATTGGGTTTGAAACCCTTTTAACCGCGGCATCAACCAAATTTCGGAAAAAGCAATAGATGCCGTGATGCGCAGGTTACCAGTTGGAGTATCGACCATTTCACGTGCAGCGTCACGAATCTGGTTGATTTCTTCGAGCGGGTTTTGAATGCGATCAAATGTGGTTTGTCCCGCTTCGGTTAGTGAGAGGCGTCGTGTCGAGCGGTCAAATAGTCGATAGCCTAAATCTCTCTCCAAAGCCGATACTAACCTCGAGACTGCTGATGGGTCGATGTTATTCTGCCGTGCCAAAGCTGCAAAAGAACCAAGGCGAACAATGTCGATGAATATTTGTAAGTTATGTAAATCCATTCATGTAAATATTGCATGAAACATATGTAATTACATCTATTTCCAACTAACTATACACGAATTATATTTATGGTGATCAAACAAAAGGAAATGATTATGACAAATATTTTACGAATTGACTCCTCATCACGCACCGGCGCAGAATCAAAGTCTCGCTTATTGGCAGATAGAGTTGTCGGGCAAATTCAAAATAATAACCCTAAAGCAGATATTGTTTTTAGAGATTTGGCTGTCGCACCATTGGGGCACATTCAAAACAAAACGATTGAAGCTTATTACACGCCTGATGAGCAAATGACAGAGGGCTTGAAGCAAGCAAGTGCCGTTTCGGACGAGTTGCTAAGCGAGTTGAACCAAGCTGATATTCTGGTTATTTCAATTCCAATGTATAATTTTTCAGTGCCATCAGCATTTAAAGCTTGGATTGATCAGATTGTGCGAATTGGCCGCAGCTTTTCATATGAAAATGGTGAATTTGGCCCCTTGTTAAAAGACCGTCCAACATATTTATGCCTAAGTTATGGCGCAACTGGTTATTTGGATGATGGCCCCATGGCTGACTATGATTTTATGTACCCTTATGTAAAATTCGTTCTTGGTTTTTTAGGCATTACCAATGTAACCTTATTTGCTATGCAAGCCACTACGGCTGAACCAGAAGTCGTTGCGGTTGAGCAAACCAAAATATTCAAAGCGATAGATCAACATTTTAAGGGGTAATTATGCATCCGAATTTAGACAATAAAACGGTTGTGATAACAGGGGCAAGTGGCGGTATTGGTGCCGCCACGGCCTTTCATTTTGCAAAACAGGGCGCAAATGTTGTTCTGCTAGCCAGAAATTTAAAAAAGCTTCAGCAAATTGCTCACAAAATTGGCAATAATGCTCTTGCAATCGAAACCGATGTGAGTGATTTTGCACAAGTGGAGCGCGCACTGGTACAAGCTAATCAACATTTTGGTGGAATCGACATTTTAGTCAATAATGCTGGTACTATTGAGCCCATTGCACGGATAGAAAATTCCGACCCAAATGAATGGCAAAAAACTGTCAATGTCAATTTGGTAGGTGTTTATAATGGCCTGCGTGCCGTACATGAATATTTGGCGCAAAATGGTGGCGTGATTGTCAATATTTCATCAGGCGCAGCAACATCTGCGCTAGAAGGTTGGAGCCATTATTGTGCCACTAAAGCCGCGGTTCTATCATTAACAAAATGTGCTCATAAAGAATGGGCAGAGCAGAATATCCGCGTTGTAGGCCTGTCACCAGGCACGGTGGCAACAGACATGCAGCATAGCATTAAAAGCTCTGGCATTAACCCCGTCAGTCAGCTCGATTGGTCGGCACATATACCGCCAGAATGGGTGGCAAAAACCATTGCATGGTTAACGACAGATGCCGCAAGTGAATATGCGGGCGTTGATTTTTCTCTAAAGACAGATGAAGCCAAACGCCTCGTTGGTTTGATATAGCCAAAGTGGATAAAAACGAGGTTTGAATTTCGTTTTTATCCGTTTCAAATCTTGGTGCCTAACGACGCCGCACTACTGCGTTAGCAATCAGGTTTGTTTAATCCAATTAACAATTACGCGCCAAGCCTCTGGGTCCAGAATAGTGCCTTCACCATTATAACCAGACATCAAATCCATTGGGGATGATTCTTCAATTGGCTTTTTGTAATATTTTAGTACGTGGTTCGCATTTTCTGGGTATGAAAAAACTACGTTTTGCTTCCTAGAAACAGCATTCTCTAGCAGCTTTCCATCAATATCCCACTTAACTTGAATATCCTTTTTGCCAATCATAACCAACATTGGTTCAAACACTTTAGAAAATGTATCTATAGGGTCAGCTCCCAAAAATTCTTGAATGAAAGGCTGGTTTTCCTCTTTAAGAAAAGACAATAAGACATTCTTAAAGGCGTCTGGAATTCCTTCAAGGTCAATTGCCTTCTTTCCATCCCTAAGGGCATCAATAGCCGTGAATATTTTGGCCTTAAGTTCACCATTGTTTGGGAAACTTTCAATCTGAGGAGCCAATTGAGATTTAAGAAGTTCAGAGATAGGGCGCCCCAAAATTCCAGTAAGTATTAATGCAGAAAACCGCTGTTCTTTATCATGTGAGGTTTGGTATTTAAGAGCGTGCAACACGCCTTCACTATTGGCTAAAACTAAAATTTTATTGTCATCAACATTAGGGTGTTTTTTTAAAACCTGATATGCACCAGACAACTCATCCACATGCCCTTGCATGCTAATTTTGCCTGCCAATTTCTTGGCGTTTTCCATCATGTGTATTCCAGAGAGCCTTTTATCATATCGAATTGTTACCATTCCTAACTCTGCGAGGCGGTTTGCCAATAGCTTAGCTGAGCCATTGCTGCCTTGCAGTGCGGGTGAGTTCCAATCGCGATCTGTCGGGCCACTGCCTGCAATAAATACAATGGCGGGGTATTTCCCGGGTGATTCTGGTCGAATGAGAGTCGCGAATATCGAAATGCCGCCCACTTGCCATTCGTGATTTTCTTCAACTGTTGGCATTGGTTCGGCCATTGTGCTCGAAACCACGGTACCGCTAACAAGCAATATCAATAAGTAATATATTTTTAACGTAGACCAATATTTCATTTGAAATTCAGTATTTCATGTGTTATTTCGTTAATTCGGGTATTTACGAAATAACGAAATGTAACTCTTCTGTCAAGGGAGTTAAACGACATTTAAAATAAAGGATTTTACAAATGGAACCAACAGAAAATGCAGAATTTGTATGCTCGCCACCGAACTCTCTTTAATAACCTCTTGCAGCTTGACATATCTAGCTATTTCTTTTATTCGCAAATTACCGAAAAAGAAAGATACTTATGGCCGATACCTTTATGGCATTGTCGAGCGCTACTCGGCGCGAAATTTTAAACATGCTCAAAACAAAAGATATGAGCGCGGGCGAGATTGCCGACGTTCTGCAAATTAGCAAATCGACTTTGTCTGGCCATTTTAACGTGTTGAAGAATGCCGATTTGGTCGATACTGAACGCAATGGCACTACAATCACTTACAGTCTTAAAACCAGCGTGGTTGAAGATATGATTGGTGAATTAATGAATTTATTAGATGTAAATAAAGGTAAGTAAAATGACAATAATACGCAGTTCTTGGTTGCTTTTTATAATTGTATTTTTGGCGAGTCTATATGCAATGAGCATTGCCCCAGACGGCATGAAATTACCCATTCACTGGAATTTAAGTGGTGAAGTAGATAATGAAGTTAGCGCAAAAACCGCATTATGGATCATGCCTGCAATCATTCTTGGTATATTGTTATTAATGTCGGTACTTGCCTATGTTGAGCCGCGCAAAGACAATTTACAAAAATCTAACAAAGCACGTTCTTGGATTGTTTTGGCGATTACGATGTTTATGTCAGCTGCGGCATTGGGCAATGTGGCCAAAGTTATGGGGTATGATATCATGAGCTTCAGGCTTTTAATGTCAGGTATCATGTTGTTGTTTATAATTTTGGGCAATTTTTTACCCAAATTGCGTTCCAATTTTTACATTGGCATTCGCACCCCGTGGACATTATCCTCCGAAGAGAATTGGAAGCTAACTCACAGGTTGGGCGGTAGATTGTTTATGATTTGCGGCGTTGTAGGCTTTGTTATTACGCTATTTGTACCAAGTGCTCAAATGATGAGTTATCTTGCCCTTGCAGTACTATTACCGTGCGTCATTATACCCATTGCATACAGTTGGTATTTGTTTCGGCAAGAAAATAAATGATGATCGACAAAATAAAACCAATTGAATTTTTGGCATTACAAACATGGATGGTTTTGGTCGCAATGATGTTGGTGAAACTTGATGATTGGTTTGGTTTTTATTTCATAACTAAACATCTTTTATGGGATATGTTGACGAAACTGTAGTAAGTTGTTTTGCTCGATAGTAACTCTGACAATTTGTAGGATAAATATAAAAACACCGAAACTATTTGCGATTATTATCTAATATTGTGCGGATTTGACTAAGGCTTTGAACCAAAGTTTCTACTTGTTCTACTGTGAATCCGTGTAAAGCTTGGCTTAAAATAGGCGCCGTAACTTTGATGGTATCTAGGCGTAGTTTTTTGCCTGCTTCGGTCAGCCAAACCTGCTTTGATCGCCCATCCGCAGGGTTAGGTAGAATTTTAACCATCCCGTGTTTTTCTAGCCCCGATAAAGTATGTGTCATCGTGGTTTTGGCGACCTGAAATGCTGTGGCAATGGCCAACGGTGTGCTGCCGTCACCCAAGCGAGTGAGATGATTAAGCACACCGAAATGACTGCCTTTTAGACCTTTTGGCATTAAGCTATCTAGTTTTGTACCGCTGAGCTGATTAATAATTGCAATCTCATTAAAAATGCCAAAATATAAAGGTAATATTTTTTCATCCAATTTTTGCATCATTTGCAGCTCTCCGGTTCATATCAGCTAGATAATTTTAGCGTCAATTGGCCAACGAGGTCCTTGCGCTACAGGGGTAGCATAACCCAACCTTGCAATCATTTGAACAACTTTACCTGATGCTTGCAAATAGTTATGAATATCTTGGAATTTTTCAGCCATTTCTGGGTATTCCTGTAACACTTGGCTCAATGGTTGAGTGGCAATGCCATTTGCAGTGGCGGTAAGGTTTGTACGCAGCCATTGACGGCCAACATCTAGCTGATCAAGCCGTGAATTTTTATCGGTTATTATCCACACATAGCCCATTGCCGAGTCTACATTGGCCATAATCGCTGCAATGCCTTGACTATAGGTAGACGAGGTCACATCTAAAGCGGTTTCACGGCTGAATATGCCTGTTGAGCCTAAACTATCAAATAGAGGGCCACCGAAATCTATACCATCTGGATTTTTATTAATTTCGTCTTTGCCAATGCGGAACAAATCTACACTTTCTTTATAGGTGCGCGGCGTGTCTATTTCGATTTGCAGGGCATCATGGGTGAGTTTTCGCAAATAATTGATGTCTGCCTCGTCATTACTCGCGCCAACCGTTAGACCAGGAACGTCAGAAGTGAATTTTGCCATTTCGGTATCTGGTATTTTTAACTCCGTATTGTATGGCTCTTTTAAAGTTTGGCGACTTAAAGCGTGAGCAAATAGAGGGTCTTTTTGCACATCTTGATCTGGTTTAAATGAAATAATAGCAACAGGTCGTTTGTCTAGTTTATCTTGGCTAAATCCGCTCGGGAAACCTTCAATTGTAGCTAAATAGCCATCCTCGGCCGCTGCCATGCGCAATAGTTCAAGAAAACAGCCTAGACCGATGGTAATTTGGCGGTTGAAAGGGTCGGTATGTGGCAACATTTTGTTGGTATCCACATAAAGTGTAATTTTATCTGGTTCAGATAGATCGACCATCCATGGTTGGCGGTTATGTGGGTTGGGAGCTAGAATTGCGTAAGACAATGCGCGGCGCCTTGGCTCAGCATAGCTACCAGCCAAGTTCCATGGCTCTAGTGCCTTGTGTGGCGTGCGGGTGGATAAAAACCCCCCAATACCTACTGTTGCTGCTAAGATTGTGCCACCGCCAATAATGGCTAACATTTTACGTCGACTAAGGTTCATTTGATATTCCAGTTTAGTTCAATTTCGTACTATATATAGTGCGAAATCGTACCACGTCAAGTCTCTGCTAAAATTATTTCTTTATGAAAGATTGGGTGGCGGTTAATGGATTTATCTAGAATCAAAACTATTGCCGCAATTAGCTATGTTGACTATCGCGGTTTGGTTGGGTAATTTGAGTTATGAAAATAGAAAATAATATTGCCGACAGACTGGCAAAGCGGTTGAAAGAATCGCGTAAAAATAAAGGCTTAAGCTTAGAAGCAACCGCAAAGCTATCGGGTGTTTCGCGCTCAATGTTATCACAAATTGAGCGAGGAGAATCAAGCCCGACAGTTGCAACATTGTGGAACTTAACCCGCGCCTTACAGGTCGATTTTGCAGGCCTTCTTGATGAAGAAAAATCCAATAAGGCCATCATTGAAATTATGCGTGATGAACGCACGCCGACAATTGACAGCCAGGGCGAGGGGTGCCGCATTCGCATACTTAGCCCTGCGCATCAGGTGGGCGCTCTGGAAATATATGAAATTTCATTCACTGCAAATGGTCAATTGGTAAGTGAGCCACATAGCCAAGGCTGCGAGGAGCATTTGACGGTTCAAGAAGGTGCGATATCGGTGGTCGTAGATGATGATGTTGTTCATTTAAATCAAGGTGATACCATTAGATATGCCGCAGATAGGCCACATACAATTCGTGTTGAAACTGATCACGCGACGGCTTTGTTGATTGTCTATAATTCATAAAATATCTGTTATAAAGGATTTTATTCTTTTATATTGACATATGTTGAAAAAATGAAATAGTGTCTCTTAACTTAAGGAGCTTGCTATGAATACTCATTTTTTGAATCATATTTCAGACCAACTAACGCAAATAGAAGCGGAAGGGTTATATAAATATGAAAGGCAGATTACATCACCTCAATCAGGGCATATTAACGTCGAATTTAATGGTGAGAATCATCAAGCCATTGTTAATTTATGCGCCAATAATTACCTTGGTTTAGCCGATCATCCGAATTTGATATCATCGGCTAAAAAGGCTTTAGATAGTCATGGTTTCGGTATGGCAAGTGTAAGATTTATCTGCGGTACACAGGACGAACATCGCAAATTAGAACGCAAATTGGCAGATTTTTTAGGCAAAGATGACAGCATTCTTTTCGCTGCTTGTTTCGATGCAAATGGGGGGTTGTTCGAGCCTTTATTAACTGCCGAAGACGCAATTATCTCCGATGCCCTTAACCACGCCTCTATCATTGATGGAATTCGTTTATGTAAAGCCAAACGCTATCGCTATGCCAATTCAAATATGGCTGAGTTGGAGGCTCGGTTAAAAGAGGCCAAACAAGCGGGTGCACGCTTCATTATGATTGCAACCGATGGCGTTTTTTCGATGGACGGACATTTGGCGAAATTGCCAGAAATAACTGCATTGGCGAAGAAATATGAAGCCTTGGTGATGGTTGACGATTGTCATGCAACTGGCTTTATGGGGCCCCAAGGGCGTGGCACAGCGGCACATTTTGAAGTGTCTGAAGATGTAGACATTCTGACTGGTACGCTCGGCAAAGCTTTAGGTGGCGCTATAGGTGGTTATATTGCAGGGTCTCAGGTCATCGTTGATATGTTGCGCCAACGCGCACGGCCATATTTATTTTCAAACGCTTTGCCACCAATGATTGTGGCATCAGGGCTAGTAGCTTTAAATTTAGTAGAGCAAGGTGATGAATTGCGCGCCAAATTGTTCGACAACACCAATTTCTGGCGCGAAGGCCTAACCAAGCTTGGTTTTGAGTTATTAGATGGTAATCACCCAATTGTGCCCGTTATGTTAGGCGAGGCTAAGTTAGCTCAAGATATGGCAGCGCAATTATTTGATGAAGGCGTGTTTGTCGCGGGTTTCTTTTTTCCAGTTGTGCCCAAAGGTTTGGCGCGTATTCGCACCCAAATGAGTGCTGCCTTGAGCCGCAAAGATTTAGAATTTGCGTTGATTGCTTTTGAAAAAGTAGGCAAAAACTTGGGAGTGATAAAATGACCCAAGGTGTAAATAGCCGACCAAATGGCATGAAGGCATTGGTTAAAGCCAAGCCAGAAATTGGCTTATGGATGCAGCACGAACCAGTGCCAGAAATTGGTGTTGATGATGTGTTGATTCAAATTAATAAAACAGGCATTTGTGGCACCGATATTCACATTTGGAATTGGGATGAATGGTCACAAAAAACAGTGCCTGTGCCGATGATAACTGGTCATGAATTTGCCGGCAAGATAGTGCAATTAGGGGCAAATGTTAAAGACTTGTATATTGATCAAAGAGTTTCGGGTGAGGGGCATCTGATCGGTAAAAAAAGCCGTGCTAGCCGCGCAGGTAAATTTCATTTGGACCCAGAAACACGGGGTATCGGTGTTAACGAGCAGGGCGCGTTTGCACAATTCTTAAGATTGCCTGCATTTAATGTCATTCCTTTGCCTGATAATATAAGCGATGAAATTGGTGCCATTTTAGATCCGCTAGGCAATGCGGTTCATACGGCTCTATCATTCGATTTAATTGGCGAAGATGTTTTAATAACTGGTGCTGGCCCAATTGGTATAATGGCTGCGGCAGTGGCCAAGCATATTGGTGCTAGAAATGTAGTCATTACAGATATCAATCAAGACAGGTTGGATTTGGCATTAAAAGTTGCCGATGTCACCGCGGTCAATGTCGCTCATGATGATTTGAAGCAAGTGGCTGCCAAGTTGGGCATTGTTGAAGGCTTTGATGTCGGTTTGGAAATGAGCGGCAATCAGATGGCACTAGATCAGATGATTGAAATAATGGTTATGGGAGGGCGCGTCGCTATGCTTGGCATTCCACCAGGTAAGTCGGCGGTTGACTGGTCAAAAATAGTTTTAAAATCAATCACCATTAAAGGTGTTTATGGCCGAGAAATTTTTGAGACTTGGTACAAAATGCTTGCCATGCTTCAGAACGGTTTGGATGTTTCGGCCGTCATCACCCATCGGGTGAAAGTCGATGATTTTAAACAGGGTTTTGAAACAATGAAATCGGGCTCTAGTGGCAAAGTTGTATTAGATTGGACTTAATATAGCCTAGCTATCAATTTGAATATAGCTTAATATAGCCAAATAATTACGTAAATTTATTTTGAATTGGCAAATAATATGGAGCTCAAATGGTTAGAAGATTTTTTGGCTCTGCATACGACACGTAATTTTCACACCGCCGCAAAACTACGTCATGTTTCTCAACCGGCTTTCAGTCGCCGCATCCAATCATTAGAAGCTTGGGTGCAAGAACCTTTGTTTGACCGCAATGCGCGGCCAGCAAACCTAACTAAAGCGGGTGAGAAATTCATCCCGCTGGCGCAAGAATTGGTCAACCTGTCCTATCAAGTGCGCGAAGAAATTTCTTTAACATCCAAGAATGAAGATGCAAAAATTCGTTTTGCAACACTCAACACCTTGGCGCAATCATTCATGCCCACGTGGTTAAAAGGTCTGCAGCCAATCATTTCTGCTGATCAATTTTATGTAAATACTGGGTTTGGTGATTTGGCTGGATATTTAGATGCGCTCGAAACAAATGATGTCGATTTTTTTGTTTGTTATGAAGCACCAGAAACCTTTTTTGTGGGTCGGGATAGAATCGTATCATCGTTAAAACTTGCCGAAGAAGCCCTTGTGCCTGTTGTGAAGCCTGATGAAAATGGTAATCCAACATGGTGGTTGCCAGACGCTTCAGACCAAACGATTCCATATCTCTGTACACGAACCGAAATTTCTATTTGGCCAGTGCGTGAGCATATCAAGAAACATTATACCAATTTGGAATTCAAAACCGTTTATGAATCCAACATCGCAACAGCCTTAAAGTCGATGGTATTAGAGGGTTTTGGCGTGGCTTGGATTCCTTATACTATGGTTTCCGAAGAGCTATTATCTGGTGAATTGGTACGTGCTGCCGCTAAAGAAACCGATATTATTGTCGACATAAAAATTTACCGCAACCCAAATCATCATGAACAAAAATTAGATAAATTTTGGCAAGCCGTTGCATCGCAAGAAGTTTTGTCATTTTGCTATGATTGATTTGTCGAGCACCCATATCAAAGAATTTGAATTTGATACTTTTTTTGCACGTTAATTTTATATGATGCGTATTTTGCATATTAATCGTTAGTAATTGTATTGGACGTTTGTCACAAGACATTCATATTATTTACCTAGGGTGGGCAGAGTGTCGTCCGACGCTCGTATTACCCAAAAAAGAATAATAGGGAGAACATATAAATGAAACTTAATTCAAAACTAATGACAATGACTGCTGCGGCAGCCATTTTATTTTCGGGTGCATCTGCTGCATCTGCAGAAACCACACTAGAAACTGTAAAAGCTCGCGGTCATGTGCGTTGCCAAGTTGGTCCACCATCACCAGGTTATTATAACCTAGATGCTGCAGGCAGCTGGTATGGTCTTGATGTATCAATTTGTCGCTCAGTTGCAGCCGCAATTTTTGGTGATGCAAATAAACTAGAAATTCAATCAGTAAGTTCTCAAGCTCGTTTTACTGCTTTGGCGAACGGTGATTCTGATTTGCTTTCACGTACAGCGACATGGACTATGTCTCGTGATACGCAGCTTGGCATAGATTTCTTACAACCAAATTTTTATGATGGCCAAGGCTTTACAGTGCGTAAAGACAGCGGCATCACGAGTGCTTTAGAACTTAAAGGCGCTAAAGTTTGCGTAACATCTGGCACAACAACCGAGCTTAACTTGACCGACTTTAGCCGTCAAAATAGCCTTAAAATCAGCAATGTAACATTCGACGATTATAACGTACGTGATGATACATACCTTAATGGTGGTTGTGATGCGGTAACTGGCGACAAGTCTTCAATGGCTGGTAACATTGCTTCATTCCCAATCCCTGCTGATCACATGATTTTGCCAGAAACATTGTCTAAAGAGCCATTGGCTCCTGCAGTTCGCCATGGCGACAACCAATGGGCTGATATCGTTCGTTGGACTGTTTATGCATTGATTAATGCTGAAGAATTGGGTGTTACTCAAGCGAATGTAGATGACATGTTAGCTAACTCTAAAAACCCAAATATTTCTCGTATGTTGGGTGCCGAAGGCAATTTGCATGAAGGTCTAGGTCTTGAAAAAGATTGGGCTTATAACATCATCAAAGCCGAAGGTAACTACGGCGAAATATACGAAAAATATATGGGTAGCGGCGAACAAGGTATTGGCATTGACCGTGCTGGTTCTCTAAACGCTCTATGGACAGACGGTGGTCTAATGTACGCACCACCAATGCGTTAATCCCTATGGGGCGTCGAATTTAAGTTCGGCGCCCTTTTTTAAGTTATATCACGTCAATACATATTAAGTTAGCACGGGGCTAAAAATAAATGTCGGATGAAATCGAACAACGAATAAGGCCAAAGGAAAAATTCAATTTTTTCCAAGATCAAAGAGTACGTTCGGCCTTTTATCAAATTTTAACTGCAGGCATTGTCGGTTGGTTAATTTATTATCTGGTTAGCAATACAACTCAAAATTTACAGTCACGAGGCATGAGCACGGGCTTTGGTTTTATGGATGTTTCGGCTGGCTTTGACATCGAATTTAAATTGATGGAATATGCCCCAGGCGTAGGCACTTATTATGATGTTTTCATCATTGGCGCGCTTAATACATTACTTATCTCATTTTTTGCAATCATTCTTAGCACCATTCTTGGCTTCTTTATTGGTGTTTTACGGCTTTCTAACAATTGGTTAGTGGCTAAAGTTTCTCTCACATTTGTCGAGATTTTCCGCAATATTCCTTTGCTCATTCAAGTTGTTTTTTGGTATATCGGTGTTTTCAGCCTGTTGCCAGCGGTTAAAAAAACCGTAGATATTTCGTTTGGTACAGAGCGTATTTTAATCAACAACCGTGGTTTATATTTGGCATGGCCCGTCCCAGGCGAAACGTTCTGGATGACAATTGTCGCATTTTTAGTCGCCATCGTTGCTGCATTGGTTTACCGTCGTATCGCACATAAAAAGCAAGATCAATCGGGCGAGCAAACGAGTATATTACTGCCGTCTCTTGCCGTTATTATTATATTGCCACTCATTGTATATTTCATGACAGGCATGCCACTGGAGTGGGATGTCCCTGTGTTAGAAGGTTTTAATTTTGTTGGTGGTGCAACCGTGGCGCCCGCATTTTTAGCCCTGCTTGTATCACTAAGCATCTACCATGCCGCACAAATTGCCGAAGCCGTAAGAGCTGGCATATTGTCCGTAAATGTAGGGCAAAGTGATGCTGCTAAAGCCATTGGGCTAAAATCTGGCAAGGTCATGTCATTGGTTATCATTCCTCAAGCCATGCCATCCATCGTGCCGCCTCTTATTAGTAACTGGATGAACACCGTTAAGAACTCATCTTTAGCCATTGCACTTGGGTATCCAGACATTGTTTCACTATTCATGCAAACCTCTCTAAACCAAGTTGGGCATGCTGTCGAAATTGTGGGTTTGACCATGGCATTCTATATGCTCGTTAGTTTAATTATTTCGGTTCTACTGAATATTTACAACAAACGTGTACAACTGGTGGAGCGCTGAAAATGGCTATTATTACCAAAGAAAAATCATCAGATCGTCCTGCACCTTTGTCAGAAACAACGCTGTTAGGTTGGTTGCGGATAAATTTGTTTAGCTCTGCATTTAATACTGGGCTGACACTTGTCATGTTGTTCATCGTCTATTTAACAATTTCAGGCGTATTCGCTTGGGGTTATTTGGATGCGACATTTGTAGCCGATAAACGCCGCGAATGTTATGATAACAGCCTCACAGGCGCATGTTGGGCAGGCGTTATTGCATGGCTCGATAATATATTTTATGGCCGTTACCCGCGTGAAGAATTATGGCGCGTCAATTTAGGTGGCATTTTGCTCGTATTGTGGATGGCGCCTTTATGGATGAACCGCGTTAAAGGCAAGATTCTCGTTGGCGCTTCGGTTATTATTTTCTATCCGTTTTTAGCAGGCTATCTGTTCACTGGTGGCGATAAAAGCTGGTTCATGCAGTTTATGGTGTCTACAGCTATCTTGGCGTTTGTCATTAACATGCTGAATATGCTAATCGGGTTAGCCCAAAATACAAGTTTCGATAAGTTTTTGTTTAAACTTTCAGGCCAAGGCAGTGCCTCTGACAAAACCCAAAGAAACCTATTATACGGTGTGTTAATCGCTGCATTGATTGTTATCTTCATTATCCAATCAAGTTGGGTTGTAAGTGAAGTGAGTTGGACAAAATGGGGAGGCCTATTTTTAACCTTAGTTATATCAGGCATTGGCATTGCCTCATCACTACCATTGGGGATTGTCTTGGCATTAGGGCGGCGCAGTAAGCTGCCTGTTGTGCGCGTATTAAGCACAGGGTTTATCGAGGTATTCCGCTCTGTTCCCCTCATTACAGTGTTGTTCATGGCAACCACCATGTTCCCACTGTTTATGCCCGAAGGCTTTTTTCTGAATAAATTGGTGCAAGTCATCATTGCTGTTGTGTTGTTTAACGCTTGCTATATGGCCGAAATCGTGCGGGCTGGTTTACAAGCCATTCCCAAAGGCCAATTTGAAGGCGCACATACGATTGGCCTAGGCTATTGGGGCACAATGGGGCTAATTATCATGCCGCAAGCCTTAAAACATATGATACCGAATATTGTTGGTAACATTATTGGCCTGCTAAAAGATACAACATTGGTATCCATCATCGGCCTGTTCGACATCTTAGGCATGCTGCGTTCAATTAGTAAGGACGTACCGTGGCTCGGTCTGCACAAAGAACCGCTGGTTTTTGGCGCCATCCTATTTTTCATCATTTGCTTCTCAATGTCTAAATATAGCCGACATCTAGAATCAAAATTATCTGCTGGCAACAAGCACTGATCTGAATTGAAAGTAAACATTATGAGTGAACAAACAAATAAGAGCCAATTGGTTTCTGCTGCCACCAACGAGCAGATGATCGAAATCAACAAAATGAATAAATGGTATGGCGATTTTCATGTTTTAAAAGACATAAATTTAACTGTCCATAAAGGTGAGCGATTTGTAATTTGTGGCCCTTCTGGTTCAGGTAAATCAACCCTTATTCGTTGCATCAACGCACTTGAAGAACATCAAGAAGGCGATATTATTGTCGACGGCATTAAGCTTGGTAAAAACCTCAAAAGTCTCGACCATATCCGCACCGAAGTGGGCATGGTGTTCCAAAATTTCAACCTGTTTCCACATTTAACAATCCTAGAAAATTTAACTCTAGGCCCCATTTGGGTGCGCAAAATGGCCAAGGCAGATGCCATCGAAACGGCTATGATGTATCTAGAACGTGTCAAAATCCCCGAACAAGCCAATAAATATCCAGGCCAAATGTCGGGCGGTCAGCAACAACGTGTGGCCATCGCGCGCTCATTGTGTATGAATCCTAAAATCATGTTATTCGATGAACCAACATCAGCTCTTGACCCTGAAATGATCAAAGAAGTGTTGGATGTGATGGTTGAACTTGCCGATACAGGCATGACGATGATTGTGGTGACACATGAAATGGGCTTTGCCAAAACCATTGCCGATGAAGTTATATTTATGGATGCGGGCGATATTGTAGAGCGCAATAATCCCGAAGCATTCTTTGGCAATCCTGAGCATGAACGCACTCAACAATTCCTAAACCAAATATTGTAACAAAATCTTCGGAGGCTGTAATGTCTTTTGAGCTATTTGCTGAAACCACCCGTAACGATATTGTCGAAAGTCACCATTTTGGTGCTGCGGCTATCGCAGATTATAATGGCAAAATTTTGCACCAATGGGGCGATGCTGAACAATTGGTTTTTCCACGTTCAGCACTAAAACCTTTTTATGCAATTGACTTGGTCGAATCTGGTGCGGCCGATCATTTTAATTTAAGTGATGCCGAGTTGGCATTATCTTGTGCCTCACATCTTGGTCAAGCCATGCATAGCGAAGCTGTGTCCAAGTGGCTCAACCGCTTGGGCCTAAAAAATACCAACCTTGCTTGTGGTCCAGTATTGCCAGATGATGAGCAGCATATGATGGATATTTTAGCCAATGGGCAGGGTAAGTGCAGCATTCATCACAATTGCTCTGGCAAACATGCGGGATTTTTAACCTATTCCATGCACAAGGGCTATGATCTTAATAATTTTCATCAAGCCTCACACCCCGCACAGCAAAATAGTTTCGATATTTTATCAGATTTAGCAAATATAGACATGCGCCAATTCCCTATGGGTATCGATGGGTGCGGTTTTCCCGCGCCCACCATGCCACTTAGCAAGTTAGCTTATTTGGTGGCAAGTTTTGCTCAACCCAAAAAACTAACCGCGTTGCGTGCCAAAGCGGTCAATCGTCTACATGGTGCAATGGCAAATGAACCCTTTTTTGTGTCAGGCCATGGCAGCGCAATCAGTGATATTATGTATGTCACCAACGGCAAAATTTTGGTTAAATCAGGCGCTGAAGGCATCTTAACTGCTGCCATACCAAAACTAGGCTTAGGCATTGCGTTAAAAATAGCAGATGGCGGCGCAAGGGCGCGAACCGCTGTGTTACTCGCCCTATTGGATCAATTAAATATCCTCACTTCTGATGAAAAACAAAGCTTACAAGAGCATCTAAAACCAAAAATATCAAATTCACGTCTAGAAATTGTTGGTGAAATTCGACCCACAATTCGTAAAATAGAATGGCAGCCTTCATGAATATACTTTTCATAACCGCAGATCAATGGCGTGGCGAATGTCTTTCCGCCACAGGGCATCCGATTGTTAAAACTCCTAATTTGGATGCTTTAGCTGCAGATGGTGTTGCGTTTAAACATCATTACGGCCAAGCCACACCTTGCGGCCCTTCTCGTGTTTGCTTGTATACGGGCATGTATTTGCATAATCATCGTTCATTGCTCAATGGCACCCCCTTAGACTCACGCCATACAAATGTAGCGCTCGAAGCACGAAATGTCGGCTATCACCCCGTTTTATTTGGTTATACCGATGTGGGGTTAGACCCGCGTAATCAAGACATTGTTGATGACTATGAGGGTGTTTTGCCAGGTATGGAAGCTGTTTGCCATTTAAACAGTAAACGCTTGCCGTGGCGCAATTATCTAAAAGACAAGGGTTATGAATTTGCTTTAAATGATGAGCGGCTTTACTCACAACAAGAGAATTATGCTGGTGCTGAAGACAAAGGTCAAACCTATGCGCCAACAAAATATAAAGCCGAGGATAGTGCCACGGCATTTCTAGTTGGTGAAACCATTGAATATATAAAAAACCAAAAAGATAAACCATGGTTTGCGCATGTTTCATTTCTTGCGCCACATCCACCATTTGTTGTGCCAGAACCTTACCACGCAATGTTTAATGCCGATGATATGCCGTTGCCCATAAGGCGTTCGACATGGCAAGATGAAGCGAAACAACACCCATGGCTAGAATATTATTTCACTCATGATTCGGCAGCCGCTAGCTTCACCACAAAGCCCGAAACCTGCGATAGGTTTGATTTATCGGATCAAGAATTGCAACAAATTAGAGCCACTTATTACGGTATGATGGCCGAAGTAGATGCGCAAATTGGCAGGTTAATTGAGCATCTCAAACAAACAGATAAATATGACGATACCTTGATTGTTTTCACTTCAGATCATGGCGAAAATATGGGCGATCATCATGCCCATTCTAAATATACTTATTTTGAAGAAACATTTCATGTTCCTCTCATTATTAGAGACCCGTCGAAATCCGCAAATTCAACTCGGGGTAATGTAGTAAAAGCCTTCACTGAATCAGTAGATATTATGCCGACCATATTAGAAACCGTTGCTGCGGATATACCTCATCAATGTGATGGTAAATCTTTACTTGCTTTTACCCGCACTTCGCAGCCAATAAATTGGCGAACAGAAGCGCATATGGAGTTCGACATGCGCGCACCATATGATGGTAAGGGCGCACCACCACTGGGCTTGAAAATGAACCAATGTATGGTAAATATTATTCGTGATGATGACTTTAAATATGTGCATTTCACAACATTGCCGCCATTGTTATTTGACTTGAAAAATGACCCGGATGAATTTTCCAACCTTGCCAATGATCCAAAATATAAAACTGAAATGATTAAATATGCAGGTAAGCTTTTGAGCTGGAGAATGGAAAATGATGACCGTGCATTAACAGACATGCGTTTAACCGCAGAAGGCGGTGTCGAGCATGGTATTCGTACTTTATAACGTTTGAAAACATCGTGGCATAGGGTGCAGTAATGATCAACATTAATGGTAGTTTATTGCGAAGAGGAGAGGTGGGTTATAATTTTCTCAAGGATAATTTGATAGTGTTTTGAAAATTCTTTTGGAGATTATGATCAATTTATTTGGGTCGTTCTGTTGGTTTAGTCGACTCATTACGTTGTTGGAACTGCGTTTTAAAAATGGGCTAAAACGTCTTTAGGAAAAAACCAACGAGCCCAGAATGGACTATCTATATGCACTAAGTCAGAAACGCTTGTCGAATACATAACTATCACTCTTTCCAAGAATGCAGTAGTCAACTTAAAGCACGACCAGTGATGGTACGCGCTATCGCGTTTCTGATGATGAGGTGCAAAGTGATTTTGTCACTAGAGACTGATTTCACAATACATAAGTTGTTCCCAAACCGAATTAATCTGCACCACGTTGTTGCGCAAGATTCATGGCAAAGACACCATTTCCGACTGACCAATCTGAATAATCATTCTCGTATGTGAAAATCATTACATCTTTTATTGATGTGCCTGTGCTTTTGTTAATTCTTTGCGCAATTTGGGCATATAAATCACGTTTCATGGCATCGCTGCGTCCGCGGCGCATGATAATTTCTACAACGATTAAATTGTCAGATCGAGCAATGCCATTAAATGATCGGCTGTAGTAAAATGTATCATGGTTATAGTTGGATACCAGATTAAAAAGCTCATCTGCAGGCATGTCAATGCTACTCACCAAAGCATCATGAATGCTTTTGACAATATCGTCTCGGTGGCTTTTGGATGTGGTCTCAGGCAAAGTTGTACGTATGAAGGGCATGTTTTTTCCTTAAATAGTTGATGAGTGGAATATATGTAAATTGGAGATTAATAAAAACGATTTGTTTGCAATTTATATGTGAGCTATAGTCAAATACATGAAATCAAAATTAAACCCATTGCCGCCACTATTATCCCTAAGGGCTTTTGAATCTGCAGGCCGTCTCGGTACAATGACATCTGCTGCTCAGGAATTGTATGTGACTCCAGGGGCGATTAGCCGTCAAGTTAGGCAGCTTGAACAATATCTAGGTGTGTCACTATTTGATGGCCCCAAGAATAGCCCCAGATTGACGCTTCAAGGCAGCCAGTTATTATCATCACTTACAGCAGCAATGGCTCAAATAAATGCGGGTGTAAGTTCAGTAAAATCAACAACTCAGAAAGTGATAAATGTTTCTTGCTTAAATACTTTTGCCATAAAAGTGCTGATACCTAAATTATATCTTTTTAAACAAATCTACCCAGAAATTGATGTACGGGTGAGCACCTCAGCTCAAGATGCACCCAATAAGCAAAGTTATGATGTCATTTTAAATATACGTCTAACCAATCAATTGGACACAACAACCACTGTTCTGTTCGCCGAAAAATTAGGCCCTGTGCTGGCGCCAAAGTTAACAGAAGAATACGATATACAAACCCCACAAGATTTATTGAAGACACCAATTTTACAAACTAAAACAAGACCAAATGTTTGGAGGAATTGGTGCCAAGAGGTTGGTCTACAACCTCAACTGATGCAACTAGGCTCGGAATTTGAACATTATTATTTTACCTTGGAGGCCGCAGTTGGTGGGCTGGGTATTTGCATCGCTCCCGAGCATTTAGTTGTTGATGATCTAAGTGCTGGGCGGTTAATAGCGCCTCTTGGATTTATAACAAGTGAATATTCTTATGTAGCCGAAATTCAATCTATGCAGAACCAAGCATCAAGAGACTTCGTCTCTTGGTTAGCCAAAGAAGTTTTGACTGAAGATTAAGTTTAGCTATTAAAAATGCTGCATAATGCTCAAATCCAAACGCATGACGGATAATTTAATTACGGTGATTTTTCGTTTTCCTTCAAAATAAGTCCAAAAATTTGGCTTTTAGTCGGAATTCACTTGTCTATTACACTGGATTTGAATGCAATAGCCGCAAAAAACAAACTTAAACCACTAAAGCCAACTCGCAACCAGTTGTAAACTTGCCAATCGATCGAATAACTATCCCAAAGTTGAGCCAAATTTTCTTGCTCCATAGTGATTTGTAGGCCATCCAGAATTTGATTCAGCGGTACGTTGAGCATAAGCGTAACCACTAACATACCAACCCATGCTGAAATGGTTCCGAGAAATAGAAATGCAGTACTCTTATCTTTTTGTCTAAAATAATAAATTGCGGCAAATGCTGCTAATAATGGCGTGCCAATCATCGGCACGGCAAAAAAATAATTTTGAGTGGCGTGGCCAATTTCTTGGTTGGCAAGGATTGCGCTGTAAGGAGCTGTTAAATCTAACCCTGGCATTATAGAAATTGACATGGTGTAGAAAAAGCCAAACAGTGCACCAGCGCACAATATTAGCGTGATTGTAATGATGTTGATCGTTGATTTCATTTCTAACCTACCTAAATTCAAATGCTTCGCTATGAATTTTATGTTTTGAGACATTGGCTTTTTTGAGTGATTTTCTAAGCCCATCAATCATGGGTTTCGGGCCACATAGAAAAATATCATGTTCATCTAATTGACCATCAATAGCGTTTGATATGGCTTCAATACTTGCAAATTGTTTGTGATTAGATTCTAATATAACCAAATTGCGGTTAGGAATGTTGTCAAACTTGGCTTCAAATTCATTCAAAAACAAAGCTTGGCTTTTTTCTTGTACGCAATAGAATAGTGTAATGTTACGCTCATCCTCACTTTTCATTTCACGCATGGCGCTTAAAAAAGGTGTGATGCCAACACCACCTGCTACCCAGATTTGTTTTTTATTGACAATTTGCATGTCAAACCGCCCGTATGGTCCTTCGATTTTGGCCTTGGCGCCAATTTTTAGCTCATCGCGTACGCGGCGTGTAAAATCGCCTAACACTTTCACCGTAAAACGAAGGTCATTTTCATTTGGAGCGCTCGAAATGGTAAACGGATGTGCTTCATCAAAACCCTTTTGGTCAAGTGATACAAAACCAAATTGGCCAGACTTAAAATCCATTTTTTGTTTTGATGAAGATGTGAAGACAAGTTCGGTAGCGCGCTCTAATTGGTTGATAGCTGATAATTCATAGTCAATTGCCCGCTTGCCACGGTTAAATTGGCGGTAAATATAAGCACCAGTTCCAAATAACCCAACAAGAAACAACATGATACCAGAGGGCGATTTGCCGTTAAATAACTCAAGCGGTGAAAGCAACATATGTATAAATATGGCAATGAATAACAAACCCATGAGCCTGTGTGGTTTAATCCAGATATGATAAGGGATTTTGCGGTTCAGTGAAATAACGATGGACAGAATAATGAGTATCATACTGATCATACCGAAAGGAGAACCAAGCCAACCAGTGATTGCGGCTAAACCCACCTGAGGTAATCTACCAGCAGACTCCAATTTAGGAATTGCAAAAAAATGAACGAGAATGAGCAAAAGAATTGAAACGCCAATGAATTTGTGAACCAGATAAATTTTATCTAACCCACCAAACCAATTTTCTAGCCACAGCGGGCGGTTTGAAAGCCAAATTGCCCATGCCATCAAAATCATTGCCGAACCACCAATAAAGGTGGCCATCATAGCACGTTCAGTTTGTCCCGTTGCTGACAGGCCAAAATGTAGAAGTGCAAAAAATGCAATGCTGCCATATATGGCGCTCAATCCTTTAGTCATTTTAATGTCCTTAATCTTTTAATGCAGCTTTAAATGCGATGTTCATTGAAAATGCACCAAAGAATTCTGGTTTGCTGAGTATGGCGTCATTGTTTAAATCCGCACGTTGAAAATCGCGCACTAACGCTTGTCTATGCTCAGTTTCGGTCAATTGTCCGTCGCCGTTTAGGTCCCACAGTGCAAATATAATTCTCATAGCCGTAAGATACTCTTTTTGCTTTCCTGCTTCTTCGGCAATCAGTTTAAAGCCATAATCCCATTCAAAAAACTCGTCGAATGTCAGGTTTGTATCGTCGTCTTGATCCATTGAAACAAATAGCGAGCCGCGGAAAATCTCCATTTCGCCCATGTCCAAAAATTCACGATCAGCGCGTTTAATGGATTCAAATGACATTTCAGCAAGCTCTTTGCCTTCGGTAGTGTTCTCTGCAGAAAAAACAGTAGAGCTTGTAAGTGTGGCAAAAGCGAATACTGACGCTAAGGTTATTTGTTTGAGATGATTTTTCATTTTTAGCCTATTTGTTAATATCACGAAATCTTGTGATGGGTTATTTATTGATTTTGACATCAATGTGAATTTATGTTTGAGTTTGTAATCTTTAACTCTAATAATTAGCTATATAATATATAGCATGCTAAATATGTCAAATAAAATTACAAAAACTAAACTAAATGATGATCAAGCAGTGCCTTACTTACCTTCTATCGGCCGTTTGCTGGGCTTTTCGAGCAAAGTTTGTAGTGAACTTTCCGAGAAAATGCTGTTACCATCTGGCCTAACACTTAAACAATGGGTATTGTTGACGGCTTTGTGGCGTGGTGATGGTTTAACTGTCGGCGAGCTTGCGGTCTATTACCGAGCCTCAGAACCATCGACTAGCAATCTAATCGCAAGGATGGAAAAAAAAGGCCTGTTAGTGCGCAAGCACGACAAATTAGACAGACGCCAAGTGAAAGTGTTTTTAACCGACGAGGGTAGGTCTCTTACTCATTTGGTGGATTTTTATAGCCAAGTGAACGAGGCGCTACTTGAAGGCTTTAGTGAAGCCGAAAAACAACAGTTCACTCAAATGTTAGAGCGAGTCATCGAAAACTCTCAAAAGAAAATTCAATCACTGTAATTGCCTAACCTCAGATGCTCTAAGTTGTTGTTAAAAAAATGTGTATTTCCACAATGTGAAATTGCAATAAAACATGGTAATTTACTAGACTGAAGGAAAGGAACAAGCAGTATGATTGCCTACGTTACAGTCGGAGCTGATGACATTGCTCGCGCGAAACGGTTTTACTCCGCGTTCCTGCTGGCTTTGGATTACAAGCTGAACGAAGGACCCGAAGGTCTGAGTTACACGTTGAGTAGTCAACAAGGTCAGCGGGCCGCGCCGCCGGATTTCTACGTGAAACCAACCTTTGACGGGCATCCTGCTTCGGCTGGAAATGGCACTATGATCGCATTTGAGGTTAGTCGCCAAAAACAGGTTCGTGATCTTCACGCAGCCGCGCTTGCGGCAGGCGGTTCTGACGAAGGCCAACCGGGCTTTCGTGACTCATATGGGGCTCATTTTTACGTTAGCTACCTTCGCGACCCTCAAGGCAATAAAATAGCATTATTCTCCAACGATACAGACGAACCTGGGCGAGAAGGATAGCGCTTGGTTGCGGTCGTGACGAAAACACATTGTTAGCATGTCAGAGACCTTGAAGAGGGCATAAAGGCTTGTTGGTGTAATATGGCGTAATTAGTGATTTTTTTGGCGTGGTTGACCTTGTCACTATATTTTGAATACTATAATCTTGTAGAATACATCTTTTCACGAGCGGAGCGGTTAAGTTGAGTAAGCCATTAGATAAATGTAAATTCCCAAATGCCTTTTGGAATGCTTTTCGAGAGATTGGGGTGTCACCCAGTTCGATTTTGAAACAAGCCCGACTTCCAGTTTCACTAGCTCGTGATGGCAAGGCGACCTTGACAACAAATCAACTTTTTGAACTTTGGCGTGCAATTTCTGACCTAACAAAAGATAGTGGAATTGCAATTAAAATATTAAAGAGTTTAGATAAAACGGGTCATCAGTCGGCATTTGTAGCCGCATGTTATGCTTCAAATTTTCGCGATGCTATAATGAGAATTGATCGCTTCAAACGGTTAGGTTCAAATGAAAGGTTTTTATTTAGCGAAACACCAGAGCAATTCACAATTAGTAAAATCTGGCCTTATGCGATGGAAGATGAACCTGCAATTTCAATTGATTTATCTTTTGCATTTGCTGTTGAGCTTGGTCGAAAAGGTACGGGCGAGCTGTTAAAACCGATTCGTGTAGAATATAAACGAGCAGCGGCGGAAAATGCCGAGCTTAGGGATTTTTTTGGCTGTGAAATAATTTATGGCGCACCTGAAAATAAATTAATTCTACAGGCTGATGATCTCAAGAAACCTTTTCCTGGCCATAATTTAGAATTTTTAGAACTAATAACACCTGCATTATCCGCTATGCGCAACGACCTTGATGGTGACCTTTCGTTCGTTGAGCAGGTTAAGAATGTTTTGAAAAATAACCTCGCTAGTGGCAGGCCGCAAGTTGATGCCATAGCTCGTGAATTGGGAACAAGCACACGTACTTTACAACGCCGTATTTTAGACGAAAAAACAACCTTTCGTGTGCTACTCAATGATGCGCGAAAGGAAATGGGGGAGCAGCTTCTGTTGGACCCATCTCTCACAATTGATGAAGTTGCGTACCTTGTAGGCTTTCAAGATACACGTTCTTTCTATCGTGCCTTTCATGATTGGGAAGGCATTGCGCCAAAACGCTGGCGCGCCCTAAATGGGCATGATTAAAACTACAAAACCGTAGAATATGTTTATTTAAACGATGTAAATGGCGTGATCCGTACATTTAATGGCGCGTTAGGACAATGATGTTTTTTCCTAAAAAGTTATAATCTGGCCATCGGATGGGCGCGTTTGGTTCAACTAAATGAACAAATTGAGAATGAGCACGCCTGTCTTCATAGATATAACAAAAAGGAATTATATCATGTTTTCACTTCTTAAAGACATGCGAGCTGTTGCGCTATTTTTAGCATCAACATTGACTATCTTATCCAATATACTCATTAGCCCCGCGCTACCAGCTATTGAACAAGCGTTCAGCAACACGGAAAATGTGGAACTTATGGTTCGCATGCTGGTAACAGCCCCATCACTACTTGTTGCGATTTTTGCTCCCTTCGCTGGCGCTCTTGCTGATAAGTTTGGCCGTCGTCGTCAACTATTATTTGGGATAATTCTTTTCGCAATCTCTGGCAGCGCAGGGCTATGGCTTAACTCTCTCACTGCTATCTTAATTTCGAGGTTGATATTAGGTATAGCAGTTGCATTTGTAATGACGGCACAAATTTCATTGATAGGTGTTTATTTCGCGGGTGCAGTGCGCGCGCGATTTATGGGCATGCAAATGGCCATAACAAATATAAGCGGCTTGTTTTTTGTACTATTGGCAGGCTTTCTAGTCCGTTACTCCCCATTTTCACCTTTTTCAATATACGCAATTGCATTGCTTTATTTGCCAGTCGTTTGGTTTGCTATTAAAGAACCGAATGAGGATAAAGAAGTGTCTAAAAATGCGAAAGTGGATGCTGAGGACGTTTTGGGAGAAAATGGTTGGGCGCTGACATTAGTTGCGGCAATGACAACAGCAATTTTGACATTCATAGGTTTTTATCTCATCCCGACTCAAGGGCCATTTTATCTGGCCAGTATTGGGCATCCTTCGCCAACTGCTGCCGCATCCTTGTTAGCAGTGCTGACAATATCAGGTGGCGCAATGTCACTAAATTATGGTCGCATACGCGGAGGTTTTGGGCGTTCGGGTACAGCGGTTTTTGGGTTTATATTATTTGCATTAGGCTTCGTCGGCTTTGCTGTTGCAAGTGAACTCTGGGCGGTGCTTGGAGCTGCTATTATAGTTGGCGCAGCCGCAGGTTTGTTAATTCCAATTTTCATAAGTTTTGGGCTTGATATCGCACCGTTGGCTCTGCGAGGTTTTGCTTCTGGCATTTTAACATCTGCAGTCTTTATGGGGCAATTTCTCTCACCGATAACCAGTCATTCGTTAATTCTGGAGGTTGGTTATAAAACCACTTTTGGTTTAACGGCAGGCATGTTTGCGTTTTTGGCTTGTGTAGCTCATTTTGTTTTTCGGGCTCGGCCAATGGCGCAAACTCAGTTCAATTAGGCGCGTAATTTTTGTCACTTTCCATTCAGAAAAAACAAAATGAATTGGCGTATTTTGTGAAAATATCGGCGGGCTTGGTGATAGATGCACCGCTTTAGAATGAGTAAGTTAGTCGGGCAATAGTAGATTTTACAAACGGAGATATAATAATGAAATACCGTAATTTAGGCAAAACCGGCATAAAGGTTAGCCCTTATTGTCTCGGCACAATGATGTTTGGTAGGTTTGGTAATAATGATCAGGATGATGCAGTTCGTATCATTCACAAAGCCTTAGATTCAGGAATTAACTTTGTTGATACAGCGGATGCTTATAGTTTTGGCGATTCTGAGGAAATTGTCGGCAAGGCGCTTAAAGGCCGACGCGATAAAATTGTGCTGGCGACCAAAGCAAGTTTGCCAATGGGCGATGATCCAAACCAACAAGGCAATTCGAGACGTTGGATTGTGCAAGCGGTCGAAAATTCATTGAAGCGTTTGCAAACCGATTATATCGACCTTTTTCAAATTCATAGACCATCTCCCGATACTGATATAGAAGAAACCTTATCAGTCTTGACAGATTTGATGCGAGCAGGAAAGATCAGAGCAATTGGTTCTTCTACCTTTCCCGTATCTGAAATTATAGAAGCGCAATGGGTATCAGAAAAACGTGGGTTGGCACGGTTCCGCACAGAACAACCGCCATATTCTATCATGAACCGTAGCATCGAACGCGAGGTTTTGCCAACGGCTCAAAGTTATGGAATGGGCACTATGGTTTGGAGCCCGCTAGCGATGGGTATGCTAACTGGCCGTTACCGTAAGGATCAACCGCAGCCCGATAGCATGCGGGTTAAGCGTTTCCCTAATCAAATGTCCGATGAAAGACGATTTGATGTCATCGAACAGCTTATTCCTCTTGCTGAACAAGCAGGGCTGCCGATGACGCATATGGCAATGGCATTTGTTATGGCACATCCAGCCGTAACATCAGCGCTGATTGGTCCGCGCAAGATGGAGCACCTTGATGATTTATTGGCAAGTGTCGAAGTCAGCCTTAGTGACGAAATTTTAGATCGCATTGACGCCATAGTGCCGCCAGGAACAGATGTTGGCCCAATTGAAGCCAATTATAACCCACCTTCTGTTACGGAAACAAGTTTGCGCCGACGTGTTTTGACAGATCGTTCAGCTGCTTAAGTATAAAGGACATATGTCTTGTAAAACTTAAACATCTAAATTCTAGCTAAGTGTGTTTTAACTCACTTAGCTAGATGGCGCGTTCATTAAGTTAAATTTATGTTGTGTCTTGTCCTAGAGGTTAAAGAGGTTTTATTTCAACGTAGTTTGCAATGCTCTTCTTAGGTTTGGCGTCTCAATACTCTGAGATTCCGCATAGTCGAGCAATGCTTGGCAAGTGGTAATCATATCTTGTTCATTGCTGTGGCTTTCTGCCATTGTTCTTAAAGGCTTGTAAAATTTCCACGCAAGCCCTAGTGCAGAAGCACCTACCCAAGTGGGAAGTTTTATCATAGCTATTTCAGATTTATGCAACTTGATATCTACATTTCGAGCGAGTAACAAAGGCAATAGCTCTCTGGCATTTAAAATGACGTTATTACGATGTACTGAAGAACTAAACACCTTAGAAATAGAACCCGAAAGTAGCTGTTCTGTGTGCAAGGCTCCGTTCATTATAAAATGCACAAATAACCAGCCGCGAAAATCTTTTTCTTCGACTATACTAAAACCAGCCTTGGCGAACATATCTCTTGTGGCCGTTTCTCTACTCGTAAGTTCTTGCCCAAAGCTCCCAAAGGTGATTTTTGTGGTTAGAATACTACGTAATTTGCCGTTAGGAAAACCACCACCTGATTGCGGGAAACCCCAGACAACTTGTTCGGTCGGAAATGCTGAAGTGGCTTCTTCAGGGTCCATCCAAAAATTATTGAAGATGAAAATGGTCGCATTTCCAAGCCTCGGGGCTAAATATTTTGCGGCCGAAGCGAAACTGTGATGAGATACACTGACAATAATGAGGTCGTAATCATTATCTTTTTGAAGGTTGTCAGTTAATTTTGTGGGTAGGGTTTCGGTTACTGTTTTGTTAGAACCTTTGCGTCTGGGGTCATAAATTTCCACATCAACACTTGTCCCATATTCTTCTATGCGGTGCGGCCTTACAAAATATTCAACTTCATGCCCTGCATTAGCAAGAGCCCAGCCATAAGTGGTGGCAATAACACCACGCCCAAACATTAAAATTTTCATTATTCATACCTTTATCTACATAAGTGAACTATACATACATAACTTACTTGTTAAGATAACAAGTATTACAGGGAGGATAATGCCTCCAATTATAAATAATGAATTTGTTGGTTAATTATGGGGCGGCAATGCCGTGCAATATAAATTGAGTTAACTCGTCGCCCGCTGTTTTTACGTCAATGCCTTTATCGCTAAGAGCGAGGCGTGTTACATTGCATATTGTCTCTATCAAAATCAAACTGAGCACTTTGGGGTTTATGTTTTTTCTGATGTATTTTTCATTTATGCCGTGAGTGATGTCTCGTTCAATATTTGCAATGATCAGCTTACGAAATTGAGATAATTCAGCAAATGTCTGAAATTTTTCACTTTTGTCGGCAAGCACAATAAGCAAAATACGCGCATAAACAGAATCTTTATCTGGCATACTAAACGTATTTTGCATGGTTTGTGAAATTCCAGATATACTTCTCTTATGTGTAGGGATAGAAAAATTAGATTCGAACTCGGTGATCATGAATTTCACGAGTTCTTTTTGAAAGTTATTTTTGGTTCCAAAATAATGGGTAGGTAGTCCACGGCTATATCCGGCGAGTATACCAACATCCGCCAAGGAATAACCATCAAAACCTTGTTCTGCAGTTAGTTCAATTCCAGATTCAAAAAGCCGTCTCTCGGCTTGTTCACGTCGTTCAACCTGAGTTCTTTTTTTCATACTATTTACCATACAATTTGCACATGCTTTTTGTTCAATGTAATAATCTATTGGTAAAAGTCCAAATTATTTTTTGAAAATAATAAAAAGTTACATATATAGTCAATTTGCTTTAAGTGACATTATTTTCCAAGTAATTTCTAGTCCCATTTAAGATATGAGTGAGTATTTAGGGCATCATTTTCACCGATTTCACCTTATACAGTTTCAAAATATTTCTGCATTCACCTTACCTAGTTTTAGTTGCAAAAATCTCTCAAGAAGAGGGGCAAGTTCTTATAAGGTATTATATGTTTATTCGTCGTGGCAATGGCGTTATTAGCAACTCAGCTTCTCGTAATCTTTAGCTTGGTTTAAATTTATCGGGAATGGGATTAATTTCTTCCATATACGCGTCTTCTTCGGGCGTAGCTTCAAATTTAAATTCAATGGATTTAACAAGGTGGTCAGTTATTGTTACTAGCATTTTTACTGCACCATTATGAAAATAATCACGTTGGATATCAACAGTCTGAACATCCACATCTATTATGAACACGTCACCTATATGCACCACATCCAAAATTTTTGCTTCAATATAAACCGATAATTTCTCAAGATGTTGGCAATATTGCTCAAAATCGTAACCCTTAACCCGTGGGCTAAAAAACACAAAATCTGGAGATATTGCATCAGTTATCGCGCGCAGTTTCTGGCTTCTTAAACTACGAGCCATGTATTCAGCTAATTCACGATCTGAATTCATTGCCACCCCACAAACACTAGATTTTTGTTGAATTTAATATCATTTTTAATATAGGTCAAGCTATCAGGAGTATAATTTCATTAGGCTTTAACTCATTCGCATGCAACTTGTCGTGTGTAATTAAAAGAATTTTTTGCACCATTTTACGTTTAAAAAACTCTGCATAAGCGATGCACGGGTAAATTATTTACTTTTTGCCAATAAACTTTTGTAGTAGTTCTAATCTAATCAATCCGATCTTTAAGTGGGGGCACTCAATGTCAGATAATCTAAAACTTATAAAATATTTCCTTAAGGAATTTCGCGCCAACAGTTCTCATAATCTGTCAAACGTGGTTTCTCCATCATTTTCGTTCTTTTTAAATTTAGGTGAAAAGCAAGATTTTGATCAATTCACAGCCAGAATGCAGCTCATAACAACTGCCTCAAACGCAGTAATCAGCGAATTAACAAGCGAAGATGACATCCACTTCTATTTTGATTTCGAAGTTACCTTGGCTCCACCTAACGATGAGGTAAAATCACATGGTTTTACCCAGCTCATCGTCCAAAATAACCTCATTACCCAAGTCTCAATAAACTATATGAGCAGCGAAGAAGAATTTGAGGAATTTCAAAAATTGATAAAAGACAGCTCGACAGTTTTGCTATGATCTCATTGATGTATGTTAATGCTGAAACTATGTACTGGCACTCAACCCCAATTGCCAAGCCATCAAATTGATCAATGCTAGACAATTCAGTCACTGGTTCGTGGTCACCTAATTCCGTAAAACCACACTCATGGTGCAAAACCTTAGTATCAGTTTTTAAAAATCGCGAAGAGCTATACAACAAATGATGTCAATCTCTGGTGGCTAGATATTAAAGATCAGGCCGCTAAATTTCTCGTTTCTGGTTATACTGCAATTGGAACAAAATCAAGTTCAGTACCCACTAGCTCAGCGGCTGATTATAAAGATGGTTTAGCAGGTAGAATGTTGTCAAAATTAAATGGCACTACCTGAACATCTTCATCATTGGATGGTGCATTCTATGGCTCTGGTGCTGCGAAAATCGGCGGAACTGGCAAGTTTGAAGATCCAACTGCTGTTGGCGTGTTCGGTTTTATTGCTAAAAAATAACAAAACTAGGTTTAAGCTCCATAATGCCACGTGGAGCTTAATCTTTGTTTGATAATCAGGCTATTGCCGACTCATTGCTTTGTGCCTATGGTTCGGGTTTATCTGAGGTGTGAATGCACGACTTTCTTTTTAGTACACTTGTAATAATTTTCATTCCCACCTCGATATTGTTATTGATTGGGATCGTTAATTTTTTTCGAGCCGAACAACACACCCTATTACACGGTAAAAATCGCTTTTCCACCGTGGGCAGGTTGTTGTTTGGTGAGGGTTATAACGCACAAGGTATGACTTATCATAAAACTAGCATTACTTACATCAAATGTGTTGGCATTGGGATGGCCTTCTTTTTACTAAATTTTCTCTTATTACTTTACTTTGCGCCTAATTCACCCCTTTAACATTTAGAGAGCCCTCCGCACTAAACGGAAGGCTCTAAAATGTCATAATCGGTTGGATTTAGTATATCAAGTTTTTTAAAACTTGTTTTTTGGCCATGGGTTGAATTTTCTTAGCCACGGCGGGTTTTCGCTTGATTATACTTTTGTAATTATCCAATTTCCCAGAAGCAATTTTAAGTTTGATTTCTTTTAACACTTCATTTGTATCATATATGGCAGGATTTGTTTTTTCGAAGTAACATACAGTATCCATGAATACAACTGGTTTAAATTCGGTTTCATACTGCTTTTTGTGGTAACTGGAACTAATTCTAGAAGGCCCAAAATATGGTAGGTTTTTCTCCTTGCAAAGTTCTGCCGACCTCAATAAAGCAAAGTCTAATGCAACATCTACATGTAAACCTCCAACGCCGCTATAAACCACTGCGAACCCATTTTTTCCTTTGCGCTTGTCTTTGTAGCCGTAATTGGAAGTGAAGTTAAAGTAATTTATCTTTTGGTATAGTTTTTGTAGTGAGGTGGTTGTTGTTGATGTAGTTGGCGGCGTGTAAATAGCTCTGGGCTTGGTGGCGCAACCAGTAAGTAATAAAGCAAAAATTAAAACTGTAATTTTTTTCATATAATCACCTTCTAAATAAGTTGAACAAGTATATACCTGAAAATTACCTTTAAAAGCTTCAAATATAGTTAAGAGCGAAGCGGTCGCCGACCTGAAAACCCGCGTAAATGCAGAGGCAATGCAAAGTTGGTATACCAATTAATTAAAGCATATCACCAAAACTTGGGCAGCCTTCAAGTTCAAAATATCAAACAAAACCATGTTCACTCTTAGAAATAAGCATTCAGATCGCCATATATGGACGATGGGGCTTATGAAGGTGCTGAACATTCGATTTTTGTTTTTGGGTATTCCAGAGGAATATTGCAAAATAAACTCCGCCGAACCAATTCGGCTACTTCGAGCTGATGGTAAAGGCTATCCACCATCGCATTATGAGAACATTCAATATTTCGGGAAGCATGCTATCTGCTCGTTAATCCAAGCTGTTCAGTTGGCCTATTTAGCGGGCAAATTCTGCAAGATTTAATCGGCATTCGATGGTCTGATATTGAGGTCGAAAATTTATTAAAGTAGTGCAGCAGAAAACAAATAAACCACTATGGATTTGAATTCATCCTGAATTACATAGAATATTGGCAGATGTGAAGAAAATTAGTCCGTTCATATTGAACAATAAAAAAGACGCACTTTACAGCAAACTAGCCTTCAAATCGGTAATGAGGCGATTTAAGAATAAAGAGATTATGAAGCTGTTGAATGATAAGGCGCTTATTCTGCATGGTCTAAGAAAATCAGCAACTGAGAAGTTATATGAGCAGGGTGCAGCAATCAAGAAATATCCGCTATAACTGGCATGTCTGATGAAATGATTGCTCACTATTTAAAACACTTTTATATGAAAATTTTATCAGAATCAGCCGTTAGAAAATGAGATGAAAAAGAGAAGGAAAAGCAGTAAATTGTAAAACCACCCTCGAATACAGTAAAATTTTGCGTATTTTAAAACATTATGTAATAACCGTAGTTAATTGAAATATATAAGAAAAAATGGTTGGAACGAAAGGATTTTAACTTTCGACCTTTTGATCCCCAGAACCTGTTTTTTCTGTAACCCGCAGAAATCCTCAAAAAAAATTGTCCAATATTACCCCAGACAAGCTTGAACAACCCCTGAATACACCATACTATTTGACAACCTTTTAATAATCTATAACTGGAGTCCAATAATTTTGAGTATGCGATTCTGTAATGACGCGATAAAATAGATTTGGCATAATGCTGTAGGCCTTTCAAAATTAACTGAAATTGTCAATAACCAATAATCTTTTTCGACTAGAATTGGATTTATTAATTGTTCTTGTTCAACGATACGAGCTGAGTCTGAAAATTCACGATGATTATGAAGGTAGAAATCAGGTATGTTTCAACGTTGCATGGTTGAGTAGTGGTTTAAAGAGTTTCTTTGCTTTAAGCCCACCATATTCACGTACAGTCTTGCTCAGAGATTTTGGTTTTAGCTTGAAAACCTTTTTCAGAACGGCATTAAGCATGGTGTTTTATCTTCTGCCAAACGATCAACATTATTGACTAAATCGACAAGTAGAAACTCTTCAGAAAGCGTTTTGGGGAAATGAGGTTTTAACCAATAACCCTACATTCTATTGCCCAACATTAACGACTTGGCGTGTCCATGTAGAATCGCTAACAGAACGCAGCAAGCTGGCGGCGCAGTCCGTATAGGAAAGCGCGGAGAACAAAGCCACTCGCTTGTTAGGGCCAGCAACGTAATTGGTTGCGGCATCTGCGTCTTTCAAGCCAACTGGACGCACGATCACCCACTCAAGCTTACTGGCGCGAAGAATTCGCTCACCTTCAGCTTTGTCTCGAATGGCTCCGCCGAATATGGGGCGCCATAGCAAGCGAAGAATCCACCGATCGAAGAAAGTCATTTCACTACCATCGCTAAGTCCGATACCGCTCTGAAAGACAAAACGACCTACGTCAGCCGCCTCAGCAGCGGCAACCATGTTGGCAGTGCCAATTGACATGGTCGTGCTGGGGCGGAGGTTATTCATGATTCTACTAGTACCAGCGCTTTTGCGAGGACCAATGCAAGAAATAACTGCATCGGCGCCATGGCAGCTATCGTGTAAGCTTGCAGCATCAAGCACATCACCAGCTCGGACGGTCAAGTTCGGACGAGGTGTTACATGCTCGGGATGTCGTGCGATTGCGATGACCTCATGACCGGCAAAAAGCGCCTGAGACACAACTTGACTACCCGTGGCACCTGTTGCGCCAAATATAACAATTTTCATATTTTTTCCTTTTAATTTTTCTAGCTTGAAGCGCCCGTCACAATAATTTTGATTGCAAGAGCCATTCGTTGTTTATAGTCATGATGATTTTTGGTTGACAGCCTGATACCAGCCGATGTGTCGATGAGATGCTTCGCCAGCTCTTGCGAACCAATATCATGCAATTCCCATTGGTGGGCTATCCCTGCCTGCGTTAAGGTATTCGCGATAATTTCAAGCACATCTGTTTCTAAGTTTAAAACAATGTAGTTTTCTTGAGAACGTGCGAAGCTCACCAATTCAGCAATATTAATTTGTGATGAAACGTCGAGTGAATCCCCGCAGAAATTCTCGAATATGCCTAAGAGTTTGGTCTCTACAGAGGTAGTTTGGCTATCGGCCACATTCTTAATTGAAACCAATATTTGCTCAGTCATATATTCCAAGGCTGCGCCAAACAACTTCTCCTTGTTGCGGAACTGGAGATAGAGCGTCTGTCTGGACAGTTCTGCTTCCACAGCAACATCCTCCATAGAAGTTTTTCTATATCCAAATTGAAAGAAAACCTTCACTGCTGCTGTCAGTATTTCCACTTGTCTTGGAGAGCGTGATGTCTTGTTAGTCTTATCCATTGTTTGAACCTTCTTGAAGTTCTATTGGTATTGAAATTGAGATGCCTGTCAGTTCTTCGCTCACACTCCACAAACGTTCTGCCGTGGCGAGATCCAAAGCTCGTTCGGGAATTTTCAGCTTAATTGGAGATCCACGCAACCCTAAAAAACCCGACGGCCCCCAATAAGCGCCATTATGCGCGTTTATATTTGTTGCAGCGCATAACGAAGGCCGCGCACCTTGCAAAGCACTTCCTGCCAATAGCGGGTTGCGTGACAGGCCGCGAAACCATCCAAGGTCGCGTTGTAAATTTGTCTTTGCTCCGCCAGGATGGACCGCCAATGCCGAAATTGTAGACTTGCCAGCTGCCAATCGTCGCGAAAGTTCAAGCACAAAAATAAGATTTGCCAATTTACTTTGCGCATATGCAGGCATTTTAGCATAACGTCGTTTTTGCCATTGCAAATCTTCGAAATCTATTTTACCGAAATGCGCTGCCACGCTTGAAACTGAAATAATTCGAGCTGAACCAGAAGCGGCTAATAGCGGCATGAGTTGACCTACTAAAGCGAAGTGGCCTAAATGGTTCGTTCCAAATTGCAATTCAAAGCCCTGTTTCGTCTGACTATAAGGAGGCACCATAACGGCGGCATTGCATATGAGAATATCAAGTCGAGGGAAGGTTTTTTCAAAGCTAGCAACACTCTTAGCCACTGTATCAAGATCAGCGAGATTAAGAACCAAGGGGTGGAGTTTGGCTTCAGGTATTTTTGTTTTAATACGTTCAATCGCCTTAGAAGCTTTTTCAAGGTCACGGCATGCCAAAACCGTCTCAGCACCGTGCTGAGCAAGAGTAAACGCAGTTTCAAAACCAATACCCGAGTTTGCGCCTGTCACTAACGCGATGCGTCCTGTCAGGTTAGGAATTTGGTCCAATGTCCAAGACATAGAGTTTCTCCGTAAAAATTATTTTACATATTTTACATATTTTATCTTTTTTGTAAAGTCTGTAAATAACATCGCTGATGTTACGCAGTTTTATAAAGAATACTTATTGAAACAACACCCAATCTTACAAACGGCTTTAGGAAGTCAATGAATGAAATAAAACTGTCGCTCCAATAATCGATGGTGCTGAGATGGCCGGGAACATCCAGTCGACACTCTCCCTTTGCCACCATGTGGAAACAGGTGTCGCCCAGATGAGTTTCTTGATAAAGCCCATTTCCGCAGATTTGAGCATTCTTGTAAACATTAACGTGCATTTGAAATGTACTGATGAGGAATTATAAAGCTTCCATATTTCCGTACCCTAAAGCAAATAAATGCCACTAAATAGCACTTACAGTACGGTACATCAATCATCTGACAAATCCTGTAGCAAATCAAGAACTAGTTCGAGCCACAGCTTAATAACTGCTTAGTTAAGCTAATGGTTCATTTAATTATAAAATGAACCATTAGCTTTTGCGCTGATAATTTTTATTGAGGTATTTACAAATGGACAAGGTGCAAATGTATTTATGACATTGCAAACATCTTCTGATGAAGGTGCTTTGTGCTTTATGACTTTTATAAAGGTCGAAACTAGGAAATTAAATATCTCAATAATTGAATTTCTATTTAATGAGTTCATGGTCAATGTTTGTGGTTTCTGGCAACCTGAAGGACATTTTTCGGCCTCGTTCACGATAAAAAGTACCATTAATGCCATGTTTGCAGTCATTGGTTGCGCATTGACTAGTAAAAGCGCAACCAATATGGTGTCTGATTGGCGTTTAAAGCGGATCCACTTATTTATGTCATAACCTTGTACTTCTATGAGCGAGGAGCCGTTTGTCAGTTGGCCTTATTCTTCGAATATGGAAGGACAGTTTAGACACCAATAGTGAAGCAACTTTCAGTGCTTATCGACAATGTAGACTATTGTATCTAAAAAATTAAATTCCAAATTTCATGTCAATTATGAGTTTTCTAAAAGACCCGATACTTGAATAATTTTATTTTGAGTATGTGTTATTAATATTGGCTTTTGAGTAAAAGTATTTGATGAGTTGGTAAAATCGGGTGATGTGAATTGGTTTATCTCCGCGAAATGGGTGAACAAAATAAAAGGACCACTTTTTGCCATGGAAGTTTTTTAAAACATGGATTAATTGTCCATCCTGAGCATATGATCCAACTGAAATGGATGATAGTAAGGCAATGCCCATCCCCTGTTTCGCCATTTCTACTATACTCGAGAGGCTATTGCTGCGGGCATAAGCTTGTAGAACTACGGTTTCTTCTGATTGATTGATGTTTTCATAAAATGTTTGATTATTTTTTTGCCATTTAGCTAAAAGCCATCGATGCTTTGAAAGTTCAATGAGTTTTTTAGGTGCGCCGATCTTCTTAATATATTCAGGTGAAGCAAAATATTGTTCTGTCATCATTCCAATTGGCAAAGCACGATAATTGCTATCTGGTAGATCTCCAGCAAAAATGGCAACGTCTAAATTCTCACTAATTAAATCTAGTGCATCATCGGTAATCAGAATTCGTGGTTCAATTTGTGGAAATTCAATGCAAAGCTGTTTAAGTGCAGGTGTAAGAACATCTTTTTCTAGCATATGGGGAGAAGTTATAGAAAAAATGCCCGATGGTGTATCTTCCGCACCCGCAATTTCTTGAAATGCCAAATCAACTTGGTCTTTTAAATTCTCACTTCTTAAAAGGAGTTTTATTCCATTACTGGTTAAAGACATTCCTCTTGTATTTCGAGAAAGGAGCTGTGTTCCCATTTGATCTTCTAATCGGCTGATATGTTGGCTGATTGCTGATTTACTCATACCAAGGTGATTGGCTGCCTTGGTAAAGGATTTTCTTTTGGCAACTTCAGCAAAGATAAGAAGACTCGGTAATAATTTCACATTGTTCATATTTTAAAACAGTAGTTTGAATTACTTTCTATTGTCTTGTTATATGAAGCGCGGTCTTTTTGTCAAGCCATCGCGAAATAAATCGAATAAGTTGAAACTTGATGGTCTATATTAAGGTCTATCTAATCTCAATTGATGTTGAATTCTTGTTACTTATTTTTGTAATTATTTGTGACCACTACCCTATACATAATTATAATACAGCGCCTAATCTTAAAGAAATCTTTTGAGATATATCTTTCACGCTCTCAATAATGTGTTTTTCACCAAATGTTTCTATTGCCTCAATTGATAGGCTAACCGCTACGCCAGCGATAGGTTGATTAAGTGAGTTAACAACGGAGGCTCCATAGCAAACCATTCCTTCAGTAACCTGTTGATTATCTACGGAATATCCTTTTAGACGGACAAGTGCCAGTTCTGCAAGCAGAGCATCTATGTTTTGATTGCTATGTTTGGTCAATGGAGCTGGTATTTTGTTTTTTAACAACCTACGAACTTCAGAGTCACTTTTATGACTAAGAAAAGATTTTCCAGTTGCGGTGAATATTGCAGGGAGGCGCATCCCAATTCGAAAATCAAACCCAGCGGATAGCTCCGCGTTACGCGCTGCAATATAAACAACTTCTGTATCTTCTAAAACGGATAGTGTGATGGTGGCTCCAGGTAAGGTGGTGCTTTCATCCCAAATTGATGCAAATTCAGTGGCAACATCGGTTTCTTGCATAAACCGATTTGACCACCGCATAATGTGCGGGCCTAATCTATAGGTTTGATCTGGTTTCTTATGTAGTAAATTTAATTCAGTTAAGGTCACGCATATGCCGTGAATACTGCTTTTTGCAAATTGTAGTTCATTTGCAATATCTGTAACATTTAAGCTCTTTTTAGACTTTGCAATAATGTCCAGCACCTGAGTTCCACGTACAAGTGCTGGAACAAGTTTTGGATTTTTTGTCTGCATAATTATTCCTTATGGCAATTCAATGATCCAGCTTATCATTTGTATATACCATTTTTACTAAAATAAAAATAGCTTGACTTGTTGTTTATACCATGATTTGTATTCATTAAATAGAACTTGATTCAATATAGTGAATTATATTCAAATTCTATTTTCAATAACTACTAGATTTAGATGAGCCTGTCGTAAGGGGAGTGCTTCATTATTCAAGGCGTTTGGTGGTGAAATCAAAAAGGGGCAATATTTATGAACACTAATGAATGGGCAATAAAATTCAACGTAGCATTTAGTAATAATGCGACCTTTGGTGCCATGTTGCGGTATTTCACCTGCCGTCACCCAAACTTACCCATGATACTATGAACCCAATCGCGTCTTTTAGTAAATAATCCCCGAAAAGTCACAGAGGCAGATTTTACACAGCTGCTTGGTAAACTATTAAATTTGAAAGAAATAACTATGTCGCTCTTTTTTGAAAATACAGCAAGAAAATTAAAAAACCCGCAATTACTTAAGCAATCGGCTTTTATAGCGGGCGACTGGGCGACTGAATCTTCATCTAAACAAACATTCGACGTTTTGAACCCATCTACAAGGGAGGTGGTGGCAACTTTGCCAGATATGGGCGTTTTGGAAACAAAATCCGCCATAAATGCGGCTTATGTTGCTCAAAAAGAATGGGCAGCTAAAACAGGAAAAGAGCGAGGAGCAGTTTTACGCAAATTATTTGAACTGATGATAGAAAATGTAGATGATCTTGGTGCAATTTTAACTGCTGAAATGGGCAAACCGATAGAAGAGGCTAAGGGCGAAATTATTTACGGAGCAAGCTTTATTGAATGGTTTGCCGAAGAAGCGAAGCGAATTTATGGTGATATTATTCCGGGTCATCATCCTGATAAGCGAATTTTCGTCATTAAACAGCCGATCGGTGTTGTCGCATCTATAACGCCCTGGAATTTTCCGACGGCGATGATTGCTAGAAAATTAGCTCCTGCTTTGGCTGTTGGATGTGCCTTTGTAGCCAAGCCAGCTGCTGAAACACCCCTGTCAGCCTTGGCTATGGCTGTTCTGGCAGAACAAGCAGGTGTGCCAAAGGGATTGCTGAGCATAATTACAACAGAATCCAGTGCCGCGATTGGCGATGAATTTTGTTCCAATGAAAAAGTGAGTAAATTAACTTTTACTGGTTCGACTGAAGTTGGCCGTATCTTGATGCGTCAATCTGCAGATCAAGTTATGAAAACATCGATGGAGCTTGGTGGTAATGCCCCCTTCATCGTGTTTGATGACGCTGATCTAGATGCAGCGGTAGAAGGAGTTATGATTTCAAAATATAGAAATAATGGTCAAACCTGTGTATGTGCTAACCGCATATATGTTCAGGCTGGCGTATATGAAGCATTCACAAAGAAATTGGTTGCCGCAGTTGAAAAGATATTGGTCGGCGATGGGTTTGGAGAAGGCGTGTCTGCTGGACCTCTAATCGACAAGAAGGCTGTTATTAAAGTTCAACAACATATTTCAGATGCAATTAAAAAAGGCGCTGTTGTAGCCACTGGCGGTAAAATCCATTCGCTCGGAGGCACATTTTTCGAACCAACTGTATTAACAGGCGTTACTAAAGATATGATTGTGGCAAGTAATGAAACCTTCGGGCCAGTCGCCCCGTTGTTCAAATTTACAGATGTTGATGATGTAATAACCCAAGCCAATGACACTATATTTGGATTGGCTTCTTATTTTTACGCAAATGATCTGTCAAAGGTTTGGAGAGTAGCTGAAGCACTAGAATATGGGATGGTTGGTGTAAACACAGGACTGATTTCCACAGAAGTAGCGCCATTTGGTGGCATTAAACAATCAGGCCAGGGCCGTGAAGGTTCTAAATATGGTGTCGAAGATTATTTGGAAATGAAATATATTTGTGTTGGAGGAATATGAGTTTGCGGCTTGTATTTCAGCATTTGTATATAGGTTGTGAAAATAGAAACAATTACAACCACCACAATTAAAAACATATTTTTAAAATCACATCTCACTAAGCTTGTATGAAATTGACATTGGTGTGTGTGTTTACTCATTTGATAATAAATAGCCTTTTTAAGTAAATTTTTATGCTGTACAAATTTACTGTTCATATTTTTGAACAGTGATTTAATTTATTGGATATTGTTTCACTATTTAGACTGAAGTAGTTTCTAGTGGTAGCACTAACCAAAATAGAAAGATAAAATATGACTGCTTACATCATTGTCGATTTGACACCTATTGATATGGAAAAATTACAACAATATTCGGCTATGGCAGCCGAGAGCTTAGTGGCTTTTAATGGCGAATTTATAGCAAAAGGGCCTATCAAGTCATTGCATGGCGATCAAAATTTTCAAACTAAAGTTATTATTGGGTTCCCGGATCGCGAGAACGCTGAAAACTGGTATCTCTCAGATGCATATCAAAAAATTATCGGACTACGCAATAAAGGGATGGATAGTCAATTTCATCTTATTGGGTAAAGTAATAAAGCATCACTTTTCATGTGAATAGGGCTTATGCATTAATATTTGTATTCCCAATCAATTTGCCGTAACTATTTTTTTTGGCGGCATGTCATCCAACCTTACCATAATATTTTTGTCTTCACGTCGAAGCCAAAAATCATATCTCTTGCTTGCTACTCGCTAGTCGATTAGCGAACAATTACACACATCTAAAAATGAGAAAAAAATGAAAAATATAAAATCAATTATACCTGCAATTGTTGCCGTGGTGGCTTCTTTATTGATACCTCAAATTACCATAGCTGAGGCTCTTTCTGCGAAGTCTATTATTCTTGTTCATGGCGCTTTTTCAGATGCCAGTTCATGGAATAAAGTCATTCCAATTCTAAAAAATGCAGGTCTAGAAGTAATCGCAGTTCAAAACCCATTAGACTCATTGGAAGGTGATGTCGAATTTACAAATCGAGCTATTGAAAGAGCTAAGGGTCCAGTGGTTCTAGTTGGTCATTCCTGGGCAGGGGCAGTTATAACTGAGGCTGGATATAATGACAAAGTCCAGTCACTGGTTTATGTAGCTGCTTATGCGCCATCGGTTGGTCAAACAGCTTTAGACGAAACTAACGATTACCCTAAACCTGAAGGATTTAATGGTTTGGTGGCCGATAAGTATGGTTATGTTACTTTGTCAGCCGATGCAATGAAAAATAACTTTGCTTCAGATTTATCAAATGAAGAAATTTCTACTATGTGGTCAACTCAAGGTGCGCTGAACACTGCAGTCTTTGGGCAAAAAATCACGAAAGCGGCTTGGACTCATAAACCGAATTGGTATGCGATTTCTGAGAACGATCAAATGATCCATCCAGATCAGCAAATTGCTTTGGTTAAGAAAATAAATGCAACATTTATTAGTTTACAATCGAGCCATGTTTCAATGTTATCGCAACCAGATGCCATTGCAGACCTAATTATAAGAGCCGCAAAATAAAAATGGTTATGAAGATAAGTTTCAAAATTTATTATAAAATCTAAATATGATAATTTTTGCTGAGGTCGTATTTGACCTCAGCAATTAAGAAAAACACATTCATAATGATGAAATATATCAAAGGTGAGTGTCTGTTGTTGCAATTGCCACTAAGTTTTATGTAATTTGACAACATTTCCAGATTTTGACGTTCTCGTTTTTGTGTTTCTGAGTTCAGTTGGGTTCATTGAAAACCGCAATTTAAACCTCTCTGAAAAACGAGATTGTGAGGAATAACCGCAAGCAAGTGAAATTTGACTTATCAACATTTCAGATTCCATCACTAAACCTATACCGTGTTCCATACGAACTTCTTCCAGTAGGTCACGAAAGCCTATATTCTCAAGCTTCAAATTGCGTCGTAATGTGCTATCGCTTACGCCTAAACGCCTGCATATTTCCACCATCCGCCATGTTTTTGCAGGATCGTGCAAAAAAAGTTCTTTGACCCTATGTCGCCAACTCTTGTGTTGTTTCAAAACTAAATTCCCAATAGACCCTTGTTGCGCAAACAATAACAAAAACTCCACCATTCTATGCCTGATCTGTATGGTTTCCGTTGGGAAACTCTTCATCCAGATGATCCAATTGGTTATTGCAGAAATTAATTTTAAATTTCCCGGTACATGCCAACGTGGTGTGAGGTCCCAACCGTCAAATTGCTTCGCGTATAGTTGGTGAAATAGTTCGATTGTTTTAACGTCAAACCGAATTGCCAAGCCGATATATCGAGCAGACCTACTTTCTGGATTGTTGATGACATCAAAATTAATATCCTCAGGTAACAATAGGAATTGTCCAGATTTACAGAAAAATTCGCGCCCTTCAATTATAACAGTTTTTGTTCCCACAATTGGAAGCAAAATTGTAGGCACTCCGAAATTCATACGTGTCAGTGATTGTTTAGAGTCACATCTATATATCCCCAAATTGGCCGCAGTGTTTGATATTTCACCTTCTTTATTGAGTAAATAGGCAAGCTCACCAATAGATTTGGCAATATCTCTAGAGTTGATTGTTGTCATCATGATTATTAAACCTTGCCTGTAACTTGAAGTACATTAATGGAGTAATTGTCTTAGAATATTTGGCCATTAATTTTGTTCGATGTGTTTCAATCTAGCATTATTCATGAGCCTACACTATTAGATTTAGGTCAATATTTCCGTCATTGATTAAACGAGCCATCGTTTTCAATATGTTGGCTGTTATAGGCGAATCTCTGACCGAATGTGTGCAGTATTTTCTCCGCCATCCAGTACCTTACTAATGACAAACAACATAGGGGAGAAAATAAATGTCAATAGGTTACACAACAATAGGTCATGGTAAAATTCGATTGATCGTTTTGCATGGATGGTTAAGCGATAGTGCTGTCTTCAATCAAATAAAACCATTTTTTGATAAAGAAATATATACAATCGCTTTTATGGATTTCCGAGGATACGGGGAATCTTCCCATATAACAGGAAATTATTCCATCGATGAAATCGCCGATGACGCACTCTCAGTTGCAGATGAATTAGGTTGGAGTACATTCCATATATTGGGGCATTCTATGGGTGGTCAAGTGGTGCAAAAGGTTGCTATAAAAGCACCAAACCGCGTGCTATCTGGAATCGCTGTAGCGCCTGTTCCCGCTTCGGGATTTGATATGGATACAGACACTTATGGTTTCTTTCAAGCGTCGGCAGAAGATGATAGCGCACTCGCAGAAATTTTCAACATTCTAACTGGTAAACGCCATGCAAAATCATTCTTGAACGAATTGGTTTCTAGGGCTCGTATTTCGACAACTAAAGCAGCCTATCTTGGTTATTTGAAAACTTGGGTAAAATCAGATTTCTCGGCAGATGTTTCTGCGGTTCAGTCGCCTATTTTGGTTATTGCTGGCGCCCACGACGGCGCTCTTGGCCCAGATATTCTAAAAGCCACATATCTCAAACAGCTTTCTAATGTCACACTGGAAGTAATCGATGCGGCAGGGCATTATCCAATGCTTGAAACACCACCTGAATTATTTGATAAGATTGATTCTTTTCTATCACAACAATCCAATTAACTAAGAAATCAACCGACCTGCTTCGTATCCGTATAGCGGTTCTAATTTTTATCCTTAGTGATTTTTTGACAGGATTGAAATTACATTGATTGACACATATTTTAGTTGGGGATTCGGAAAGGTAAGGAGTTTCTTACATTTTTCGAAAGCGGCTTCTCGTATATCTACCGAGAAGCCGTATTTCGTATTTATTGACTTTCTAAAACATTTTGAATGCATTTGGGGGCAAATTGGTTCAAACGATAGAAGGCTTTGTAAGGTGTCATTTGGTCTACATCAAATTACATGAATTACTCCAATTTATGAGAATTCTTAATATGTGTAGGTAACGTTTTGGACTTGTCTGATAAAAGTGGACATGACCTTCAAAGAATATAGCAATATTTTTGGAGGATATAATGACCCGAAAGAGATTTACCAAAGAGTTCCGCGATGAAGCTGTTCAATTTGCTATTTATAACGATATAACACAGCGCCAGCTTGCCTAAGATTTAGGCGTTTACAAATCAATTTTATTCAAATGGATAACGGATTACTTACAAAAGTAAGGTTTGTCGAATAATGTTGTCGCGCTGACCAATGACTTTAACTTGGAATTTCTGAGGATTCGCAAAGAAAATAGAATAGTACGCGAGGAGCGTGACATCCTAAAAAAAGCAGCCGCCTTCTTCACGAGCCAAAAGTAATGCGTTACAGGTTCATTGAAGCGCAGAAGGCAGGACAAGATATTGGGCGGCTGTGTAAATTGCTAATGGTATCCAGATCAGGATATTACTCATGGCGAACAAGGCCTATGTCCAGATGCAGGCTTAGTGAATCATTCTGATCGCGGTAGTCAATACACAGCGACCGCACATCAAATGTTGCTGAAGCAACATAAAATCAACTCATCAATGTTTGGCAAAGGTAATTGTTATGATAACGCCGCGGTTGGGGCATTCTTCAAGAACATCAAATCAGAGTTAATTTGGAGAAAGGCATCCAAAACTAGATTACAAACAGAAAAGATGATCTAGGATTACATAAATAACTTCTATAATGTAAAAAGATGCGGTTCAACACGTGGTAATATTAGCCCAATGCGTTATAAAAAATTAATGGCTTAAGAGACTGCTCGTGTCCACTTTTATCGGACAAGTCCAAATGTCCACGATGATCTTATCGCCTTGGGTGCGATTGGCTTGTTAGCTTTGCTTTCGTCTTCACTCCTTGAGTGCGTAACGATGAACCAAAACCCTATCTAATGCACGTAACTCAATCTGTTTCATAGAAGCTGATAAGATTGATTAATAGGAAGGTTAATTGAGGCCTTGTTGCTTGGATGGTGCAGCAGATTGGATTTCTCCTTCAATCTGGCTCGAGATTTTGTGGCGGCGTTTCTGTTAGTTTTGAAAGTGACACACGTGTTACTAGGGGAATCATCTCCAGGCTCTGAGCTTCGCTGTAAACTTTGGCTATGTTGTCTTGCTTGAGTGCATAGTCAACTGAAAACACTGGCAGTCCGGCATTTTGGTACCGTAGAATTTGGGTAAGCCGAGCTGGCGTTGAATATTCAGCTACATGTTGGTCGTGTAGGTCACCGCTGTCGGGGTCACCCCAGTCGCTATCTCCTAAACCGTTAAACCATGTACTTTCAACTGCCAATGCATCAATAGCCTTTGCATATCGATCAGGGGCGGAATCAATCAGGTAAATCGCATTCTGTGCGATGATCAGAAAATCTGGGTTGATGGCGCGCCCAGCTTCGCCCAATTTTTCTACAAACGTAATCATCGCGTCTTCAGGTGAAACGCCGAATTTTTCAGCTACGGCACGCACCCCGTCATCATCGTAGGCCTCAATCCAATCCAGAAAAACCCCATCATACCCAAGTCGTGCCAAATCAGCAACGATCCCGTCAGGGCCTAACCATAGAGATTGCCACTCAGCATCCCAGTAAGCAACAGGATAGTTACCTTCCCACCCGTTCGGATCAGCTGCAACCAAGAAGCCAGGCGATCCACGCAAACCGTCCTTTGGCGCAACCCAGTCATCTTGCCAATACGTACGGTAATCTTCAGCCTGACCAATATCGATGTAGGCAATAACAACGCGCGGCGTGCCGTCTGGTTTTTCGCGCAAACGGCTGACCATCTGCTGGCTTTCATATGGCGATTCTGAAAAATTCTGCCCTGGCTCAATGACCAGCATATCGTAGTCAGTCGCAGCCAGAGTCTGAACCGCGCCGTCTTCATTTAGTTTCTGAATTTGGTACATCCAATTGCGGATGCTCGAAAGTGAATTGCCAGAAATAGCGTTTCTTAGGCTGGCTGTTTTACTTTTTGGATAAAGCAGCTCGGCGGCCAAATAATGCTCAACAGAAAAATCGTTGTGCAGCATTTGAAGCCGCGCCAAGGTTGCTGTGGCTTGTTCTGCATCGCCAGACAGGGCATAGGCCGCCGCCAAAAACACCATCGTTGTGGGCAGGTTTTGTGGCGCGCGGTTTAAGTTGACTTTTGCGCGCTCCAAGTCGCCTTGGAAAAAATACGCAACACCTGGTCCCAGGAAATACCAAGGCGGCGCTTGGGCATTTAACAAAATGGCTTGTTCTCCCCATTTCGCGGCATCTGAATACAGCTCTGTCGTCAATGCCCCTTGTAGCGAAGCGATCGCCAAAGCATCTGTATCACCGTCTAGTTTTGTGACGGCGGTATTCAGGCGGCGGAGCTTTTCTAATTTGTTGCCTTCAAACGCAGCAGTCCAACTTCCTGCCAAAAGGCTACGCCCTGTGCTCTCGTCTATGTGGTATGCTTGCCGGCCACTATTCGCGCGTGCTTCGAGCAATCCCTTCACGTCATCAGGTTTTGCCATTGGCAACAACGCGCCAAGCACAAATGACAAACCCGCCCATGCCTCGGCGTTTTGGGCATCAAGCTTAAGCGCCATGCGAAAATGTTGTTTCGCCTCAGTGAGGGCTTTTGAATGATATTCCTGAAACAGGCTATCGCCAAAGCGAGCGTAATCGTTGGCACCTAAGTCAACGGACGGATCTTCGGATGATAATTCAGCCCCCAATCCTGTGATTTTTCCAGACCATGGATTGGCAAGATTTGTCGCAAGGGTTGTTACAATTTCGTCCTGTAAAGGCAGTAAATCACCTTGTTCGCTTTCCCACCGCCGAACCCAAACAATTTGGTTGGTGGCTGTATCGACTAAATGGGCTGAGACCCGCTGACCCGACCCTGCTGACTGGATCGTCCCGCCAATAACATAGCCAGCACCTTTCGCCGTATAAGCCTGTAAAGGCGTTTCATTAATGGCAGTTCCTGCATCCAATACCGAAGGGGCCAGCACCGAGACTGTGTCAAAGGCGCTGAGTGCAATTACAATGTCATTGCGCAAAGCCACAGCGAACGTCGTGAGCATCGGATCGTCGCCAATAGTGTCAAAGGTAAGGGCTGCCACTGCAGGAACAGTAGCTTGCAGCTTGCCAATATCTGTGGCGTTGTTTGCAGATGGGCGCAGTACAATCACTATGGTGAGCAGCATCAGTAAGCCAACCATCCCAACACTTCCCCAGAACATCTTATTAAATTTGAAGCGCTTGGTTGGCAAGGGTTCCGCATTTGCCCCCTCGGCACGAGGTGTTGCCTTTAAACTGTAGCCAACGCCGGTGTCGGTTTGTAATAACGCATGCCCTTTGTCGCCGAGCGCGCGGCGTATGTCGGCAATACACTGTGTGATGCTGTCATCTGAAACGGCAGTTTGGCTCCAGACCTCTTCGATCAAACCCTCTTTATTTAAAGGGGTTGGGTGATGGCGTGCAAGTGCGAGGAACGTAGCGAAGCTTTTCGCGCGCAAGGTCACAGGTGCACCATCGGTCAGTCGCAAACTGCGCGCCTGTTCGTCGAAAAATATCTCAGTCTCATTTACGTTTAAAAAAACAGCGGGCTTTTTCGGCACTAAACAACCTTCCTTTTAATCAATCTCGTCAGTTTATACAATTTCAGGCTGATTTCATAGGAATTTCAGCGGAAAAGCCGGTTTTTTAATAAAATTTCAGATCCGATTTCAGGACATTTCAGAACCAGATACCTCAAAGTAAATGCATCGAACAACATTCCATCCAGACTGAACACTGGGTCAAACCAATACCAAAAGGATTAATCAAATGTCTTCATTTAGCATAACTGTTTCGGTCATGGCAGCGGTTGCACAGTTCGGCACGAACTGCCAAAGGCGTCCACCAAAAACATCAATGACCCTTATTTCTGAATAAGGGTGAACGAGTGGTTCTAATTAAAAAAATGAACCAAAAATATATACAAAAAAGGATTTTAAAATGAACATTCAAACCAACCTAATGAAGAAGCCAAAAGCCACTTACTTAAATGGTAGAAACTTAAAATTAACTTCGGCAACGTCATTGACTCTATTGTTAGCCGCTTGTGGCGGCAGTGAAACCCCCAATGCTGGCCCAAGTGAAATTCGCGGCGATGATTTAGCCAATACATTAACTGGTACACCTGAACCAGATACCATATTTGGCCTCGGTGGCGACGATATTATTACAGGCCTAGCTTCAAATGATAGACTCTTCGGTGGTGAAGGTAATGATACCTTAAATGGCGGTAGCGGGAATGATGTTTTACAAGGCGGTTCAGGCGGTGATGTGTTGAATGGTGGGGCTGACATTGATACGGCTAGCTATGAGGGTTCATCTGCCGCTGTTAATGTAAGTCTAATTACCAACATTGGTATTGGAGGTGATGCTGAGGGAGACACTCTAACTTCAATTGAGAATCTAACGGGTAGCAATTTTAATGACACATTAGTCGGCAATGGCGCAGCAAACTTATTATCTGGCATCGGTGGAAATGATGTTTTAGAGGGCGGTGCTGGAAATGATGTTTTACACGGCGGTGCAGGCGCTGATGTGTTGAATGGTGGGGCTGACATTGATACGGCTAGTTATGAAGGTTCATCTGCCGCTGTTAACATAAGCCTAATCACTAACGTTGGCATTGGCGGCGATGCTGAGGGAGACACTCTAACTTCAATTGAGAATTTAACGGGTTCAAGTCATAACGATACTTTAATTGGCAATGCAAACGTCAACATAATTCGTGGCGGCGATGGTGGTGATGTTATAACTGGCGGTGCTGGTGACGATGAATTATTTGGTGATAATGGTAGTGACACCTTTTTTGGGGGCGCAGGTGCAGACAAAATAGACGGTGGAGACGGCCAAGATTTTTTAACTTATGCGTTGGCACCTTCGGCCATAGCCGCAAATTTGGATCTTGGTCAAGGCCAATTTGGCATAGCCCTTGGCGATACTTATGTTTCAATTGAAAATTTAGTGGGAAGCGATTTTAATGACGCATTAATTGGGAATGACTTAGGAAACGCTTTATATGGCAATGGCGGAAACGATCTTATCCATGGCCGAGCTGGTGATGATCTGCTAATTGGTAGCAGTGGTAACGATAGATTAGAAGGTGGGCAAGGCGAGGATCAACTACGGGGCGGTAATGGAAATGACCTTTTAATAGGCGGTTCAGGCGCTGATAATTTAGATGGTGGTGCCGGGATTGATACGGCTAGCTATGAAGACTCATTTGACGGTGTTTCTATAAATCTGTTCCAAAATACTGCCGGTTATGGTGATGCTGAGGGAGACACTTTAACATCAATTGAGAATTTAACAGGCACAAGCGAAGACGATAACTTATATGGGAGTGCAGATGCCAACATACTTCGTGGCGGTGATGGCCATGACTTCCTATATGGCGATAATGGTGACGATCAACTATTTGGCGAAGGTGGCCGTGATTATTTGCGCGGTGGGCAAGGTGAAGATCGCCTTTTGGGTGGCAGTGGAAATGATCGTTTAATAGGCGGCGCAGGCGCTGATGTTTTAAATGGCGGAGTCGGGAATGATTTGGCTAGCTATTCTGTCTCAACCTCAGCTGTTTTTGTAAGCCTAACCTCACACACTGGCAATGGCGGTGATGCTGAGGGAGACACTCTGACTTCAATTGAAAATATATCGGGTTCAATTTTTAACGATCTTTTATCTGGCGATGCAAACGTCAACTTCCTTAACGGTGATTCTGGAGACGATAGCCTTTTCGGTTACGCGGATGATGACACTCTCATTGGCGGTCGTGGAAATGACTTTTTAGTTGGCGGAACAGGAGCGGATTTATTAGTTGGGGACTCTGGGGTAGATAAGGCAGTACTCGATGGCTTGATTCAGACGTATATTATTAATGTTTTAGATGGTTCAATTGAAGTTTCCTCAACTGGGCTTGGTGCAGATGGCAGTACAGAGAAGTTATATGAAATTGAGCTTTTACAAATAAACGGAGTCGAAACCGACGTTGCAAATCTTTGGAGTTCTATAGGTGCAGAGCAAGCAAAGTTTATTGATGAAACAGGCTTTACAAGTTGGTTAGATGAGTCTTACTACTATGACGACGGTATTATGATTTGAACAATTCGCAAATATTGTAAATATGAAATCGGTTAACGTGATCGAAAAGAAAGGTTCAGTGAGTGACGTGTTGATGTTGATCGCTCAAAATGTCCTCCATATTTTTAAAATAAACACTGGAATGAAAACCACGAATGCCATTATACCTAACACCAAAAGCCTATCTCTAACAAAAGCAAAAAGCCATTGATGTTGCTGTCTGCAACATCAATGGCCGCATTGTTAACAGCCTGTGGTGGAGGTGGTGATGGAGTTGGCGGGGCAATGCGCTCGCCATAATTTCAGGAGCAATGGCCGAAAATTAAACCCTCACAGCCAATCTATCGGTAACTGATGCCGCTTCCATAACCCACCAATGGCAGAGTGGTGGCGTGAATTTTACAGGCGTACCTCTTAGGAACACCAATAAAAGTATATGTGCAATTTAAAAAATAGGTGTTCCTGCAATCATCACGAAGCAGAAGCGGCTTTGCGCTGCCACTGCTTTGTGCGTTTATTAGTTTAAAGTTGATCGTAGGCACGAAGGGCATCTGCGGCGTACATAAGTGCTGGCCCGCCACCCATATAGACACACATGCCTAAAACTTCGGACAGTTCTTCTTTGGTTGTGCCAAGTTTTTTAAGTGTTTTGACATGAAACCCGATGCACCCATCGCAATGTTGAGTGATACCTATGGCGAGGGCGATGAATTCTTTGGTTTTTTTGTCGACTTGACCATCAGCACTTGCAGCGCTTGACATGGCCGAAAAGCCCTTCATTACATTTGGTTGTAATTTGCTAAGCTCACCAACATATTGACTAATGCCTTTAGTGATATCATTAAATTCTTTGCTCATTTTTTTTCTCTCATTGTGGTTTAATGAAGCTGAAGATATAAACACATTTATACATTAGCAATTGCTAATATTGTCGCACCTTGAAATTAACTTTACCTGCTGTGCGTAAGTGATTTTGACGCAATTAAAAGCCCGGAACATCTGCTCCTACACACGGGCAATATTTGGGCGACTGTGGCTGAAGGTTGAACGACGGAAGAGGGGCGGAAAGCGCCCTGATTGATGTCAGCGCTTAAGGAGCCAAAAGGATCGCGTCAATTCTAATCTTTGTTACGGCCTATCAAAAAGATTAGTCAACTCCTACAGCATATTCAAAAATGCCTCAAGCGCGCGTTTTTCACTCTCAGAAAGACCCAGCGGTTCCAGTTCGGAATGTCCACTAGGGGAAGCTGGTGCAACGTCGTAATGCTCGATTACGTCTGCCAAACTGGTTAGCTGACCTGCGTGCATGTATGGTGGGCGACCAGCGACTCCGCGCAGGCTCGGAGATTTGAAGGCGCGCTCATACAAATGCGTATCACGCGACATGAATTGCAATTCACCACATTCATTTGGATTTGCATCGCTATAGCGGCCAAGGCAATTGAATGGATCGGATATAACTTGAGCAATCCCATCGGTACGCCCCTGATCCGTAGGCGGATTTATAGAGCTGGCAACACCTGTGTTGTGAAAGAATTCGTCGGTGAGACGAGGGCCGTTGTGGCAATTCGTACAGTTACCTTTCCCGATGAACACTCGGAACCCTTCGATTTCCTGAGACGTCAATGCAACGTCATCGGTGAGAGTTTTACTGGCCAGAATGGCGCTTACATAGCGATCAAGGCGGTTTTCAATTGGGTTTAATGTTCGCTCAAACGCGGCAATTGATTTGGCTGTATTAGCAAATATCTGGTTAATTGAATGCTTGGTTTCTTCCTGCAGTTTTTGCCATGCCATCTGTTGGGTTTTATTGCCCAAAGGGCTGGCAGCTGGTGTGTCGGTAATGTCAGAAAATGGGCCAAACAAAGCTGTGTATTGATTTGAATATTTGAGAGTAACATGTGCGGCAACCTCACTGCGGGTCAGGCCGTGCTCGACAGCACTTTCCAAAGGGCCAATGGCCTGAGACCACAGAGAGTCTTTGCGCCCGTCCCAAAATAACCAAGGCGAATAGCTAGCGCCTCGCAGCGGCATTGTTCGTCGATCCGTAAAGCCAATCCCATTGCCGACGGGCAGATCATCTTGAAATTCTCGATCAGCGAGATGGCAGCTTGCGCAAGAGACTTGACCATTTGCTGACAATTCGATGTCGTTAAACAATGTCTCCCCTAAAGCAATTGCCAGTGGATTGTCAGCCACGGCGTTGCTCGGATCATCAGGCAGAGGTGGTAAATTATCAAGGCTTAAGCTGCGCGCAATTTCGAGTTCGGTGTTGCTCAGGTTACTGCCTTTGAACAAATACAACCCAATAGTACTGACAATCACTAGAGCAGCGATACCCAACAAATAGAAGCGCTTCATACCTAGAACACCAGATTGAAAGTTACGGTGTCGCTAATTTTACCTGCAGTAATCGCCAGTTTAAATTCCCACCAACCACGCATATTAAACCGCACGCCTTCGATTTTATAATGTCCTTCACCAAGGCTTTCGGTCATGAGTGGATTGGTTGGTAAGCCGTGGCCGTGTTGCGGCATGCCACCATCAATTGCAAGCGTAGCGTTCTCAACAGGGTCCCCATCGGCAGATGTGATCGTTGCAATCCAACTGTGTAGATCGTTACGCCGAAAGTCTGGATCTTCTGACACAATACTAACTGTGAAATGTTGGGCTTGGGTCATGCGAGTGGTTGCAAGGTTAAGGTCATCAGGGATTGATTGCATCATTTTGAAGGTGACAAACGCGACGGCGCATATTGCAAGAACACCAACAAGGATCAATATTTTTTTCATTCTGCTTCCTTCAGCATAGCTTCTATGTGGGCGATGCGGCGCTCGATAACACTGGATTTTTCATCAAGTGTTGCCATAGACATCTGTCTGTTTGATTAGTGTAAGCCTCACCGCGTAAAATAGGAAGGAGATTTTAAATTGACCTGTCATATCCAGAGAATAAGGATACTTGATAGGCGGCTCTTCACATATAAGCGCGGATTATGAAACAAATAAATGAGTTGGTTCTAAAAACTAAATCCCCGCCTAAGTGGTTCACTTTCATTTGCCAATTTACACTTCTGGTAGTTCATTTAAAAGCACTGAAATCGAATTTTAAGTCAGCAGCTGAACAGCTGAGCGTAAGCCCATTTGTTTTATGGAAGACCTGATATGTCAAGTAAATCATGGGCGTTTCTTACTCTCCTTGCTCCTACTGGAACCTGCAAGGTTTCTACTAACCCTAGGGGTGTTTCAGACTGCGGGGCAAAGAAGTAGGTGAAATATTTTATATAAATCAATTAATATAGGTTTTAATAGTAAAGTATTATGTAAAAACATATTGTTTATAGAATTAATAATTCTTTAAGTTGGTGTTTAGTTTTCATATTTTTAGCAACAGTCAAGATGGACCATCCACTCAGGACAGCCCTTGTCTCTAACTTATTTACCAAGAAACGCTCGGATCAAAGGCAATGTTTCCTTCGGATTGTCCCAAATCATATCGTGACCTGAGTTTGGTACAATCATCAGCTCTCCTTGTTGAAAATAGTTTAGATGAACACGCTGCGCGTCTTCGCCGAGCCAGTCATTACATGCGCTGGCGAGCAACAGCACTGGTCCAGTATAATTTTCGGCACCTTGGGCAATAAGGTCAATTTCGGCAGCACTGGTATTGCCTGCAGTTTCACTAGCCGTTGCACCAAATCGCCACGCGGCTGCATCGAATTCCTCTCCTGGACAATGGTAAGGGTTTTCTGGATGATTGACGAATTGGTGAATAATTTCACCCATCATATAATCTTCGCTAGCGTTAGAGTCTGGGCCGGACACATGCAGCGACTGAAAACCAATGACGGCAACATCTTTATAAAATCCGAAGCCAGACAAAAATGGTTTTGCTTCTGTCGTCCAAACCTGCGCCTCCTCGCCAGTGAAAAATCCTGGTTCCAGCAAAATTGCGCGAGCAACTTTTTTCGGAGATTTTCCTAAATAAGCGGTTCCAAGCATTGCGCCCCAGGAATGCCCCAACAATGTCACAGGGCGATCTGGAGAATATTTATCAATTACTGCGTCAAGCTCTGCCAAATACTTTGGGACGCTCAGTTCTTCTGCCGGAACTCTTTCGGACAATCCCGCGCCTCTTTGGTCGTAAAACACGACAAAATTGGTGTCTGCAAGCGATTTCGCGCCAAGTTGTGATCGGTAATCACCGCCCGGACCACCGTGAAGTACAATGATCACCGGGTTCGATGGATCGCCGTATGTCTCTGCATGCAGACGAATGCCGTCGATTTCAATTTGTGGAAGCGACGCATCGTTCAAAACGGTAGCAACAATTGGGTATTGCCCAGATGTGTTGAAAAACAAACCGAGGGCAGCCAAGATTAGCACCCCGATTATGCCACCCAATATAGCAGAGCTAATTTTAAATATTTTCATTAACCTTTTAGCATTATTTTTTAATTGCATTAACATTTGAGAATCTTTCGTTATACTTTGTGGGGTTAAGCCCTAGATACTATCATTTGGGCGATTAGGTTTGTGTAGTGGCATTGGATTGCTCCGTTGCTAGATTGCAGCATGAATATTGTGAGTGCCGCCGCCGCGCATTATCAAATGATAACAAACGATCGGAATTTTCTGTGTTTTTGAATAAAATTGATTTGCTAACCCAGATTATCGCGTCGATTCAAAAAATAAGCGACGCAAATAGCAAAAGATTATGCAGCGTCGCCAGATTCAAGAAGTTGGAAAAAGGCGATATTCTGGTTCATCAAAGCAGCGAGAATCATTCTGAATATTTTCTTTTGGAGGGCAAATGTCGGAACCTAATACGGGATGCAAGGGGCCGAGAAGTAACGCTTGGGTTCACTAATGGTCTCGGAATTTTGCCACCCAATATAGCAAGAACACGTGAAGGAAATTCGCTTGTTGAAATAGAAATGCTAGCAAAATCCGAAATTGCGATCGTCGACAGCGACAAACTTATAGAACTAATGGTTGAAGACGAGGAAATTCGCGATTGGGGCAATACGGTTATGCGCCGGGAGTTGCAAAGAATGATGGGCAGGGAGTGGAGCCTTGCTGCGCTTTCAGCACACGAAAAACTGGAATGGTTCCGCAACGACTTCCCTGATGGTGAGACAACATTTTCACATGTTCACATTGCAAGTTATCTGGGAATCACGCCCGTAACCTTAAGCCGTGCACGGACTCGGGACTAACTCAATTATAATTGCTGTGAAATCAGATGGTAGCCGCGCACAATTCATTTTTTGCGTATGAATGCTTTTCGCGTGAAGCATACAATGGTCAGTCTGCGCTCAAAACTCAAATGTCCGATTTGCGAAAATTGGCTACCACCGTCGCCGGCTCAGCGAAAGACTGCTCACCGCCCATAGTTGTGAGTTGGCATGCAAAAGTGCCCCACCTATTTAGTTATAATTCACGCTTTTATGTGAGGGAATCCACCCAAAACAAAAAACTACACCTACTAATTTAGGGGCGATTCAGGTAATCATTAGTCAAGGTTCGGTTTCTAACCTCATCTCCCAAAACGTTGTGAGGAAATATTATGAGGCACTGAGAATCGTACTGGCCAACAGTCTCATAGTAATACTTATTGAAATTATGCCCGATCTTATTGTTGAATTTATTTGAGCATCAATTAACAAAATAATTAGGGATTCGAACCTAAGAAATAAACATTTTAAAATAATAGGTTAAAGTTTGAGGTTTGGAGGATGGGGGAGGTGTGAAATATTTCGCAATAAATGTTTAAAATCAATACCTTAGAGATGCGTAGGGTGTAAACCTATGCCAAAAATTATATCACTTTTTATATACTGATTTTGGTTTAACAACAAATTTGAATAGCAATTATGGAATTACAAATTTGTCGATGAAATTAGAGGCAATTCAATTTATCATAAAAGACAGGATACATGGTTTTTTTGGTTTTTTTACGGCCATTCTACTAACCATATTTTGCCTTCTACTCATAGACTATGCGCCGTCCTTGGGTATAAAATGATGCGACTAGATGTTTACTCAACTAGTCTTTGCTCGACGCTTTGGCCGTCTACAAGGGCTGAACTTGGGTATAATATCACCTCGTCATCAAGACTTAAACCCGCAAGCAATTGTGCATCGCTGCCATTATTGTAACCAATTTCAACCAATCCCTTGCTTGCCACTCCATCGATAATTTTAAACACTGCCCAGTCTGTAGCCTCTCTAAATAAAGCACTTGAGGGCAGGGTTAAAACTTGCTCATTTTGCCAAATGACGATTTTCACCTCCACTCTAAAGCCATGGCCTAAATTTATATCTTGTTCAATCGGTTCGTCAAATTGGATGACAATTTTGACCCGTTGCTCCTCAACACCCAGCGCTGAATATTTGGTATAACCCCACGGGTTGATGCGTTCTACACTGCCAGATAGGGTCTTATCACCACCCCAATTGTCAATGATAACGCGATCTCCAACATTTATTTTTACGGCATCGGTTGAAAGTAATTCTACTACAATTTCTAGCCCTTCATTGACGTCGCCAATTTCTAAAATAGGGGCACCTGCGGGCAGGGTGATTTCACTTAATTGCATAAGGCGCAATACATGACCAGAAATTGGTGCTGTTATCGGTATTGTTGGTTGATCCGACCTGGGACTATCTTTGGGGTTGCTAAAATCATTAAAGCTCATCAGTAAAGCGCGGTTATTGGTAAGGTCGGCCTCGCGCATTGAAATAGAGGCCTGCGCGGTGTCTAATATGGCAACTGAAACGCGTAAATTTTGTGCGGCTCTATCGAGTGCAACTTGGCTAATGACGCCACTTTCAAATAGGCGTTTTGAGCGTTCAACCTCTTGATCAACTAAGTCTTTATCAATCATGGCTTTGTTTAAATCTGCACGTGCCAAACGCAAGGCGGCTTCAGCGGCGCTCACTGCGGCGTTGGCTTGCTCAGTGGTGCGCACATCTAATGCTGATGGGTTGGTTGGTAACATGCGTGCTACGATGGATTGATTGCCAATAACAAGGTCGCCTGGCTCAATATCGACTCTTAACAGGCGCCCTGCGATTGGGGTTGAGACTACATAAGCCTCACGTACACGGGTTTTGGCTTCTTCATCAATGGTGATAAGCATTGGCTTTTGCACCACTTGGCCGATGTCAACTTTCATCGGTTTTGGCCAAAATGAATAGGTAATTGCAATTATGACTAGTAAAGCGATGAGTGATAACATCCATGAACGGGTTTTTCTGGCCATTATTTTAATCCTGTGTTTTGAGTGCGGCGACTAAGTCAATATTGTCGATGTTGCGTTTGACCAGCCAGCCAGAGAATATTGCGGCAACGATGACAGCAAGTGCCGCTGTGCCAAAAGCTTCGGGTACAATATTTGTGGGAATTTTATATAAATCGGTGCTAAAAGCTTGGGAGGCAGCAAATGATAAATAATAGCCCAATATAGAACCTATCGGTAAGGCAATGAGGGTGATTAAACCCAATTCACCCAATAATACATAGGCGGTTTCGCCTTTGCTAAAGCCGATGGTTCGAATGCATGCCAAATCGCGTGCGCGCTCGGCAAAAGCAATTTTAGCGCTGTTAAATACAATGCCAAATGTTATAATAAAGGCCACTGCGGCCATTACAAAACGCATGGCACCTGCGCCGCTATCCATAATGGTTTGAAATGCTTGTCTAGCCTCGCTGGCTAAGCTCACACCCGCCACTTGCGACATGTCTTTTAGGGTTTTATATATGGCAGCTTGTTTGGCGCTATCAATTTTAAGAAAAGCCCCCGACACACGATTGGGCTGTTTTAGAGCTGTGTTCAACCGATCTAATTGCATATATATGGGCGAGCCGATTAAAGTTTCGGTAATGCCAACAACAGGTATATGCAGCACAGGCTTTATGCCTTCACGTATGTTGACGGTTAAAAAATCTCCTGCCTTTATATGTAACTTTTTGGCTAAGGCCGAAGCGATGATAATGCCATCATCACGTATTCTCATCGGCTTGAAATCGGGGTCAACGGCGCGATTGAGTTCGGGGTTGGTTAGCAAACCACTGACCGCACCTTTGTGAGTATAGAGGCCATTTTGTAAAATAACTGGCACATTGCGAATGGGCTCGACCATTTGCACACCGTCTATTGATTGCAATTCAAATATGGTTTTGCTTGAAAGTGGGGCGACGAAACTTACCGTGACATCGCTGCGGTCAATCACCCCGAAACTAATTTCTATTGTGTCATCAAATGAAACCATAATTCCAATCATTGCGACAGTTAATGACATGCCTGCGGCAATGGCAATAACCGCACCTGCTGCTCGCCCAGGCTGGCGCATTAGGGTGCGGATGATCATACGGGTCGGTTGATCTAATAATTTTTTAATAAAAACACCGAATTTTTTTGAACGGCTAAAATCAGGCGGAGTGGCGGCACGCATAGCCACTGCAGGCGATAATTTGAAAATACCCTTAAGTACAAATACACCACCTAAAGTGGCAGTGATGACGCTGATGATGAGACCTATGATGATGCTTGCCGGATCAATTTGAAATACGAGAAATGGAAATTTGTAATAGAGTTGATAAATAGAAGCAAAGCTGCGCCCTGCCATAATGCCCCATACGCTGCCCAATATCGCGCCACCAACTGCAATGACCATAATGAATTTCATATAATGCAGGCCAATTTCAAAACTAGTATAGCCAAAGGCTTTTAGCAGACCAATTTGTTGGCGCTCAGATTGAATGATGCGTGCGATGACGATATATAATAAAAAGGCAGCAATGCCCAAAAATATCGGCGGCACGGCTTTGCCAGATGCTTTTACACCTTTGATTTCTTCAGCTATGAAGCGGTTGGAAGAATGATCGACGATTCCATAAGCACCAAAGCCACCAAAAGAGTCTAGAATTCGGTCAGTCTTGGCGAGTATGTCTGTTAAGTTGGCCTCTCTTGAAATTAGTAACAGAGCTTCGTTAAATGAACCTTTTAAATCAAATGCCGCCTCAAGGCTTTTTCGCTTCATCCAGATGATGGCAAACCGTTTGTCATCAGGTGCCAATTCACCGGGTACAGCCGTATATAAAAACTCTGGCGATTGAGCTAGGCCCGCAATGCGCAAATTGCGTTTTGCACCATTAATGGTGGCTGATATTTGATCGCCTGGGCTTAGATTATATGCTTTGGCAAAAGACTCGATGATTAAAATTTCATCTTCTTGGGCAGCATTGATATCACGGCCATCAACCAAATAAACATCATTTATTTTGGGTTTTTCAAAATTCGGCAGAGAGACAATTTGGGCTTGAATGGGGATTTCAATACTTGGCATATTAATTAATGCACTGCCATTGATACGGCCAATGGCGGCGTTTACACCATCTATGGCAGCAAGGCGGGCGATGACATGGCGAGGCGCTCGGGCGACAGGGGCAAAAACATGGGCGAGGCGGTAGCGTTCATAATATGTATCGCGGGTTTGCTCGAGCGAAATAACCAAACCACCCATCATCACTAATATCATAACCCCCAGAGCCATCACCACAGCAATGGCCATGGCCTGCAATTTCATGCGGTTTAAATCTCTAAATAGTTTATGGTCTAGCGTGCTAAACATATTTATGTTGGCCTTTTACCATTGTATATCATCGGCGGCTGATTTTTGTTGATTGACTTTTATTTCATCAATATTGCCATCGGAAAAATGAATGATGCGATCGGCCATGGCGGCAGTGGCAATGGCATGAGTGACAATGATGATAGTTGTGCCCAAATTCTGATTGATATCTTGTAAAATATTTAAAATTGTTCGGCCTGTTTTACTATCTAATGCGCCTGTTGGTTCGTCGCAAAATAGCACAGAGGGTTGTTTGGCAATGGCACGGGCAATGGCAACGCGTTGCAATTCACCACCTGACATTTGGGTCGGGAAATGTTCTATACGCGCGGCAAGGCCAACCATTTCTAAAGCTTGTTTGGCATCCATCGGGTCATCAGAAATTTCGGTGACCAATTCGACATTTTCAAGTGCGGTGAGGCTGGGAATTAAATTATATTGTTGGAAAATAAAACCAATATTTTGGCGCCGATAGCGGGTGAGGTCAGCCTCTGACATGGTGGATAAGTCTTCATTTTTAAAATAAACACTGCCAGATGTTGGCCTGTCTAACCCACCTAATATATTGAGTAAAGTGGATTTCCCACTGCCAGAAGGGCCGAGCAAAATAATTAATTCTTTGGCTGGAATTTCAACATTCACACCGCGCAGGGCATTTACAATTGCATCGCCAGAACCATATGTTTTGGTGAGGTTTTTAACTTGGAATAGTATGTTTTCATGATTAGTCATAAAATCGTGTTTGTTTTGTTGGAGTTAATTTTCTATCACAGATAAGTCAATTTAATTCGAGTCTAGAGCGTTTAGGCTTTGAAGCTTTGATCTATATTAATGTTCACCTACGTGCCAGGGTGATTGTGGACAATATTGGCTTGCGCAGCGCATTGTTAATTCCTTACTAAAAGCGATTGTTTATCGGTCGTTCAATCCTTCATAATATACCCCACGAAAATCATCTAACAGAGTGGTGACGGTTTCATCAGAAACACCACTAATTGTAAGGGCAGCTCCGCCCAATTTTAAACTTGCTTCTAATGTTTCTGAAACAGAAATTGTTGCGCCCGCTTTATGGAGTTTTTCGCAATGCTCTTGATCATGGCCTCTCGCGTATATTGGTATTTCGGGGTAGCGAGCGCGGATGAGATGGACTAACTGTTCTGCTATGTTGGCTTTGTCGATGGTAATGAGAATGGCGCTGGCTCGTGCGGCGCCCATGGCGTTTAACACATCATAGCGGCTGGCATCCCCGTAGATAACGGTAAACCCATCTTTTTCGCCCTTTGTGACGAGGTTAGGTTTGTTGTCCAACGCGATATAGGTAACGCCGCCAGCATCAAGAATTTTAGCCACGCGCCTGCCGACCCGACCAAACCCGACCAAAATGATGAGGCCATCAGCATTGCCTTGCTTAATTGTTTTAGCAGAAAAGGTTTGTTTGTTATTCTTTCTGAAACGCCTTTCAATTCGCTCTCCGACGAGTGTTGTAAATGGTGCTATGATCATGCTCAGAGCAATCATCAGGGTGAGCATTTGGAATAATTCCATACTCATAAGACCGAGCCCAACAGCCAACCCAAATAATACAAACCCAAATTCACCACTTTGAGATAACAACATCGAAACCCGAATGGATACCCCATTATCTATATGTGCAATTTTACACACAAATAGAATGACAATGATTTTAATCACTAGCAATGCCCCAACCAACCCAGCAATTAAGAGCGGCTCTAGCATGAGAATACCGAAGTCTACAGACATGCCGACTGACATAAAAAACAGGCCGAGAAGAAGCCCCCGAAAAGGTTGAATGTCAGCAACGATTTGGTGACGATAATGCGAATCTGCCAATATCAACCCTGCCAGAAAAGCACCCAATGCCATTGATAGCCCCACAGCCTCTAACAGCCATGCAGTGCCCAATACAACCAAGATTGCCGCGGCTATGAATACCTCTGCATTATAACTGGCAGCAACTAGGCGTAGGGCAGGTGGGACAATGAATCGCCCTGCTAGAATAACCGCAATAATCGCCAGCGCACCCTGTAGAAATGAAAACCATGTTGTCGCTTCATCTTGCGCTAAAAATGACACGAGGGTTAAAAGTGGTACAACCGCCAAATCTTGCAAAAGCAAAATAGAAAAAGATGTCCGTCCCGTTTGGCTCCCCATTTCGTTTTGTTCTGTTAATGTCTGGAGGCCAAAAGCTGTGGACGATAAAGCAAGGCCAAAGCCTATGATGATGGCTGTATCCAAGGAAATGTTGAATAACAAAGCTACCCCAGCTAAAATACTCCCCGTAATCATGAGCTGACTTAGTCCTAAGCCAAGTACCATGCGCCTCATTGCCATCAATCGGGTAAAGTTCAGCTCAATTCCAATGATAAATAAAAGAAAAACCACGCCGAATTCGGCGATATGGCGAATTTCCTCAACCTGATTTATAAGTCCAATGCCCCAAGGGCCAATGATGACGCCTGCAGCCAGATAGCCTAACATTGAACCAAGGCCAAGCCGTTGAAAAATAGGCACTGTCAATACAGCGGCTATGAGAAGAAAAAGTATATGTGTTAGATAAATAGTTTCCTGCATAACATGAGGCCTTATTTTTCCTGTGGCAATTCAACTCCAGCAAATTTCTTCATTAGCCAACTCATTAAACGGGCTGTTGTCACAGGCATTAGACGGTATAATTTGTCAATAACTTTACTGTCAGTACCGATTAGAATTCTTGTTTTCTGTTTTTCAATGCCTTTAATTACATCTCGTGCGGCGCGTTCGGCTGAGAGCCCAAAATTATTACCCTCTTGTTTAGCGGCTTCGGCGAGTTTTTCACCACCATCAATTGAATTGGCTATATTAGTTTGAACTGCACCAGGGTAAACAACACTAATATTAACATTGGTACCAGCGAGTTCAACAGCCAAACCTTCGGTCATTAATTTTATTGCGGCTTTACTAGCACCATATATTACTTGTCCAGGAAATGGCATATAACCACCCATGCTAGATATATTTATAACACAGGCCTGAGAACGAGTTCTTAAAGCTGGTAAAAACGCGTGAACCATATAAATAGCCCCCCACCAATTTACATTGAAAACATGTTCCATTTGAGAAATTGATAAATCTTCAACAGGACAAAAAGGTTGGATAATGCCAGCATTATTAATCAGCCCATCTATATTACCATGTTTTTTAATTATATCTTGAGCAATTTTTTTGACCTGCTCTTGCTTTGAAATATCAACAATATGACAACTTATTTTCTGATCGTTCTGTTGTGCCAATTTCAAAACTAGGATCTCAGTTTCTGCTAAAGTTTGCTCGTTATAATCTGCTGCTGCGACGGTAGCGCCCTTGGCAATTAGTTGCAGAGTTAACTCTCGGCCTATTCCAGATCCTGCGCCTGTAACAACAAAAACTTTTCCATTAAGGTTCATCATCTTTTGTCCTCCTATTTAAATAAATTAGTCGGTAAACAAGCTACTACCCTTAAATTTAGGTGAATATACCGGAAAGACAATAGCCAACTTCACTGGTGCGACGATTCGTAACATGGTCACATAATGTTTGTAATTGAGTTTTTAGATGCAAATCTGTTACCATAAATTATGGTATGGTAGGAGAGTGAATTTGAAACATAATGCAGCTAAAAGTCTATCGAATACTTTATGGTATATTCTCACAGCAGAAACAGTGTTAGCCGATTTGAAAACTAACCGTGCTGGGTTAAGTGAAGATGAAGCGGAGCAGCGCCTGACTTTACATGGCCCCAACTGTTTGCCCTCGGTTCCTAAAACCAGCATTTGGTTGCGGTTTTTTAAGCATTTTGACAATATGTTGATGTATGTACTGCTGGGGACGGCTGTCATTACCGCATTTTTAGGTCATTGGGTTGATACGTGGGTGATTGTAGCGGTTGTCTTAGCCAATGCCGCCATCGGGTTTATTCAAGAGGGTAAAGCCGAGAAGTCGATGGATGCCATTCAACATATGTTGAGTTTGAACGCATCAGTCATTCGTAACGGCGAACGCCGCAATGTCGACAGTGAGAATTTGGTAGTTGGAGACATTGTCTGGTTAGAAGCGGGTGATAAAGTGCCTGCCGATATACGTTTGTTACAAGAAAACAGCCTTTTTGTGCAAGAAGCTATGCTGACGGGAGAGTCTCTGCCTGTCGAAAAAAACGCGCAGCCAGTGGTCGAAGGCGCGCCGCTTGGTGAACGAACATGTATGGTATTTAGTGGCACATTAATGCTGAAAGGGCAGGCCGTCGGTGTGGTTGTGGCCATTGCCGCACAAACTGAGATTGGGCGAATTCGTAACTTGTTAAAACAAGTTGAGGTGTTGAATACACCGTTCATTCAACAAATGGCGGTTTTTTCAAAGTGGCTGACTTTATTGATATTATTGATTGCAGCGTTGTTACTTATCTTCAGCTATTTTGTGGGTCATCAAGATTTTTCAGCGACATTAATGGCAGTGGTTGGGCTATCAGTTGCGGCGATACCTGAAGGATTACCAACTGTTTTGACCATTACCTTAGCAATTGGCATGCAATCTATGGCGCGACGCAATGTGATTGTACGTAGTTTGCCGAGCATTGAAACACTCGGCGCAGTGTCGGTTATTTGTACTGATAAAACGGGTACATTAACCCACAATGAAATGATGGTCAGCAGTTTGTTGACCCACGATCGGCTATTTACCCTAGATGGCGAAGGTTATGAGCCTAAGGGGCGGATTATGCTTGATGAGCTTTCCATTGCGCCTTCCAGCCAACCGCTTTTTGCCGAAATTGGATGTGTTGCTGCATTATGTAATGATGCAAAATTATACCAAAACGATGGTGTTTGGGCAGTGGAGGGCGACCCAATGGAAGGAGCGTTATTGGCCTTGTCGCACAAAATTGGTGTAGATTTGCCAAAATTAACAGGAGATTGGCAACGCATGGATGCGATTGCTTTTGATGCCGTACATCGATTTATGGCGACACTTCATTTTAAAACTAATGATGAACATGAAAAACAGGCGTATATTTTTGTAAAAGGAGCGCCCGAAAATCTATTGGATATGTGTAATACTCAACGTATAGCTGAAGGTGGTGTTTCGCCGTTAAACAAAAATTATTGGCTAGAAAATGCCGAAAATATTGCAGCTAAAGGGCAGCGTGTTTTGGCGTTGGCTGTGAAATTAGTGGGTAGTTCAGTTGATGAGATAGATTTTGCTGATGTTGGAAGTGATTTAATATTACTGGGCATGGTTGGTCTGATTGACCCGCCACGTGCCGATGCCATAAAAGCTGTGGCCGAGTGCCAAGCGGCAGGCATAGAAGTAAAAATGATTACGGGCGATCATGCGGGTACAGCCGCTGCCATTGGGCAGCAAGTGGGACTAAGCAAATTTGAAAACGTGCTAACTGGCGCGGAGTTGGACAAGATGGATGACGCCGTGTTGAAACAGGCGGTACTTGATACAGATATTTTTGCGCGCACTACACCTGAGCATAAGTTGCGTTTGGTTATGGCATTGCAATCGCAAGGTAAAATTGTGGCAATGACAGGCGACGGGGTGAATGATGCCCCCGCACTAAAACGTGCTGATGCAGGTATTGCTATGGGGCAAAAAGGCAGCGAAGTGGCCAAACAAGCTGCTGATCTAGTGTTGGTTGATGATAATTTTATTTCAATTGCGGCCGCGGTGCGCGAGGGGCGGACAGTTTATGATAATATCAGAAAGGTGATTAGCTGGACTTTACCAACTGATGGCGGTGAAGCTTTGGTTATCTTGGTGGCCTTGTTATTGGGTATAGCTGCGCCGATCACTCCTGTTCAAATATTATGGGTAAACTTAATCACGGCAGTTACACTTAGTATTGCTTTGGCATTTGAGCCAACAGAGGAAAACACTATGACGCACCCGCCAAGACCCCACCATCAACCCTTACTAACAGGTGGTCTGGTTTGGCATATTATACTGGTGTCAATTTTGTTTCTCTGTGCGATTTTTGGTGTTTATAGCTATGCGGTTGATCGAGGGTATTCATATGAATTAACGAGTACGATGGCGTTAAATATGGTCGTAGTTTTGGAAATTTTTCACCTATTTTTTATTCGTAATATTTACGGAACATCACTAACATGGAAGGCAGTGCGAGGTACTAAAATAGTGTGGTTTGCAGTGATAACCGTTGTCATCGCGCAATTTTGCATCACATATATTCCCGTATTGCAGAGTATATTTAAAACCCAATCGGTTAGTTTGTTTGACGGCTTTATTATTGTGGGGATAGGAGTGGTGTTTTTTGCGATCATTGAAATTGAAAAACAAATTCGGTTTCGCATTCAGGCCATGCAGTGAAGTTAGGCCAATCATCTTGCTGCAAAGGCTGTATTCTACGAGGCGGTAACCGATCCACCACTTCAGATTAAATAGCTCCTGACAGAAGTAATAACAAACTGCTTAAAAATCGACTATGGATATGCATATGAACATTTGAAATATATTTTTTGTTTTTAGTATATTTAACAATTGGAGGCGAAGAAGAGCTAAATTAACAGTCACAAAAATAGCTAAAGCAATGCAAGCCCTATCAGAATAATTATCACCAAAACGGCTGCTATAATTGGAGTGCGTAGGGTAGGAGGAACAAAGACCCTATGTAATTTAGTGCCCATAAAACATTGAGTTTAAATCAAGATATCATATCGCTCGCACTCAAATCAGCGTTCTTTAAATTATTCACCTGAATATGAATATGCAACAATAAATGTAAAAAACAAATATTGCAGCATCAACTTAATACTGCTTCATAAAATAACAAATATGAGCAAACAAAAATGGAAATAAAGACTATGAACAGGCAACTAGGCATTTTACCAGGAATACCCAATCACGGCCGCTTCATCGAATTAGCAGCCATATCATCGGCGAATATTTCTGCAATATTGAAAGGGCTGGTACCAAACGAAAGACTGGTTATCGGCCTTGGTGCGGGCTTGGTTCAAAACTTTGCGAAAGTAGAAGGGTTGCATGGGTTTAAATCTCCTAGTGGCAGTGGTGTTGAAATTCCTTCTACTCAGGCAGATCTTTGGATATGGATAAGGGGAGACGATAGAGGAGAAATTGCCAAGCGTGCTCGGGCTATTTTAGAATATTTGAACGAAGGGTTTGAAGTGGTTCGTACCGTGGACGGTTTTAAATATGGAATTGATTTAGAAGTTGGGTTGGATTTAAGTGGTTATGAGGATGGAACCGAAAATCCAGAAGGTGAGGAGGCGATAAAAGCTGCGTTTGCGCTTGACGATTCGAGTTTTGTTTCTGTACAGAAATGGGAGCACGACATTTCTCGTTTGCATTCATTTAAACCGGAAGAACAAGACGACATCATTGGACGCCGAATATTGGACAATGAAGAAATTGAATCTGCGCCAGAATTTGCACATGTAAAACGAACTGCTCAAGAAGATTTCACTCCTGAAGCATTTATCCTGCGCCGTTCTATGCCTTGGGTTGATGCAGGAAAAGAGGGGTTAATGTTTGTAGCTTTTGGATGCTCATTCAATGCGTTTGAAGCTTTATTGAGCCGCATGGTAGGAGTTGAGGACGGAATTGTTGATGGCTTGTTTTTATTTTCCCTTCCTACGAGTGGTGCAAATTACTGGTGCCCTCCCGTTAAAGCTGGACACTTAGATTTATCTCGTATTGGTATTTAATAAATTGCTTGCCACAGCTTATTTGAAGTGGATTTGTCTGATAAAAATGGACACGGCCAGTCTCTTAGGCCACTAATTTTTCATAACGCATTGGGCTAATATTTCCAAGTTTTGAATGTTGTTTTCCAAATTAATTCTGACTTGATGTTTTTGAAGAATGACTCAACAACGGCATTGTCATAACAATTGCCTTTGGCGGAACTTGATGAGTTGATTCTATTCTGTTTCAGCAACATTTAATATTCAGTTGCTGTATATTTTGACTATCACGATCTGAATGATGCACTAAACCTGCGTTGGGACATCTTAATGTGATAACCATCTGCAAAGCACCTAAAGCCAAATCTTGCTTCATGCGGTTACTAATTGACCAATCAATAGTACGCCTGGAATATAAATCCATCACAACAGCCAAATATAACCATCCTTGGCTTGTCGCAATATAAGATATATCAGCCACCCATTTTTGATTAGGCGCTTTAGCTGTGGAGTTCTGCTCCAACAGATTTGGCGAACAACCCATAGATGGTCGTATTCTGTTGTAGCTTTTATATCTGCGTTTGCGTTTGCGAGTGCGAATGGCCTTCAAACCGTTGTCACGCATTGATCTGCCAACATGTGTGTGCCCAACATTAAAACCCTTATCACGCAAATCCTCAACCATTTGAGGTCGATCATAAGAATAATAACTAGCTGCAAATTGAACACGAATGTGGGCAAGTAAATCAATATCCAGTCGATGGTGTCTACTCATAGGCCTTGTCCGCCATGAATAATATTCTGACCTAGATACGGCTAACAAATTACATAATAGCCAATGAGAACAATAATAGTCCAAATTGGACAACCTTACCAAGACCATAAAGATTAAGTTATCTCTATAATAATTTGATTTTTATAAGTAAAAATGGTCGGAACGAAAGGATTTGAACCTTCGACCCCTTGACCCCCAGTTTATAGCCTATTGATCATAAGCTTGATTAATAACAACATGTTATAAAGTGGGTATTGAATATCTACGGATATATACGGACTTTTAATACTTTTTTTCCCTTATTTTTATTTCTCAATGCTGTTGAGTGATTTTAATATTTTCAATGCAATCGCTTGATTGAGACTAGTCATGTGGCTAGTTTTATTCGCTAACTTTAACCATGATTTTCAATAAGTGTTGGATAAAGCGCTATAATTTCCACTTAATATTGACTCTCATCAAACTTAAGTATTAGTTAATTTTAAATAGAATTTTCAAATGGGGGGCATTGTGTCTAAATTCTCAAATATCAATTTATCATCTACCAGTCTATCAACCAAAAAAGGTGCTATCGCTAGCTTAATTATTGCAGCAATATTTGGATGTGGTTTAATTCCCTCGATAGCTTTAGCAATCTCATATCCTCCGGCAGCAACAATTACAGATGAAAATGGTAGTCCGATTATTTCAACTTATAATAACACAGCTAGCGGAGTGAGTGTTAATAGCATAGCAGGCTATTTAAACATCGTTGTTTTTAATGAAATAACGACATCAAACCCTGGTGTGTATTCAAATTTTAACACAGGAGATGTTAGTGTAGATTTTGGTGCAAATGTAACCTCAACCGGAGTCGAGCACGGGGGTGCGTTTGACAGCATTAAAAGTCTTACAATAATTGGCACTGGAAATGTAACTGGTAGGTATGGTATTAGAGCAGTCAATATTGATGAGGATTTGAAAATTGGGGGCACTGGTAAAACTTTAGGCACCGGCTATGGGATTAAAACCTTAGGGATTAAGACCACCTCAACCGTAGAAATCACCCGCAGCGGCGACATTAGTGCGTCTGCTACACTTGCTCGGGGGATAGGTGTGGAAATGAGTGCAGCTGTAACCGGTAGTGATGCCATAAATATTGGTAAAGCTGGAAATAGCATAGGTAAGGTTACTGTCGACGGGCTTGGTTCTTCTGGCATTTATGTTTCTAATCAATCTGATAGCAGCACTAATATTTATACAACAAATGCCATTATAAACAATGGAACAGGAACATCTCATGGTATTGATGTTCATAATGCCGCCAAATCAGGAATTACAAACATAACAGCTGCTGACATTACTCTTAATCCAGCATCTACAGGAAGTGCAATAAGCTTAAACAATAACTCTAAAGCTGATGTAAATATTACGCTCAATGGTATAGTAACGGCAGGTGATGCTGCTAGTGGTTCATACGTCATTAATAAAGCGGATACAGTATCTGGTGCCAAATATACCATAGTGAATAACGGTACAATTAATGGTGCGATTAATGTGCAGCTTAATGCTCAGAGTTCATTATTTACAAATAATGGTATATGGAATGTCCAAGAAAGCGCTTTAACAGGCGCTTATGCAAGTTACAGTGTTCTTGGTGGTTCACTGACAAATAACGGCACACTGAACCTACAAAATGGATTAGTTGGTACTGTTGTTGGTGTTGATCGTGATTTAATTCTTGGCGCAAACTCGGTGCTTAAAGTTGATGTAGATTCTAGCCAAAAATCTGACGCAATTGGAACAAGTGGTGGAAATGTTACTGTAAACGGTGTATTAGATGTTATCGCCCTTGGAGCATCAAGTGGTTACACCGCAGCAAGTGGTGATACATATACAATAATTAACAATTCAGGTTCAGGCACAACCACAGGAACGTTTGCTTCCCTCACGGATAATTTGGCATTTTTGGACTTAGAAGTGGATTACGCAAGCGGCACCGATAGTAATGATGTGGCGATTAAATTTATTGAACCTGTGGTGGTTAAGCCAACTACACCTACAACACCTACAACACCCACAACACCCACAACACCCACAAAAAGCAATATTGACTTTACTCCTTTTGCAACAGGTGAAAACACTTCAGCAGCAGCTGCTTCAATGAATAGTTTCGACTATTCTACAAGTGATGGCAAAGATCTCGAAAAAACATTTTCAGGCTTAACAACTGACCAGGCAAAGAATGCTATTAAGCAAATAGCTGGCGATGAATATTTATCTTCCAATCAATCAGCACATAAAGTGGCTCGTAATTTCCAAGGAACAATGATGGGCGGCTCAAACGGCAACGGCGCTTCTGTTGCTGGTGCAAATGGTTCTGCTGAGCCACAAGCGGCGGGCTATACAGTTAGTGCAGCTGGTGACGTAATTGACCTTAGAGTTTGGGCAAAGGCTTTGGGTGGTTACTCATATCTAAAAAATCCAAATGGAACTGCTCTTAAAACCACTAGTTTTGGTGCTATTGGCGGTGTTGAATTTGACGCTACTGATGAATTAACTCTTGGCGCAAGTGTTGGATATACAAGAGCAAATTTCAGTGTGCTTACTGCTGGTAGTAAATCATATTCAGATAACTTTCATAGCGGTATTAGTGGCTCTTGGGGAGCGCGCTCTTCATTTGCGACGGGACTTGGTATATCTGCTGGATTTGATGCTACATTACATAACTACAAAACTAACCGCAAAATTAGTATTGGCGGCATCGATAGAACAGCAACTTCAAGCTCGTCAGGTGTTACCATTGGCGGGGTAGTGAATGCGCGCTTTGGTGTTAAACATAATAACTTTGTTATCAGTCCATTGGTTGGCATTGATGCCTCATTTACTAAAAATGGTGGCTTTAGTGAAACTGGTGCAGGTGCATTAAATATTACCACTAACTCTAACAGCTTAAAACATATTGGTCTGTTAGTTGGCGGTGAAGTTGCAGCTAAGTTTGGTAAAAACACACTAAATTTATCAGCAGCGATTAGACATGAATTTGGTGACGTAAATACAACTACAACTAATAAGTTAGCCGGTAGTGCAACATCATTTACAAGCTCTACACCAACAGAAGCACGCAATAAAATTATTTTAAACACTGGGCTTAACATTCCAACATCTGACAATGCTTCTCTTACATTCTCGGCATTTGGCGAAGCTTCAACCACAAATGTGAACCTTGGTGCAAGTGCAAGCTTTAGAGTGAAGTTTTAAGGCATATAAATAAATACATTAAGCCGCCTTTCGTGGGCGGCTTTTTTGTGCCTTTTATTTGCTTGTTTAAATATCTTGTTTGGCCATAAACAACTGAGTGTTTTAATTAAGTTTTATACGGACTGTTTTTTGACCTGTTTTTGCTTGTCTTTTGCCCATTCACTGGCATTTTCCATAGCAGTGAGGATGTCATCATTATCTACATGGGCGTAGTGTGCCTCGGTGGTTTTAATGCTGCTGTGGCCTAAAAGTTTTTGCGCCATTATTATGCCAGATGTTCTGGTTACTCTACTTCCGACAGTATGGCGCCAATTGTGGCGGGTGATTTTTATTTTTGAGCTTTTGCTAGCTCTGTCTGTTTGGAAGCGTAGGCCATCGACTACTATCGGGTAGCGTTTGCCTCGTTCTCTGATGCCTTTTTTTGCGCGGGTTGAAATGTAGGTGAAAACGAATTCGGAGTGGTTGCCATGCTCTGCTAATAGCAGAATTTCGATCTCTCTGGTGATGGGGATGTTATGCACCTTTTGGTTTTTTGAAATGAAGGTGATTAGCTTGGTTTGGAAATTTATGTTTTCCCATTTTAGTATTGAGTTCATGCGCCTTACGCCTGTGAGGCTTAGGAATTTGACTATTGGGCGGTAATCTTCGCGCAAATGTTGGAAATAGATTGTTTCTTCTTCTGGTGATATTTCACGAATTGGTTTTTTGTGTTGCTTTAACTTGTGGGCATTCCAATTTGGTTCGTGCTTGATTTGAATGTTCCATTTGGTTTTTGCATGGGTGAAAATTTCGCGTAGTAATATGGTGGTTTGCAAGTTTACCGTGCGGTTGCTTGGTAGTTTTTTTAGCTTGGTTTGTTGGCCCCGTCTGATGGCGATGAATGCGGCTAAGTCGGCATCATCTATATTCACGAGCAATGTATCTGCACCTTGCTTGGATGCTGCTAGATACTTTTTAATGCGGGCTAAATCGGTTTGTTTTTGTTTTGGGTCTGCTGCGTGCTGGCCTTTTTCATCATAATATCTGGCTAATGCATCGTCTAAGGTTAGTACGCTTAGTTGTTTGGAATTGCGGGCGACTTGTAGCTTTACTTGCTCAATAATTTGAGTTCTTAGCTGATTGGTGTGGCTGAAAGCGTCGCTTTTCCTTTCGCACCCTGTTGAGCCTCTATACGCAACTTTATTATATTGGAACTCGAAAGAATAGTAGGGAGATTTGCCGCGTTTTCTAAGGCCGAATTTTGATTTTGACATGATAGGTAACTGGTGCGTAAGTGGTTAAAATAAAAGGCTCGAACATCTTCTAACGAATAACTGCGGCGTGGCCGTTTTGTGCCAACGCCTCTGTTAATATAGCTTATGTGGCCTTGGTTAGCGTGGCTAGACAAGGTTTTTGTGCAAACACAAAGTAGCTTTGCAACTTGTTTGTGTGGCAGTAGTGCAGATTTTTCAAAAGCATTTGTAATTAGATTTGGCAATTTAGAAGTTTCGGACATATTTTTTACCAATGTTAAAAGGGTGAGGGGTGCGCATAAGGCAAATGCCGCCCCTCGTGATTTAACCGACTATGCGAACATGCGGTAACGCGCGGTTAAATTTGGTTATTGTTCTTCCATGCCTAGGGCGTGGAGGTATAGATCTAGAATTGCCTCATGCTCGGCACGTTCGTTGCTATCTTGTTTGCGTATACGGATAATCATGCGAATTACTTTTACGTCAAAACCTTCACCTTTTGCCTCTGCGAAAATTTCTTTCATATCATCGGTAATGGCCTTTTTTTCTTCTTCTAGGCGTTCAACGCGCTCTATGAAGGATTTGAGGCGACCGCGGGCAACACCTGATGAGCCAACGCCATCGTTAAGGCCTTCTGTTCGGTTGCTCATGTTCATTTCGCGGGTTTGGGCTGTGTTTGGTTCGTCTGTCATAATCGGCTTTCTTGGTGGGCGTGTTATTCTAGTTCTTTGATAATATCTAGGATGTTGTCGTATCGCCCTTGCGCATAACCGCGGCTAAAATCATTTTTAATGTTTCTCATGCTTTCTAGGTCTGTGTTGGTGCGTTTTTCTTTTAGCCAATTTATGAGGTCATTTCTGTTGATGTTGTTGTCTACTGCAAGTGTTATTCTTTGATCTACCATTGCTTTTCACCTTTTAGGTTAGCGGGTGTTTATTTGGATAAAAGGTATAATTGATTATGCAATTTGTCAATTTAAACTTTACAAAAAGTAAAGTGATTTAAATTTACTACCTACTAAAGTATAGGTAAGCGCTTGAAAACTGGTGTTAAAACTGCAATGTTGAGTTGTTCTTTAGGGTGGCTAGTTTTTTTGAAGGTTATTATATGCGGCTTGTATTGGTAATTTTTTGCCTAATTTTTGTTACTGTATCCGCTAGGGCCGAGGTGACGGTTGGTGCGTATGAGCAATGCATCCAAACAAAGTTAGATGATTTGAAGGCGGTTCTGAATCAGCGAAAGTGTCTGGCTGAAATTGTAAACTTCACTAATGAATTAAAAGAAAAGAACATAAGCATTGAAAGCGAATTGGTGGCTAACGAGCCTATTGATGGGGAGGTTACCCCAGAAATTAAAAAGACATATGAGAATTGGACTCTAAGGCAGACTGTTTCGGCAATGGATGACACATCAGATGTAGTTTTTAGTACTGCGTCAAAAGAGGTCATTAAGCCACGGTTTGGAGAGGTTTCAAATGTACATCTGATTGTGAGGTGTATTGAGAACACTACAGGCTTTGTGTTGTCTTTTGGTGGTGAACATATGGCGGATTATCAAAATTACGGTAAAATTACATATAGATTGGATAAGAATCGTTCGAAAAGTGTGCGTATGGTTGAATCTACAGACAATAGGGCTTTAGGTTTGTGGCGAGGTGGAAAATCAATCCCTTTTATCAAAGGGTTGTTTGGGCATAATAATTTGTTAATCAGGTACACTCCTTTTAATCAAAATTCTAATGAAGTAAATTTTAATATTGAAGGCTTGGAGCGGGTAATAAAACCTCTTAGAAAAGCTTGTGCCTGGTAGTTTGGAGTTAGTATGGAAAAAATTATAGTGCATCCTTCTAAGGGGGGAGCGTTCATAGGTGCTGTTTTTGGTTTGGTGATGGCCGTATTTTTATTTTTACTGCATCCAATTGCTGGAGTTTTAGCGTCTTTTTATGGTGTGTATGAATATTTCAGAAGTAAAAGAAATGTAATTGTTTTAAATGTTGAAGCTCGACTGGTGTTGTATAATAAAGTTGGTATTTATGTTACTAAAGAAGTGACTTTACCAGTTCAATCTATCTCAAACATTGAGTTGGTAAGCAATGGCGCGATGGGTGTGAATTTGAAGATAATTACAGAATCTCGAAAAAAGTACAACTTTAAGTCAGCCAATAAAATTGAGGCGGAAGCTTTCAGGGACAAGGTGTTTGTTTTAAAAAACAACTAAAGGCCTAAAAGCTCTTTATAAGTTAAAACCTTGTGTGTAAACACGAGGTTTTTTTTGTCGAAATTTATGTCTACTTGTGGGTTGTGTTGGCTAAATACTAAAATTTCTTTGCCTGCGCTCGTTGTTTCGGTGCGCTCATATATTTTGATATAACTAGTTTCTACACTTGTTTCCGCATCTTTTGCGAGAATGATTACAGTGTCGCCATGCCCGAAGGGTATGTGAGGTGTGGCTATGCGAATTTCGCTGTTTTTATGCTCTGGTGACATGCTGTCGCCTGTTATGTACACGGCATATAAGTCGGTATGGTTTGCGAGGCTGTGCGGCTTGTGAATGTAGCCAATTGGAGACCTGATTGCATTTGCTGATACAATTGGATTGCCTTGTGCGTATCCTAGGATTGGAATTTTTTCTTGTAATGTAGTGCTTTCAGAAATGCGGCTACTCTCATTATTGCCCTTTTTTTCGGGTTCGTCTATTTTTGTTTTAAATATTTTGGACAAGCGGTCGAGGTTGGATTTGGTCGGTTTTGAATTGCCATTTTCCCATTGTGCTATGGCGTTGCGCGATAGCCCCAAGCGTTCGGCAAGCTGCCCTTGGGTTAAGTTGGCCTGTCGGCGTAAGTTTTTAATATTTTTTGCATTTGTCATAAATATAAAATATGCGATTCCTTGTAAATTTGTCTGAACTTATTTAATTTACAAAATATGATTGACATAATGTAAAGTTATAAATATGTTCATTTTCTATGGATATTGGACTTAGGGCGGCTCTTGATGCCACAAACACAAAACAGAATTTGGCGAAATTATTAGGCGTTAGTACCAGTTATATAACGCGTTGGGGCGAGTTTGTGCCTAAAAAATGGGTTGAGGATGTGAGTAGGGTAACGGGTGTTCCGTTGCTTGAATTGCGGCCAGAAACCCGCGAGGCATTGCGTGTTGAGCGTTTGAATTGGCCGCCAAGGGCGGTTGAAAATATAGAATAACTGTTCTGGTTGTTTTGGGCATTTTCCCTTTTTGCCTAAACCAGAAAAGTCGTGGCCTTGGTTGGTTGCCTCCCTCGTTAAAACAAACAGGGCCACGGCGATTTTTAGAAATTGAATTTAAGTATTCGATTTTAGACATGTGTTGGACGATAGCGAGTTTTGGTTGTTTTGGCATGAAGTCAATTATTGTGAATGGCCCATTAGTGGATTGGATGAAAATGGTAGTTGTGAAAGCAAGATTATTAGCTGGTGTTGATTACAGCGACATGAAGCTAACCACCCAAGCCTTAATTGCGCCATTGGGCGATATGAGCAAGGCGGCCAGATGGACGCGCGTTAACAAGCAATCTATTGGCCGATATTGCAATACCAATGGCGACCATGTTGACCATTATATGCCATTTGATGTGATTGCCGATTTAGAAAAGGCGGGCGGTTTTCCGATTATCGGGCAGTATTTGGTGAATTTGCAGGGGTATAGCTTGTTTAAGCAGCCCGACTTGCAATTTGGCGCCAAGGACTTGCAACAACTTTCCAAAATGATGACCAAGCTTAGTTTGGTTTTTGAAAAAGTAACCGAGGGCTATGCCGATGATGGCAAGCTGAGTGCTGCCGAAATTGTGCAGCATGGAATTATTGAGCATTTAAACAAGCTTGCGACCGATGTTTTAAGCGCCAAAGCAGCTTATGAGGCGAGGGTGGATGCTGATGACTAGGATGGTGGATTGGATTTACAACCAAGGAAAGCTAATTGTTGAAGGTGAATTACTGCGCTTTAGCCCGCAACAGGCCGAAATTATAAACCTCTTGCTGATTGCAGAAGGGCAGATTAGCACGGCTGAGCTTTATTACCACATTCACCCCGAAGGTGATTTTGACCCTTTGAGTGCGCGGCAAATTAGCAATGTTATTGGCGTTATAAACCGTAAGTTTGCAGGCATTGGGTGGCAAGTGAAACGCAATGGGCCACAAAGATGGATTGAATGCGAGGTGAGCGCATGAACAAGCCGCAACCCGCACAATCTGCGCCCCGCTGTGGACGTGATTTTTTGGCTCTTTTAAGCACTGGCGAATTTGTAGTGATGAGTTACCCGATGAGGGCCACTGGATGGCACGACTATTGGAATGCTTATGGTGTGCGCGTGCCTGTGGCTGAAACAATAAGCACCCAATGGCAAGCCGACTTTTTGCAAATTATGCAATGGTTTGAGCTGCCGAAAGTGGGTGCTTGATGTTGGTATTTAATTCAAATTTAAAAAGCGTCTGGGTTGGCTTTTGCGAACTTCAATTTTGCTTTGACGCAAAGCAAGCTAAGGCGCGGCTGGTCCATCCAATCGAACCTATCTTCAAACTGTTGTTGGTGGTTTTCTTTGAATTTTGGGTTGTCGTCAGTATATTTATCGAGTGCGCTTTCCAATTTTGTAAAATATTGAGGTGTGAATGGTTCGTCGCAATTATCGGACAGGTTTGTGAGCAATTTAAACAGTTCAAGAATTTCGGTTTTATTGTTGTCTTTAACGATTTGAAAAGCTGGTTTTGGGTTAATTTCGGCAATTATTTGCTGTATGTTGGGAGTTGCTTTATCGGCTGCGAAAGCCGTTGGAATGGCCGCAAAGCCAATGAGCAAAGAGAGTGTGAGTTTTTTAAGCAATGTAAAATCCCTAATGAAAAAATGAAGCTGACTAATGCACTATCTGGAATGCGGAAGCAAGTTAGGGATTTGGCTTATGACTTTTGAATTAGTGAAAATTGGCGCTGATATTGAGCTTTATTTTGGCAATAACTTGGAAGTTTTGCAGGCTGATCTTTCTGAGGGTATAGGCAACCTTGGCGTTGCTTGTATGGTTTTGGCGTGGTCGTTTATTGAGATGGAGCATAACCGCAAATATTTTTACATTATGGTTGAGGGGGTGTGTAAGGTTTATGAATTCAACCAACCGTGCATAGGATGGATTTATGAATCAGAGGTGCTGTCGTGACCCCTGTATTTTTAATTCAGATATTTCTTTTTCATTTCTGTAACAATTTCAGTCCATTCTGCGTCCGGAATTACCTTAATGGACTTTTCGAAAAAGGCAGTTTTTTTATTCAAATTTCCAATTTGGCTATCTTTAATTGCGGATTTATACGCTCCAAAATCAAAATTACTTTTCCAAAATTTATTAGTTATGTTGTCATTATTGCCAGAGATGTAACATTGATCAAAATTAATTATTACCCCGTCGTAAAAAGTAGCGTTTTCAAAAAAAGTATTCTCGAATTTAATTCCGCTGAAATCGCAAGATCCAAATGTTACTCCTTCAAAATATCCGTTTTGAAGTATTTTTATGTCGATTTGACTAGTTCGAGTTACGTCAATTTTATCAATGTAAATAATTTGTTTCAATTTTGTGTTTGGACTGATTGCTATTTCAAACAACGTGTCAGATATTGCATGAACAAGCAAAAAATTAAAATAGTTTATTTCATCTTGCTTGCTCTTAGATTTCCCGACTTTCGCTCGTGTGAAGTATTGACCAGCTTTAACGAGGAGGTTGATCGCGTTTTCTCCGAAAACGGTTGGGTTAGCCTCTGCTATGGAACTCATTGCTATCAAACCAGCGTGCCAAGACAGGGTTGTTTTTTCTATATCCATTTGCCTCACAGCCTCGGTAAACATGTCATGTTGACTCCGTTCTGTGTCAAGCAAGTGTTGTTTTTGGAAAGTTTCCATTTGAAGTGCCATGATATTTGCTTGTCTAGAAAGTTCGGAACTTTGCTGTCCAATTGCATCGGCTTGCCTTTCTTGAGCACTGGCCTGCCATTTTTGGTAAGTTGCTTGACGCTGATAAAAAATAGCCGCAGCAATAACACCACAAAAAGTACCTATGGCAAGGAAAGCCGACAAGAAAGACGGGGCGCTATTAAACATATTTCCAAACATACTTATAAAAAAGAAATTTCTAACAGGTTGGAATGTCACATTAGTAATTATAAAAATCACACTTGTAAAAATGCACCAAAAAATGACTGTTGGTGTAAAGAAATTACTTTGTTTTTCAGACATACTATCCCTCTTTCGACTGAAGGTGACAATGCGCGATTCGCTAGGCTTTCACAAGTGGGAGTTGCGGCATGATTTATTGGTTTTTAGGCGGCATAGCTTTTGTGTTTGTATTTGATTGGCTTGTTCGTGAGATTGAAAATAAGCGGCGTGAGGAGCTTTTAAAGCGAATCGTACAAGATCTAGCTTTGAGGTTTCCAAACATAACACCGCCAACATTTGAAGAATGTAAAGCAAGGCGTTTGGCGGGGATTAAAAAAGTTCGGGATGGGCATTATGACTAATCTTCAAAAACAGGCATTGATACTGCTTGCGCATTCACAAATCTTGTATGTCACGCATATTGCCATCAGGCGTACGCGTTTCCTTTTTATACAGATGCCAACTACTAGGAATTTTTGGAAAGTCCAACTTTTCCCAAACCTGCCCGAAATCTTCCATATTCATTTCTGTAATATCAGGAAATTCTTCTGGGGTATAATTCCGCATTTTAAAAGCGTTCTCAATAGGCGCAATCTCATTGTCCCATGCGTAGCACTCTTCGAAAAAAATGTGTGCATTGATAGCGTGCGCTGTACCAGTTATGTTGTCCAAAACAGTTTTAAAGTTCAATCGAGATTCCCTGATGTTTACGTATTTGGAAAACAGAAATTCGCAATTAGCAAGGTCACAGTAGTTAAATGTGATACCATAGAGATTACAGTCTTCAAAAATAAACCTGTCAAGGTTCCGCTTAGATATAGAATGCTTGCGATAACTTGTGCCGATTTTGAGTTCTGGGTATGGAATTTTGAAGCCTGTGATTTTTATCAAATCTTGTGTTTGGTCTGTTTGCGGTCGAAAAGCCGTACAGTTATCGTGGTGATGTATTTCAAAAATACAGTTGAGCACTTCAAAAACAAGATGAGATATTTCGATTTCGCTTGTCTTAATACCGTCTTGTTTCAAAGTTGGGTCTTTAACAAATTTCTCAAAATGTTCCATAAACTGGTCGTCGCTCATAACCATATACTCATTGCGTCCAAGTTCAAAAAAATCAGTATTGAGCCGATCACTAAACACTCGGCCAATAATTATCAAAGTACTAATTGTATCAGAGTAGTATTTGGCAGGGTTATTGATTGTTATAAATTTTATCGTTTTAAGGGCAGCGTTGTTTCCAATAATTCCAGCGGTAGGATCGAGCATTTTAATAGCATTCCAATACTGTTCAGAGATGTTGTGCTGTTCGATCTCAATCGTTTGTTTTTCAAGTTCTTTTACCTGATCTTGCATGGTATTTACCTGCCGGAAATACGCAATTGCAACCGCAGTCGCTGCTATAACCGTACCCGTTCCCAAATAATCATAACCAATAGATTGGTCTACCAGGGGTATCAATTTTTCTTGAATAAATGTATTTATTATATTGTAATTATGGGACAAGCTTTCAAAAGATTCTGTATTATCCTTCATAGCATTTGCCAATATATTTGCCGCATCAATTTTTGCAGTAGCAAGTTGGTTGATGGATTCAGTCTCGGCTTTAACTACTTGAATAACTTGCGTGGTTTTTTCGGTACCGGCCATGAAAAGTTCCTTCAAAATAACATAAAATATGCCATTCATAATAAGCTAACGATTAGACTTTCACAAGTAGGGCGTGTGGGATGATAATTGGATCGGCAAATTATGCTCAGTTGACAAATAATAATTTAGAGCGCATGGTGGTTGTGCATAGCAATAGCTGTGCCGAGTTTAGTAGCTCGATTTTACAGGCGCTCTACACGCCCTTAAAGCGTGTTTTTTTACGTTCAGCGAATGGACGTATTTATGGGGCGTTTACGAGGCACTTACGTGCGCCGTTTCCTGTAATCGGTCTACTAACTTGTAAACGCCTCACCATTATTTTTAGTAGAATATGGCTAGGCCTCAAAATACAGGCCGTTTCGATGAACACTCAAAGTGTATCTGAAATTCAAGATTTAATTACTGACGTGCAGCTTGCCGCCTATTTGGTGGGTGAGCAATTAAATGCGCTCGAATTGGTGCTAGAGGCCACAATAAGCCATCGTGCCGATGCCTTTAGCCGCGCCATTATGTGCCAAACATCTAACCTACATTGTGAATTTAAAGGCCTAGAAGCGCAGATGAATGCGCTGAACGGCCTTGGCGCGGAATTGCGGGGTGAGGTATGAAATTATTCGGAATCGGCAACAGTTTTTGCATCTGTCTTTTTTCTCTCAATGGTGGCAGGAAGGGTGAAGCACAAGTCCAAAAATTGGCGAAGGAAAGACAAGTTTGCGCGGGCTTCGAGTATGTTGCCGCCCAGCTCATGGGTGCCCCTGTTGCCATCGAGCCTAAGATCATGCGCCCATGTTTTCATACCTTCTGTGATTGTGCCGTTTTCCCTCAAAAAATCGATTTTTGTTTTAAGGTTCCCTTTGTCAGGCGTGTGCAGAAGTCTTGTTGCGGCCTCAAGGACTGTCCTAATGGATGTAAGAGCAAATGCTGGTGTGGAGGCGTTTCTAACCATTGTTTGGGCATCCAAAAACGGTTGTATGAGTTCTTCTGGCCAAAATCTATGATTTGCGGCACTTGGTGCGGATGGGTAGATGGTGTCAAACGAAAATTCATGAATATCTGTACAGCGGCTATTGGTATCTTTGATATAGGATTTGAATTTTTGAAAATAGAATTCATTAGAAAAGAAATTTACCAAACTGAAATTTTGACAAAGTGGACATTCAACAAGTGCAGCCCTGCTTGCGGAAATACTAGAATCACGGTCCGTTCGAGATGCTTCAAGTTTTTCAATTTTATAATGAGAATTAAGTTGTTTGGTATTGATGCTGACAATTTTGAGTGCCGTTTCACGAGAGCAATGACCGCAAATTTCAACAATATTTAGCATGGAAAAAACCTTATGGATATGAAGCAAAAAAATAACTTAAGAAACAAAATATACGATATTTTGAATACTGACTTGGGTCAAGACCAAATGGTTAAGGAAGCGCTGTTTTTGACGGTGCAGTGTGACACCAATGAAGTGATTGAGGCTTTGGTGCGCGAAAGTGCAATTACTACGATGAGGCTTAGGCATATGGAAATTAGAATTGGGGAGGGCAACCCATGATTTGGCCGTGACAAACAACTCTGATTATTGAGTAAATTTTAGACTAGTTTTGCGTGTTTTTTTGTGCCTGTTTTTTATGGCATTGATTTTTGTTGCCTGCGTTTGGGCGGATATTGGATTTTTGGATGGTTACGAATACTTTGGAATGGCGGCGGGCTATGTGCCTGCAGGATGGTTTTACCCATCAAGAAAAGCATGTTTTGCATGTGATTGGGCATGTGGCGCAGTTATGCCCTGTGCCACGGCATTTTGAGTGCCGCATATCAATTAACAACATTGCCAAATTAACGGGCATGAACCCTATGGTGGTTGCCGATGTTGTTGATTTGTTGGGTGGGGATGATTTTGATAATAGCAATAGTTTTGTTAAAATTATTATGCGTTCACGGGGTAGTTATGACGCTTCGGATATTTATATTTTGGAATATCCCACTGGTTTTAAATTACCTGATTTAGATAAAATATTTAGCGCAATGAATGGTGATTAATATGAGCTGGAAATCAACAGGATGGGCGCAAGATGTGGTGACGGGTAGCACTGTAACGAAGTGTATTTTATACGCGGTTGCCAATTACGCTGATGAAGATGGGGTCTGTTGGCCGTCACAAGATAGGCTCGCGACTGATACAGAATGTTCGCTTGATACAGTGCAGCGGCATTTAAAAAAATTAGAAGAAAATGGAACTATTATTCGGCAGCGGCGGGCAAATAAAGACCGCAAGCGCCAAACTGATTTAATTATACTCTGTATGGCAAGTAACAGGCTGTTTTGGAGTGATGTAAGTGAAATAAAGTTACACCGCAACGAGCGGCCTAACATTGAAGGCGAAGAAATGCCTGAAAATGAGGAAAGTAACACCGCAGGGGAGCGGCCTAACAATGGGCAAAGTTACACCGCAGGGGAGCGGCTTACGAATGAAAGTTACACCGCAGAGCGCCCGAAGGTTACACCGCAGGTGTGCGGCTTACATATAGAAGCTGAACCGTCACTAGAACCGTCACTTAGCGTGAGCGAGCGCGTGAAGGCCGCAACCGACCCGATTAACGAAAAGAAATTTACCGTTGAACAAAAAGAATTTCGGAGCAAAATTTCGGAATATCGCCAAAAACAAAAAAATGATGCTGGTAGCCTGATGGGCAAAGCTATGACTTTGGTGGATGATTACCTAACCAAAACCAACATTACCGAACGGGCAGAACGGCTTGGCATGCTAGACGAGCTTGCCTATGTGGCTCACTCGGCATTGTTCAGCCACGCCATGCACGGCAAGCCGTTTGATGTTGGTGGGATTGATAAACACATCTGCATCAACGGGTTTGAGAAAAAACTCGTAAAGGCAGAAATCTTGTTTGGGTTGTAGGCTTGGCAATGGGAATGCGTTGGTTTGGTAGTGGTAATATAATCTAGAATTGGATTTGAGAATGAGTTTTGCGAGCAAGAAAAATGTTGAGACAGTCGGTGGTGTGGCATCGGTTCGGGTGGATGCTTTGGCGGGTGCTAGGGTTGAAATTACGATTGCGGATTTATTGATTTGGGCAATAAAAGATTGGGGCGTGTTGGAGTGGATTGAGGCCGAGCATGAGCGCGTTGGCGGCATGAAAAGCCAACTTGGCGCGTTGATTGACCAGTGTGTGTTTGGTGGCCGTGTGGATGGTGGTGGCGGTGTTGCTGTTGATTTGCCGATGGATGCTTTGCGGGTTGGCATTGCCGTGCAGGGGCTTGGATTGCATGCTAGGCAGTTGATTACTGATAGCGCCAAGCGTGGGGATGAGCCTTACAAGGTTGTTCAGCAATGGCATCATGTGAATGCGCAGGGTGAGGTTATCACGCCAATATTTGACAGGCATGGCAAGCGTAAAACTGTCGATCGGATTTATGAAAATGTTGATGGTGTTCGCAAGCGAGTGCGGATTAAAGTTTGCAATATTAAGCCAGTTTACAGTGAGCATTTTATGGCTATGATGTTATCGGATTATGATCGTTGGCATGCTGACTTAAAGTTACTCACAATGCAACTATCTGATTTGGAACGGTTTATTATAGTATCTGAAAGTTAATTAAATTTAGGTTATTGACTTTTGTCCCAATTCGGTTGACATTTCGGGGCAGCAGAAGAACCGCCCGAACAAGGGTGAAACAAATTATATAAGAGTGCTAACCGTTTTGGTGGCGCTCTTTTTTTGTGTCTGAATTTTAAAATAATATGATGAGTGATTATGAGAGCTGCACCGAAGAAATGCAAGAAACGCGGTTGCCCTCACATGATTAGGGATTGTGTTCATTCACCATTTTGCAAAACGCCTGATGTTGATCTATCGGCAATTGGCAACACGCAATCGGTGGCGAGTAAACTTTATGATGGCAAGCGTGGCTCATCGGCCAAGCGTGGTTATGGTGGCAAGTGGCAGCGTGAACGGTTGCTTTGGCTGGCTGATAATCCCCTGTGTTTGTTTTGTGAGTTGATTGGACTGGTGACGTCAGCGAATGTGATTGATCATATCAAACCGCATAAGGGTGATAAGAAAAAGTTTTGGAAGCGCAGCAATTGGCAACCGCTTTGCAAGCACCACCATGACAAGGACAAGTTTAAAATTGAAACGGCATGGGCAAAGGGCTTGAAGCCTGATGAGGCACTGATCGGAATCGGTGTTGAAATATCAAACCCGCGATGAATTGATGTAATTTTATTCAAATACCTGATTTTATTGTGATTTTCAACCCAAAGGGGGGCGGGGGTAAAAGGTTATTGGCCTTTGTCGCCTAGACCGTTGGGGTATACGAAGTATTTTGTGAATTGGTTTTTTAGAAATTGAAAACCCATTGAATTTATTAGGAATATTATATTAGGAGTGTTTGAAATGGCAGGGCGTAACCCAAGTAATGTTACTCCTTTGCACCCAAGTAAGAAAATGGTTGGTGATGAAACTGCCATTGATGAAGTTGAAAAACTGAGTGATGAAGCTATCAAAAAACTATGCCCTCTGGAGTTTGAAATATATCACCAAACAATTTGGTTTGAGATTGCTAGCATGGTCAATCAAGTGGGGCTCTTGGTTGAAAAGAATATGCTGCGAATTGTTAGCATTGTGCCGATTATTGTTATTTTCAGACGGGCAGTGCAGCAAATTAGTGAAGATGGTTTGACTTGGGAAGCAAAGGGGCGAAATGGCACTCAAAAAAAGCCACACGCACTTATTCCAACGGTGACAGCTTACAACAAAGAAATATCTAGTTTTGTTTCGGCCTTTGGGCTTGATGCAGTTAGTGAGTTGCGGCTTAAAAATCCTGACCAGAAGGATTTGTTTGACGACGATAAATGGTAAAATTAAATGGCAGTCAAAAAAACAGCAAGGGAATCGAAGGATTTTATTGCCGTCATTGACGCTTATGTTTCAAAAGTTACGGCTGACCTTAAAGCCAAGGTATATGGAATTAATGAACGATTGGCTTGCCAGCGTCATTTGGACGATTTGGAAAAATCTAAAAGTGATGATTTCCCATATTATTTTGACCCGTATTTTGTTGCCGATATTTGCAACTTTGCAGAAAAAATAAAGCATGTAGATGGCAATTGGGATATTCCAACCATTGTGTTGCATGAGACGCAAGTTTTTATATTTGGCAGCCTTATCGGTTGGCGGCATAAAGCTGACTGGCGAGTTAAGCGATTTAAAAACGCCTATTTGGGGTTTGCTCGTAAAAATGCAAAATCTACCAATGCCGCGATATTGGGCTTATATGCGCTAACCAAGGAAAATGAACTTGGGGCGCAAGTGGTTACCGCGGCTACCAAAACCGAGCAAGCCGAGATTGTGCTTGATATGATGCGGCGCATGGCATTGGCTTTGCCATCTATGTGTAGGCAATTTGGGCTTAAGGTCGATAAGAAAAAAATATACTGTCGCAAGGGCGGCGGTGTGGTTAAAGCGCTTAGTAATGACGCAAAAACTCAAGATGGCCTTAACCCGCATTTTGCAATTTTAGATGAGTTTCATGCTCATCAGAAACGAGATTTATTTGATGTTATAAAATCGGCCTTTGGCGCTCGTAAAAACTGGATGATGCTGATTATTACAACGGCTGGGCATAACTTGATTAGTGCCTGTTACACCGAATATAAAATGTGCGTTGATATTTTGAACGGCAAAATTACTAACGATCAGTATTTTGTCATGGTTTACACCATTGATGATGGTGATGACATTTTTGATGAACGGAATTGGCGCAAAGCGAACCCGTTGCTTGGGGTTTCAATACCGATAAGCAACTTTAGGATTCAGGCGCAAGGCGCAAATGATAATGAGGCAAATTTAGCCGAGTATAAAACCAAACACATGAATGTGTTTATTGGTGGCAGTGCTTGTTGGCTGAATATGACGCAATTTAAAAAATGCTCTAATCCTGATTTGATGGATAAGCTTGATGAGCATGTTGCCAATAATGGCGTTGTGAAAATTGGAATTGATTTAAGCTCGTTAAAGGATATGACCGCCGTCGCTATTTGTTGGCGTGATGAACAAAATAAGCTTTGTGCAATTGTTTATCAATATTTGCCAAATGGCACAATTATGGACAGGAAAAACCCAAACCATGCCCAATATGTTTTGTGGCGGGAACATGGGTATTTGAATGAAATTGATGGAGCGCGGATTTCTACCAATGATTTGGAAGATGATATATTTGCTTTGATCGAAGCCGTTAATCCCAATGAGGTTGTTTTTGACTTTTTTGGCGGCGGTGATCAGTTGGCGGCAAAAATCGAAGAAAAATATGAAGATTCTCACAGGCTCATGTCATATGTTTTTAAGAAAAACACTCATAACGTTGGGACTGCTACCAGCGACCTTGAAGATAGAATAATATCTGGTGAATTTGAATATGATGGTTGCCCCGTGCTTGAATGGCAGGCGGGCAATGTGCATGTGACCAGAAAATTAGACGGCTCATTGTTAGCCAAAAAAGAAGATCAGGACAGCCACAATAAAATTGATGGGATGGATGCGATAATTCATGCCAATGCAAGGTTGTGCGCTGAACAGATTGAGAATGTCGCGCCATCGCAAGGTCTTGGTGGTGTTTATTGATTTATTGAAAGTTTGGTTATGGGAATTTTAAGCAATATATTTGGCGGCAAGAAAAAGGTTGAGATTGTCAATAAATCATATTCCAATTTGGGGCATGCGGTTGATTTGCTTAGCCCTGATTGGTTGCGTGGTGAGGGTGGTGATTTTGTTTCACCAGAAGCTGCTATGCAACATAGTGTTGTTTTCGGTTGCGTGAAAGTTAGATCTGGAATCATTGGTTCTTTACGAATTAACATTGAAAATGCTGCAACGCATGTGAAAAATAACGACCATGACTTGCATGATTTACTAGATGTTAAGCCAAATAATTTGGTTTCGGCACGTGAGATGTGGGAACAAGTCATTATTGATATGGATTATGTTGGCCGTGCTTATGTGCGGATAATTCGTAAGAATTTAGGCAGTGAAGTGACTGCATTAATTAGATGCAGCGATCACGATGTTAGAGTTAAAGTTACAAAAGAACTTAACCCAAAACTCATATATTTGGTAACAAACCCATGGGGTGGAACTGACATTGTTGACCAGTCGGATATGCTGCATTTTAGAAATTTCGGTAGTGCTGATTTGCTTGGTGAAACGCCTATTCAAATTTCAGGGCGTAGTATTGCAGTTGGGACAATTGAGGAAAAATACTCAAAATCTTATTTTGAAACTGGTGGACAAATTAAAGACATTGTTGAGTTTCCACATGATCCATCATCAGAACAGATCAAGAAGTTTAAAGATGATTTAGCGCTTGACCATGGTGGTGCAGATGGGTTTAAAAAAGTTGCTGTTATCACCAATGGCGGAACTCACAAGCGTTTAACTCTAAGTGCGCAGGATGCTAACACGCTTGAAACCCGTAAATTTAGTGTTGAGCAAATATGCCGCTTATTCGGTGTGCCGATGGTTATGATTGGCAGTTTGGACAAACAAACCAGTTTTGGCAAAGGTGTTGGCGAGCAATTTAAGTTTTTCATAAATCTGACTTTAAACCCAATTTTACAGAAAATTGAAAATGAAGTTAAGATTAAGTTGTTTACCGATAACACTGGTTTCGAAATGCGCTTTAACCGAAGTGGATTAACAAAAAGCGATTTAGAGGCCTCGACTAAAGCAGATTCAGCGTCTGTTGGTGGTAATCAGATTCCTGGCGTAATGACACAAAATGAAATTAGAGATAAAAATGGCCTGCCTCGGAATGAAGACCCTCAGGCTGATAAACTGTATCAGCCAGTAGAAAAAATTGACAATAAACTGAAACCTAAAAAAGATGAAGGTGAGTAAGATGGCTAAAGAAAAAATGATGCAACGAGGTTTTGTGGGTGCATTGGCATTGGCGGGCGCGGTGATTGTGAATAAGCTAAATATTGGCGCCGCAAAGAGCCAAATTGAAGGAGTTTCTAGCGGTTTGCATTTCGTTGACCGTATTTTGAATAAAGCTGATGACAAAGGCTTGCATGTTAAAAACCTTGATGATGTGGTGCATATTTACATTGATGATGAAATTAGCGCTTATTACGGCATTACGGCTAAGGCGGTGACAAAAGCATTTGAAAAAGCTGAAAACAAAGATGTTGTTTTGCATTTTAATTGTGCCGGCGGTGATGTGATGCAGGCGCGGGCAATGATTGGAGCTATTGTTGCGCATACAGGAAAAGTTACGGCATTAATTGATGGGCTCTGTGCGAGTGCTGCAACCTTTATTGCTTGTGCGTGTGAAAGCGTTGCCATGAATGATGGCGGTTATTTTGTGATACATAATGCAACAGGTTTTTGCTGGGGCGATTTTGTTGACATGCAAAAGCAGGGTGAACTATTGGAAAAAATCACCAATACTATAGCCGATGATTACGCCGCAAAAACGGGTGGTAAACAAGCTGATATGCTTGAGCTTATGAATGTTGAGACAATGATGGATGCTAATGAAGCATTAGAGGCTGGCTTTATTGATGAGATTGTTGAAACACGAAATAATAGCGGGCATGTTGATGAACTGAAAAACAAATCCAAATTGCCCATTGCCAAGAATATCGTTGAGATTGCATCCAATGAGCCGCCAATTGAAACAATTGTAAATTACAACCAATTACAGGCGCAGGCTATTGCCCGTGCTGCTGAATTAAGCGCTATTGCTTAAAAACTGAGCATTAAGCTCGCTTGAACTAACCAACCGCCTTTTTTAGGCGGTTTTTTTATGGGAAAAATAGAATGGCTAAATTTTTGAACGAATTACGTAACCAACGTAAAGAACTAACAGACGAAATGAAAACCGTTTCGAATAAAGCGGATTTTGGTGCTGCTGACCAAGCAAAAGTTGGTGAACTTAACGATAAAGTTGAGTTAATTGATTTGCAAATTGGTGCAATTGGCACTGCCTTGGCGCAAGAAGAAAAGCAAGCCGATTTTGTGAATGTATTGGCTGATAATAAACGGCAAACTACTGATCAGATTATAAATGATCTTGATCGACATCATGAAGTCTTTTCGAATGTTTTACGGTTTGGTGTTGAGGCTTTATCGGATGATGATCGCGCATTTATCAAAAAACTTAAAATTGATAATGACATGTTGCGACCTGATGAAGCTGCAAAAGGTGGTTATTTAGTGCCAACTACTTTTGGTACAAAATTAATTGATAACATTCAATCTAATGGTGGTATTCGTAAATATGCCACTGCGTATACAACTGCTGATGGCCGCGAACAAACTGAAACAACATTTGATGATGAAGATAATGTTGGTGAATTACTTGGTGTAGAAGATACTGCTGCTGGCGGTGATATTCCGACAATTGGGCAAATTAGTGTAAAATCTTATGTGTTCTCATCTAAAATTGTGCCATTGCACAACACTGTTATTCAAGATAGTGCTCATGACATTGTTGCTAAAGTTACAAGCGCATTATCGCGCCGAATTTGGAAACTTGAAAACAAATTATTTGTAAATGGCACGGGTGCAAATCAACCTAAAGGTATTGTGACTAGCGCGTCACTTGGTAAAGTTACTGATTTACCGTCTGCAATTACCTTTAATGAGCTGATTGATTTAGAGCATAGCCTTGATCCATCTATCCGCGAAGGTGATGGGATTGCGTGGTCATTCAATGATGCAACTTTGAAGCTGATTAAAAAGCTTAAAAATTCTGATGGTAGTTTTGTTTGGAAAGGTGCAACTGATACGGGCGAGCCTGCGATGATTTTGGGCTATCCATATTACATTAATCAGTCAATGGATGATGTGGCCGCTGGCAAGTTTCCCATTATATTTGGCAAGCTTAATAACTATCGCATTCGTGATGTTATTGGCGGCTCATTGAAACGCTTTGACGATAGTAATTATGCCGACAAAGACCAAACAGGCTTTTTAACTCTAAAGCGTGGTGACGGTTATTTGGAAGATTACCAAGGCCAGACTGTGAAAAAACTAGAAATGCACGCTTAGTTTTTTTTGATTTTAATGTTGTGGCGCAGCCTTTTTTTGGCTGCGCTTTTTTATATGGATAATTGAAATGAAAACTATTGAATTTACGACCTCATTGAGCGGAACAAACCCCGATGATGGTGTTGATGTTAATTACACTGCTGGGCAACTGGTTTCTTTAACGCCTAAAACGGCTGATATGTTTATTGCCGCAAAGGTGGCTGTGCCTGCTGCTAAAAAGGGTAAAGAAACTCAACATATTAAAGAGCAAACCGTTGAAATTGTTGGCCTGAAAGATGAGTTACTTGATTGTAAAGGCTCGCTTGATGATGCGCTTGCGCGTGTTGGCGTTTTGGAAGTTGAAGTTGTTGAGCTTGGAAAACACAATGCGGGGATGACTGAAATTAAGGTTGCTGATGAGGCGCGGATTGCTGGGTTGGTTGGCGAGAATACTGAGCTTGAAAAAGTGATTGCGGACATGCGGAACTTACCAATGCTAAATGATGAAGAATCAGTTGATGATCGAGTTGCCGAATTTAATGCGGAAAATGAAGGTGCATCGCCTGACAAAAATGGGGATGGCCAGACGGTTACCGAAGAAAATGCGGAAACTGTTGAGAGTGTTGACCAGGCTGGTGAGGCTAGCTATGGTGTTCGTCAAGTTGATGGCATTGGTGAGGCTTTGCCGCCTAATATTGATGGTGCTCCCGTTGCCGAAGAAGTTGCTCCCGCTGTTGATATTGCCGTGGATGGCAAGAAAACCAAGAGAATGCCTAAAAAGCAAAAATAGTGTTGCTTGGTTGGTTTGTGTTACCCTTAAAAATTAATGAATGGTGAAAAAATGAGTGATGGAACTTTGCGCATTGGTACGAGTGAGGCGGGTGTTAACCTTGAGCTTTCTCAATTAAAAATGAATTTAGGGGTGACGCATGACTTGGATGATCTGAAAATTGAGGGTTTTTTGGCTAGTGCGATTGCGCTGTTGGAAAACGATTACGGCATTTGCATTTTGCGGACTGTTTGTATGATGGTTTTTGCTGATTTTGGCAAACGTATGGTGCTGAAACGTGCAAATAACATGGAACTTTTGGCGATTAATTATTTTGATGCTGATGGTACATCGCAATCATTTGATATTGCCAAAGTGAGGTTTGCACAGGACGTGCCGAGTTTTGAAAATATGAGCCTGCGTGATGGATTTAGCTGGCCGCAACATTTTGGCAAATTTGGCGAAATTACCGTTATTTACAATGCAGGGTATCAAGAGGGTGAGGACGAACTTTGGCTGTTATGCATTGAACAGGCTCTAAAACTGATTGTGGGCTTGTGGTACAAAGAAAGTGCCGCCGCTCTGAAGCCAAAGCTAAACGAATTGCCGATGGGCGTTGAGAGCCTTATGAGGCGGTTTAAGTCGATTTAGTTGATGGAGTTTTGAATATTTTATTTATGTAACCGTTCCTTTTTGGAGCGGTTTTTTTTATGGGTGAAAATATGAATTTAGTTGAAGCGATAATGCTGCAACGTAAAGTTGTTGTGACTGATAGTGTGGGCGGTCAAAGTGGTGAGTTTGCAGATTTGCAGCTTTCACGGGCTGTTATTACGCCTTTGCGCGATAAGAGCGGGTTGATTGAAGGCGGTAAGAAGGCTGTTGGTGTTTACAAAATTGTTACTTGGCGCAATGCTTTTGCAGATGCCCATGTTGGCGGTGTTAAGCAAGGTGACCGTTTTATTTGGGTAACAAATAGAGACCGCGAATTGTATTTAAATGTGGAACATTTTAAGCCAATTGGTGATGTTTATGCTGAATATGAAGTGACATTAACTGAGGGCTGATTTTGTGGGTGAGGATGTGATTGGACTTAAAAAACTAAGCCGCAACTTATTGCGAATGCCTGCCGAAATTGAAGAGGCCTGTGAAATTGCCGTTGATATTGGTGCTGATGAGCTTGTTGATTTGGCAAAATCATTTGCGCAAAATGGGCATACGGGGCAATTGGTTGAAGGTATTTATAAGCTTGATACCAAATTGGTTGAGCGGTCGATTAGAGGCAGCGATGAAAAAAGATATAATATTTCAGTTACGGTTTTGAACGATACTTTTTATGCCACATTTGTGGAGTTGGGGCATGATCAAGTTACAAAGTCGGGGCAAATTGTTGGACATGTTGGAAAGTTGCCAAGTTTTTATGTTGCATGGCATGCCATTAGAAAAAGGGTGAGAACCCGAATTATGCGAGCGAGCCGAAATGCTGCAAAAAAAGCATTTTTAGGAAAATAGATTAGGTGAAATTATGAGTTTTTTTACTGTGCCATTGGCGGAGGCGGTTACGCTTGCGCTCGTAACAGCAAATATTTGTGAAAAGCGCGTTTTTAGCTATGTGCCACAAGGTGTTGCTAAGCCCTATGTATTAATTGGTGACTTTAACAATAGAACTGACCATGCGGCCTTGGTTTACGGAGCGCATGAGCAATTTACAATTAAGATTTTCGACGATGCCGAAACGTTGAAAGGTAGTTTGGATATTCGGCAAGAAATTTCTGAAATTTTGGTAAATGAGGCTTTTGGTGTTGTTGGTGCAACTCAATTGATTATGACCATTGTTGCAGAAAATGCAGGCTTTAACCGCGATGGTGAGGGCAGCGTAACAATGACACGCTTTAACGCGTTATTACACAAGGAAAATTGATATGGCTACTGAAAATGGTCGCGAAATGGCGTTTAAGGTCGGCGACCCACAAAACGCTGGGCAGTATATTATTAGCGCAGGCTGGGTTTCTACATCTTTTGATTTGGGCACAAATATGGTTGAAACCACAATGCCCGATGCAAGTGATTTGTCAGCAACTCCAGATGAAACATATGTTGCTGGTGTTAAAAGCCATAGCTTTGAAGGTGACGGTTTTATGGTTTCGGGTGCTGATAAAACGTTGTTTTTGGCAGCACGACAAGCGGGGCAACCGATTGCTGGCGTTATTAGCGTGCCGGGTATTGGCGTATTTTCTAATGCGGTTGGTTGGCTTATTGAAAAGCTTACATTTACTGGCGGGTTAGAAGATCCTCTTAAAATGTCCGTTAGCTTTAAGCCTGCAGGCAAAGTTACTTTTGTAGCTGCTTAACCTTTAACTATTGGAATTAGAATGACTAAAATTAATGAAGAATCTGTTCCGTTGGGGCAGGGAGAAATTGAGTTTTGTGGCAAAGTTATAAAACTTGACTTAGCCACGCAAGATGTTGTGCAGACTGAAATGGGCGTGGCCTGCGCTGTTGTAATTGATGAAATTATCAAGAATCAAGATGGTTCGAAGCTATTGAAAATGATGAAAATTATTTCCAAGCATCGCAAACTTGGTATTGATTTTGGCACGATGTCATTTCAACCTGTTTTTAAGCTTATGCTTGAATTAACAGACGGCACATTTGGCACTAATTTGGCAAACCCTCCTGAGTTTGTCGAAGATGAAACTGCAGCGGAAACTCCGCCAAAAAAGACAGCGCCCAAAAAACCCAAAAAATAGACGTGGTTGATTATTACGAAATGTTGGGGTTTGCGGTTGTGAATTTCAACATTTCGCCCGCTGTTTTTTGGGCAATGACCTCGCTTGAATTCAGGGCGTGTAATAAGGTTTGGATGCTTAACCAAGGCATTGAACCCGAAAATAATAATGTAATGACAAAAGAGAGGTTGGTTGAGCTTGCAAAAATAGCTTAGCTAATAATTAAGTATGGCTGGCTCTGACGATCAAAAACTGAATATCCAAATTGAAGCTTCCACCAAAACATTGCAGAAGCAACTTGGCAATATGGAAAAGCTTGTTACCCGTAGTATGGGTGAAGCATCGCAGCAAACAAAAAGTCTTAAAAAAGAGCTTTCCAAACTTTATGATAATTCTGGTGCAAAGGGGTATGTTTCGTTACTGCGCAAATCGGCGCAAATTACAGACCGCCACAGAAGCGCTACGCAAAAATATAAAATGGAGCAAAAATCGCTCAATGACATGTTGAAGCACGGTTTGATTAACTCAAAAGAATACCGCGCCGAAATGATTCGGGTTAGAAATGAAGCTTTTTCAGGCGGTGTTGTGGCGCAAAAAAGAGCCAAGCAAGAGGCTGAACTTGCTAAAAAGTATAAAAATGGCGCAGCGGTTTTGGCAAGTGTGCGCACTGGTACGGAGCGTTATGAAATAGAGCTGCATAAATTAAAAGGGCTTCTGAAGGTTGGGGCGATTAACCAAGAAACTTTTAACCGTGCAGTTGCTAAAGCTAAAGTTTTGCATTTAGGGGCTGCTGTTGCGGCAACTAAACAAATTGGTGTTTATAAGCGATTATCGGCACAAATTAAAAATATGCAATTATTGCATGTTGGCTTAGGTTTGGCGATTACAGGGGCTTTTGCCGCTGGGGGAATTAAGCACCATTTAGATAATTATTCGAGCTTGCAAAGCCAATTAAAGCTGATTGTTGGAGAACATGGCAACGTTAATGATGCCATGGCTAAAAATTATGCGCTTGCGAAAAGAACATATGGGGGGCTAGATGCCACTGTTAACGCATATGCTCGGATAAGTAGATCAACTAAACATTTGAATAAAAGCGAAAATGAACGCTTGCAAGTGGTTAGTAATATTAACAAATCCATGGCAATTGGTGGCACAACAGCACAAGAGGCCGCTAGTGCAATACAACAATTGGGACAAGGTTTAGCAAGTGACCGTTTGGCAGGCGATGAACTGAAATCTATATTAGAAAATGCGCCACGGCTTGCCGAAGCCATTGCGGATGGCATGGATGTTAGTATTGGCAAATTGCGCCATATGGGCAGTGAGGGCGAGCTAACCAGTGCTAGGGTTTTTGAAGCCTTATATAGCCAAACTGCAAAAATTGATGCCGAATTTGAAAATGTTGCCAAAAGAATTGACCAAAGCATGGTTGGCGCTTCTGGCGCGATGACATTGACCATTGGTAAAATGGATGAAATATATCAAATTAGCCAAACTGTTGTTGGTGGTTTTGAGGGACTAACAGGAATAATCGAAAGCATACCAGAGCATTTGCTTGCAGTTGAAATTGCTGCAGGGGCGTTGGCTGGTGTTTTAACTGGTGGTGTTGTTGCTGCAATTTGGGCAATGGGTGCGGCGGTGCTTGCCTCGCCTTTAGCACCATTGATTTTGGCGGCGGGCGTGTTGGGTGCAGGGATTGTAACCTTAAAAGCTTATTTAGATGGGAGCTTAGATTCCATTGATGCGATGACCGAAGCATCCAATTTACTAGCTGAGGCGGAAAACTTTGCGGGTGATGCAGGCAGACAAGCGGCTGCGGGGCAGGCTGCCGCGGGCGAAGCTGCAAGGGTTGCAGGGTTTAAAGCTGCTAATGCTGCCGCTAAGTGGGCTATTTTGGCACGGACGCAGGCAGAGGCACGGCAAATTGATCATACGAGACGGACAGCAAAGCTGTTGCGTGAAGGTGATTTTTACATGCCAGACGGTAGCGGTAAATTTAGGCCTTATCAGGAGGATAAATACAATCAAATTACAAAGGGGCGGGCGGATGTGCAAGCGGAAGTTGATGCAGCTCGTGCGTTACAAGAGCGTACTTTAAGTGTACGAAATCGGTTGTTTAAATCTAAAACACCAACTGCACAAAAGATCGTAATTCCTACTGTTGAAGTTGCAACTAATAAGGGTGCTGTGCAGGCGGTTAAAAACCAAGTTAACACCTTAACTCAATTGTTTGACCGAACACGCACGCCTATGGAGCGGCATTTGGCTCGGTTGAAAGAAATGAAACAGGCTGTTGGGGCTTTGCCTTATGGTGATAAGGATTTACTGGCGCGGGGTATTGCAGATTCAGAAGCACAACTTGCGCGTGATCTTGAAACTGGAAAGGGCGCAAGTGGTGGTTCTGGTGGTGCAAAAGGTTCGGCTTCTACGCTTAGTGCTAATGACAACGAGGCCACGTCTTTAATTGGGAAATTTGGTAGTGAAGCAGACCGTGCGCGGGTAGCGACATTTGGTTACAATGCCGAAGTTGCTAAGCTGAATGGCTTGTTAGCTGCAGGGAAGATTGACCAAGAAACTTATAATAATGCTGTTGGCTCTGTGAAAGGTGTTTATGACCAAGCTAAAGCCTCTGCTTCTGACTATGGCAAAGTTGTTGGTACTATTATGGATGGTGTTAAGGGGACTCTAAAAGGTGTGTTTAGCCAGATATTTAAGGATGGCAAAATTACCATGAAAAGCCTTGCCGACATGGTGAATGACATGATGAGTAAGATATTTGACAAGCTTAGCGGCTTGGCAATTGATGGCTTATTTAGTGCGCTTGGTAGTGCCATGGGGCTTGGTGGCGGCATTGCAGGGGCGCGTGAAAAAGGCGGGCCAGTGCAACAGGGTAAAACTTATTTGGTTGGTGAACGTGGCCCCGAATTATTTACGGCTAGTGGTAGCGGGCAAATAATTGATGCGAATAAAACGGCTAAATATACAGCGCAAATGCGGCCAGTTGGTAGTGGCAATAAGATTGATTTTGCTAATCAAAATAACGTACAGCAAAACATTAATATATCTCAACAACCATTTGTAAACATGAGTGTTACTATAAACAATGCCCCGCCAAATATGCAAGTGCAGCAAAACGGAAATGAGCTTCAAATTGATTTTGGTGAAATGGTTGAGGATGCGCTTGTAGAGCGTATTGGCAATGGTGATAGCAATTTGCCGATGGCGATTGCTAGCGGAATGTGAGGGTGAAAAATGGTAAGTTTTCCTGAAAAAAGCGAACATATACTTGGTGTTATTTATGGGCAAAGTGGGGCGTTGGCCGATGGCACAAGGCGCACCAAAATGGAACAAGGTGGCGATAAGATTAGGGTGCATGATGATGCGCCCTTTTTTAATGCTCAGGTTGTTGTGAAATGCACTGACATTGGGCGGTTGCTGCTACAAGAATTTTATGTTGGTGATGCCAAGCAAGGCGCTAAGTTTTTTACATGGGATTATTTACCGCAACATGATGGCGCGGCTTTGATGCAATTTTTGGCGCCAATTCGTGAAGTGCAATTAAAAGTTGGTGGGGCAGGGCTTTGGGAGCTTAGTTTAAGCCTCGCCATACGCAATTTGCCAAAATCACCTGATGCGGCCTTGCTTGCTGATGTTGTGACGCATGCGGACAGCGTAAACGGGCTTTATGTGCAAACGCGGGTCATTGGTGACTTTACATTGCAGCCGCAACTTGACGCTTGGGTTGAGTTAACACGTATTGCCACTTATGCGGGCAATATGGATGAGCTTGATGAGCAAAACCGCCTTTTGGATAATTTAACACTGCGACCAAAACTTAACGCATGGGCGGCGCTTGGCGCTGAATAGGGCTAATATTATGACAACACAAGAACATAATGCCGCGATAAAGGCAGCGTTTGCCCGTGTGAATGGTGATGTGGTGCTGATTTGGACTTTATCGCTTTATTATGATGGGTTGGTTGATGGTGATGGCAACGCCAATGAGCTTTATATTTATGATGGTAGCTCGGCTGAGGGTTATGTTGAATATGATGATTATGACGTTGGATATAGAGATTGCATTATTGAAGCCGAGGCCAATGTAAATGGCGGACAGATTGCACGATTTGTGAATTTGCCATTTAAGATTGAATTGCCACCTGAAAACGACAAAGGTGGGCGGCGGGCTAACTTACAAATTAGCAATATTAACCGTGAAATTAGCCGCAATGCACGGGCTGCTGTGGTAGCTGGCAAAAAAATTTATGTGACTTTTAGAGGTTATATATTGGGAGCTGAGAAGCTTGAAATTGCTCATAAGGCGTTAAAGTTTCAGGTGAAGAAGATTGATTTAAGTGGCGCTATGGCTAGCATTGAGCTGATTGCTGATGCACCTAATTTGGTGAATGTGAAGTTTCCTAAAAAAACCTACAACCTTGATGACTGGCCGTTTATGCGTGGGCGCAGCCAAAAGGTTGGCGATTAAAAATTGAGATTATTATGAATGTTTGGGCGCAATATGTTGGTTTGCCATTTGTTGCGCTTGGGCGTGATTTGGGCGGGTTTGATTGCATTGGTTTTTTTGCCTTTGTACAGCTTAAACATTTTGGCATTGTTGTGCCAGAAGCGGGTGTTAGCCCGTTGAATGCGTTGGCGGTGCGTGGTGCTTTTAAAAACTATGCTGCTGTTGTTGATGATGATTGGCTTGTTGTGGCTGCGCCGCGCGAGGGTGACGCTGTGATGATGGGGACTGGCCGCGCTGTTAGCCATATTGGAATTTATGTTGAAACCATTACGGGCGGCGGGGTGTTGCATTGTGATGATGGCATTGGCGGGCGCGGGGGTGGTGTGATTTTTACGCCGCTTGGCGAAATGAACATGGCTGATTGTGGCCGACAAATTATAAGATTTTTACGACATAAGACAAGGTTTGACTGATGAATGTAGCTTGCTTGAATGACTGTTTGCACCATGATGATGTGAGCTATAGCCAGAATTTACAGCATATTAGCCTTGATAAATTAGCCACTAAAATGATGGGCAGGAATGTTGCCTGCCTTGCCCATATTAACGGCAAAATGGTGATTGATGATTGGCAACAAATTGTTACTGCGAATGATAACGTTGTGTTTGAAGCTTTGGCAGCGGGCGGCGATAAGGGCGGTGATAGTAAAGACGGTTTTAGAATGATTGCGCAAATTGCTTTGCTTGTTGGTGTGGCGGTTTTTGCTGGGCCACTTGGTGCGGCTCTGGCGAGCGCGACTGGTGGTTTTTTAACTGCCGCTGTTGCCACGCAACTTGTGAGCGCGAGTTTATTGTTTGTTGGTAATTTGGCGATTAATGCCTTGTTTCCACAAAGTGGGACTGAGCAAGCCGAGCAATTTAAAACATTGCAACCGCAAAATAATGTGGCTCGTATTGGGCAACCGATTGCCGAGGTATTTGGTGAAATGCGCGTTTTTCCTGACTTGATTGCTGCGCCAAAAACAAGATTTATAAATAACAAACCAGAATTAAGTGAGACTTTCCACTACACGGCTGGGCAGGCAACCATTAGCGATATGCGCCTCGGCAATACGCCAATTGGTGATTTTACTGATTTGACGGTTGTTAATCAGCAAGATGGAGATGTTGGCACTGTTTTTAATGTGCCAGAAGCGCGAGGCATTGAATTGTTGATGCCGCGTGATGATGGTTTGCCCTCACAAGATTTGTGGGGCAGTGGTGAGGGTTTTACCAGTTGGTTTGACCTTTGCCCGCCCAAAGAAACTTTGAACAATGATGGTATTTATCAGTTTTTGTTTGAAATTGGGCTTGGTTTTGCGCGTGGTGTTGGCAATGAATTTGGCGTTGTTAGCTCAACGGCTGGTGCAGTTGATGAATATGATTACCATCAAGGTGTGCAGCTTTATTGGCGTGTGGTGGATGATGTTGGTTTGCCGAATGGTGCGAGTGGTAACTTTGAAGTTAAAGTGCCCGCTAAGCCGAGTGATTTGGGCGACAATGAAACTTACAATGCAACAGTGATTTTTGTAGATGGTAATTGGCCTGACCTTACATTGTTGGCGGGGATACAATCTGTGCCGGCAAGCATCGTTAATAAACGTGTTCAAGTGCGTTTGAAGCGAACGGTTGAAAAGAGTGATGATAGTAATGTTGCGACAAGTGTTAGCATTTTATCACTTAACGGTTTTGGCGCGACTGTGCGTGATGTTGATGGTGTGATTGCTAAGTTAAAAGCGGGGCAAATGAAGCGGTTGCCAGTGAATGGTAGCCTGACTTTAAACGCCGTTGTAAAACGAAAAATTCATACTTTTAAAAAGGTTGGTGCAAATTTTGTTTATGATGCTCTGAAATTTAGCAACACGCCAAGCCAAGTTGCCTATCACTTTATGCACGAACATTTTGGCAGCTTTGGCGAGGTTGCTAAAAACGCTGATTTAGACGCGCTTTGGTTTTTGCACAATATGAATTTGGTTAAAGGTGAGATGTTTAATGCCACCATTAACACCCAAAAGAAATGGTGGGATTGGCTTGGGCAAGTTTGCTTTGGCATGCGGGTGAAGCCAATTAGGCGCGGGGCGAGGATTAGCTTTATACGCGATATGGCCGAGGGCATACCTAATTTTGGCACTGTTGCGGGTGTGGCGGGGCAGGGTGAACACCAATTTAATCCGTTTAACACGGTGCGCGATAGCATGAATGTTAGTTATGCTTTGCCAAATAGTGATGAGATACATGATGGTGTGAAGCTTGAATTTATTGATGCGCGGGTTTGGGAATATAATGACTATATTTTAAACCTTGATGGCAGCGGCACTTGTGATAACCCGCTTGTGGTTGATGCAAAGGGTGTGACGGATTTAGCTACAATTAAGGCGTTGGCTGCGCATATGGTTGCGGCAATGAAATACCGCAAGATTCATGCAAGTTTTAAAACTGAGCTTGATGGATTGTTGCCTAATGTTGGTAATAGTGTGTTTTTGCAAAATGGATTGATTGATGAAGGTGTGACAGCGCGAATTTACAGCGTTGACGGGCTTAACATTGGTTTGGAGCGACCGCTTGCTAAAACCTATGGCTTTGCTGTTTTGCGCGTGGGTGAGGCGCGGGCTAGCCAAAAAATTGCCGTGACAATTGCCAGTGATGGTAAAAGCATTGCCTTGGCTGAAATGCCAAAGATTGATGGCGTTGCCGTGCAAATGGTGAGCTTTTTTGACGAGCCAGAAAGCCCCGACACAATAACATTTTATAATGTTTTGGATGATGAGCCGTGTTTGGTGCGGATTACAAACATTAAATATAACGCTGCAGGGGCGCTGATTAGCGGCTTTGTGGATGATGATAGAGTTTACAACTAGGAGAAGAAACGATGAGTGCATTGGGTGATGCTGTGGCAAAATTAATTGCTGCGGGTACTAGGATTACGGCGCAAATTAATGTGTTTTCGCAAATATTATCGGCTGATAAAAACACCGATGTTGATGATGGGGCAGGCGGTAGCTTGCCAAGCATGCGCAAGTTGCAGGATGAAATTGCCCCGCAATTGTTGGAAGCTGAGCAAGTGGCTGTGACGGCTAAAAACACCGCTGTTGCCGCTAAAGATACAGCGAGTGAAGCATCGGTAATTGCGGTTGCTGCAAAAGATGAAGCTGTGCAAAGTGCTGTTGGTGCGGCTGCAAGTGAGTTAGTGGCTGCGGCTGCTGAGCTTTATGTGCGTGGTGTGGCCGTTGTAAATGGTTTTGTTAATGATTTGCCGATGAATGGTAAGAAAATTGTTAACTTGGCTGATGGTGTTGCTGATGGTGACGGTGTTAATGTAGGGCAGTTAAATGCGATCAATGACAATGCTGAAACCAAGCTTGCAATAGATCAAAATTTTGGTGATGTTGCTGATAAACATGCTGCAAGGGAAAATTTGGCTGTAGGCAAACCCCGTATTGAAATGACATTAGAAGCCGGCCTAACTTATGCAGGAAATGATTTTTTACTATGGGATACTCAAAATGTACAAGAAGGAATTTCATATAACCCCTCGACTGGCTTTTTTACTTTTGATAAGGCGGGTTGGTACAGATACCATCTAACTTTGTTTAAACCAAACGATGTACAAGTGCTGCGATTTTACGTGGTATTAAATGCCTCAGTCATTACTTGGGCGGCGATTATTGGGCATCTGTATGGGGGTAGCAACACAATTAACTTGAACCTAACGGAAAGCCGATCGTTTTATGTTAATCAAGGGGATACTTTTGTTGTCCATAAAGATCAAGGTGTTGCCTACTCTTCACCAACAGATCAATTTGGTTCATTAGGTATTGTTTATGAAGGATAGAACTATGAATATAGCATTTTTAAATGAGCATAGTGTTGTTAGATTTCTTGCTAAGAATACAACACTGGAAAAGATTGTTGTTCAACATGGAAGTGAGAACATTTATGTTGAGACAAGTGAAAATATACGTGTGGGTATGACATATATTAGCGGTGAATTTATTACCCCCGAACCCACTATTGTTGATCCTCAAATTGAAATTAACGCAACAGCTTTGGCTTATTTGGCTGCAACTGATTGGTATGTGTTGCGGTTTGCTGAAACTGGCGTAATAACTCCTGCTGATGTGGCGACAAAACGAGCTGATGCGCGGGAGGCTATTGTATGACTTGGGTGCGGGAACAGAAAGATAAGGTGAAACATTTCGCGGGTGGCTTTTTAGCTGCCTTTTTTATTGCTTGGATTTTGGAAGGTCATGAAACATGAAAAAATTATTAGCGAGCCTTTATATTGCTGGTGACAAGGTGAACCATTTTTTTTGGTTCACACTTGCGGTGTGGGCATTTGAAATGTTTGGTGCGCCTTGGCAATTAACTGCGTTTGCAGTTGTGTTAGCTGCTTTGTTAAAGGAGCTATTTGACCTTGGTTATTTTACCAAAGGCGTGAAACAAGGCAGGGGTGATATTGTTGATTTCTTATTTGGTATTTTGCCATTGGGGATTTTGATAATCAACTAAAACATGCCTGTCTGATTGAAGGTGTGGCGGGTATTTATTTTTTTTATTATGAGGTTTTTATGGTGGATCACTCATTAACAGAGTTTTTGAACGATTTGTTTGGTGGTGGGCTTGGAGCTGCTGCGGCTGTGGCGGGGCGAATGATTTTTCATGTAAGTGAGGTTAAAAAAGGCAAGCGAAACTTTTTTGGCAAAGCGCTTATATGGGATTTAATAATTGCGGTTTGTATGGGGATTATTGCCGAAGGTGTGACGGAATATCTAGGGCTTTCAGGGCATGTGAAAACGGCTTTAATTGCGGTGCTTGCTTATTTAGGGCCACAAGTGATTGATGTGGTTTTTGGAATGTGGAGCAGAGGCAAAAAATAAATTGTCCTGTAAAAATTTGTAGAATTTAATATATGCCGCCATTTTTGAGTGGTATTTTTTTTGGAGAATTGAAAATGAAAATATCTAACATTGGACTAGATTTAATTAAGCGGTTTGAGGGCTTGCGCCTGACTGCTTATCTTTGCCCTGCAAAAGTTTGGACAATTGGTTATGGCCACACGCATGGCGTGAAGGAAGGTGACCAAATTACCGAACAAATTGCACATGAATTTTTAAAAAAGGATGTGCGTTGGGCGCAGAATGCTATTGAAAAACATGTAACCGTGCCGCTTGACCAACACCAATTTGATGCGCTTGTGAGCTTTATTTATAATATTGGTGCGGGTGCATTTAGAACTTCGACCTTATTAAAACGACTTAACGAAGGGCGTTATGATGCTGCTGCTGACCAGTTTAGACGGTGGAACAAAGTTAAGAAAAAAGTGTTTAGAGGCTTAACGCGGCGCAGAAATGAAGAAGCTGAGCTGTTTAGCGATCATTCGGTTGATGAAATGCCCCAAATTGTGGATGCACCACCAGTTAAAACTATGCTGAATAGTAAAACCAATATCACAAGCCTTATTGGTGTTGGTGGGGTTTGTGCCACGCAATTGGATGCGGCCAAAGAGGTGCTAGATGGGGTTAATGAAGTGACTGCCAAGGGCGGTGATGTTGCTGACCATTTGGGCGGTTTTTTAAACAGCGTTAGTTGGCCGATGGTGGCAGGGCTTGGCATTATTGCTGTGTTTTCTTATGTGATATTTGAGCGAAAAAGGAAAATTGATAATGATGGTATTTAATTTTTTATTGCGATTATTTAACCTAATACCCAAATGGCTGCTGATTTCTTCAGTGGCCGTCTTTGTGGCCTATATGTTGGGCATAAGCCATGGGCGTGAGCCTTATAAATTGGCTGTAAAGGTGCATGAGGTAAAGGCCAAGCTTGTGAACCAAGCGTTTGACCAAACAGAAAAGTACATTCGACAGAAAGGAAAGGAAGTTAATGAAGCTATTGAAATTGATTATTGCAAAATTTCTGATGCTGATGCTCGTAAGTTGTCAAACATCGGCAATAATTAGCGATTCGGGAAAGCTAGGAATACCTTGCCCTGAATTTAGGTTTAAGGCTGGTAATTTGGTTTCTCAGACTATTGAGCTGAAAACTGAATATGAGGTTTGTAAGGAGAAGCACAAGGCAATTGTTAAGCTGCTAAAGCCAAATTAACGATGCTTTTTAGAATTAATGGTTTTTAATATTACGGTCGAGGCTCGTGCCTCAACCGCTTTTTTAACATGCTCATATTGATGTTCATGTTTTTGTAAGTATTAATCTAGTCTTGTCACGATTTCGCTTAGTGGACGACGTACTTTTTTAAGTGGTGCTAACCAATCTTTTTGTACATCTCTGTAACCTAATGCGATGATTGAAGTGGATTTGAGACCACGTGCTGAAAGGCCTAGAATTTCATCTACCTTGGCAGGAATGAAACCTTCCATTGGTGTCGCATCTACTTCTTCAAATGCTGCTGCAACAAGACCGAACCCCAAAGCAATATATGTTTGGCGTGCAGCGTGCTCAAAATTCACTTGTTCTGGACGTGGCAGGTACATATTTTTAATGTTTGCATAATAAGCGGTTAGGCCCTCTGAAATGCCACCACGTTCTTTAGCCATAAGCTCAACAAAGGAATCTATACGATTTTCTGTGTAATTATCCCATGCAGCAAAAATGATGATGTGTGAGCCATCTACAAACTGCGATTGGTCAAAACCAACTTCTTTTAATTGTGCTTTAATTTTTTTATCTGTGACAACTATGATTTCAAAGGGTTGAAGACCACTTGATGTTGGGGCAATGTTGATAGCTTCCAAAATTTTGTTCAATTTGTCGTCTGGAACTGTTTTAGTTGCATCCATTTGCTTAGTCGCATAACGCCAATTTAATTTTTCAAGTAACATGTTCATTTTTCCTGATTGGTTTTGTAATTCGTTGATATGGGGGCAGCTTATGAAACTTCAAGTAACGTGTCTAATTAAAAAAACTACGGTGACTCAAGCGGTTGCAATTTTTTTATACTAAAGTCTGTGAGGGGAATATGGTGTTCATTAATCTATATTATTTTAATTTGTCGGGCATTCTTTCCGCTAAGTAAGGTGCCTGAGAGTGAGGCTGTCAGCCAAGGAAATTTAATTGTGCCTATTCATATGGGAGTTTTTTTCAAGTTAAAACAGGCCTCAATTTACCTGTTTTAATTTGACTTTGGCTTTTTTGTTCTTTATTTGTTCTTACATGCACCCAGATAAAGAACACCACGAATTAACAACGCTTTTTGATTTTGATACACGGAAATACCAAGTGTGGGCAATGTGTCTTGAATGCCCGTACACCCATAAACTAGATATAAGTGTTTTGAGAGAAGATAAAAAAATTGCCAAATTCAGTGATTTGGCTGGCAAGTTTGTTTGTAAAAATTGTGATGGAAAATTTGTCAAATTGCGCGTCTGGAAGTTGAACAGTTACTTAATTAGCAGTCGTTTTTATGCTGAACAGGAAGCGGAAAAACGACTGAAAAGAAATGCAGGCTCAGGATGGAAAATGAATAGGGGGGAATGATTCGAACTAAGTTCGATTAGGTGAGAATTTAAATTGTGTTTTTGACTTTTGGTGCCGCCTGAAAGAGTTGAACTTCCGACCTCCTGCTTACTTGACAGTTGCTCTACCTACTGAGCTAAAAACGGCTAATTTCTATATTTGAAGCTATTAGATGATTAAGGTTAAAATAAAGTAAAGTAAAGATACTATGTTCCAAGATGAACGTAACATAACGAGGCATTCAGTTTGTGTTCAGGACAACTTATCTAAATTGATTTTGTTACATACAAAAATGAAAAATACTTTTCAATTAAAAGGGTAAGATTATGAACAATATTACAAAAACAATAATTGCAATGGGTACTTTAATGACTGTTGGGGTTTCTGTAGCTCCGACATATGCAGATAGTTTTGATGATTGCATGTCGAGAAATTATGACTGGCCTGGTTGTGTGCTTTCTGATTGGTTCGGTGGTGCTTATATAGCTCCCCCAATTGGTGCAAGTGATGATAAAATTATCTCACGATTGAAAGATCTTCAAAAAGCAGAAATGTTAAGACCATCGACCAATAAAATGGCAATGGGCAGTGGTAAAACTTATAAGGCAACCTGTTCTGCAAACAGAGTGGTAGATATGATTGAAAAAAAATCTAGCCCTAAACAGGTTCTTTCGGTTTGTTATAAGCAGGTAAAAACCATGAAAGCAAAAGCCGTTTTAAAGAAAAAATAAATTCCAAAAAACTAACAATAAAACATTTTTATGGAAACCTCGCTATTTAAGCGGGGTTTTTTAAGGAATGTATTTGCATTCTTGCTCGCGCCTTTTTCTGTGAAATAAGATATTTAAAATATTTCTAGAAATGCGTAAGGAACAAAGCCAGTTCGTGACGGACTCTTGACGGACTTTTATTCAAAATGATGGATATATAGTCCGTTTTGTTCTTGTATTGTGCTAATACACAACTTAACAAAAATATCATAAGTAATTGATATTTATAATAAAAAATGGTCGGAACGAAAGGATTTGAACCTTCGACCCCTTGACCCCCAGTCAAGTGCGCTACCAGGCTGCGCTACGCTCCGATGTTGTTATTTGTAAGTAGAAAATGCAATAAAATCAACTGAAAATCTATATAAGTTCTAAAATTACAAATGCTTGTGCATAGAGTTTTTCATCACTTAAGGTTACATGGATTTTTATTGATTTATCGTCATGACCGTCGGTTAATTTATCTATCGTTTTGGCGGCATTTCCGGTCAACTGCATATACGGTGCGCCATTAGTGTGGTTTAATGTTGAAATGTCTTTAAAAGCTGCAGCCGCACCAATTCCAGTGCCAAAAGCTTTTGCTAGCGCTTCTTTAGCGGCAAAGCGTTTGGCAAAATAAGCCGCTGGTTCTTGCCATTTTTTAGAGGCTGTGATTTCGGCTTCACTAAAGTTTTTTTCAATAAATCGGTTGCCAAATTTGCGAATAGATTGCGCTATACGTTCAACTTCAACTATGTCGGTACCTATGCCAATTATCATTTAAACCTCAAGCTATTGTCGCGCGTGCTTTGTCCATCAAACGACGCATTTCTTTGATACTTGCCTCTAGCCCAATAAAGATGGCTTCACCAATTAAAAAGTGGCCAATATTCAGCTCAACAATTTCAGGGATTACGGCAACGGCCGCCACGCTATCAAAGCTTAATCCATGCCCTGCATGTACTTCAAGACCTAGCTCGTGCCCCAATTGGGCTCCCACGCGGAGTTTTTCCAATTCAACCGAGATCAATTGTTGATCATCCGCATCTACAGCATGGGTGTAAGGGCCTGTATGTAGTTCAATGATATCAACATCAATGTCGGCCGATGCTCTTATTTGGGCTATCTCAGGGTCGATAAAAAGTGATACGCGGATATTCTGCTCTTGTAGCATTTTTGAAAAATCATGAATACGGTTACTGTTTCCGATAATATCCAACCCACCTTCAGTGGTTACTTCTTCGCGTTTTTCAGGCACAAGGCAGCAAGCGTTGGGTTTGTGGCGCAGAGCAATTTGGCCCATTTCATCAGTTACAGCCATTTCTAAATTTAGCGGCACATCCAGTTCTGCGCTCAAACGGGCAATGTCACTATCACTTATATGGCGGCGGTCTTCGCGCAAATGTGCTGTAATGCCATCTGCACCCGCAAGCGTTGCAAGGTTTGCTGCGCGTAATGGGTCGGGGTGGCTTCCACCGCGTGCGTTACGTATCGTCGCAACATGGTCAATATTCACGCCAAGTCTAAGATAATCACTCATTATATCGCCTATTTTATAAGTTTTATCACATTATATTGTAAGCACTCTATTACACAACAATAATGCTAACCAATATATTGATTATATTTATGCAACCACTCACAAATTATGATTTTAATTTATGTTTTCGAGCTTTTTGATAAAGAACCACAGCACGATAGACGATGAAATACATGATTCCTCCCACCACGAGCCCCAGTGGAATAGATCCAATAATCATGGGTTTGAAATTAAACCACATTGTATCAAAACCACCATGAAACATATGATGAGCTACCCTAACTTTCTCATCCAATATTAATTCGTTGCCCAATAGGTAATCGCCAATCTTTTTAATGGCGTACCAAATAAATGGGAAAGTGACGGGGTTGCCTATGGCAGTGCCTAAAGCCGACGCAAGTAAGTTTGCACTGAAAATATAGGCAATGGCAGCAGCGATGACAAAATGCAACCCTAAAAACGGTGTGCAAGACGCAAAACCACCTGCAGCAACACCAAATGCAATGGCATAAGGGGTCGCATTAATGCGCCAAATGCGTCGCCATATATAAATATAGCCTCTTTTAAGTCCCTTTATTGGCGAAAAAAAGTTTTGTAGCTTTTGGCCTTTATTTAGTTTTTTGCGCCGTTTAAACAGCATTTCTCTACCTAATTCTGTCGATTTTTCATGTGTAATCAGTATACATGTATTTGGTTTAAAATAAGGTTATGATGGTTATTTTATAAACTTATATACGTTTATAAATCTATCTCGCCAAATTTCTTGCCAGCAACCCTACGAATATCGTTAATAATAGGTAGTGTTTTTAATGAACTTTTTAGCGTATTGAAGTGCTGAATATTACGAACTTCAATTTCCATATATAGATGATGGTAATCAACCTCTTTGGCAATTATATAGCTGTTCCAAATGTTGCAACCTTGCTCAGCAATGATGGTGGCAATACGCGAGAGAGCCCCCACTTCATTCAGTAAAGTAATTTCAACAGGGGCGGTAAACCATTGTTTTTCATTTACATCTTTGTCCCAAACTAAATCTATCCAAAGTTCAGGCGTGCTTTCAAAAGCTGCTAGTTCTTCACTATGAATAGGGTAAACCACCAAACCTTCGCCAGGTTTAAGAATGCCCACAATTCTCTCACCAGCAATTGGCGGATGCTTTTTAGAGAATCGAATGGCACCAATATCTTTGGAAACACCCCGAATCGGCATAGGCGTTGTTTTGTTGCTCGCGCCAATTTCAAAATGGGTTTGATCATGCATAAATTCAACATCATTATTTTCTAACAACATTGGCACCATGGCTATCGCCACATCCTTTAATTTAATTTCACTTCGTGCAATGGCAACAAATACATCATCAATGGTTTTTAAGGCAAGTTTAGGTAAAGCGGCAGAAAGCTTTTCGTCGCTATATTCAATTTTTAGTTTCTTAAATATACGATTTAACATTTCGCGGCCAAGTTGACTGTATTGTGCTTGGCGCTCTTCTTTATTAGCGCGCCTAATTGCCGATTTGGCTTTACCGGTCACGACATAATTTTCCCACATGACCTTTGGCTTGCTGCCCTTAGATGTTACTATTTCAACTTCATCGCCATTGTCTAATTTTGATCTTAAAGGCGATGCAATGCCATTAATTTTACACCCAACACAGGTATTGCCAATATCGGTATGGACTGCATATGCAAAATCGATTGGCGTGGCGTGCTTAGGTAGCGCGATTAGCCGTCCTTTGGGCGTAAAGCAAAATGCTTGGTCGGCAAATAGTTCAAGCTTGGTATGTTCCAAAAATTCTTCTGGCGTATCACCATCTTCAAGTGATTCTATAACGTGCCGAAGCCATTTAAAAGCGCTCGATTTTCCAGACACTGGCACGCTGCCAACTTTGCGTTTCTTATTCTTTTTGTCATTCGAATCATCCCCAGGCATAGGGCTGTTTTCTGGGTTGGATATATAAATATCTTCTTTATATAATGCGTGTGAGGCGATGCCGAATTCGTTGATTTCGTGCATTTCCTCGGTGCGAATTTGCAGTTCGATACGCTTGCGGCTGGGGCCAATAATTGTGGTGTGGATAGAGCGGTAATCATTGCTCTTAGGTATGGAAATAAAATCCTTAAAGCGTTCAGGAACCATTGGCCACTCGGTATGAACAAGGCCAAGCGCACGGTAGCAATCATCTTCTGTATTGGTGATGATTCTAAAGGCAAAAATATCAGAGATTTTCTCAAGCGAAATACTTTGCCTCTCCATTTTTCTAAAAATAGAGTAGGGGCGTTTTTCACGTCCATAAACACGCGCTGAAATGCCAGCTTGTTTGAGTTTTTTGTTTAACACTTCGGCAATGTCTTTAAGCAAATCACTTTCTTCAGCGTGCATTTCCTGGAGGCGTTTTAAAATGATGTCACGCGCTTCGCTATTCAGCACTTGAAAGCAGATATCTTCCAATTCTTCCCTGAAAAAATGAATCCCCATACGGCCAGCAAGTGGCGCATAAAAATCCATGGTTTCCTGTGCGATTCTTTGGCGTTTTTCAGGCTTCACATGCATGATGGTGCGCATATTGTGTACACGGTCAGCAAGTTTAACCAACAACACTCGAATGTCTTTCGAAATGGCAAAAAACAAACGGCGTAAATTTTCCGATTGAGCCACTTCTCGAGATATGAGGTTAATCTTACTAATTTTAGTCAACCCATCAACCAATGAGCCTATGTCTTCACCAAAAAGCTGATCAATTTCTTCGCGTGTGGCGTCAGTATCTTCAATTGTATCGTGCAATAAACCTGTAGCTACAACAGTAGAATCAAGTTTGAGGTCAGCTAATATCGCGGCAACTTCAATGGGATGGCTAAAATATGGGTCACCCGATGCACGTTTTTGTGTCCCATGCTTTTTATAGCCGTAAATATAAGCTTTGTTGAGCAATGCTTCGTCAGCTTGCGGGTCATACGCCAATACTTTTTCAACCAGCTCATATTGTCTCATCATCGTTTTATTCTCCATCGTCTCAATTTAATTTATACTCAAATCGATAAATTTCAATAAAAAAGCCTCCAAGAAAACTTGAAGGCTTAAAATTTGTTATTTTCCTAAAATCATTTAGGTTTTGGTAGCGCTTCAATCGCTTTCAGCAAATCATCTTCGCCCATTTGGTCAAAGCTAATTGTGTCTGGGTTTTCGCCAAGGTTACTCACTTCACCAGTGGCAGAAATCATCGGAACCACTTCAGTTTCAGGTTCGTCAACTTCAACATATTTTTGCATAGAGTGGATGAATTCTTCTTCAAGATCTTCAGCCGAAATCATTTCATCACCAATTTCGCGCAATGCGATTACTGGGTTTTTGTCATTGTCACGCTCTACAGTCGGTTCTGCTCCGCCAGCAAGCATTCTTGCACGGTGACCAGAGAGCAATACAAGCTCAAAGCGGTTATCAATTTTTTCAATACAATCTTCTACGGTTACGCGAGCCATTCAGCGATCTCCAAAACTAGTTAATTAGCTTTTTCCTAGGGCTAAATGCTCCTAATTGCAAGGTTTATTTTAACATTTAACCTAATTCAGTGCGTATAATAGTTGATGCGCGGTTTTGCCACTAATCGGGTGGTGCCAAAAAGGTGCGATCTCTTTTAATGGCGCCAATACAAATATTCGCTTATTTAGGCCAGGGTGGGGCAGGGTAAGCGGTAAATGACCCACGTTTTTAAGAGCGTTTTTCTCAACCTGCGCGCCTGTTATCTGCTGCTTATAATCAATTATATCCATATCCAAAGGTCGGCTTGCCCATCTTTTACCGGCACCACGCCCCGCGGCTTTTTCAATTTTCTTTAGGCAATATAATAATTGCGATGCTGATTTGCTGGTTTCAACAATTATATTCATGTTTATATAATGTAAGCTAGGTAGATTAAAATCTTTAGCTTCATTTTGGTTGGTTTGGTTTGTTAAATTGGCGGGTGTTTTGTCTTTTGTCATGGCGCTGCTAAAATATGGAGTAGATTGTTTAACAACCTTAATGCCATGAGCTTCCAACTCGTCAATAGATTGCCGGAGAGTTTGGATGCGGTTGCCCCATTTTGATTCTAAATTTGAACCGATTGACAAAATTATCATGTCTTCTTTTCGCTTTATTTAGCCGATTATGCTGTCTTTAGTAGCTTTTACCCCATTAGGCGCATTTGATGCAATGTTTGTGCGCCCTTAACATAATCTTATCTACATGTACTACTTTAGAATAATGTAAATATATATCATTTAGTCGTACACTAGTCGCGACTATAGTCGATATTTTTGATTTAAAACCGAATATTTGGCTACCTAACTTTATATATACTGATGAGATACTAAAATGCATATATACCCCGCGCAAAAACTTGCCATCTTTGTTGATGGTGCAAACCTATACGCCACAGCCAAAGCCCTTGATTTTGAAATTGATTATAATCAATTGCTTAATCTGTTTAAAAACAAAGGCCAATTTGTGCGTGCTTATTATTATACAGCACTTGTCGAAGAGCAAGAATTCTCACCAATTCGCCCGCTTATTGATTGGTTAGATTATAATGGCTTCACAATGGTCACCAAACCGACAAAAGAATTCACAGATTCATCTGGCCGCAAAAAAATCAAAGGCAATATGGATATCGAACTCACAGTCGATGTGCTGGAGATTGCCGATCAAGTTGATCACATCATCCTATTCTCAGGCGACGGCGATTTCAGACGTTTAGTCGAGGCTGTGCAGCGTAAGGGCAAGGTTATGAGTGTTGTATCTACCGTTAAAAGCCGCCCTCCAATGATTGCGGATGAGCTTCGCCGCCAAGCCGATCAGTTTATCGACCTTGCAGACCTTAAACAATTTATTGGTCGTAAAGATGCTAGTGGTAACATTAAACCAAGCCAAGTCGAACGCAATTAAAGTTCAAAATAAACCATTTAAAACGCCATTGCCTCAATCAAGACACTGGCTTTTTGCATTCTATATCAAAGTAATAGGCTATCCACGTTCGCGCATTAGGCGGGCTTTGTCCCGCGCCCAATCTTTTTTCTTGGCCGATTGTCGCTTGTCATGGTTGTCTTTACCTTTGGCAAGGCCTAGCAAAATCTTCACTTTTCCGCGCTCGGTAAAATAGAGCTTAAGCGGCACAATGGTCATGCCTGCTTGCTGTACTTTGGCGTGCATTTTGTCGATGTCTTTACGCTTTACCAATAATTTGCGGTCACGGCGAATTTTATGGTTTTCGCGGTTGGCGCGGGCATATTCTGCAATGTGGGCATTAATGAGAAAAAGCTCATTATTTTCAATCGCTGCATAACTTTCGGCAATGTTGCTGCCGCCGTGGCGCAGGCTTTTAACTTCAGAACCAAGCAGCATAATACCTGCTTCAATGGTTTCCAAAATTTCAAAATTATAGCGTGCTTTACGGTTCTCAGCGACAGTTTTTGCGCCCGTTATATAGTCTTTGCCTTTGTCAATTTTCTTTTTCTTAGCCATTATTTTTCATTATTTAATCAGGCCAGCAAAAATCATGGCCTGTTTTATTGTGTGTTTTGCTTCATCACTCGGTGTTAAAATTGGTAATCTTACCTCTTCTTCACATTTGCCAAGCAGGTTCAGCGCGTATTTTGCAGGTGCAGGGCTTGGTTCAATAAACATTGCCGCATGCAGCCTAATTAGTTTTTCTTGTATTTCCCGCGCAGTGGCAAAATTATTTGTGTTCAGCGCATCATAAAGGTCAGCACATAGTCTTGGTGCAACGTTGGCCGTTACAGATATGCAACCAACCCCGCCAGATGCAAAATGCCCTACACAAGATAAATCGTCACCAGTTAGTTGGATATAATCATGTCCAACCTCAAGGCGTTGTTGTGTCACGCGTGAAATGTCACCAGTTGCATCTTTTGTACCTACAATGTTTGGCAATTCAAACAGGCGCTTCATGGTTTCAACACTACAGTCAATAATACTACGACCTGGGATATTGTATATAAATATAGGTATGTCGGCACAGTCATTCAAGGCTTTATAATGGGCATATAGGCCAGCTTGGTTTGGCTTGTTGTAATAAGGTGTTGCAACCAACACCCCATCTGCACCCGCTGAGTGTGCATGTTTTACAAATTCAACAGCTGCTGCTGTGTTGTTAGAGCCTGCACCTGCCATTATAGGCACGCGACCAGCGCTTACTTCAACGGTGATATTCACAACACGTTTATGTTCTTCGTGGCTAAGGGTTGGCGATTCGCCAGTGGTGCCAACAGGTACAAGCCCTGAAGAACCTTCCTTTATCTGCCATTCTATAAAATCGGCCAAAGCCTTTTCGTCGATTTTTCCGTCTTTCATGGGTGTTACCATGGCCGGCATAGAATTTTTAAACATGTTTATCTCCTTAAATGCCTCTACATTCGGGCATTTTCACAAACTACCCGATAAACCACCAAAATTTCAATTTAAATATACAATTTTCCCTATTTTATGACAAATTTACCATATTAGTAGTGATTAAAAAAAAGGCACTTGCGAAAGGTTCTGTAAATGTGCTAAAAAAATAGGCAATAAATTAGGTTCCCCATGATCCAAATCGCCAGTATTACCCTTAAAAATAATGCGTTACTCGCTCCCATGTCGGGCGTGACAGATGCACCATTTCGGCGTTTAGCGCACGAGATGGGCGCAGGCTTGGTTATTTCCGAAATGGTGGCGTCAGAAGAGCTAGCCAAAGCCAATGCCGAAACCTTGCGTAAAGCCGAGGGCGGTGACCATATTTCACCTTTCGTTATTCAACTTGCAGGGCGAGAAGAAAAATGGATGGCACAAGGCGCAAGAATAGCCGAGGATATGGGCGCAGATATTATCGACATTAATATGGGCTGCCCCGCCAGAAAAGTAATCAGCGGCATGTCAGGTTCGGCTCTGATGCGCGATCCTGATCATGCGCTTCGTTTGATCGAAGCCACAGTGGCTGCAACGTCAAAACCCGTGACGCTAAAAATGCGTTTGGGGTGGGATTTTGATATGCTCAATGCACCCGAAATCGGCAAACGAGCCGAGAATGCAGGTGTGCAAATGCTCACCATTCATGGGCGCACGCGCAATCAATTTTATAAAGGCAATGCAGATTGGGCTAAAATTGCCGACACCGCTCAAAATGTTAGCATTCCAGTTGTCGCTAATGGCGATTTGAACCACATATCAGATGCCCATAAAATGATGGATCTCGCGGGTGCACAAGGCGTAATGGTTGGCCGAGGTGCCTATGGAATGCCATGGTTTGTGGGTGAGGTAGGGGCGTTTCTCGCCACAGGAAAACAACCAAAAGTAAAAAGTTTAAAATGGCAAAAAGAATTTGTTCTCAAACATTTTGAAATGATGTTGAGCCATTATGGCGACTATATGGGTGTGCGAATTGCGCGTAAACATATCGGCTGGTATCTAGAAGCGATATTGAAAGATAAAGATGAATTGAAACAATGGCGTAAGCTCATTTTCTCACAAGAAGAATCAATTGAGGTTAGCCGCAAAATAGATAGTTTCTACAACGATCAAATTGCCAAAGAAACCTCTGATAATGATTTGTTGATGCCTAAGAATATTGGAATTGGATAGATTATGAATGACATTATTAAACCGCAATTAGATTCTGCAAATCAAAATGTTAGCTTAGATGAAAGCCTGTTTCCTGCTTTGTTAAATGCGATCGCACATCCCTTGCTCATCATTTCCAACACAGGCCAAATTAAATATGTAAATAGCGCGGCTGAAAATTTTTTCGAGATGGGCGCACCTATATTATTACGCCAAAAAATTGGTAGTTTGGTATTGTTTGGCAGCCCTTTATTGGCACTGATTGAGCAAGTATACAAAAACCGCATCGCGGTGAATGAATATGAGATTCAATTTGAAATACCGCGTTTACATGTCACGAAAATCGTCGATATTCAAGCAAAGCTGCTCGAAACCAACGGTTCAGATAGTGATGATGGAAATATGAGCGTCATGTTTATTGAGCGCGGTATGGCGAATATGATTGAATCCCAAATATCCAGCCGAAATGCTACAAAATCTATTTCAAATATGGCGGAAATTCTCGCACATGAAATTAAAAACCCGCTTTCTGGCATTCGCGGTGCCGCGCAATTGCTAGGGGCAACGGCAAGCAGCGAGGATAAAGCACTCACTAGCCTTATTTGCGATGAAACCGATCGGATTTGTAATTTAATTGATCAAATGGAACAGTTTTCTGATGGTCGGCTGCCCGATTTTGAATCGATAAATATTCATGTATTGATAGATCATGTTAAAAAATTAGCCGTTAATGGTTTTGGTAGACATGTAAAATTTGTGGAGCATTATGACCCAAGTTTACCGCAAATAAGTGGGAATAAAGATCAATTGATTCAGGTGTTACTTAACATTGTTAAAAATGCCTGCGAAGCGCTAGAAGATGTGCCAAATGCCACCATTAAAATCACCACTGCCTATAAAGCAGGGCTGAAACTTAAAGTGCCGAATCGCGAAAAGCTAATAAGCCTGCCATTTGAACTGACAATTGAAGATAATGGCAACGGAATTGATCCGCTTTTTCTGCCCCATATTTACGATGCATTTGTTTCTAATAAAACAGGTGGTAAAGGGCTTGGGTTGGCTCTGGTTGCCAAAATTATTGCCGATCATAGTGCGGTTATTGACTATGTTGGCGATAAATCGGGCGCTAAATTTAGAATATTATTTCCGTTATTGTCGAATATTGAATAAGAGTAGGATTAAGCATGGATGAAATTTTAATAGCTGATGATGATGCCGCCATTCGTACCGTTTTAACACATGCACTAAACCGCGCAGGTTACAGGGTGAGGGCGGCTAGCAATGCCGCAACCTTATGGTCTTGGATTGAAAACGGATATGGCGATTTGGTTATTTCCGATGTTGTGATGCCCGATGAAAGCGGCTTTGAGCTGTTGCCGCGCATTAAGAAAAAGCGCCCCGAATTACCCGTTATCATCATGAGTGCGCAAAACACTGTCATCACCGCGATCACGGCTGCCGAAAAAGGCGCATATGAATATCTAGCAAAACCGTTTGATTTGAATGACTTGGTGGCGACCGCTCAACGTGCGATTCAAAGTGCTAAGTCCGAAAGTAAAAAAATAAAAATTGAGGCCAGTCAGAATGATGATCTACCGCTCATTGGTCGTAGCCAAGCGATGCAAGATATTTATCGCATCATCGCGCGACTCACACAAATAGATTTGACTGCCATGATCACGGGCGAATCTGGTACGGGTAAAGAACTCGTTGCAAAAGTGCTGCATGATTTTAGTAAGCGTAAAAATGGCCCCTATGTTGCCATTAATATGGCCGCCATCCCTAAAGATTTGATAGAATCTGAGTTATTTGGTTATGAAAAGGGCGCTTTTACAGGTGCGAATACCAGAAATTCAGGTCGTTTCGAGCAAGCCGAGGGTGGCACTCTGTTTTTAGATGAAATTGGCGATATGCCGATGTCGGCTCAAACGCGCTTGTTGCGTGTATTACAAGAGGGCGAATTCACCATGGTTGGTGGGGTCAAGCCAATTAAAACCAACATTCGTATTGTGGCTGCGACGCATAGAGATTTAACGCAACTTATAAGGCTTGGGCAATTTCGGGAAGATTTATATTATCGGCTTAATGTTGTACCGATTAATTTGCCGCCGTTGCGCGCCCGTAAAGATGATATTTCCGATTTGGTCAATCATTTCCTGATTCAGGCCGAAAAACAAGGGCTTGGCAGTAAAGTATTTTCCCCTTCAGCCATCGCAAAATTACGTCAATTGGATTGGCCAGGGAATATTAGGCAATTAGAAAATTTGGTCAAACGCATCGTGGCGCTTTATCCGCAAGATGAAGTGACCGAGGATATCATTGAAACCGAAATCGCCCACGAAAACCCAATGCACGAGCCACTAAACGACGCTTCTGGTAGCGTTATGAATTTGGATAAATCGGTGCGTATGTGGTTGGAAAATTGCTTTGATAGCCAAGAAATTCAAGAAAATGACGACCTATATCGGCTGTTTTTAGCCGAAATTGAACCTGGATTGTTAAAATATGTTTTAGAACAAACGGCAGGTAATCAAATTAAGGCCTCTAAAATATTGGGTTTAAACCGAAATACCTTGCGTAAAAAGCTTAAAGAATATGATATAGAAATAGTGAAAATATCAATTTGATGAGTCGTTAGGTTTGCCATGTCACTTAAAAATGCAGCGTTAATTGTCGCCAGTGGGCGCGGTAGCCGTATTGGCGGTGATGTGCCTAAACAGTATCAATTGATTGGTGACGCGCCAATTTTGCGCCATACCATCGAGAAATTTATAACCCATGGTAACATTGATGGCGTTTTGGTGGTTATTCACCCAGATGATGTTGATTTATATGAAAAAACCATCGCTGGCTTAGATGCAACCAAGATTTTACCGCATACTTTTGGCGGCACGGAGCGGCAATTTAGCGTTACCCTTGGGCTTGAAGCCATTTCGGATAGACAGCCACAAAATATCCTCATCCATGATGGCGCGCGGCCATTTGTATCGCACAAGCTTATTGATGAGCTGATTGAAGCTTGTGATGAATATTTAGGAGCTATTGCCGCGGCACCGATTACTGACACCATCAAAATGGTGAGTAAAAAGGGTGATTCTTGCATTGAGAAAACTCTGGACAGGGAACTGCTATGGGCAGCGCAAACACCGCAAGCTTTTGATTTTAAAGAAATTTTAAAATCTCATGAGCAAGTTTCCAAAATGGATAAAACTAAATTATTCACCGATGATGCCGCAATTTTTGAATATCTTGATATTGCGGTTAAATTGGTTGAAAGTAACAACGAGAATATTAAAATTACGCATCCAGAAGATTTTGCCTTTGCAAATGCGCAATTAAAAAACGGTGATATATGATAGAATTTAGAACAGGTTTCGGGTTTGATGTGCACGCTTTTGAAGAAGGCGACCATGCGATACTTTGCGGTATAAAAGTACCGCATACCAAAAAATTAAAAGGCCATAGTGATGCAGATGTTGGTCTGCATGCCTTGACTGACGCCATTTTGGGTGCTGTTGCCAATGGTGACATTGGTTCGCATTTTCCACCTTCTGACCCTCAATGGAAGGGTGCTAAATCAGATCAATTTTTAGCGCATGCTGTTAAATTGGTTGGGGAGCAAGGCGCTCGTTTGGTGAATGTTGACATCACTCTGGTTTGTGAATTTCCAAAAATTGGCCCCGTGCGCCAAGAAATGCGCGAATCGGTGGCAAAAATCTTAGGTTTAGACATTAGCCGCGTGGCAGTAAAAGCTACAACCAGTGAACGCTTAGGCTTTACAGGGCGCGAAGAAGGCATTGCGGCCTACGCGACCGCAACCGTGGCGATTAAATCGGATTATTTGGACGATCTTTAAAATTCTGAATTTGGAAAGTTTTTGAATTCAAAACTTGTGAATTTAGCTTTTGATATTGGATGGAGTGAATATGAATTTTAGCAGAGAAATTTATAACCAAGCGGCTGATATTATTAAGATATGCGGACAAAAGGGTTATCGTGTTATTGTTGCTGAAAGCTGCACAGGCGGCTTGATTTCTGCGGCTTTGACCGAAGTTTCGGGCTCAAGCAAAGTCATTGAAGGTGGGTTTTTTACCTATTCAAATGCCATGAAATTCAAACAACTCGGAATTTCTGAAGATACTTATATGAAATATGGTTCTGTTTCAAAACAAATGGCCTATGAAATGGCGCTTGGCGCTTTGGAAAATAGCAATGCGGACATAGCATTAGGCGTTACTGGCATTGCTGGACCAACAGGTGGCACTGAAGAGAAGCCTGTAGGTTTGGTGCATATCTGCGCATTGCAAACCAATGGTGATAAATTTGAGATGAAATATATTTTCAGGGGTGAGGATCGTTCTGGGATTCGCATGAAAACTGTCAGTGAATCTTTGATTGTTCTAAATCAAATTATTGATGAAAATCAATATGCTTAGTTAATTTTGATAATGTTCTAAGTTATGATTTATATAATTCATTAGAACGCGTTATAAATGCGTCTGTCATTTCAATTACCGATATTTTAAACGCTGCAGCAAGAGCCAATTTCATGGGCAGAGCTTTCATTTCCATGTCGATTGAAAATAACGCTTTGCAATTTTCACCTTGTTCCAAAAACTTCCACTCTAGGTTCAATTTTTTAATGGGCCCAGAGCTTACGGTTACATTTATACTGTGAAACATGTCGTCAATCTCGACATTTGAATCGAATTTCTCGCTAAAAATGCTGAATTTAACGCCCATTTCGGCCAAAAAATGGCGTTTTTTGTCGCTTTTTTGACTGTTTTTGATCCATAACGAGCTACAATTTGGCACAAATTCGGGATATTTTTCGATGTCCGCGACCATATTGTGAATCTGTTCGACCGAATATGGAAACAAAATTTCAGTTTGATATTTTGGCATTTACATACCTAATTTTGAAAGGCGGTTTTTGCGCAATTCTTCAAAATCTTCGCCTGCATGGAAACTAGAGCGTGTCAGCGGACTTGATGCCACCATCAAGAAGCCTTTGACCTTGGCCATGCGCTCATAGCTTTTAAACTCATCTGGTGTGATGAATTTTGAAATGGCGATATGTTTACGAGTTGGCTGTAAATACTGGCCAATGGTGATGAAGTCGATGTTTGCAGCGCGCATGTCGTCCATCACTTGCAATACTTCGTAGCGTTCCTCGCCCAAACCAACCATTATGCCCGATTTGGTGAACATATTAGGATCGATTTCCTTAACCTGCTGTAATAGGCGCAATGAATGGAAATAGCGTGCGCCTGGGCGTACTTTTAGATATTTTGATGGCACAGTTTCTAAATTATGATTGAAAACATCGGGTTTGGCATTAACCACGGTTTCGATGGCGCCTTCTTTACGTAAAAAATCGGGTGTTAGAATTTCGATTGTGGTTTTGGGACTGGCCTCGCGAATGGCCTGAATGACTTCGACAAAATGTTGAGCGCCACCATCTGCTAGATCATCACGATCGACAGAGGTGATAACCACATGATTAAGGCCAAGTTGTTTTACAGACTGGCCGACATTATACGGTTCTTGCACATCTAATAATTTTGGCATGCCTGTTCTAATATTGCAAAATGCGCAGGCGCGGGTGCATGTATCGCCCATAATCATCATAGTCGCGTGTTTCTTGCTCCAACATTCGCCAATATTAGGGCAACCAGCTTCCTCACATACCGTTACGAGATTATTCTCGCGCATGATTTTGCTGGTTTCTTTGAAAACAGGTGAGCCTGGGGCTTTTACGCGTATCCAATCGGGTTTTCTTAATACGGGGCTATCAGATTTTTTTGATTTTTCGGGGTGGCGCATTTGCGCGCGTTCTACAGCACCAGCTTTAATGGCTTCGGATGAAGAAAGGTCTGCCGTCGTATCTAATAATGTAGCCATTATATATAGAACCTTGATTTTAAGTTCATACCTGATGAACAATTTGCCCTCTAGAACTGCAATATAGCTTAATTAATCCATCTCGCAAATATAAATGTGAAATTTCTTAACAATGTAACCTGTTGAATTATAAGGCCTTTGATTTTAATTTATAAAAATAATAAAAAGCAGGGAATAAAAGCTGCGCTTGATTGTCTTACTTTATGAGACGCAAATAAATGTGACTTACTTTAAACTTAAAGAAAAGAGAGACTATCGTGAAAAAAATTCTTTTAACATCTGCATTATTTCTATCTATAGCAACAACAGCATTTGCAGACGCACCAACCTGGGTTGATACAGACCTAGGTAACGTGGTTGCTGATGACAATGGAATGACCGTTTACTTGTTTAAAAAGGACGCTAAAGGCGTTTCTAATTGTTATGACAAATGTGCAGTTGCTTGGCCGCCATTTATGGCTGGTGCGTCTGACAAAGAAGAAGGCCCTTTTAGCAAAATTAAGCGCAAAGATGGTAAAATGCAATGGGCGCATGATGGTTGGCCGCTATACCTTTGGCAAGGTGATGTTGACATGGGCGATACCACAGGCGAGGGCGTTGGTGGTGTTTGGTATGTTGTAAAGAAATAGGACTTGAGCTAGACTAAATGTATTAATTATACTCTATTTTGAGGTGTGACACTGTTTAGTACGGTTGCTGCACCTCATGATTCTAAAAGCGTTATCATTGGATTAACTTGAATTTATGGATGATTTTGAAAAAAATCTATTGCAGCTTCTGCCGAATTTAAGGCGATATGCACTTAGCCTTTCGGCCTCGCCAAGCGAAGCGGAAGATTTGCTGCATGATTGTTTGGAAAAAGCGTTTGCAAATAAAAGTAAGTGGCGTGGTGGCAGCATTAAAAGCTGGGCCATGACAATTATGACCAATCAATTTAGAAATAAGCTGCGCAAAAGGTCTAATCAACCGCCAACCGTGCCAATTGAAGAAGTAAGCATTGCATCGAATGATGTGGCAAGTGACCCGCTTGAAATGGACAAAATATTAGCCGCAATTGACCAATTGCCCGAAGATAATAGATCGGTTTTAATGCTTGTGGTGGTTGAAAATTATAGCTATTTAGAAATATCGAAAATGTTAAATATACCTATGGGCACCGTGATGTCCAGACTATCCAGAGCGCGCAAAATGATTGGCGATATTTTGGATGGACAAAATATAATTTCGTTTAGGAGGCCATCTAATGGAAAATAGAGATTTGGTGATTACCGAGGATGACCTACATGGATTTGTTGACGGCATGTTATCGGACGAAAAAACCGCACTTGTTGAGCAATGGTTGGGCGAACACCCCGAGGATGCTGAAAAAGTGCAAGCTTGGTTTGAACAAAATGAAGCCTTGCAGAATATGTTTGCAATGCCAGAAGAAGATTTAACTGACATTAGCTATGAAAATGATGAAGCACTGATTGAGGCTTATGCCGCGCAAGCCAAAGTGCTTGATGGGGTGAAAGTTAAAAAACCTGGTTTTAATTGGCGGGCATTGGCGGCAGCTGTGCCTGCGCTTATAATTGGCGCAATTGGTGGCTCGTTAATTCCTAGTGAAATTACCCCTCCGATTGAGGTTGAAACGATCGGCATTGCTTATATTCAGAATTTGCCAGAAGTTTCCCGTGCCAGTTATTCGATTTATTCGGGTGAGAAAAGACACCCTGTTGAAGTGCGATCCATTGACGATAAGCAGCATTTGATTGATTGGTTAGGTAAGAGAATTGACAAAAAACTAACCCCGCCAGACTTAACAAATAAGGGCTTTAATTTATTTGGTGGTCGCATTTTGCCACTTGAAGGCAAACCTAGTGCGATGTTAATGTATGAGGACATTACTGGTGAGCGCTTAACTCTGATTATTGGCCAAAATAAAGATAATGAAGATACGAGTTTTAGTTTTGCGCAAAAAGCTGGGATTCAGACTTTTTATTGGATTGACCAAGAGTTTGGCTATGCGATTTCGGGCAAGATGAGCCGTGAAAAAATGGAAGCCATTGCTAATGAAATTTATAAGCAATTATAAAGCCACATAAATTTCATCTTATTTTTGTCAAGATTGTGTTTTAGCTTGATGTTAGAATATTTTTGAATTTATAAGGACTGAATATGGCTAATAATATTTTAGGTTTGGCACTTGTTGGTGCTTTGATGGGAACTGGGATTGCCACTGGTGGGTATTTTGTATCTGAAACCATTTATAAGTCTAAGGTTGGTATTAACTCAGCGGAGGCCAAAGGTTTGGCTGAGCGCAGAGTGACATCTGACCGTGCTGCTTGGGAAGTTACTGTTAAAGTGCAGGGCAGTAAGGGCACGATATTAGCAGACCTCTATAAACGCTATGAGCGTGACCAAAAAACGGTTATTGAAGAGCTGAAAAAAGCTGGCTTTAAGGATAATGAAATTTCTATTGGTGCCTCGGACTATTTTGGCCAAGAATATAGAAATGACGCGCGTGAAGTGGTTGATATTAAATATAACCTATCTGGCGTGATTGCCATTGATACCACCAATGTGCCATTGGTTGCTAAGGCACGGGTGGAGATTAGTAAATTGATTGCCCAAAACATTAGCATTGAGAATGGCAGCCCGACTTATCAATTTACCAAATTGAACGATATTAAACCCGAGATGCTGACAGAAGCGACAAGAAATGCTCGTATTGCTGCCCAAACATTTGCTGAAAATGTTGGCGCCAAAGTGGGCGGCATTAGAAGCGCACGCCAAGGCGGGTTTAGCATTGTGGATGCGGGTTCGGAATATGGCGACCGTAATAAAATTGAAAAAGATGTGCGCGTGGTGACCACGGTGAATTTTTACATTGAAAATTGATTTGCATCAATTAATTGTTGTTTGATTTTTTTAGACTGCCTTGATATAAGAGGCTAAATTCAACCTGCTCTAGATTTACGATCTGGCTCGCATAAGGAAATACAATGTCTGAGACATCTAAAGGCGTTATAGCGCCCAAAATTACCGTTACCGCATTATATCATTTTACAAAATTGCCCGACTATAAAGATTTGCGCGACCCATTGTTGAAATTTTTGAAATCGCAAAATATCAAAGGCACATTATTGTTGGCTGCCGAAGGTATTAACGGCACTGTGGCTGGAACGGCCAAAGCCATTGCTAATTTGCACGTATATTTACGTTCTGACGCACGGTTTGAAGGCATGGCGACCAAAGAGTCGTTTGACGATGAAATGCCGTTTTACCGCACAAAAGTGAAGCTTAAAAAAGAAATTGTGACGATGGGCGTTGAAAATATTGACCCTAACGACATTGTTGGAACTTATGTTAAGCCTGAAGATTGGAACGCATTGATTGCTGACCCCGATGTTTTGGTGGTGGATACACGTAATGATTATGAAGTGGGAATTGGCACATTTAAGAACGCTTTGAACCCGCAAACTGATACTTTTAGAGAGTTTCCTGAATATGTAGATAAGCATTTGGGCAATGCTAAAGGTAAAAAAGTTGCGATGTTTTGTACGGGGGGCATAAGATGTGAAAAATCGACTGCTTATTTGAAACAGCAAGGTTTTAATGATGTTTATCATTTGGAAGGTGGCATTTTAAAATATCTTGAAGAAGTGCCACAAGAAGAAAGCCTTTGGGAAGGTGAATGTTTTGTTTTTGACAGCCGTGTTGCTGTGAAACATAATTTAGAAAAAGGCCAATATGACCAATGTTATGCCTGCCGTATGCCAATTACCGAAGATGAAAAAAGCAGTGAGCATTACATAAAAGGCATTAGCTGCCACCATTGCCACGACAAAAAAACCCGTGCTCAAACAGAGCGTTATACGCAGCGTGAAAAGCAAATTGCCTTAAGTGGTAAACATGGTGAAGTGCATATTGGTGGTGATGTGGAACAAACCATTACGGCTAGACGCGAAGCCAAAATTGAGCAAAAAAATGCTGATCGTGCGTTGAGGAAATAAACGCAAGATCGGGCAATTTGATGCTCTGGTTTTTTACTAAATTAAAAAATTAAATTAAGCTGAGTAGGCTTGCTTTAATTAACATTTGGGTGTGGGGTAACTTGAGGGAGCTAACACTGCACTTAAATTATTGCGCATGTTCTTTGCAATTGTGATCAATCCGGTTTGAAGAGTTTAACAATTGCTTTGTGTTTTTCCTTGCAGATTTCGTATTCGGTTTTTAGTTTTATCACTTGAGGGATTAAATTGCCCGCCTTGAAATTTGTTGTGGGGCAGGGGCTAGCTAGTTTTTTTGACAAATTAGTTGGCGCGAATGTTTGACAGCTTGCGAGCATCAGTATTAGAAATTTGACACTGATTGGTTTTAATAATCTCATTGGCTTTTTGTCCTTTTTGTCGAATGTTGGTTTCGATTTGGGTGAATGATTTAGTGATTAGTTTGGTTTTGACCTGTTGCAATTTTATGGACATTTTAAATGGTGCACGGCCATGGCTAACACCGAGTGTGTAAGAAATAAAAACGACTGCCGAGGAGATCAACAGCCATTTTGGTATGAGGTTGAATATTTGTAGTGACATGCTAAAGCCCGTGTTGGTCTATTTTTTTGTTACGCTCGAAAATGATGTAGCCGAACATTGCGATGACACATAAGACGGCAATTAGTGACGCATTATTTGAGCTGAAAATGGTTCCTATTTTATCGGCTAAGTCGCCGCCTTTTTTGCCGATGGTTTTGAGGTTGTCTAGCGCAGCACTAATGGTTTCATATTGGCTTATAAGCAACCCGACACCACCGCCAATGGCTGTGATGTTGGTTTTGCTACTGATTTTAGTTTTTAGTTTTGGAGCTTCTATAATTTGAGCCATATTATTATGTTCGTGATTGCCGAACATTTCCGCTTCATCGGCACGGCGCCGGGTAAGACCGCGTAATGGTTTTAGCGCGCCATTGACACGCGCCTTGTTCCAACGTTTAAACTGATTTTCAGCGCCTGAATAGTTGGCTTTGTTGAGCATGCTTAACAATGTGGATTTTATAAAATTACCACTGCCGATGTTAAATATGAAGCTCACCAAGGCATTAAATTGATGTTGTTCTAAGTTTGTGGTGACGTATTTGTTGACTGTGTTTTGAGCGTGGCGAACATCTTTTTTAAGATACTCGTGTGCTATATTTGTGTCGATTGAATCGCCTTGTTTGACCTGATGAGTGTGGCCGTAACCAATCGTCCAAACGCCTGCGGGACATTTATAGGCTTCTGTTCTTAAGCCTTCATATCGCTTGATAAGCTCAAGCCCTTGATCTGAGATTTTCATATGTTTCTCCATAAAAAAGCCCCGCAGAAGCGGGGCATTCATCATTAATATTTATGCCTGATTACATTTCCATTTGGCAACATATGCAACTTGGCATGACGCCCATAGGCAAGCCATCATAAGTGAGGATATCCATTAATTCTGTGTTCATATCGCACACTTCTTCGCAATGTGCCGTATGTGTTCCATCTGCTGTGTCGCAGCTATACAGAAGTTCCGATAGGTTCTCGATAGCGGCTATTGGCTGGTTGGTATGCAATAGTAACCAGTAACCGCTTTTTGTAATTTGGGGCGTGGTGATAGCGCCTTCGGTATTCACTACCGCATGAGTGACAATTGCGGAGATTGGAAACCAATTTGATTGATGTGGTGCTTTGAGATGGTTATTGCCATCTTTAACGATGCTCATATCCAATGGCCTCAGGACACTATGAGCTGCGCTTGATGATGTGAATTTTAGAATATAGGCAATCATGTTGTCATCTCCACGCATTTGGCATCATCAAAAGCAGTGTCGTATAGTGCTGCGTTTATGGCATTCATTGTGACTTGCTGCACAATTCCATCATTACCATAATATAATTCATTTAGATTCATATTGGCTGTTGTTAATGTGGTGGTTGCCGCAAGGGAGCCGTTGAGGAATATTTTTAGGGTTGATCCTACCCAACTTAAACAAGCTTTGTTTCGGCCAATTGTTGGCGAAATTTCGCCACCAAATATTTCGCCGCCGTTGGCGAGCCAATCAAACTCTAGAAAATGGCTGCCATTGGCTAGATTATAACTGGATATATCGCTATAGGCGGTTGTCGCTGCACTTACGCCTGTTGCACCTGATGGAGTTGTTACAGGATCGTTGGCATATGTGCCAATTTCTAATTGAGGAGCATAGAGTTTGAAGGTTACATCTAAAATCTGACCCGCTGGTGCGTTGCAATTGAAAAGCCGGTATTCGACATTTACTGGGTCGGATTGATCTATCAATTCGGTTTGGACTAAGCGCTGGCGTGTATCGGCAATATAGGGTTGGCTATATGATTTGTAGCTTGTGCCACCATTGCCAGATATTTTAAGTTGGGTTTTGATTTCATTATTGACAAATGTACCACTGACTAATTTGTAAAATGTTGATGCGACCCAAGTTTCGCCAGAACCAACTGATGCTGATGGCGCGCGAATGGATACGCTTTTAGCTGAGCCACTTGCTGTATTGTCATATATCGCGCGGATTTCTAGGCATGGTAAGCCATCCTCAATACCTATACTTATGATTTCTACAGAATTAAATGATAGGTGGCTCCATCCTGTCGGTAATGAACCGCCAGAACCAACCATGCCGATAACTGCGCCGCTCATGGAAGAGCTTTTAACCTTGTTGGTGACTGAAGGCGAAATTTTTAGGCCCTTGTTTGTTATTGCGGGTTGATTAGACGCAAAGTTTAGGTAATTTCCCGCTTGAGTCTGCATGAGAGTTTGGCTTGCGCGGCTGAAATTTATCATTTGAGCGACCGTGCCACTGGCATCGGCAGTTGTCACATTATTACTCTCAAAGTTAGCCAATAATAATTGATTTGGCGCTAGAGTATTTCCGCTTCGACGCCGCCGTCTTGTCATCATTAAATCCATATTTATCTCCTTCTATATTAAAGATAATTTAGATTTTTGAATGGGGGATTAGTTATTTTGGGAAACCAAAGTGAGCTTGGTTGGTTTATATTGGCTCAATAGATTGAAAAAAACCAATGCTTGGTTAGCAACAAAAAGACCTGATACTTTTGACTAGATTGCGCTTAAGTGTAACTAGTGTACAAATGCGTAAATAGTTGAATTAACTGTCCGTATAATATCTTAAAGTTAATATTCTTGTGTATTGCGACAATATACTTATACTTTAGTCTAATTTAAATACATGATTTGGATAAAATGATTAAAACCGACATGGAAATAATTGAATTTTTTATTTCTAGCGCTCACTCGGAAGTTAAAATGAGGGGAATGTCAAAATTCGTCGCACATGATTTTTATTTCGATAGTTTGCTTAAGGGGAAATTGAATTTTGACGACTACTGCGCCCATGAAGGTGCTTTTTCTTACAATTGTAGCGTTGAAACCCTCAAAATTGTTAAAGTAAATTCTGGATATGAGGCGTTTATTATTCATCATATTCTCGATAATGTTGAGAGCTTTTATGCAGACCTTCCTGTTACGCTGCAATTTGATATTGAAAATGGCATAATTCAATCCATTGTCTCTCGGTACGAAGCTGGTGAAGAAGTGCAACGTTACATTCGGAATGCTTTCAAACCAATATAGTTTTTATGTTTTGGTATCTTAATATTTTTGTAGTACTGATGGCATTGCGAGGGGGAAGAAATGGAAGTGTCATGATAGAAAATGTAAAATTGATTCATCATTTTGTGAAGAGTTTTATTGAAAATGATGTATCAAAACTAGCTAATTTGGTTTCTCCAGAATTTCAATACTGGGTGAATTACGATGAATGTTTAGACTTTGATCAATTTATTAAGAAATTGCAATTTCTGAGTTCATCATCAAACATTGTGGCATATGAAATAACAACCCAAGATAATGTACACTTTTATTTTGATTTCGATCTCGAATTACCAGCTCCAAATGAAGGTGCTAAATCATATGGATTTGCTCAAGTAATTGTTAAGAATGGTCTTGTTAATCGAATTGATATAAATAACAAAGATGACAAAGAAAAGTTTGAAGAGTTTAAAAAGTTAAGGGTTAATAGCCGTACTGTCTTGTTATGATTTAGGTGTTTGGAAACAGCTTTGGAAATTGATCTCGAAGTCGTTTGTAGCCAATGTTGAATGTTCTTGATAGGTAAACCTTGTTGGCTCATTAGTTTGTGCTATGGTTGGGCTTTTGTGGGGTGTGGAATGGATGACGAAGTTAAAAAACTTAAGAGAAGCGTTTTTATCTGGAAATTGGTTTGTTTGTCATTAACGACTGTCTTGCTTTCTGACTTATGGTTTAATACGCTTCATGGTGGTTAACTTTTGTTTTAATTAGCGAATTGAATAAGTGAAATTTACCGCTATCATTTCAGCTAATTGTTGTGGCTATGTTTCGTTCTGTTAGCAATTTTCTCTGTAAGATTTAACGACTTGCCAATTTATTTTGCCGATTACGTAGAATCTTCCACCTAAATTTAACTCTCTAACTCCAAATTTTTATCAATTGTTCGCATTGCTGAATGTTCTATGAGGGTGACTTAAGATTTGTAATTTATCATAACTTTAGGCTGCTGCGCGTTTAGAGATACTCACTCACCCAGTGCTTTGGTCTGTTTAATTTTAAAAAGCTCATTTGTTTACATATGCCTCTCAATCGATGCTGAATAGTTGGCTTAATACCGTTTGGATCTAACTTAAATTTAATTTATGTCGTCTTTGATTGTTTGGATTACTGTCTGTTTTGGGATGCGTTTTATGTCCATATATTTATATTTCAAGACTTCCTTGACATTGTCTAGATTGGTTCATATATAGTCACTAACATTACACTGTCTACTTTAAGGAAGTGCACAGATGTTATTTATAAAAATCAAAGGCAACCGAATTACTTGGCCCATAGTTTGGGTGGGGTTAATCGTATCAAATGTACTTTTTGCCGCCATTATGATTTGGTCATTGCCACACCTATCGCAAATCGCTGATGGCCTCATAATGTTTGATGCCCGGCCGGGTGGATATAGCCTCATTCAAGCCCAATCGGTTATAGATGGCCTTGGTGAAGCGGGAAAAGAATTTTATTTAGGTATGCAGTTATGGCTCGATCTTTTCTACCCTGCTTTATTTGCTATTAGTTTTGTTCTGCTTATTTCCAAATTCTTGCAAGCCTACAAATTACCAAAATGGGCAATACGTGCTTTACTCGCGGCACCATTGCTAACTGCTGTGTTTGACTATAGCGAAAACCATTATATCACCCTGATGTTGCAATCCGACCTGCCACTTACGGCACATTTGGTCTCTAATTCGAGCCTTGCAACTGTACTAAAATCGGTGGCTTCAACCATTACACAAGTCACAGCTCTAATCCTATTCGTTCTTTTTCTCATTCGAAAATTCAAAAAAGATAGTTAGGATTTTATGTTCCGCTTGGTTTACATTCACGATGTAGCCCAAAACTAATATGGTTTGGGCATTGGGGTCTTGTTAGAAATATCGGCTCTCCCCTCTATCGCCCATGTCGGGACTTGTAGCTGAAGGTCAAGAATGCTTGAATTTCTACCTCTAGGTTTGGGGTGCAACTATAGAGCATCTTTAGAAGCAAATCAGCTCCTCGAAAATAATAAGTTACCAGTAAAATTATAAATATATTAGTTCAAATCGCGAGTTCAACTGCCGTGCAAATGTACTCTGAATGTACTTGCGAGTACAATTAGGGGAAAATTTTAGTTTAATTCAAGAAGGAAATCTTGTGTGAATTGTACTCAGGAAGCACCATAAAAGAGGGGAATTAATTAATTTCGGTAAATTGCAGCAAACCCTATATGGGCTGCGGCTTATATTACTATCTGAAAGTGAATTATCTCTGGTGCGGATGGGGGGAATCGAACCCCCACTTCCATACGGAAACAAGATTTTAAGTCTTGCGTGTCTACCAATTCCACCACATCCGCAGCAGAGATGACACGCATATAGCATAAATATTTGGTTGGTAAAATAGTTTATGCTATTGGAAGCCATAAAATTTGGAATTGGGTGGATAAAGTTGAAAACTAACGTGTTTTCCAAATTAAAGAATCGATATTTGTGATTGCTGCAACAAATTAATTGACATTCAGTTAAATGTTCTGTATTTGTTCTTTATGTCCTTATTATCTGAAAAACAAAATATATCTGTCCCTCAATCACTTGAGGTTGTGTTGCAGCACTCTAGCGAACTACGGCTACCCAAGAGATTTAAAAAGCTTAGAGCTAGTTATATTGAAAAAGAATTTACCGAAGCTAAGCAACCTGATTTGTTTGATTCTACATTGGTTATAAAAATGCCTGACGAGGGGATGTGCCCTACAATTGCTGCTAATGCAATGTTGGTGGTTGATGGTGGCTTGAAGCCTAAGCATAATGATATAGTTGTGGCTGAGTATTATGGAAGTACCATATGTCGCCGGATATTTGTAAGTAAGCAGAAGAGCTGGCTATATGGCGATGACAGGGATGCTAAATTTATTGATTTAAGCAAGGCAGGCGAAGTGGCAATAGTTGGTGTGGTGACATCTCACTATATGAACCATAACGTGGCTTAGTGAGTTCTAATTTAATTGAAGTATAAGTTTTCTTGTTGTCTTTATTCGGAGTAAGGCGGAGTTTTGACTTATTTTGATATTAGGCAATGATTCCGAAATAGTAGTTTTATTGTGGATTTGAAGTTTTAAAGGGGGGTGCGCCTACTTGTGTCTTGCGTGCCCTTTGAAGTGCTGAGTGATCATTAAATTTTAAAAAGGGAAATGGCGGACAGGAAGGGCGAGAAATCACCTGTAATATATTATATATTACAATAGGTTAAAACCATCCTAAAAGAAAACCTATGTAACTGTTTGTGTAGTAAGTTATGTTATTTATTTAGTGTTTTTAATATAACTTGTCTTATGTTTGGAAGTCGTATTACCTTCCACAATGAAGCAACTTTACTGAAAAGACTGGCTTTTCTTGGGTGAAACTCTAAATTTGACGACAATACGCAAGTCATCCCTTTCCTCACACTCATTAACCTAATTTAACAAGCCTACCTTAATCCTTATATGAGAATATTATTTTAAATATACTATTTAAATTTTTTATCGAGTGAAACTTTCATGCCTAGGCCCCGTATTATTCTAGCCAGTATTACGTTTATAATGGGGGCTATAGCCACTTATTATCTGTTTTACCCCGAAGAACAACTCCTTTGGTTTTTTCAGCGCACAGGTTGGGATGATCAGAGCGATATTGATATAGCTTTTGCTTCTATAGGCATGTTAGTTCTTGGCATAGCCGCATTATGGGATGTTTTCAAAAGGAGATAATGGGAAGAATATGTTAATAGATTTATCATTAGGCTTTGTTTCAATTTGGCTTATAGCATTACCCTGCTTTGCTTTGCGACCATTTTTGAAAACGTTTAATAAAAAACGTTTCTTAACTCCATTTTTTCAATTATTTATATTAATTGTGGTCAGTACAATTGCTCAAGTTATCCTTGCCGATCCACTAATTGCCAAATTTAGTTCCCCTGAGAAAGATGTGGAATACATGATGCTTGGTGTGTCTTCAGGTCTTATTTCAGCAGGTATCCTACTTTATTGGATGATAAGACGTGATAAACGAATTACTTCCCAAAAAAATATTTAATATGGCGAAACAATTATCCAACTTATTTAGCTGTTGATTATGAAATTTACCATGAACAAAATTGAAGCCGAGAAAGCTGATGATTTCTTACCACAAGTAAGGGGCGTCGTAATTACAGAAAAATTGATAAATGTCAATATTGCTTGGTTGGTATTGGCAATCAGTTAAACCAAGAGCCAGCACAGGAAACAATGTTTTATAAATACACTTTTATGTTGCGCTAACCGATCATATCTTACAGTTCGGTTGTAGGAAAACGCTGGACCCATCACACATGATTTAATTTTTTTGGTAGTTCCAGGGCAGTAATTGTTTGATTTGGCTTTGTTTGTGACCATTGATTATGGCTTGCAGGGTTGATGTAAAATGAGTATGTGGTTCGACTTTATTTAATTTTGCCGTTTCGATCCGAGAGGCAATGATCCCCGAGTTCTCAGCACCCTTATTATAGTTGAAGTTGCTTTGTTTGTTCTTAAATGTTGTAAGGGGCGCGGTGAGTGTTGGTTCGCGCAGGGTAACGGAGTTTTAGTATTTTGAAATGTGTAAAAATTATGACAAAATGAAGATAGTTTTAATAAATTGAATGTATAACTTATTGTTTTATTAGAATGAATACAGATAATTGCCTTAAGCTTTGAAATGATTGAATTATCTAAATATTTGTATTTTTGAATTATCCAACTTACCAAAAGAATAATTTTACTAGATTGACACGGTTTGAGCATAATGCATTATTGTGAATAGAATAAATATATTCGATGTATAAAATTTCGTATTTTTAGTAAATTTAATAGAAATCTATTTTTCAGTTTATATATGGTGTTTTAATATGTTTAAAGTTATCCGATTGAATTTGAATCAACGTAGAGCAATGGTATGTTTGATGTTTTTAACTTGTTTTCTGACGAGTGCAAATTATGTTGCTGCCGAAGAAGCTTGCGAGGTTTGGACTGATGAGGCGTTACCCAAAATTGAACATACTGGCAAAGTGACACTGCGAAGATCTAAAATTAATGGTGAGGTTGTTAGGGAATATGTATTTAAAAAGGGTGAACGTCTAGATTCAATGGCATTTGTTTGGGAAAGAGGCGTGTGGTTTCATATGCCACTTGGTTATTTTGCAGGTTATCGCCGTCGCATTGCTGATATTGGTTTTGGATCGGTGGATATGTCCCATATAGATACCGATAAAGAAGCGGTAAGAGATTTATTAAAAGAAGAGCTTGACGAAGATTTTGAAAAGCAAGAAAATTACCACCCCCAAAAGTGGTATAGAGGATATCAATTCGCATTTTGGATGCCTGAAATTCGCTATTTAGAGCGTGATACAAGTTATATGCATAGTCTACACCCTTGCGAGGCTGGTCGACCTAAACCCGAAGTAGACCAATATGTAGTTAAATTTAGGATCAATTCTCCTTATCTAGATGAACCGTGGCGAAGCCCTGATAACTTATGGACTAAAAATCATTTAGCGCGCCTAGAAAGCTGGTGGTATAAGTACGACTTTCGTGTAAGCCCCAAGGTGTTTATTGATGGTAGTGAATGGTACCATATAGTTGATTCCATTGATAATGTGCATGTTAAATTGTTTTGCTCTCCGTATATTGGGGAGAAAAAAAGACCTATAGACACATGTCGTGGAGAGGTTTGGGACATGGGTTCGAATTTGGTTCTAAATATAACTTTTCCGTCAGACCAAGGTGTTCAGGGATTTGCAAAGAAATGGATTAAACCTGTCCAAGCAACTCTTGTTCTTGTAAATGAATGGCGCCAGAAATAATCACACTTTAAATTTATAATATTGAAAGAAATAAAATGACAACGAGCAATAATATTCCAAACGATGTAAAAGTTCAAATAGCCGCAATTATTCAATCTGGCGTTGATCTTTGGCGGGGGTATGATTTGTTAATCAACTACGTGGCAACTTCTGACCCAAGATATTTTTGGCTAAAGCAAGCTTCACTTATAAATAGAATGGCAAATGGCGTCGATATTCCTATAGATAGTAATTCATCTAGTGTTTTCATTATTACCGCATCACAATATAGTCTAGCATTAGACGGTAAAGATATATCTGTTGTAGGCACATCAAATGCCATTGCTGTAAATGTATTAAATGACTTTGCTAGCGAAGCAGGTGATATTTCGATTGATCAAATTATCAAAAATGATGCAATATTGGCTGTTACTACCGGTGGGCAAACTATTGGTGGGTGGGGTGGCGCATTTTACTATTGGGATATGGATCTTTCAGTCGTGAATGGGGAAGTGCAGACTGTTGGGCAAGCCATATTAAGTGATCCCATGGAGTATGAAAAATTTTTGGCTGCTAATACTGCCTCTGTATTGGCAGTTATGTCACAACAATGGAAAGATGCTTTTTCAATTGAGAGTTTTAGCGAATATATAGGATCCTCACAGGAGAGCTTGAATGTTCTAATAGCTGGCCTTGGCGCCCAAGTGCCATTTGAGATTCGTGGTGAAATAATTGGTAGGGTTATATCGGCGGCGACGCTTGGGTCTTCAGGAGATATAACTGGTGGTAATGTTGTTGATGGGTGGTCATATGTAGAAGACACAGGTGAATTCTATGTTGTAATTCCCAATTTAGACGGTTCGTCAAACACATTGGTAGCAACAGGTGCAGAACATGTTGAGTTAAAAGCACGCTGGGACGCAAGACAAGTAATTAAAGCGAATGGAATGGGAGATACTAGCGTTGTTAGCCAAGTCCTCGGAAGGGACATATTTAATGCAGAATGTTTTGCCGCCGATACACAAATCCTTTTGGCAGATGGATCGTATAAAACTATTCAGGATATACATATTGGTGACTTAGTGATGGCTTTTGATCCCAAACAACCCAGTATTCAAGTTAGTAAAAAGGTCACACAATTATTTAGGGGTGAAACAAAAAAGTGGTTAAAAATATCAAGTCATGAATTTTCACAAGACATGAATGTAACGCCAAATCACCCCATGTTAACAAAAAACGGTACCTTTTCATCACTAGTAGATCTCATAAATAAGCAGACTAATGAAGTTGAACTGATTGATAAGAATGGCAAAGTAGTTTTAGGAAGAGTCGAAGAAATTGCCTATTCCACCAAAACAGCTGACCTATTTGAACGTAGCCAACTATACATCACTAGCGGTAGTTCTGCAATTAAACCTCAAGTTGCAGAAAATTGGCAAACATATAACTTTGAGGTGGAAGATTTACATACTTACATTGCTAACGATGTGTGTGTGCATAATAATTGCGAGATTCATACAGTCCATCAAACTACACTAGATGCATATGTTGCGGCGGGTTTAATTGGTGAAGGGACTGGCTATTTTGCTGTTAAAGGTCCAGATGGTACTTATTTAATACTCAGCAAAACAGGTCAAACAGTTAAATTGGGTGATTTTGAAGGCCAAGCGCTAACCGATGTATTTGAGGTTATTCAGGACGTAGTGGAACATGTTAGCAATGCAGTTGATGATACGCTTTTGGATTTGCCAACTTATTTAACCAACCTCGCGCCAGGGTTTATTTTAGATTTAGTTAATGGTGGTGATTTAGACGAAACTGCCGAAATATATGCTAAACAACTTGCCATCCAAATGGGTGCTGACGCGTTGTTTAAAATGTTTAATTTGGAGTCCATTGGCAAAGCGGATTGGAACAACCCTCTGTTTTTTGAAACAGAGGTTGGCGCTGCTTTAAAAGGTGCTTTGGTTCGCATGGCGGTTATGGCTGCTTTGCATGGCGAAAATGTTGGTGCGGCGGATTATATTGAGCTTGCACGTAATGAATCTATAAAGTTTGCTGTTACTCAAGTGTTGCAAACCCAACAATGGGCTATTGGGACATTACCTGCACAAGATTTGTTTGATATTGAAGGTTTTGCAGGGTCAACACCTTTGAGTGATGTGGGATTAGCTGCAGCTGCGGGTGCCGTTTCGTTGTTTATTGGCTTATTAGATCATGGACTTGAGAATTTAGAAGTTACCATTGCTGAAGCGGCTATTGCTGCTGCGTCATCATATATTGGTAGTGCTGCTGGTGCAGCAATTAATACGGCGTTAGGCACAGTTGGCGGTCCAATTGGGCTTATTGTTGGTAGTGTTATTGGTGGGTTGGTTGGCAATTTCTTGACTGACATATTTATTCCTCCGCCGAAATTTATAATTCAGACTAATGATGATGGCACATTAACAGTTATTGTAAACCCGGAAGCAGGCGGTAATGCATATACAGCTCGAGATGGATTTGATGACACTTTAATTGGCCATAAAGGTAATGACACATTACATGGTGGTAATGGTGACAACACCATTTTGGGCCTAGCGGGTGATGACTATATTACTGGTGCTGAAGGGGATGATACGCTTATTGGTGGTATTGGTCACGATACCATGGTTGGTGGTGAAGGTAATGATAAATTATTTGGTGGTGATGGCAATGATGTTATTTATGGCGACAGTTTAGCAGATGAAGAAACCAGCGCATTTGTACAAAACGCGGCAGTCCAAACCCTTGGCGACGTTGGTACTTATGTAAATGAAGAAAGTTCTGGTTCTGGTGACGTTGATGAAGTGACCGAAGAAATTTTCGACGCAAATGCAACGCATAATGATATTATTCTAGCAGGGGCGGGGAATGATAAAGTTTATGCAGGCAAGGGCGATGATTATGTGGAAGGTGGGTTTGGTAGCGACATTATTTTTGGCCAAGAAGGTGACGATGTTATTGACGGTGGTGCACAGGATGACGCTATTTATGATGATTTGGGCGATAATGTAGTTATTGGCGGTGCGGGTAATGATTTAATTGAAACGGGTGCTGGTGATGATTTAATTTATGGTGACCAGAGTATAAAATTGCGTGACACTGCGGTAACAACATCAATACGTAGTTGGTTAAACGGCACAGCTGCGTTTTCTGATCAACTAAAGGTTTTATTGGGTGTACATCTTGTTTATCAGAGTGAGGAGGCGGTAATTGCATCTCGCATTGGGGAAGATACTGATGATCCAAGTTTTTGGGATATGGTCGTTGATTTTTTTCAAGGTTTTTTGGGAATTGATTATTATAACGAAAACGGTGTTCCTGTTATCAACCCGGCTGCGGTTTATAATTTTTACAATGGCGAAGCCGCAGATGTGTATCGCCCGTTTTTAGGCGCATATACGCTTGAAGAAGTGTTGTTGCAATCATTTGATGTGATTGAAACAGAGCTTAGTGATTATTTAGTTGCTGCAATGGTTGGACCCGCCGAACAAAGTGAATTACTCACTGCATATCTAACATGGGTAGAAGCAAATGATGCGAGTTTGCATACTCAAATAATAAACAATGAATTTGATTATTTATTGGATTTACCAGATGATCCTGAAAATTCGCCTGAGGAAATTCCTATTCTTACCGTAGATCTTGGTGAGGGAAATGACATTATCTCCTCTGGTGCTGGCATAGATATAATTTATGGCGGCAGAGGAAATGACACCATAAATGGCGATGCAGGAAATGATGCCATTTATGGAGGTGAGGGCGATGATAAGATTACCGCAGGTGCTGGCAATGATATCGTTTCTGGTGACGAAGGGAATGACGTTATTTACGGGTCTGCGGGTTCTGACATTTTAAATGGCAATGATGGCAATGATGGTATATTTGGAGGTGCAGACGATGACATTATCAATGGTGATGCAGGTGATGACTTGTTGGAAGGCGGGCTTGGTAATGATGTAATCTCAGGTGGTGAGGGTAATGATACCATTAGCGGCAATGCTGGGAATGATAGCATTTCAGGAGGAAGTGGAGAGGATTATATTGCCGCTGGTGAGGGTGATGACCTTGTGTTTGGCGGAAATGATAATGATGTTATCTCTGGTGGGGTAGGTGATGACCTTTTGCTTGGTGAAATTGGGAATGATACATTATTTGGCGGTGACGGTGATGATAGTCTTATTGGTGGTGCCGGTAACGATATTCTTGATGGGGGCACAGGAGTAGATGAAATTTCGGGCGGCTCAGGCGATGACCGCATAAATGGTGGCTCTGGCGCAGATATCATTGATGGTGAAGACGGTGAAGATATTGTTTTATTTGATACTGCGACTGCCGGTGTGTCGGTCGATCTAAACCTCTCCGCTGGATCTGCAGGAGATGCTTTGGGTGATACTTACACGAGCATTGAGAATATAGCTGGCTCAGACTTTGATGATGAATTACGTGGTGATAATGGCGTCAACAAAATTTGGGGCGCAGCAGGAAATGACCAAATATTTGGTCATGGCGGTAACGATTCTTTATATGGTGGCGACGGTGAAGATGTATTATATGGTGGGGCCGGCGTTGATTCATATGTAGGTGGAGCTGGCCATGACCGGGTTTCATTTAAAGAGTCTTTAAATGCTGTAACAGCATCCATAGCAACTGAAGTTGCTGATATAAACGGTACAGTTGAAACCTTTACAGAAATTGAAGGTCTAATTGGTTCTGATTTTGACGACACTCTATTAGGAGCAGATAACGATAATAGTTTGGAGGGCGGATTTGGTAATGATTACCTATCTGGTGGTAACGGTAATGATGTCTATGCATACGGTCAAAATTATGGCGAGGACGTGGTTTTTGATAATAGATCACATGTCGGCATAGCTTCAATTGACAAAGTTGTTTTCAATTCTGATATTTCGCCTAGTGACCTAACTTTAACCAAAGTGGGGGACGATTTAGAAATTACTTTCTTAAACTTGACAGATAAATTGACCATTCAGAAGCAGTTTGCGTGGGGTGGGCTTGGTTACGGTTCATATGATGAAATTGAGACATTTGAATTTAGTGATGGAACCGTTTGGGATGCAAATTATATTCGTGTGACCTTATTGCAGGGCACGGATGGAGATGATATTTCAATTGGTTTTCACACTCCAGATATATTCCTTAATAGTTTGGGTGATGACTTATTGTCTGGCCGTGATGGTGATGATGTTTATCATTATAATATAGGTGACGGAACAGATACAATTGACGAAAATGTAAAAATTGTAAGTTATAGTAATACTGATAAAATTTTATTTGGGGATTTAATTAGCCCAGGTGACGTAGAATTTAGCCATGACGGCAACAATCTAACCATAAGCTTTGTAGGGTCTGCAGATCAACTGATCGTATTGAATCAATATAGCTATGGAGGCCTTGGGTATGGATCATATGATGAAATTGAGTCGTATGAATTTTATGATGGCACTGTATGGACAGCAGCAAATGTGCGTGAGAAATTATTAGAAGCGACAGACGGCGACGATTATTTGCTTGGGTTCCATACGGCTGACACACTCGCAGGTGGTTTAGGTGATGATACACTTGTGGGTCGCGATGGTGATGATACATATGTTTATAATTTAGGCGATGGCGACGACATTGTTGAAGAAAAAATAAAAATTGTGTCGTATAGCAATGATGATAAAATTGTATTGGGCGCAGGAATTACGCTTGAAAACATAATTACCGCCACGACTGCAAAAGATATTATTATTACATTTACAGGGCAACCTGGTAGTTTGACGATTAAAGATCAATTCTCTCATTCCTATAAATTTATCGAAGAATATCATTTTGATAATGGTGAGGTATTGAGCAGAGATGATCTGCTGAATATAAATAATATTGCGTCGGCTGGAGATGAGGTTCTAATTGGCCGAACGATGAATGACCAATTAGAAGCTGGTTTAGGCGATGATATCATTAAGACCAAAAAGGGGATTGATACCGTTATTTACAATTTGGCCGATGGAAATGATTTACTCTTTGTGTCTGATGCAAATGATAAGCTAATGCTGAATGGTATTTTACCAGAGGATGTTGTAATTCATCGCGATGCCGATAACCTAGATAATTTGGTTATTGAATTTAGCAATGGGCAGCAAATTACTGTCCAAGACCATTTTGCAGGTGTCTCTAGTGAATTGGGAAGTATTGAATTTGGCAATGGTGTTGTTTGGGGACACGACGAAATTATTACTGCTTATTTAGTGAATGCGTCTACTGATGGTGCGGATATAATTGTTGGAACAAATGATAACAACACATTTAACTCGGGTTTAGGTGATGATATTGTTGATACCGCCGGTGGTTTTAATACGATTACCTATTCACTTGGTGATGGCAATGATAACTATGAATTGCATGATCAGGATGATTTACTAATGCTTCATAATGTTTTGCCTGGTGATGTGAGTGTTAAATTACCAAATGATAATGGAACCAAGTTAGTTTTGGTCCTGCCTGATGGAAGCGAAATTACTTTTTCGGGTGACTTTGAAAATAATTATAAAATTCTAGATAAAATAATATTTGATAATGGTGATGAATGGTCTCATGAAGAAATCATTGGACACTTTGTCAACACCATTTCAACATCCGGCAGTGATATAATTAGAGGCGGAGTGAATGCTGCGGGAGTGATTTCTGGTGGTGATGGATCAGACGTTTATTTGTTTGCACAAGGAGATGGAGCACAAATTATTGAAGAAAATGGTTTCAATGATACCGACCAGCTGATGATTATTGGTTATGATTCAGATGATGTACTAGTTCACCGAGTAACTGTTGGAAGTGTCGAAAATATGGTGATATCGTTTACTGGGACTAGCGATACAATTACGATTGTGAATGCTTTTAATGATGTTCACTATGATCAAATTGAAGAATTTGTATTTGATGATGGTACCGTTTGGACAATTGATGAGGTTAGAACTCAGGTTATTTCTTCATTTGGTACCGATGGAGATGATATTATCAATGGGTTTAAATTTTCGGATGTTATAGAAGGTGGTTTAGGTAATGACGAGTTACATGGTCAAAAAGGCTCTGATGTCTATGTTTTTACTCAAGGTGATGGTCAAGACATAATTGAGGATAATGGCTTTAACGGTACCGATCAACTCGTTATACATGGTTATGATATCGGACAAGTGCAGGTTCAAAATGTTGTCGCTGATGGTGTAGATAACTTGTTCATATCCTTTGATGGGACTAGTGATACCATTACGATTGTTAACGGTTTTAACGATGCCCATTATGACCAAATTGAAGAGTTTATATTTGATGATGGTACCGTTTGGACAATTGATGAGGTAAGGGCAAAAGTAGTAATTTCTTTGAAAACGGATGGAGATGACGTAATCAATGGGTTCGCTTTTGGTGATGTGATAGAAGGTGGCCTAGGTAATGATGAATTACACGGCAGAGATGGATCTGATATCTATGTATTTACTCGGGGTGATGGTCAAGACACAATTGAAGATAACGGTTTCAACGATACAGACCAGTTAGTAATACATGGTTATCTTCCCAATGAATTGGTTGCACAGAATGTAAATGGAACCGACCTTTTGTTAACTTTTGTTGGAACAGATGATAGTGTTACGATAATAAACACTCTGAATGATGTTCATTATGATCAAATTGAAGAGTTTATTTTTGACGATGGAACTGCGTTGTCAATACAAGACATGAAAGACCTAATTGTAAGACCACCAGATGTTGGTGCTGTTGATTTGGGTCAAATGTTAGAAGACGGAAGCATGGTCATCACCCAATCGGATTTGCTTATAAACAGCACGGATGTTGATGGCGATGACTTGACTGTGTCTGCATTGTCAATAGCCAATACAATTGGCAACATAGTTGATAATGGAAACGACAGCTGGACTTTTACTCCTGTCGAAAACTTTAACGCTGATGAAATTGAATTTTCTTTTACCGTGTTTGACGGGCTAGAAGCCACTGACGCGACAGCTATACTGAACGTAATATCTACTAATGATCTGCCAATTGCAGCTAATTTGGATAATATCTCATTGGACGAAGATCATGAAATAGTAATTTTAGCGTCTGATATATTGGCAAACGATATAGATGTTGATGGTGATACTCTTAGTATTATATCAGTGCAAGATGCTACATTTGGTAGCGTATTATTAAACAATGACGGCAATGTTCTATTTTCACCCCTTCCGAATTACAATGGAAACGCCTCGTTTAGCTATACGATAAGTGATGGAAATGGTGGGGAAAGTACTGCGTCAGTATTGCTGAACGTGCACTCTGTAAACGATGTTGCAATTGTTTCTAATGTTGATCTTGGACAAATTGATGAAGATGGAATCTTAATTATCACTAGAACGCAACTATTAGCCAATAGCTCTGATGTTGATGGCGATGCTTTGATTGTATCTTCTTTGGATTTAGTAGCGGCAGTTGGGAGTTTGGTTGATAATGGAGATGATACGTGGACATTCTCGCCAAATGAAAATTACAATGGTGATGATGTTGAGTTTTTATTCACTGTTTCGGATGGAACTACGATTGTTGATGCAACAGCTGTGTTAGATGTGGCGTCGATTAATGACGGCCCTACTGCTGTTGCAGACTCAAATTTTGTGACTGATGAAGATGTGCCGTTAACAATTCTGGCTTCTGAATTGATATCGAATGATACGGATGTTGAAGGAGATACTGTCTCATTGATTTCTGTTCAGGGAGCTTTAAACGGATCAGTTGCTTTAGATGTTAATGGTGATGTTACGTTTACCCCTGATAATGGTTATGATGGCTTGGCTTCATTTTCTTACACTATCAGTGATGGAAATGGCGGCGATGGTACAGCTTCAGTCACTCTAAATGTGAATGCTCAAAGTAATGACCCAACTAGTGGTGATGACAATTTAATTGGTTCTAGTTTAGATGACACGATATCTGCTTTAGCAGGAAATGATACTATCATAGGTTTAGCAGGCGATGATGTGATAAATGCAGGCAGCGGTAACGATGTAATTGAAGGCGGTCTTGGTGATGATACTTTAAACGGTTCATCAGGTTCTGATGTTTATTATTACTCTAGCGGTGATGGTAACGATTTCCTTGATGACGATCATTATTCTACGAGCCAAATAGATAGGCTCATATTCCGCGATCTAAATATAGTTGATATTAAATTATCTCATACTGGTAAAGATCTATTCATTGAAATTCTCTCAACTGGCGAAGTGATACAAGTTGATGATCAATTCTCTTCAGCGTCTTATCATTATGGTCTTGAGGAAATTGAATTTTCTGATGGAACCATATGGGTTCGTGCTGAGATTCATGCTCAATCTATTATCCAAATGCAAACAAGCGGAGATGATATAGTAAATGGTACGAAGGAGTCTGATGTAATTGAAGGTGGTCTTGGTGATGATACTTTAAACGGTTCATCAGGTTCTGATGTTTATTATTACTCTAACGGTGATGGTAACGATTTCCTTGATGACGATCATTATTCTACGAGCCAAATAGATAGGCTTATATTCCGCGATATAAATGCTGTTGATATTAAATTATCTCATACTGGTAAAGATCTATTCATTGAAATTCTCTCAACTGGCGAAGTGATACAAGTTGATGATCAATTCTCTTCAGCGTCTTATCATTATGGTCTTGAGGAAATTATTTTTGGAGATGGCATTGTTTGGACAAGAAGTGATATTGCAGCACAAATCATTACTGGTAGTGGCTCGGCAGAAACTCTGAATGGCACCGCAAATAATGATACTATCTCGGGGTTGGCTGGTGATGATATCCTGAATGGCAATGATGGAAATGATCTACTAATTGGCGGGGAAGGTGCAGATATTCTTGATGGCGGTACTGGTACCGATACAGCATCATATGAAGACTCCAATTCTGGTGTTTATGTTCATATGCTTGATGTTGCTCAGAATACAGGTGATGCGCTTGGTGATACATTTAACTCAATAGAAAATCTAAAGGGTTCTGATTATGATGATACTCTTATCGCAACTGATGATGATAATTTTATCTGGGGTGATAATGGTGATGACACAATCCTTGGGCTAGATGGTGATGATACTATTTATGGTCGCGTTGGAGATGACCAGCTTTATGGTAACGAAGGTAATGATGTGCTCGCTGGTGGCAATGGTGCGGATAGTATCTTTGGTGGTGTGGGAGACGACCGCATTGATTTAGGTGATGGTGATGATTTTGCTATGGGGGGAACTGGTAATGATACATTTGTTTTCCGCTCTAGTTTAGGAAATGATTATATTGGTGATTTCCAAGGCGGTGCAGGGGCTGGTGATGTTATTGAGTTGCAGGGAATGGGTATTTCATCATATGCTCAACTACAAACTTATATGAGCGAATGGAATGGCACTACCCATATAGACTTTGATGCCAGCAATTCAATCACATTGGAAGGTGTGAGTATGGCAAGCCTTGACGCTGATGATTTCAATTTTGTGTAGAGTACAGTTCCTTATATGAAGTCACAAAGTAAATTAACTGGCGCACTTGAGAACACGCGCCAGTTCAACAATGTTGTACGTGAAGCTCTGTTTTCATGCCGAGATGCTTTTTTTGCCATAATGTCTTTTAGTTTGGTGATAAATTTGCTGATGCTAACTGGCTCGCTGTTTATGTTGCAAATATACGACCGTGTGCTGCCGAGCCGGTCGGTCTCGACTTTGATTGCACTAACTATTTTAATTGTTGTATTATATGCATTCATGGGTGTTTTAGAATTTATACGCTCGCGTATATTGGTGCGTATTGGCTTAACTTTAGACCATAAATTAAGTCAAAATAGCTTTTCTCAGTGGTTGAAGCAGTCCATTCAGATTGGCAATAGACCTAAATATTTTCCATTGAATGATTTGAAATCCTTAAGGCAGTTTTTGTCTGGGCCTGGGCCTATTTCTTTGTTTGATATGCCGTGGGTGCCAATATATTTGTTTATTATTTTTATGTTTCACCCTTACCTAGGTCTATTAGCGTTAGTTGGAGCCGTAATCATATTTTCTTTGGCTTTGTTGAATGAGCTTACCACTAAAAACAGAATAAATGAGGCTAGCATTCGAGATAGTGAAGCCAGTGGCTTTGCAAGTTTAAGTCAAAGAAACGCTGAAAGCATTACTGCAATGGGTATGGAGGCCAATATTAGAAATTATTGGCATAAATTGCATCAGAATGCCTTGTCTTTACAAACAATAGCGAGTGATAGAGCTGGTGTGTTTACTTCGCTTTCCAAAATGTTTAGAATGTTCCTGCAATCTGCGGTTTTGGCTGTAGGCGCATGGTTAGCCATTGGGCAAGAAATCACTCCAGGTACGATGATTGCTGCTTCTATTATTATGGGTAGGGCGCTTGCTCCAATTGATCAAGCTATTGGACAATGGAAAGGGTTTGTGACAGCACGGAGCGCGTATGCACAACTTAAACTACTATTTGCCATTATTCCAGATCAAGATGAGAAATTAGAGTTACCTGAGCCGCAAGCCAAGCTGCAAGTTTCTGAGCTATATGTTAGACTGCAACCGCAGAATATTGCAATTTTAGAAAATATAAACTTTTCAATAGAACCAGGCCAAGCGTTGGGAATTATCGGCCCCAGCGCATCTGGGAAGTCTACATTGGCTAAAACTATTGTTGGCGTTGTGCAAGCAAGTGGTGGAAACATTCGACTTGATGGCGCAACATTGAGCCAATGGCATATGAATGAATTGGGTAAATATATAGGTTACTTACCGCAAAATATTGAATTGTTTAGTGGCACTGTAAAGCAAAATATAGCGCGGTTTGATTCAAGCGCAACTGATGAAGAAATTGTATTGGCAGCAAAATATGCTTTTGTGCATGATGTGATTACTAAAATGCCACAAGGCTACGAAACCGAGATTGGTGTTGCTGGTGCCTTTATATCTGGTGGACAGAAGCAACGAGTAGCAATGGCTAGAGCTTTATTTAGAAACCCAAAATTCGTGGTTTTGGATGAACCAAATGCCAATTTGGACAGCGAAGGTGATTTGGCTCTGTCCAATACTATAAAGGGCATTCGGGATCGAGGTAATATTGCCATTGTTCTTACTCATCGACCCAGCGCCATCGCGGCTGTTGATTTGTTATTGATGATTAAAGATGGTCGACAAACTGCATTTGGGCCTAAAGATGAAGTGTTGAAAAAAGTCATTCAACCTAAACCCACTCAAATTAAGGCAGTGTAATGGCAACAATTGATCTAGGTCGTTCTCAGAATCTAAAATGCATTAACTCCTCTTATCTTCGTTATATAATTGGCGGCATTATCTCCATTTGTGTATTAGTTTTTGGAATTGGCGGCTGGGCGATATTGGCAGAAATTTCTGGTGCAGTCATTGGTCAAGGAATTTTAGTGGTAGAAGGCAAGCCAAAGATTGTTCAACACTTAGATGGTGGGCAAATAGCTGAAATATATGTTCAGAACGGAGATGTGGTTGAGGCTTCGGATATCTTGGTTAAGTTAGATGACACATCTCTAAAGGCAAATTTAGCGATTGTTAATAATAAGTTATTTGAATACTCAATTAACCGGTTAAGTCTAATTGCTGAGCGTAACGGGGTAATAGATTTTCAAATTCCTGATAGCTTAATGAATAAGAATGAGGACATTAATGCTGACCAAATTATTGACTCTCAAAAACAATTGCTTTCTGCTCGAACTGAGATGGAAACGGCGCAAATAGCTCAATTGAAAAAAAGAATTATTCAAAATAAAGATCTGATCAACGGACTTCAAGCTTTGCAAGCGACGAAACAGCAACAGCTTAACCTTATTAATAATGAGCTCGTATCTTTTACAAAACTTGAAAAAGATGGATATGCTACAAAGGCCCAATTACAAGCAAAAAAACGTGAAAGTTTGCAAGTTGAAGGTGAAATTGCGGAACGTTTATATGAAGTATTACGAATAGAGACTTCCAATAGTGAAACAGAAATTCAAATCATTCAGATCAAGCAAGATCATTTGGAGAAAATATTGTCGGAACTTAAGCAAATGGATAGTCAAATTCAAGAGTTGGAGCAGCAGAAAATTACATCGCTGAATCAATTATCTCGCGTCGAGATTACTGCACCAATTTCGGGCATAATCCATAACTCTCAACTTCACACGCGCGGAGGTGTGGTGACACCTGCCATAGAATTGATGCAAATCATTCCTCAAAATGAGAATTTAATTATTGAAACAAAATTAGACCCTGCCAATATTGATCAAGTTCATTTTGGACAATTGGCGACCGTTCGTTTGTCTGCATTTAACCAAAAAACTACTCCTGAGTTAAGCGGTGTGGTGGACAAGATTTCTGCTAATATCATTCAAGATCAAGTGACTGGCGGTGTATATTATCAAGTGATGGTCACGATTGAACCCAGTGAACTTCTAAAGCTAGGTGGCTTAAGCCTTGTGCCAGGTATGCCTGCTGAGGTGTTCATGAAAACTCAAGATAGAACTGTAATGAATTATTTGCTCAAACCACTAGCCGATCAGCTAAATAGAGCCTTTAGGGAAGAATGATTCTGTTGGCAAATCTAGCCGTTTTTGTAATCGAATTAGAACTCATAATTTGTCGTTTTGGAGAAGCTCATTTTAGATTTTTCAAAAAATATCGAGCTGTCAAATTGATGTATCCGCTCGCTTCAGCTTTGCTTGTGAATCGGCATGCAAAAGTGACCCAATTCGATGGGTAATTGGCGTTTAAAAGTGGCCCACTTGTTTATGTTATAATCCGCGCAATTATGTACGGAGAACCGCTTGTCAGTCGACCCTGTTCTTCAAATTCAGGTGGGCAACTTCAAACGCCAATGCTGGGTCAATTTTGTATGCCAATTCTCACGCATTCCCGATGATATTAGAGAACAAATTATTAAGTTGGCACTTAATAAACCAATTATGTCACCACGGGAGTTGGCCGTTCATTTTACAGATACGAACAATATTTTGTGTCTGAAAGCTCGGTATATCGGCTATTAAAATCACGTAATTTGATTACCAGCCCTGCATATATTGTTATGAAAGTAGCTAATGAGTTTAAAGACAAAACCACTGCCATAAACCAATTATGGCAAACTGATTTTACTTACTTAAAAATCATTGGTTCTGGCTGGGTGTATTTATCAGCCATTCTTGATGATTACTCACTTTACATAGTTTCGGAGAAACTATGTTCAACAATGAAGAGCCGAGATGCAACAGACACAATTGAACTCGCCTTACAAGGCTCTGGTTGCGATAAGCCGCATAACAAACAAAAACCGAGATTGTTATCTGATAATGGCGCTAGTTATGTCTCATCTGAATTTGCAAACTACTTAGATGACAAAAACATCAAGCACACACGTGGCGCACCATATCACCCTCAAACACAGGGTAAGATTGAAAGGTGGCCAGACACTGAAAAACAAGATGTTGCTAAACCATTACACTTACCTGGCGATTTAGAAAACCAGATTACAGATTTTGTTGAGCAATACAACAACCACAGATACCATGAAAGCATCAACAATCTAACACCTGCTGATGTTTACTTTGGCTGTGGGCAGGAAATATTAAACTTGAGAGAAAGGATAAAACCAAAACAATTCAAAAAAGAAGATTGCAACATCAAATGAATGCTGCATAATTAAACAACAAAGATGAACAAAACTCTAGCTTAGTTCAAACATCCATTTGCCTCAAAGTATTTGAAGACAAACAGTTTTATACGCGCGTTCATTTACATTTTGGTCGCAAAATATTCAACTATTGCATCCGTTTTTTTTTGGGGGGGGGCGTGAGGAATTCATTGGACGAGAAGCCTATGAGTATTTCCCATCGGGTAAAGTATTCAGATACATCAGATGGGATAGATGTGATTTTGGCGCCAAAAATTGACAAGTGTTTGTATTAAAGGCGGGTGACGAAAACACAATAATGCACTCTCTAATTGGTATAGAACCTAGCGCGGAAGTGTTGCTCGATATATCTGGGCGTGAACGTGTTTGTCGATTTTTTACAGCCATTGACCAAATTGAACGGCTTAAAATCAACTGTGCCGATGTTGCGCCTTGGTATTGGATTTAAACAAATTCACGGTTGAACTCTGCACTTGATCCACTCGTTTACACGCAAAAAAAGCATGAGACTTGGTTACTAGAGCGGGAGGTGCAATGTGACGAATTCCGTTAAAGTTGTTGGCATCACCTTGGGTGCAACTGCTCTTAGTGCTTTGCCTATTTGGATGAACTTCTCGACTAAGTTGGTCTATAACTCATTCGCCAGCGCACCTACTGGTTATTATTGGGTGACTGAATTTGATAGCGATTCCGGGTCAAAAATTGGTTCACATGTGATCATCCCAACGCCAGCTCAATACAGGTTGATGGCTGCCAAAACGCCATTATTTACCTATCAATGTACCACTTATAAAGAAGGTTGTCGCGATCTCAGGAGATGAAATTTGTCGCCAACATCAGACGGTTTTCATCAATGGTAAGCCCGTAGCCGTAGCACTAATTGTAGATAAAAAAGGTCGCAAGTTGCCCGCATGGATGGCTGCTTTGCCCTCAATAATGATGAATTCTTTGCTTTGATGGATGTCAAAGACAGTTTTGATGGTCGATATTTCGGAGTATTGAAGACAGAAAAAATCATTGGTACAGCCATTTCCATTTGGTAACGCTTGGCGAATGTGCGGAAGAGTGAGGTTTGGTGGTAGAAGGAGGGAAAGAGACTCAGGTGGGAGGGTATAGGGCGGAAGGCGAGATAAAAGAAACTTGGGCTCTTGCCCATGAGTTTCGGTCTGCACATCTTTTTTAGAAGCCCCCAATGGATTCTCGAAATGGTTGGAGGCTCTGAATAAGTCATTGAATTTGTTCAATACGATGCGCCCACCTAAAGATAAACCTTATATTATTCAGATATTTAAGTGATTGGAGTGTTTTATGGCAAGTGGCAAAGACAATAGCTTTAAGCCCGGACTTGGCCGTATCGGTAATGTCGGCAAAAGTTCAGGCAAATGATATGTTAAACGTGTCCTGAATGCCATCGGCAAGCGCAAATCTAATTTCCCCCGTTCAAAATCAAAATATGGTTTTACAGGACGGAATATTGGTCAAGGTTATTATGCCTCAACCTTCAAAGAAAAAAGTTCGGCCACGAGGTTCAGGCAAAGGCGCGTGGTTATCAAAGCACGCTTTGTTAAAATGGCAGGGTCTGGGTTTCGGAAAGCACAAGCGAATCTAGGTTATTTACAACGTGATGGCGTGTCAAAAGATGGTGAAGATGGCAAGCTTTATAATGCCGAGCTTGACGATGTTGACGGCAAAGAATTTTTGAATGAAGCGAAAGATGATCGTCACCAGTTTCGTTTATTGTGTCGCCAGAAGATGCCACCGAGCTAGTTGAACTGAAAACATATACCCGCGATTTAATGCAGCAGATGGAAAAGGATTTAGGCACTAAGCTGGATTGGGTGGCGGTCGATCATTACAATACTGACCATCCGCACATTCACATCATTGTTCGCGGCACTGACGATAAGGGTAAGGATTTAATCATCGCCCGTGATTATATGTCATCTGGATTTAGAGATAGAGCTGCTGATTTGATGACTGATGAAGTAGGCCCGAGGTAAGACCAAGAAATTGTGATGGCCTTACGAAAAGAGGTTAGCCAGAACCGATTCACAACCCTTGACCGCAAGCTGGTCGAAATTTCGGATGTGCAAATAAAAATGTACCCAACCTCGAATCTTTGGCAAATTTATTGACTAATTGTGCAGTATTAATTTGGTTTTGAAAATTGGTTTTTGTATTATTGTTGTCTTAGCTTATCTTTTTAGATTAATAATTTCAAATCATTGTAGAAATTAAATTAGCAGAAGTTGTTCTTTGCTTGAGGCCAGAGTGATGCCTAACAAACTCAAAACTTGATCTTGTAATCTACTAAATTAAATGAAACCATTGAAATGAGATACTGTTTATTAGTCGAATTAGCTCAAAATTTACTTTTTTAATGGTTATTGAAACGCATATTGGTTTTTTAGGATATTTTTTTTAATTAATTACTATATTATTTACCCACAATTTTGTTATTTTGGATGAAGTTTTATTCATTGCTGTTCAAAATTTATATGGCATGATGTAAGTTCATGATATTAATATAATCAATATGTTAGTGTTAAAAATTCATTGACGAACTGCTGGAAATATACTTTCTATTGGGGGTGGCATGGGACATTTCTCATGCTTAGAAAAGTGAATAAATGACCCCGACAAAATTCCTATTTGGTCAAATTATACTGGTGTTTCTTGTCGTGTTTCTCACTATGTGGGCGGCAACTCAATAGGCAACAGGTATGCTTGGGCATCAGGAAGGTCTACTCACGGGATTGATCCGATTGCCTGGGACGGTTATAACACAGGTCACAACACCTGTTTTGACACCGTAACTGGCAAGCATTTACTCATACCACAAGATAATTAATTGCTAGGGAAATATGATTCAAAGGTTAGCTTTGGTCAGTCTAGAGCGCTTGTTGTTTGGCAGCGGTTGATTTTACCGAATGGCCTTTCGGTAGTTATCGACAATCTGCCTGCGACCGATCAAGCTGGCTTTGCAGGGCTTGAAGATGAGGTTGATTTCCATACTTGGACTCTAATCTTAGGTATTTCTTTATCTATATTATTGAGCGTTGGAGCAGATCTTGCGTTTAATGGAGAGAGTGACATTGAGCAAGCCATTCAAGGCGGTTCTGAAAAGAATATTAATCGAGCAGGTCAAAAGCTGGTTGAACGACAAATTTATGTTCAACCTACCATTAAGATACGGTCTGGCTATCCACAACGCATCATTGTCATAAAGACATTATTCTAAAACCATATAAATGAAAGAGTTAAAAATGGCCTTGAAATTATCTAAATTACCCAAACGCACTCCCGTTAAAATCAAAATTGTGTTCGATCCCAAAACCCACAGTTCGATGGTTGATTGTGCTCAAATTTATGAGGAAACGTATGTCAGTAAAGAAAATATTAAAGAGCTGAATCCATTTATGATTGCAGCTTTTCTGGATATCGATCATGCGTTTAAAAAAGCTCGAAAATTTCAGTAAAACCACGTCAAAGAGGTTTAATTCTTCCAAATCAAATATAATTGTCGCTAAAATTTATTAGTTGAAGGCATGGTAATACGATAAAATTACGCAGACGTAGAGAAAGGAGGATGCTTGTTGGCCCATTCAAGAAAATTATTGCTACGCCCGAAAATGTAGAACAGTCTATGCGTTTTATCGCTGGTTATATTCATGTTTGTAAAAACGCGGAAAGAAAAGAAAGATATAAAATTATACTCTTTGATTTAGAGAAAGAAAGAGTCAAATTAATAGCCAAAATTAAAGAAGAAAAAAATAGAGAAAAAATATTAGAAGAATTGATTTCAAAACATTCAATCCAAATTAGTAAAAATTAGAGGATTAAAACCAATTTCAATTTTCTTCATCTTTTCATATCTAAACTTCATATTTCCACCGTCACCATAGTTCGGCTTATTGATACTATGGCCTAATATACCTCTTCTAAATTCATCTTCAATATCTGCTACTTCCATTCTGTCCATAATTGCATGTCTAAAACTATAGAAACTGTGATTTAGTGTCGGTAAAAACTCGTTACTTCTAAGGAACTTGTTAATTGTAGCCGATAGTTGAGTTTCTTTAAATTTATACCGTTTAGCGCCATTGGGTATTAGCTTCATGGCTTCCAATGCAACTCCAACTAACGGTATAGTTCTATTGCTACTCCGTGTTTTGAGCTTTCGACCTGGCATATCTTTGATTTCTAAATATGGGTATTCTTCGTCCAAATGTATGTTAGATTCTTCTAAGCCACAAATTTCACTAGGGCGGCACCCCGTATCAGCGCACACATACATAATCATTCTCGCCTCAAAATTAAGGTTCTGAATATTAAGAGATTGATAGATTTTCTGTATTTCTATTAAATCAAACGCTGGACGTTGGTTAACATCGATATTCTTAAAACGTAAGTTACGAAACGGATTTGGTCGATCTTCATCGCCATAATAATTATAATATTCTGCATATATCTTTTTCAAATTTCCTATGTCTTTTTGAGCAGTTCCAGGAGCCATTAGTTGCCCGCTCTTACCCGTAATGCGCTGCATCCACCAATCAAAGAAATTAATGGCGTAGCGTCTTGTTAGAGTATCTATAGGCAAGTCACCTGTTAACTTGATAAAGTTGTCAATAGCGCGTGATTTGGCTTTTTTTCAAACACGAATCTGATCTTTAGTTTTGTTTTCCTGATCTTGTATGGCTATTTTCTCGATATAAATTTTAAACACCTGAGAAATCGTGTTTCTGGGCCTTTTGGGAACTCCGAGAAGAGTTTTTGAATCTATATGATTTTCGGGAATGTTATTAGTTTCTAATTGCGTAATACGCGTTACCAATTCATCAATTTTAGCTTTTTCAGCTAAGTTTTGGGCAGGTATGTAATCAACGCTAAGAAGTTTTGCTCGCTCCATCGCATTTTCAAAATTAAACTTATTTTCAATATCATCACCTTCGACAAGAAGGCTGTTCCAATAACCATTGGTCAAAGAAACCATTTCATCACGCTTTTTTCGCGCAAGATGAATGTCTTGAGTTTTTAAAGTTGATGAAATTATTTTACGACCATCAAACTCTCGAACATTCATCGGGACAGTTCTTTGGAAATAGTAATTATGGCCTTTTCTTAAAACCAAATATTTATCAATATCGCTCATAATTTGACACTCAGATTATTAAAACCTATGTCATAAACTATATCAAAACCTATGTAACTTTCAAGAAAACACTAAAAATTGCAATGCAATTAAATTACAAAAACCATATTATCTCTTTGAAAACAGTATGTTGTATCTTTGTCAACTGAGAGAAAATGGCGGACAGGAAGGGATTCGAACCCTCGAAACGCTTTAACACGTTTACTCCCTTAGCAGGGGAGCGCCTTCGACCACTCGGCCACCTATCCAAGGACGTGTATAAGGCAGTTAACTTGGCGTTTCAAACTGTTTGTTGAGTTTTCCCATAAAAATTATACATGCAGCGCAGGTCGGCTCAAAGCGTGAACGAGTCAGTAATATTTGTTGATCGTGTCTAAAAACTGACACAGCTCGGTTGAGAATCGGTTGAGTTTGAACACTGTCTGTTCTCATGCAAACATCACTTATAAATGTATGCTAAACAGCTAACGACCGAATAGGGCGGTTTATGTTTGTTGCGGGAATTTCTGTTTCGGATTTTAGACACAAAAAAGCGGCCAAGGCGTTAACCTCGACCGTGGTAGTTGGTTGTATCTATGTCAACCTGATATATGAAAAGCCAATGTAATTATTTAGTGGGTAATATTAGATGTTAGTATTTGTTTTTATTGCACTGGTTTTGGTTCAAATTTTTATTTTTGAATTTATGTTATTTTTCTGCAAAGGGAAACCAGCACTATTTAGGGTTGTCTTGGGCGTTTTGTGTATTGCGGTTTTAACGGTGCTTTATTATTATTTGGTTCCAGAGACCGGACGCAATAAGTCCACCCTTGTATATGAAGAACTGGCATTGATTAGCCCTTTAGTAATTATACATACTATAATATCAGGGTCTATTTTTAATCAAAACCGCAATAGTGATAAACGGACGTTTGCCTATATTAGTTCTGTTTTTGTAGCTGCAGCTTACATACCTTATGCATTTTTTGTTGCCTGTGCTATAAGTAGCAGTTGTATTTAGGGCGCGGTTAACTTGGTGCTTTAAACTGTTTGTTGAGTTTTACCCAATTAATATTATATGCAACTCTTGGCAGCTTGGAGGGTGAATGTGTTGGTAACATTTGTTCGTTTTGTCTTATAATTGGCGTTGTTTGTTAAAACTTATGCTTCTCTTATTTTCAGCTTATGCTCTTAAATTTGCGTTTTAAATAATAAGTGTACAATCTTGGTACCCACAAAAAATCATTTGAGTTTGTTGGTTCTTGGGTCTTACTCATCACCTTTGTGTGTGAAGCAAGTTTCAAAATTGAGAAATGAGTTGTTGCGGTCTTTACATGTTTTATGAAAGTTCTATATTTATGTTCACTTTTTTCATAATTTCATTCATTTTGCTGGGCGATGTTGTTGGTTCGTAGAGTGTTAATTGTTCAATAACTTTCGTATTCTAATCTATAGTCTAAGTTGTCATACGATATATAAAGATTTACTATCTTATTAATATTGGAGATTGTGATGTCTAAGAATAGTGATTTGGTTGCGTTTTTTATGGGAGAAACATTTAGAACGCATAAAGGTGATTTGAATCAATATGTTTCATCAAATTTTGTATTTAAGAGTTCAAGGTATGGTGAGCTGGATTTTGAAAATTATGTAAGTTATGCCGCGCAGTATTACCGTGAAGAAAAAGTAGTGATTGAGTGGATAAACTCATCGGATGATCAACATTTTGGCGTTGCATACACAGCGCATAATGAGCTAGGCCAAAAAGTATTTGGCGTGTTGGCTGTAACTTTGATTGATAGTTTAATTGTAATTGTGGCTGAGTGAGTATTTTGTATATTAGCTTGATTCGCGAATAATTAAATTTGGTTCAATTAATGTGACTGCCGTTTGTTCAAGATTTTCATCGGATTCAATGCGTAACACAATGCGCTCTACCGCGCGCTTGCTTACATCTTCAGATGCATAATTTATGGTTGTAAGTGGTGTGGAGCAAAATTCAGCCGCTTCGGTGTTATCGAACCCAACAATTGCCAAATCCTCAGGTATTCTAAGGTCGTTTTCGCGGCACCAACGCGCTGCGCCGATGGCAAGGGAGTCGGTTGTTGCGAAAATTGCTGTTGGGCGCGGGGTGTTTGCAAGTGCTTTTTCGATGGCTTCAAAACCATGTATGGCATTATGTCCAAGCGTATCTATTATACAAAGCGACTTTGGATTTAAGCCTGCATCTTGAAGAGCTTTTTGGGCGCCTTCCATCTTATCGGTATTGCCCAGGCTTAGTGAGCCATCTAGCAAGGCGATATGTTTATGGCCTCGTTCAATAAGGTGGCTAATGGCTAAGTATGCGCCTTTATGGTCGTTAATGGCGACGGCATCTAGGCTTGCGTTGTTGATGTCTGACAATAATAGAATCGGATAACCACTGCGGGCTATATTTTGAATGTGCTCTATCTCATTATGGCTAGTTGGGTAAATAAGGATGCCATCAACTTGGCTAGATTGCAGGTGATTAAGAGCGCGTTTTTCGTTTTGAAGCTCATTATCGCTTGATGCAAACATAACGCCATAACCTGCTGCTGCAAGGTCTAACTCTATTGAGCGAGCTGTTTTAGTGATGGTAGGGTTCATAATATCGGTTAATACGAGCCCGACCATTTTTGTAGATTGGAGGATGAGAGAACGTGCCAATTGGTTTGGCACGTAATTTTGTCGTTCAGCTTCTTTTAGGATTAATTCGCGTGTTTTTAGTGGAAGCCTTGAGCTGCCACGCAAAACGAGTGAAACAGTGTTGACTGAATATCCAGTCGCCTCGGCAACATCTTTTAACCTTACACGCGTTCTACCCATTTGGATTTCTCCTCATCCTAAACGTTTGTTTGCACTTATTTGGTTTGACTTTTGTTACCAATCCGCAACGCGGTCACCTCCAACAAATTGTGCACTTTTATCAGTATATTCAAACAGTTCTATCTTTACACCATTTGGATCGGCAATCCAAGCTTGATATGTGTCGTCGCATGCTTTCTTAATGGGGGTGATGTCCACATTCTGGGCTTTGATGTGGGCTGCCGCATCCTCTAAATTCTCCACTTCGAGGCATAGATGATTGATGTTGTTTTTGTCCGCATATGTTGCGTTTTCATTTTGAAAAACTTCGATAAATGTGCGGTTACCTGCATCTAAATAGAAGCCAAAAATTTTATCATCTCGAGTGAAATTAAATACAGGTTCCAATCCAAGAATATCCTTATAAAAGGCTTTTGTTTCATCTATATCATGTGCGAAAATACATACATGTGCGACTTGTTTTACTTTAATTGATGTCATTATTACTTATCCTTTAGAGGTTGTGAAAATTATTGAGTTTGTATGGTTAGTCCCACTTTGGGCCCCATTCTGGGTCGACAATGCGCTCGCCTCTGTCTAATGCCGCAATGGCATTCATGTTTTCTGAGGTTAACGTTATTTGATCGCTTTTTAGGTTAGATATTTGGCGCGCCGATGTGGCAGATTTGGGGATAACAATGTAATCCTGTTGTAACAAATAGGCGAGGGCGATTTGCGATGGGCTGCAGGCGTGCTCGGCTGCAATATTTAAGATGATTGGATCTTCTAAAACCTTACCCGCTGCCATCGGCATGTAGGCTGTAACTGCCACCCCTGCGTCTTTGCAATATTGTGCTAAAATACGATTTTGGAGGTAGGCGTGACACTCAAATTGGTTTGTTGATAACCTGTTAATTCCAATTTCTGTGTCGACTTCATCAAGATGTCGTCTGGTGAAATTGGATACGCCGATCAAATCGGTCAGCCCTTCATCTTGAGCTTTGGCAAGCTCGCCAATATATTCACTTATTGGCATTTTATCGTAATGCGAAGGCCAATGTATGAGGGTGAGGTTGACCTTATCGATTTGGATATTGTCAAGACTCTGAACCAAGCTTGCGCGCAAGTCGGTGAAATTTTCTGGTGTAATTTTTGTGGTGATAAATAATTTTTTACGATCTAATCCACAGCTCCGAATCGCAATTCCTACTGGTTTTTCAGTGTCATAGGTTTGTGCGGTATCAATGTGGCGGTAACCAGATTTGATGGCTGAGGTTATGGCCTTGGCACCTGTCTCGCCAGTGAGGCCATATGTGCCTAATCCAATTTTCGGTATGATATTATTGTTCATAATCAATTGCTTAACGGATCTATTGCCGTTCTCCATGGGTTGTTAATTTTTAATAAATCTATTGCTTGAATGCAAGGAGACTTAATTTTTCCTCAATTATGTGTATTGACACATTATCGAATCTCACTATATATTAACGATAACACTGTGTAAAAGATTAAATTATTTATTGACTTTTTAAATTATTTATTTTTCTGCAGCCGATGTTTGGCGTGGTGTTTTGATTTATTTTGAGGTGTATGAATATGGCAATTCGGTATAGTCGAGTGTCACCTAGGGTGGCATTAATACCTGCTTTAGTGGTGACTGCTGTCGCTTTTATTGGTGCGATTGGGTGGACTTTTTATATGTCATTCACCAAATCTCGCCGTTTTCCTTCATATGATATTTATTGGGAAAATCTTTGGCGTCAGTATAAGCGTTTATTTAATGATCCGAATTGGGATACTGCGCTATCAAATTTGGTGTTTTTAACAATTGGTAGTGCTTTAGCCATCGTCGCTGGCTTTGTTTTGGCGGTTTTGGTGAATAAAGAGAAAACGGGCGAGGGTGTTTTTAGAACCATTTATCTTTATCCGCTCGCTGTTTCATTCATCGTTGCTGGTATTGTTTGGCGTTGGATGTTTAACCCTGCTTTGGGCATCGAAAATTATCTAATTGGTCTTGGATTTGACAATGCTTCGTTTAATTGGTTAGCAGATAAAAGAACCGCCATGTACGGGGTGATATTAGCAACGGTATGGCATGGGATGGGGTTTTATTTGGCACTCATGCTTGCGGGTTTGAAATCTATTAATGATGAGATTTGGAATGCAGCGAAATTAGACGGTGTTGGTGCATGGAAATTCTACACTGAAATTGTTATTCCGATGCTTAAATTCACCTTCTTAACCTGTGCGATATTGCTCTCGTTAGGTGTTGTGAAAACCTATGACATTGTGTTGGCAATGACTGGTGGCGGCCCTGGTACATCATCTTGGACACCTGCATATTTCGTAGTCAACGCTTATGCAACACGTGGCAATATTGGTTACGCATCCAGTGCTGCGGTTGTGATGCTACTGATAACTTTTGCAATATTTTTACCATTGGTTTTGATAACGCGCTGGCAAGCCAGACGTAAAGCCAAGGAGGCAGTATAATGACTGATACAAATACAACAGGGCTTCTGAACCATTTAGCTCCCGATGAACGAGTTTTTAAGAACTACCCTAAGAAGCGAAAAAAGATTAAGGGCTCCTCGATTGCTACATTTGCATTTTTGTCGATTATTGCCATTGCTGTGTTAATTCCACTTTATGTGATTGTTGTGACATCGTTTAAAACGCTCGATCAAATTGCATTAGGTCAGATATTTGATTTGCCGACGACTTGGAACTTTAGCGGTTGGTATAAGGCATGGTTTGAAGTCTGCTCGGGCATGACATGTGAGGGTGTGAAGGCTGGTTTTTTCACTTCTATTAAAATTTTGATACCGAGTATTCTAATTTCTGTCGGTTTGGCATCTGTCACTGGCTATGCTTTGGCTTTGTGGAATATTAAATGGGCTAACTCGTTTTTATTTGTATTGTTTATATGTGCATTTGTGCCGTTCCAAATCATTATGATTCCGTTGGTTGTACTGACAGCAAAAATGGGAATATTTGGTTCTATATGGGCGGTTGCCATCGTGCATGGTGTGCTTTCAATGCCGTTTCTTACGCTTATATTCCGTAATTTTTACAAGGATATTCCTCCAGAATTGATTAATGCAGCCCTGATGGATTCAGGCAGCTTTTGGCGGATATTTGGTGAAATTATTTTGCCGATGTCGGGCAATATTATCATTGTTGTGCTGATTTTGGTGGTTACGGGTGTGTGGAATGATTTTCTGATTGGTCTAACATTTGGCGGCATTGGCACACAACCAATGACGGTGATTTTGGCGAATACAGTGATTACGGGTACGGGTGCTGTACGTTATAATGTTGACATGGCAGCTGCGCTGCTGACGGCAATCCCCCCATTAGTGGTCTATTTTGGACTCGGTAAGTTTTTTGTTCAAGGCATTAGTGCCGGTGCTATTAAAGGATAATTTGTGCCAGATATTATTTTCAAAGATATTGTTAAACAATACGGATATGTAACTGTTTTAGAGGATTTGGACCTCGCGGTTTCTGATGGTGAGTTTTTGGTTTTACTTGGCCCTTCGGGTTGCGGGAAAACCACCTTGCTTAACATGCTTGCAGGCTTGGTTGAAGTGACTGCTGGTGAAATTAGGATTGGTGGGCGAGATGTCACTGACCTTGACCCTAAAGACCGTGGTTTGGCGATGGTTTTCCAATCTTACGCCTTATACCCGACCAAAACGGTTGAGGGTAATTTGCGGTTTGGCTTGGTGGCTCAAAAGCTACCTAAGGCAGAGGTTGATGAGCGCGTGAATTGGGCGGCTGATCTTTTGCAAATTCAACCATTGATGAAACGGAAACCTGCCGAGCTTTCGGGTGGGCAACGCCAGCGTGTGGCGATTGGCCGCGCATTGGTTAAAAATGTCGATGTGTTTTTATTTGATGAACCGTTATCCAACCTTGATGCAAAGCTCAGAACAGAGATGCGTTTAGAAATTAAGAAACTACATGATGAATTGAAAAAAACCATTGTTTACGTGACGCATGACCAAGTTGAAGCCATGACAATGGCCACTAGTATTGCGATTATGAACAAAGGGGTTATTCAGCAATTTGGCAGCCCAGATGAAGTTTATGACCAACCTGAAAATATATTCGTAGCTAAATTTATTGGTGCACCACCGATGAATATAATTGCAGCAGACATTATATTAGAGGGTGAAAAAATAACCGCACTTCACAAGCCTAGTGGCGTGGTGATGGATTTGTCGGCTTATGATTTTAAAAATCAACCTGAGGATGGCAAAGCCATTTATGTAGGAATGCGACCTGAACATTTTGTTGTCAATGACGACATTAAAGGTGATGAAGCTGCAATTTTTGACTTGCCTGTTTTATACGCCGAAAAACCCGGCAGTGATGGCAACGCATATTTAAATAGCGGTGATGAGCAGATTGCTGTGCGTATTGCATCTGATTTGGTCAAAGAAATGCAGAAACAAGGCGCGCATTTGAAAATTGGATTTCCGCATAACAAATTTAGTGTTTTCGACGCTCACACAGAGAGTCGATTGTAAGAAGAAGTGAGAAAACTTTTCAACTTAAAAAAGGGAGAATATAATGAAAAGCAAAATTAAATCTTTAGCTGCCAAATTGGCATTGGGCGTTGCAATGGTGGTAACACCTGCAGCCTTAGCGCAGGCAGAAGAAGTGCAACTTTACCATTCATGGTCTAACGAAAGTGAATTGGCTGCGCTTGATGTGTTTGTTTCGGCACTTAAAGACAAAGGTCATACTGTTGTAGAAATGTCTGTACCGCATGAAGCTGCTGGCTCTAGCCCGTTGAACGCATTGGTAATTGCTGGAACACCGCCAAACATATATTTGGGCGGCAGTGCCGATTTTTTCCGTGATATGCGCGACCGTGGTTTAGGCCAAGTGCTTGGCCCACATTTTAAAGAAATTGGTGCTTGGGATAATTTCCCACCTATGGTGCAAGCTGCCATAACTATTGATGGTGAAGTGCGTAAAATTCCATCGGGTATTCATATTGACGGTATTATTTATTACAATATGAAAGTGGCCGAAGCTGCAGGTATTGACCCTCAATCTTGGAACTCAGTAGACGAAATGTTTGCTGATATGGATAAGGTGAAAGCGGCTGGTTATAACTTTATGGGCATGGGTGGTAACTCATTCCAAGCGGGTTATTTGTTCCATGCGCTTGTGGCTGGTATTGCGGGTGAAGATATTTATTATCGTTTATACCGCGACACACCAGATGTGACTGTTTTTGAAGAACAAGGGTTGAAGGATGCGATTGCTGTATTCCGTCGTATTGTTGGCCAAGCCGATAAAGGTTGGGTGAACCGCTCTTGGAACGAAACCACAAATGATGTGATTGCAGGTAAAACACTTATGCATTTGCATGGTGACTGGATGAAAGGTCAATGGCGTGCCAACAATAAAGTGCTTGGCGAAGACTATAACTGCATTAACTTGCCTGGAACCAAAGCACTTAGTGTGACTGTTGATTCAATGGGTATTTTAGGCGGCGATAGTGTTTCTGAAGGCATGATGAAAGCTGAATTTGAAATGGCATCTATTGTTGTAGATCCTGTTAAAAATGCTGAATTTGCATCATTTAAAGGCTCCACTCCTGTGCGTTTGGATGCACCTACTGATAAGCTTGATGCTTGTAATACATTGGTATTGAATTCGCTAGCAAAACCTGGTTTCTCGGTTCAGAACCCATTTTATATTGCGGATGCGGATTGGATTAACTCAATTTGGAATGCTGCATTTACCTTCCAGAGTGAAGCAGACCAAACAGCTGATGATTTGATTGCTGTATTGAAATCAGAACATAGCGCTATCTTTGACTAGACGATTAGACTGAAATTTGGGGGCATTGGTTTGCTCTCAAATTTTAAAACTCCCCTCTTAATTATTTAACTTAAAACACTTATTGGCAGTGCCATGGGTGTTATGGAGACCTTATGACTATTTTTCCTAATATTGCCCATGTGGCATTGCAAGTGCGAGACTTGCAAGCATCTATAGACTTTTATGAAAAGCTTGGCTTTCCAGAGTTTTTACGTTTGAACAATGATGACGGCGAAGCTTGGATTGTTTACATGAAAGTGACAGACGATTTTTACTTTGAATTATTTCCGGGTAACGACAAAAACACCGCTGCACAAAATGTGACTGGTGTGCATCATCTTTCTTTACAAGCCACAGATATTGAAGCAACTGTTGCGCATTTGGAAAAAGTGGGCATTGCGCTTACTTCGCCTTTAAAAGAAAAACGTGGTGTCGATAGAAATAGAGGTTGTTGGATTGATGACCCTGATGGCAACCGCATTGAGCTGATGGAAATGGCGCCTAATTGCATTCAATATGATGCATTAAAAGCGTTAGCGGAAGGCAAGGGTGCAACGGCTTTGCATGCACCAAATTAATTTTAGTTCCCCCAAAACGCAGTGATGTTGAACTTGACTTCAAGACATCATTGCGTAAAAGCTCCTGAACTCTCCCATGGTTTAGGGGCTACTAATTTATGCGTGACTGAATTGCCATTTCGCCCAGTTTTTTAAGTGCAATTTCAATTTGATCGCTCCACTCATGGCCTGCGCTAAGGCGCAAACAATTGGCAAATTTTTGGTGTTTTGGGTTGGCAGAGAATACGCTGCCAGGGGCGAAGCAAATGTCTTGTGCCAAGGCGTTGTTAAATAATTCAATGCCATCGATTTTAAACGGTAGTTCTAACCACAGCAAAAAACCACCATCTGGCCGCGAAACACGTGTGCCTTGGGGGAAGTGTTTTTCGATTGCGCGGGTGAGGCGATCGAGATTATTGGCGAAAATTCGCCTGATGCGCCTTAAATGGTTTTCATAACCTGATTGCGATAAAAAATCGGCCATTGCGACTTGGGTTAGGGTTGGATTTGCTAAAGAAGTGGCGATTTTATTTTCTAAAACATCATCCATATGCTGGTTGGTAACCGCCCAACCAATACGGTAACCTGGCGCGATGGTTTTGGAAAAAGATGAGCAATAGATAATGTTTTTATATTTTGCAGAGTCTATCGCCATAAATGGTTTTGGGCGATCTTGTGTGAAATATATATCGCCCATCAAATCATCTTCTATAAGTGGGATGTTGAACTTATCGAGCAGGTCGAGAGTTTCGTATTTTTGGTTGTTGGATATTGTATTGCCCACTGGATTGCTGAAACTAGATGAAAATAAACACGCTTTTACTGATTTATTTTCAAATGCGGCTTCTAGGGACACCAAATCGAGGCCATTTTGGCTGTCGTTTGAGATTTCTAGGACTTTGAGTTTTAAGGCTTTCAATAATTGTAAATGACCGAAATAGGCAGGAGACTCGACTGCAACAGTATCGCCTGCATTTGTAAGTGAGCGCAGAGAGATGGATAGGGCTTCGGTGCAACCACAGGTGATTATAATGTCGTCAGTGGAAATAATTTGCCCCCATTGTAACGCACGACGCGCGATTTGCTGACGCAGGCCTAAATCGCCTTTTGGCACAGTATATATATTGTTGTTTACACCCTGCACCCGCGCAGCCCGCGCCAATGCCCTGTCTAATTTTGAAGCGCCGAGCACTTTTGCACTGGGAATAGCGCAGCCAAATGGGGCGAATTTTGGGTTTGATGAATGCTCTAACAGCTCAAGGAAAATACCTGAATTTGTAACATCTACAGGCACACTAGAGGATTTTGTAATTTTTGGCGTATTTAACGGTGTGGGGCGATGGGCAACAAAAAAACCTGATTTTGGCTTGGCTTCTAATATGCCTTTATCCTCTAACAAATGATAAGCTTGGGTGGCGGTTGACAGGCTGACATTGTGGTGGTTGCTAATCTCGCGTAGGGAAGGGACTTTTGAACCTTTTAGATAGATGCCATCATCGACTAAGCTAGTGATAAAATTTGCTAATTTTTCATAATTATATAATGATGCTTCAGACATAACGGCCAACTGTTGTTGTAAATGATGATTAAATTATAGATTAAATCTGTTACGGTTGTAAATAGTAAAATCTGCATCTGTTATGGGTGTAAAATTATTATATGTTGAGATATTGTTTCATCATTAGGTCGTTAAAATGCTATCATTTTCTATTATATTTCCTGCCATATATTTTATGTTTGCCACGTCTATTACGCCGGGGCCAAACAATATTATGTTGGCATCATCGGGTATGAATTTTGGATATAGGCTTTCTGTACCGCATATTACGGGTATATTTTCTGGCCTTGGTTTGATGATTGTTTTATGTGCCATTGGCATAGGTGCTGTTTATGAAAGCTACCCATTTGTAAGAAATATTTTGAAAATATTGAGCGGTAGTTATTTGGTTTATTTGGCCTACAAAACAGCCACAGCAGGGGGCGCAGAAATTAATGGTAGAGGTAAACCTTTTACATGGTTAGAAGCGGCAAGTTTTCAATTTGTAAACCCAAAAGCTTGGGTGATGGCAATTACCTACGCGTCTTCATTTATGCCGAGCGCGGGCGCTTTATGGCAACAATTGGGATTTTTGCTAGTGATAAGCGTCGTGACTAATTATTTGTGTATTTCTTGCTGGGTTCTTTTTGGGCAGGTGATGGCGCGCATGTTTACATCTGATAAAACACGTAAGATTATCAACTATATAATGGCAAGCCTATTGATTTTAATGATACCTATATTGGTATATTTGTAAGTTATTCGCTTTGCTCTTCGGTACCGAATAATTTGCCTTTTTCGGCATATAATATAGATATTAGCGTGCCGAGACCCATGATAACGAAGCCTGCTGCAACTGGCATAAGTGTGCCATCAAACATTTGGCTGATGAGATAAGCAAGGCCTGCGCCCACCACAGTTTGAATGGTGCCAAAAACGCCAGATGCCGTGCCTGCTACTTTGCCTAGCGGTTCCATAGACAATGAATTGGCATTGGTGGCTATCCAACTAAATACAAACATATTTACACTCAAAAACGCGTAGAAAACCCAGAAATTTAAGCTGCCAAACAAAGTGGCGACCAAAAGAATGCTATTATTGATCAAAAACACTATTAGTGCAAAATGAGCAATACGTCGCATGCCATATTTGCCCACCACTCTTGCGTTCATATAGGAAGCAACAGCTTGCAAGACGGCAGTTGCCGAGAATGCAATTGGAAATAGCGCACCGAGTTCGTAAATACCTACATAAATTTGTTGGGATGTATTGACGAATGCGATGATTTGCCCAAACATAAAAGTGCCTGCCATGGCATAACCAATGGCAAGGCGATTGCTAAACACGGCTTTGAAACCATCTTTAATGACCGTGAATTTTAGCGGGCGTTGATCTTCAACGGCTAAAGTTTCGGGCAAGCGTAGGACTGCCCATAGGCTTATGACCATTGCAAGTAGACCCATAAAGATGAAAATATATTGCCAAGGCCCTGTGAGGAGTATGATTTGCCCTGCGCCTGGAGCGATGATGGGCATGATCATAAACACCATAAAAACAAGCGACATAATTTCGGCCATGGCGCGGCCAGAATAGCAATCGCGCACAACTGCGGTAACGATAACCCTAGTGCCGGCAGCACCCATACCCTGTACCAATCGCAGCGCGAGTAATGAACCAAAAGTTGGGGCATATATTGCTGCGAATGCTGCGATTATATAAATTACGAGGCCGATTAAAAGTGGTTTTCTGCGACCAAACCGATCGGACAATGGGCCGAAAAATATCTGAGTGATGCCAAAGCCAACCATATAAAAAGTAACCACTAATGAGCGGTCATTTTCATTTAGGACTTTAAGTGCCTCGCCCATATAAGGCAAAGCGGGCAGCATGATGTCTATAGCCAGAGCGTTAAGCGCCATGAGGCCAGCCATAAGAGCAATAAATTCGACACGCGACAAATTGTGCGTATTGGGATTACGTTTTTTCATTTGGATTTTCTGTATATTGAGGAATCATTTTAAATTATGCCTTTAGTCTATCATGGGTATTTTTGATTGAAAGGACTTAATTTGAAATTTCGATCAAAAGAATTGATGACTTTGCACTAGCTTTGATGCAAAATTAAATGATGAGTTTTATGAAGAAAATAAAAATTGAATATTGGGTTTTGGGTCTAGGTGCATTGGTGTTTTTAGTGGGTGCACTTATTTATCCATTGCGTGACTATTTGGGGCGCGTCGATGGTGTGTTTTTGGAATCGTTTTCGGCATTCTCTCACGCGTTATTTTTTGTTTTGGCGTGGGGTTTTCCGTATATTTCAAAATATTCTATCATTTGGGGTGGTGTTATTATCACCATCATCATCACTTGGTTTGAATATATGCAGGATGATTATTATTTAGCGTATTTTATAGACTATTTACCGCAAATTATTATTAATTATGCGCGCAATGGCTCGTTTGACCAACAAGATGTAAACGCCGGTTATTTAGGCGCGGTATTGGCAGTATTAATTGGCATTATTGTGGCTAGTTATAGAGCCCGAATGGAAAAACCAGTCACTGAAAAAATGCTCAGTGACTAGCTCTTCTAAATTTCTAAAAATGCTATTTCTTGGTGTCTTTCATAGCATCTTTCATGACATCGCCGTCTTTCATTGCGGCGCCATCTACCATTGCGTCTTTGGCATGTTTGGCATCAGTCATAATAACTCCGTCTTTCATTTCGGCATGTTTTGCCGCTTCTTCTTGTGCCATGGCAGCTTTTTCGGCAGAAGTTTGGCAAGCAGCCAACGTAAGTGTGGCTGCAGCCATTGCTAATATTGCTAGTTTTTTCATGATGTTCCCATTTCAAATTGTAATCGCATTGTGCAATTTTAACGCGCGATTTCTGGTGTTGCACTCCATTACAATACAAGGAAATTGCACGCAGTTGCTAATCACATTGGGTTCACGAAGGATCACTTTTCATCACAAAAAGTTTAGCCTAATTGATTTTTTTGGTTACGTGTCGTTTAACAATTCAGCCACTTTGGGAGCAAAATAGGTGAGTATGCCAGAGGCGCCCGCCCGTTTGAAGGCCATCATGCTTTCTATGATAATTTTGTCTTCATCTAACCAACCATTTTGAATGGCGGCCATTGTCATGGCGTATTCACCTGAAACTTGATAGGCAAATGTTGGCACTTTGAACTCTTGTTTGACGCGCGTTATGATGTCCAAATAGGGCATGCCTGGCTTTACCATGACCATATCTGCGCCTTCTTGTATGTCTAGTGCAACCTCGCGTAGAGCCTCATCACTATTTGCATAATCCATTTGATAGGTTTTTTTATCGCCTTTTAACTGGCTATTTGCACCCACAGCCTCACGGAAGGGGCCATAAAAAGCAGAGGCATATTTGGCGCTATAGGCCATAATTTGTACGTCTGAAAAATTTGTGGCGTCTAGAGAATGTCTTATGCCCGCAATGCGTCCATCCATCATATCTGAAGGAGCGATGATGTCGCATCCTGCCTCGGCTTGAACTAAGGCTTGTTTTATGAGGACTGCGACGGACGCGTCATTAATGATTGTATCGCCATCCATAATGCCATCGTGCCCATGGCTTGTATAAGGGTCGAGTGCGACATCACATATAATGCCAATATCTGGCACGGCAGCTTTTATGGCGCGAACAGCGCGGCAGGTCAGATTGTTTTCATTATAGGCCTCGCGGCCATCTGGCGTGCGCAGCTCGTTTGGTGTGTTGGGGAAAAGCGCAACGGCTTTAATGCCCAACTTGTAAGCATATTCAACTTGTTTTACCAGAAGATCGACACTATAGCGTTGCACATTGGGCATTGCAGAGATTTTTTCGGTCTTATTTTGTCCCTCTATTATAAAGAGCGGCCAAATGAGATCGGACACATTTAATTGGTTTTCGCGGACCAATTCCCTAGACCAATGAGATTTGCGATTGCGACGCATGCGTGTGCTGGGGAAAGTACCTATGAAATTAGTCATTTACAACCAATCCTTATTGTTCTGATTCAATGTATAACCACACATTATATTAAATACCTGCAATTAAAAAGCCCATAAACTGTATAAATTATGGCTTATTTACAGCTCTGGTGGAGGCTAATTTGAAATAGGGTTAACGGAAAATAGCCACTAATTGGACGAAATTGGGCCATATTTGGGCATTTGGGGGTGTTTTGTTCTAAAATGACACATTTAATAAAATTGGATTGAAATTGGTAATAAATGATTAAGCACTCTCTTTAGATTTGCCTTAATACCTGATCTGTAATTTAAGCGGATGCAGTGAGATAAATGCGACGCTCTAATTATTGTAGCGCCGCAAAATATGAGAGTGGTGCTTGAAATGAATAGTTTATATGCCCAACAAGCTATGCAAACGCATGGTGAAGAAGAAATTAAATTAGAACCAACTTACCTTGAATGTCTTTCATTGGTTGAAAGATTACATAGACGTTTGTTGGACGTGATTAAAGATGAGTTTGAACGCCTAGGTTGGCACGAAGTTAATTCTGTGCAAGCATTGCTTTTGCATAACATTGGCGATAGCGAGCTAACAGCAGGTGAGCTAAAATCACGTGGTTACTATTTGGGTTCTAACGTCTCATATAACTTAAAGAAATTGGTAGATAAGCAATTTGTAGAGCATAAACGTTCGACAGAAGATAAACGTTCGGTGCGAATTAAGCTTACAATTAAAGGCCAAGAAGTGCGTGAGACTTTAGACGAATTGTTTTCGCGTCAAATTGCGCAAATTGAACAAGTTGGTGATTTAAGTTTAGGCGAAATGTCTATATTCGTGAATAGTTTGCGTAAGTTAGAACGCTTTTGGGCTGACCAAATTAGATTTAGACTTTAGGTTTTTACAAACCAAATATTATGAAAAGGCGGGCTTGGGCTCGCTTTTTTTTGGTCAATTTTTGGCATAAATACCACAGTTTTGAATATTTTTGACAATCTCATTTTAGTGATTTGCTTTTGAATGAGATAGGTTTTATCAATGCCATGCTTGCCCATTAACTATAATTATTGGGGCAAAGTTTTTTATTTTAATATGGTTTTAATCATATTCAGAGATAAGTTGTTTTATATTTAAGTTTATTTAGACTCTGACGTGCTTCTGCATGTCGTTAAAATACAGGATGTTAAGTTGAAATTATTAAAATCGACATTGTTAAGCATGGGCCTTGTGGTTGCGACTTTTGGCGCTGCAAATGCAGCGGGTACAAATATTGGCGAGTGGGACGATGGTTTTGATACCTCGGGAAATTTTGCGCGTGTTAACAGCAACCCTTACGGTTCTTTTGATACCAATCAGAGTTTCAATAACAACCTAACGAATGTTACCAACAACTCTGTCACTCCATTATTAAGCGACAGCACATTGACAGCAATGTCTAAAGCCGCAACAAAATATAGCCGCATTGTGAGCAGGGGCGGTTGGCCGCGCATTAGCACTGAGCTGCGCCGTGGTGATAGCAACCCACAAGTGATTAAACTGCGCCAAAGACTATATGCCGAAGGTGATATTCAACGTGTGAGTGGTGATGCAAAATCGTTTGATTATAATGTTGATCAGGCAGTGAGACGCTTTCAAGCTAGGCATGGCTTAGTGGTGAACGGTTCTGTTGCTGGTGATACACTAAATGCGTTGAACGTATCGGCCTCTAGCCGTTTGCGCCAAATTAAATTGAACATTAATAGAATTAGAACTGCAAAAAACAAAATGCATAAACGTGCTATTGTTGTGAATATTCCTGCCATGAAAGTTGAAACCGTTGAAGATGGCCGCATTGTATCGCGCCATAATGCAGTTGTTGGTAAGTTAGACCGCCAAACTCCATTGATTTCAAGTACATTAAGCCAAGTGAACTTTAACCCATATTGGCATGTTCCTGTATCTATTGTACGTAAAGATTTGGTGCCAAAAATTATTTCTGACCCGACCTATATTAAACGTACGGGTATGCGGATTTATTCTAGCTGGGGTGGTCGTGAAATTAATCCGAAGGATGTTGATTTTAGATCTCCAAAAGCGCTGAGGTATGCTTATCGTCAAGACCCAAGCCGTGGTAACTCGCTAGGGCAGGTGAAGCTTAATTTCCCAAGCCCATCGGCTGTGTTTATGCATGATACACCGGGTAAAAGCTTATTTACTCGTAACTTCCGTGCTTATTCCTCGGGTTGTATTCGTATTCAAAACATCCGCCAAGTTGTTGATTGGGTGCTAAAAGATGAGCCAAATTGGTCTGAAGCTGATTCTCGTAATTATTTTGCCAATGGCGAACGTAAAGACGTTAGTTTGAGATCTCGTGTTTCAGTGCGTATGGTATATGTGACAAGTTGGGTTACCCCAGCAGGTACAGTTCACTTTAGAAAAGACCTATATAAACGTGATGGTGTTGGTTCTATAGCCACTAAATAATGTTTTATATTATGTGAATAAAAGCAGCTTTCGGGCTGCTTTTTTTATGGAAATTTACATGATATTAGGGATATTTATTTAGACTATGTTTGAATTGTTACGGGTAAATGAAATAGATGTTCCTATATCGCATTAAAAAAACACTACAAGCGGGGCTCGTTGCCTCTTTACTCGTAAGCTTGTGCTTTTATTTTGGTTATCATCTATTTGATGGTGAACGCGGGTTGATTTCTTTTTGGAAATTACAAGACAGCCAAATTGAACTGCATACAGAGCTGACACGGCTGCAGGCTGTGCGTTTGGACATGCAGGATTTAGTTGCGAAGCTTAATAGCAATTCGATTGATGGCGATTATTTAGATGAATTGGCACGTGCGAATTTAGGTTATGTCGCCAAAAATGATTTGATAATTTTGCGACCGAGGCCTGAGTGAATTTGACTAAAGGTCTAATTAACAATATTCGAGTTAATCTATAATTTATTGTTTGATATCAATGTATTAACCTGTGGTTTAAATTGAATTCTTAGGCTATCTTTTTTAAAACGATTCCACTATATTGATATTAATGAGATTTGTTTGGTTCACTTGGTTATGCCATGTGAATGAATTTTAAGATATCTAATGATATTTATGGAAAGGATCGCTATGGCCGCGCGTGCTGCACCCAAAAAGAAATCTGTCAAAAAAGCTGTTAAATCATCTAAAAAGACCTCAGGGAAAATTGCTAATTTTTCTGGTGAGGAAGAATTACAAGCTTATTATGACATGCTATTAATTCGCCGCTTTGAAGAAAAAGCTGGCCAATTATACGGCATGGGCCAAATTGGTGGTTTTTGCCATTTGTATATTGGACAAGAGGCCGTTGTAACTGGCCTTCAAAAAGCGATGAAAGAGGGCGATCAAAACATTACCTCTTACCGTGACCACGCTCATATGCTTGCTAGTGGGCTTGACCCAAAGGGTATTATGGCCGAGTTAACGGGTCGCTCGGGCGGTTTGTCTAAAGGCAAAGGCGGCTCGATGCATATGTTTAGCCGTGAAAAACAATTTTTTGGTGGCCACGGTATTGTTGGCGCTCAGGTGCCGATTGGCACTGGGTTGGCATTTGCCAATAAATTTAAAGGCAATGACAATGTTTGTGTTGCCTATATGGGCGATGGCGCATCGAACCAAGGACAAGTTTACGAGAGCTTTAACATGGCTAAGTTGTGGAACTTGCCTGTTGTTTATGTGATCGAAAATAACCAATATGCTATGGGTACATCTGTACCAAGAGCATCTTCTCAAACCGATTTTTCCATGCGTGGTGTTAGTTTTAACATTCCTGGTGAAAAAGTGGATGGTATGGATGTTCGTGCTGTATATGCAGCGGCTGAACAAGCTGTTAAATATGCGCGTGAAAATGGCCCTATTATTCTTGAGCTTATGACTTACCGTTATCGTGGGCATTCTATGAGTGACCCTGCTAAATACCGTTCTAAAGATGAAGTGCAGCGTATGCGTGCTGAGCATGACCCAATTGAACAGGTTAAAGTTCGTATTTTGGATAGTAAATTAGCTACTGAAGAAGACTTAAAAGACATGGATAAGAAAATCCGTGCGATTGTAACTGAATCCGCCGATTATGCCATGGCTTGCCCAGAACCTGATGCAAGTGAATTGTGGACAGACGTGTTGATTGAAAATTAAACAAAGTGTAGGAGAAAAAAATGGCTATAGAAATTTTAATGCCTGCATTGTCACCAACAATGGAAGAAGGCAAGCTCGCTAACTGGCTCGTAAAAGAGGGCGATAGTGTTGAATCTGGTGATGTTTTGTGTGAAATTGAAACTGACAAGGCGACTATGGAAGTTGAATCAATCGACGAAGGTGTGATTGGTAAGATTTTGATCGAAGCGGGTACAGAAGGTGTTTTGGTAAATAGTGTGATTGCTGTGTTGCTTGAAGATGGTGAAGATGCAAGTGCTGCTGATAATATAAAGCCAAGTGCTGCACCAGTGATTGCCGAAAATTCTGAAGTTACAGATGTTACCGTTGCTGTTGCGACAGAAGCGCCTGTGATTGAAGTTCCGCATACTGATGAAATACCTGAAGGCACAACATTTAAACAACAAACCATCCGAGAAGCTTTGCGTGATGCAATGGCCGAAGAAATGCGTAGTGAAGACACCGTATTTGTTATGGGTGAAGAAGTTGCTGAATATCAAGGTGCGTATAAAGTGACTCAAGGTTTGCTTGAGGAATTTGGCGCCAAACGGGTTATTGATACTCCTATTACTGAACACGGCTTTGCTGGTTTGGGTGTGGGTGCTGCATTTGGTGGTCTAAAGCCAATTGTTGAATTTATGACTTTTAACTTTGCGATGCAAGCGATTGACCATATCATTAACTCTGCTGCTAAGACATTATATATGTCTGGTGGACAAATGGGTTGTCCTATCGTTTTCCGTGGCCCTAACGGTGCTGCCTCTCGTGTGGGTGCGCAACATAGCCAAGATTATACGGCATGGTATGCAAATATCCCAGGTCTTAAAGTGGTTTCACCTTATAGTGCTGAAGATGCAAAAGGCCTCTTAAAAGCTGCTATTCGGGACCCTAACCCTGTTGTGTTTTTGGAAAATGAATTGCTTTACGGCCTTACAATGGATGTTCCTGAAATTGAAGATTTTGTTTTGCCACTTGGTAAAGCTAAAATTGAACGTGCGGGTACAGATGTAAGTATTGTTTCGCATAGCATGGGTGTTAAGTTGGCACTTGAAGCCGCTGAAACTCTGGCTGAGCAAGGCATTAGTGCCGAAGTGATTAACCTACGTACAATCCGCCCATTGGACACAGAAGCTGTGATTGCCAGTGTGAAGAAAACAGGTCGTATGGTTACAGTTGAAGAAGGCTGGGTGCGATGTGGCCTTGGTGCTGAACTAACTGCCGTTGTGATGGATGGTGCTTTTGATTACTTGGATGCGCCAGTTGCGCGTGTGACAAGTAAAGATGTGCCGCTACCATATGCCAATAACCTAGAAAAATTAGCTTTGCCAAATGCAAATGACGTTGTCGTTGCTGCTCGCAAAACTTGTTACGCTGATTAAGGAGACAAAGATATGCCAACACCTATATTGATGCCAGCTCTCTCTCCGACTATGGAATCTGGTAAATTATCTGCATGGCTCGTAAAAGAGGGCGACACCGTTGCCTCTGGCGATGTGATGTGTGAAATTGAAACCGACAAAGCCACAATGGAAGTTGAAGCTGTTGATGAAGGCGTGATCGGTAAAATTTTAGTAGAAGCAGGAACCGAAGATGTTTTGGTGAACGCGGCTATTGCGATTTTGCTTGAAGAAGGTGAAGACGCTTCGGCATTGGATGGCTATACACCGCCAGCCATTAGTGGCGCACCTGCAAAAGCAGAAGAAGCTCTGGCTGCCCCTGCGGTTGCCGAAAAAGTTGTAGAAGCGCCTAAAGCGGCTGCTCCTGTTGTTCAGGCATCTACGCCTAAAGAAGCCGCTAAATCGGCTCATTTTTCATCGCCATTGGCGCGCCGCATTGCGGGGCTAGAAAGCATTGATATTGGCCTTGTGACTGGTACTGGCCCTAACGGCCGTATTATCAAACGCGATGTTTTGGATGCCGTTAAAAATGGCGTTGCAGCGCCTAAAGCGGCTGCATCTGCTGGGTTTACATCTTCTGCACCTGATGCTGTGGCGATTAAAGCTCTTTATGCTGATGATAGTTATGAAGAAGTGGCTGCTGATGGTATGCGCAAAGTGATTGCTGCACGCATGACCGAAACGGCTCGTGACGTACCGCATATTTTCTTGACGATTGATTGTGAAATTGATGCACTGCTTTCTGCACGCAAGGGGTTGAATGCCTCTGGCGATGTGAAAATTTCAGTGAATGACTTTGTGATTAAAGCGGCTGCGATGGCATTAGTTAAAGTGCCAGAAGCCAATGCAAGTTGGACTGGCGATAGCATATTAATGCATAAACATGCTGACATAAGCATGGCTGTTGCCATTGAAGGTGGTTTGATTACCCCTATCGTGACCAAGGCTGATGTTAAAGGCTTGGCTGAACTTTCGGTGAATACGAAAGATCTTGCCACACGTGCTAGAGATAGAAAATTAAAACCTAGTGAATATCAAGGTGGTACATTCTCAATTTCAAATATGGGCATGATGGGCATTAAGCAATTTACATCTATCATCAATTCCCCACAAGGTGCGATTCTTTCAATCGGTGGTGGTGAAAAACGTGTTGTTGTGGCTGATAATGGTGACTTTGTTGCCAAAACCATGATGACTGTGACCATTGCTTGTGACCATAGAGTGATTGATGGCTCGGTTGGTGCTAGTTTCTTAGCGGCGTTTAAAGGGTTTATTGAACAACCTGTTAGCATGTTATTATAAAGTAAAGGATTAAGATTATGAGCAATCAAACTTATGATGTTGCGATTATTGGTGCTGGCCCAGGTGGTTATGTAACTGCGATTCGCGCCAAGCAATTGGGCTTGAGTGTTGTGGTGATTGAACGTGAACATTATGGCGGCATTTGCCTAAACTGGGGTTGTATTCCAACCAAAGCCTTGCTTCGTTCATCTGAGCAATATCACATGATGGCGCACAGAGCCGAAGAATTTGGCCTTAAAGTTGAAGGCGCTAGCTTTGATTTGGAAAAAATTGTGGCGCGATCACGCGGTATTGCCAAACAAATGAATGGCGGCATTCAGTTCTTATTTAAGAAAAATAAGGTTGATGTGGTTGATGGTGAAGCTAAAATTAAAGCTAAAGGTGTTATTGGTGTTACTGCAAATGGCAAAGCTTTGCCTGATGTTAAAGCGAAAAACATCATCATTGCTACAGGCGCCCGTGCGCGGACATTCCCTGGAATGGAGCCTGAAGGTAAATATATTTGGACATATAAACAAGCTCTTGTAGCTGATAGCGTTCCTGAACGTTTATTGGTGATTGGATCTGGCGCGATTGGCATTGAATTTGCTAGTTTCTTTAACGCTTTGGGTAGTAATACCACTGTTGTTGAAGTGATGGATCGGGTTTTGCCTGTTGAAGATAAAGACATCAGCGCCCATGCTTTGAAGCAATTTAAAAAACAGGGTATGGAGATATTAACCAGCTCTAAAGTTGATAAGCTAACACCTGGTAAAAATGACATTACAGCGACTTTAACGCTTAAAAACGGTAAAACCGAAGAGCGCACTTATGATCGTGTGATTTTGGCTGTTGGTATCGTTGGAAATGTCGAAAATATTGGCCTTGAAACAGTTGGTGTAAAACATGAACGCAGCCATATTGTGGTTGACCAATGGAGCAAAACCAACGTTGATGGCATATATGCCATTGGTGATGTTGCTGGTCCACCTTGGCTTGCGCATAAGGCCTCGCATGAGGGTATTATTTGCATTGAGAAAATTGCTGGCGAAAAAGACGTTCACCCGTTGAACCCTAAGGGCATTCCTGGTTGTACTTATTGTCATCCGCAAGTTGCATCTGTTGGCTATACCGAAGAAAAAGCTAAAGAAGCTGGTTTTAAAGTAAAAGTTGGCAAGTTTCCATTTGTTGGCAACGGCAAAGCGGTTGCGCTTGGTGAACCAGAAGGCATTATCAAAACTGTATTTGATGCCAAAACAGGCGAGCTACTTGGTGCGCATATGATTGGTGCTGAAGTGACTGAGTTGATCCAAGGCTATGTGATTGCGATGGGCTTAGAAACAACTGAAAAAGAGCTGATGCACACGGTATTTGCGCATCCGACCTTATCGGAAATGATGCATGAATCGGTACTCGATGCTTATGGCAAAATGATTCATATGTAGTTTTTGAAAAATTTAGAATAAAAAACCCGCTGCGAAATTTCTCAGCGGGTTTTATTTTATTTAGCGATTGCGACTAGCTTTTAAGCGGTACAATTGCAATTTCTACGCGGCGGTTGGCTGCGCGGCCATTGGCTGAAGAATTACTTGCAATTGGAGATGATTCGCCAAAACCACGAATGCGGAAGCGACGTTGATCTACACCACTTGCACCAACAATGCGGGCAACTGAAAGCGCGCGTTGCTCGGATAGGTTTTGGTTAGATTGTGCGCTACCTACGTTATCGGTATGACCGTTTACATCTAGAATAGTTTGGTTATAACGTGCCAATGTTTTTGCAATGGCTGCAAGAGATGCATTGAATTCGGGACGAACAGCGGATGAACCAGTGGCAAAACTTACATTTGATGGCAAGTTAATGATGATTTTATCGCCAACACGGGTGACTTGCGCGCCAGAACTATCTAACTCGGCACGTAGTTCTTTTTCTTGGTTATCCATATAGAGGCCAATGCCGCCGCCTGCAAGGGCGCCGATGCCTGCACCGATAAGAACTTTATTACGTGTATCTGCGCCACCATTGCCTAATACAAGGCCGCCCAATGCGCCTGTAACAGCACCAAGACCAGCGCCAATGCCTGTTTTATCGAATACATTTGTATTTTCTAAGCCGCCGATATTGCAAGATGCAAGTAGGGTACTACATAATGTTATGGCAATAATTTTTTTCATAATAAATTTCCTAGTTAATGTGTTGAGCCGAATCGCTTGTGAATGAATCATACAATGATTATGCCGCAATTATGAATTAATTGTGGCGTTTGAAATATGTGCTGAGAAAATACTCGGGCTAGAAAATTTTAAAATACGCTGTTTATTGACCATAGTGAATGTATTTTTTAAGTTTTGCATCTTCACAAATAAACGAAATATTTGAATTGTAGATTTTCTTATAATCATTGAAAACGGCATTACAGTTTGGGCTGTTATAGTGATCTATAACGAATAGTTTGTCGGCTTTTAGGAATTTTTGCGCGGCGTCCACATCCCACCAATTTTTGTCTGTTTCATATGATTCGAATGTAATGCCATCGAAATTTTCTATGTTTTCGGGCATGTTTTTTGCCATGCATTTGAGACCTTTTGAATGCACATATCTGCATAATTCATTGAAATAGTGAATGCTTTGGGGTTCTGTGATTTTGAATTTGTATTTTTGGCGTAATTTATCATCAAATGCCCAATCCATGTTATCAAATTCGACCCAATCAAAACCCAGATCGGCAATATAATCTATCCGAGCTTGCATGATTTTGATTAAACCTGACTGTGGGTTAGAAACAAAATACTCGCCATGCCATTGATCCCACTGGGTTTTGACCAAGAAGGGTTGTATGGCTCTGAAATCAGTTCGCCAATCTTCGCCTGTTCCGATGCTGATATAGGCGCCGAGTATATTGTGATTGGCTTTTAGTTTTATTATGTTTTTCTGGACATCTTCATCGTAAGGATCGAGCAGGATGTAAGCGTTTTCTGCATGGGCAATGATATATGGGACACTATCTGGCGGATATGTCTCGTTATAGGCTTGGTTGTAGAAGGGAGCGGGGGCTGCCAAAGGTGATGCCATGCTTGCGACTGAAATTGTAATTATTATGAATAGCTGCACTAACTTGACCATTTTTGCGCCCGATACTTGAATTGGTTGCAATAAATTACCACACATATTGCTTAATTAAAAACTAGGCATGTATGACTAAGTGATTAGATGTTTTCTAAACTATGCACAGGCAATTTTTTACCATTTGATAAAAAAATTAATTTCTATAAGCTAGCTATATTAAAATCGTTATAAACAACGATGGAATAGACCGTAAATTGATGAGAAGAATGCAAAAGCATCGGCACCAATTTGCTTGAAAATTAGAGGGGAATACCTATGTCTAATAGTAGATTTAGTGATGGAATTGTTGCGGATCGCCTCGATGATGCCGCTTATGATGCCAATTTTTCGGATTTACACCCGCCATTGAATAAGCACGAAGCTTTAGTGGCGGCTGACCGTTGTTATTTTTGCCATGATGCGCCTTGCATGACCGCTTGCCCGACAAGTATTGATATCCCGATGTTCATTCGACAGATTTCGACAGGGAATGATATGGGCAGTGCCAAGACAATTCTTGACCAAAATATCATGGGTGGTATGTGTGCTAGAGTTTGCCCCACGGAAACATTGTGTGAAGAAGTTTGTGTAAGAGAAGTTGCAGAAGGCAAGCCTGTTAAAATTGGCGAATTGCAACGCTACGCCACTGACGCTATGATGAAAACCGACACTCACCCATATGAACGCGCAGAAACTACAGGCAAGAAAATTGCCGTTGTAGGGGCAGGGCCAACAGGCTTGGCATGTGCGCACAGACTGGCAATGCACGGGCATGATGTCACTATTTTTGAAGCACGCGCTAAAGCTGGTGGGTTAAATGAATTTGGCATTGCCTCTTATAAATCGGTTGGTGGTTTTGCTGAAGCCGAAGTGAAATGGCTTTTATCCATTGGTGGTATTGAAGTGAAATATGACCAGAAATTTGGAAATGGTCTTGAATTAGATGGACTGCAAGCTAAATTTGATGCTGTGTATCTGGGCATCGGGTTAGGCGGCGTAAACGCATTGCGTTTAGATGGTGAAGAAGCGGATAATGTGATTGATGCCGTTGATTTTATTTCTGAACTACGCCAATCGGATGATTTGTCTAAGTTGCCTATCGGCCGCCATGTGGTGGTTATTGGTGGCGGCATGACTGCCGTTGATGCGGCGGTGCAAGCTAAATTACTGGGTGCTGGTGAAGTTACGATGGTTTATCGCCGCGGTAAAGAAGGCATGAGTGCCTCTGAATTTGAGCAAGAACTTGCCACAAGTAAAGGTGTTCGGTTGATTTATAACGCAGCACCGACCAGAATCCAAAAAGATGCGATTGAGTTTGCTTACACTGAAACGGTGGATGGTAAGCTGAAAAATAGGAATGAAACATTTACCTTGGCTGCGGATCAAATCTTTAAAGCCATTGGCCAAACACTTGTATTTGAAAATACAAATGTTGAGCAGGAATGGGGTAAAATTAAAGTTTCGGAAACCGGCCGCACTTCTATGGATGGTGTTTGGGCTGGTGGTGATTGCGCTACTGGTGGTGATGACTTAACCGTAACAGCCGTGGCTGAAGGCCGTGATGCTGCTGAGGATATTCACGCTGTGCTTGGGGGTGTGAAATGAGTTTTAACCGTATAAACTTCACGTCTATCCCCGTGGAGAATCAAGACCGAGCCTTGGCATTTTATATTTATAAAATGCAATTGGATTTGGTAGTTGATGCACCCTATGAGCCCGATTGGAGATGGATATTTTTATCGGTCGGCGAGTCTGATACGAGGCTTCAATTTGCGCGTAAGGCCGAGTTGAATTTTAACGGTACGCCTGCGTTAACATTGACGTGTGATGATGTGGATGTTGAATGCGCGCGGTTAAAGGCAGCAGGTGTTGATATACATAGTGGCCCCGATGATGCGCCTTGGGCGGCAGAGAGCCGCTGGGCGTTGATTAAAGACACTGAAGGCAACCTTATTTTAATTGAATCTGTAAAGAAGGAGGCTTAAAATGGCCGATTTAAGTTCGAATTTTATAGGCATTAAATCTCCAAATCCATTTTGGTTGGCATCTGCGCCTCCAACGGATAAGGAATATAATGTAAGACGTGCGTTTGAAGCTGGTTGGGGCGGCGTTGTGTGGAAGACACTCGGCGAAGCAGGCCCACCTGTGGTGAATGTGAATGGCCCAAGATATGGCGCCATTTGGGGAGCAGACCGTCGTTTGCTTGGTTTGAACAATATTGAGCTGATTACCGACCGCCCACTTGAAGTGAATTTACGTGAAATTAAGGCTGTGAAAAAGGATTATCCAAACCACGCAGTGATTGTATCGCTTATGGTGCCGTGCGAAGAAGAAGCTTGGAAAGCCATTTTACCATTGGTTGAGGAGACTGGTGCTGATGGTGTGGAGCTTAACTTTGGTTGCCCACATGGTATGGCAGAACGCGGCATGGGCAGTGCTGTTGGTCAGGTGCCAGAATACATTGAAATGGTAACCCGTTGGGTTAAAAAGTATAGCAGCCTGCCGTGTATTGTGAAGCTGACACCAAATATTACCGATGTAAGATTGCCTGCAGAGGCCGCAATGCGCGGCGGTGCTGATGCTGTGAGTTTGATTAATACCATCAACTCTATTGTATCGGTGAACTTGGATAATTTTGCGCCAGAACCTACCATTGATGGTGTTGGTGCGCATGGCGGCTATTGTGGCCCTGCTGTGAAACCGATTGCCCTGAATATGGTGGCTGAAATCGCCCGTAGTGAAGTGACTGCTGGTTTGCCGATTTCGGGTATTGGTGGTGTAAGTAATTGGCGCGATGCTGCAGAATTTATGGCATTGGGCGCAGGTAATGTGCAAGTTTGTACTGCGGCAATGACATATGGTTTTAAAATTGTTGAAGAAATGAAAACTGGTTTAAGCGACTGGATGGACGAAAAGGGCCATAAAACCATTGAAGACATTATTGGCCGTGCTGTGCCAAAAGCCAAAAACTGGCAGGATTTGAACCTTAATTATATTGCTAAGGCTAAAATTGACCAAGACGCATGTATTAAGTGTGGCCGTTGCTATGCAGCTTGTGAAGACACGTCGCATCAAGCTATATTTGATACAATTGACGGCGAACGCGGGTTTGAAGTGAATGATGCTGAATGCGTGGCTTGTAACCTTTGTGCTGTTGTTTGCCCTGTGGCAGATTGCATTACACTTGAGCCGTTGGCTGTTGGTGAAATAGACGAGCGGACTGGTAAAAAGGTTGAAGCTGAACATGCTAACTGGACAACTCATCCTAATAACCCGATGTCGAAAACATTTGTAGCTGAACCTGCTGAATAAGAATGTTGGTTTGCTCTGTTAACCTATCAATTAATGTTAATTGATTTGACTGTTTATAAGCTGTACCTTTAAACCATCTGATTTGGTTTGAAGGACGGCTTATGCGGGCTCAATATCCCCAAAAAACACCGCTTTTACTAGCGATTATAATTGTTTTACTGTTTGTTTTTGTAAAAAATTTCGATTCTCGTGACCGTATGCCTGACATGGGATTATCGGCAAAAATAGAAATTAATACAAAGGATATTGTTGCATTTGTAAGACCATCTTTAGCTTATCTAATTGTGCCGTTTGATGAATATACTGGCCGTGTGTCCGCTACCCCGTTTATTGCTAAATATAGAGATTACGATACTTGCTTGGTCGCGCTTTTTGAAAAAAGGGCAAATATGGCTTTGGTGAAGACGCAGTATAAAATGAGCGTCAAGTGTGACCGATTGGAAAGTTAAGTATTGATGGATAGACCGCAAAAGCTTGGGCATTTGGCGATGCTCCTATTTTCCATTTTGGTTGCTGGATCGTTTGTTTTGGGCGTGCGCATTGCCAATATGGCCGAACCTGCTGCCATAAATTCGGCAAGATTTTTTATAGCTGCCATATTAATTGGCGTCTATATGTGGGCAAACCCAAACATTCGAAGAGCTGATTTTAAACCTCTTAAAAAAGCACCTTGGAGATATCTAGTTTTAGCCACTATTTTTAGTTCGTATTTTATTTTTATGTTTGAGGGGCTTAAAACCGCCGCCACAGTTTCGGCATCGGCTATTTTTACTCTAATACCGATTATGACCGCGTTAATTGGCTATATGATGTTGCGCCAAGTGATCACAAAACGCATGGCCTTGGCACTGGTTATTGGTTCTATTGGTGCTGTTTGGGTGGTTTTTCGAGCTGATGTGGCTAATTTGTTGGCATTTGATATTGGCAAAGGCGAAATGATTTATTTTGTCGGATGTGTTGCTCATGCTTTGTTTATTCCCGCGTCTCGCAAATTCAATTGGGGTGAAAAACCTCTTATTTCGACATTTGCAATTTTAGTGGTAGGCGGCACCATTATGGCAATTTACGGCTTTAATGACATATTGGCAGTTGATTGGTTGCATATGCCTTTAATATTTTGGGTAGGTTTGTTGTTCTTAGCCGTTTTTGCCAGTGCCATTACGTTCTTTTTAATTCAATTTGCGGCTCTTGTGCTGCCGAGTGCCAAGGTAATGGCTTACAATTTCTTAACCCCAGTATGGGTGATTTTGGTTGAAGTTGCCATGGGCAATGATTGGCCACCTGCCTTGGTATTTGTTGGTATTGGAATGGCCGTTGTGGCATTGATATTGCTGCTAAAAGATGAAGCAAAAACCGTTAAGGTTTGAGTGCGGTTTTAAATAACTTCTCTAAAAATACGGATGCGCCTTCGTAGCGATCGGCAGCATCAACACCCATTAATGTACGAATTTGTGCGTCGAAATCGGCATAATGTTGTGTGGTTGCCCAAATGGCAAATAACAGGTGATAAGGATCTATGTTTATGAGTTTTCCTTGGTCGCACCAACTGCGAATGAGGGTGGTCTTTTGATCGACCAATCGTTTAAGATCGCCACCGATTAGAGTGTTGATATGTGGTGCGCCTTGTAGAACTTCGTTGGCAAAAAGCCTGCTTTCACGTGGTAAATCGCGCGATATTTGTAATTTACGCTCTATATAGCTTAGAATTTCTTCTATTGGTTCGCCATCTTCATTTAGTTGATGTAATGGCTGTAGCCAAGTTTCTAACAATTGTTGTAATAATTGCGAATGAATGGCGCTTTTACTCTCGAAATAATAGAGAATATTAGGTTTAGACATGCCCGCTTGGTCGGCAATTTGGTCTATGGTTGAGCCACGAAAACCGAAATTTGAAAAGACTTCTAACGCAGCCGCTAAAATTTGCTCAGTTTTTTTGCGTTGTATGCGGGTTTTGGGTTTTAATTTTGCGCTTATTTGAGGTGCCGTTGCCCGTGCGCCTGCGCCACTTATGATGATTTTTTTGACATCACGACTGGCGTTCTCCCATTGTTTATCGGTTAGTTCTTGACCATTATTTAGGGTTTTAATTTGATGGTTAAAATCGGCATAATGTTGGGTTGTTGACCAAATCATATAGAGTAGATGTTTAGGTTCAATTGGGTCTAATTGGCCATTGTCAATCCATGTTTGGATGTTGGCTTCACGGGCTTTTGTCCATTCGGCCAAATTGGTTTCTAGATAATCTTGAATGATGGGCGCGCCATGAATGACCTCGTTCGCCCAAACTTTGGAGCTGTACGGATAGGTGCGGGCGAGGGACATTTTTTCGTCTATATATCTTGATAGGGCATCTATTGGGTTTGGATTATTTTCAAAAACATCGGCAGCGGATAACCAAATTTCGAATATATCTTCGACTATTTTTTGATAGAGTGATAATTTTGTAGGGTAATAATAATGTAAATTGGCTTTGGGTATGCCTGCCAATTCGGCGATCATTTTTGTGGTGGCACCACGAAATCCATATTCGGCAAACACTTGTTCAGCGGCGCGTAATATGGTTTTTTGGTTTTCGAATCGAATGCCAGCTTTGCTATTAGTTGCTGTTTTTTTTGGTTTTTTTGTTGATGACATAGTGGACAGCTTACCCCTATAATTTGGTTTAAACAATAGACGTTACCACAGCTTATCAACTTATGGATAAGTGTTAATTTTTCATCTTGACCGTCTGGTCAAGAATGATATAGTTGGAATGATTATAAACAAGATTTAGCTCAAGATATATGGAACAGGGAGGTTTCGTTATGTCGAACGAAGTCGATACGCACCTTGGGGCAATACCCAATGATTTAAGCGCATTTTGGATGCCGTTTACAAACAATCGTCAATATAAAAAGAACCCACGCATGTTTGTGGGTGCTAAAGATATGCATTTTACTACATCTGATGGTAAGCAGGTGCTTGATGGCACTGCTGGGCTTTGGTGTGTGAATGCTGGGCATTGTAGACCTTTAATTACCGAGGCTATTCAAAAGCAAGCGGCAGAGTTAGATTATGCACCTGCATTTCAGCTTGGTCACCCAAAAGCGTTTGAACTAGCCAACCGTATTGTGGAGCTTTCGCCAGACGGTATGGATCATGTGTTTTATACCAATTCTGGTTCTGAATCAGTAGAGACAGCGTTAAAAATCGCATTGGCTTATCATAAACTCAATGGTGAGGGCAGTCGCACAAGGCTTATTGGCCGTGAGCGCGGTTATCATGGAGTGAATTTTGGTGGCATTAGTGTTGGTGGTATTGTGCCGAACCGCAAGATGTTTGGTACATTGCTAACAGGTGTTGACCATCTACCGCACACTCATTTGCCAGAAGTGAATAATTTTGTAAAAGGCGAGCCTCAGCATGGCGCAAACCTTGCCGATGAATTAGAGCGTATTGTGGCATTGCATGATGCTTCGACAATTGCAGCCGTGATTGTGGAGCCTGTTGCGGGTTCAACAGGTGTGTTGATTCCGCCTAAAGGTTATTTGCAGCGTTTACGCAACATTTGTACCAAATATGGAATTTTGTTGATATTTGATGAAGTGATTACTGGTTTTGGCCGTATGGGTACTAATTTTGCTTCTGATTATTATGGTGTGACTCCAGACATTATCACCACTGCTAAAGGTTTAACCAATGGTGTTGTGCCGATGGGCGCGGTGATTGTTAAAAACGAAATTCATGATGCGTTTATGACGGGTCCTGAGGAAATGATTGAATTTTTCCACGGTTATACCTATTCGGGTAACCCAATTGCTGCTGCGGCTGGATTGGCAACGCTTGAAACATATAAGCAAGATGGCTTATTTGAACGTGCGAATGATTTAGCGCCATATTGGGAACAAGCATTACACAGTTTGCGCGATGCCAAATATGTAATTGATGTGCGTAATATTGGCCTGATTGGCGCGATTGAGCTGCAGCCGATTGCGGGTAGCCCCACAAAACGTGCATTCTCGGCCTTTAACAAAGCTTTTGATAAAGGGCTATTAATCCGCACCACTGGTGATATTATTGCCCTTTCGCCGCCTTTGATTGTAAGCAAAGGGCAGATTGACCAAATCGTAGATACTATACGTGAAACTTTAAGTGAAATTGACTGAGCAGGAATGATAAAATGGATGTGATTCAAAATGGCATAAATGGCCAACTTGTGACCTCGAAAACAGACAGACATGTGCCTGTTTTTAACCCTGCAACGGGTGAGAAATCTGCTAGTTTGCCGATTTCGACAATGGATGAAATTAACCAAGTGGTTGCTGCTGCTAATGCCGCTGCGCCTGCATGGGGTGCTTTGCCACCGCTAAAACGTGCTGCTTTAATGTTTAAATATAAGCAATTACTCGATGAAAATGCCGATGACATCGCTCGCGCGATTAGCAAAGAGCATGGTAAAACTCATGCTGATGCTTTGGGTGAGTTGCAACGTGGTATTGAAGTTGTTGATTATGCTTGTGGCATACCTGGCTTATTAAAAGGTGATTTTAGCCGTAATGTTGGCCCATCTATTGATACCCATTCTAGCCGCCATCCTTTAGGCGTTGTTGTGGGCATTACTCCATTTAACTTCCCTGCTATGGTGCCGATGTGGATGTTCCCGATTGCGGTTATGTGCGGCAATACATTTATTCTAAAACCATCTGAACGTGACCCATCAGCACCTATGTTGATTTGGGAATTGTTCCAAAAGGCGGGTTTCCCTGCAGGTGTGTTTAACATTATACATGGTGATAAAACTGCTGTTGATGCATTGCTTGACCATTCTGATGTAAAAGCCATTAGCTTTGTAGGTTCCACGCCTATTGCGGAATATATTTACAGCCGTGGTACGGCTGCTGGTAAACGTGTGCAAGCCTTGGGTGGAGCCAAAAACCACATGATTGTGATGCCTGATGCCGATATGGATCAGGTGGCTGATGCGCTTATGGGTGCAGGCTTTGGTAGTGCGGGTGAACGCTGTATGGCGATATCTGTTGCGGTGCCAATTGGCAAAGAAACAGCCGATAAATTGGTTGCGACTTTAAAACCTCGTGTTGAGAGCCTGAAAATTGGCCCTTCTACCGATGCTGATGCCGAAATGGGCCCTGTGATTACCAAAATGGCGCAGGAAAAAATTAACGGCTATATTGATTCTGGTGTTGAACAGGGTGCTAATTTGGTCGTCGATGGCCGTGGCTTTAGCTTGCAAGGTTATGAAAACGGTTATTATGTTGGCGGTACATTGTTTGACGATGTGACAACTGACATGACAATATATAAAGAAGAAATCTTTGGCCCTGTGCTGCAAGTTGTACGTGCTGATGATTATCAGACTGCGATTGACATGATAAACGACCATGAATACGGCAATGGAACGGCTATCTTTACCCGCGATGGTGATGCGGCTCGACATTTTGCTGACCAAATTCAAGTGGGCATGGTGGGTATTAATGTGCCAATTCCTGTGCCTGTTGCTTACCATAGCTTTGGCGGGTGGAAACGTTCATCATTTGGTGATCATGGAATTTATGGCGAAGAGGGTATTCATTTTTACACCCGTCTTAAAACTGTAACAACAAGATGGCCTGGTGGCATTAAATCTGGTGCTGTGTTCACATTCCCAACCTGATTGATGGTTGATTAAAACTTGGGAGGGTTTTATGAGTTTTACTGGAGAAAATTTACGCATTAATGGCGATCGGTTGTGGAAGTCTATCCACGAACTTGCTGAAATTGGCCCTGGCATTGCTGGTGGTAACAATCGCCAAACATTGACTGATGCAGATGGCGAAGGCCGCCATTTGTTTCGGAAATGGTGTGAAGATGCGGGCATGACAATGGGTGTTGACCAGATGGGCAACATGTTTATGACCCGCGCAGGAACTGACCCTGAAGCGCTACCTGTTTATGTGGGTAGCCATTTGGACACTCAACCTACTGGTGGCCGTTATGACGGAATATTGGGCGTGTTGGGTGGTTTAGAGCTTGTACGCACATTGAATGATTTGGACATTAAAACCAAACATCCGATTGTTGTAACCAACTGGACGAACGAAGAAGGCACACGATATGCGCCTGCTATGTTGGCATCTGGCGTGTTTGCAGGTATGCATACACAAGAATGGGCTTATGACATTGTAGACGCTGATGGTAAAACATTTGGTGACGAATTAAAGCGTATTGGGTGGCGTGGTGAAGAAGAAGTTGGCGCGCGCAAAATGCACGCTTTCTTTGAATTGCACATTGAACAGGGCCCAATATTGGAAGTTGAAGGCAAAGACATTGGCGTGGTAACACATGGCCAAGGGCTTAGCTGGACACAGCTTACTATCACTGGAAAAGACAGCCATACTGGCTCGACCCCCATGCCGATGCGCAAAAATGCAGGGCTTGGCATGGCGCGAGTTTTAGAACTTGTTGATGAAATTGCTTGGTCGCACAAACCCAACGCAGTTGGTGCAGCAGGGCATATTGATGTTTACCCCAATAGCCGCAATGTAATACCGGGCAAAGTTGTGTTTACGGTTGATTTACGTTCTCCTATTCTAGCCACTATTGAAGACATGGAACAACGTTTAGCAACAGGCGCACAGAAGATTTGCGACGATATGGGGCTTGGGCTTGAGATTGAAAAAGTGGGCGGTTTTGACCCTGTAACCTTTGACGACAAATGCGTGACTGCTGTGCGTAGTGCTGCTGAACGACTTGGTTATAGCCATATGGATATTATATCTGGGGCAGGGCATGATGCTTGTTGGATTAACCGCTTGGCACCAACCGCAATGATTATGTGCCCATGTGTTGATGGTTTATCGCATAATGAAGCCGAAGAAATTAGCAAAGAATGGGCAACGGCTGGCGCTGATGTTTTGTTCCACGCTGTGGTGGAAACTGCTGAAATTGTGAAATAGGAAGCTGTTATGGATTTATCAATTATATTGAGCTTTGCCTTTATGGCTAGCCTATTGGTGATATCTCCAGGCCCTAACGGGTTATTGATTGCCAAAACAGCTTTATTGGGCGAACAAAAATTTGGTTTTGCAAATGTCGCAGGCATTGGCACTGGCATGTATCTGCATGGTACAATGGTTGTGTTTGGCTTGGCAGTTTTATTGGTAAAATCTATTTTTTGGTTTACCGTGGTTAAATATATTGGTGCTGCTTATTTGGTTTGGGTTGGGTTGAAAACACTCTACGATTTATGGAAAAACAAGGTAGTCGCTCACGATGTTGAACAGAGCCAAACTGTTTTGACATTGAAACGTGCTTATTTTGACGGAGTTTTGACAAATTTCTTAAACCCGAAAACCTCTATGTTTTACGTGGCGGTGCTGCCGCAATTATTACCGATCGAGCATATCAATGCCTATAACGTTTATGGTTTGGTTTCGCTGCATGTTGTTTTAAACGCTTTGTGGTTTTGCGGGATGATTTTACTGTTTAGCCGTATGAAAAAAATTGGCGGATCTAAACGCGTTCAACAATGGGTTAAAGGCATTACAGGTTTTGTATTTATCGGCTTTGGGCTGAAATTAGCGACATTAAGAAATTAGAATTTTTGGGAGGGAATGACATGGCGAATAAAGTGATTAAAGGCGGCACAGTGGTGACGGCTGACCGCACCTATGTGGCGGATGTTTTAATTGAAAATGGTAAGATTGCCGAAATTGGCAACAATCTTTCTGGTGATGAAGTGTTAGACGCGACTGGCTGTTACATTATGCCTGGTGGTATTGACCCTCATACCCATTTAGAAATGCCATTTATGGGCACATATTCATCGGATGATTTTGAAAGTGGTACGCGTGCAGGACTTGCAGGTGGTACAACAATGGTGGTGGATTTTGCATTGCCCGACCCCGACCAGCCTTTAACATCGGCGATTGACAGGTGGCATAATAAATCGACCCGCGCGAATTGTGACTATAGCTTCCACATGGCGATTACTTGGTGGGGTGAGCAAGTTTTTGATGACATGGAAACCATTGTCAAAAAACACGGCATTAATAGTTTCAAGCATTTTATGGCCTATAAAGGCGCATTAATGGTTGATGATGATGAAATGTATTCATCGTTTCAACGTTGTGCCGAACTGGGTGCATTGCCAATGGTACATGCTGAAAATGGTGATGTGGTGGCGCAAATGCAGGCCAAGTTACTGGCAGAAGGTAATAATGGCCCTGAAGCTCATGCGTTTTCGCGCCCTCCAGAAGTGGAAGGTGAGGCGACAAACCGCGCGATTATGATTGCGAATATGGCAGGTGTGCCGCTTTATGTGGTGCATACAAGCTGTGAGCAAAGCCACGAAGCGATTAGACGTGCGCGCCAAAATGGTATGCGGGTTTATGGCGAGCCTTTGATTCAGCATCTTACATTAGATGATAGCGAATATGCCAACCCTGATTGGGACCATGCAGCGCGGCGTGTGATGAGCCCTCCATTTAGAAGTAAAACACATCAAGATAGTCTGTGGGCAGGTTTACAATCTGGCTCGTTACAAGTGGTTGCGACGGATCATTGTGCATTTACGACTGAACAAAAGCGTAATGGCATTGATAACTTTACTCTTATTCCTAACGGAACAGGTGGTTTGGAAGACAGAATGCCTATGTTGTGGACACATGGCGTGGCAACTGGTCGTTTGACGATGAATGAATTTGTGGCGGTAACATCGACCAATATTGCAAAAATATTGAATATGTACCCGCAAAAGGGTGCGATATTAGTAGGTGCTGATGCCGATATTGTGGTTTGGGATCCTAAGCTTTCTAAAACCATAAGCGCAAGCAGCCAACAATCTAATATTGATTATAATGTATTTGAAGGTAAGCAGGTAACTGGATTGCCGCGCTACACATTGACCCGTGGTCATGTTGCTGTTACTGAAGGGGCAATTACCACCCGTGAAGGCCATGGTAAATTTGTGAAACGTGAACCGTTCCAAGCGGTTAACACGGCATTGAGCCAATGGAAGCAAGTGACTGCACCACGCAAAGTGCAACGCACTGGTATTCCCGCATCTGGCGTTTAAGTTTAGAGTTAAAGAGGTTATCGAGTGTCTGAAATTGTAATATCGGCAAAAAAACTATCATTGGTGTTTCCTACGCCTGACGCGCCTGTACACGCGCTATCAGATGTGGATTTGGACATCCATAAAGGTGATTTTGTATCTTTTATTGGGCCTTCTGGCTGCGGTAAAACCACTTTTCTACGCACCATTGCAGATTTGGAAACGCCTACATCGGGTGAGCTAACTGTAAATGGTGTAAGCGCCGCGGAAGCTCGCATGGCGCGTGCATATGGGTATGTTTTTCAGCATGCCTCGCTTTACCCGTGGCGGACGATTGAAAGTAACATTGCGCTGCCCTTAGAAATTATGGGTTTCGGCAAAGCCGAACAGAAAAAGCGTATTGAGCAAGTGCTTGAATTGGTAAATTTGGAAGATTTCGCTAAAAAATACCCATGGCAATTATCTGGTGGTATGCAGCAAAGAGCCTCTATCGCAAGATCGCTAGCTTTTGATGCCGATTTGCTGTTGATGGATGAGCCTTTTGGCGCGTTGGACGAAATTGTGAGAGATCATTTAAACCAACAGCTTTTGGAATTGTGGGCGCGTACAAATAAAACCATTTGTTTTGTCACTCATTCTATTTCTGAAGCGGTATATTTGTCGACTAAAATTGTGGTGATGAGCCCACGCCCTGGACGGGTGATTGATGTTATTGAATCCACTTTGCCCAAAGATAGACCATTGGACATTCGTGAGAGTGATGAATTTAGAGACATTGCGCACCGTGTGCGTGAAGGCTTAAGGGCGGGTCAAAGTTATGAAGGCTAAAGAGGGCAAAATAATACCTGTTTTGACCGTTCTAGCGGTCATTGTGGCCATTTGGTATGCCGCCGTGGTGTATATGAATGCGCCATTTGAATATGACCAAGCCACGCGAAATGACATTGAATTGGAATTTGGGCAAATGGTCAGTAATACGATGAGCCAAAAACGGCCAGTATTGCCTGCAGCACATCAAGTTTTTACCGAAATTTGGCAAACTACGGTTGAAAAAAAGATTACTTCTAAGAGGTCTCTAATATACCATGCATGGATTACTTTATCCGTGACCTTGCTCGGTTTTGTGATGGGCGGCATATTGGGTATTTTGCTTTCTGTGGGTATTGTTCATAATAAGGCCATGGATAAATCGGTTATGCCATGGGTGATTACCAGCCAGACCATACCGATTTTGGCGATTGCGCCCATGATTATTGTTGTGTTGAATGCGATTGGTTTTTCGGGTCTTGTGCCCAAAGCTTTTATTGCCACTTATTTGAGTTTTTTCCCGATTGTAGTGGGAATGGTAAAGGGTCTGCGCAGCCCAGACCAAGCTCAGCTTGATTTAATGCGTACATATAATGCAAGCAATAGCCAGTTATTTTGGAAGTTACGTTGGCCATCATCTATGCCTTATTTGTTCACCTCGTTAAAAGTTGCAGTGGCTGCGGCCTTAGTGGGCGCCATTGTTGCCGAACTGCCAACAGGCGCTGTTGCAGGTTTAGGCGCACGTATGTTAGCGGGTTCATATTATGGGCAGACCATACAAATTTGGTCGGCTTTATTTGTGGCGGCAATTGTAGCGGCGGGTTTAGTTATGATTGTGAGCATTATGCATAATTATGTTTTAAAACGCATGGGCGAACAAGCGCCACAACGAGGAGCAGAAGTATGATGATATTTTCTTTTGCCATTGTTTTTTGGTTGGCAGCTTGGGCACTAAACCAATATCTAGTGAAGCAGACATTTGAGAGCATTGGCGTGCGTAGAATTGTTGATATATTTGTGCCTGTGTCATTTGGTGTCACCCTTTTGGTATTGTGGGAAGGCGCAACACGCGGCTTTGAAATTCCTGCCATATTGCTACCACCACCCACTATGATTTGGGAACGGATTACCAATAGCTTACCGATATTGTGGGCAGATTTTAAACAAACATTTTTATATGCGGTTTTAATTGGTTATGTAATTGGTTGTGGCAGTGGCTTTATTGTGGCTTTGTTGATTGACCGTTCACCGTTTTTAAAACGCGGGTTGTTGCCGCTTGGTAATTTTGTAGCTGCGCTGCCGATTATTGGTGTAGCGCCCATTATGGTGATGTGGTTTGGTTTTGACTGGCAGTCAAAAGCCGCCGTGGTGATTATAATGACTTTCTTCCCGATGCTTGTAAACACGGTGCAAGGGCTTGCCGCATCTAACCATATGGAACAAGATTTAATGCGTACCTACGCATCGAGTTGGGGGCAAACTATTATGAAATTACGCCTGCCATCTGCCATGCCATTTATTTTTAATGCGCTTAAAATAAACTCAACCTTGGCCATGATTGGCGCCATTGTTGCTGAGTTCTTTGGAACACCAACCGTTGGGATGGGCTTTAGAATATCGACAGAAGTGGGGCGTTTGAACGTGGATATGGTGTGGGCGGAAATTGCTGTGGCGGCGTTGGCTGGCTCGGCTTTTTATGGCATTATCGCACTGATTGAAAAAAATGTAACATTTTGGCATCCATCACAACGGGTGTAGAAATATCAGATTGAACGCCATCGAATACATAAAAGAATGGCGAATAACAAGAAGTTAGATTAGACTAAATAAAAACAAAAAACTAAAGAGGGAATTAAAATGAAAAAACTATCGACACTATTGCTTGCAAGCGCCATGTCGCTAACTGCAATGACTGCACTAGCCGCTGACAAAGTGACTTTGCAACTTAAATGGGTAACACAAGCTCAATTTGCCGGCTATTATGTAGCTGAAGCAAAAGGCTTTTATGACGGTGAAGACCTAGACGTTGAAATTAAAGCTGGTGGCCCTGATATTGCGCCAACACAAGTGATTGCTGGTGGCGGTGCTGATGTTGTGCTTGATTGGATGCCATCTGCATTGGCAGCACGTGAAAAAGGCGTGGCTCTAGTGAACATCGCTCAGCCGTTTAAAACATCTGGCATGATGTTGACATGTCGTAAAGACAGTGGCATTAAATCGCCTGCTGATTTTGCGGGTAAAACACTTGGTGTGTGGTTCTTTGGTAACGAATATCCATTCCTAAGTTGGATGAGCAAATTAGGCCTATCTACAGATGGTGGCGCTGATGGTGTGACTGTATTAAAGCAAGGCTTTAACGTTGATCCTATTCTTCAAAAGCAAGCTGCTTGCGTATCTACAATGACATATAATGAGTATTGGCAGATTATTGATGCTGGTCTTAGTGCAGATGACCTGATTACATTTAAATATGAAAATCAAGGCGTTGCGACTTTGGAAGATGGCATGTATGTGCTTGAAGAAAATTTGAAAGATGCTGCTTTTTCTGACAAGATGGCGCGTTTTGTACGTGCATCTATGAAGGGCTGGGAATATGCTGAAGCAAACCCGGATGAAGCTGCTGACATCGTGCTAGAAAATGATGCTTCTGGTGCGCAGACTGAAGAACATCAACGTCGCATGATGCGTGAAATTAGCAAGCTAACAGCTGGTTCAGATGGTTCATTGGATGAAGCTGATTATCAACGTACTGTTGATGTGTTGCTTGCTGGTGGCGCTGAAGTGATTACGAAGCAGCCTGAAGGCGCTTGGACACATGCAATTACAGATGCCGCAAAAATGAAAATGTAGTCTTTTTGCATACTGAATAAAATGAACTCCCCTTTATTGATTTAGAGGGGAGTTTTTTATTTTATTGGCCTAATTGATTAGACTATAAGTATTATTGTTATCAAAATGTACTACTCCTAACATGTCCATAATAATTGAAATTTTGTGGGCTTTGTGATGTCGGGTAATTTGGAATTGGTAGAATATTTTATAAATGAATTTTACAGCGCCAAAAAAGGTGGGTTAGACGAACTGGTAACGCCGACATTTGCTTTAGAATTGCCGAACGGCGCTAAGCTGAATTACAGACAATATGTGGAATATATCGGATCTTTATATAACAAAGCTCAGTTAAATATCAACGGCATTACGAATGTAGACGATGTTAACTTTGAAATTGCATTTTCTTTAGAAACCCTTTTGCCAAACGGCGGGTTGGGTATTGAAGTGCCCGGCGTTACTTTTGTAAAAATCAAAAATTCACTATTGGAGAACATAAAAGTTACCTATGATTTCAGTGGTATTGACCCGACGGAACTTGAAATTTTTAAGGAAAATTTACCAAAAATCAATCCATAGTAAGTACGCCCTTAGTATAATTGTAAAATGAATGAAGCAACTTTAAAATATAGACTATATATCTAGTTGAGTGTTAGGGGAATCTATGTCGATTAATAGAGACATGGTTGATTATTTTATAAGCGAGTTTATGTGCTGCAAGTCGGTGAATTTGGATGGCCTTGTAACACCTGAATTTAGGTTTATTTTGATTGGTAAAATACCGCTAAATTTCAAACAATATGTAATTATGGCTGAGACAATCAGTAATATTGTGAAGCTAAACATCACTGAAATAAATTCGGATGATGATGAAATATTTATTATGAAATATGATTTAGACGTTATGTTATTCAAAGGTGGGTTTGGCAAAAAAATGTCGGGCACCATTATACTCAGGCTAAAAGACAGTTTGGTGAACCGAATTGAGGTTTCAACTAGCCATCGTGATCGTGCGCTTGAAGAGTATACTAATTTTAAAGATGAATAGTGGTAGCTAAAATTCGTGAGTTTATCGGTATTTTGATTTAAAGATCCTTCAACATATGGTTTAACAACGTCAAAGCCGAAGTCATAAAAAAATACCAGAGTTCCAAGAAAAACGTTTTCAAGATTTGCGCGACACTGGCCTAACGCTATTAGCTAAAGCCGATGCCAATAAATTCGAAATCGCGTCGGTATCAGACCATTCTTTTGGCTCCGTGGATGGCGTTCTAAAGCATTATATTGATGCCAATGAGCAGATGGCTACAGAAGCCATAACAAAACTAAATAACTACCTTGGCGAAAGCATCATAAAATAGAACATAGGCAGACCAAAACGATCAGAAAGTCACCTAGGTGACTTTTTTAAAGTCACCCATAAGCCAAATGTTCCCACTATGTCCAAATGCAAACACAAAAAAACCCAATGAAAACATCGGGTTAAATGGTGCCGGTTAGGGGACTCGAACTCCTGACCTACTGATTACAAATCAGTNNTGCTCTACCAACTGAGCTAAACCGGCGACAACAGCAATGAATTGCTACGTCTTGATGTGGTGTATAAAATACATATTAGATGTTGTCAAAAACAAATTTCCATTTTTTAACATATCCCCCGAATTCTGTTTAAAGATCTACTAAAGCCATACAGAATATATATATTTACCCGTCATTGCGAAGCACATAACAATAATCAGTGGTCTAATAAATCTAGTGCCGCCGTTTACAATGGCTATCGAACCTAAATAACCACCTAGGATTTGACCAATAATCATCACACTACCTATGAGCCACACAACATCACCCGAAAATATGAAAACTACAAGTGAGGCCATATTTGATGCTAAATTTAAAAACTTGGCGATTGATGTAGATTTAATGAGGTTTTGCCCGCGCAATGCAACGCCTGCGGTTGCAAAAAAAGAACCAGTTCCTGGCCCAAGGATGCCATCATAAAAACCAATGATAGGCACGACAATGTATTTATATAATTTGAAACTTATTTTTGGTTGTCTTTTTACATTGTCATCCATTTTGGGGGAGAATATGAAATATAACGCGATTGATACTAACGTAATGGGGATGATGATTTGTAATTTCTCAGCGTCTAGAAACAGAAGGACAATGGCGCCGAAAGCTGCGCCGAACAGCGATGCGAAAAATAGCTGAAATACATCCTGCTTGGTGACAATTTTCTTTTTGTAAACAGTGATAGATGAAGTTAGGGTGCCCGCCACACCTTGTAGCTTATTGGTAGCAATAGCCTGCAATGGAGGCACGCCTGCAATGAGCAATGCAGGGACAGTAATAAGGCCACCACCACCTGCTAGGGCATCTATAAACCCCGCAAATATGCCTGCTAAAAATAATATGAAGAGAATGTCTAACCCGAAGCTAACAGCATCCATATAATTGCCCCAAAAGTGATTTTTGACGGCAATTTATGCGCTGCTTAATTGGCTGTCAATTCAATATTCTTCATCAATGGCTTGGCTGTTATATTTTTGATAAAAAATGACGCCCCAGATCACTCCTAACAAAATATATAGCATGCGCCAATGGTCGATATCAATTATCCAACTCTCGAGGGTGAGAGATACGTATGTCGCGAAAAAAACCACAAATGGTATGCGCAATTCAAATTGTCTGAAGCAGTATTTAAAGCCAGTTGATAGAGTGATGAACACCACCAAGATATGGGAGAAACCGCCAATCCATCCGCCAATAAGGAAAGTTGTAAGGAAAGTGTTATGGACGTCTTCGCCATGTGTCCAACCAAATTCTTTGGCGCCAATTCCCCATGGTTGTTCTATAAGGATTTTTAAAGCATCTGTATGATGGGTAAAACGCCCGCCTTCTTCAACATCGTATGATTGAGAAAGTGAAGCACGTTCGGACAATAAATCGGCAATTGCCGGAATTGTAAGTGCCACTAGAAGGGCTAAGAACATGACTATAACTGAAACGAGAATGTAAAGCGATAGGCGCACCCTGAAACGATTTGTATCGGCTGTATAATACATTGAAGCTAGCATGATGAACGTTGAGAAGACAAATACGCCCCACGCACCGCGTGAAAAGCTTAATAGTAAGCCGAGTAATAATATGCCAAATTTCATAATTGATATTATTTTTACACGCCCGACACCTTCGACAATACGCCCTAGTAAATAGAGCATTGGTGGCACAATGAAAGGGCCGTATACGTTAGGGTCTTTAAAACCGCCTTTAGCGCGGCCATAACGAGTGAAAAGTTCATATGTGGGACCAATATGGAAATAACCCATTATGGCTAATATAGTGGAGATAAGAGCCGCCCAGACATAAGCTTTTATGATGATATCAATGATTTTATGTGGCTCATTGTAGATCATAATAATGAGACCGACGGTAAACAGAATCATATAGGTGGTTACGATTATATGCATATATGAATCGCCAAACCGTTCTGAAATGAGAACGCCAATAAAGCTACCGCATAGATGGATAAAGCCTATAGCGAGTACCCATTTGATTTGTGTCGGAATAACAATGCCAGTAAATAGAGCAACAAAGATTGTACTTAAGATAAGCAGGTCGAATGGTGCAGGTTCAAATAACACAAAACCACTTGAAAGAATGGCGACATAAAGCATAAAATAAGCGAGCTTATTAAGAATGCCTTCTTGTTGTTCAACAGGTTGGGTTGAATAATACGCCATTTATTTTGAACCTAGTATGCGTTTTTAGTGTTGAGCAGTGAAAATGGTGTCATTGCCAGAATATAAAGATCGAAAAATACAGACCATTCTTCGATATAATATAAATCATGCTCAACACGTTGTTGAATTTTTTCTTCTGTGTCAGTTTCACCGCGCCAACCGTTAATTTGAGCCCAACCTGTAATGCCTGGCTTAACTTTGTGGCGAGCAAAATAACTATCGACAACTTCGCCATATAGACGATTGTCTGCTTTGGCGAGCACTGCATGTGGACGAGGGCCGACCAATGATAATTGCCCTGTGATGACATTTAGTAGTTGCGGCAACTCGTCAAGGCTCGTTTTGCGGATGAATTTACCCACCTTAGTCACTCTTGGGTCGCCTTTAGTTACCAATTTACTGGCTGTTTTATCTTCTAGATCATTACGCATAGAACGGAATTTATACACCATAATCATTTCATTATTAAAGCCATAACGTTTTTGCTTAAATATGACGGGGCCTGGGCTATCTAATTTCACCGCCAATGCAACCATGGCCATGAATGGCGACAATAGAATGAGTGCAAAGGTGGCAATAACACGGTCTTCGATTGATTTGGCAATCGAATCCCATTCTGATAGTGGGCGATCGAATAGATCTAACACAGGTACTTTGCCGATGTAGGAATATGAACGTGGGCGAAAGCGAAGCTTGCTATGCAATGCAGAAATACGAATATCGACGGGCAATACCCATAATTTTTTTAACAATTGTAGCAATCTTGTTTCGGCAGAGACTGGCAGTGATATGATGAGTAAATCAACATCGGCTTCTCTTGCAAATTTTACTAAATCACTGATTTCGCCCAATTTTGGAAGACCTGCAACAACATCGGGTGAACGTTCATCATAACGGTCATCAAAAATACCGAGGATTTTAATTTCTCCTTCTGAGCTGGAATTAACCGCTTCAATGAGCTCTTCGGCAGGTTTGCCGCCACCAACCACAATGGCTCTGCGTTCTAAACGACCTTGTTTCAGCCATTTTGTAATGAGCTTTTTGTAAAGTAAGCGTGTAAGCATTAAAGCTAAAAACCCGGCAAAAAACCAAGCGATAAACCAAACTCTGGAAAATGCAATGCCTGATTTATTGAGGAATATATAAGTAGCTAGCAGACCAAAAATAACAATCCATGCTGTTATGACGCGAAGCCCGTGTTTGAGCGTGTCACGTATATTATGTATTGAATAAATGTTAAAAAAGCCAAATGCCAAAACGGCAGCTAATGACATTACGATTTCGATTTTAAAATAGACGCTATTATTGCTAGCAGTGATGGATATTTGGTTAGATATATAGATTATGTTTGTGAGATAACCCGTTATAAATATAACGAAAACATCAGTTAAACGAATGAGGCCTAGAAAATTAGGCCGAGAGATTTTTTTTAATTGATTGGAGACGGTTTCCGACATAACTAAATACCCTAATAGAATCACTTTGTAATAATTGGGTTAATTTTATCGTTAATTGGTTTAGATAGTTTTAAGTCTCTATTGTTATTTAGTCGCTATTCACATCTGATTGATAGAATTCAATGATATCAGTCGCCATTTTTTGCACATTAAAGTTTTTCTGTACATATTGTTGTAGCTCTGTTGTTTTGGTAACATGTACGCAATCATCTTTTAGCGCTGCCTGCATATATTCAAATAATTGTTCTTGGTTTTCACTCTCGAAAAGCAGTTCGGTATTGTCGCCATAAATTTCGGGAATGCCGCCAACATCAGACGCAATGAGCGGCATTTTTGCAGCGATTGTTTCTAATATCATGTATGGCAAGCCTTCTGCACGAGAGGGCATAACTTGCACTTTAGCTAGTTCAAACGCCTCTGCGGCTGGGGTGGGTGGTAAAAATGTAACCAGATCATAAATACCCGCTTTGGCCACAAGCTCTTTGAAGTGATCTGCATCGGGGCCATATCCGATGATAATTAGCTTAAGTGACTTGTTTTTGGCTGCCAATTTGGCAAAGGCACTAATCAACAGGTCTATACCTTTCAGCAAACGAAGTTCGCCGATGTAAAGGAAGTCGGCCGCATTCTTGTTGGGGGTAATTTGGTAAAATTCATCGGCTTTTAGGCCATTATATATAGTTTTATAGGGTTTATCGAGCTTGGCTATTTTGGTTTCAAAGATACGTCTTGAATTGTCGCTTTCGAAGATAAAGCCATCGGTAAATTGTTGTAGGTATTTTTCGAGTTTTAAGAATACAAACCCAACAGGAGATGAGGGGCTATAATGTAGTGTGCCGCCATGCAGGGTGTAAAATGCTTTGACTTTAGAATTTTGGCCTAGCTGTTTTTTGATAAGACGGGCATATGCGCCACCTTTGGCACCATGCCCATGTATTATGTCAATCCCATCAGATTGAACCATGCTTTTTACAGAAGCAATGTTTTTGTAATCTGACAAGCTTGGCAGGCGGCTTATATTTAATTGTTGAATGCCAAGTGATAGTTTTGATTCTATTTCGGCAAATATTTTTTGTGCGTATTCCGTATCGGGCGGAGTGGCTGTTATAAAGCCAACTTCATGGCCTTGTTCAATTTGTTGTTCGGCCAAATCTCTGACGTGACGAAAAAGGCCACCAATTGGTGCACGTAATATATGTAGTATTTTCATTATATTCTCATATTCTAATTGGTGCTAATGTCACCGAAAACTTGAACTATATCGCCAGCAGCAAGTGGGGTTTGCAACGCTACTGTTGCTTCACTAACGCGGCCGTTTTCACGTCTTGTTATTCTTACCTTGATCTTATTGGCTGACTTTAAGAAACCGCCAGCGCTTGCAATTGCAGCACCTGCGGTGACGCCTGGGCTATAAACAAATTGCCCTGGTGACCGAATGGCACCTGTGATGTATATGGGCGTGTAGACAATCATTTCGACAGACACGCTTGGGTTGCGTAAGAATTTTTGGCCTAATAGAAATGCAATATATTCGGACATTTGGGAAGGTGTTTTGCCATAAGCGGCTACGATGCCGATTAGAGGCATAGATATTTGACCTCTATCATCCACTCTATAATCGCCAGATAGTTCTAGTTGACCGAAGACGGTTACCTTAATTTGCTCACCAGCCAGAATGGTATGTGGTTTGGTTAACAATACAGGGTCGGCATATTGGCGGGTGTCGGTTGGGACGGTTGTGCAAGAAGCTAAGAAAAGCCCTAGTAACATAACTATTTTGAACATATAACGTGACAAAATTTCTACCTTTTTGATGAGAGCATATACTAGAATCATTTAGAGTATGAATTATTTCTAAAAGAGTTTGGTTAAAAAAGTTTAATCATTTTAATTTTGTTAACTTAATTCCAACTTTGTTAGCTTAAAAATTTAATGATAGAGAATCAATATTACCAAAATAGATTATTAAAATGAAGCAGACTTTAGACAAAAAAAATCAGCCCGCAGATTTTACACCAAAAGAGTTTTTCGGTGGAATTCTAAGGCATTGGCTACTTATTATCGTATTAATTGCATTAGCACTTGGCGCTACTGTTTTGTATTATATGAGCTATGTCCCCAAATACACATCAACAGCTAGAATATTGCTTGAAAATCAAAATTCCCAGTTGACCAAATTATCAGCTGTTAATACTGGTGGAACACCCGCAGCGACGATTGATGCGATTCGGGTTGTGAGCAATGAAGTTCAATTTTTGAAATCACTGAAGCTTGCTAAGGGCGTCGATAAAATTATTGGATTCGCCAAAATTCCTGAATTCAAAACCGCGACCAATGGTAAAAAACTCGATGTGTATGATCATTTTGCCAAAAATTTAAAAATTGGCAAACTGCCTGATTCTAACGTTATTGAAATTTCCTACACTGCTGAACAACCTAGGTTGGCGGCGCAAATGGTGACTGTAATTACTGACGTATATAAAGCGCAGAAATCCAACCAAGGAGCAACTGCGAATAAAGATGCTTCAACTTGGTTATCGGTTAAAGTGCGTGAACTGCAGGAGAAACAACGTGCTGCTGATGCTCGCATTGTAGATTATCGTATTCAGCATGGTATATTTGATGGGCAGAATAACCAGAAATTATTATCACAGCAGCTAACAGCTTTAAACGGAAGCATTGTAACTGTTTCCTCTCAACGAGCAGAAATTGTTGCTCGTGCGGATTTAATTAACCGTCTATTAGACAGAAATGGAAATTTGGATTCTGCTCGTGATGTTTTGAGTTCGACAGTGATACAACAATATAGAACTCAAGTTTTAACGCTGCAACGTAGCATTGCGGAACAATCAGAAGCTTTGTTACCAACACATCCTAAAATGCTAAGCTTGAATGCTGAACTTCGGAATGTTAATGATCAAATTCGGGCTGAAGCGCGTAATATTATGCTTTCCTTACGTAATGAGGTCGAGATTTCTCGCCAACGTGAGAGCAGCTTGAAATCGGAGCTAAACGGTCTTAAGAACGCAGAAGCAGGCTCACTAGTTCAAAGTGTGGAACTGAACGCATTAAAGAGTGAAGCTTCCTCAAACCGTACATTGCTTGGTTCATATTTGGCTAAATATAGAGAAGCTGACGTTAGAAATAAGTCTGATCTTGATAACTCAGAGGTGCATGTGATTTCGGCAGCGGTATTGCCATTAAAACCTTCGGGCATTGCGCGTAATTCTGTATTTGCTGTGATGGGTGTTGTTGGTTTACTTATTGGTCTTGTTATTGCGACTGTACGTACATTGAATAGATATTCTAGAGTTCAACCTATTAATGGCAGGAACTCGCAAAAGAGATCTACGCGAAATGCTAAGCAAGTAAATGCAAAACATGGCTTTATGAAAGAGCCCGCTCGTAAAGCAAAGAATGCTAATATTACGAGACGCTTTGCTGAGGGTAAGATTGCTTTTCAAGATCTATCATTTATGGCAGCCATTCCGTTGACGACATCTTCTAACCGTCAAAACAATATATTGAAAAATGATATATTGGCTAATCTGGACAGCGAATATGCCAATAGCTTTATTGATCTGGTTGATAATCTAATGGTTCAATCGGATAATGGTTTTCAAAAGCATTTCATGATTTCTGGTGTTGAGGATGATAATGAATCCTATGAAGCGCTGCTTAATTTGGGTCGTATATTGGATCTAAAGGGTGCAAAGGTTTTAATTCTTGATTTGGATATTGATAGCCACATCTTCTCCCCAACAGTTATTGAAAGCACTAATTTTGGCTTTAGCGATGTAATTGGTGAGCAGTGTTATTTTGAAGATTGTATCATTAAGGATAATAAATCTGGCGCAGAGATTTTGCTTGCGGGCAATAATATCGGCCTGATAGATGAAATTATCACCTCCACTGAGATGGAAGAATTCCTTGATGATCTTGATCAAATTTACGACGTGATATTAATTCATTCTAGCGATGTGAACCAACAGCACATAACCTCATTTATTGATGGTCAAGTGGATTTGACGTTATTGGTGGCTGACTGGGAAGACAGAGCTACAGAACGGTTGGAAACAGCTTTGTTGACGCTCAAAGACTTCCAGAGCTCAGAATTTGGTCTGTTGCTTATGAGTGCAGATATGAATGAATTTAATTCTGAAGTGGGCTGACCGATGCGGTTATTTGGTGCTAGCCTTTTAAGGAATATGCTCGATTTTGTGTATTTTACCGGCCTCTCAACAATTTCCAAACCAGTAACGCAAGGTGAGGGCATAATCTTTATGCTTCATCATATATTACCTAACGCGGTGCAGGATGAAACTAAGTTTAGACCGAATGGCCTGTTGGAAATTACACCTGAATTTTTGGATGAGACAATTCAGTATTTTCGTGATCATGACTATGAAATTATATCATTAGATGAAATGAATGAAAGATTAGAAAATGGCGATTTAGCACGCAAAAAACCTTATGTTGTTTTTACCATTGATGATGGGTATCTGGATAACTTAGAGCATGCTTTCCCCGTGTTTAAAAAACACAATTGCCCTTTCGCTATTTATGTAACGACTGATTTATGTGACCAAAAACTATTTATGTGGTGGCGTGCATTGGATGCCGTGATTCGAGATAATGACCATGTGGCATTTGACGAATGTAACATTTCTATAGACCAAGAAACAAAAAGCGTGGAACAAAAACACCTAGCTTACAACCATGTTTATTGGCAATTAAGAGATATGGAAGAAAACGAAAAACGTGAATCCGTTGCGGCTTTGGCGCTAAAATATGATCATGACTCACTTGATGAAACTAGAAAAGTTGCTATGAGTTGGGAACAATTAAAACGTCTTGAGCAAGATGAATTAGTGACGATTGGCACACATACAATTAGCCACAGTGCGATTGCAAAGTTGACTGACGAACAAGCTGTGATGGAAATTGAACAATCTCGCGAGATTATTAAAGTCCATACTGGAATAGAGTGTAAACATTTCTGTTACCCATACGGCTCGCCTGCTGAAGCCAATAAAAGAGAATTTAAGCTTGCTAAGAAAGCTGGCTATAAAACAGCGGTGACAACCCAAAAGGGAATGTTATATCCGCAACATAAAGAACATCTTCATGCATTGCCCAGAGTATCGCTAAACGGCGAATATCAGAATATTCGATATGTTAAAACCTATGTTTCTGGTCTGCCATTTATGCTTTGGAATAAGTTTAAGAAAATTCACCAATACTAATGCTAATTAGGCATTGGCCAACAAGGATGCTAGTTCCTGCTGTACAGCCAACAAACCATCGGAAGAACCACTATTTTGCGGGCCGACAAGTTTTAAAAGTTGGTTTTTATTTGTAATCCGCATGACATTATTCTCATAATCTCTTGGAATATTCGGGATTTTATAAAGTTCTTGCGGAATTTTATAATTAGGAATGTTTCTTTTGGTTAGATATTCGACCAATTCATGATGTAAGATTACCGCCCCTACTTTGGGCACAACGGCTATTATTGGCTTAAGTCCCAATAGATTGTCTGGGAAAGCTAGAATGGCAACATCTTCTATGCCATGAAAAGCTAGTAATTCTCGTTCTATATCGACAAAATTGAGCATCATGTTGCCAACATTTAGTTTTGCGTTTGATGTTGTTGTGTTTGAGCAGATGATATGTGTATTTAATTTACCCTGCTTTTTGATGATATTTGTAGGTAGAAAACTACAGCCAATTTGCCAGGTCAATTGATTAGAATCATTAGAATATTGATTGATTTCAATATGATCTGTAATTTCGCCACGGAGTAGGGGGAAACTATAAGTTCCGTTGTTTACTTGTAGCATTTCACTGGTTCTGACAATGGGTAAAAATGAAAACTCACCAAAGGAGACAACATCTATGATGCCTTCATGGAAAAAACTGTTCTTAGGTTGAGAATCCGCTTTATCTATGAGAATCAGTTTGTGAACGCCTTGCTCGAATAGGGCAGTTACGAGTTTTTCTTCGCAGAATGTTGAGGGCAGATAGAGATTGGTGTTTTCTATATCTATATTCTGGAATTCAGTCGCCATTAACCCATCATAACAGACAAGTGCTGCCTCACTCAGTGCCCAGCTAACCGTGCTTATGGCACATATTGTTAAGCTGGTCGGGGCGAATGGACAAGTTAGTTTTTGTGCATCAATTGGCTTTATAACGCTGTTAAACAGGTTTGCTGCAGCAATGAGCTGATTGTGGGTGTGGTAATACGGAGTTTCAACACCATTTTGATCTTTTGAAAAACTAATAAGGCATGTGGAATTGGCATCAACACTTGGATAGTCATCAGGTTTTAGCAACGAAACATTATGTTTGGGCTTGAAATCGAACAATTCATCAAGTGCAATACAACCGTCAATTGGGTTGCCACCCAAAGAAAAAAGAAATTTAATAGAGGAAATATCGAACCCGATTTTATACATAAGTTCGGTGTAGTTGAAACCATCATGTAAAACGGGGCCAATATAGGCTTGAGGCGAAATTCTTATGAGTGCTTGTTTTATTTCGTTCTCGCGCCAAAGGCTCGGAATGGGCGCCACAGCAATACCCTGTTGCCAGCAAGCATAGTAGAGGATTTGTGTCTCTATTGAGTTTGGCAATTGTAATGCCACAACATCGCCTGAATTTAAACCTGAAAACAACAAATGTTGAGAGGTTTTATCTATTATATTTTGAATTTGAGAATAGCTAAGCTGACAAAATTCATCTTCACATAACGAATAACCAGAAAGCCCAATAGCGTCTTTATTTTTATATGATTTTAATCTGAAACTCATATCAAGAGATGTTGTTCCCCACACTTTCAATGCGGTGAATTGTTTAATTTCATCTTCATTTTCATATATGTTCATAAAACGAATCTCTTTTCAGATCAGATTTTATATGATTCTTTACCAAAAGCCTATTTTTGTGTAGAATATGAGTGTAATTTATATGTGAATTGTGTATCTGTATATTTGAAAATAATTCTAATTCTGCCTTATTGTTTACCAATTTATGGTTATATTGTAATAAGAATGAATTTACGTGGTTCGATGGTAATTGAACATTAAAAAATGTCTAACAAGGTGAGGCTTATAAATGTCTTCGAAAATGGTTAAAAACACCAAAAATTTAATATTAGCCACAATGCTTGTGGTTGCAGGTAGCGTGACAAATACATTTGCTGCCGACGCAAAAGTTGAACATTGGAAAAAAAGATGTGTGACTAATGATAAATCTATCCGCACATGTTTGGTGACGGAAGCCATTATTTTGGAAAATGCAGAACAAAAAGTGCGCATTCAATTGGCTTCTATTCGTATTAAGAGCGTTAGCAACAGCAAGCGTTTGAATATGTATATTCAAGTGCCTAACAAAATTCTGTTGCAATCTGGCTTGCGGTTTCAAGTTGATAAAGGCAAAACACGCGTTGCACCATTTAGCATTTGCTATGAGCAAGCATGTGAAACTGAAATTGATTTAAGTACTGATTTTGTGAAACAGCTTAAAAAAGGTAACGAAATCTCGTTGTATTTTTTACAATATGATGGAAAACCAGTGACTATTAAAGTGCCTTTAGGTGGTTTTACAGCAGGCTTTAACAGCAATGGCACAGACCTTACACCTGAAGAAGTTGGTTTGGTGACTGGTACAGCCCCGAAAACTGAAGATGCTCCAAAACCATTACCAGAATAAATGAAGAATAAATAATTTTTTAAAAAGGCCGCATTTAATGTGGCCTTTTTTTTGATCTCAATTAGTTGAAGCTTTTATCAATTAGAACCAAATCGCCGTCGTTGGAGACTTCAAAATAGTCCTCAAGATCGGGATGATCGAACGGTGTCAGCGTATTGTCTACGAGTAGATTTTGTTCAGAAACATAGGCTTTGTAGGTTTCATCTTCATTTAGAGCCAATAAATGATAAAATGGCTGCTCTTTTTTTGGGCGAATTTCGGCTGGTATGCCAAGCCACCATTCTTCATCATTATTAAACTGAGGGTCAACATCTATGACAACACCGGTGAATTTAAACAACCGATGAATGACTCTTTCGCCAATTCCAAATTTTGCTGATGTCATTTTCATGTTCAATACTCAATTTACATATTTATTAATTTTCATTTTGCCATAAAATGTAAAAATCACATATATAAATTTCTAGTAAATCGGGTTTAGCGAGTTGTTATGAACATACTTATCGAAATTGTCTCTCCGTTTTTTGGCTTCATATTGATTGGATATATTTTTGGTCGGGTTTTCAAGGGAACCGATGAAGGGCTCTTCTGGCTGAATAAATTTATAATATATTTAGCTGTGCCATCTTTGTTATTTACTCTGTTAGCCAAGTCCTCCATTGAGGAGATGGCGAATGTAAGTTTCATACTTGTGACAACATCAATAACAATTTGTATTTTTGTTATTTGCTTTATCTATTTAACTTGGTTTCGCAAAAAGCGTTTTGGCGACAGCAGCCTACTGGCCGCCAGTGCAAGCTATGGAAATGTAGGATATATGGGCATTCCATTAATGGTGGCTTTATTGGGGGAGGAAGCTATTATTCCAGCGACATTAATATTGATATTTGACAGTATGACCCATTTTATTTTAGTGCCGTTTATTGCCGCCCGAAATGATGGTGGTACCCGTTTGATGAGGCTTGCCAAAAGCATTGGCGAGATATTGAAAAACCCATTTTTAACGGCTTCTATTTTGGGTGCAATTGTCGCTATATACAAAATAGAATTGCCGATACTTGTGACTAGCTTAACAGTGCAACTAGGGCAAGCCGCTATTCCGACTGCATTATTTTCGCTCGGTGTATCCTTGGCGATGGCGAAGTTTTCTGGGCTTACGACAGATAAGAGCTTTTTGGTTATGATGAACCTAATTATCCACCCTGCATTGGTGGCAGTGATTATTTTGTCGTTAGATATATTTGATCCAGTATGGGCTGCCACGGCGATAATTATGGCGACATTGCCAACAGCTTTGAATGTATTTATGATGGCAAAGCAATATGATAAGGAATCCGCTGCAGTGTCTTCGGTCACATTATTTGGAACCATTGCCTCGGTGGGAACAATTTCGATAATTATTTATTTAGTAGATGCAAATTTACTTAAACTTGGTGGCAATTAAAGCATTGATTTTGGAACATGGCCTAAAGGAACGAGAGCTTTCTTCATGATATTTGTGCGTAGACTAGTCGATTTTTGCAACATAAATAGCCCCATTCCACGCGCAAATTGCATTGGCAATAAATTACTTAAAAGGCTGGTGTTTAGCATGTCAGTGGCTTTACCACGTACATTAATGTCCAATTTTCGTTGTTTGTTATAGGTTTCTAATATTTGTTCGCCGCCAATGTCGGCGCCTAGATTATGAGCTTCCAATATGAGTTCGGCCGCGGCAGCGGCATCTTGGAAGCCTAAATTCATGCCTTGTGCACCAATTGGCGGCAGAATGTGAGCGGCTTCACCAACGAGGATTGTACGGTTTTTTGCATAGCTAGAGCAATTTGTATTGGTGAGAGGAAATGAGCCAATATGGCTAATTTTGGTAACATTACCTAATATTCCGTTGGTTATATTTTCAATTTTCTGTGCTAATTTTTTTGAATCGAGTTGTTTGAGATGCTGCGCGGTTTCATCTGATTCGGACCAAACAATACTTGTTTGGTATCCATCGGTGGGGTCTTGCATTGGAATGAGTGTGAAGGGACCATTTTTGCGATGAAACTCGACAGATACATTACCTAAACTTCTAGTGTGACTGAAGGAAAAGCCTAATGCTGTTTGTGGGTATTTTTTGGTGGTAGTCTGAATGTCTGCGGCTTCACGAGAAAAGCTCGTTCGGCCATCTGCGCCAATCAATAGATTACTTGTGATGACTTTTTTGCTATCAAGTGAAAGGTTCACAATATCATTTATAACATTGATTTCATTTGGTTTATCGTTCCAGTAAGAGTCAATGGTTTCTATATCGGGAAGCTTTGTTGCTAATGTTTTTAAAATTGTACCAATGGGCACATTAAGTGCAAAGCAGTCTAAACCTAGCTCTTTTGCGGTAAATATCACTTCGGGCGCGCGCAACAATCTGTTAGTGGCATCGACAATATGTAGGCTCTCTAGCGGTTTTGACACCTTTACGAAATCATCGAAAATTTGTAGATGTTTTAGTAGGTTTAATGAAGATTGCATCAAGGCGATGTTTCTGGTGTCATCTGACTGCGTGATGGCTTCCAAAGGTTTTGGGTCTATAATAGCAATTTTAAGAGTGGATTTTTGAGCCAACAAAAGTGCGCAAATAAGGCCGACAGCACCTGCACCAGATATAACAACATCATAATGTTTGGCTTGTTTTTCCATGTTAATTGCTCGCTTCATCATTTGTATTTGCATCAATTTTCACATCATTAGTCGGTGCCGACATATTTTTGAAATATGGAGCTACATCCATTGTTGGGTTCTGATCAAAGAAATTAAATGGTCTGATGCTAATTTGCATAAACATTGTCGGCATAATCGGCCAATCTTCTACTCTTGGAATGTGATCGAAGCCAAGGGTAGGCCAAAGGACGATGTCTTGGTTATCAATATCCTGTTTATCGGTGACATATTGCACAATGCCTTCGCCACCGTGGCTTTGATTGGGGTAATCGCCTGCAGAATAAAGCTCTTTAGCATTGTATTTTGTCACCCAAAGTGGGTTAAGTGTGAATAAGGCTCTGCGTTGAGCATCATCTTGCGGGATTACGCTTGTGCCTTGGTGCCCTAGCATAAGCTGGTAAGACGGGTTGTATTTGAGTTTAGTTTTCTTATTCTTATTCACTATGCGCCATTGTTTTTGCCAATGATTTGCTGAAATTGCACCTTCTTGATTGAATTCTAATTGTTTACGCAACCAAATGCCTTGGCGTGGGCTATCTTCTGGCAGCGTGACAGGGGCGACAATATCACTAACAAGATTGTTTTCAGTTCCATCAACATCCAAATCTAAGCGAAATGAGAAATGGTGCGAATGAAATGGTGCAACAATGGCAGGTGCGACAAGATTGCCATATTGGGTGTCGGCTTCGGATGTTTCGTCTTCCAAAGTCAGGCTTTTCACGCCTTTAACGGCTAATATTCCTGTTGCGCCAACACGAATGTCTATTTTGCCATTTTGGCTAAAAATAAAATCGACCACATAATCGTAATTACCTAATACGGGAATGGTTCTGACCACTAAATCGACCATCGGGCGGGTTTCGTTTGAATATTCACCTGATATACCGTGGCGCCACAAAGGCTCGCCAAGGTTGCGCTCAAAAATACAAACAGCGCGCTCGATTTGGAACACCTCACCATTGTCATTTGGCATGTTGATCGTTAGATAGGTTGCGTTAACAGGGCAATCGGCACCTGGGGTGAGGGAACTTGCCAACAAACCAAGCCCAAACTCGCCATTATCAAGGAATGTGCGATAATACCAATTGTCACTAGGGTCTTGATAGGGAACGAACATTTCGGCAAGTGACATTTGATAAGCAACATCACGCTGTTGCCCTCCATCGGTGAACTTGACCATAGAAACAATCGGTCCAACACGTTTGTCCATTCTCATATGGAATTGCCAATTTTGCCAATCGAGCAAGACGCCATCTTTAATTTGGTAATTATTTCCTTCTGGTGAAATGGAGAAGACTGGGTTTAATGCCTCGCGGTTATTTTTGCCACTCTCGTAATCAAAAATGGCTTCAGGCGTAGGAATAACACCAGTATCTACAACTTCTAAAACTTGCTTTGCCTCAACATCTACAACAGAAAACAATCCTTCTATTGGCCTGCCATAGAGGTGGTTTTTAGAGTGGCTTCGCTCGTAACAAGGCACCATGAATATACGTTTTAAATCGTAGTTTTTCTTCTCAAAATGCCCAGCTGGGTTGGGTGAACAATAGATATTGTTGGTATCCGTAATCCCACGTTTTGCTAAAGCTTTTATGAAAATAGGGTTTTCGATCGCCAATTTACGGGCAATGTGCCATTCGCCTGCCATAACGCTAGGTTCGACATTGTCGATTGTATTTTGAGATAATATAGTCGAGTTTTCTAGGTTGATCTCAATTTCAGAAGTAAGGTTGTCTTGATATAAAACGACTTTGACCATACGGGTAATTGGGTCGCCATACTGCCATTTTTTAAGTTGAGCCTTAGGCATTTCGAGCAAGCCGATATATGGATATTGCGCACCATCTTTAGCTATGTTTTTTTGTCGTAATATGTGCACTGTTTGATTTATTTCGGCGGCGGTAAGTGCATCCATCGGGTGATTTACTGCAAGGGCAGGTGTCGCGCACGATAATACAAAACATGAGATGGCTATTTTTAGAATTTTAAACATAATTTATTATGAGCCAAAAAACTAGAAAATAATATGATTCCTTTTAAATTTAAGCACGTAGTCTAAAAATTATGTTATCAAGTGCTAGGGGTGGAAATTTCAATGAATAGAATAGTGAAACAATCCATATATTTGGTGGTCATAGCTTTTGCGGTATTTGCATCTAGCTATTTGTTATCCTATCGCTATTTTGCCAATCAAATTGCCGAAACTTCTTTGGTGCAATTAGAGCTTTATTCCAAAACTCTAAAATCTAAGTTATTTGAACTGCGACCGTTAAATAAGATATTAGCGAACCATCCTAATATTCAACGTTTATTGGGTAAACCCGATGATCAAAATTATATTGCTTCGCTCAATAGGACTTTATTGAGAAGTAAAAATATTTCGACAGCTTCTGAAATTTATTTGTTAGACGAAAAGGGTTTAACAATTGCGGCAAGTAATGCCCATAGCGACGGCAGTTTTGTCGGTAATAATTATAGCTATAGGCCTTATTTTATTCAGGCGATAAGTGGTATTTCGGGGCAATTTTATGCGCTTGGTACACGTTCAAACCTCCGCGGATATTATTTTTCGGAACCGATTATGGATAAAGGGCGAGTGATTGGCGTTTTGGTATTAAAAGTGGCTATTGATCAGTTGGAAAACATCATTCAGGATAGCGATCAAAAATTGCTAATTTTAGATAACTTTGGTGTGGTCTTTTTATCTAGCGAACCTCAATTTTTATTCAAGAAAACTCGTTCTATATCTCGAGAGGATTTAAATAGTATAAAAGAAACAAGACGCTACAATGATAAAGTGTTAGATAGCTTGAAGATAAAATATGTACCTTCATTTTATAAAAATAATGTTGTTCGTTTAGATGAACAACAAGAACAAGGTGATTTTATCCAAGTTTCTTTGGCAATTCCAAACATTGGTTGGGAAATCACCAGTCTAACAGACGAAAAAAGCGTTATCACTCCTTCGGTAATTGTTGGCTTGGTATCTGGGTTATTGGCTATATCGGCTTTCTTTTTGTGGATGACCATGCGTTCTAGACAAAAGCTGCAAGCCGAGCAAATGCATTTTAAAAGCCAACAAGCGATAGAGTTAGAAAGGCGTGTTGAGGAACGTTCAATTGAGCTTAAACAAGTGCAGGATGATTTGGTGCAGACTGCAAAATTGGCTGCGCTTGGGCAAATGTCTGCGGCTATATCGCACGAATTAAGCCAACCACTTACATCAATTAGTAATTATATCGAGAATGCAAAAGCCTACTTAGAAAAAAATGACATTGAAAAAGTAGAACAAAATGTGGGTTATATTGGCATTCTGTCCGATAAAATGACTGCCATTATTCATCATATTAAAATATTTGCTAGCAAGAGGCCTACTGAAATAAACCGCATTGCAATTAATAAAGTGATTGAAGAAACTGTTTGGTTTATGCAATCTAAGTTTCAACGTCGTGAGGTGCAGTTGGAAATATCACTGCCCGAAAACGATGTATATATAATGGCGAATAGTGTGCGTGTTGAGCAGGTGTTGATGAATTTAATTTCTAATGCTCTGGAGTCTATGCAAAAATCTACAGTAAAATTATTGAATATTGAATTGTCGTTTAACGATGATTTGGCTACAATTATCATTAGGGATACTGGTGAGGGTATTGATGAAAGCTCAATTGAATCCATCTTTAAACCATTTTATACAACCAAAGAAGATGACCAAGGTATGGGGATTGGGCTTTCTATAAGCCGATCTATTATTGAAGAATATGATGGGATTTTAGAAGCTTTTAACCGTCCATCAGGCGGTGCAAGGTTTGAAATTAAACTGCCAATTAGTGACTGATAGAGAATAAATATGGATTTGGGTACAATATTATTTGTAGATGATGAAGAGCATATTCGCAATTCAATGGCGCAGGCATTTGAGCTTGCTGAGATGGATTATGAGTGTTTTAGCAGCCCTAATGAGATGATGTCTAAGCTGAACACTAAATTCAATGGCATTGTGGTTTCTGACATTCGTATGCAGCCGATGGATGGAATTGCATTGCTTGAATATGTTCAGAAAATAGATTCTGAAATTCCTATAATTTTGATGACAGGGCATGGTGATATTGAGCTAGCCGTTAGCTCTTTACAATTGGGCGCACATGACTTTTTTGAAAAACCGTATAATAATACTAAGTTTTTTAAAAGCCTGAACAATGCGTTAGAAAAACGACGCTTGTTTTTGAAACTTGTGGCTTTACAGAACCCTGATAACCAAAATCATCTAGACGTGATTATTGGGGACTCTGTTGCTAGTAAAACTCTTAAACGGCAGGTGAAAACAATTGCTAGTACAAATGTTGATATATTGATAAACGGCGCTACCGGTGTAGGTAAAGAGCTGATTGCGAATACTTTACACAAGATGAGTAATAGGTCAAAAGCGCCTTTTGTGGCGATTAATTGTGGCGCATTGCCCCTGTCTATTATTGAGAGTGAACTTTTTGGGCATGAAAAGGGTGCATTTACTGGTGCTACAGAACGTAGAATTGGTAAGTTTGAATTTGCTCAAGGCGGCACAATATTTTTGGATGAAATTGAATCCATGCCGATGGATTTACAGGTGAAGCTGTTGCGTATTTTGCAAGAGCGCAATTTGGAGCGATTAGGTAGTAATAAATTAATAAATTTGGACGTCAGAATTATTGCCGCCAGCAAAAAAGATTTACTAGAAGAAAGCCAAAAAGGTTTATTTCGGGAAGATTTATATTATCGCTTAAACGTAGCGGTGATAAATATTCCCAGTTTGGATGTGCGGAAAAATGACATTCTGTTATTGGCTAAATATTTTGTCGAACATGCCGCTAATCGTCATAATATCAAAGGTTTAAATGTAGATTTACAGAAGTTGATGCGGTTGGAAAATTTAGACTGGCCAGGCAATGTACGTGAGTTGAAAAATTATTGTGAGCGTATTGCTTTGGGAATTGATGACAGTTCATTTTCGGGTTCAGAAATCGTAAGCGCTGAAACAATTCCCCTCCAAGAACGTGTTAGAGTTTACGAAAAACAGGAAATTGTTGCTTGTTTACACAAATACCAAGGGCATGTTCAGTCCTGTTGCGACGATCTGGGTTTGCCGCGTAAAACATTTTATGACAAGTTGAGCCGTTATGCTTTGAACCGCTCTGATTACATAAATATTGTGCAGTAATTCGCACAAAAATTAACGACCATTAACCTATTGTGCGTAAATCCGCACAAGGTTAATATGTAGTTAGTCTGTAAATTGATAATTAAACCTATATTTCAAATACTTAAATTATTATTCTCTTCCCCTTAAAACTTGGCATAATGTTTGCTATTTAAATGGTAATCCTGCCGATATTGTGTGGGTGTTTAAAAATTGGGAGATGAATAATGAATAAGTTCAAAATTGCGGTTTCGGCTTTGGCCATGTTTGCAGTGACAAACGTTGCCTATGCAGAAGAAATTGTTATCAAATTTAGTCATGTGGTTGCAGAAAATACGCCAAAAGGCATTATGGCGAATAAATTTGCTTCTTTGGTTGCAGAACGCTTAGCGGGTAAAGTTAAAGTTGAAGTTTTCCCGAACTCACAATTATTTAACGACAATAAAGTGCTTGAAGCTATTTTGTTAGGTGATGTTCAATTGGGTGCGCCGTCTTTATCTAAATTTGGTAAATTTACTAGAAAACTACAAGTTTATGACTTACCGTTCTTGTTTAAAGACATTGATGCTGTTGGTCGTTTTCAATCTGGTCCAAACGGACAAGCTTTGCTAACTTCTATGCAAGATAAAGGTCTTATTGGTCTTGGATATCTTCATAATGGCCTAAAGCAATTATCTGCTAGTAACCCACTAAGAGTGCCTACAGATGCTGCCGGTAAAAAATTCCGTATTATGTCATCTGATGTGTTGGCTGCTCAGTTTGAAGCTGTTGATGCTGTGCCGCTTAAAAAGCCATTCTCAGAAGTATTTACACTACTACAAACCAAAGCAATCGACGGTCAAGAAAACACTTGGTCTAACATTTATTCTAAAAAGTTCTTTGAAGTGAATGAATATATTACGAACTCTAACCATGGTGTTTTGGATTATCTTGTTGTGACGAGTGAAGAATTCTGGAGCGGTCTGGATGCTGAAATTCGTGAAGAGTTGAGCAAAGCCATGGCAGAAGCTATTGCTGAAGGCAATAAAGTTGCTGCTGAAAAATCTATGAGCGATATGAAGAAAATTGCTGATAGTGGCCGTAGCGAAATTTTGACTTTGACTGATGAAGAGCGCGCTCAATGGGTTGCTGCAATGAAACCAGTTTGGGCTCAATTTGCTGATGACATTGGACAAGACTTAATTGATGCGGCTCTTGCATCTAACTAAAACCAAATTGGTTTTTGACAAAATTGCCAAGCCTATTTGTTAGGCTTGGCTCTTAATTGGAAGTTGAGGGGCAAACCATGAAATTTTTTGAAAAATTAGAAGAGAATATATTGTCATTATTGTTGGTGGCGATGACGTTGGTTGTATTTGTTGAAGTCGTGGCGCGATTTATGAATACGGGGGTTTTGTGGGCGCAAGAACTCACTCTATTATTATCGGCCTGGATGGTGATGTTTGGTGCATCATATTGTGTTAAAAAAGGTGCCCATATCGGCGTTGACCTTGTGACCAATAGTCTATCGGATGGTTGGAAACGCATAGTGGCAATTGCTGCTGCTGCGTTATGTATTATTTACTGCTTGTTGATCGCTTGGGGCGGTTACACTTATATTATGAAATTTAGAAAAATTGGTTTGGAATTGGAAGACATTCCAGTTGAAAAGTGGAAGGCATATAGCTTTATTGTGATTGCTACGCTGCTGATGTCCACTCGATTTGCCATTATCATTAAAGACAATATTTCAGGTGCGATGATTGGCATGAAATTGACAGATGAAGCTGAAGATGTTTTAGAGTTACAAGAAGAAGGAGACACCAAATGAGTAGTTCTATCATGTTATTCGTTTTGTTATTCTTACTTATGTTCTCTGGTATGCCTATTGCGATTTCGCTTGGTTTATCATCAATCCTAACCATGTTGTTTTTTACTGATACATCAATGGCGTCAATTGCGCTAAAAATGATTGATACGCTGACTGAACATTATACCTTACTTGCGATTCCGTTCTTTATTCTATCTTCAGCGTTTTTGTCTAATGGTGGCGTTGCGGGGCGAATGATTCGATTTGCGATTGCCTGTGTCGGGCATATTAAAGGCGGCCTTGCCATGGCTTCGGTTATGGCGTGTATGTTATTTGCTGCGGTTTCGGGCTCATCTCCAGCCACAGTGGCTGCCATTGGGTCTATCGTAATTGTTGGTATGGTGAAGTCGGGCTATCCGAAGCCATTTGCTGCTGGTGTGATTAGTACCGCTGGTACATTGGGCATTCTTATTCCGCCATCTATTGTGATGTTGATTTATGCAGCCGCAACAGAGGTTTCAGCAGCACGTATGTTTATGGCTGGTTTAGTACCAGGCTTGGCAATGGGTTTTTTCTTGATGCTGACAATTTATATTGTGGCGAGAATTAAGAACTTTCCTGCAGAAAAATATCCGGGATTTAGTGAAGTTGTAAATAGTTTCTGGGGCGCATCTGGCGGCTTGTTTATGATTTTATTTGTGCTTTACATCATTTATGGTGGCATTGCCAGTCCCACAGAAGCGGCTTCAATTTCGGCTATTTATGCGTTTTTGATGGCTGTATTTATTTACCGTGATATTGGCCCACTTAAAGATACCGCATGGAAAAAAGAAAATGAAGGTGCTGTAAGTGCCTCTATACGTGGTTTTGTGGATTTTGTTGTGGTGATTGGTAAATCTACTTTCGACAAAGACGTTAAGAAAATTGTGCTTGAAGCGGCTAAAGTGAGCATCATGCTGCTGTTTATCATTTCGAATGCCATGTTATTTGCACATGTATTGACTTTGGAACGCATTCCGCATTTTATTGCAAGCTTGATTGTTGATGCTGAGCTACCTGCTTGGGGCTTCTTAATTGTGGTCAATATCGTATTATTGATTGCGGGTAACTTTATGGAACCTTCGGCCATTATTTTGATTATGGCTCCAATTCTATTTCCTATCGCAACTCAATTGGGGATAGATCCTATTCATCTAGGTATCATTATGGTGGTGAATATGGAGATTGGCATGATAACGCCGCCTGTGGGGCTTAACCTGTTTGTAACAGCCGGTATAACCAAAGAATCAATGGGGTGGGTTATTAAATCGGCTGCTCCGTGGTTATTGCTTATGCTTGCATTCTTAATGCTCATTACCTATGTGCCGCAAATTTCGTTATTTGTGCCAGAATTGGTGGATAGCTTGAAGGGCTACAAATAGAATTTAAACAAACGTAAGAAATTAAGCCATCCATATTTAGTAACGTGGGTGGCTTAGTAGTTTTCGGGCTTTGGTTTTTGTGGCAGGCTGTTATCGGGCTTCTTATTTTTAACACTTCGGCCTTTAATTACGGCTTTACGGCCAAATTTTTCTCGGATTTCATCCATCGCATTCTCAATTTTTTGACTATTTATTTTGTCTGGCTCTAGAAAATTAAGCGGATCGGCTTTTTGTGGATCGGCAAGGTTAGAAAGACTGACCCCAACCAGCCGATAAGCAACATTGGCAGGTAATTTAGTTAAGCTTTGGCATGCAATGTCGAACATGACATTTGCAAGCAATGTAGGTGAGGCCAGGGTTTGGCTGCGGGTTATGGTTTGAAAATCGTTAGTTTTTAGCTTGAGCGTAACGGTGTAGCCAGCTTTATTATGATGTAATGCATCTTGATGAACTTGTTCACAAATATCCCATATTTTAGGCTTCAAAACCTCAAAATCGGAAATGTCCTTAAAGAACGTAGTTTCCCGACCTATGGATTTTCGGCCGCTTTCTCGAGCAGCAGCCTTGACGGTTCTGCTATCTTCTCCAATAGCGAAGTATTTTAGCCTAGAACCCATTTTTCCGTAGGTACGCAACAGCGTTTCTTCATCTAATTTTTGCAAATCGGCAAAAGTTTCTATGCCATTTAGATGAAGCTTTGAAGCAAACACTTTGCCCACCCCCCAAATTTTAGTGACAGGGAATGGAGCTAAAGTTTGTTTGATATTGTTTTGCCCTAAAATTGAGAGGCCTTTTGGTTTCTCTAAATCAGATGCAATTTTGGCCAAGAACTTGTTAAAACTTAAGCCTATAGAGATGGTGATGCCGATATCAGTCTCGATGTCTTTTGCCAGCTTGGCGACGAGTTGGCAGGGTAGCTTTTTGTGTAGTTTTTGAGTGCCCGACAAATCTAGAAAAGCCTCATCGACGGAGACTTGCTCAACCATCGGTGTGAGGTCGTTCATTTTTTTGACAATTTCGCGGCTAACGGCGCTATATTTACTCATGTTGCCACTTAATATAACCGCATTTGGGCAAAGCTTTTTTGCCTTATACATTGGCATGGCCGATTTTACGCCAAATGTGCGCGCAATATAACAGGCTGTAGACACAACAGATCGGCTGCTGTCACCACCAATGATGAGGGGTTTGTTACGCAGTTCGGGGTTGTCGCGTTTCTCGACAGAGGCATAAAAACTATCGCAATCCATATGAACAATGTTAAGTGTTTGGAATTCGTCATGTGTTTTTAATGACCGGCTGCGGCAATTTGGGCAGATTTTTAACGGCTTATCTACATTGAAAATTTCGGTACAATTACGGCAAAGAGTTTGCATGGTTTAGCCTAAGAATTGCCTAGCTGTGATTGAATATATTGGTTGACTTCATTCCAATCGGTTGATTTGAAATGTACATCATCTACGTCAGATACGAGCTTAGCATATTCTTTGTCACCAATAAAGTGAACGCATTTAATATGTGGAATATGCTCAATTATTGAGATGTGATGCTCTGGCGAATCGTCGATGAAAAAAACCTGGGCATTGTGGTTTTTAACAATTTGGCTAACCGCGGCAAGTTTATTACCGACATTAGTTATGATAGGGAAGTTAATGCCGTGAGTTTTATAAATTTCGATGCGCTTCTCACGATAATCGTGTGGCGCATTGGTGAGTATGATGATCTGACAAGATTCGGATAAATGCATTAAGTTTTCGAACGCATTCTCGACCATGGGCATATAGTCACCTTGCACCGCAAAAAATTGAGTGATGATTTCAATGAAAACTTTGGGATCGATTTGTTCATTTGTTTCGAGATGATAAAAATGATCCATTATTTCAAAACCAATGAGCGAACTGCCTGTGAAACGGTAGCCATTCTGTTCAAAGTAAGTGAACATATGCATAAATAATTCGAAAATTACTTCGTCGGCATCGGAAATAATCAGCGGCCTATCGGAGTCTAGGCTTAATTCTTCTATGAGTGATTTTGTTTCGGGTGAGGGCATTTGAATTTCTGATGGTTCTTGTTATGTTCTATTGTATTTTGTTTTTAATTAAAAGTACAGAAAAAAGGCGCATAAAAATATGCACCTTCCTAATTATTTTGCAGTTAATATTATGCAGTTTCTCGTAGATCAAACGCTGCGTCTATCAGCCTTTTGCAATAGTCGGTTTGAGGGTTTTCAAAAATCTCAACAGCAGTTCCGCGCTCAACCACAATGCCATCTTTCATAACAAGTACGATGTCTGACATGGCTTTTACAACGGCTAAATCATGGCTTATAAACATATAAGACAGCTTATGTTTTTTCTGCAATTTGCGCAATAATTCAACAACAGTTACCTGTACTGAACGATCAAGCGCTGATGTTGGCTCATCCAATAAAATGAATTTTGGCTCAAGAATAATGGCGCGGGCAATGGCAATACGTTGGCGTTGACCACCTGAAAATTCGTGCGGGTAACGGTTTATTGTGAGGTTTGGATCTAATTCCACCTCGGCCAATACTTCTCTTACACGTTCAAAACGCTCAGCTTTTGTCATCTGCGGGCGATGGATATAGAGACCTTCGGCCACAATTTCGCCAATGGTTAGACGAGGGGACAATGAACCAAATGGGTCTTGAAAAACGATTTGCATATCTTTGCGTAAGGGGCGCATTTGTTCATCGCTCATATCGGCAATGCTTTGGCCTTCGAATGTTATCTCACCTTCGGCATCTAGTAAATTGACCATAGCGCGACCGAGGGTGGATTTGCCCGAGCCAGATTCGCCAACAACGCCAATGGTTTGACCTGGCTTAATATCAAATGTAATGCCTCTTACGGCATCGAAGGTTTTTGTGACCTTGCCAAATATATTGGTTTTAACAGGATATTTAACCCAAACGTCTTTACCCGAAACAATTGCATCGGTAGATGACGTTTCAATTTTTTCTTTCATGCCGCGCGGTACACTATCTAATAATTTTTGTGTGTAGGCATGTTTTGGTTTTGTGAAAACGTCGTCAATATTACCTGTTTCTACAACTTCACCCTGTTGCATTACGCATACATTGTCTGAGAAATGTCGCGCCACACCCAAATCATGGGTGATGAACAAAATGGCCATTTGCATTTTCTTTTGAAGGTCTTTTAACAATTCAAGAACCTCGGCCTGAATGGTCACATCTAATGCGGTTGTTGGTTCATCGGCAATTAGCAAATCTGGCTCGTTAGAAAGAGCCATCGCAATCATAATACGTTGCAATTGCCCGCCAGAAAATTCGTGCGGGTAGGTTTTCATGCGGCGTGCTGCATCGTCAATACCCACAAGATTCAGTAGCTCAACAGAACGTTTTGTGGCTTCTTTGTTGCTCAAACCTTTATGTACTTCCAACACTTCGGTCATTTGGCGACCAATGGTTAGGTAGGGGTTTAAGGAGGTCATTGGTTCTTGGAAAATCATAGCAATGCGATTGCCACGTTGCGAAATTAGAAATTTTTCGTTGGCATTTATCATTTCATTGCCATCAAACAAAATAGAAGAGCCTGGTTGGTATACGGTAGCGCGCGCTGGTAATAATTGCATGATGCCCATGGAGGTTACTGATTTTCCTGAGCCAGATTCGCCTACAATTGCGAGTGTTTCACCTTTGCGGATGCTGAATGAAACATCCCTAACCGCATGAATTTCTATTTTTTCGGTGGGGAATGTGATCGCTAAGTTTTTAACTTCTAAAATGACTTTATTATTTTCGTAACCCATGAATACCCTCAATACTTTTTCTGTGTTGACTGACTATACGCATAATTTTATTTTTTTAAAACCAAGCAAGTGATTATTTACAAATAGACAATATTTGCCCCATATTAGCCTATGAAGTGGAATTTTCTTTCCATGACTTTAGGGTAACTTGGTGGATTAATTATGATAAGTTAGATATTGGAAGGCTTTATATGGCTCATTCGGGTCTAATTCGGCAGTTTGACAAAAGCTGAGCAGCAAAGATTCATCCATACACATGAAATCTAATAATGAAACTTGAAAATCAACAGTCTCGACCGCTTGCTTAATTTCGTCGATCGTCATACCTGAATTTGCTAGAAAATTATCGAAATAGGTTTGGTTGACAGATAGATACTGTAAAGCGGCAATGGCTATATTTTCGGCTTGGTGTTTATTCATGGAGGATTCTAAATTTTATTGTTGATGAGCTTTGATTTTAATTAAAATTGTCTATTTCACAACACTATTTTAAATATTTCTAATTAATATACAAATAGAAACAGGCAATGTTGGGAGGGTGATTCTATGAGTAAAACAATTTTAATTGTAGAAGATAACGAATTGAATATGAAATTATTCAATGATTTACTTGAATCTAAAGGTTATTCTGTTGTTCAGACGACGAGCGGCTTAAACGCTGTGGATTTGGCACATGAACACAAACCTAATTTAATTCTCATGGACATTCAGTTGCCTGAAGTTTCAGGCCTTGAAGTGACGAAGTGGTTGAAGGCTGATGATGAGCTTAAACACATTCCTGTAATCGCGGTTACTGCCTTTGCTATGAAGGGTGACGAAGAGAAAATTCTTGCTGGAGGTTGTGAGGCTTATATATCTAAGCCAATATCTGTCGGGAAGTTTTTGGCAACAATTGAGAGCTTTGTTGAAAAGGAAAATGAAGAATGAGCGCCAGAATACTTGTTGTCGATGATATTTTGACCAATGTGAAATTGTTGGAAGCTAAGCTTACAGCAGAGTATTTTGAAGTTTCTACCGCCGTTAGTGGTGTTGAAGCCCTAGAAGTGATTGCCACTACACCGCCAGATATAGTATTGTTAGACGTTATGATGCCTGGGATGGATGGATTTGAAGTGTGCCGCAGGATAAAAAATAATCCTGAAACACAGCACATTCCCGTTGTTATGGTGACGGCACTTGATCAGGCCTCCGATAAAATTACTGGATTAGAAGCAGGTGCAGATGATTTTTTAACTAAACCCGTGAATGACATTGCTTTGCTTGCAAGAGTGAAAAGCCTTGTGCGTCTTAAAATGGTGGTTGATGAACTGCGTATGCGGACAAATACTGGCCAGCAAATGGGTATGGCAATGACAAGTGTTATTCAGCCGCCTGATGATTTACGTGGACAGATTTTAGTGGTTGAAGATGACCAGCATATGGTTGATGTGATAACTGCCAGTTTAGGCAGAGGAACGTCGCATAGCTTAAAATTTGTAAGCGACCCGCAAGAAGCCTTATATTCTGCCAGTGCATCTGAAATTGATTTAATTGTGGTTTCTCTTGGCTTGGAAGATTTTGATGGGTTGCGTTTGGTTTCACAGTTTAGGTCAGTTGAAAAAACTAGAAACATTCCGATTTTGGTGATTGTTGAAGAAAACGACCCCAAACGTTTGGTGCGGGCTCTGGACCTTGGTGTGAATGATTATGTATCTCTGCCTGTCGACCCAAATGAGTTGTTGGCGCGCTGTCAATCGTCGCTTAAACGAAAATGGTATAGTGACCAACTGCGTAGTAACCTTGAACAAAGCATGGAAATGGCTGTTAAAGACGCTCTGACTGGTTTACATAACCGTCGATATGTTGATACTAACTTGAATAAGCAATTTATCCTGTCTTTGAAGAATAAAAAACCACTTTCCTTATTGTTGTTAGATATCGACAAATTTAAGAATGTAAATGATACATATGGACATGATATTGGTGATGAGATTTTGATCGAATTTGCCAACAGAATCGCAACAAGTGTGCGTGGAATTGACATTACCGCTCGATTGGGTGGTGAAGAATTTGTGGTGGTGCTGCCAAACACAGACAATGAAACGGCCTTGCTTATCGCAGAACGTTTGCGTGCGAATATTGCGGATTATCCATTTGTTGATCTTACGGATTGTGAAGATTTGAACATCAGTATGAGTATCGGCGTTTCCTCTATTACGGACGCTGATGAACAGGCAGAAAACCTTTTAAAACGTGCAGATTTGGCACTATATGATGCCAAAGAACAAGGCCGAAACCGTGTGAATAATTACGTGGATAAGAATTGATTGCTACTTTATGAGTTTTAGAATTGATTTGTGAAGGTTTTGGATAAATGCCAGCCCCAATAAAATAAGTAGTACACCAATTATTTCGTTGGTTTCGAACCGTTCTCCCAAAAATAATGTTCCTATTGTAATGGAAAAAATTGGAATTATAAACGTTGTGAGGGATGTATTGCTTGCGCCCGCAGTTTTGATGATTTTAAATAGAATTACATATGCTAGTGCAGTCGATAACAGGCTAACCATAAGCAACGATACCCATACAGACGCCGAATAATCTAATGTGGGGGCGCCATCAAAATAAAAGCTTACAATGCCCGTTACCAATGCAGACCACATAAGGGAGTAGGTGGCTAATACAGTGTTATCAAGCCCATCATCCACATATAACCGATTGTATATCCCGCTAATTGCATAGAAGAATGTGGCGCCAATAATTGCCAATTGGCCAATATTCGTAAGGTCAAAGTCGGTGATGGCATCTGTACCAATCATAACTATTATGCCCATTAAGCCGATAAGTAATCCGATGGTTTTATTGATGGTTAAGCGCTCGGATTGCCCCAATAAGAAATGAGCGAATATAGCTGTGAAAAATGGCACACTGCCGTTGAAGATGGATGCCATGCTCGTGCTTATATATTTTTGCCCCCATGTGAAGAATGTAAATGGGATGGCGGCCATTAGCATGCCCATAATAAACATTATTACATGTTGTTTTGCGGTTAATTTGAGGCTTTTTTTGCTGACAATGCACCATATTAGTAGCCCAAATGCCGCAATACCAATGCGTAAGAAAACAACAGTGAAAGGTTGGATTTCACTTAAAGCATTTTTTAAATTTAGGAATGAAGTGCCCCAGAGAATAGATAGAATTATAAGCATAATCCATTCAGCTTTGCCCATTGTATATGTGTTTTTTTTTGCCATATCACCCTCACAAGATAAAAACTAGATTTATCATTGAAAGTAAATTTTGTTGAATCAATATAATTGATGAATATTTATTGTCTCTGGCTGTACCTCATTTTTTTAGTGTTGCCTTTTCTGATCAGGCATCACGAAATTGTGGCTTGTTTTAAATTGGTATTTATTCCAAGTTTATCTAGTGGTGTGTCGGAGCCAATATTAGTTAGTTACAGTTTTGAACCTACGCATTGAATGCAAATTTAAAGTCAAAAATAAGGGACATATAATGGCACCTGCAATAGAAATTTATATTTGGCCAACGCCAAATGCTCATAAAATTACAATTATGTTAGAAGAAACGGGTTTGGATTATAATGTTAATTTCGTCAATATTGGTGAAGGCGACCAGTTTAAACCTGAATTTTTAGAAATCTCGCCCAATAACCGTATGCCAGCTATTGTCGACCCGACCGGCCCTGATGGTGCGCCTATATCGGTGTTTGAATCTGGTGCTATTTTGCAATATTTAGGCCGTAAAACGGGGCAATTTTACCCGACAGATGAGCGCCAACGGGTGGCCGTTGAGGAGTGGTTGATGTGGCAAATGGGTGGATTTGGGCCAATGTTAGGGCAGGCGCATCATTTTAGGCAATTTGCTCCTGAAAAGGTACCTTATGGCATTAAACGGTATACGGATGAAGCGGCGCGACTATATGGTGTGTTTGATCGTAAATTGGCAATCACTGAATTTGTAGCTGGTGATTATTCTATTGCTGACATGTCGATGATCGGATGGGCACGGTCTCATGAGCGGCAAGGGCAGGATTTGGCCAACTTTCCAAATGTAAAAAGATGGTATGATGTTATGAATGCGCGGCCTGCAGTGCAACGCGCACTTGAAATAACAGTTCCTCAAAAATAACACTCAAAAAAAGAGGCAGATAAAATTGCCTCTTTTTAATGAATGCTGATTATATTATTTACTCTAAAAAATCTTCGCAGCGTGCAGGGACTTGGTTACCCCAAGGCATGATAGGTACGGTGGAGGTGGAGTTTTTAGGAGAGCCATCAATAATTTTGTCGGAGTAAACTAGATATACCAACGTGTTCCGAGTGGCATCACAACCACGAACAATACGCATTTTCTTGAATAAGAATGAACGTTTTTTGCGATACATAACATCACCCTGTTCAAATTTTTCAGTAAACTCGATAGGGCCAACTTGACGGCAGGCAAGAGAAATGTCAGAAACTTCTTCGGCAACGCCAAAGAAACCAGATACACCACCTTTTTCAGGAATTGTAAAATGGCAAGAAACGCCTTTAATGACAGGGTCGTCAATCGCGTAAACAGCGAGCTTATGATCTGGCGTTAGGAATTTCCAAACTGTTGACTTTTTAAATATCAAGTCTGGTTCATCGGCCGCGTGGGGTGTGCTAACGCTGCCAAACATTAGGGTGGCGGCACATAAGCCTGTAACCACGAGCTTGCTTGTATTCTTAATCCATTTTTTCATAATATCTTCCTAAATTGTGCTTGTTGATAATATGGAGGTCGGACCGAGGTTTTACAATCTTAATTTAAAAAAAATTAAAAACATGTTGCGTTTATGATTTTGGTGTACTACTTATCTAATACACCAATATACAGAAAGCGAAAACAGATGTATGAATGGAATAAAAATCAACCGATATTTTTGCAAATTAGGCAAATAATTATCGAAATGATTTTAAACAAAAGTGTGAAATCGGGCGAGGCGCTGCCTTCTGTACGACAACTGGCGACAGAATTGTCTGTTAATCCGCTGACGGTCACTAAGGCTTATCAATCTTTGGTTGATATGGAAATTATTGAGAAAAAACGTGGATTAGGAATGTTTGTGATGGATGATTCTCAGGAACGGTTATTGAAGGTAGAACGCGAAACATTTTTAAAAGATGAGTGGCCACAAATTCTGAAACGCCTTGATTCTTTAGGTATTAAGCTCAAAGAACTTGTCAAGAAAGAGCAGGGTGCAGTATGAACCAACTAATTACAGTGAAGGGGCTTTCTAAGAAATACGGAAATAGCCCTGTGCTAAAAAATATCAGCTTTGAAATTGAAAAGGGTAAAATTTATGGCCTTATTGGCCATAATGGTGCGGGTAAAACCACCATTTTAAATTCAATTTTAGGCCTTATTGATTATGAGGGTGAGGTTTCTGTTTTAGGAAGATCACCATATAAAGAGCGATTTGAATTAATGCAGGACATTGCTTTCATATCGGACGTTGCGAGCTTACCAAGGTTTTTAAAAGTTAGCCAAATTATTAAATTAATGAAAGATATTCACCCTAAATATAACGAGGAGAAGACTTATGAATATATACAGAACTCGAATATTAAGCTTCAAGCTAAGATTAAGTCTTTATCAAAAGGTATGCTCGCTCAGCTCCATTTGGCGCTAGTGATGTCGATTGATGCTCAAATATTGGTTTTAGATGAACCAACATTGGGGTTGGACATTATCAATCGTAAGAATTTTTTCAAACAGCTTATTGATGATTATATGCATGATGATCGAACCATTATCATCACGACCCATCAAGTCGATGAAATTGAATTTTTGTTATCTGACATTATGTTTGTGCGGGCAGGGGAGCTGGTATTGAACTGCCCTATGGAAGAAGCTAGTGAGTTATATTGCCAGCTTGTCGTAAATCAAGACAACTTAGCTGCTGCCCAGGGGTTTAACCCGATATATGAAGACAAACAATTTGGCCAGATAGTTATGTTGTTTAAAGGCGCCGATGTGGAAAAACTTAGCGCTCTTGGCAAAGTTTCAACACCGAGCTTAAGTGATTTATTTGTTGCTTTGATGCAGCAATTGGGAGATGATAATGAATATTAGAGCTGAACTTGCAATTATAAAAAAAGAAATGATTGAGCATAAGGGCGCACTTTTTATTGCCCCCGCTATTTTGGTTGCCTTATTCTTTGTTTTGGTGACTTTGCAAACAACCATATTGGGAGTGGAGCCTGCGGGGATACCTGTTTCATCTCATGAAACCTTTATCATGGCATATGTTTTGGCTGCTTTGTTTTTTGTTGCTTATACGCTCATCGTATTGTTTTTCTATTACGCAGACTCGTTTTCTGCGGATCGAAAAAACAACGGGCTGTTATTTTGGAAATCACTTCCAATTAGTGATTTGAAGATACTGGGGCTAAAACTATTCACTGGCACATTTATTGTACCTCTTATTATGTTGGGGTGGATTGCTGTTGCAGCAATTGCTGCTTACATAATTGGTGTTTTGAATATGGGGGAGTTTTCTGATTTTATTGCACCGTGGACAGCCCTTAACACATTAATTCAAATATCGGTTCAATTTGCTGTGGTCTTGATTTTGGCAATGATATGGGTGGTACCATATTATGCTTGGGTTGGTGTGCTGAGTGTGTTCTTTAAAAAATGGTCGATTGCTTTGGCATTTATTATTCCAGTGGTATTGATTATAATTGAACAGATTTTTAATTTTGATGGATTTGGAACAAGTTATATTTATGACTATCTGATTGAAACGCGCCTTACTGAGATGGTAGATACTGCGGCTATGTCTCATGATGAAACCTTCTTATCATCAGTTAATAAATTTGAATTTGAGTGGGGTAAATCCCACAATGTTAGTGCTGATGTGTTCCTAAAAAGCCTGCCAACAGCGGTGTGGGAATTCGTAACGAATATAAGATGGGTAGCTATGTCCATCGGTGTGCTTGTGGCAGCGGTATTTGTTTTCGTCGGCAGTGAATATAGACGCAGATTCATTCAAGGTTAGACCAATTATATCTAGAATGAGAGAAAAGGGCGCTTTATGCGCTCTTTTTTTGTGTTTAAAACTAAATTCGGATCCTTTGTTTCATCGGTCGCTTAACACCAAGCGAACTGCTAATCCACCAAATACGGTGGCAAGAAGGTATTGGGGGAGGCGGGAAAAACGGTTTTGTGACGAAAATGCCCTGCCCATTCCTTCTGAAATTTTATGTGCGCTGACAATAACTATGCTCAGAATGATTAGGCCAACAAAGTTAAATAAAACCGAAAGAATCATAATTTGAAGAGCTACAGAGCCTAGATTTGGATCGACAAATTGAGGGAATAGCGCCAGCACGAATAGAATTATTTTGGGGTTAAGTAGGTTGGTGAGTAAGCCTTGATTGAACATTTGCTTATTTGTATATTTGGTGTTTTGTGTGGACGAGGGCGCTTTGCTTGTGTTTGATGTTATTGTTTTCCATGCAAGAAAAATTAGATATGCCGCTCCAAGATAACGCACGGCATCATATGCCCAAGGAAGCGCGATGAATAATTGTGAAAGCCCGAGTGCTGCTGCAAGTGCATGTAGAAAAACACCTGTTGCTGTGCCGGCATATGTAGCAAAACCTGCGGAGCGACCTTGGGCGATGCTGCGTGAGGCAATTAGCAACATGTCTGGGCCAGGCATGATGGCAATGGCAAAGCATGCGGCTGTAAATAAAACCAATGTTGAAAATTCAGGCATGAACACTCCAGTTATATGAAAAGTCTTTCCCGCATGATAATCAACTCATGTCAGAATGTCATATCACATGTTTTGATGTAAATGAAATAAGCGCATAATATATATTATGGAAACTTTATTGAGTCGATGTTGGTGATATGCCGCTTTAGGCTATTCTGCATGTTAGCTTATTGTGTCGCAGTGATATTACTGAGTGAACTTGTTATTTGAAGGAAAACCGCGTGGTGGCATACGGCCTGTTTGCGCACGAGCGCCTAACCAGTCTTCAAGTTCTGTTACGGTACGGTTGCGTCCGCCAGTGTCTAACCAGTGCAATCCATCTTCGATGTTAAAGGTAATGGCATCTGATACGCCACCATCTTTATAGCGTTGCAGCATAACACCGCGGCCTTTAGACAGCTCGTTCACTTCAGCGGTTTTGTAAACCAGTAGCTTGCGGTTAAGTCCAATCACCGCGACATGGTTGCCATTAGCCAAGGTACATATTTGTGCCACTGTTGGTGCTTTAACGTTCAGCACTTGCTTGCCGCGTTTGGCATTGGACAGTAGATCGGTTTCGTTGACCACAAAACCGCGACCATCTGAAGCAACAATAAGGCGTTTTTGATCGGCTTTATAAACGAAAATTTGGAATATCTCGACATCTTGCGCGACGTCAATAAGCAAGCGTAATGGCTCGCCGTGCCCTCGCCCACCCGGAAACTTATCTGCCCCGACGGTATACACACGGCCATCTGTAGCGCAAATGAGTATTTTGTCAGTTGTTTCGGCATGGAATGCGAATTTATGCTCATCACCTGTTTTATAGGTAAGTTTGGACATGTCGGCTTGATGGCCTTTAAGTGCGCGAATCCAACCCATTGCCGAGCAAATGATTGTAATTGGCTCTTTTTCGATAAACGCTTCTGCACTGTCTAGATCGACATCTGGTGCGATTTCAAACTGTGTGCGACGTTTGCCTAGCTCAGTCTTTTCGCCAAATTGTTTTTTGAGTTCTCTAATGCTGTCGGAAATTACTTTCCATTGAAGGTCTTCACTTTCGACTAACTCTTGCAGGCCAGCTTGTTCTAAGCATAATTCATCATATTCGCGGCGAAGTTCCATTTCTTCGAGCTTACGCAATGAGCGCAAACGCATGTTTAAAATGGCCTCGGCCTGTACATCGGTGAGTTCAAAAGCACTGATAAGCGAAGCTTTGACCTCATCTTCATAGCGAATGATGCGGATGACTTCATCGAGGTTTAAGTAAGCAACAATGAGACCAGATAGGATTTCTAGGCGTCTGGCAATTTTCTCCAAACGGAAATTGCTTTTGCGTACCAAAACCACTTGTCTATGGTCAATCCAACCAAGGATAATGTCGTTCAACGGCAGTACTTTTGGCACTAAACCATCGGTAAGCACGTTCATATTAAACGAAATCCGAGTTTCTAAATCACTCACTCTAAATAGTGATTCCATCAATAGTAATGGATCAATATTACGGTTTTTAGGTTCGATAATAAGGCGGATGTCTTCGGCAGATTCATCGAAAATATCACCAACAAGGGGGATTTTCTTTTCGAATAATTGGTCTGCGATGCGTTCAATCAGTTTAGATTTTTGAACTTGATATGGAATTTCCGTAATGACGATGCGATAACCGCCACGGCCTAAATCTTCTTTATGCCATGCCGCCCTCACCCGAATGCTACCGCGACCAGTTTGGTAAGCTTTTAGGATGTTTTCATGAGGTTCAATGATCACGCCACCTGTTGGTAAGTCGGGCCCAGGTATGAAGTTCATTAGGGTTTCGACAGACGCATTACGGTGTTTAATTAGATGTAAGGATGCGGAGCAGATTTCGGCCACATTATGAGGTGGAATGCTTGTCGCCATGCCCACAGCAATGCCAGTTGAGCCGTTGGCCAGTAGGTTAGGGAAGTTGGCAGGCAGTACAATTGGCTCATCTTCTTCGCCATCATAGGTGAGGCGAAAATCCACTGTGTCTTGGTCTAAATCTTCGAGCAAGCGGCTCGCAACTTCTGTCATGCGGGATTCGGTGTAACGCATAGCGGCGGCGTTATCACCATCGACAGAACCAAAATTGCCCTGCCCTTCAACCAATGGATAGCGCACTGCAAATTCTTGAGCCAAACGCACCAAGGCATCGTAGACTGATTGGTCACCATGTGGGTGATATTTACCGATGACATCGCCAACCACACGCGCACATTTTTTAAAGCCCGATTTTGGGTCTAATTTGAGTTTGTGCATGGCAAATAATAGGCGTCTATGCACTGGTTTCAGGCCGTCGCGTACGTCGGGTAGTGCTCTGTGCATGATGGTCGATAGAGCATATGCCAGATATCGTTCTTCCAACGCTTCACGTAAATTTACATGGCTAGCTGGGTTGACTTCTGATTCGGTTGTGTCGTTGTCGTTGCTCATTAACCAAATTAAACATTTTTAGGGCGGTTTTTATAGAGGGAATTTGATAAATGAACAGAATTCTTTGTTATTTGGCTATTCAGCAGTTTTTGTCATCTTAAAAACGCGGTCAATTAACAGTTTTTGAGCCTCTGGAAAGGGCAGATTTTGCACATCATATATGTGTTTTTTAATAAAATACTCAGTTATTTTCATGCCTTCAAACAGGTGATCTGGTGTGATTTCGGTTTCAAAATCACCGTTTATAAATGGCGGAATGATGAAAAGTTTACCCTTATATGGCAAGCCAACTTCTTCACAAACAGCCCTGCCCGTACGTGGCGAAATGTAGGCTAAATTTTTGGTCGTTCCTGTGACGGCGCATTGGCTCAAATCTAACCCATAGCCCATTTGTTGTAAAAACCCGACTTGCCATTTTATGAGGAGCGGAAGCCAGTTTTCATCTTCAATAAGATGTTCCAACACAGTTTCAAAGCCATCATATAGCTGCCCATATGCCTGCCGATCGGGCAGTTTTTTGAGTAGATCACAGAGTGAGGAGAGCCCGAGCGGAGCTAGTTTTGAAGACAGGATGAAGCCTGTATTTAGGTTTATTGGCTCTACATGATATGTGCCTAACTGGTCTTCTAATCTGGCGCGCCATGTTAGCTTTAGGTAATTTCCAGCTTGCAATATAGAACGTTTGGAACGCCCCATGCCGCCTTTGACCATGCCTTGGTAGCGGCCGCGCTCACGGGTAAAAACGTCGAGAATGACTGAGTTTTCACCAAATTTCTTTGTCGAAATTACATAGCCATTCTCTTGCCATTCCATATTTTAATCCTGCTTATCAAAGCTTTGGAGGCGTTTTAGCAGGCTTGATGTATCCCATCTATTGCCACCCATATTTTGGATGTCGCGGTAATATTCGGTAATGGTTGCACTCATTGGCATGGCGACATTAAAGCTTTTTGCGGTACTTAATACGATGTCCAAATCTTTAACCATCCAATCGACTGCAAAGCCAAGATTGTATTCACCTTGGTTCATAGTTTTGTAGCGATTCTCCATTTGCCAACTCTGCGCGGCGCCTTTGGAGATGGTTTCGATGACGTCTTCAACATCTAGTCCTGCTTTTTGAGCAAAGTTAACACCTTCGGCCAAGCCTTGAAGAATACCAGCGATGCAGACTTGGTTGACCATCTTAGTCAATTGCCCATTGCCTGATTTTCCTAGATATTTTACTTTTTGAGCAAATTCAGAAATAATCGGCTCGGCTTTATCGAATGCTGCTTGATCACCGCCACACATAACGGTTAGTTTGCCATTAATTGCCCCGGCTTCACCACCAGAAACGGGAGCATCAATAAATGAAGCACCTTTGGCTTTTGCGGCTTCGTACAATTCTTTGGTGACGGCCGCGCTAACCGTTGTATTATCTACAAATATTGCGCCGTGTTTGATGGTTTCAAAAGCACCACCTTCACCTATTGTCACGGATCGTAAGTCATCATCATTGCCAACACAGGCAAACACCATATCGGCATTCTTAGCTGCAATAGCAGGAGTTTTAGCGGCTTGGCCACCAAATTCTTTTGCCCATTTTTCTGCTTTTGAAAAAGTGCGGTTATAAACTGTTACATTGTGGCCAGCTTTGGCCAAATAACCCGCCATATGGTAGCCCATCACGCCTAGACCGATAAAGCTTACATTTAATTCGCTCATAATTTTGCACCTTTTTAAAAGAACTTATTTGGTAAATAATGAATGATTCATCATCACAAGTCGACTGATAAATGAGGTAAATATATCAATTTAATTTATTGGTTGCGCAATAATCTTGCGTTGAACTATGTAGGATATTGCATTTACTTTTAAAATAGTATTCTATAAATGAAATTAATTGGGATTGGGCATAATATGACGATTACATATGAAGATATAAAACAAGCAAACGAATTGGTAAAAGCATCTGAAATTGTGCATACGCCATTTTTATATTCGCGTCGGCTTTCCATGGCGACCCAAGCTAATATTCATATTAAATATGAAAACCTGCAACGTACCAATAGTTTTAAGGTGCGTGGTGCTTTGGTGAAAATTGAAAGCTTAACCGAAGCCGAAAGAGCAGCAGGCATTGTGGCGTTAAGTGCGGGCAATCATGCGCAAGCAGTGGCTTATCATGCGCAACGCTTGGGTATAAAAGCCACTATTGTCATGCCATCCACCACGCCATTTGTGAAAATTGAACAAACCGAAGCTTTTGGCGCTAGGGTTGTGCTAGAGGGTGAAACATTGGCGGATTGCCAACGTGTGACTGAGGAGCTGATCGCCAGTGAAGGCCTCGTATTGGTACATCCCTTTGATGATGAAAAGGTGATTGCAGGGCAAGGCACAGTTGCGATAGAAATGTTAGAAGCCATACCTGATTTGGACATTCTTGTTGTGCCAATTGGTGGTGGCGGGTTAATTTCGGGCATGGCAATTGCTGCGAAAGCCATCAAACCTGACATTGAACTTATTGGTGTTGAAGCAGGGCTTTACCCCACCATGCGCAATGCCTTAAATGGCATAACTGCTGAATGCCACGGCCAAACTTTGGCCGAAGGAATTGCTGTTAAGAATGTAGTTAAACGCACGGTTGAGCTTGTCCGAGAACATGTTTCGAGCATTATTGTGGTGGAGGAAGATGAAATTGAACAAGCGGTAAATCAGCTTTTGCTCAATTTGAAAAATGTGGCTGAAGGGGCTGGGGCTGTGGGCATTGCCGCAATTATGCAACAGCCAGAACGTTTTAAAGGCAAAAATGTTGGCATTTTAATTACGGGTGGTAACATTGATAGCCGCATGTTGGCCTCCATATTATCGCGCGAGTTAGAACGTTCTAGCCGCATAATAAATCTACGCCTCGAAATACCCGATCGTCCTGGTGTTTTGGCCGAAATTACTGCTTTAACTGGAAAGTTAAGCGTGAATATTTTGAATGTATCGCATAAACGTACATTTTTGGATGTACCTGCTAAAGGTGCTTCGTTAGATTTAATGTTAGAAACGCGGGATGCTCAACATGTAACTGAAATTACCGAAGCCATTAAAGGCATAGGATATAAAGTGACCCGTCTTGAATCTAAATCGTAACGGATGAAATTGAACATGACCCCTACCCCACCAAAGCCGCCTGTAAAATATGATATGGATGGGCTGCGATATATTATGCGCGAATTGAGAAGACCTGTGACGGGTTGTGCTTGGGATTTGGAACAAGATTTCAAAAGCATTGGCGAATATACAATTGAAGAAGCATACGAGGTGATAGATGCCATCAATAAAGCTGATTATGAGGAATTGGCCGAGGAGTTGGGAGATTTGCTCTTGCAGCCGCTTTTCCATGCGCAAATTGCCGAGGATTTGGGTTTGTTTGATTTTGATAAGGTGATTTGGAACATTTGCGATAAAATGATACGGCGGCATCCGCATGTTTTTGCAAATGAAAACGATGAGGTGATTGAATTAACAGATGGGTTGTGGCAACGGATTAAGCAGCAAGAAAAAGCCGCTAAACCTCATAAAAACCATACATTACTTGACGGAGTTCGCTTTGCTCCAAGCCTAACATATGCTCAAGAACTGCAAGAGAAAGCTGCGACTGTTGGTTTTGACTGGCCAGAAATCGAGCAGGTTAAGGACAAAATAACTGAGGAGCTCGATGAGTTTTATGTTGAGGTTCAGGCTGGCGATCGGAAAAAACAACAGGAAGAGTTTGGTGACTTATTGTTCAGCCTAGTGAATTATGGCCGCCATTTGGGGATAGATTGTGACGCGGCGCTACAAGGTACAAATGAAAAATTCATTCATAGATTCAACAAAATCGAGAGTGAAATAACAGCGTCTAATCAAGAGTTTGAAGACCATAATATCGAAGAATTGGAGCGGCTTTGGCAAAAAGCCAAAAAAGATTAAAGCCGCATAAGAATAAGACCAGCAAGCACTGTGATGGTTGCAAGGATTTTCCAGGGGCCAAATTTTTCTTTTAGAAAAATATACCCAATAATTGCCGCAAAAATTACGCTGGTTTCGCGCACAGATGCAATGAGTGCAATAGGCGCGTGTGTGGTTGCCCACAAGAACATAAGATAAGAAACGAACATAAGGCTTGCTGTAATGAGGCCGTTTTTATAGTTGGCTTTAATGGCGGGCCAAGCTTCTTCACGTCTACTCAGCAGCATTAAAATGAAAATGGGAACGCCATCAACAATGGTGAATAGCGCCATAAAGTGTAATGGGTTACCACTTAACCGTGTGCCAATGCTGTCTACATAGGTATATGATGCAATGGAAAATGCGGTGATAACAGCAAAGAAAATGCCTCTGCCATTTGAGATTAAACTCTTAACGCCTTTGTTGAAAATTAATAATAACAGCCCAATTGTGACCGTTATCGAACCAATTATTTGCCAATTAGTGAAGCCAATATCGGGTAAGAACACAAGTGTTGCGATGAGCAATAATAACGGCGCTCCACCACGTGCAATGGGGTAAACTTGCCCAAAATCGCCATATTTATACGCAGTTATGAGTACCATTTTATAGACAAAGTGAATGATGCCAGAGGCGATTATATACGGCCATACCTCTGGTTTTGGCATGCCATAATAAATTACAAATGGCAGACCAATAATGGCTCCAAAAAGCGCCATCAAGGAGATGACCACAAAGCGATCTCCTTGCATTTTCATCATTGCATTCCATGTTGCGTGCAAAATGGCGGCAAATAAAACGACGAGGATGATATCAAACTGCATAAGAAGCCTTACTTATGGAAACATTGGTTGTTGGTTTAGACCCAAAGTTTCATCTAAACTAAACATAATATTCATATTCTGGATGGCTTGACCACTTGAACCTTTAACCAAGTTATCTATTGTTGAGAATAAGATAACACGGCCATCAACGCGGTCTTTATTTACACTTAGCAAGCAATGGTTAGAACCACGCACATGCTGTGTGCCAATGCCCGCACCTTGTGCCAATAAACGGACAAATGGTTCATCCTGATAGGTGTTTTCTAGGCACTCACGTAAATCATCGACGGATGCACCATTCGCGAGATTTGCATAGGTCGAAATAAATTCGCCTCTATTCATCGGGATGAGATGAGGTGTAAAAGTAACCATGACTTCATCGCCTAAAGCGACCGATAATTCTTGTTCAATTTCGGGCGCGTGACGGTGGCCAGATATGGCATAAGGGCTTAAGCCCTCGCCTGCTTCGGCAAACATTGTTCCTAGTTTTAAACCACGGCCAGCACCAGTAACGCCAGATTTTGCGTCAATAATTAGCGATTTCTCGTCGATCAGTTTTGCTTTTAGTAGGGGAATAAGCAGCAAGAGAACTGCCGTCGGATAACAACCCGGACAAGCCACTAAGTTGGCATTTTTAATGTCGTTACGATAATGTTCACTAAGGCCATAGATTGCGTTTTTTTGTAATTCGGGCGCGTAATGCTCATGGCCATACCATTCATTATACGTGTCAGTATTACGTAATCTAAAATCGGCGCTTAGGTCGATAACCTTTACATGTTTAGGAAGGGAAGCCACTATTTTTTGTGTGGTTCCATGTGGGAGACCACAGAATATAACATCGTGGTCTCCCCAATTTGCATCTTCTATTTTTACGAGGTCCGGCAAATTCATGCCGCCAAGATGTGGGTAAACCTCGGCATATTTTTTGCCAGCGTGGCTGTTGGCTGTTAAAGTTTTTAATTCCATATTCGGGTGCTGTGCAGCAAGCCGCACAAGATCAGCTCCTGTGTAACCAGAAGCGCCTAAAACACCTACTTTTAATTTATTATCTGTCATAATTTCAATCTTCAAATGCTAAATGTGATGCGAGGCCGATGAGCATACTGCCACCTAGCCAGTTAAGGATTTTTCCACTTTGTCCATTTTTTTTGAATTTTTTGATGATGTATCCCGCTAAGAATATATACATAATGTCAGCTGTCGAAAATATAATGTTGATGATTTGCCCTAAAACAATAAATTGCAGCCATACTGGCCATGAAGCAGATGTATCGATAAATTGTGGCAAAAACGCGATGTAAAAAATTGCTGTCTTGGGGTTTAATATTTCGACCAACGCGCTGCTCAGAAAAGTGGTTTTTGTCGTATTTTGCGTATGTTCGCTATGCTCTTGGCTTACTGGCTTAGAAATAATCATTCTCACACCTAAATAGATTAGATAAGTGATGCCGATAAACTTAACAGTTAGATATAATTCTGGCACAAGGCTAAAAATAGCGCTGAGACCCAATGCAGCAGCAATAATATGTGAAAAACAGCCAACATGAATGCCAAACGCTGCCTGCAAACCGCCTTTTCGTCCGCGTGCGACTGTTTGTGCCATCGTATACATAATGGATGGGCCTGGTATGCAACCAAATATTAAAGTGGCAACAACAAACGGCACAAGATAACTGAATTGCGACAATGTATCATACATATTATTCTCCTTGAGAAGCAATATTCGAGCAAAAAAAAAGAGCCTGCAAAACTGCAAGCTCTTTTGAATTTGTATAGCAGTATTGACTAACGTTTTGAGAACTGGAAGCTACGACGGGCTTTAGCACGACCGTATTTTTTACGTTCAACAACACGAGCATCACGAGTAAGGAAACCAGCTTTTTTGAGCGGAGCGCGCAAAGCAGTTTCGAAACGAGTAAGAGCCAAAGATACACCATGACGTACTGCACCGGCTTGGCCTGAAAGACCGCCACCTTTAACAGTACATACAACATCATAAGCATCAACACGTTCAGCAACTTCAAATGCTTGTGCGATGATTAGACGTAGAACTGGACGTGCGAAATAAGTTTCAACATCACGACCGTTTACTGTAATTTTGCCTGAGCCAGGTTTAATCCAAACACGAGCTACAGCATCTTTACGTTTGCCAGTTGCATAAGAGCGACCTTGTGCATCTAATTTTTGTTCGTATACAGGTGACTCATTTTCAGGAGCTACTGTTACGGCTACTTCTGCAAGATCTTCTAAAGTTTTAGACATTATTTACGATCCTTTACATTTTTAGGATTCATAGCGGCTACATCTAGAACTACAGGTTGTTGAGCTTCTTGCTCATGGTCTGGGCCAGCATAAAGATATAGGTTTTTCATTTGCTTGCGGCTTAGTGGGCCACCAGGAAGCATGCGTTTAACAGCAGCTTCAAGTACACGTGTTGGAAAACGACCATCTAAAAGTTGGTCAGCTGTACGTGACTTAATACCGCCAGGATGACCTGTATGCCAGAAGTAAGTTTTGTCTTCGCGTTTTTTACCAGTTAAATGCACTTTCTCAGCATTGATAACAACGATGTTATCGCCAGTATCCATATGAGGTGTGAAAGTAGGTAAATGCTTGCCACGTAGGCGTGAAGCAATGATTGTTGCTAAACGACCTAAAACAAGATCTTCAGCGTCAATAAGAATCCATTTCTTATCAATATCTGAAGGTGTTGCTGAAAATGTTTTCATTATCACAATTCCGTTTGATTATTCATTAAAGATGATGTGGTTATATAGGATAGAATATCGAAGTCAAATATATTATCTATAAATTTATCTGTTAAAACAATGAGTTATATTTTAGGTATTATAATACCACTAGTTTTCCACCTATTCTTCGTCAATTTCAGCAAGCAGACCGCCTAATATCTGGGTAAATTCACCACAAACACGCAAACGGTCTTTTTCGTGAGGCATACCTTCTGCCAAGAATATACGTTGATCGTCGCGTAGCTTAATTTTCCCGCGGCTTGTGGAAATTAACTCCATAAGTGCTGCCGGATTGGCAAAATTGTTTTTACGGAAACGAATAGTAAGGCCTTTTGGCCCTGCATCCACTTTATCAATATTAGCATGGCGGCAAATGAGTTTAATTTTCATGATTTTAAGAAGGTAAATAACCTCTTCGGGTTTTTTACCAAACCTATCGGTCAGTTCAATTGAAAAATCATCTATTTGTTCTTTGGTTTCAAAGCCCGATAACCTGCGATAGAGACCAAGTCGTAGATCCAAATCTGTCACATAATTGTCAGGTATTAACACTGGAATACCGATGTTAATTTCGGTTGTCCATTTTTCATCAACCTCTACATTTAAATCGCCAGATTTAAGGCTTGCAATGGCCTCTTCTAGCATATCTTGGTAAAGCTCAAAACCGACCTCTTTTACATGTCCAGATTGCTCATCACCCAATAGGTTTCCTGCCCCTCGAATGTCTAAATCGTGGCTGGCGAGAGTGAAACCTGCCCCAAGACTATCGAGTGATTGCAAAACATTGAGCCGTTTTTCGGCATTTTCAGATATTTTGCCATGGCTTGGCAACGTGAATAAAGCATATGCTCTTGTTTTGCTACGTCCGACTCGCCCTCTAAGTTGATAAAGCTGCGCAAGACCAAACATATCAGAACGGTGAATGATAAGGGTATTTGCAGATGGAATGTCGATGCCGCTTTCAATAATTGTGGTGGCTAATAACAGGTCATATTTACCGTCGTAAAATGCGTTCATCACATCATCTAGTGCCGCGGGTGTCATTTGGCCGTGTGCAATAACAAATTTAATTTCTGGCACAAATTCGCGTAGGAAGTCGGCTCTTTCTTCTAAATCTGAAACGCGCGGGCAAACATAGAAGCTTTGACCGCCCCTGAAATGCTCACGCAATAAAGCTTCGCGGATGATTACAGGGTCCAGCGGTGAAATGAACGTACGTACAGCTAAACGATCCACTGGCGGTGTCGCGATGATGGATAATTCACGGACACCTGTCATGGCCAATTGCATTGTACGTGGAATTGGCGTTGCGGTTAAAGTGAGAACATGAATGTCTGACTGTAACTCTTTTAATGCCTCTTTATGTACCACACCAAAATGTTGCTCTTCATCAATAATTAGCAAGCCAAGTTTACTGAATTTAACGTTTTTGGCCAAAAGTGCATGAGTTCCGATAACAATATCTACTTCACCTGCTGCCATTGCCGCTTTGGTGTCATTTAACGATTTTTGACCCACAAGTCTCGATGCTTGGTCTATGCGTATAGGCAGGTCTTTAAAGCGTTCGATAAATGTTTTGTAATGCTGGCGCGCTAACAAGGTGGTCGGCACAACCAAAGCGACTTGCATACCTGACATAACGGCTAAGAATGCAGCTCTCAGCGCAATCTCGGTTTTGCCAAAGCCAACATCGCCACAAATAAGCCTATCCATCGGTTTGCCAGATTGTAAATCAGAGACAATGTCTTCAATTGCATGGAGTTGATCCTCTGTTTCGTTAAACCCAAAACGCGCTACAAATTCTTGGTACAAATGATCTGGTTCATTAATTATTTGGCCTTTTCTGAGCATGCGCTCAGCGGCAACTTTAATTAATTTATTCGCAATGTCTTTTATGCGTTCTTTAAGCTTAGCTTTACGTGCCTGCCAACCCGAACCACCCAACTTATCAAGTGGGGCGCCAATTTCTTCACCACCATATCGGCTGAGAAGCTCAATATTTTCGACAGGTAAATAAAGCCGATCACCACCAGCATATTTTAGCTCCAAACAATCATGTGGATTGCCCGAAACTTCAATGGTTTTTAAACCTGTAAATTGCCCAATACCATGTTCGATATGTACTATAAAGTCATTAAGCGTTAGTGACGAGGCTTCGGTTATGAAATCGCTAGCACGTTTTTTCTTATGTGCGGATTTTAAGCTGTCACCCAAAATATCTTGCTCGGCAATAAAATGCGCGCCAGGTAAGCTAAAGCCAGAGGAGATTGGAGAAGGCGCAAAGGCTAGGCCGCCCTCACCTAGGGCAGAAAATTGCTCATAATTATCAATCACCACACTGTTTTTTACATCATGATCAATTAACAAATCGCGCAATCTCTCTGCGCTCCCTACAGAATTACAACAAATAACAACTTTCTGTTTATCTTGCTGTAACTTACTAAGGAAGCTTGCGACAATATCATATATATTACTATTGCGTTCTAGGCGCTCTGCGCTGAATTTACGGCTGATTTTACCGCCAAAATCAATGATTTTTGCACCGTCAATAGAGGCTGGTATTGTGAAGCTATTCAGTTTTATCGTCACCAGTTCATCTAGTCGTTTTGCTAAATCTGCTTTACCAATGTATAAAGTTTCGGGCTTGACTGGTTTGTAAAGTGGAGCGCCCAGTGCTTGGTGTTCTAAGGCTTCAACACGTGCAGTGTAATAATCATTCACTTGCTCATCGCGAGCTTCGATGCTTTCGTCTAACTGGTGATCAGAGACGACAACAGGCTGTTGGCAAAAATCGAAAATGCTATCTAAATCATCATGAAAAAATGGCAACCAATGTTCCATTCCTGCGGCTGCTCGTCCTGCAGAAATGGCATCATATAGAGCATCTTCAGATTTAGCGGCACCAAAGGCGGCAACATATTTATTTCTGAAACTTGAAATGCTTTTCTCATTCAGCATTATCTCACCAGCAGGCAGAATTGTTATGCCTTTTAACTTGGCTTCGCTACGCTGAGTGAGTGGGTCAAAACTCTTTATGCCGTCTAATGTGTCTCCAAAAAAATCTAATCTCGCTGGCAATGTCATGTTTCCTGAAAAAACATCGACGATTGACCCTCGAATGGCGAATTCACCCTTTTCATGGACAGTCGCAACTTTATGAAAGCCATTTCTAATGAAATAGGCTGCAAAGTCGGTTAAATTCACGCGATTACCGAGTTTTAATGTTAGGAAAGCGCGGTTAAAATAACTCTGTGGCGCCGTGCGCATCATAATTGCATTTAGACTGGTGAGTATAAGCCTTGGCGCAGCTTTTTTTTGCGCTGCCAACATCTTGTTACGGTTGGTGAGGATAGCAAAGGCTTTTAGCCGTGTGCCAACTATATTATAAGAAGGCGAAACCCTATCATAAGGTTGGCAATCCCAAGCAGGAATAACCAACGGAGTAATCTTGGGAAGGTAAAATTTCAAACCTTCTGAAATATTGTTAAGGCGGGTATCATCGCGGGCGACAAAAACAACATCCTGCATCGTGCCTTCTGCGACTTTTTGTTGCCAAATTTTGGCTAAAACAAGCGCATCCGCACCTTCAGGTACCGAACAAATGACATTATCTAGGCCGAGTTCGAAATTCTCATCAATTATCTGATTCTGAGGCATTTTAGAGATTCTTGCCATATTTATCTGGAGTGAAAGATTGAGCTTTTATGCGTTCAAAAACGGGGCCTGCTAAATGGCTAGGCACAGCCTGCTTACCATTGAAATAATTAAGTAAATCATTATCTTCACTGTCAATTAACCGCTCGAACTGATCAAGCTCGTCACCTTTAAGCTCTGCCAACTCGTCTTGTGCAAAGGTTCCCATGAGTAAATCTAGCTCTTTCATGCCTCGATGCCAAGCTCTAAACATAAGTTTTTTCTTATAAATTTCAATATCTTGCATAATAAGGTTCGTTTTCAAATGGGGTGAATTATAGAGACTTTATAAGCAAAGTTAACACACTTGTCTATATAATTGTTGTGTAATGTTCACCTTTTGTTTATAAATGAATTCAAAGAGGAAACCATCGCTATGCGGCCAGATATTTTGAATTATTTGTTCAAGCCTATCACATCTTTAAAAGGTGTTGGGCCCAAGGTTGCCGAAAACATGACGCGTTTGGTGGGGCGGCATATAGAGCCAAGGCAAATGGCGCGTTATGTGGATTTATTGTTCCACTTGCCGATGGGATATAAAGACAGGCGTGATCAACCTAAAGTGGATCAACTGGTTCCTGAGCAATATGCGACGATTAAATTGCAAATTGGCAAGCATATGGCGCCACCGAGGCATAACAAGCGCATTCCCTACAGGATAAATTGTTATGATGATACGGGTGAAATTGCCTTGAGCTTTTTTAGGGCGCGTGGAGACTATTTGAAAACCACCCTCCCCGAAGGTGAAGTGCGGTTTATTGGCGGGAAGGTTGAAGAATATAACGGGAATTTGCAAATCAATCACCCTGATTTTATGGCCAGTGAAGAAGAGATGAAAACCCTGCCGCTATTTGAACCAATTTACCCCATGACAGCGGGCTTAGCGTCTAAGACATTACGCAAGTCAATTGCCCATTTGATAGATGAATTGCCAGTTTTGCCTGAATGGCTTGATAAGCCGTTGTTAGATAGAGAAAAATGGCCGAGTTTTAATGAATCTATTGTTGGCTTACATCAGGCAGATGACCCTAAAATCATTGTGTCGGATAGTGACTATCGTGAGCGTGTGGCTTTTGATGAGATTTTTGCAAATCAACTTGCATTGGCTTTAACACGTAAACATATTGTTGCAGTCAATGGTTTAAAAATAAAATCGGATGACAAATTGGTGTCAAATCTAAAACAGCTTTTACCATTTGAATTGACAAAATCTCAAGTGAGTTCATATGCTGAAATTAAGCAAGATATGGCTGGCGAGAAACGCATGGTGAGGTTGTTGCAAGGTGATGTAGGCAGCGGTAAAACCGTTATTGCGTTAATGGCTATGCTTAATTCGATTGAAGCTGGTTATCAGGCGGCAATTATGGCACCTACAGAGATATTGGCACGCCAACATTTAAATTTCATGACACCATTATGTGAAAAACTTGGATTAAAGGTTGAGATTTTAACAGGTAGAAATAAAGGTAAATCCCGTCAAGAAATCTTGGAGAGGCTAAATAGTGGATCAATTGATATCCTCATTGGTACTCATGCATTGTTTCAAGCCGACGTAATATTTAAGAATTTGGGCTTAGCGATTATTGATGAACAGCATAGATTTGGCGTACATCAAAGGCTTGCCTTACAAAATAAAGGCATGAAGAGTGATCTGCTTGTTATGACGGCAACCCCCATTCCACGCACTTTGGTGCTTACCAATTATGGCGATATGAGCGTTTCTAAATTGACGGAAAAACCCGCAGGTCGAAAGCCTATTAAAACAGTGGCAATGCCGCTTGAAAAACTAGGCGATATTTTGCAAGCAGCTGCGCGCGCTATGGATGAAAATCAACGATTATACTGGATTTGCCCTTTGGTAGAGGAGAGTGAACTTATGCCTTTGACAAACGTTGAAGATAGGTTTGCGATGTTAAACGCCGCCTATCCTGGTAAAGTTGGCTTGGTGCATGGCCGTATGAAAGGTGAAGAAAAAGACGCGGTGATGCAGCAATTTCAGAATGGTGAAATTAAGATTTTGGTTGCTACCACGGTGGTGGAAGTTGGCGTGAATGTGCCTGAGGCGACCATTATGATTATTGAACATGCAGAACGCTTTGGCCTTTCGCAATTGCATCAATTACGCGGTCGCGTTGGACGTGGTGACGATCAATCAAGTTGTATTCTGCTTTATGGGACACCGTTAGGTAAAGTTGCTCAACAGCGCTTAAAAATTATGCGTCAGACAGAAGATGGTTTTTTGATTTCTGAAAAAGATTTAGAATTGCGTGGTGGTGGTGATTTGTTGGGAGCGCAGCAAAGTGGAGACATTAAGATGCGGTTGGCCGATGTTGAAAATCAGGCTGATCTCATTGAAATAGCCCACAAACAAGCAAGGCTTATTGTTGAAATGGACCCTCACCTCAATCAAGACAAACATAAAAATTTAAGATGTTTGCTTTATTTATTTGACCGCGATCAAGCAATTAAATTGTTAAAAGCCGGCTAGTTTTTATCGACTATTGGCAATGTTTCTGGGTTTACTAAACCTGCTGAAATTACCAATTTTGCACCGTCTTCAACTGACATATCCAACACTTTTACATCAGCTTTAGGAACAAATAGTAGAAAACCACTCGTTGGGTTTGGTGTTGTTGGTAAAAACACACTCACCATGGTTTCATCTAAATGTTGCGCGACCTCACCCTTGGTTTCGGTGGCTACAAATGCAATGGCGAAGATGCCGCGGCGTGGATACTCAACCAAAACCACTTGTTTGAAATTTGTTTCGCCTTGGCTGACAACAGTTTCAAAAATTTGTTTCAGTGCTTTGTATATAGTACGGACAACTGGCATTTTTTCGAGCCAACTAGTACCGATGTTTAGAATGGTTCGGCCTGCAAAGTTAGCGGTGAGAGCGCCCAATAAAACCAGCCCTATGACAGCAAAAACAACGCCGAGACCAGGTACAGAAAACTCTAGATATGTTTCAGGTAAATAGGATTTTGGGATGAATGGCAATACCCAATTGTCAATTAGGCCAATCACCCAGAAAGTTGCATAAATTGTGATGGCTATGGGGGCAGCGATGACTAAGCCCGTTAAAAAATATGTTCTAAGCCTACTGAACAGGCCAATTTTTTTTACTTCTTTTACCATATCAATGCTCTCAAGTTTTATGCTTAACTATCAATTAGATGCTATTTATTAGTATTACAAGGCGGGAGCCAAGTTTATTTTATTTCTCGTACAAAACATTCTCTATCCTGCGCCTTTAAAAACTTACACAGTGAGTTGGCTTGTTTATAGGATTGAAAACCCGATAATAGTAATTGATAACGAGAGCGTTGTTTTGAATCCTTATATTCTCTGATTACATGCGGTCTTTCAGCCAACAATAACTCATGCTTTTTGAGAATTTCTAGATACTGTTTTTCAGTTTTTTCGTGGCTGAAATTGGTTGCGAGCTGCAGAAAAAACCCTTGTAATTTGGGTTTTATATCCTGAGACACTTCTGTATTTAATCGCTTTAATTGGTTGGTATCTTGTATCAAAAACGGAGTGTCAGATACCTGTAAATTGAACTTTGGCTGTGTTGTGCGTAATGATATTTCGGGTAATGGTTCTGTGCGAATAAGCGTTTCAGGCAATGGTTTAGCATTTGTTTCAATATTAGTGGTTGGCTTAAGAATTGGCTCAATAGAAGCTGTGGTTAAATTGTCTATTTCACTTTGGTTAAGTTTTAACTTAATTGCCACTCGACCTGTTTTACCATCGGAATTTTTTGAAGCCAATGCCTGTTGCAATAATTGGTTATAAATATCACTTGCAGTAGGTTCTTTATCTTGTTGAACGTCTGCATTTTCAGTTGTGGTTCTTACCGTTGGCAAGGGCGCTTCTTCCGTTTCAAAACCATCTAATTGCGCAAGTAAAGTGATTGATGGTTCAAAATTACCTTTAATATCAAGGCTTTTATTTAGGTTGTCTCGAGATTTTGCAAATAATTGTTGCTGATAATAAACGGAGGCTTTGCCATAATAGGCAAGGAATCTATTATTTGCCATGCCTTCTAGCGCCATGTCATATTGCGTGATCGCCTCATCAAATTCAAATAGTCCAAACTGCGAATTGGCTAAGTAATAATGTAATTCAGCATTGCCAGATAAGATATTCAGTGCGTTTTTAAAATCTTGTTTTGCTTCGTCATATTTTGCATTACTATAATATAATAAACCGCGATTTTTATGAGTTTCGGCAATAAGAATTGGCGGTAAATTACCGCTTTTTAATGCTGCAGCATAACTTTCTAGCGCGTTAGTTTCATCTTTTAAACGTGAGAATATGATGGCGCGAATGAGCAATGATTCTGCCAATTCCTCTGAGGTATATTCGCCCTCAGCAGTGAATTGATTTGAACGCGCAATATAGTCCTGATTTTCTTCATTACTAGCCCCAACGACCTCTAAGAAATTACGTGCATTTTGCATGAAATCAGATGCCAAAGCGCTATTTGCCTGCATTGTTAAAACAACAACAATGAGTGCTAGTTTCACGATTTTGCTATTAAATTGCATATTGGGCCACAGGTTTAGAATCACTTCTAAATTGTAGCCCAAAAATGCTGTATTTTAAACAGATTATTCAACTGTAACCGATTTTGCCAAGTTACGCGGCTGATCCACATCTGTACCCATTTGAACGGCTGTATGATAAGCCAATAACTGCACGGGAACTGTGTAAACAAATGGTGCCAGAAAAGCACTGCAATCGGGCAATGCAATGGCCTTTAGGCCAAGTTTACGAATTTCAACAGCGCGTGATTTTGTGGTAAATACTGTTATGTCACCACCACGGGCTGAAATTTCTTCTATGTTAGAGCGGGTTTTTTCATATGTATCATTATCAGGGGCAATGATCACCAGTGGCATTTTTTCATCAATAAGTGCAATTGGCCCATGTTTGAGCTCGCCTGCAGCGTAACCTTCAGCATGAATGTAAGTAATTTCTTTCAGCTTTAGCGCACCTTCCATAGCAATTGGGAAGCTTGTATTACGCCCTAAGAACAACATATGCTCAACTTTTGAAATATCATGTGCCAAATCTTTAATTTCGCGCTCTACAGCGAAGCTATCGTTGATCAGGCGTGGTAATTGTGCCAAATCATTAGTCATTTCTTTGGCTTTTGCATCACTTAAGTTGCCTGTGGCTTTACCTAAAGCTACTGACAAAGTCGCCAATACACTAATTTGACACATAAACGCTTTGGTAGAAGCAACACAAACTTCAGTACCTGCAAATGTAGGTAACAAAATATCGGCCTCGCGCGCCATTGTTGAGGTTGGTACATTTACAATCGCCATTGTGGTGGCGCCTTTGGCTTTTGCTAAGCGCAATGCGGCAAGGCTATCGGCTGTTTCGCCAGATTGGGATACAACGATGAATAGACATTTATCATTTAATGGCGGGTTTCTATATCTATATTCAGAAGCAACATCTACTTCAACACTCATATTGGTAGCGTCTTCGAGCCAATATTTTGCTACGCTTGCGGCATAATATGACGTGCCACAAGATACAATAACCATACGGTTGAATTTTTGAATGTCTAATTTGGAATCAATTGTGATTTCGTGATTATCTAAATTTATATAATGCGCCAATGTATGTTGCACCACATCTGGCTGTTCAAAGAACTCTTTTGCCATATAATGTTTGTGGTTGCCTTTATCCATTGTTGAGGCTTGTAGCTCAACAACATTAACTTCGCGGCTTACTAAATTACCTGTCTGATCGTATATTTTATAATTATCAACGGATGCGAAAACAAAATCACCTTCTTCAAGGTAAATGATCTGACGAGAAAACGGTGACAATGCGAGCGCATCAGAACCAATATAATGACCCTCAACATCGCCTATACCAACCACTAATGGGCAACCTTTACGGGCGCCAATTAGTAAATCTTCGTGGCCTTTAATCATGATTGCTAGTGCAAAAGCACCTGTTAGCTTGCCAATAGCAGTTTGCACAGCCGTTTCAACATTACTGTCAATTTTCAGTTGATTGCTAATCAGATGACCGATCACTTCTGTATCGGTTTCACTTTTAATGTTGGCACCTTGCTGCAATAATTCATCGCGCAATTCAGCATAATTTTCGATAATTCCGTTATGAACGATAACCACATTGTCGATCATATGTGGATGTGCATTGCCTTCAGTAGGCGCGCCGTGGGTGGCCCATCTTGTATGGCCAATGCCGATACCGCCATCTTTGACGCCATTTTCTTTTATTTTTTTCTCAAGGTTTGCAAGTTTACCTGCTGCACGTTCGCGCCAGATGGTATTATTTTCCATTGTTGCGATGCCTGCGCTGTCATAACCTCGATATTCAAGAAGTTTTAAAGATGATATAAGCCCAGAAGCAACTGGTTTGCCTGTTACGATGCCAATAATTCCGCACATAAAATATTCCTTTTTAAAACCATGATCATTCTGATGTTTGTAAAAAACACTATCTACAATGAATTTGGCTTAAATATGTTACTAATTTGTATTTTTTTGTCTAAATTTTTTAGCCCAACCAGCAATTTCCACTTGTTTTGCGCGTGTTATTGCTAGGGCATCTTGTTTTACATCGTCGGTGATGACACTTCCTGAACCTACATAACCGCCATCTGCAATGGTTACAGGTGCTACAAGTGAGCTGTTCGAGCCGATGAAAGCGCCTTTGCCGATAATGGTCTTGGCTTTATTAAAACCATCATAATTACAAGTTATCGTACCTGCACCAATATTTGCTTTTTCGCCCACTTCACTATCACCGATATAACTAAGGTGGTTTATCTTAGCGCCTTTGTGAGTGATGGTTTTTTTGGTTTCTACAAAGTTTCCAATTTTGCCTGACTCGCCGATATGGGTACCTTCTCGCAGCCGCGCATAGGGCCCAATATTGGCATTGACACCAATGCTTGTTGGGTTAGTTTTGGAACCTTCGATATGTGAAAATGCGAGTATGTTCGCGCCTATTTTGATGGTCACATAGCCTTTTATCACAACATTTGGTTCTATAACCACATCGTTCTGAATAATGGCATTGGCCGATAGATATACGCTCGATGGGTCAATTAAGGTAACCCCTGCCCGCATCACTTGTTCGCGCAATTTGTTTTGGTAAATGGTTTCGGCTTCTGCAAGTTGAACACGATCATTAATACCTAATGTTTCAACCTCTGAGCATTTTGTAACACTGGTTTTTAAGTCTAAAGATCTTGCAATTTCAACACAGTCTGTAAGGTAATATTCGCCAGAAGCATTTTTATTATCTATTTTCTTGAGTAGTTTATTCAGGTGTTTGGCTTTGAACGCCATAATGCCGGAATTACATAAATTGACTTCACGTTCAGCATCAGTTGCGTCCTTAAATTCTCTGATGGCTAGTAATTCGCCTTCGTCACTTGTAAGCAATCGGCCATATTGTGCTGCGTCTTTTGGTTCAAACCCTAGAACTACGACATCATCGCCAGCTTCTATTTTACCGACTAAAGATAATAGTGTTTCAACTTCCACAAAAGGAGTGTCGGCATACAATACTAATATAGTGCTATCTGGATTAAGCGCAGCGGCCGCAGCAATTTCTTTTTCTGCCATTAATACGGCATGGCCTGTGCCTAATTTTTCGTGTTGGTAGGAAATATTAGAATCACTATTTTGTTGTATATAATCTAGTGTCGGTTTTTCATCAGGGTCGGCAACCACTGCAATGTTTGTTGATTTTAATTTGTCTTGGCATAAATCTAAAACATGTCCAACCAACGGCTTTCCGCCAATTTCATGCATCATTTTATGGGTTGTAGATTTCATGCGCGTGCCCTTGCCCGCTGCTAAAACAACACATGTTATATTTTTGTCTATCATAATTATCCTGATGAATATGTTTTATAATTTATATCAATTGATTTACTAATATAGCGAATCCATATATTTATGATTAATATATTATGTCACTGAACGCTTTATAGGCATTAAATGCAAATGAACAAACTAAAATTGCCTAAAAGGGTTAACTTGAAATCTAATATCAAGCTTAAACCCAATACAACTGAAGTAAGGCCGCCTAAAAGCCGTAAAAAACTCCCATTTAGTGTGAGTGGATATTATTTTTTATCTTGGGCAATTGTGGCTAGTCTTTCGGTTGCTTCCCTCACTACAATTGTTATGAATGAAGGTGGTGTTAACGACGCAATTAAAACTGCCAGTTTCAACAAAATTAACCGTCAAATTTCAGAAAATAATTTTCTGGTGGGCACAGACAGCTTGCCAACGGCCTCTATCCCTCAAGGCACTGATGGCAGTGACATTGGAGGTGGTAACAATTTACCATCTGCAACCAACAATCGTGGTGTCCGTGTTAATAGTGGTGCTAAAGCAAGTCGTATTGTTGAGAATAAAACCTATTCTGTATTTTTGGGTCAAGGGGGCAGCCAGTCGGGAATTTTGGATTTATGGTATAGCATTAAAAACCAAAATACTGAGCTTTTTATAAGCCAAAAAGCGGGCTATTATTATAATGATATAGATGGCGTTTTTAATTTAGTTGTTGGCGAGTTTACCAGTCTTGGGAAATCGCTGCAATTTTGCGCTGAATTAAAATTTAATGACATTGCCTGCCGATATGATGATAAATTCTCAAATCTGCAGACAACATTAATTCACTAAATTACTATTCTTCTTCAAATTCAATGTGATCGCTATAAGATTGCACTTCAATAAAGATACGTTTGACATCATTAAAGTCGTGCTTAATTTGTTTTTCTAAAGACGCGATGCTATATTCTACTTCACCTGCATTTACATTATTATCAAAGTCTAGACTAAGTGCCACTAAGATGTCATTAGGCCCCATATGCATACTGCGCAGCTCATTAATGCCGATTATTTTAATGTCGGTTGCGACGATTTCTTTTATACGCTCGGTTAGCTCGTCAGATGCAGCTTCACCAATCAGCAGCCCTTTAGTTTCTCGTGCTAAAATAAAAGCAGTGCCCGCTAATATAAGACCGATGGCTACTGAGGCAATGCCATCAGCTTTTGCATAACCCATTTGATCGGCCATATATACGCCAATAAGTGCAACGAGCAAGCCTAACAATGCGGCGCTATCTTCAAATAAAACTACAAATGTGGTGGGGTCTTTTGAATTTTTAATGCTGCTCCAAACGCTGGCCTTACCGCGCTCTTTGTTAAATTCTTTTAGTGCGATATACCAAACAACGCTTTCAAATACAAAGGATGCTCCCAGTACAATATAGTTGATGTAAGCGTTTTCCATTTCATGAGGATGCAGTATTTTTGCGACGCCTTCATATAAAGAAACAGTGGCGCCTAAACCAAAAACTGAAATAGCAACAATGAAGCTCCAAAAATAGAGTTCCATACCATAGCCAAATGGGTGCTTGTCATCAGCAACCTTTTTAGACTTGTTCATGCCATATAAAAGTAGCACTTGATTGCCAGTATCAACCAGTGAATGAATGGCCTCAGAAAGCATTGCAGAGCTTTTTGTAAAGGAAGCGGCTGCAAATTTAATGATAGAAATAAGCAAGTTGCCTGCAAGGGCGGCATAAATTACTTTTTTGGAACCATGTGCTGACATAGATGTACCTTAAAACTAGATATTTGACCTGATTTATAACCTAATTAAATGATTCTGTGGGGAAAATCTAAATTTAAAAGCAGGTGATGGTAATAAATCATTAATAATTTCGGTTCTGCAGATCAATGGCCTATAATTAAAGTTCGAATCAACTAAATGCGACGGATATTTATAGTGTCAGATAACGAAACCCCATCAGACGAAAATTCTCCTCAAGTTCCTGCTGAATTACCAAGTGACGTTATCTTGGTAAATATTGAAGATGAGATGAAAAAATCTTACCTCGATTATGCAATGAGTGTGATTGTTAGCCGTGCATTACCCGATGTAAGAGACGGTTTAAAACCTGTTCATAGACGTATTTTGTTTTCGATGCACGAAAATAGCTATGATTGGAACCGCCCCTACCGTAAATCGGCCCGTGTGGTTGGTGATGTTATTGGTAAATATCATCCTCATGGTGACCAATCTATTTATGATGCTTTGGTGCGCATGGCACAGCATTTTTCACTGCGCTTACCATTGCTTGATGGACAAGGTAACTTTGGTTCTGTCGATGGTGATAAAGCTGCGGCTATGCGTTATACCGAAGTTCGGATGGAAAAAGTTGCTCATGCGCTTATGTCCGACCTTGATAAAGACACTGTTGATTTCCAAGAAAACTACGATAATAGTGAGCAAGAACCAAGTGTTTTGCCATCGCGTTTTCCAAACTTATTGGTAAATGGTGCTGGTGGTATTGCGGTTGGTATGGCAACTAACATCCCGCCGCATAATTTGGGCGAAATTATTGATGCAACCATTGCAACATCTTACAACCCCGAAATTTCGGTTGAGGAATTAAATGGCATAATCAAAGGCCCAGACTTTCCAACTGGTGGCTATATATTAGGTACAGCTGGTATTAAATCGGCTTATGAAACAGGGCGTGGCTCTGTTGTCATGCGCGCAAGATTATCGGTTGAAGAAATTCGCAAAGACCGCGAAGCTATTGTTGTGACTGAAATACCGTTTCAAGTTAACAAAACAACATTGATCGAAAAAATTGCGGAATTGGTGCGTGATAAACGCGTTGAAGGTATTTCTGACATTCGTGATGAATCTGACCGTGACGGTATGCGTATTGTTGTTGAAATTAAACGTGATGCAGTTGCAGATGTGATTATCAACCAACTATACCGTTATAGCCAACTTCAAACTAGTTTTGGCTGTAACATGGTGGCTCTTAATCATGGCCGCCCAGGCTTGTTGAACCTTCAAAAATTCCTAACTGCTTTTGTAACCTTCCGCGAAGAAGTGGTGACAAGACGTACAAAATTCTTACTCAATAAGGCCAGAGATCGGGCGCATGTATTGGTTGGTTTGGCCATTGCTGTTGCCAATATTGATGAAGTTATTAAGCTTATCCGTAGTGCGCCAAATACTCAAACCGCACGTGAAGAACTTATGGCGCGCCATTGGCCAGTTGGTAATATTGAACCTCTTATTCAATTGATTGCTGATCCTCGTCATATGATTAGTGCTGATGGCACATATACATTGTCCGAAGTGCAAGCCCGCGCCATTCTTGAATTGCGCTTAGCACGCTTGACTGCAATGGGTATGAATGAAATTAGCGATGAGCTAAACAAATTAGGCGAAGAAATTAAAGACTATCTTGATATTTTGGGGTCCCGCGATCGCGTGATGAATATTATTCGTGAAGAATTAACTGAGATTAAAGACGAATTTGCCACCCCAAGACGTACAGAAATTCTTGAAACCGCTGGCGATTTTGACGACGAAGACCTTATCCCGAAAGAGGACATGGTCGTTACCGTTTCGCATAAGGGCTACATTAAACGTGTTGCACTGAATACTTATCGTGCGCAGCGTCGTGGTGGTAAAGGCCGCAGCGGCATGAATACACGGGATGAAGATTTCGTAACTAATATATTTGTGCTTAATACGCATACACCTGTTTTGTTCTTCTCATCTAAAGGCATGGTTTATAAATTGAAAGTTTGGCGTTTGCCTGTGGGCAGCCCAACCTCAATTGGTAAGGCGTTGATTAATCTTCTGCCTCTTGATCAGGGCGAAAAAATTACCACCATTATGCCACTGCCAAATTCAGATGAAGATAGCAGCGAACTTAATATTATGTTTGCTACTAAACAAGGTAATGTGCGCCGTAATGAACTATCTGACTTTATTCAAGTGAATAAGGGCGGTAAAATTGCCATGAAGCTTAGTGAAGGTGATGAAATTGTTTCTGTGCAAATCTGTACTGATGAAAATGATGTATTGCTTGCCACAACTGCAGGGCGTTCAATCCGTTTTGCGGTGAATGATGTGCGGGTATTTGTGGGTCGTTCATCATCTGGTGTACGCGGTATCAGGCTCGATAAAGATGTTGAAGTGATTTCAATGGCTATTTTGAACCATATTGACATTAGCTCACCAGAAGCAAAAGCATTTGTAAAACATTCTAACAATCTGCGTCGACTATTGGCACATGAAGGTGAGGATGCTGCCGAGGCTATTGAAAATACTGATGATGATTCTGGTGATGAAGAAGCTGTCACTCTTTCAGATGAGCGTATTGAATTGCTCAAAGATAAAGAAGAATATATTTTAACAATCTCGAAAAATGGTTTTGGCAAACGCACGTCGGCATACGAATATCGCCGTACTGGACGTGGTGGTAAGGGCATTGTGGCGATGGGTATATCCGATCGCAATGGCGATCTAATCGCCTCCTTCCCTGTCGAAGAAGCCGATCAAATTATGTTGGTAACAAACGGCGGGCAATTGATAAGATGCCCACTTAAAGATATCCGCATTGGTGGTCGTAGCACCCAAGGTGTGACCATATTTAAAACAGCCAAAGCTGAACAAGTGGTTTCAGTTGGTCGTATCTCAGATATTGATGGTGACGATGAGGACGAAGAAATTGTTGAAGGCGAAACCTCTGAAGCAATTGAAAATAACGTAGAGCCAAAAAGCGAAGACTGAGTATGAGTGATAAAATTGGTATATTTGCTGGTAGTTTCGACCCCCTCACCTATGGGCATATCGACATTATTGAGCGTAGCTTGAACGTTGTTGATGAGTTGGTGATTGCCATTGGAGCTCAACATAGTAAATCTGCATTATTTTCGCCCACGGAGCGTTTGGAAATTATTGCTCAAACCATAAAATCAGATCGGCTGAAGCTTGTGACCTTTGATGGTCTATTGGTTGATGAAGCCAAAAGGTTAAATGCCGATTTTCTCATTCGATCCATTCGGAATGGTCAAGATTTTGAATATGAAAAAACCTTGGCGACTATGAATCATGCGCTTTCTGGAATAGAGACTGTGAATTTATTTGCCAACCCGCAATATAGCCATATTTCTTCTTCAATAGTGAGGCAAATTGCAAAAATGGATGGTGATATTACAAAATTCGTACCGCCCAATATTGCTGAAACCGTAAAAGGAAAATTAAAATAATGTTTCAATTTCTGAAAATAACGACATTTGCTCTTATAGCTGTGTTGATGAATGTTGGCGTGGCCACTGCCGCAAATAAATATGCCAAATTAACCAAAGAAAACACTCTATATATTAATGTAAAGTCTGGAATTATTAAAATTCAGCTTTTGCCTGATGTTGCACCTAAGCACGTAGAACGCATTAAGACGCTTGCAAAAGAAGGCTTTTACGATGGTATTGTTTTTCATCGGGTGATTAGCGGTTTCATGGCGCAAACGGGCGATCCTACCGGCACTGGCCGTGGTGGGTCTCAATTGCCAGATGTGGACGCAGAATTTACAACTAAATATAGCTATGACCGCGGTGTTATTGGCATGGCGCGTTCTAGCCAACCCAATAGCGCAAATAGTCAATTTTTCATCATGCTTGCAGATGGGCCATTTTTAGATAACAACTACACCATTTGGGGTAGAGTTGTCGATGGGATGAATGCAGTTGATAGTCTTGCTAAAGGCGAGCCACCTGCAAACCCAGATAAAATGCTTAAAGTTTATATGGAAGAATAATTAACAACATTCATAATTTAACAAAAAATGGAGAGCCAAATGGCTGATTACCAAAACCCAGAAGATACATTGATTCTGGAAACCTCAAAAGGCGATGTCGCCATTGAAATGAATGCCGAAGTAGCGCCGCAGCATGTTGCTCAAATTAAAGAGTTGGTTAAAGCTGGCTTTTACGATGGTATTATTTTTCATCGTGTGATTGATGGCTTTATGGCACAAACTGGTTGTCCTGATGGTACAGGCATGGGTGGTAGTGGTAAAAATATTCCTGCTGAATTTAATAAAGAAAACCATGTTCGTGGCGCATGTAGCATGGCGCGTTCGCAGATGCCAGATAGCGCATCGAGCCAATTCTTTATCTGCTTTGATGATGCCAGTTTTTTAAATGGCCAATATACTTATTGGGGTAAAGTGATTGAAGGTATGGACAATGTTGATGCATTAGCCAAAGGCGAACCTCCAAGAAACCCAGATGTGATTAACAAAGCTTATATGGCTTCTGATGCTTAATTGCTGATAATAAAACGTTTAAAAGGCTTCATTTTTTTGAAGCCTTTTTTTGTCGGTGTATAAACACAACTGAACTTGATCTATGTCAACAAAATCTGCGACAGATTGTTCCTGTGCATTTTTGTCATGTTTAAATTTGTAATCCTTACTTGTAGTTTTGAATAGTCATAACAAACAAATGAGGATCATATGTTACATACTATTAAAAATTCTTTGCCGAAAACAATCCTGGCCGCAAGCTTGGGTATTCTAATGTCATCAACTGCTGCATTGGGCGCAGACGTTAGTACCCTTGAAGTGTTAACACCGCAATTATTAGCCCCCCCAATGGTTATGAAGCATAATCAAATGGCTGAAGGCGATGCTAAATTGGTTAAGTTTGAAATGACCATTATTGAAAAACTCATCGAGGTAGATGAGGATGGCACAAAAGTTTGGGCAATGACATATGAAGGCACTGTCCCTGGCCCTATGATGGTGGTGCATGAAGGCGATTATGTTGAACTTCGTCTTATCAACCCAGAAAGCAATTCACTAGAACATAATATTGATTTCCATGCCGCAACGGGCGCGCTTGGTGGTGGTGGTCTTACCCATGTTTCTCCTGGTGAAGAAGTTACATTGCGCTTTAAAGCCGATAAGGCCGGTGTTTTTGTTTATCATTGCGCACCTGGTGGTACTATGATTCCTTGGCATGTTGTGTCTGGTATGAATGGCGCAATTATGGTTCTACCTCGCGAAGGTTTAACCGATAAAGATGGTAAAGCCTTAACATATGACAAAGCATATTATATTGGCGAGCAAGATTTCTATGTGCCTAAAGATGAAGAAGGCGAATATAAAGAATATGAAAGCCCATCAGAAGGTTATGAGGAAATGATTGAAGTGATGAATACTTTAACACCAACTCATGAAGTGTTTAATGGTGCTGTTGGTGCTCTAACTGGTGACAATGCGATGACTGCCAGTGTTGGCGAAAGTGTATTGTTCTTGCATAGCCAAGCCAATCGCGATACCCGCCCGCATCTTATTGGTGGCCATGGTGAATATGTTTGGGAAAAAGGTAACTTTGGTGACGATCCCCAAACAAATTTAGAAACTTGGTTTATACCTGGTGGTGCGGCCGGCGCTGCATTCTACAAATTCCAACAACCAGGTGTTTACGCCTATGTTAATCACAATCTTATTGAAGCCGTACTCAAAGGCGCAACTGCCCATGTGGTTGTAGATGGTGAATGGAATAATGATTTAATGAAGCAAGTTTCTGAGCCTGCCGAAATTAAAAAGTAACATTAAGAGAATGGCGGTTTCTTGCATTAGGAACCGCCAATATCTTTGGACAAAAATATGAAATATCGTCACGTCATACTTATAATTGCAAGTCTAACTTTAGCTTTAGTCGTTAGCATTTGGCTTCTATCGTCAAAAACTAACAATCAAAATTACAAAACTGTATTGAGTGATCTGCAATTGATTGAAATTCCGACGGGCGAGATGGAATTAGAAGTGCCAATTTACTCATATGTAAAAACTGAATATGTTAAAAAGCATATAGAAGTGAAACAAGCCTATAAAATTGGTGCCTATGAAATTACAATTAAACAGTGGAACGTATGCCACGAAATGGGCGGCTGTAAAAAGAAAGCTCGTATGCGCAAAGGCGAAACTGAAAACCACCCTGTAACAAAAGTAAGTTGGTTGGATGCCTATAATTTTACAAAATGGTTATCTGCTGAGACGGGGCAAAAATTTAGATTGCCGACCGAGGAAGAGTGGACTTTTGCTGCATTTATGGGGCGTCATTACAAGGCAGAATATGTAGAATATGATTTTAATGATGTCATTTTGGCTAGACCAAAAATTACCCATATTCAAGGTGATTTCGGTAAAAATGGCTGGGGAATGAACGATGCTCAAGGTAATGTTTGGGAATGGACATTAACGTGTTGGACAAGCTCCATCGACAGCCAAGCCAAATTGAGCGATGCCGATGCCCTAAATAACCCTAAAGCCTGTGGTACAAGGTTTCTATGGGGTGAAGAGCGGGCGCATATCCCATTTTTCGTTAACACTACATATAATGGTGGCTGCGCCACAGCAAGGCCTGCGAGCAATTTAGGATTTAGAATAATGCTTGAAGAAAGTTAAGTTTTGAGGGTTTTGAGCATGGCTTTTTTTAATTTTTTAACCGCAACAGCAGGTTTTTTTGCTTGAGCTATGGCTCTGGTGACGGAAATACTATCAATGTTTTGTTTCATTGCCAAACCGACATTTGTTTCACAAAGACCACCATTACCTATAATTGGCAAATCTGGTGCTCGTGATTTTAAAACTTGTACAATATCTGCTAAATCCTCATTGAGAATGGGCTTTGGATCTTCCAGATTTTGATTTGTGGGGAATATACCTTCGATTGTAACATAGTCAAGTGCATTAATCTGGGCGTTTTTAGCATCGTTTAATGTTCTGATGCTAAGACCAATGATTTTTCTGTTACCCATAATTACTCTTGTTTGAGTTACGCTTACATCTTCTCTGTTTAGATGGACTCCATCAGCACTCACATCTATTGCAAGGTCTATATGATTATTTATAATGAATGGGATATTGTTTTGGTTGCAAATCTGGGCAATAGATTTTGCCTCATCTAGCATTTTATAATAAGATATGCCCTGCGCGCGATATTGTATGATGTCGCAGCCTTCTGTAACAATAGCATTTGCAATCGCCAAGCTTTTGTGACGAATATTCTGACTTGAATAATCATTTTCGATGATTACATAAAGCGACTGATTAAACAGGCCTTTTTTACTATCAACATGACTAATGTTCATTTCAATCTCAATTGCCAATTTTACTTTAAATAACCTTATTAAAGCTTTGAGTTTTTTACAAGAATAGAATTTTATAACCCATATGTTTTATGGAACAAATTTATAAATATTGTGTCTTATATAACTCACTCTACCTTAATTTTTCAATTAAGTTTAGTTTCTTGCATTTACAGCTTGTAATATATTGCAAAACCCCGCATTACATAGCAATTAATGGCCTTGCAGCGAAAATGAGAGAATTTAATTATGGCGGATGAAACAAGCAAAGAAACCCAAAGTTTTGCGAAAGAATTATGGGATCTGGTTGTAGTGGTTGTTGAGGCATTGTTAATTGCTGTTGTTATCCGTACATTTATTTTCGGTTTAGTGGTTATTCCTTCTGCTTCCATGGTGCCAACGTTGCTTATTGGCGATTATTTATATGTTACCAAATACGCTTATGGCTATTCCAAACACTCTTTTCCTTTTTCTGCGGCACCGTTTGATGGTCGTATTTTTGGGGCAGAACCTAAAATGGGTGATGTTATTGTGTTTAAGGGAGCAGCCAAAAAAATCGACTATATTAAACGTTTGGTTGGGCTACCTGGCGACAAAGTACAAATGATTGATGGCGTATTGCATATTAATAACAAAGCTATTGATAAAGTTGCTGCACCTGATTTTACTGAAAAAGACAAGTTTGGCAATATTTCAGTTGTTAAACGTTATGTCGAAACGCTGCCAAACGGTGTGAAACATAATAGTGTTGATTATGGCAATACCAGAGCCGACAATACCAATATATTTGAAATTCCAAAAGGTCATTACTTTATGATGGGTGATAGCCGAGACAATTCAAATGATAGTCGTTTCCAAGATAAAGTTAGAATGGTGGCTTTTGAAGACATTATTGGCCGCGCTGATTTTTTACTTCTATCGTTGGATAATAATAGCGCTTTTTGGAAATTCTGGAAATGGCCAGAAAACCTAAGAACCGATAGAATGTTCACTTCTCTTGATAACATTGTTGAGTGAATAATTTATGCCAAATCTAGGAAAATTAGAAACAAAAATTAGCTATAAATTTAAAGATGTGAGCCTATTATCACAAGCCGTTACACATAGTAGTAGCTTTTTTAATGGGCGACCTAAAAAAGATAACCCAAATTCTCAGAAGCATTATGAAAGACTCGAATTCTTGGGCGATCGAGTATTAGGCTTAGTGATTTCCGAATATTTGATGGACACCTTCCCTAACGAAGATGAAGGTGAACTGAACCTAAGATTTGCACAATTGGTTCGAAAAGAATCCTGCACATTGGTGGCGACAAAATTGGATTTAAGTGAGTTTGTAATTTTGGGAGCGAACGAGACCAAGTCTGGCTTAAACCAAAACCCAACAATTTTAGGTGATGTTTGCGAAGCTCTAATTGCGGCGCTGTTTTTGGATGGTGGCATGGAGATTGCAAAACCATTTATTCTTAAAAACTGGGCACCACAGTTAAAGTCGAATATTTCTCATAAACAAGATGCAAAAACGGCGTTGCAAGAGTGGGCTCAAAAACTAAAATTGGCATTGCCTGAATATATCGTATCTGAAATAAGTGGGCCTGCACATGAGCCAACATTCACCATTGAGGTGAATGTCGAAAACCATAAATCATATACTGCAAGTGGACAATCTAAGCGAATTGCAGAACAGAAAGCCGCTACAGAATTTTTAACAAAAGAAGACATTTGGACGGACACATAATGGCTATGAATTTTGATGGTTTCCCTCAATTTGGTGAACAAAAATGTGGTTTTGCAGCGTTAATTGGTGCTCCCAATGCAGGTAAATCAACCTTATCAAACCGCATTGCGGGCGGTAAAATTTCCATTGTTACGCATAAAGTGCAAACCACTCGTGCGCGTATCAGAGCAATTGCCATTGCAAATCAGACACAAATTATTTTGGTGGATACCCCTGGTATATTCACTCCTAAACGCAAATTAGATGAGGCCATGGTGAAAGCCGCATGGGGTGGCGCAAAAGATAGTGATGTCACACTAGTTGTTGTAGATGCCGCTAAGGGACTTAATGATGAGAATAGAAATATTGTTAAGCTATTAGACAAAAATAACGCTAAGAATATATGGTTAGTACTGAATAAAATTGACCTTATTAAAAACGAAAAATTACTAGAGATCAGCGCCAAATTTAACGAATTTTTTCCATTTGCACATAGTTTTATGATTAGTGCGGATAGAGGACATGGCATTAAGCAATTGGTTTCGAAGTTAGAAGTCTCAATGCCTGAATCCATTTGGCTATACCCAGAAGAACAAATGGCGGATATTCCTACGCGGCTTCTCGCTGCTGAAATTACTCGCGAAAAACTGTTTTTGAAGCTACATGATGAATTACCTTATTCCTTAACCGTAGAAACTGAAAAGTGGACAGAGCAAAAAGACGGTTCTGTACGTGTGGAACAAATTATCTATGTGCAACGCAATAGCCAGAAAAAAATTGTACTTGGCCTTAAAGGCGACATGATTAAAACAATTGGCCAACAATCACGCATGGAATTGGCTGAAATACTTGGTCAAAAAGTTCATTTATTTCTATTTGTAAAAGTTCGTGAAAATTGGCTCAATGACCTTGAACGGCTTCGCGAGATGGGCTTAGATGTCTAGGATATAGTTAACGTAACGTTTAACTTTTCTTGCTATTTTTATTTCATTAAAAGACCTTATTTTTAAGATAGGGTTGGTTAACTTTAATTGAAATATTTATAATTATGATTTTTAAAAGCCTTCTCAAACCGTTATTTGTTTCCGCGCTCTTGTGCAGCACTAGTTTTGTGCAAGCAGACATTAGTAAAACTGACTTAGAATTAACTAAGCAAGTGTTGCAAAATATTAAAACAGATAAATATGGCCATGCAAAATATCTCATTGGTGAAATGAAAAATGCGGCGGCTAAACAAGTTGCGCTACATGCTTTATACCGCAGTAAGGGTTATGTTACTCACCCTAATGAGATAAAAGCTTTCATAATTAAATATCCAAATTGGAAAAATCTAAACAGCATTATATCCATCATGGAAAATAGAATTTTTCGAGGCCAATACGATGACAATTTTGCCCGCCAATGGTATGCTAACTACCCAGCCAAGACCTCTGCGGGAAAGCTGTTTGCGGCTGAACAATTGTTTAAATCTAACAAAGTCGACCAAGGTAAAAAGTTATTAAAATCAGTTTGGCGCGGCTATATACTAAACGCAAAAACTGAAACAACAACAATAAAAAAAATGGGTCAGTATTTTGATAGATGGGACCATAAGGTTCGAGCTGATTTCTTAATGAATGCTAATATGACCACTGCAGCCATCAGAAATGCAGGTTATGCGGGCAGCGCATATGTAACGCTTTATCAAGCGCGTACTGCTTTGGAGAAAAAGAAAAAGGACGCGCTTGCCAAATATTCAAATGTTGCCAAATCTCTTAAAAAAGACATGGGGTTGAAATATAGTTTAATTAAATATTATCGACGCAATAGAGATGAAGTGAATGCATTAAAAGTTCTAGAATCAATTGCGGGGGCGAAGCAAAATGTGACCAGAGCCCATTTATTCTGGGCTGAGAAGTTTTTTGTAATCCACATGCTGTTAGATAGAAAACATAGCCAAAATATTAAATTACGTGCTTACAAGCTATTAGCTTCCCATCAACAATCTAAAAAGAGTACACGTTATACAGATGCTGAATTCAAAGCAGGCTGGATCGCTTATACTCATTTTGGTGACTATAGATTGGCAAAACAGCATTTCGCTAAATCAGAGGCAAATTCTTTTTCTTCAAAGGATCGCGCTAGAATTTACTATTGGCAAGCACAGACATCTCGTAAATTAGGCGATAACAATAAGTACCGCGATTATTTGGTAAAAGCGGCAAAATACAGATATTCATTTTATGGTCAGCTGGCGGGCGAGAGAAATGGTCAAAATATTATAAAAATTCCGACTGCCCCCGGAGCCAATCAGAATTACATTCGAAAAATTAGTAAAAATACCCATGCAGACTTTGTTAAAATTTATAATTATTTAGGTCAGAAAAGGCAATTAAAATACCATTATTCTAAATTGCGAGTGCCGATAAAAAATGCAAATAATATGGCGAGTTTGGTGGAGTTTGCGAAACAACAACATAACTCGCATTACGCTTTAGATACAGCACGTAAAGGTATGATTAAGGGTTGGAATTTACAAGCACATGCATACCCAAGTATTAAATTTCCAAGTTATCCTATATATACTGGGCAGGTTGATAAGGCATTATCATATGGCCTCATTCGCCAAGAAAGTTTATTTGATCAATATGCGATCAGCTCTTCTGGTGCACGCGGTTACATGCAAATAATGCCTGCCACAGGCGAATATTTGGCTAAAAAATACAAAGCTCCATATAAATTGTCATGGCTACATACAAAGCCAGACCTAAATTTGGCTCTGGGTAATAGTTACATTTACGATTTGGTGCAGAACTTTGGCGGCTCATACGTTATGGCGACGGCGGCCTATAACGCTGGTGGTACTTGGGTAAAGCGTTGGACCAAAGCAAATGGTGACCCGCGGATTGGTGAAATTAGCTTCGTGAATTGGATCGAGTCTATTCCAAAAGCGGAAACCCGCAATTACGTTAAAAAAGTAACTAAAAATATGCAAGTATTTAAATCTAAATTCAATAACGGTCAGGTTAGAACAAACCTTATTGGTGCGCTTATAACTGGTGAAAAGTAGATTAAATTTTAGTTATGAATCTTTTTCAGATGCCAAAATTGATGCTTTTTGAACCCATTCTTCCCGTTGGGGACGACCAGACAATTCTAATTGCTCGTCAATTCGTGATACATCCTCGACAGACCAAGCTGCAATTTGTTCAAATTTATTAATGCCAATTGAATTCAGCTTCTTCTCAAATGTGGGTCCAATACCGTTAATTTTTTTGATATTATCACCTTTGGGTTGTTTTTTTATGGTGACGCTTTTTTTAGAGTTAGCTTTTTTTGAAACTGTAGATGTCTTTGTATTGGACTTTTTTTCAACCGACGGTGACGGGCTAACCGTTTTTTTGTCACCAACATCAGAACTTGTTTCGGGTTCCTCAGTTGTCAATTCTGCGGTCGTAAGAATTTCTTTTGTTGAATCTGAAATTGATGGATCATGATTTAAAACCTCGACCGCACCATTTGTCGTTTGTGACAAATCATCACCGGCGCCGTTTGAAAACTCATCCATAAAAGGTATGCAGTTAATAAAGCTGAGCTCTGGATTTTTTACTTTTTTAAATATCGTATATGTTAGTAAAATCAAGAATGAAATAAGCATGATAACAAAAACAAAATTTAATAAAAATTTCAAATAAAACATAATAAGCCCAGATATCTATAAATTCACTATCTCAAAGGTAACAGCTTTTCATAATACTGTAAACAGCCCGAGAACAAACTGAGAAACAAAAAAGCACCCCAATTGGAGTGCTTTTAAATAGTCTAGACTTAGAACGGTATATCATCATCCAAATCAGGTGCAGCACCTTGAGGTGCATTGTAGCCACCTTGTGACTGTTGACCGTAAGGGTCTGTAACCTGCTGTTGCTGAGCACCGCCGCCAGATGAATATCCTGCACCACCACCTTGGCTATCGGCACGGCCACCCAACATTGTGAGTGTTGCATTAAAGCCTTGTAACACAATCTCGGTTGTGTATTTGTCTTGGCCTTGTTGGTCTTGCCATTTACGTGTTTGTAGTTGGCCTTCCAGATAAACTGTAGAGCCTTTGCGTAAATATTGTTCAGCAATTCGGCACAGGCCTTCGCTAAAGATTACAACTCTATGCCATTCAGTTTTTTCACGACGCTCGCCAGTTGAACGATCTTTCCAACTTTCAGAAGTTGCAATACGTAAATTTGCGATTGGACGACCATCTTGAGTATGTCTAATTTCAGGATCAGCACCCAAATTACCTACCAATATAACTTTATTTACACTACCCGCCATTGGACTTTCCTCGAATTTTAAAATGTGAATTATAGTTCAAACTACACATGGTTAATATTGTTCTATTTATTAGGGCAAAACAAAGTGAATCACAATCGGAAAGTTTGCGAATTCACTAATAAACGTTATACATAGCGCAATCTGATTTATATTTAATCGCTTGCATGTTCCTAAAATGTTCCTATTGTAATTTATAGATTCACGATCGAATGTCAAGTCTTGTAATTATGTGCTGAGAAATTTATGAAAAATACGCCCGAAGATAGTCAATTGTTAGATATTCGCCACTTTATAAGTGTAAAGGGTGCAAGGGAACATAACCTCAAAAACATCAATATTGATTTACCTCGTGATAAGCTGATTGTGTTTACGGGTCTTTCTGGTTCTGGCAAGTCTTCATTGGCATTTGATACTATTTACGCTGAGGGACAACGAAGATATGTCGAAAGCCTTTCGGCATATGCGCGCCAATTTTTGCAAATGATGCAAAAACCAGATGTTGACCAAATTGATGGTCTTTCTCCTGCCATTTCTATAGAGCAAAAAACTACCAGTAAAAACCCGCGCTCGACTGTAGGAACAGTCACCGAAATATACGATTATTTACGCTTGCTATATGCGCGCATTGGTATTCCTTATTCACCAACCACAGGGTTGCCAATTACCAGCCAATCGGTTAGCCAAATGGTTGATAAAACCATGGAACTTCCTGATAAGACGCGTTTATTTATGTTGGCCCCTATTGTGCGCGGCCGTAAGGGTGAGTTTAAAGATAAATTTGCGGAATTACAGAAAAAGGGTTTTACAAGGCTTAAAATTGACGGTCAATTTTATGAAGTTGACGAACTTCCTGAGCTTAACAAGAAATTAAAGCATGATGTCGATGTTGTGATTGATAGGATTGTGATTAGAGAAGGCATGTCCACGCGCCTTGCCGATAGCTTTGAAACTGCATTGAGCCTTACTGAAGGTCTGGTTGTTTTAGAATATGCGAATATTGAAGAAAATGAAAAACTAGCCAAACGAATTGTTTTTTCATCTAAATTTGCGTGCCCTGTTTCAGGTTTTACGATTGAAGAGATAGAGCCCAGGTTGTTTTCATTCAACAACCCTTTTGGCGCCTGCCCGTCTTGTGATGGCCTAGGTACAGAACATATAATTGACCCAAACTTGGTTGTTCCTGATGGGTCTTTGTCGCTTGCAGATGGTGCTATTGCAGCGTGGAGCAAAACAAAATCATTCTACTATGTACAAACATTAGAAAATATTGCGCGACATTATAAGTTTTCTATGAAAACGGCATTTAATAAATTACCGCAAGAGGCACAAGATGCTGTTTTGTTTGGTACTGGTAAAACAGAAATTAAATTTGTCTTTAAGGATGAGGATCGCCATTACGAACGTAAAAAGACATTTGAAGGTGTTGTACCAAATCTCGAAAGACGTTGGCGCGAGACCGATTCTTCTTGGTCTCGAGAAGAAATAGAAAAGTATCAAACCCTTAAGTCGTGTAAAAAATGTAACGGTCAAAGGCTTAAGCCTGAGGCACTGGCAGTAAAAATTGACAATTTGCATATTACTGAAATTTCTTCATTGTCAATTAAAGATGCCGTAAAGTGGTTTAATCAATTGGAAGCAAAGCTCTCAAGCACCCATCTTGAAATTGGTGTGCGGGTATTAAAAGAAATTCGAGATAGATTGCATTTTTTGAATAATGTTGGATTAGATTATCTCTCACTTTCTAGAAATTCAGGAACATTGTCTGGCGGTGAATCTCAACGTATTCGCTTAGCAAGCCAAATTGGATCTGGGCTGACAGGCGTACTATATGTGTTGGATGAACCCTCCATTGGGCTGCATCAACGTGATAATGAACGTTTATTAGAGACATTGGTTCACCTAAGAGACCTTGGTAACACTGTGATTGTTGTGGAACATGATGAAGATGCAATTATGGCAGCTGACCATGTGGTGGATATTGGCCCTGGAGCTGGCATACATGGTGGCGAGATAGTAGCGCAAGGTAGTCCCGAAGATATTTTAAAAAGCGATAGTTTAACGGCACAATATTTAACAGGTCGTCTCGAAGTTAGAACCCCTACAAAAAGACGAAAGATACTTAAGAGTAAACAGATTAAAGTTGTAGGTGCGACGGGAAATAATTTAAAAAATGTTACTGCTTCAATCCCGCTTAAAAACTTCACATGTATCACAGGTGTTTCTGGTAGTGGCAAGTCTACATTCTTAATTGAAACATTATATAAAACGGTTTCCAAAACTCTCAACAGAGGTCGTAAAACAACCGCACCTCATAAAGCAATCGAGGGCATTGAACAATTAGATAAAATAATCGACATCAATCAATCTCCAATTGGCCGAACTCCTCGTTCCAACCCAGCCACTTATACAGGTGCATTTGGCCCCATCCGAGATTGGTTTGCAGGGTTACCGGAATCAAAGGCAAGAGGTTATAAACCCGGACGCTTTTCTTTTAATGTAAAAGGTGGACGTTGTGAAAATTGCCGAGGTGATGGACTCATAAAAATTGAAATGCATTTTTTACCTGATGTATATGTGACTTGTGAGGATTGCGAAGGCAAACGTTATAATCGCGAGACTTTGGAAATTTTATATAAAGGTCATTCGATAGCAGATATTTTGGATATGACGGTCGAAAAAGCTGCAAGCTTTTTCCAACCAGTTCCTAATATTCGTGACAAAATGGTCACTTTAAACCGTGTTGGTTTGGGTTATATAAAGGTCGGCCAACAAGCAACTACTTTATCTGGCGGCGAAGCACAACGTGTTAAATTGGCGAAGGAATTGTCTAAACGTGCCACGGGTAAGACGCTATATATTTTAGACGAACCAACGACAGGTTTGCATTTCCACGACATCGCAAAGTTGTTAGAAGTTTTACATGAATTGGTTGATCAAGGAAACAGCATCGTTGTTATTGAACATAACCTTGAAGTGATTAAAACGGCAGATTGGATTATTGACTTTGGCCCTGAAGGTGGTGATGGTGGTGGTGAGGTCGTTGCGATGGGGAGACCTGAAGATATTATTGATGTTAAAGAAAGCTATACAGGGAAATATCTTAAGCCCCTTTTGGAAAAATAGCTTAAAGGAATTATAGATGTTCGATTTTGATAGTTCGCAGGTTTTAGATAAGTTGATTTTGTGGGTGAATATTCATATTTTAAATTTGGATATTCTCATTCAAACAAGTGCTATTTTTCTGACATTTATTTTGGCTTTAATTGCAAATAGGATATTACGCCCACATATTACTGAATTCCTTTCTAATTTAGCAGGTAAAGGCAAACGCCGCCGTAGATTGGTTGAAATTGTAAACATTGTTTTATTGCCAATTATTTGGGTTCTCATGCAATGGATAGTGAATATTGTATTTGAGCAATTGGATTTTAAGCATGATTTACTTCGCATAATCGCAAGTCTTCTAAATGCGTGGATTGCAATTAGAGTTTTCGTAAGCCTAGTGCCAACCAATGTTTTTTGGCGCCGGATCGTAGCTTTTATTGCATGGAGTATAGCAGCACTTAACGCAGCTAACTTATTGAAACCAACAATAAATTTACTAAATGAGGTTGGTTTTAGCATTGGCGATGCACGTATAACCCTATATTCTATAATATCTGGTTTTTTGTTGGGCGTGATTCTGTTTTGGCTTGCTTTACTGATTTCTAATTTTCTTAAATCAAAACTATCTACCAATGAAGATCTTACGCCTTCAGTCCAAACTCTTTTATCTCAATTGATAAAAGTCTCACTAATTTTTCTATCATTTTTATTCACGCTCAATATCATTGGCTTGGATCTAAGTGTATTTACTTTTTTTTCTGGAGCCTTGGGTGTTGGGCTTGGCTTTGGGTTGCAAAAAATAGTATCTAACTTTGTAAGTGGTATTATTTTATTGGTCGACCAATCAGTGCAGCCAGGCAATGTTATTGAAGTTGGCGGCACTTTTGGGAAGGTGAAAAGCCTCGGAGCTCGTTACACGTCTGTCGAGACACGTGATGGACATGAATATTTAATTCCGAACGAGCGATTTATCACCCAAGAAGTTGTGAATTGGGACTTTTCTCATCCCAAAGTGCGCCGGAAAGTTAGCATCGGTGTTTCATACAATACAGATGTAGAACTGGCAATGAAGCTAATTGTTGAAGCGACAATAGGTGTTGAACGAATTTTACCCAACCCAACTCCAGTTGCTCGGTTGGTATCTTTTGGTGATAGTAGTGTGAATTTGGAAGCTAGATTTTGGGTTCAGGACCCATCCAATGGTGTTGCCAATATTACAAGTGACTTTTTGTTAAACGTTTGGAAGTTATTTAAAGAGCATAAAATTGAAATTCCATATCCTCAACAAGATATTCATATTAAAGAATTTCCTAGGAATAATGAGACTACTTCTTAAAACGTCGATATAGTTTTATGAATTTTGCTTCAAGAATACGTTTATATCTTCTGAAGTTTTTATAATCGACTGCTAAATATAGCATACCCAAGGGTAACATCCAAAAACCGAGAATTGGTAGAAAACTAAATATACCGCCAAAAATGAGCAATGCGCCTATAAAAAGGCGCATCAATCTTGTTTTTGGAATGGGCAACACTGGTTTCTGTTTTTTACCTAGACTCATAATTTCTCCTTGTTATGTATATGGGAAGAAATTCCAAAATTTCAATACCAACTAGAAATTCCATTTTCGAGCAATTTGGTTTGCAATTTTTTCTGCTGATTTAATCTGCTTATTATTTAATCTAAATCCTTGTTGCTGATTAATAATATCATTTGCAAATTGTTTCATTTCTGGCGGTTTGTTTTTACTTGCCAACATAAGCCACGCCAACCCGCGTAATTTGGCTTTAATGTTACGCCCTTGCAGATAGTATATTTGACCAAGTTTTATCTGAGCCCCATAATTATTTTTTCGTGCTGCCAATGTGTAATATCTAACAGCCCGTTTTTTTTGCGATTTTATATAATCATTATTAAAATAGATTTCACCTAATAAAAAATTTGCTTGAGAGTGCCCCACAGAGGACGATGCCAACTTTAGCAAGCGCAATGCTAATTTTATATTTGGCGTTAGGTGGGCAACATCACTTCCGTGGATGTAAAACAACGACAACTCAACCATTGCATCGGCAGATATTTGGGTTCGAATTTTAGACTCACTGCTCAGATTATATTGCTCCACAATTAACCTAAGATATTTGATAGCCTGTATATCATCTTTTGGGGTCTTAAATATACCCAGATAATATCTGGCCAGCTGCCAATGCGCATGAAAATTACCATCATTTGAAGACAATTTCCAATGACGAATTGCGCTTTTCAAATCCCCAGTTTTTGCTGCATCAATCCCTAATGAATAGGCAAAACTGCCCTTTTCAATTTGCGAAACATTTGGTCTTTGAATTGGTCTTCGAGGTGGTGGTTTACCGCGATTTTTATCGTATTTTTTATTAATTGTGCCATAATCATTGCTCAGTTCGTCTTGAGAAATGGTGCGATTTTTGTCGAAAGCTTGTGCAGTTATGGGGGCAATAGAAATGATGCCACCCATAATTATATAGCACAGATATTTTCGTTTAAATATCCGCATAACAACTTTCTTCTGCCGCTCCACCTGGATGTGTTAAAGCACCTTTTGAAGCAGGGCCAACAAGCTGCTCGTATTTGTAAAGAGCGCCACTATTAGCGCCATTATTCCTTGGTTTCCATGCAGCTTTACGTTCTGCAAATTCTTCGTCGCTCAAATCAACATCCATTGTACCGGTGTTGGCGTTGATTGTAATTATATCACCATCGCGAAGTAAACCGATAGGGCCGCCAACGGCAGCCTCAGGGCCAACATGACCGATGCAGAAACCGCGTGTGCCGCCAGAAAAGCGACCGTCAGTAATAAGCGCTACCGTATCGCCCGCACCTTGTCCGTATAATGCTGCTGTAGTTGACAACATTTCGCGCATGCCAGGGCCACCTTTAGGGCCTTCATAACGAATTACAAGCACATCTCCATCTTCGTATTCACGTTTTTCAACGGCAGCAAATGCGTCTTCTTCGCAATCATAGCATCTTGCAGGACCAGTGAATTCTAGGTTTTTCATACCTGCAACTTTTACAATTGCGCCATCTGGAGCCAAGTTACCTTTGAGACCAACAACGCCACCTGTTTCACTAAGTGGTGTTGCAACTGGGTATACAACGCGGCTGTCAGGTGCAGCAACATCAGCATTTTCAATATTCTCGCCAATTGTTTTGCCCGTTACAGTCATACAGTCGCCATGCAAATAGCCGCCACGTAATAATTCTTTTAGCAGCACAGGAACACCACCAGATTCATACAAATCTTTAGCCACATATTTACCACCAGGTTTTAGGTCAGCAATATACGGAGTTTTTTTGAATATTTCTGCAACGCGCATCAAATCAAAATCAATACCCGCTTCATGTGCCATCGCTGGTAAATGTAACCCACCATTGGTAGATCCACCTGTGGCTGCAACGATAACTGCCGCATTTTCAAATGCTTTTTCTGTACAAATATCGCGAGGACGGATATTTTTTTCAATAAGTGCCATTACTGCCTTACCGCTCTGTACGGCATAGCTGTCACGGCTTTCATACTCTGCAGGCGATCCAGCAGAATATGGCAATGCAAGGCCGATGGCTTCTGATACGCAAGCCATTGTATTAGCGGTAAATTGGCCGCCACATGCGCCAGCACCTGGACATGCTACAATTTCAAGAGCCATTAATTCTTCTTCAGACATGTTACCTGCACTATGCTGGCCAACACCCTCAAATACATCCACAACAGTGACGTCTTTACCCTTAAAACGGCCAGGTAGAATTGAACCGCCATACATAAATACACTTGGGATATTCAATCTCAACATTGACATCATCATGCCTGGGAGAGACTTGTCACAACCAGCAATACCCACTAAAGCATCATAGGAATGACCACGCATTGTCACTTCAACACTATCGGCAATCACTTCACGAGATACCAATGAGCTTTTCATGCCTTGATGCCCCATGGCAATGCCATCGGTTACGGTTATGGTACAGAATTCACGAGGCGTTCCACCAGCTTCTTTTACGCCAATTTTCACTGCTTGTGCTTGACGCATTAATGCAATATTACAAGGCGCAGCCTCATTCCAACAGGAGCAAACGCCAATGAGTGGTTGATGGATCTCTTTTTCGGTCAAGCCCATTGCGTATAAATATGATCTGTGTGGAGCGCGTTCTGGACCCTCTGTTACATAACGTGATGGAAGTTTGGATTTATCAAATTTGATTTTACTCATTAATTTCGCGCCTTCAGTGGGGTTGAATATTTTGTATATATTTATAAAACTATCAGAGTTACCCCAAATTGCCAGTCTAAAACAACCATATTATAATGTTTCCAATATAATTGTTGATTGTGTCGAGCAAATGGCAATCAGGGTAATATCATGTTTTTAGGTGTTGGTTACAGCTTTTCAAATCTTGCGTATGCTTCTTGTAAATTGACTTTCAATTCTTTAGCTATTTTTAAGCGTTGTTTTTGCTCGCTGATTACTTTTTCGGGTGCTTTAGCGACAAAAGCCTCATTACTTAGGCGTTTTTCGGTACCCATAATGTCTTTGTCAGCTTTCCCCATTTCTTTGGTAAGGCGATCAAGCTCAGCCTGTACATCAATTACACCTGCTAGTGGAAGAGCAATAACCAAACCATCAAGTAAAATTTGAATGGCTCCTTCAGGGACTTGGTCAGAAAGTGAAATGCTTTCAATACGCGCCATTTTCTTTAACAATTCACTATGAGATTCTAGTTTCTTCTCGGTGGTTACATCTGCGTTAACGACCACTACAGGCACTTGCGCTCCTGCCGCGATGTTCATTTCGGCTCTCACGGAACGAATTTCGGAGATGAATTTAATAACCCAATTAATGTCTTGTTTGGCAGAATCGTCTTGATTTGTATTTGATTGTGGCCATGCGGATACAATCAGCATATTTTCACGTTCTAAATCGTCAAAACGATCCCATAATTCTTCAGTAACAAACGGCATGAATGGGTGCATTAGGTGTAAAAGCTGATCAATAACGTGTGCAGTTACAGCCTTGATTTCAGTTTTAGCGGCTTCGCTTTCTCCAAATAGAATTGGTTTTGTGAGTTCGATATACCAATCACAAAAAGTATTCCATGTGAACTTATAAATAGCATTTGAAGCATCATTAAAGCGGTAGGATTCAATGCCTTTGTTTACCAATGTAGTGGTTTCAGAAAGTTCTGAAAGTATCCATTTACTTAAAGTGAGATCAACTTTAGCTGGGTCAAAACTATCTATCGGCCGGCATTCATGTATTTCGGCAAAACGACAGGCGTTCCACAATTTGGTAACAAAATTACGGTTATTTTCAACAGCCTTATTGGATAACCGAATATCACGACCCTGCCCCGCCATTGATGACATTGTAAAGCGAACAGCATCAGCGCCAAACTCTTCAATAAGATCGAGCGGGTCCATTACATTGCCTTTGGATTTGGACATTTTTGCACCAAACTCATCGCGCACAATGGCATGGATGTAAACAGTTTCAAATGGCACTTCTTCTAAGAAATGTGTGCCCATCATCATCATTCTGGCGACCCAAAAGAAAATAATATCGAAGCCTGTTACAACCACGTTGGTTTTATAATAAGACTCGAGTTCCGGCGTTTTTTCAGGCCAACCAAGGGTTGCGAATGGCCATAATGCCGAGCTAAACCAAGTGTCTAAAACATCAGAATCACGTTCTAGTGTTTTTACTACACCATAAAATTTGTCAGCTTTTTCTTGTGCAGAAGCTTCGTCCATGGCCACAAATATCTCGCCATCTGGGCCATACCAAACAGGAATTTGATGTCCCCACCATAATTGGCGTGATATGCACCATGGTTCAATATTTTCCATCCAGTCAAAATAGGTTTTTTCCCAATTATTGGGTACGAATTTTGTAGATCCGTTACGCACAGCTTCTAACGCAGGAATAGCCAGTTTTTTGGCGTCAACATACCATTGGTCTGTAAGCCAAGGCTCAATTACCACACCTGACCGATCACCATATGGCACAGTATGCGGGTTGTCGTCGATTTTGGCCAACAGGCCTAATTCTTCGAACTTCTCAACCACAATTTTGCGAGCTTCAAATCGTTCAAGACCAACATATTCATCAGGTACATTTTCATTGAGGTGCGCATTCTCATCGAGGATATTTATAACCTCTAGGTTGGCGCGTTTTCCGACTTCAAAGTCATTAAAATCATGAGCGGGCGTTATTTTAACAGCACCACTACCTTGTTCAGGGTCAGCGTATTCATCAGCTACAATTGGGATTTCGCGACCAACCAGTGGCAATACTACAGTTTTACCGACTAAATGTTTGTAGCGCTCATCATCAGGATGCACTGCAATACCAGAATCACCAAACATGGTTTCAGGACGCGTTGTGGCAACAGTGATAAATTGACCATCCATATCTTTAATTGGATAATTGAAATGCCATAATTTTCCGTCTTTTTCAATTTGCTCAACTTCAAGGTCAGAAATTGCGGTAAGTAGTTTGGGGTCCCAATTCACGAGCCGTTTGGCTCGATAAATATAACCTTGCTCATGCAGCTCAACAAATGTTTTAAGTACAGCTTCAGAAAGACCTTCATCCATTGTAAAACGTGAGCGAGACCAATCACAACTGGCGCCTAAACGTTTTTGTTGATTCTGAATAATACCGCCAGATTCTTCTTTCCATTCCCATATTTTTTTAACGAAGTTTTCTCGCCCCAGCTGCTTTCGGCCAGGTTGTTGTGTTTCCATTAATTGGCGTTCAACCACCATTTGTGTTGCAATTCCGGCATGGTCCATACCAGGTTGCCACAAGGTGTTTTTGCCACTCATCCGATTATAACGTATCAGAATGTCCTGAATTGTATTGTTAAGCGCATGCCCCATATGGAGTGAGCCTGTTACATTGGGGGGCGGCAAAGCGATTGAATAAGTTTCTGCAGTTTTCTTTTCGGTGTCAGAGAGGCCAGCACCTGCTTTAAAAGCGCCTGATTCTTCCCACATTTTATAATGGCGGGTCTCGATACTATCTGGTTGGTATGTTTTATCTAACATTTTAAACTCTATTCATGAATTGCTTTAAGACATAAAAAAAGGCGGCCAAGGCCACCTAAATTCTTAATTTTGTGACATTTAAATTTTGCCGCCGCGTGCGACACGTTCAATTTCTTCTCTGACAATTTTTTCGACCATGACTGGTAAATTTTCGTCCAACCAGCTTTTAAGCATAGGGCGCATTAGCGCCATAACCATGCTTTCAACAGTTTGTCCTGCACCATTTTGGGCTAACATTGTATTTGCTAATAAATTGAAGTTCTCGTTAACCTGAGCACCTACTTGTTTAGAAATTAGGCTTTCCGAAATAGCAAGCTCAGGAACTTCTAACATCGCGGGTTCAGCTTCAGCTACCTGTACAGGTTCTGGCTCTACTTCTAACGCAACTTCGAAGTTATCTTCTGGCGCAGAAAATTCCAAATCGTCAATATCATCCGGTGAAAGGAGATCATCGTCTTCATCGGCTGCCATAAGCGCAGCCATTTCATCAAAATCATCAGCTGGCTCTTCTTCAGCTAAAATTTCAGTCAATTCCAAAATTTCTTCATCTTCATCATCATCGATAAAGTCAGATTTAGGTTCATCAATTTCAGGTTGATCGTCGTCGGAAATTATGCGGCGGATTGACGACAGAATTTCTTCCATCGTAGGCTCTTCACCACTGTCTGGCGCATCATTTTCTGCAAATTCTGTTTCACTCATATAGACCTCAAAATATTACTTTACAATTCTTGTAATATTCATCTTTATTCTTAACAGATATTTCCAAAATTCATAAGCTTTTTATAAAACAATTGATACATTGGAACCTAATTGCAGGTATTTAGTAAAATATTGTTATATTTCAAGTGGTTGTATCTGTTTATAAAACCGCACACATCTACAGCATCAAAGCCTATTTTTAGGAATACAATGATTATTGTCCTGAATTATCAATTGATTCCAAGTTTATTGGCAGTCAATCTACCAATAGAAGACAATAATTGCATTTGAGAAAGCAATACACCACGTTGAGAAACGATGGACTGAACTTTAGCTGAAAGAAGTTCTTTTTCAGAGTTCAATACGTCAAAGCTTGTTCTAACACCTTCTTCTGCTTCTGCGCGAATGCCATTTAAAACTGCGCGAGACGCTCTAATTTGGGCATCATCTGCGCCTGCACTTGTTTTTGCTGCTAATAAAGACGCCCATCTAGCTTTTACACCCGCTCTTAATTGTGCGCGAGAGACTGAAAGGTTTAAGCGAGCCTGAGCCAAACGAATTTTTTCTTGTCTAACTTGAGATTGTTTAATACCACCATTGAAAATAGGAATAGAGAGTTTAGCACCAACCCTAAGTGAAGATTGTGCCGTGTCGCCATCAAGAGCAACGCTATGGGACATTGTACCAAAAGCACTAGCGCTAGGCAATAAGCCAGCTTCGGCGATTTGAACCGATTTCTCTGCAGATAAAACCGCTTTTTTAAGCGACTTTAAAGCGGGATGATTGGCTTCTACTGAATTCAATGCAGATTGCAGGCTTTTAGGTAGAAGTCTAGTCAACTGCTTTGGTTGTCTGATGTTGCGGGGTTTGTGGCCAACATACTGTTCGTACACAGCACGGCTTGCATCTAATTGTGCTTTAGAACCAGCGATGGCAGATAATGCTGCACTTTTCCGTGCTTTAGCCAATGAAACGTCGGTTGCTGTTGCTTCACCCACTTGAAAACGAGCTTCAGCAGCTTTTTGCTCTTCACTAAGAACGTTAAAATTCTTAATTTGCACATTAAGTAAAGCGCTGTCACGTAACACATCTACATAAGAAGTGAAAATTGAAAGTAGGAATGATTGTTCGGCATTCGCAAAGGCATCAATTTGTGCCAATTTGCCAATTTCGGCTTGTGCAATACGGTTGTTTGTTATCCCGTTATCCCACAATGTATAATTTGCTGATAAACCAGCCGTAATACCAACAGCGTCTTGCGTGGCTGACCAGCCTTTTGCAGCAGAATAAGATCTTGAAAGACTACCGTCTAGGGATAATTCGCCGTTTAACGTAGGAAACAACCCAGCCTGTGCGGAGATTATTGATTCGTCGCTTAACTTTAGCTTTTCTCTTTCCAATGCCATTTGTGGGCTATTAGAATAAGCAAATTGCATGGCTTGGAAAACAGTTTCCGAATTTGCCACTTGAACATTTGCTAATAAAGAAAAAACACTTAAACCAATAATTAATTTATGACGCTTTGCGCGAAAAAAAACACTCGACATTACCCGTACCTCAAACAAACTAGACCCACATATTAACTACATGTAGGATTTAAAAATCAAGATACAAGAAGTTTAATCAAATAAAAGTTTAAAATTGTATCATTGGCTAAAAAAGAGACATTTCTTCTTTAAACATCAAAAATACCACAAATTTGCAGATAACCTGTGTATATCATGGTTAATTCTGCAGATATTTAAATTTAAAGTGAAAACTCAACAGCTTTATTAAAGTCGGTTAATTTATTGGAGCTAGCATCAAAAATCATGCGTTTTGCAATTACATTATGTGTTTTATGATATAAATATCCATGACCTAAAGGTGCAGATATCGAAGATTCATCAGACAATTCAACGGTGACCAAACGACCATTGTCGGCAAGTTGATCAAACAGTTCTTGTGGTACTTCTTCCACCAAACCGTTAATTATAATCACATCATACGGCGCTTCTTTTTTGTAACCATCAGCCAATGGATCAAACACAATAACTGCATTGTCAATTTCTTGCAGTTCCATGTTTTTAGTCGCCATATCTGCAATTTCTTGGTCGGCTTCAATGCCCACAACCATGTTTGCTAGTTTAGATAAGAGCGCAGTCGAATACCCTGTAGAACAAGCTACATCTAAAACAATATCTGTCGGGTTAATGTCGGCAGCTTGAATTAACTTGGCCTGCACCATAGGGTCTAAAATAAATCTATTTTGCTTGTTTGGTGTGACAATGGTTAAATCACGATCAATATAGGCCACAGATTGCTGAGCGGCAGGCACAAAGTTTTCTCGTTTTAAATTTCTAAAAGCGTCGAGCAATTCTTTTGATGTAATTGCATTTGGCAAAAGTTGTGAATTCACCATGTTTAAACGTAAAGTTTCGAAATGAGTCATTTTAGTCCTGCATCTGGTTCTCTTAATCTTTTATGACATAAAATAAAATGCTTCGCCAGTCTATAATTGTTTTAAATTAGCTGTCATTTCCTTCATGCGTTAAATGCATGCCTGATAAGCGTAAAATAGGTTTGTGGGGGCAGATATTGTTTGGCATAAGACGCTCAATAAATACATATGATTTATTTGAGTTTTCATTGATCATTTGTAATTAATTCAAATTAGGAGATCTCGATCCCCCCCCTCTTTTTGAGGTCTCCTGATACGGGTTGGCCAGTCTGACCTTAAAAGCTCTCCACCTTATAAATGTGGAGAGCTTTTTTTATTCCGCTTGCGCTTCTTGGCATTCCGTTTTATTGAACTTGTAATCATGAGGAAGTAAAGTATGACAAAAGTAATTCACATCATTGGTGCTGGTTTGGCTGGTTCTGAAGCCGCTTGGCAAATTGCAAATTCTGGTGGACAGGTTGTATTGCACGAAATGCGCCCTGTTCGTAAAACGGATGCGCATCAAACAGATGGTTTTGCAGAGCTTGTTTGCTCCAATAGTTTCCGTAGTGATGATAAAGATTTCAATGCTGTAGGTTTGATACATGAAGAAATGAGACGACTCAATTCTATCATTATACATTGTGCTGATAACCACAAAGTACCTGCAGGCGGTGCATTGGCAGTAGATAGAGATGATTTTTCTCAAGCAGTTACCAAGGCATTAGAAGAACATCCAAATATCACAATAGTGAGAGAAGAGTTTTCAGGTGATATCCCAGAAGAATGGACAGACGTTATCATCGCTTCTGGCCCCTTAACATCTGATGCGCTATCGAAAACCATTACTGAACTCACTCAAGAAGATGATTTGGCGTTTTTTGATGCCATTGCACCCATTATATATAAAGAGAGTATCAATTTTGATATTGCATGGTTCCAAAGCCGTTACGATAAAGTTGGCCCCATGGGTGATGGTAAGGATTATATAAATTGTCCAATGAATGAAGAGCAGTATCATGCCTTTATGGATGCATTAATAGACGGTGATTCGACAGAATTTAAAGAATGGGAAGGCACGCCATATTTTGATGGATGCTTGCCTATCGAGGTTATGGCAGCACGTGGTCGTGAAACCCTGCGTTGGGGGCCGATGAAACCAGTTGGTCTGACTGACCCTAAAAACCCGACCGTAAAACCATATGCAATTGTGCAGTTGCGCCAAGATAATAAACTTGGAACACTCTATAATATGGTTGGTTTTCAAACTAAGCTTAAATATGGGGCGCAAGCCAATATTTTACGTATGATACCTGGCTTGGAAACTGCGGAATTTGCAAGATTAGGCGGTATTCATCGCAATACTTATCTAAACAGCCCTGTTTTGTTAGATAGAAATCTATCTTTAAAAACATCACCAAAAATTAGGTTCGCAGGCCAAATAACAGGTGTTGAGGGATATGTTGAAAGTGCGGCATGTGGCCTGCTTGCTGGTCGTTTTACATATGCAGAATCAAATGGAGAACAACCATCATATCCACCCGAAACAACCGCATTAGGTGCGTTGCTGAACCATGTTACAGGTGGTCATTTGGTGCATGATGAAGAGGTTGTTGAAATTCAAGAAGGGCAAGAAGCTCCTAAAAAGAAAAAGAAAAGAAGTTTCCAGCCGATGAATGTTAATTTTGGCCTCTTTCAACCCGTTACACTACCTAAAGTGGATGAAGAGGGTAATAAAATCAAAGGCAAAGCTAAGTCTAGATATCGCAAATTTATGATGAGTCAACGTGCGCTTCAAGACCTTAACTCTTGGATTGAAGCCACTGATTCATAATCACAAAAATAATTATACCAGTGCAATATTTTATTAAGTGCATTGTGTTAATTTGCGTGTAGTATGTATATTACGGAATCAGCTTAGGTGAACCAAATGAGCAAGAAGACTGCAGTACCACTCGATAAAAAATCTTATGGCATGATTATTCCACCCAATAATCTGAAGAAAAAAGTTAAAATTACCATTGTTAAAGATGGTACTGAGACTGAAGCTGTAGATAATGCAGATGCCGCTATGGACGCGATGGCAGACAAATTCAAAGAATGGCTTGAAGACGAAGTTTCTAAATTTGATAAATGCCGCGTTGATTTTGTTGCAGAGCGAAATGCTAAAAATATGGACGCACTGCACGTTGTTGCGCATGATGTAAAAGGCCAAGCAGAAACTATGGGCTTTCCGCTTATTACGTTGGTTGCCGCTTCGCTTTGTAAACTTATAGAAGTTTGGGAAAACCCAGAATCATTTCCGCTAGACCAATTAAATGCGCATGTTGATTCGATTAAAGTTATGCTGGCTCAAGATATACGCGCAGCTGATCACCCTGTTGGGAAAAAACTCACAGACAAACTGATCAACACTGTGTTTGATTATGCCGACGAAGTTGCAAATAAAAAACGACTTGCCGAGCAAATGACCTAGGCAGCAATACTATCACTTATGTCAATGTAGTAACAATCCAAAACCCGCTGTAAATAAGCCTGATTATCATTTTGTTGCGCATGATAATATTCAGTCACCTGTTTTATCATCGTGACTGAAAAATCACGCGTGCTTGGTTCTAGCTTACCCAGAAATTCTTGTTTCAGGTTCTTATAGACATCTATCGCAATGTTGAGGATGGGGTAAAGATCATCTGGTAATTTAGAACGGCTGAACAGCGCATTTCTTGTGTTGCCGTTGGGGCTGTATAATAAAGAATGTAATTTTTTAATCGGCATGCCAGATAAATAGGATAGTGAATATTCAAAAAACTTCATATGTCCCGTGGTGATGGAGCGCAATATTAGTGAAGACGTTAACCTCTCCTCCTCACTTAAGCGTTTGATATAATCCATCATATCGGCATTTTCAATGTTGTCAGAAATTTCTACAACAGTGATTTCATAGGATTTTTGCGTGATGGTTGAAGCTTGTTTCTTATTCAGCCAATTCACATTTGTTATGTAATTTTCAAGTGTTTTAGCCACATCAAAAGCAATGAGTTCTCGCAAATCTGCAGGTAAATCATCACGATTGCATAATAGGCTACGTAAATTCGCATCCATGCTAAAGTTTATATAAAGTTGGCGCAAATTATGTGGTGTTAACTCAGCTGTTTCGTTTTCTACTAGCGCGTAAATAACATCAATTGAGCTATGTTCCACGAGTGATAAAACAACATCATTTGACAAATCATTCCTATTGGCAATAGCCAATTGTTTTACGGCTCCGCCTTTTATAACATGCTCTATTAGGTCTATTGCGGAAAGCTTTTTGGAAAAATGCAGTACAAATTGGGCTACGGATGCGCAATCCTCTGCGACCTTAAGAATCAGATGCCTTGAAACATAATCAGCTTCGCAGACTGCTTTTGCAATTTCTAAGCGTACCGACATTAATTTGTCTTTATGGAATTCTTCAAATACGGTCGTTACAATCTCGAGTTCAGCATCGGTCACTTCGGGTGTTCGAGCAAGATCTACCATCTGCTTAGTGACAGCGAGACGTGTATCTCCGTTTTCGAGGTTATGCGCACCAAATATTTCTTTTAACATTTCACTATACATATTACCTCGAATCACAATTTACACATTTGGTTAACTATAAAATTTAACACTTAACAATCTGTGTAGATTCATCAGTCTTCAAAGTTTTATTTTGCTGTCACACTAAAAAAATTATTACCCTTAGCAAGCGAAGCACTGTCATATTGACTGAAGAACGCTTCAGGTAAAGGTTTTGCATTGTCGTTAATATAGACCTGCTGTTGCTGTATTGAATTTTGGCTCGCAATTTGTGCCATCAATAAGTTATTTACATGCCCAATTGCCGCAGAATTCTGTGCTTCTTCACCTGTGCCAATTCCGGTATAGGCAAGTGGTTTTGGTGCTTTTTCTGCGCTATCCTGTTGCCCAAATAAGCTTCCATAAAAACCGTCATTACTCGGTAGAAATGGCACTAATTTAGATACATTTTCAATATTCGTTGGGTCTAACCCTTTTGATTTTGCTAGTTGGACATGGTGTTTTGCAAGATTATCATAAACCTGCCGAATGGAACGCGCTTGTCCTTTTGAATAGAATATTGGTTTGTTTGACGCGGCATGCTGAGGGAAAATTTCTGCAGCATTGGCATTTGGTGCTTTTGCTTCTAAGTTGATTAATTTTGCTGCTGCGCCCCTGCCCATAAAGTGTGCCATATATAATTCGGAAGCCTTAGGGTCACGCCCAATTTTATGGCTAAGGTACTTCATATTCTGATTACTAAATTCGGCAGCCATTAATGAGGCGGCCTTCGGGTCTTTTCTTAATTCCAAAATAGCAGTTTTTGCCGCTTGGTTAGGCACATTATACCTACCATTATCATCGCGTTGGATGTGCTTAGAGAAGTTTTCGTAACCATGTATGGGGCCAAAATCATGCATGGTTTCATACCAAGTTTGGCGAACAAATTGAAAAAGGCCTGTTGCTGACGATGTTTTTGCTTTCGCATCGGGGTTAAAAGCACTCTCCCGCTTGGCTGTTTGCAACAAATAATCAAAATCTGCACCAGTTTGCTCTGAAGCAAACTTAATATGTTTGGCAGCGATTTGGCTTTTATTTAAAGCTAAATTGTTAATTTGCGTTGGCACAGGTTTAAAATCTCGGTTAACTAAATATACTATTGTTAAAGCAATATGCGTGCCAATCTTCCGTAGATCGGGTTTGGATTGGTTAATCAATAAAAGTATTCGTAAAAGAATGCTTAACCTTATATGTAAACTTAATCTAAAATCGGTTGCTAATTATTGCATTTTTTGCCAATTCTGATAATGTCCTACAATGTTTTATGAGTGGATTTATTCCCTCTTTTGTTTTGAGTTTTGAATATGAATAAATCCTTTTCTTTATTGGCTCGTGCCTCGTTGTTGTTTGGTAGTGCATTTTATTTAGGAGCGCCCGTGCAAGCGGCCGTTCTAAGAAATGTAAACATGTCAGCACATATCATTGAATCTAGCATTGCAAACCTAAAAGAAACAGAATGGACGTTGTACAAAACAACGGTTATTGCTGGTGGTGACGCAAATGCAAAAAACAATCTGATTTCGACCAAGCTAAATAGTTTTACTGGTGCGATTAAAAGTGTTGTTTTACCTAATGGTAAATATATTTTGCGTGCGCAATATGGCGATGCTGTGAGCGTTAAAATATTTGAAATTAAGGATAAGGCATCTACAAATTTCATCAATTTAAAAATGGTGTTTAATTTAGGCGCTTTGAAAATTTCATCTCGGCTTGGTAACCGTGAAGAAATTATTGCCAATGGTGTAAAATATGTTGTTAGGAATATTGAAACTGGGAAGTTAGTTTTGGAAACTGAAGATATTTCGAAAACACATTATTTGAACCAAGGTGAATATAATATTACGGCCCATCTAAATGACATCACGGTGACTGAGGCAAATATTAAGATTATAGCCAATAATATGAATGATGTTATTATTAGGCATAAAGTTGGTGAAATTAAACTGAATATAGATAATATAAAATCGCAAATTGGTGACAAGCAGGTTATATGGCGCGTTCAAGGTGCCAAAAGCAATATTGATAAAAAGATTGATACAAGTGAAAAAAGCAGCTCTGTTTTTCTACCTGCTGGCGATTATCAGTTATTAACCGAATGGAATGATTATTCTTACATAACAGAATTCGGTATGCACCCAGGCCAAATTATTGAATTTGCCATTCCAAGTAAAAATTAGGAGGCGGCATGTCGTCTACATCATCTAACAAAAATGTTCTGATGGCCATAATTGGCGGTGTCATTGTGGTGAGTTCAGTTATTGCTGTGAGTTCATTGGCCGATTTTTTACCTGAAGGTTCAGACTTTAAACCTTGGTATATTGGTGCTGCTGTGGCTTCTCTTGTGGGTTGGGTTCTATTATTCATCGGTATGCTTGGTTTACGCAAGACATAAAAAAAGGCCTTCGCAAAACGGAAGGCCTTAATATTCATTACCAGATTATATTTTATCTGGTGGTGTAGCTTCAGTAACGATAGCAGCAATCGCTTCATCAATAGGAAGAATGGTTTGTGCTTTAGAGCCAAAACGCCTGATTGCAACGGTGCCATTTTCTTTTTCACGACCACCAACTACAAAAATAGCTGGTATTTTTTGCAAGCTATGTTCACGCACTTTATAGTTAATTTTCTCATTTCGCAGATCAACCTCAGCAAGTATGCCCGCTTGTTTTAGCTTCTCTTGCACTTCTAAAGCATAATCATCCATATCCGAAACAATAGGACAAACCACCACTTGTACTGGCGCTAACCACAATGGGAAAGCCCCTGCATGATGTTCGATCATTATACCTGTGAAGCGTTCTAACGAACCAAAAATAGCGCGATGCAACATAACAGGAGTTTGTTTTTCACCATCTTTATCAATGTAAAAAGCACCAAAGCGTTCTGGTAAGTTCAAGTCGACTTGCAGAGTGCCACATTGCCAATCACGGCCAATCGCGTCACGTAAAACATATTCAAGCTTAGGCCCGTAGAATGCACCCTCGCCCGAGTTAAGTTCCCAATCGACACCGGCTTCAGTAATTGCGTTGCTTAACGCTGCTTCGGCTTTGTCCCAAACTTCATCACTACCAACGCGTTTTTCTGGACGGTCGGAGAATTTAACCCGAATGTCCTCAAATCCAAAATCTCGATAGATTGACAAAATGGTTTCGTTGGTTTTGATCACTTCGGCAGTCACTTGATCTTCAGTACAGAATATATGCGCATCATCTTGAGTGAATGAACGCACCCGCATGAGACCATGCAAAGCACCAGAAGGCTCATAACGATGCACTTTACCAAATTCACCCAAGCGGATAGGCAGCTCTTTATACGAGCGCAGGCCATTTTTAAATATCTGTACATGCCCTGGGCAATTCATTGGTTTTAATGCAAATTCACGTTCATCAGGTGTGATGGTTGTGAACATGTTTTCACCATATTTTTCCCAATGACCAGATTGAATCCAAAGGCCTTTATCCAACATATCAGGTGTATTAACTTCTTGGTCGCCACTGGCGTTTAATTTACGACGCATGTATTCAACGAGTGTATTGAATAAATGCCAACCTTTTTGGTGCCAAAAAACAGAACCTGGTGCTTCAGTTTGAAAATGAAACAAATTCATTTCAGCGCCAAGCTTACGATGATCGCGTTTTTCGGCTTCTTCAAGCATAAATAAATATTGTTTAAGCTGCTTTTCACTTGCCCAAGCTGTGCCATAAATGCGTTGTAGCATGGCATTGTCGCTATTACCGCGCCAATAAGCGCCTGCAAGTTTCATCAGCTTAAAGTTAATTCCAACTTTACCAGTAGATGGTAAATGTGGTCCACGGCAAAGGTCTAACCATTCACCTTGATTGTAGATTTTCACATCTTCATCTTCAGGAATCATATCGACAAGTTCAACTTTATATTGCTCGCCTTTAGCTGCAAAATATTCTTTGGCTTGGTCGCGTGTCCAAACTTGTTTAGTGAATTTTTCATCGCGGCCAATGATTTGGCGCATTTTGGCTTCAATTTTGGCTAGATCTTCTTCATGAAATGGCTCGTCGCGCGCAAAGTCATAATAAAAACCGTTTTCAATAACGGGTCCAATGGTCACTTGCGTGCCTGGAAATAATTCTTGAACAGCTTCTGCCATCACATGAGCCGCATCATGGCGAATAAGCTCTAGTGCAGCTTCATCGTCGCGCAATACTATGCTGAGCGCAACGTCGGTTGTGATCGGTTCCGCCAAATCTTGCATCTCACCATTAATCATAATGGCAACTGCTTTTTTAGATAATGATTTGGAAATTGATGCCGCTATATCAAAGCCATTTTGGCCATTTTCATATTCGCGTGTTGCACCATCAGGAAAAGTAATAATCATATTTTATCTCCGCTCAATTCCACCAACAAAGTGGATAAGCTCTAGGGTTAGAATCATTGATTCAAATATAGTTTAAAACAGTTAATTTTATGAATCATCTTCATAAAATCGCTGTGTGATATGTTTACCAGTCCATTTTCCATATTTCCAGAATTTAATTCCATAGTCCCCAATCTCTTCTGGCACAGGGTCTAAACCGTGGCTACCAAAGGGGTGGCAACGCATTAAGCGTGAGAATGCCAATATGCCGCCTTTATAGCCACCAAAACGCTTTATGGAGGTATCTGCATATTCGGAACATGTTGGTAGATGGCGGCAAGAAGCCGATGTGAATGGCGATATAAACCATTTATAAAATAATATTGGAATGCGAACCAATAAACCAATAAGGGATGAGAGTAGTTTTTTCATAGCTTTAATATAGTTATTAAATTATAGAAATACCATGTTTATCTATAACCCACCACTTACACCAAAATACGAAATCATTTTTGCAGATGATGATATGTTGGTGCTAAACAAACAATCGGGGCTTTTGTCCGTGCCAGGCCGTTTGGCTGAGCATAAAGACAGCCTTTATAACCGTGTTCTGGCCGACTACCCAACTGCGCAAGTTGTTCATCGGCTGGATATGGATACATCTGGCATTATTATTATGCCATTGCATAAAGCAGCTTTAAGCCATATTTCCAAACAATTCCAAGCTCGTACTGTGAGCAAAACTTATTTTGCAGATGTTTTTGGTGTGCCAGATCAAGCTTCAGGAAGTGTAGACTTACCACTTATATTCGATCCGCCCAATCGCCCCAAACAAAAAGTTTGCCACGAAACTGGCAAAGCATCCCTCACCCATTATGAAGTTTTAAACTCAACCAATTCATTTAGCCGCGTTAAACTAATGCCAGTAACAGGCCGTTCGCATCAGTTGAGAGTGCATATGCAGGCCATTGGTCACCCGATTGTTGGTGATTCACTATATGCCGAACAAGAGCCTGATTATATTGTTGAGCGGCTGCACCTTCATGCTTTCGATATTGGCTTTTTGCACCCGCGCACAGAAAAAGAAATATATTTTTCCTCTCCCGTTGAATTTGAAAAAAAATAATAATTAACTTTTCTCAAAACGCGTTTGCGCTTAAGCTTTGCAGGTCAGACTGTCATAAATGGGTCACATAACCAATTTATGAAAAAACAGTCGATCAAATTATTGGGAGAATTTAAATGATTAAGAGTTTCAAACGGCATATTATCATGCCACTTGCAATCGCATCTATGGCAATATTGCCATTTACGGCTGCAAACGCTGCTGACCCTGTTAAAGTGAATGTTACTTTGCTTACAGCCAGCGACATGGATACAATGACAGACAATGGCACACGTGGTGGCGCTGCGCGCTTAGCTGCAGTGATTAAAGCTGAACGTGCTGCAAATGCAAATACAATTTATGCCTTTCCGGGCGATTTATTGTCACCATCCATTATGGGTGGGTTTGACAAAGGCGCACATATGGTTGAGTTGCTAAATATGGCCGCACCAGACGTGTTGGCACCAGGCAACCATGAGTTTGACTTTGGTTCAGAAAACTTTTTGGCACGTATGGCCGAAGGTAAGTTTACCAAGCTAGGTTCTAACATCCGTTGGGGTGATGGCAGCAAAGTTGAAGGTATCGAAGATACCAAAATGTTTGAATTTGAAGGCATTAAAATTGGTTATATGGGTCTGACTACTGAAGACACTATCAATATTTCTAGCCCAGATAAAATTAAATTCCTAAACACTTTAGAAACTGCAAAAACAAACGCTGCTGCACTACGTGAAGCTGGCGCTGATATGGTTGTTGCGGTTGTTCATGAAACTCAAGCGATTGACTTTGATCTCATCAACCGTGTTGGTGTTGATGTTGTTCAATCTGGTCATGATCATAATCTACATATTTATTATGACGGTCGCCGTGCGATTGTTGAAGCTAAAGAAGAAGCTGAATATGTTGTGGCTATGGACATTGAATTTACAATTGGTGAAAACCGTGATGGTTCGCGCCGTGTAAGATGGTGGCCTAACTTCCGCGTTATTGATACAGCAACTGTAACGCCTGATCCTGAAGTTGCCGCAGTGGTTAAAAAGTATGAAGATACTTTATCTGCCGAACTTGATATCGTGATTGGTACAACAGCTGTTGAGCTTGATAGCCGTCGTATAAGTGTACGTACTGGCGAAAATGCTTTTGCTAACTTTATGGCTGATGCACTTCGCTTGGCTGTAAATGCAGACATTGCATTCTCTAACGGTGGTGGCATTCGTGCTAACAAATTATATGCACCAGGTACTGAACTTACCCGCCGTGATATTTTGAGCGAACTACCATTTGGCAATACAAATGTTAAGCTAGAACTTTCTGGCGCGACAGTATTAGAAGTGCTTGAACATTCAGTACGTGCCGTACCAGAAGCTTCTGGTGGCTTTATGCACGTTTCTGGCATGACATTCGATGTTGATTCAAATGCCGAAGTTGGCAAACGTGTTAGCAATGTAATGATTGGCGGCGCTGCTTTAGATAAAAACAAAATCTACACAGCTTCAACCAATAACTTTACTGCTGGTGGTGGTGATGGTTATAGCATGCTTAAGGGCGCTAAAAACCTAATCGACCCTTCAAGTGCTAAATATATCGCTAACGATGTTATGGTGCATGTTCGCCATCTTGGTGAAATTTCACCAACAATCGAAGGCCGTATTAACATTAAATAATGTTAAAATAGTATGATATGATGAAGAGGCATCGTGGCAACACGCTGCCTTTTTAGTTAAAGGATATGAATGTGAATTTAGTTTTTGTATATGGCACATTAAAACGCGGTTTCCCAAACCACGACGAATGGATGAAACCCTATAAATACATTGCAGATAGCAGTACAAAAGGGCAATTTAGGTTGGTTGTTGGTGAAAAATATTTTTCACCCATTCTCATGGAGGGTGATGGCCATTGCATTACGGGCGAATTATATGAAGTGAGTGAAGATGGCCTCGCGCAGCTCGATATTATTGAATCTGTTGGCAAGCCACTAGGTTACAAACGTATCCTCATTGATGCTGTTTTAAACGAGCAAGTTGTAAAAGCGTGGATTTATTTGAAAGACGCTGCACAAGTCAATATAATACATAATGAATTGGCAGGCACATATAGTTTAGATAGCCGCTACATACCAGTATTTATGAGATGATATGGCAAAAATTGAATATAATGGCAAGCTGAGCCACAAGGTAAGAAGCTCAGCCACGCTACTTAACACTGTTGCCTCGGTTTTATGGCAACGCTTTACAAAGACCACACTCACACCCGATTGGAGTGTGAATTTTGAAATCGGCACGGTGTTTTGGCGCAAGCAATATATATACGCTTTAAACATGCCAGATATACGCGATGGTCGCGCTTATTTGGATAGCCTCATCACCCTTACAGACGATAGGTTTAAAGTCACGACAACTTCCAATGGCGCCGCTGAACCAAAAGGCGATTGGCATGTCGCGGATGGCAATCCAGAGCTAACCATATTGTACCTTCATGGGGGCGGCTACTCCCTATACCCAAAAATGGATGACCATTTTGGCAAAATGCTTGCGGATTATCTAGAGGCAAAAGTCTTTATGGCCGATTATCGTCTCATCCCCGAAAATCCTCACCCTGCGCAATTAGATGATGGATTGGCAGCTTATAAATATCTGCTCGAAAAAGGCGTTGAACCTATCAAGCTTGTTATTATCGGAGATTCTGGCGGTGGGCATTTAGCACTAAAACTAATTTTGGAACTGCGGAAATTCGAGTTGCCGCAACCCACCTTGGCGATATGTCTTTGCCCATGGACGGGCATTGGTGACAATATAGAGAGCATTACAAAAAACGACCCTTATGATGTTTTGCAAAGCCAAATGATGGGGCAATTTACCAAACCATTGCCAGGACAATCTTCCCCAACTGAAGTTGAGATAACGCCAATTGAGCTTAGCTTTAAAAATGTAGCGCCAATTTATATTCAAGGTGGCGGGCGTGAGGTGATGATTGACTTAATTAGAGATTTTGCCACTAAAATCCATAATGAAAAAATTGAAATGACCTATGATGAATGGCCCAAAATGGTGCATGTATTCCAAAAACACGGCAAATGGGAAGCGGATAGCGCTGAGGCATTCGATAGGATGAAACAAACCATTGCCACAAAACTAAGCACCAATGAGAAAATCCCAAAATCGACACGAACCATATTGTCTTCACATTAAGATAATCGCTCATATCCGACTTACCAACAGTCAAATACGGGCGATAATATATGTAGAATTTTTAAGCCACCCTCAACCTAGTGCCTCTAAAATTGCGTGAGCATAACTCCACTAATTGCAGATACAGCAAGCACCAAAATTATATTCATATGATATTTAAGCAACATGACACCGCTCGCGATTGCAAGCACCACCACGCGCCAATCGAATGTTAAAATATCGGGCATTGAAAATCTTAACAATCCGTATTGTTGAATGCTAACGATCGAAAATAAAACATGTAACCCAAACCAAATGGAAAGGTTTAGGATAACCCCAACAACTGCTGCTGTGATGGCACTTAAAGCGCCATTTAACCTCGGCTGGGCGCATATCCAGTCGATATAGGGCGCTCCCAAAAATATCCATAAAAAGCAGGGTACAAATGTAACCCATAAAGTAACGATGGCGCCCAACAAACCAAGCCAAAAGCCACCTTCCCTAAATGCGGCTAAGAATCCTACAAATTCCGTTACCAATATTAGAGGGCCAGGAGTGGTTTCAGCTAAGCCTAAGCCATCCATCATTTCGCCTGCTGTAAGCCATCCAAATTGGCTAACGACATCCTGCCCCATATAGGCCAATACTGCATAGGCGCCGCCAAATGTAACCACAGCTAATTTCGAGAAAAACAGGCTTATTTCAGTTAAAATAGGCAAATCAGTAAACTGAACTAAAAGTAAAATCGGCACAACCCAAATGAGCAACCAAACGACTAATTTCTTTAGGGTGGAAATAGTCGAGACTGACACATGCTCTGCTGAATCTACGTGGTTTTTAAACTTCAACACAAAGCCTAGAATAGCGGCAGCCAGTACAATAATTGGATAAGGCAAATCCAAAAAGAAAATGCCGACAAATGAGGCAGCAGCAATCCACCAGTATATTTGCCCTTTTAACGCGCGTTTAGAAACTCGTAACAAAGCCTCAATCACAACGATTAGAACTGTGGCCTTAATACCCAAAAACACTGCATTAACTAATGGTAAATCACCCAAATAGGCGTAGATAGTTGCTAATGCCAAAATAACAATCGCACCAGGAATGACAAATAATAACCCGCCTATCAAACCACCGATAGTGCCTTTCAATCGCCAACCCGCGTAGGTAGCAAGTTGCATGGCCTCTGGCCCTGGTAACAACATGCAAAAGCTTAAGGCGTTTAAGAACTGCTGTTCTTGTAACCACTTTTTCTCATCTACAATCATTTTATGCATCAAAGCAATCTGTGCAGCCGGGCCACCAAATGATAGCAGCCCTATTTTTAAAAACACCATAAAAATTTCTCTGATGCTGGGTTTTGAATTCGCTTTCATATTCACGCCCCCGTTTGAGTTTGCGAATCGTGTTGCTCAGCAACCGCATCGCGCGCCCACCGATACAAGGCGTCATATATCGCCATACCGGCATCCAGCTGCTGCAAATCATCTTTATATTGGCGCGAAAGGCCAAGTGAAATGGCTAATAATCCGGCCACTTGCGGTGCTAAATCATGCTTATTGGTGTCAGCACCGCGTATGATCGTCGCCATACGCTTAAGGGCTTTGGTTTCTATGCAAAATTCGGTAAGCATGGTGTCAAAAGTACAGCCGTCACCACGATGGGAAAATTCAACACCCTCGACATCAAATGGAATGGCATTAAACTTTTCGGCGACATCTAATACATGAGCAGACTCCACATACAAAAATTTCGCATTTTTATCAACAAATCGCCTGATAAGCCAAGGGCATGCAATGCGGTCAATCTTCGGGCGCTGCTTCGTAACCCAAAGGGTGTTTTCAGTGCTGTTTATATTGGCAATTTTTATGGCAGGAATCATGGGTAATCCCGCATCGCGCCATGCATAATTACCACCTTCAACACTTTCAGCCGCAATGCCATAGGTGCGTAACACGGCTGCTGCACCTTGGCCTAATTTTAAACCTTTTTTGCAAATAATCACCACTCGTTTGTCCTTCAACTCAGGTGCTAAGGTGGCAATTTCATCAAAAGGATGGCGTTTAGCTGTTGGGATTAACCGCTCATCAAGGGCAAAATCTTCATCAATACATACATCGATGATGGTGGGCGCGTTTGGTAAACCGATAAGACGGTTCAATTGAGTTGGGGTAATTTGATTAGGAGACGTCATAGCGTCCTTCCTCCTATAAATAGAATTTGATGGACGCGAGTTTTTGGCCTAAGCCTCACGGGGCATTCGCAAACCCCATAAATTCAACATACATTCTCATGCTTATATGTCAATGTTTAGCTTATGATTTTTAGATATTTTTCGAATTCAATATTGCGCCCACAAACAACAATTACAACGTTTTTATCTTTGTATTTATCAGGGTTGTCATTCACAGCTTTTAACGCGGATGCCACGGCAACTCCTGCTGCACCCTCAATAATTTGGCGTTCTGTTTCTGCCACCAATCGCATGGCGGTCGCAATTTCTTTTTCACTTACCAGCACGGTGGTATCAATTACTTTTTTGCATAATTCTAGCGTGATTGTGTCATGCTCCACACCACCCGCTGTGCCATCAGAAAGCGTTTTGCCTTCCTCAACATCGACGACCTTACCAGTTTCTAAAGCATGATAAAAACTCTTGGCAACCTCTGGCCAGCAACCAACAATTTCAATGTCTGGGTTTACAGATTTGGCAAAAAGCCCAGAACCACCAATTAGCCCACCCCCGCCAACAGCTACAAAAATGGCATCTACATCGGGTAATTGCTGCATAATTTCTAGACCACATGTGGCCTGCCCGCAAATTACTTCCATGTCATTATAGGGCGAAACATAGGTAAGGCCGTTGTCTTTTGCAGCCGCGCGGGCTGTGGTTTCGGCAACATATCCATCACCTTTGACAGTTATTAAGTTTGCACCCAACAGCTTAATGGCATTTAGCTTAACGGCAGATGCCGTTTCTGGTACATATATGGTGGCCTTAACACCCAATAACTTCGCGGCAGTCGCAACGCCTAACCCATGATTGCCTGTACTGGCCGTAATCACACCATTTTCGGATTCCGCGACTGACAATTGAGAAAGCTTATTGGTAGAGCCTCGTAACTTAAACGACCCTGATAATTGCAAACTTTCATATTTTAGGTGAATATTTGCACCTGTTTGCGCACTAAGCAGCAGGCTTTTTTCTAGAGGCGTGGTAATAACGGCATGGGGAGCTATTTTAATCCGCTCATTGGCCTGTATTATTTGTTCAATCATCCAAATTCTCCTATGGCATCAACTAGCGCATCCAATATCAATAATGTCGATGTATGTCGATTTGGAAATGCAGCAACAGATTGCAAAACTTCTAATTCACTAAAACGACCAGAGGGTTTGCCCGTGCCGTTTTTTAACATATTTGTGAGTTCAGTATGGGCCTGTAACACTTCATCTATGGTGGCTCCAATTATATAATCGGCAACAATGGCAGATGCCGCGCTACCAAGCGCACAAGCCTCAATTTCTTGCCCAAATTCAATAATTTTACCGTTTTTCACTTTTATGTCGATAATAATATGGCTACCACAAAAAGCACTACGCCTTGCCGCACTTGCATCTGGCGATGTGAGGCGCTGCTGCATGGGTATATTGGCTGCATATTTAATAATTTTATCGCTATATACTTTATTTAGCATCTATTTATCATTCAGAACTTGAAAACTTACATTTTTCAATTTATACCCTAATTGTTTTGAAAAAGTAAAACAAATATAGGGCGCCGTGGTCGCAACATTGCGATTTTATCAGAAAGGTTAAGACCCAATGAGTAAATTGGTAAAACCAAGCCGTGAAGAAGCCGAAGCAGCAGTGAAGACATTGCTTGCATGGGCTGGTGACAACCCCGAGCGCGAAGGCCTACAAGATACGCCAAAGCGTGTTGTAAAAGCCTATGAGCAGTATTTTAGTGGTTATGACCTAGACCCTATCGACATTTTAGAGCGTCGTTTTGGTGAAGTTGGTGGTTATAACGATATTGTGCTGCTGCGCGATATTAATTTTAATTCCCATTGCGAACATCATATGGCTCCGTTTATCGGCAAAGCCCATATTGCATATATTCCTAATAAAGCAGTGGTTGGTATTTCCAAAATCGCACGCGTGGTTGATATTTATGCACGCCGCTTACAAATTCAAGAAAAAATGACCGCCCAAATTGCCAACGCTATCGAAGAAGCTTTATCGCCTCTTGGTGTTGCTGTATTTGTGCAGGCCGAACATCAATGCATGAGCATGCGCGGTGTAATGAAGCCTAATGTCGATACAATCACAACCCAATTTAGAGGCGAATATGACAGTCCTGAGATGAAAGCCTCGTTCATGTCTATGATCCGTAGTTAATAAAGCCACCCATTTAAAGGCACAAATTATGACTGAAAAAAACACACCATTTGCAGAACGCTTGACCATCGAACAAGTTGAAGAAGCTCACGATTTAGCACCAAAATTTGACAATGATGGCCTCATCACTTGTGTAACAACCGACAATGAAACAGGTGATGTTTTAATGCTCGGCTACATGAATAGAGACGCTCTCATTAAAAGCATTGAAACTGGTGAAGCGCATTATTGGAGCCGTTCACGCCAAGTGTTGTGGCACAAAGGCGCGACCTCTGGCTTGGTGCAAAAAATTGTCGATTTGCGCATTGATGACGACCAAGATGCCATTTGGATGGTTGTAGATGTATCTGGCTCTGGCGCGAGTTGCCATGTTGGGTATATGAGCTGTTTTTATCGCTCAATCCCGCTTGGTAAAGCCCCAACTGCAGACTTAAAGTTAGACTATAAAGAAGAGTCAAAAACCTTTGATCCCAAAGAAGTTTACGGTGATGCACCTAACCCAACCATTGTATAGTTAGTCTTATATAGTTCTTACTAAAGCCATAACAATTTATTTTGTTGTGGCTTTTTTTATGTCAATGGCTAGCATGCTTATATGTTAGATCAAAAAACAAATGAGCCACCATTTATAGCTTTTGCCATGGGTGGCGGTGCGGCAAAAGGTTGGGCGCATATTGGCATGCTTACCTTTTTACAAGAAGCGGGTATTAAGCCAGACTTAATATGTGGCACCTCTATGGGCGCTGTGGCAGGTGCATGTTATAGTGCAGGCAAGTTAGAAGATTTAAAGAATTTCGCTTTTTCCATGACCAAGCGCCGTATGTTTTCTTTTATGGATTTAAGGCTAGGTGGTGGCATCATCAAAGGCAATTATTTGGTTGCCGAATTGACAAAATATCTGGGCGGCATTGAGTTTGATGAGTTGGAAATACCGTTTATCGCCATTGCCACAGAGTTAGAAACAGGCCACGAGGTTTGGCTCCGTGATGGTGCATTAATTCCTGCCATTCGCGCTAGCTTTGCAATGCCTGGCGTTTTTTCTCCTCTAGAGGTTAACGGCCGTTGGCTTACCGATGGCGCGTTGGTCAATCCTATCCCAGTTTCAGTATGTCGCGCATTTGGCGCAAAAATAGTCATCGCATTTGGCCTGACATCCGAAATTTATCTGGCAAAAAACCAACCAAATGGAAATTGTGAGCCAGACGCTGGCAATAGTAGAGAGCAAAATATAGAAGTTATTGAGCGCGCAAAATCGGGCATAATAACTGGAAAAACCGAGGAACCGAGTTTAGGGTCGGTGACCATGGCATCATTCAATATAATGCAAGATCGTATTGCCCGCACCCGTTTGGCGGGTGATCCACCCGATGCGATCATCACGCCTGATGTTAAACATATTGGGGCATTTGAATTTGATAGAGCAGAAGAACTGTATGAACTTGGCTATGAAGCCGCTCGCGAAGCACTACCAACTATTTTAAATGCCATTAAAAACCTAGGTAATTAAAAACTCAGGTGATTAATGGCACAAAATTTATATATTAAAGATAAGCCGCTTCAACGATGCCAAAAAAGTCATCTGCTTTTAGGCTTGCGCCGCCAACCAATGCGCCATTTACATTGGCAACACCCATAAGCTCAGCTGCATTAGAACCTTTAACACTACCGCCATAAAGAATGCTCATTTTGTCGCCATCGGCTTCAAACATGCCTTTAAGTAGGTCACGAATATGTGCGTGCATTTCAGCAACATCTGTAGCACTTGGCACAAGGCCTGTACCGATCGCCCAAACTGGCTCATATGCAACAACAATATTGTCAGCATGTGTGCCATCAAGCGGTATAGATTCAGAAATTTGTGCCGACACAACATTTAAATGTTGGCCAGATTTACGTTCTGCTTCAGTTTCACCAACACAAATAATTGATACTAGGCCAGCACGTTGTGCAGCAACCACTTTTTCGGCAACTTCAGCAGAAGTCTCGCCATGGTCAGCGCGTCGTTCGCTATGGCCTAAAATTACAGCCGTTACGCCTAGATCTGTCAACATTTCAGTTGAAACATCGCCTGTATGGGCGCCACTTAGTGCAGCATGGCAATCTTGTGCGCCGATTTCTAATTTTGTTGCGCGCTCTACAGCAGCACCCAATATAGTTGCCGATGGGCAAATCATCATATCGCATTTCATGCTTGGGTTGTTTGCAATTTTTTCGTTTAAAGAATCAATTTCGGTCAAAGAAGCTTTTAAGCCGTTCATTTTCCAATTGCCTGCAACAAGCGCTCTAGGTTGGTTAGTCATGTATTTGCCTTTCGTTTACGCATCTCTAAAAATTAGACTGTGATTTGCGGCAAATCTAAGCCATTTAAAGGTGCAAAACAAATGCTATTTTGCAATGGTATTAAGCATAACTCTAATTACCTTGATAAAATGCAGTTTTTTTGCCTTTTTTGTATTGTAGGGCTTGTGTTACATGGTGGGATATTTATGATGCCCCAAATAGTGTTATTATGTAAGGAATTGTAGAATGTTAATTGCAATGAGCAAAAGCTCGGACAACTGGTTTGTAAAAATATTTCTTGGTATCGTTGTTCTTGGCTTTATTGCCACAGGTGGCTTACTTTCTTATTCTAGTGTTCAATCTAGTAATTATGTTGCTAGTGTTGGCGATGCCAACGTAACGGGCGATGAGTTCTATGCCGAATACAGCCAAGAGGCCAATAATTATTCACGCCGCTTAGGTCAACAATTACAACCTGAATTCCTAAATCTAATCGAACAAACGGTAATGGAACGTATGATTAACCGCGCTGCGTTAGACAATACGGGTATGGTATTAAACCTTGCTATTGACGATGAAGTGGCTGCAAAGACCATAACCGACAACCCAAATTTTCAGTCTATTTCGGGCGAATTTGATAAATCTACCTTTGATGGGTTGATGCGCCAAAATAACCTAACCGAAAAAGATTATGTTAAACTGATTAAAGACCAAAAAATCATCGACCAACTAACTGACGGTCTGGCTAACATTCAGTTCAGCCCTGAAATTTTCACCAGTGTAATTGCTGAATTTAAAGACCAAGAACGTATTGCCGAATTTTTCCACATCTCTCCTGCAAATGTTGAAATTGGCGAAACACCAACAGGTGATGAATTAGAAACTTTTTACAAAACTGTAATCACTCAATTTGATGCGCCAGAATATCGCCAAGCAGATACTTTGACATTGGACGCTGAAACCATTGCAAAAAGCATGGTGCCTAATGCAGATGAAGTGAAAGACCTTTATGAATTGTCTAAGGATTCTTATAACAGTGTTGAGACAAGAGACCTTTCGCAACTTGTTTATGACAATATGGAAGATGCGCAAGCGGCTTATAAAAAAGCACAAGACGGCACAACATTTGCAGAACTTGCATTAGAAAAAGGCATTGCCGACACAAGTTATAAAATTGGTAGTTTTGCAAAAGCTAGCCTTCCTAATCAAAAAATGGCCGATATCGCGTTTGCGCTCGAAGCAAACCAAGTTAGTGAACCAATCGACCTAGGTCTAGGCATAGCATTGGTAAATGTTTCAAGCATTACTCCTGCTATTGTTAAAACATTTGAAGATGTAAAAGCGAGCATTGAGCAATCAGAAGCGCTGCGCTTAGCCATCGACAAAGTTTATGAAATGCGCGATGTGGTTGAAGATGAAATTGCAGGCGGTGCTACATTTAAAGAAATTTCACAAAAAATTGAAATTACTTATAATAACATTCCTGCACTTAGCACTAGTTCAGAAGATGTGGATGGTAACGCTGTAGAAGCGGGCATTACTCCTGCACTGTTAAGCGGTATTTTCACAACTGATGAAGCCATTGATAATGAACCGTTAGATACTGCTAATGGTGGCCTACAGTGGTATGTAGTCAATAAAATCACTGAAAGAACAAATAAAAACTTAGCCGATGTTAAAGATGAAGTGAACGCACTCTGGCGAAGCCAAGAAACTGCACAGGCACTTCTTGCCAAGGCAGAATCACTTTCCGCCACTGGTGGAGAAATTGGTATTCTGTCCGAAGGTATAGTTGATGCTGTTTCCATTGCAAGCGCGGTTACCCGCAGCACGCAATCTGTTCAATTGTCTCAAGAAGCGATTACCGCTTTGTTTGCCATCAAGCAAAATGAGTATGCGTTTGTTCCGAGCCAGCAAAATGGTGAAGATACTTATATCATGATGCAATTGAAAGAAATCATCACCCCAGACACCAATGAATTAGGTGAAGAAAACAGCCAGATCGCACAATCAATCGCGCCGAACTTAGCTGCCACTTTGCTTGAAAGTTATATCGAAAATAACAAAGGTGTGTATGGGATTTCAATAAATCAAGATTTGGTAGACCGCATCACTGGCGCGGAAACTGCCAATCAGTAGTTCTAGGCTATTTTAATGAAAATAACCCCAAATTTAGGCGATTTCTCTAAAGTTTATAACGAGAGACGCCCCCAAATTGTATACACGCGACATATAGCAGATTTAGAAACACCTATCTCTGCCTTGCAAAAACTTACCGCTAATAAAACCAACTGCATGTTGCTTGAATCTGTTAATGACGGCACTCAAAAAGGTCGTTATTCCATGGTTGGTATGGAGCCAGATCTTATATGGCGCGCAGCGGGTAATGATTCCGAAATAAACCGAGATGCCTTAAAAGATAGTAAGCAATTTGAAGCACAAGATGGCGACACCCTCGGCAATTTGCGTCAACTCTTAGATGAGTCTCGTATTGATATGCCAGAAGATGTACCGCCCATGATGGGCATATATGGCTATATGGGGTTCGATACGGTTAAGCTTGTCGAAACCATAGATGCCGACCTGCCCGACCCGCTCAATTTACCTGATATGTATATGATTAGGCCAACCATTATCGCTATTTTCGATAATGTGAAAGAGGAAATAATCCTCGTCACTTCGGTTTGGCATGACGAAAAAGTGGATGCGCAAAAAGCACATGGTAAAGCCGTTAATCGGCTCACCAATGCCATCGACTTACTTAATGGCCCGCGCCCCCAAATGGCGCAGGATGAAGAAGAATATACTTTTTCAGAACCTACATCGAACATGACACCCGACGAATATAAAGGCATGGTCAAAAAAGCCAAAGAATATATTATGGCGGGCGATATTTTCCAAGTGGTGCTTAGCCAACGTTTCACCACCGATTTTACGCTCACGCCATTTGCACTATATAGAGCTTTAAGACGCATAAACCCCTCACCTTTCCTCTATTATCTAGATTTTGATGATGTGGCCGTGGTGGGTTCTAGCCCCGAGATTTTGGTGCGAGTGCGTGATAATGAGGTGAGTATTCGCCCCATTGCAGGCACAAGACCACGCGGCAAAACAATTGCCGAAACAAAAGCCTATGCTGCCGAATTACTAGCCGATAAAAAAGAGCTTGCCGAGCATTTAATGTTGCTCGATTTAGGTCGCAATGATGTTGGCCATGTTTCACAACTTGGTTCGGTCGAGATTACTGATAGCTTCTTTTTGGAATATTACAGCGAAGTCATGCACATCGTATCTAATGTTACAGGGCAGCTAGATAGTCGATATGATGCCATTGATGCACTCATGGCTGGTTTTCCTGCAGGTACAGTTTCAGGCGCACCCAAAGTGCGGGCGATGGAAGTGATCGAAGAGCTAGAAAACATCAAACGTGGGCCATATGCAGGCTGTGTGGGTTATTTTGGTGCCGATGGAAATATGGACACTTGCATCGTATTGCGTACAGCCATCATTAAAGATGGTAAAATGCACGTACAAGCAGGCGCCGGCATTGTGGCCGATAGCGACCCAGATAGTGAACAGCAAGAATGTGTCAATAAAGCCAAAGCTTTGTTCAGATCGGCCGAAGAGGCCATTAACCTTGCCAACGCATCCAAATATGGCCAGTGAGGACTAAATTATGATCATTCTAATTGATAATTATGATAGCTTTACCTATAATTTATACCATTATATTGGTAAATTCACGCCTGATATTGAAGTGTGGCGCAATGACAAAATCAGCGTTGCCGAGGTGATTGCCAAAAAACCAGATGCAATTATTTTATCGCCTGGCCCTAAAACCCCTAATGATGCCGGCATTTGTCTAGAGCTTATTGCAGAAACCGATGGTAGTATTCCTATTTTTGGGGTGTGTCTTGGCCATCAATCCATTGCCCAAAATTTTGGTGGTGACGTTGTACGAGCCGATGAAATTCGTCATGGCAAAACCAGCAAAATAAAACATATTGACGATGTTTTGTTTGAAAATATACCCGAAGAATTTGATGCAACGCGCTATCATTCTTTAACAGTGAACCCCGCTACTCTGCCAGATTGCCTAACAGCAACCGCCATGACAGAAGACGGTGTGATTATGGCTTTGGCTCATAAAACCAAACCAATATATGGTGTGCAATTTCACCCCGAATCAATCGCGTCCGAATATGGGCACGAAATGATAGGTAATTTTTTACGCAGCGCAGGCGTGACTTTGCGTAACAGCACATCAAACACAGCATCTAAAGCTGTGCCTAAAAACACAACCGAAGCACCAAAAAACTATGATGCCCTAAAGCCATTTATCAGCCGAGCGGTTAAGGGTGAAACTTTCAGCCAAGATGAAGCTGCTGCCGCGTTCGAAATCATCATGTCTGGCAATGCCTCAGATGCACAAATTGGTTCGCTACTCACCGCAATCCGTATGCGCGGCGAAACTGTCGATGAAATCACAGGCGCGGCCAAAATTATGCGTAGCAAAGCTTCGAAGGTCAAAGCGCCACCACATGCTATAGATACTTGTGGCACAGGTGGTGATGGTTCTGGTAGTTATAATATTTCAACTGCAGCATCATTCGTAATCGCAGGTTGTGGTGTAACTATAGCCAAACATGGCAACCGCGCGCTGTCATCGCTTTCTGGTACTGCTCAAGTTCTCGAAACACTTGGGGTGGACGTTACCATTGACGCCAATAAAGTGGCTAAATGTATAGATGAGGCAGGCATTGGTTTCCTATATGCCATTAAACATCATTCGGCAATGCGCTTTGTTGGCCCTGCACGCGTGCAAATGGGCATTCAAACCATATTTAACTTGCTTGGCCCATTATCCAACCCAGCGGGTGTTAAACGCCAAGTTTTGGGCGTATTTGCTAAGGAATGGGTAGAACCAATCGCAAATGTACTCAAAGAATTAGGTAGTGAACATGTGTGGGTGGTGCATGGCAGTGATGGCTTAGATGAGCTTACAATCACAGGCAATAGTTACGTGGCTGAGCTAAAAGATGGCGTGATAAGTACATTTGAAATTGATCCAAAAGATTATGGTTTTACATTAGGTACAACCGCACAATTAAAAGGTGGTGACCCCGAGTTTAATGCGGCTGCCTTGCGCAAAATTATGGGCGGTCACAAATCGGCTTATCGAGACATTACAATTTTAAACGCTGCTGCAGGGCTAATTGTAGCGGGTAAAGTTGCAGATTTGCATGAAGGCGTAAAGCTTGCCACACAATCAATTGATTCTGGTGCAGCGCTTAAAAGCCTTAATAAATTGGTGGAGCTATCCAACTCATGAATATATTAGATAAAATTGCCGCGTATAAACGCGAAGAAGTGGCGGCTGCCAAACTGAACGTTTCTGTTCAAGAATTAGCAGAACAAATATCTGCGCAAAAAGTAAAACGCGGCTTTTATCAAGCCATCAAAGCCAAAGTAATTGCGGGTGATTATGCGTTGATTGCCGAAATTAAAAAAGCCAGTCCATCAAAAGGCCTTATTCGGGAGGATTTTAATCCCGTTGAATTGGCGCAAGCTTATCAAGCAGGTGGTGCAACTTGTTTGTCTATTCTTACTGACACCCCTTCGTTTCAAGGCGCACCAGAGTTTTTAAAACAAGCGCGCGAGGTGGTCGATCTACCGATATTGCGTAAAGACTTTATGCTCGACCCATATCAAGTGCTAGAAGCACGTGCCTGGGGTGCCGATTGCATTTTACTGATTATGGCCATGATAGATGACGATTTAGCACAAGAGTTAGAGCAAGTTGCCACAGATTTGGGCTTAGATGTGCTGGCCGAAGTACATGATAAACAAGAATTAGAACGTGCACTTAAGCTAAAAACACCCCTTATTGGAGTGAATAATCGTAATTTAAAAACCTTCGAAACAAGCCTGACAGTTTCTGAAGATTTGGCAAAATACATTGATGATGACCGAATCATCGTTGGCGAAAGCGGTATGACTGGTTCAGCCGATTTAGCCCGATTGAGCCAACATAATATCAATAGTTTTTTGATTGGTGAAAGCCTTATGCGCCAAGAAAACGTGGAGCAAGCGACAAGCCAACTGCTAAAACGCAGGTAAATTACAAAAGAACAAATGTAGAAGATTGTAACGCTTCATCAACAATTACCTTGTAAAACAAAATAGGAACATGTATAAAGTTCTTGTTTTGTACTAAATTGATTCTAATCATCAAGGTGATAATATGTTAACCCGCAAACAATTCGAATTGCTCATGTTCATTAATGAGCGCATTAAGGAAACAGGTGTCTCTCCGTCGTTTGACGAGATGAAGGTCGCACTTAATCTTAAATCTAAATCTGGTATTCATCGTCTCATCACTGCATTGGAAGAGCGCGGTTTTATCCGTCGTCTTGCTCACCGTGCCCGTGCTTTGGAAATTATTAAGCTTCCAGAATCTGCCTCACCAAGTGTTGCGCGCCAAAAAGGCTTCCAACCTTCTGTTATAGAGGGCAGCCTTAATAAAACCGCGGCAAGTAACGCCCAACCAGCTAATGATGAGCAATTAAGCATCACTGTTCCTATTATGGGTACAATTGCTGCTGGTGTGCCTATCGAGGCCATTCAAGAGCATGATAATGATGTAACAGTGCCAATAGAAATGCTCGGCAATGGCGATCATTTCGCGCTAGAGGTTAGCGGCGAATCTATGATTGAAGCTGGTATTCTAGATGGCGACACAGTGATTATCAAACAACAAGCCAATGCCAATAATGGTGACATTATTGTTGCGCTAATTGACGAAGAAGAAGCAACGCTTAAACGCTTGCGTAAAAAGGGAGATAGCATTGCTCTTGAAGCTGCAAACCCTGCTTTTGAAACTAGAATATTTGGCCCTGATCGCGTTCGCATTCAAGGCAAATTAGTAGGGCTTATCCGCCGCTACTAATAAGATTATTATCTTGGATCAAATGCAAATTCTATACGGTTTCCCGAGGGTTCATTTATCATAAAATGAACCTTTGGCCCCGCCCCTGAAAATTCTGGCGAAAACTCGACGAGAACCATTGGCCAGTTTTTCACTCTTTCAAATAGCTTGTTTAAATCGGCCTCAGTTGCTAATTTTAATGCTAAATGATGCAAACCAACATTGTTTTTACGATCAAATTTAACGGGTTTATCGGCAACAGTTTGCCATAATGTAAGCGTTATATTGCCGTCACTTACAAAAACTGCCGGATAGTTTGGCTTGTGCCCCACTTCTTTCCAGCCCAACCCTTGCACAAAAAAACTAACAGTTTCGTCTAATTTCGATACTGATAGGCCTAAATGATCAATTCCTAATGTCAGACATCCGTCATTCATTATTTTTCCCATTCTTCGCGCATGTCTAAGTCTAGTTCTACATGGAATTTATTTCGGAATTGCTCATTATGCTTGGCATCAACCATAATATTCAGCTCAATCATTCCATCTTCCATATCATCACGCTCTTTCACTTGGCAATGTCTATATATCCAAGCTAATTCAGCGCCGCGTGCGGGTGATAAAGTCATTTTGTAAAATTCATGATCTTTTTGTAAAACACTTTCAATGCGTTTCGAAAGTTCAAGCAAACCAGTAGATTTAACAGCAGAAATCGGAATGATGTTTTTATCTTCAGCAGCAATATTTTCAGCGGCTTCTCGCGCATCACTGTCCAAAAGATCAGTTTTATTCCAAACTTTTACAATAGGAATTTGATATTCATCGCCGATACCTAGGTCTTTTAGTATCAATTGCACGTCAAGATCTTGAGCTTCAGTGTCTTCCGAAGCAATGTCTTCAACATGCAGAATCAAATCAGCCTCCAGCACTTCTTCAAGTGTGGCGCGAAATGCGGCCACCAGTTCATGAGGAAGATTCGAAATAAATCCAACTGTATCCGACATGATAATTGTGAGGCCTGTTGGTAGCTCGACTTGGCGCATTGTAGGGTCAAGTGTAGCAAACAACATGTCTTTCACCAAAACGTCTGCACCAGAAAGAACATTAAATAAACTCGATTTCCCTGCATTGGTATAGCCAACAAGGGCTACAATAGGGAAAGGTATTTTCTTACGAGCAGTTCTGTGCAATCCACGGGTTCTTTTAACCTGCGCCAATTGCTTTTGAAGCTTAGAAATCCGCACCTGAATCGCGCGACGGTCAGATTCAATCTGTGTTTCACCAGGGCCGCCGGTAAAACCAGTGCCACCACGTTGGCGTTCCAAATGGGTCCAACTACGCACCAAACGGCCGCGTTGGTAGTTTAAGTTCGCCAATGCAACTTGCAACTTACCCTCTTTGGTTTCAGCTCTTGCACCAAAAATTTCCAAAATCAAACCTGTGCGATCAAGAACTTTCACACTCCAGGCGGTCTCTAAATTTCTTTGCTGAACTGGTGTCAAAACTGTGTTCACAACAACAAGTTCTGCTTCATGTTGATGCAGCATTTTGCCAAGTTCATCTACCTTGCCTTTACCAAACAAAGTGGCAGGGCTAAATTTATTCACGCGCGTGATGGCGGTCCCAACAACTTTTAGTTCAATCGCTTCTGCTAGGCCAATAACTTCTTCAAGCTGTGCGTCCAAACTACGCATATCTGCGTGCTCGGCTTGTCCAGTGATTTTTGTGGTTTTGACTTTAGAAAAATCCAATTGCATAACAAAGCAATGATCGCCCGCAACAGTCTCAACGTCATGCACGTTTACATTGGCGTCTAATTGATCTGCAATGGCTTCAGGGTCGTAATCAAATTCTTCTAGTTCAATATCTGTGTCTGTATCTTTATCGGGCATTTAATGATTATTTTTCTTCTGATTCGTCAAAATCGTATAGTTGAATGGGTGTTGCTGGCATAATGGTCGAAATTGCATGTTTATACACCAATTGTGAATGACCATCTCGGCGTAACAATACACTAAAATTATCAAACCAAGTGACAATTCCTTGTAGTTTTACACCGTTTACCAAAAAAACGGTTACTGGATTTTTTTCCTTACGCACATTATTTAAAAATACGTCTTGTAGGTTATTTGAGCGTTCAGATGCCATAATTTCCCTCATTAAATCAGCGATGGATATTCCCAATCGCCTGTTCCAGTGTTTTAAGCATTAAACAAAGGCCAAGTGATTGCAAGAAGAAAGCTTCTAAAAGCTGTGTTTCTTAGCATATGGCAAAAATATATGCTCTTTTTAACTTAAATGTCGGTTTTTTGCGCAAAATCATAAAACTCTTTAAATAGATTTTTAGCAATTTTACCCACTTTTCCACCAGCAACTAGATGATTATCAATTTTCACAACAGGTAAAACAATTGTTGTTGCCGAAGATATAAAGGCCTCTTTTGCCAAAATGGCTTCTCTTAAACTAAATGGGCGTTCCACAATCGTAAGGTTATGCGCATCAATTTGGCGCAATATTGCAGCGCGCGTAATACCTTTTAAGATACTACCATCGGCACTTTTGGTAATAATTTCATTGTCTTGATTTATGATCCATGCGTTAGATGAGGAGCCCTCAACAACCAATCCATCATCATCTACAAACCAAGCTTCAAATGCGCCTTGCTCTTTGGCTTCTTGCTTCGCCATACAATTTGGCAGCAATCCGATTGTTTTTATGTCAGGTCTAGCCCATCTATTTTCGGGTACACTTATCACCGCGACGCCATTTTCATAGTAGGATTTTTTACTCGTTGGCGAAACAGATTTTGCTGTTAAAACAATTGATGATTTTACATGTGATGGTGGAAAAGCATGGTTCCTCGGTGATACCCCACGTGTGACTTGTAAATATATCAAGCCATCTTTCACACGGTTTAGTTTAACCGTTTGTTTCATTTTCACAGCAAGTGCCAATTCATTCATTGGCATTTTCATCTGTAATTCACTTAGCGAATATTGAAGGCGTTTCAAATGTCCATCAAGGTCAATAACTTGGTTGTCACGTATCTCACATACTTCGTAAACACCGTCAGCAAACTGGTAGCCGCGGTCTTCAATATGCACAACGGCCTCGTTATGTGGTACAAACTGTCCATTCACAAATGCTATTCTCGACATTTACATCTCCTACTATTATCTATTTTTCCAATATGCTAGATTAAGTAATCCCAGAACCGAGATCACCTCTAGCCGCCCCAATATCATACCTGCACTCAACCATAGCTGCAAAGTTGTTTCAAACTGCGCAAACGGTACAACATCTTGCCCTTTGGCTAACATAAATTCGGCAAATGGACCAATATTAGCAACTGCACCAATGGCGTTTAATAAGCTCGTATTTAAATCATAATTATAATTTGCAGTAATGACAGATAAGATAACAATTAAAAATATATATGCAATGAAGAAACTCCATATCAAGCCCATAAATTTACCATCTAAGCGCATATCTAAAAAGCGGTTCGAAGTTACGCTGTGAGGAAATATTAGCTGGTTCACCTCCATTTTGGTGTGTTTCATAAAGATTATCAGCCTAAAAAGCTTCATACCACCTGCAGTTGTAAATGATGCGCCTCCAAACAATGCCAACGCATAATAAAAGCTTACAGGTTGCCAAGCTGTGTCATAAATCAAGCCCGTGGTGGATAATATGGATACAGCATCAAACAAAGCGTAGAAATAATAACTTGAAATATCCATTAACGTTGATTGTTTATTGAAATAGCTAAATACAGAAACCGCTAAAGCAAAAAACACACAAATTATGACAAAAAACTTAACCTCAATGTTGAAGTTGAGGCTGTTTTTCGAGCTTAAAAACTGCCTAAAAAATACAGTGATGAAAGCGCCACCCATAACCATCGCAACCATCAATATAAATGCAGTAAACCCATTGTCGAAGTAGCCAAACCCAATATGGTAGTTGTTGTAACCCGTTGTAGATATGGTCGAAAATATAATATTGGCAGCATCAAAAGGCTTCGCCCCCGAGAACATAAGTGCCACAATTAAAATAACGGTTACCAGGCCATATGCACCACCAACCATTGTTAAAACAGGTGCAAAATTACCGCTTTTTTTATATTTAGAGCCTAAAAGCAACGAACTTTTATCACGTAATCCGCCGACACCAAATGGAGCGAGAATTAATATTACCATAGTAATGGTCAGTAATCCACCACTCCAAGCAAGCAAATTCCTCCACAAAAACAGTGTCTTGGGAATATAACGGCCATATTCAATGACAGATGCGCCAGTTGTTGTGAGGGCAGAGATAGCTTCAATGTAAGATTTTGCGGCCGAGCCTAGGTAAAGATAAAAAGGTATGGCGGCAAAAACAGGAATAATCACCCAAAAATAAACAAGTAAAAGTATGGAATCAAGCCTACCAAGGGCTTCATACTCGCCTTTTGTAGCCAAAATAAGCACACTACCACAAAAAATCGCGATAATAACCGCGCCTGCGAAGGAGTAAACAGATGTAACATCACCCATTAGAATGGCAAAAAACATCAAAAACAATTCAGCTATGCCGACAATGATAATGCCCATGCCTAGATAGTATAAACTGCCGTTTTTATTCATTTATTCGCCTATAGAAATGCGGATTTGGTTTAGAAAAAGTCTATGCTCACTCTAAATAACTGTTCAACTTGGCGCACTGCACTTGCCATGGCAAATATAACAACCCGATCACCAGCATTAATTATCAAATCACCATTTGGCATCATCACTTTGCCGTCTCTTACAATGGCTCCGATACGCACACCTTCGGGCAAATTCACATCTCGCAAAGGTTTCTTTACCAAGGGTGATGTTTGCAATGCTTCGGCCTCAATCACTTCACCTTGTCCATTTAAAATAGAGTGAACACCACGAATACGCCCACGCCTTACATATTGTAAAATACGCGAAATCGTGGTTGATTTTGGGTTGATGTAAGCATCAATGCCAAGGGATGGAATTAATTCGGTATATTTATCACTACTTAACAAACAAGCCGTTGTGTCTGCGCCTTCTTTTTTTGCCATGACCGAAGCTAGCATGTTCACTTGGTCATTATTTGTGAGGGCAACAAAAGTACCCGCACGGGCAACTCCAGCTTCTCTTAATATTTCACTTTCCAACGCGCTGCCATGTAAAACCAGCGTATTGTCTAATTCATCAGCTATAAATTCGGCACGCTCATTGTTATTTTCAATAATTTTCACTTTCACTGAACGACTTAAATTTTCGAGGCGTTTAGCGACGTAAAGACCAATATTGCCGCCACCAGCAATAATTACGTGGTTAGTTTGTTCTGCGCGTTTGCCAAAAATTCCTAACAAACGAGAAACTTGACCATAATCTGCAATTAGATAGACATTATCGCCCGCAAACAAATGCTCCTGACCATTACCAACAATGAGCTTTCCATTACGCTCAATACCAACGATAACCGAAAATAAATCAGGAAAAAGCTCGGTAAGTTGTTTGATTGGTGTGTCTAAAATTGGGCATGACTCATCACAATTAATACCTACCAACGCAATTTTATCGCTTACAAAGCCTACCATTTCAAAAGCGCCTGGCAAAGCCAAACGGGTCACCACTGTTTCGCCGACTTCAATTTCGGGTGAAATAATAACATCAATTGGCGAATGGTCGCGAGAGAATAAATCCCCCCATTGTTTGTCAAGATAGGCTTGTGAGCGAATGCGCGCAACTTTTGTTGGCACATTAAAAATACTATGCGCAACTTGGCAAGCCGCCATGTTCACTTCGTCATAAAGTGTTACGCCAATCATCATATCGGCATTGTCGCAACCTGCTTGCTTTAATATGTCGGGGTGGGCGCCATGCCCCACAACTGTTTGCACATCAAGTTGGTCAGAAATTGCTTTCACAAGATCTGGGTTTCTATCAATCACTGTCACGTCATTTTGTTCGCGTGATAAAACTTCGGCAATACCAAAGCCAACTTGTCCTGCACCACAGATAACAATTTTCATTTAAAACCCTAAATTCGTTCGATCTAAACTCTATAATATATAAGCCAACACCAATTGAAAAGCCAAAAAACTCTAGATCATAAAATTGTCTCACTCTAATACTAAGCTCGAACTACAAAACTGTTGCATATATGATACACTAGTTTAAATTGAACATAGCCATCGATTCGAATGAGACGACCCAATAATGAGCCCAAACCTCGACAATACCTATATTGACCCTACAACACGGCAATATAAAATTATTAGTTTTCGTACTGTTGGCTTCATTTGTGCATTTGCGATGATCGTCATTGCTGTTGCCACCTATGCGGTTATTACAGGTCTCACGAGTATCGAAGTCAATGATAATATTATTCAACGTCTTGTTATCATTAACTCAATTTCCATTTTTGTGATTTTGACACTCATTGTGGTTCAATTTTTAAAACTAATCAAAGCCCGAAAATCTAACGTGGCGGGTGCAAACCTTCATTCTAGATTGGTTTTCTATTTTTCCATCATCTCCGCAATTCCTGCCATTCTTGTGGCTATATTCGCGTCCTTTATTTTAAGCCAAGGGTTAGATAGCTATTTTTCTGACCGTACAAAACATGTGATTGATAATTCACTGGCTGTTGCCGATTTATATTATGAATCTGATGCAAACAGTGTCTGGAAAAGTGCCGGTGAGCTTGCGCTCGCAGTTAATCGAATTTATCCGCTTTATAAAAATTCGATCGAGACTGATGCCGTATCAAGAACAAATATGGAGACTGAACTCGAAGTACAATCACTATTCAAACAGCTTGATGGTGCTGTTATATGGGATCTAAAAACTGATAAGATTCTAGCTAAATACGATAATTATCCAGACAATACATTTCCAAGGCCTTGGGATGCAGCCATTAGGCAAGCTATGGAAGAAGGTATTACCAAGTTAAAAACCCCAAGCAAGTCGCTCGTATTGGTATATTTGGAAAATTTCGACCAATTTTTATATGTTTATCGCAATATTGACCCGTTGGTTACCCAACAAATTCTCAATGCAAATAGTGCACGGCTTGATTATTTGAGCCTAGAAAAACAACGTGATGGTGTGCAAATTGTGTTTGCGCTTATGTATATTGGCATTGGATTAACTTTGGTTTTATCAGCTATCTGGATTGGTATCCAAGTTGCTAATCAGCTCATCGACCCAATTCGCAGGCTTATCAACGCCGCCCATTTGGTGTCTGACGGGCAATTTAAAGTAGAGCTACCCATAAATAAAAATGAAGGCGATTTAGCAGATTTAAGCTTAACCTTCAATAACATGACACAGCGCCTTACCGACCAAAGACAAGAACTTATTACGGCCAATGAGGCAATAGATATCAGGCGCCGCTTCAACGAAGCCGTGCTTTCAGGCGTGTCTGCTGGTGTTGTGGGCTTAGATGGTGAGCAAAATATTACATTGTTAAATGGTCCTGCCGAAAAATTGTTAAACGAAACGCAATCTAATGCAATGGGGCAAAAGCTAACAGACATCACCCCTGCCCTTGGTAGAGCTTTGTCCAATCTTTTTGTGGGTGGTTTAAAAGTACCAAACGGTCAAATTACTCTAACTATTGATAATAATGACCGCACAATTAATTACCGCATTACCGAAGAGGTTTCAGGAAACCGCAACGAGGGTTATGTCATTACACTAGATGACATTAGTGATCTCGTGACCGCGCAACGCACATCGGCATGGGCGGATATTGCGCGAAGAATTGCACATGAAATTAAAAATCCTCTTACGCCTATCCAGCTTTCGGCAGAGCGCTTGAGACGCAAGTATCGTAAGGAAATTGCAGCAGAAGATAAAATTTTCGACCAGTGTATTGATACAATTGTACGGCAAGTGGGCGATATTGGTAATATGGTTGATGAATTTGCGTCATTTGCTAAAATGCCTAGCGCCACTCTTAAAAAGAGTGACATTATCAAATGTATCAAGGAAGCTATATTTCTGCAAAAAGTTGGCAATCCGAATATTGATATCGTGGTTGAGTTACCAAAACAGCGAATGGATCTATTTATAGACCGTAGGCTGGTAACGCAAGTCATCACCAACATTGTTAAAAATGCCACAGAATCAATTGAAACTGCCTTTGCAGAAAAACTGTTAAATCATGATTCTCATAAAGGTCATATTATCTTATCGACAACCCAAGATGAGAATTTTTACAAAATTTTGATTTGTGATAACGGCATTGGCTTGCCAACGCAAGGTCGAGATAAATTACTAGAACCTTATATGACGACGCGTAGCAAAGGCACAGGGCTTGGCCTTGCAATTGTTAAACGTATTATGGAAGAGCATGGCGGCAACATTGCGCTAGGTGATGCTCCGCTAGAGAATGGGCGCGCACATGGTGCACTTATTACACTTAGTTTCCCCTTAGAATTCCAACAAATTATTGACCCTGAAGACGTTCCTGGAGTAGAAGATGGCCGCTGATATATTGATTGTAGATGACGAAATTGACATTCGTGAGCTAATTGCAGGCATATTAGAAGATGAAGGTTATGAGGCGCGAACTGCAAACAGTTCGGATGCCGCGCTCGCTGCGATTAACGACCGACGCCCCTCCCTTATTGTGTTGGATATCTGGCTTGAAGGCAGTCGATTAGATGGGCTTGAGTTATTAGAAATTATTAAACAAGCTCATCCTAATTTGCCCGTGGTCATTATATCTGGTCACGGTAATGTTGAAACTGCCGTTTCTGCCATCCGTAAAGGTGCGTATGATTATATCGAAAAACCGTTTAAAGTTGATCGGTTGATTCTTATGGTCGAACGGGCGCTTGAAAACTTCACTCTTAAGCGTGAAAATACTGAATTAAAGCTTAAAACTGGTGTTGATGGCATCACAGGAACTTCGCCTTTGGCGCGGCAATTGCTCTCGAATATTGAGAAAATTGCCCCCACAAATAGTCGGATATTCATCACTGGACTACCTGGCACAGGCAAGGAGCTTGCGGCGAAATCTATTCATCAATTTTCATTTCGCGCTAATCGCCCGTTTATTACGATCAACAGTGCTGGTTTAGACTCGCTGAAGTTGGATGAAGAATTATTTGGTGCTGAAGATCAGTTTGGCAATGTGACCAAAATCGGTGCTTTTGAAGAGGGCCATGGCGGCACCTTGATGATAGATGAAGTTGGCGATATGCCGCTTGAAATGCAGGCCAAAATTCTACGTGTATTAGTCAACCAGCAATTTGAACGCGTTGGTGGTAATAAAAAAGTACGCGTAGATGTACGGATTATCACCACATCTAGCCGCGATCTGACCCTTGCAATTGCCAAAGGTGATTTTAGAGAAGATTTATATCATCGTTTGGCTGTAGTGCCTCTGCACATCCCTACGTTAGAGGAAAGACGTGAAGATATTCCTGAATTAATTGAGGAATTCTCAATCAGTTACTGCCAAACAGGTGGGCTGATTAGTAAAAGATTCACAGAAAACGCCATCTCCATGTTACAAACCAAGATTTGGCCTGGCAATGCACGCGAGTTGCGCAACCATATTGAGCGTTTGATAATCCTAAAAGGTGAAACAGGTGATAATGTAATCTCCGTAGAGGACATACAGAATATTGATACAAGTGTTGATGGTCAAATGTCTGGTTTTTCACTTACCGAAATTATGTCTTTGCCGTTAAGAGAAGCTCGCGAAATGTTTGAAAAAGAATATCTGACCACTCAAATTTCTCGGTTCAGTGGTAATATTTCAAAAACCGCCAGCTTTATTGGAATGGAGCGCTCGGCCTTACATCGTAAGCTAAAAAGCCTCGAAATTAACGTTGGCAAATAGTTGTTTTCATGAAAAAAGGCAGCCCAAATGAGCTGCCTTTTTGATCAATTTAGTTTGTGATTACAGATTTAATTTAGCTTTAATCATGTCACTTACTGCTTGTGGGTTGGCTTTGCCGCCAGTGGCTTGCATCACTTGACCAACAAACCAACCAGCCATTTTAGGTTTTTCTTTTACCTGTTCAACTTTATCTGGGTTGGCAGCAATCACTTCGTCAACTGCTTTTTCGATTGCGCCTGTATCAGTCACTTGTTTCATGCCGTTATCTTCAACAATTTTGGCTGGTGAATCATCTGAATCCAACATCATTTCAAACACTTCTTTGGCAATTTTGTTTGAAATTGTTTTGTCAGTAACAAGACCAACTAATTCGCCAAGGCTTTCTGCACTGATTGGTGATGTTTCAATTGTGAAACCGCGCTTATTCAGCATACCAAACAAATCACCAGTTACCCAGTTTACGGCTAATTTAGCATCAACGCCTTTTGCCACCAATTCAAAGTAATCGGCATTTTCTGGGTCAGCAATTAAGATATTTGCGTCATAAGAATTCAAACCATATTGGCTCATCAAACGCTCATGTTTTGCATCAGGCAATTCTGGAATTCTGGCTTTAATGGCATCAACAAATGATTGTTCAAGCACCACAGGTAACAAGTCAGGATCAGGGAAATAACGGTAATCATGTGCTTCTTCTTTAGAGCGCATAGAGCGTGTTTCACCTTTAGATACATCCCAAAGACGTGTTTCTTGGCTAATCGTGCCACCATCTTCAATAATATCAACTTGGCGCTGCGCTTCATACTCAATCGCCATACCGATATTACGGATAGAATTCATGTTTTTAATTTCGCAGCGCGTGCCCAATTCATCACCAGGGCGACGTACTGAAACATTCACGTCAGCACGCAAAGAACCTTGCTCCATATTGCCATCACATGTGCCTAAATAACGCAATATTGTGCGGATTTTACTTACATATAATTTAGCATGTTCAGCAGTGCGCATGTCTGGGTCGGAAACAATTTCCATCAGAGCTACGCCAGATCTGTTCAGATCAACACAAGATTGGCTCGGGTATAGATCATGGATAGATTTACCCGCATCTTGCTCCAAATGTAAGCGTTCGATGCCAACATCATGGAACGAGCCATCAGCTAGTTCGATTTTCACGATGCCCTTACCAACGATCGGGTCGGTAAATTGTGAAATTTGATAACCTTGTGGTAAATCAGGGTAAAAATAGTTTTTACGGTCAAAGATTGATACCAAATTAATTTCGGCATTCAAACCTAAGCCAGTTAAAACAGCTTGTTCGTAGCAAAATTCGTTCACGACGGGCAACATGCCAGGCATTGCAGCATCAACCAAGCTCACTTGGCTATTGGGCTCAGCCCCAAATTCTGTGGCAGCGCCAGACATTAATTTAGACTTTGAACTCACTTGGGCATGAATTTCCAAACCAAGTACGATTTCCCAATCGCCAGTTGCACCTTGAATAAGAGACATTATGTGTCCTTCTCTATTTTTACATCGCCATTATGAATGGTACGAAATTCATCGCGTTCAAACTTTATATGTTCATCAATTAAGGCACGCCAGATATTCTCGGCCAGTTTTGCGTTCATACCAAATTTTTTAGCTTCATCCCGCATGCGGAATGCAATTTCGTCGATTCTCACTTGAACGACTACATCTTCAATTTTTGTTTTGAAATTAGGAGCCTGCGCAACATAACCCGAGCGCTCCGCCATAAGAGGCAAAATTAAATCGTCTAGACGATCAATTTCAGCTCTGACTTCGGCCATTGAATCACATTTTTTCGCAGAATTCTCCATCAATCACTCAATCTATTTTGCCATTAATTGCGGCAAAGCCGTAAAGTTAGCAGCTTGTTCCATCACATCAGCAGTTCTGAATAATGTTTCTTCACCAAATGGTTGCCCTATCAATTGCAAACCTAAAGGCAAGCCATTGCTCGAAATGCCAGCAGGTATAGAAATACCTGGCAAACCAGCCATATTTACCGAAACAGTGAAAATATCATTCATATACATTGTCAGCGGATCACCAATATTTTCGCCAATAGCAAAAGCAGCCGTCGGTGTCGTTGGTGTCAACAATAGGTCAACCTTTTTATAGGCCTCGTCAAAGTCGCGCTTAATCAAGGTACGTACACGCTGTGCTTTTTTGTAATAAGCATCGTAATACCCTGCGCTCAATACATATGTACCAATTAAAATACGGCGTTGAACTTCATCACCAAAACCTTCAGCACGGCTATTGGCATATTGCTCATCAATATTATCACCAGCTACGCGCAAACCATAGCGCACACCATCATAGCGGGCTAGGTTGGACGAAGCTTCAGCAGGCGCCACAATATAATATGCAGGTAGCGCATATTTAGTGTGCGGCAAGCTCACTTCTTGAATTTCAGCACCCGCGGCTTTTAGCCATTCAATGCCTTGTTGCCAAAGCGCCTGAATTTCAGCAGGCATACCATCCACTTTAAATTCTTTAGGAATGCCAATTTTTAGTCCGCGAATGTCACCTGTGAGGGCTTTTTCATAAGCAGGCACAGCCACATTAACGCTTGTGCTGTCCTTAATGTCATAGCTAGCCATAGATTCGAGCATAATTGCCGCATCACGCACACTACGTGTAATCGGGCCAGCTTGGTCTAAACTAGAAGCAAAAGCCACTGTACCCCAACGAGAGCAGCGGCCATAAGTTGGTTTCATACCCACTGTGCCAGTAAACGCAGCAGGTTGGCGAATAGAACCACCTGTATCAGTAGCAGTTGCCGCAATACAAGCGCGAGCAGCCACAGCAGCAGCCGAACCACCAGATGAGCCGCCAGGTACGAGTTGTGTATCATCACCTTGGCGTTGCCAAGGGTTTACAACATCGCCATAAAAACTGGTTTCATTAGATGAGCCCATCGCAAATTCATCGCAATTTAATTTACCCAAAAGCACAGCACCATCTGCCCACATGTTGGCAGTCACTGTACTTTCATATGTAGGTGTAAAATCACCCAATATTTTACTTGAAGCAGTTGTGCGCACATCTTTGGTGCAGAACAGGTCTTTAATGCCTACAGGAATACCTTCTAAAATTCCGCCCTCGCCTTTTGCAAGTTTTTGGTCGGATTTTTTGGCCATTTCTAAGGCTTTTTCTTCGGTAGTCAAAATATAAGCGTTTAAGGCTTGCGTTTGCTTCACAGCATCAATATGCGCTTCGGCTAGTTCTACGGCCGAAATATCTTTGTTGCGCAATTTTTCTCGGGCATCGCTTAATGTTAAATTTGTTAAATCACTCATAGTCTATTCAATCACTTTTGGTACAAGGAAGAAGCCGTCGTCAGATGCTGGTGCATTTTTGGTAATTTGGTCGGGATACCCGCCATCATTTATCACATCAGCACGCAAAGGCTGAGTCATAGCGACTGCGCTGGTTAGCGGTGCGATTCCATCGGTATCAACTTCGGACAATTGGTCAACAAATTTTAAAATTTGGTTTAGTTCGCCTTCTAGATTGGCGACTTGCTCATCACTCACTTTAATGCGCGCGAGATTGGCAACTTTACGTACTGTGGCTTGGTCTATAGCCATTTTTCACACTCCGTTCACTGTCTCTATACATTTGTAAAATGTATGATAAAGACTCAGATCTATATTTTCAACACATACATAGCAAAGCTTTAAGCACTTAGCAAAGGCTAAAATAAGCATATTATGAGCAATGGATTTTCTATATTACAAACATTTTCATTTAAAACCGACAGATAAGATAGTTCAAAAGTTTATCAATCAATAAGTCTTACATACAGCCCCAATTTTATCATTATATAAAATAGTTTTTAAATTGCTGTAATAATACTGGTGTCGCTAATGTCGATAGATCATGACTTAATATCAATATTCATCAATAGTTTTGGCCGTCGTAATTTCTCGGAAATGGCAGCATGCCTTACATATGATTTCATATTTGACGCCACGATTATATATACCGAAGGCCGCTCCCAGTTTCTTAAATTCCAACAAAAAGTAGATTCGGGTTATATTATTTTAGATTTTGAAATAAATACAACTGATCAAGAGTCCGTGTTCGAAGTCGATTTTTTATACGAAATTCTTATACACAATAAAAAACGGATTGAGCTTCCTGCAAAGGCGCATATGTATGTCGCAAATGACTTATTATACAAAGTCAAAATCAGGTTTAAAAATGCAACCGAAGCAAAATCCATTTTCAATCAGATGGTTCATCATTGATAAGCAGTCAAAGTTTAACCTTTTCGCCAATCTCTGGTGTAGCCACTTTTGTTGAACTTTCTTTCATCGCATTTTCAAAAACTTCAGTATTCTGGTCTAAAACATCAAATGTTTTGAAATGACAAGGAATAACAACTTCAAAGTTGAAGTATTTTTTAACCGCAAAAGCTGCGTTTTGGCCACCCATTGTATAGGTATCACCAATCGGCACAATGCCAATTTCGGGGTGATAAAGTCGGTTAATCAATTCCATATCGCCAAACACGTCGGTATCGCCCATATGGTATAATGTCGTTCCGTTCGCGTTAATAATAAAACCATTTGGGTTACCCAAATATACAATTGTGCCGTCTTGCTCCGTATAAGAGGAGGAATGTACAGCCTGCACAAATGTGATGCTAAATTCACCCAAATCTATGGTGCCGCCGCTATTTCCGCCAAATAATTTAATCTCACTAGTGGCTTTTCCACCCAAATAACCACATATTTCATGATTGGCTATCAGGCTAGCGCCAGTGGCTTCAATTATATCTAATGTGTCTCCAACATGGTCATTATGGCCGTGAGTGAGTGCAATATGTGTGCAGCCTTGTGTGGCTTTTGCCACATCCCCACCATAAACACTGTCCTTGAAACAAGGGTTACCAGTTAAAAATGGGTCAATCAACAAAACGGTGTCACCAAATTCAATTCTGAATGCGCTATGGCCTAGCCAAAAAATTTTCATGTTTTCTCCCTAATTAAATTCAATTATATACATCATTATTATTGACTGGTATTTGCTCCAACCTTAAAGCAATAATGACACAGAAATTAAAATGGTCAAACTCATATGACAAATATTATAGAAATCGAAGATCTAGCTGATAAATTAGACATTGGACGACGCCTTTTGGGCATTGACCTTGGCAGTAAAACCATTGGGCTTGCAACATCTGATATTGGCAACAGCATTGCCACACCATTACTCACGTTAAAACGTCGAAAATTTGGTGAAAATGTCATCGAGATGGCCGAAATCATTGCAGAAAACAGTGTTTATGCCATCATTATTGGCCTGCCAAAAAACATGGATAATACCGAAGGCCCGCGTTGCCAAGCCACGCGCGCATTTGTGCGCAATATGGCAAATGCCCCTGCTCTAAATGGCATTAAGGTTTGTTTTTGGGATGAACGTGGCTCAACCATTGCGGTTACCAATACGCTAATAGAAGCCGATGTGAGTCGCAGTAAACGCAAAGAGGTTGTCGATAAAATGGCAGCTAGCTTTATATTGCAAGGCGCTGTTGACCGCATCTATGATTTACGTGTGCAATCTGGAAAGATTATCGAGGAAGATTATGACTATTGAAGCTTTGTTTTTTATGATTCCCGCCTGTTTTATGATTAACATGATACCAGGCCCCAATATTTTATTATGCATCCGCAATGGCATCCAACACGGCTATATAGCGAGTATGGTTGGCGTGATGGGGCGGTTTATTTCGTTCGCCGTATATGCAAGTTTGACTGCCATTGGTCTTGGAATTATCATTGCTAATAGTGTGTGGGCATTTACGATTATCAAAGTTATTGGTGCTGTATACCTAGTATATATCGGAATTAAGAACATCCGTAAGGGCATTAAGCTAGATAATATTAGTGCCACAAGTGATGCACCGACAAGCTATTTTAAATTATTTAAAGAAGAAGCTTTGGTGGCTCTCACCAATCCAAAAATCATACTTATCTTTACGGCTCTATTGCCACAATTCATCACCTCGACCGAGAACTTTAACGAGCAATTCTTTTGGCTCACTGTGATGTTCTGCGGGTTAGAGCTTGTGGCCTCAAGTGTATATGTGGTGGCTGTTTTACTGTTTGCCGAAAAATTCAAATCTGCAAAAGGCCAAACAATTTTATCACGTGTCATTGGCGGGTTTCTAATCGGCTTTGGATTTTTAATGCTGACATCAAAACAATAGGTTCTACATGCTCAACATCGTTTATACTATTGTACCTATATTTTTTCTAATTGCGCTCGGCTATGTATTTAAACAGCAAAAAATGTTCGATGATGGCTTCTGGTCTGGTGTTGAACATTTATGTTACTACGTCCTGTTTCCATCACTTATCATACGCACATTAGCGATTACCGACTTTAGTCAGTTCCCTGCTTTGGATGTTGCTTATACTATGGGAGCCTCGGTTTTTACCATGCTTATTTTAGTGAGTGTGGGTTATTTTATCGCCAAAAAACTGGCTATGGAAGGCGCGTCATATTCATCCATATTCCAGGGAGCAACAAGGTGGAATACGTTTGCAGTTATAGCCATTGTGTATGGTTTCTACGGCGATGAAGGTGTGTCGATTACCTCTATTGGCATCGCGGTTATGATACCGATGCTAAACGTCGCCAACGTGACAGCATTGGCGCTTATGGTGGGCAAAGATGCGCCTAGCATAGGCAAAGTTGCTAAAATGCTAGTGACAAATCCATTTATCATATCCTGCGTAGTGGGGCTTGCGCTTAACTTTGTCGGTTTTGGCCTCTGGGAGCCGGTGGCTAACACTATGAACTTGTTAGGCAGAGCCTCTTTAGCGCTGTCTTTATTGGCCGTGGGTGTTGGGGTGGACTTTTCGACCATTAAAACTTCGGGCATTCCCGTGCTTATATCTACTATGTTAAAATTGGCACTTATGCCTTTGCTCATGTTCTTTTTTGGTACGTATTTTGAAATTTCTGGTATGTCCCTTACCATTGCCATATTGTGCGGCGCCGCGCCAACAGCAGGTGCTAGCTATATTTTGGCGCGTAAAATGGGTGCCGATTCAAAGCTCATGGCCAACATAATTTCAATTCAAACATTGTTTTCTATCATCACTATACCCGCAATTCTCTATTATATTGGGGTTTAACTTCATAAACTCTTGTTCATTTTGATAAAGCATATTATAGCTTAATTTTAATGAAAAATTTTGAAAACATGATGAAACCGCATTTTACCCATAAGCATTTATTGGGTATTGAGGGGCTGAAAGAAGCCAACATCACTGCATTGCTAAATCTAGCTGATGAGAAGATTGAGCAATCTCGCCGCGAAATAAAAAAGACTAATGTGTTGCAAGGCCGCACACTCATTAATCTATTTTTCGAATCCTCCACCCGTACGCAAGCCTCGTTTGAAATTGCGGGCAAGCGCCTAGGTGCTGATGTGATAAACATGGCTGTCGCACATTCGTCAGTAAAAAAAGGCGAAACCCTCATCGACACAGCTGCAACGCTTAACGCCATGCAACCCGATTTATTGGTCATCCGCCACCATAGTGCGGGTGCTGTTGAGCTATTGTCACAAAAGGTAAATTGCGCCACCATTAACGCGGGTGATGGGCAACATGAACATCCAACACAAGCTCTATTAGATGCACTTACTATAAGGCGCAATAAAGGTCGCTTGGCGCGTTTAACCATCGCCATTTGCGGTGATATTTTGCACAGCCGCGTGGCACGATCTAATATCATTTTGCTTAACTTAATGGGTGCGCGGGTGCGGATCATTGCCCCCCCCACATTACTACCTGCCGATGCTCAAAAACTTGGTTGCGAAGTTTTTCACGATATGAAAACTGGCCTAGAAGGCGCAGATATTGTAATGATGTTGCGCCTGCAAAAAGAACGTATGCAAGGCTCATTCATCCCCTCAGAACGTGAATATTACCATTTTTACGGTCTCGATGAAGAAAAGCTAGCCTATGCAAAAGACGATGCATTGGTTATGCATCCTGGCCCGATGAATAGAGGCGTAGAAATTGACAGCATTGTTGCCGATAGCGCTCGCTCGCTCATTCGTGAACAGGTTGAAATGGGAGTTGCCGTGCGTATGGTGGTATTAGAGCAATTGTCCAATAATTGGCTAAAAGAAAATGCAGGAGCTTAATATGAGTGTAGAATTATATTACAATGCCCGCATCATCGACCCCGCCAATAACACCGATTCAATTGGCGGTATGTTGGTTGAAAATGGCAAAATTATTGCCATCGGCAAGCATATTGATGCCAAGGCACACAAAGATGCCACAGCCATTAATGTCAAGGGGCATATTCTGGCACCAGGTCTTGTCGACATGCGGGTTTTTATGGGTGGTGTTGGCAATCAAACGCTTAAAAACATTGGTGCTTCTGCAGCATCTGGGGGCGTGACCACATTGGTTAGTATGCCTAATAGCAGCCCAATCGTCGAAGACATTGCCCTTGTTGAATATATCAGTGGCCGTTCTAAATCTGTATCTGGAGTTAATTTACATACCAGTGCAGCCCTCACGAACGGTCTTGAAGGCAAGGAAATGTCCGAAATCGGGTTGCTTAAAAAGGCGGGAGCTATTGCCTTTACTGATGGTCGAAGAAGTGTCCAAAACTCATTGGTTTTTAAACGTATTTTGGATTACTCAAAAACCCATAACGCCCTAATTATTCATGATGTAGAAGATGAAGATTTAGCAGCTGATGGTGTGATGAATGAAGGCTTATTTGCCTCTCGCCTTGGCCTGCCGAGCAAACCCAAAGTTGCCGAAACCATTATGTTAGAGCGCGATTTGGCATTGGCCGCGTTAACTGGCGCACGTTATCATGTGAGCCAAATATCCTGCGCAGAATCACTTTCGGCCGTCAAGCGCGCCAAAGACATGGGTTCATCCATCACTGCAGGCGTATCCATTAATAATCTGGCTCTTAACGAGTTCGACATTGGCGAATATCGTACATTCTTACGCCTAGAACCGCCATTAAGAAGTGATGACGACCGCCTATCTATGGTCGAAGGAATAAAACAGGGTATCATTGATGTTATTGTTTCCTCTCACGACCCACAAGACCCTGATGGCAAGCGTCACCCCTTTGCCGATGCTGCCGTTGGCGCTGTTGGCTTAGAGACGCTGCTAGCTGCAGCCTTGCGCCTTTACCACAGCGAAGGTATCGACTTACCAACCCTCTGGAAGGCTTTAAGTTATAACCCGGCACAAATTTTAGGGCTAGACGTTGGTAATTTGTCAATTGGTTACAGTGCCGATTTCATCATTGTAGACCCAGAATATAGCTGGAAGGTCGAGCGGACTGAACTAAAATCAAAAAACACCAATACCCCCTTTGAAAATAGAATGTTGCAGGGTAAGGTGTTGAAAACATATGTTGATGGTCAAAAAATATTCGACCTTAACGAGGAAAATTAAATGCGTGATTTTTTAATTGCCTACCACGGTTATGGTTTGGCCTTTATCATTGGTTATTCTTTAGGCTCCATTCCTTTTGGGCTTATCATCACCAAATTGGCTGGCATGGGCGATGTGCGTGACATTGGTTCGGGAAATATTGGCGCGACCAACGTTTTGCGTACAGGCAGTAAAAAACTAGCTGCTGCGACCTTAATTGCCGACATGCTAAAAGGCTCTATAGCGGTTTGGATTTCACTTTATTTCCATTACACCATGAATTTCGATATTTTCTATGTTTGCCTCACTGGCTTTTTTGCATTCATTGGCCACTTATTTCCTATTTGGCTTAAGTTTAAAGGTGGCAAAGGTGTTGCTGTATTTTTGGGTGTGTTCCTAGCGGGCGCTCCATGGGGTGCTTTGGTATTTGCCATCACTTGGCTAGCGACTGCCTATGTAAGTCGTTTTTCGTCTCTAGCAGCCCTAGTTGCTTGTTTAGCGACAACGATATTCTTAAATTTTGTATCGTTTGAATGGTCTGTTTTGGCATGTGTTCTCACTTCGCTTATATTTATCAAACATCAAGATAATATAAGACGATTGGTAAAAGGCGAAGAGAGCAAGATTGGCGATAAGGGATAAGGAAATATTGTGTTGGAAGGGCTAAAACTTACAGACGAGCAAAAACTCGATTGGTTGCAACTCATTCGTTCCACACAAATTGGCCCTAAAATATTCCATAAACTTATCAATAAATATGGCGGTGCAGGCAATGCAATAGCGGCCTTGCCTGATTTTATCGCCCAAACCAATAATAAAAAAATCCAATTAGCTTCACGTGATTCGATATTATACGAGTGGGAAAAAGTGCAAAAATATGGCGCAACCATCATTGCCCTTGGCGAGGATGATTATCCTGAAGCGCTTAAATATTCTTCAAATCCACCACCTTTGCTTACCGTCATTGGCGATATTTCTCAGTTACGCCGCCCTGCTCTCAGCATTGTTGGCACAAGAAACTGCTCGGCACTGGGGCTTAAACTTACGCAAAAACTAGCAGCAGATGTGGGCGCTGAGGGTTTTACTATTGTTTCTGGCTTTGCCCGCGGAATAGATACCAAGGCGCATATTGCGGCTCTAAAAACAGGCACAATTGCTTGCTTAGCAGGCGGTATTAACATAATTTACCCATCCGAAAACGAACGTTTATATGCGGATTTTTTGCAAAATAAAGGTCTTTTTGTAACAGAAATGCCGTTTAACCTAACTCCAAAAGCCGTGCATTTCCCACGTCGCAACCGAATTATTGCAGGTATTTCCCACGCCACTTTAGTTATTGAGGCCGCCATTAAGTCCGGTTCACTCATCACCGCCAACATGGCGCTAGACCTTGGCCGCGAAGTGTTGGCAGTGCCAGGTAACCCGCTGGACCCTCGCGCCGCAGGCCCCAACAGCCTGATAAAAGATAAAGCTGTATTGGTGCGGCATAAAGATGATATTTTAGATGCTTTGGCATTTGTTAAAGATGCACAATCATTGCCAAACCATGCTAATTTTGACTTAGAACCTCAAGCCATTCAAGATGATCTCTTTACCACACCAGCAAAGCCAAACAATGAAGTCAAAAACAAAAAATTAGAATCTATGCCCGAAGATGTTATCCTGCAATTACTGACAACCTCCCCCATCGAAATTGATTATTTACTTCGCGAATCGAAATTAAATACAGAAAATTTTCATAATGCCTTGCTTAACCTTGAACTTAATGAAAAAATTGAACAAATTTATGGTCAGGGAGTGCAATTGCGCCAATGAATCGGTGGGGTTTAAAGTCAAAATCTTAAAAGTTTTTTGACAAATTGCCTGTAGATGAGTATTAGCTAACAAAAAACATTGTATATATAGAGTGTGAAATCGGAATCAAATATGAATATAGTGATCGTAGAATCGCCTGCAAAAGCCAAAACAATTAACAAATATCTAGGCTCAGATTATAAAGTTTACGCCTCATATGGTCATGTAAGGGATCTACCGTCTAAAGATGGCAGTGTTGATCCTGAAAATGATTTCGATATGAACTGGCTAGTCGATACCGATAGTAAAAAACGTTTGAACGAAATTGCCAAGCAGTTAAAAGATGCCGATAAATTAATTCTCGCGACCGATCCGGATCGCGAAGGCGAAGCCATTAGTTGGCATGTGCTTGAAGTCTTAAATGCAAAACGTGGCCTGATGAAAGGCAAAAAAGTTGAACGCGTTGTGTTTAACGCCATCACCAAAAAATCTATCTTAGAAGCAATGAAAAGCCCACGCGAAATTGACATTCCATTGGTTGAAGCTTATCTAGCGCGTCGTGCGTTGGATTATCTTGTTGGCTTTTCGCTTTCTCCAATTTTGTGGCGTAAATTACCAGGTTCTCGTTCTGCTGGTCGCGTACAATCTGTATCTCTGCGCCTTATTTGCGAGCGCGAAGCTGAGATCGAACGCTTTAACCGCGAAGAATACTGGACAATTGATGGTAAACAGAAAGCCCAATCAGGCAATGAGTTTAGCACTAAATTATGGGAGATCGACGGCAATCGCCTAGAGAAATTCTCAATCACCACGGAAGCCGAAGCTAAGGCTGTGGAATCTACTTTGCATAATAGTGATCTTAAAGTCACTCACATCAAAGCCAGCCCAGCTATTCGACGTCCATATGCTCCTTTCACCACATCTACCATGCAACAAGAAGCTTCGTCTAAGCTTGGCTTTGGGGCAGCTCGTACCATGCGTGTGGCACAGAAATTATATGAAGGTTTCAATATCAATGGCGAAACCACAGGTCTGATCACCTATATGCGTACAGATGGCGTCACCATGACACAGGAAGCCATTGTCGAAGCTCGTTCAGTGATTAAACGTACTTTGGGCGATAAATATTTACCTGCCAAACAACGCCACTACGCAACTAAAGCTAAAAATGCACAAGAGGCGCATGAAGCCATTCGCCCCACATCTTTAGGCCGTCACCCCAATGAAGTGCGCAGCATTTTAAATGATGATGAGTTTAAACTCTATAATTTGGTTTGGTGCCGTGCTTTAGGCTCTCAAATGGAAGACGCGCGTTTTGAACGCACCGCCGCGATGATGGAAACCACTGGTAACGATGGTAAAATTTACGCTTTCCGCGCCACTGGTAGTGTGATGATTTTTGATGGTTTCTTGAACCTATATCAAAGTTCTTATGATGATAAATCGCAAGATGAAGATGCAAAGCGTCTGCCAAAACTTACCGAAGGCGAAACCGTAAAAACTGTTGAAATTCTACCAATACAACATTTTACCGAACCACCTGCCCGCTTCTCTGAAGCATCGTTGATCCGCAGGATGGAAGAATTAGGCATTGGCCGTCCATCTACCTACACCTCAACAATGTCCACATTGCGTGATCGGGATTATGTGCGTCTTGAAAAACGCCAATTGCACCCAGAAGATAAGGGGCGTTTGGTAACAGCTTTCTTAGAAAACTTCTTCACAAAATATGTGCAATATGAATTTACCGCCAATCTAGAATCTGATTTGGACGAAATTTCTGCAGGCCGTGCTGAATGGAAAGACATTCTACGCGATTTCTGGACACCATTTAACGATTTGATTCAAGACACTAAAGGCTTGCGTATTACGCAAGTACTTGATGCGCTTAATGAAGCTTTGGGGCCACTTGTATTCCCTGAACGTGAAGATGGCTCACATCCGCGTAGCTGTACTAAATGTGATGATGGCCAATTAAGCCTAAAAGTAGGTCGCTATGGCGCATTTATTGGCTGTTCCAATTACCCAGATTGCAACTTTACCCGCCAACTTGGCCAAGGTAACGAAGATGCAGCTGGTGATGAGCCAAAAGTTTTGGGTCTTGACCCAGAAACAAAATTAGAAGTCAGCTTGCGTCGTGGTCGGTTTGGCCCTTATGTACAACTTGGTGAACCTGTCGAAAAAGAAAAACCTAAACGTTCAACCATTCCAAAAGATGTTGATCCTGCATCGGTCGATCTAGATTTAGCGCTTGGGCTGCTACAATTGCCGCGTACCATCGGTATGCATCCTGAAGATGGTTTAGTTGTTAAAGCAGGTCTTGGTCGCTTTGGTCCTTATATCTTGCATAATAAAGTGTTTGCTAGCCTCACAAAAGGCGAAGATGTGCTGACTGTTGGCCTTAACCGCGCCCTAACATTATTGGCCGAAAAACGTGCCAAGCAACACGCACAATCTATTCCAATAAAAATTCTTGGTGAGCATCCAAAATTGGGCGGTGAAGTTGGCATTTATAATGGTCGATATGGCCCTTATGTTAAATTCGAAAAAATCAACGCCACCATTGGCCGTTCTAATGACCCAGAAACCATCACTATGGAAATGGCTGTAGAGCTTATTAAAGCCAAAGAAGCTAAAGACAAAAAGAAGAAGCCAGCCAAAAAAGCTGCAACCAAGAAAAAAGCAGCTCCTAAAAAGAAAGCTGCTCCGAAGAAAAAAGCCGCTGCTAAAAAAACAGTGACTAAAAAGAAAGCAGCTCCTAAGAAAACTGCGGCGAAAAAGAAAGTTGCAAAAGCATAATAATGGCTAAATCATCCTTTCCCAGCAAAGCCGAAATCATCGAATTTATCAACAGCAGCAACGGCCGCATTGGCAAGCGAGACGTTGCTCGTGCTTTTGGTATTAAAGGCGATAATCGCACCAAACTTAAACATTTATTGCGAGATCTCATACAGAGCGGCGATGTTTCTTACGAACATCGGGTATTCCAAAATAGCAAAAACATCCCACCTGTTATCACTTGTCAAATTGACAAATTAACCGAAGATGGCGATTATTTATTATTGCCGATAAGCAGTGAAGTTAAAGATCGTAAAAACCTATACATCACCCTGCCCGATAAGGAAGCTAAAAACCTTAAACCTGGCGATAAGCTATTGGTGCGCATCAGAAAAACTGGTGCCGATCAGGGTATGGAACAATATTCCGCAAAGCTGATTAAAAAAATAAATGCCAGCGAAAAATCTGACAGTTTGGGCATATTTTATATTGATGAAGACGCAGCACCACACGAAAAGCACATAAAATTGGGTTTTATCGAACCAATTGATAAAAAAGACCACAACCAATATCGTGTTTCTCACATTGCTGAAGGTATTGAACTAAATGATGGCGATCTGGTAAGTTTCGACATGCCAAAATCACGTTCACGCTATAATGGTGCTAGCGTCACTATGCGTCATGGCTCTCCAAAAGGTGAAAAAGCGCTTAGCCTCATTGCATTACATTCCTACGATATTCCGCATATATTCCCGGATGAAGTGATTGCCGAATCAGAAGCATGCAAAGATGTTGGCACATCGGCAATTGCGCGTAATCAGCGAGAAGACCTGACTGACCTACCGTTTGTTACCATTGACCCTGCCGACGCAAAAGACCATGATGATGCGCTATATGCCGAGCCAGACCGCGCAAAAGACAATTTGGATGGTTATAAAATTTATGTTGCGATTGCCGATGTATCGACATATATCAAACCATTTTCAGCAATGGATAAAGAAGCTTTTAAACGCGGTAATAGTGTTTATTTCCCCGACCAAGTTGTTCCGATGTTACCCGAACGGATTTCTAATAATCTTTGTTCGCTGATCGAAAACGAAGTGCGCCCCTCTATGGTGGCCATCATTCGTGTTACAGCTAAAGGCAAGAAAATTGGCCAAAAATTTGTGCGGGCGCTTATTCGTTCACATGCAAAATTAAGCTACCAACAAGCTCAATTGTCATTTGATGGTGATTTGAATGCAGTTACTCCAGAAATTCGCGAACATAGCCTGTTGCCTATATTGGCGGCTTATAAATGCTTGTGCATCGCGCGCGATAGTCGCCAACCATTAGCGCTTGATCTGCCAGAGCGTAAAATTGTATTGGACGATAATGGTTTGGTTAAAGACGTTATTATCCCGGACAGGCTCGATGCCCATAAATTGGTCGAAGAATGTATGATTCTGGCAAATGTTGCCGCTGCTGAAACTCTGGAACGTCGTAAACAACCACTCATTTACCGTGTCCACGAACAGCCAAGCCTTGCAAAAGTAGAGGCATTAAACGATTTTTTGCGCGATTTAGACATTCAGATGAAGCAAAAAGATGAGCTTCAACCACGCATGTTTAATACCATTTTAGAGCGCGCGAAAGAACATTCTAATGCCGAAATGATCAATATTAGTGTTTTACGCTCCCAAATGCAGGCCGTGTATCAGCCCGAAAACCTGGGTCATTTTGGACTTAATTTACGTAAATATGCGCATTTTACTTCACCGATTCGCCGTTATGCCGATCTCATTGTACATCGTGCACTCATTGCCGCACTTGATTTGGGCGATGATGGGCTTACCGAACAAGAAATCGAACGGCTTGACGAAATCGCTGAACATATTTCTACAACTGAACGCCGCGCGATGAAAGCCGAGCGTGATACAAAAGATCGCTTAATCGCAGAATATCTATCAGAAAAAATTGGCGCCCAATTCAAAGCCAGAATTTCTGGCGTTATCCATGCTGGCTTGTTCTTAGAACTTTCGGAAACGGGCGCAGATGGCTTCATTCCTAAATCATCATTAGATGGTTACTATATGTATGATGAAGCTACAAAGCTACTTTATGACCGCAAAGGCAAAAACGGCTATAGAATGGGTGACATTGTAGACGTTGAGCTAAAAGAAGCCAATGCCAGCAATGGTTCACTGTTATTCAAGATGCTTAGCCCATCAACACGCCTAAAAAATGCACCTTCGGGGCACTCGCCAAGGCGTTATAACGACCGTGCTGATTCAGGCAAAAGACCTGCTCGGCATAAACACGGGGCTGAAAAAGCACCGAGACGTAAAAAGCCCAAACGCACAACGCCTAAACATAAGCGGAAATCCAAAGCTGATTCGAAATAAAAACATCGCGACAATTTGTCCTATATCAAATTTTAAATAAATGGTGGTATAGCTTACTCAAATATCAAATGGATAAACTTATGCCCGAAGCAAATAATCTAGAAGTCAGTGATTCTAATTCTGAAACAGCCGATCCGCAAAGTCGCGGTGTTTGGCATGCCATGCGCAACGGTTTAAAGGGAAAATGCCCACGTTGCGGCCAAGGCAAGGTTTATGGCAAATATTTAAAAGTTAAAGATTCTTGCGACCATTGCATGCAAGAGTTTCATCACCATCGCGCCGATGATTTTCCTCCATATATTGCAATCACCATTGTTGGGCATATTGTGCTTAGTCTTGCCACAACAGTACAAATTTTATACTCACCACCGATGTGGGTGCATATGGCATTGTGGCTACCTTTAATTCTCATCCTATCGCTCAGCATGTTACCGCCAATCAAAGCATCTCTTGTAGGCTTACAGTGGGCGCATAAAATGCATGGTTTTAATGACGAAGATACAAGCCCAGTATGGATTAATCCATCGGAAGAAAAAGTATAAACAAGTTTGAACCGATAAACCTGCCAATAACCACATTGAATGCTTGACTTTGGCATAAATAAACGTAAATTGCGGTCAATATTATGACTATTTTGAGCTGATTTTCTATTTCTATAAGACAAATAAGCTACAAACATCAGAAAAGAGAAGAGCCATGGCTAAACCTACAACGATTAAAATTAAACTACAATCTACAGCAGATACTGGTTTTTTCTACGTAACAAAGAAAAACGCCCGTACAATGACTGAAAAAATGGTCAAAAGAAAATATGACCCAGTTGTTCGCAAACATGTTGATTTTAAAGAAACAAAAATTAAGTAAGTTATTCTTAATTTGTTGAATTTATAGGGCACCTCTTTAGGTGCCTTATTTTTTTGCCCATTTTTCTCAACACACAAATATGAGTGATTCTTTCTGCTCTCAGAAAGAATCTTCGAATCGGTGTGTAATTTTAGGAAAAAAGACAAAAAAAGAGGTCGGTCAAGAATAATATCATCGAGGAGGCCACTCTAACTATTCTACGACCGACCGACCTACGAACCCAGGAGATGCGGCGGACCTGAGCACACCGTAGGAATCTGTCAATAACAATATATTAACATCGCGTTAATATTTGTATCAATTTTTACGTATTTTGTATGATAATGATTCAAATAGCAAATAAAACATGTAATTATGGTTAATGCTTGTGTATGATTTCGTTTAGAAAACAGTATACGATACTAATTTTTCCAAATTTGGTCATTTGCTAAGATAAAAATAATTTAGCATAGCATATTCCTACTGTAAACTTAAAAGGGTTCAAAATGAGTAATTTAATTACCACACAAATTATTGATAGACTTCTGCATATACAATTCAATCGTCCCGAAAAGATGAATGCTATAACATCGGGTATGTATGAATCACTAAATGAAGCATTTGAAACCGCTTCAAACAACCCACAAGTTCAAGCGGTACTCATTAGCTCAACCAGTGAACATTTCACGTCTGGGAATGATTTGGCAGATTTTTTAACGCAAACAAAAGATCTAGAACAATCATCTGTGATAAAATTCATTTACAAACTCGCAAATTTCAAAAAACCGCTTATTGCAGCCGTTAGAGGCAATGCTATCGGAATAGGCACAACGTTACTACTTCACTGCGATTTGGTGTATGCAGCCCCCTGCGCAGTCTTTGCAACCCCATTTACCAAATTAGGTTTGGTGCCAGAAGCTGGCTCTTCATATTTACTACCCAAATTGATTGGTGAAACCAAAGCTGCAAAAATGCTCCTATTAGGTGCGCCAATGAAGGCTGCTGAGGCAGAAGTAGCTGGTTTAATAACAGAAGTGTACGAAAATGATGATTTTGATGCTTACGCTTTAGGTATGGCACAAAAATTAGCAAACTTGCCACACCAAGCTATACTTAGTAGTAAAGCATTGATTGACCAAAATAAACAACCGCTCTTGGATAGAATGAAGGCAGAGGTTGAGCAATTTTCATATATGTTAGCTCAGGATGAATTTAAAGGCATTGCAAAAGCATTCCTAAATAAAAACAACTGACCTGAACCTTAAACACCAAATTAAAAGGCCAGACAATTAGCTGACCTTTTAATTTATTAGATTATGTTATTATTATAAATATTTGATTTTATTTATAAATATCTTCCTTACTAAAATGCTTTACGAGCAGGTAGTAAAATACAGCACGGTATTTGTTGCGGTTAGATTTACCATAGGTTTCAACAGTTTTTGTAATTGCAGCATCCAAATCGTCACCATCAGCAAGACCTAGTTTCTTAATTAAGAAGTTATTTTTAACTGTGTCTAATTCTGCCTGGTCACCGCCAGATACGGTAGATGCATCCGAGTTGTATATTGCGGGGCCACAGCCGATGGTCACTTTAGTTAGCAATTCCATATCGGCGGTTACACCACATTTTTCTTTTAAGTCTTCAGCGTATTTTGCAATTAAATCGTCTCTTTTTCCCATAATAAATCCTCCAAATTTAAACAATAACAACCTAAACTTGCAATAGAATTGGGGTATTTGCAACTAATTTTGCGATTAAGCCTGTTTTATACTTTTAGCCAAATTTAGTTTTTCTCGCATAATGAAACGTATAGAAAGAATAACGGCAACCAATGCTAAACCAGCGGCCAATCCAATCCAAACACCAACACCGCGCATCTCAAATTTAAATGCGAGTAAGTATGCAATGGGCAATCCGAATATCCAATAGCCAAATATTGCTACATACATTGGAACTTTTGTATCACTCAGCCCCCTTAATGCCGCAGCACTCACTACCTGCACACCGTCAACCAGTTGGAAAATTCCTGCTATCACCAAATAGGATACTGCAAATCCAATTGCTCTTTGGTTGGTCGCTAAGTTTTGATCGAGGAATAAATGTACAAATATATCTGGGATAAAGATAAACAAAGAACATGTAAGTACCATCACCAAAAAAGCCAAAATGATAGAAACCCAGCCCGCATAAAAAATACCGTCTTTATCACCTTTACCATAAGCAATTCCAACCCTTACGGTGGTCGCCATGCTTAACCCAAATGGAATCATGAATGTTATTGATGTGATTTGTAATGCAACGGCATGGGCGGCTGTCTCCTCACCTGATAATAAACCAAACATAAAATAGGCTGCGCTAAATAGACCAACTTCGGCCATAACTGTAAAACCGATTGGAGTGCCCACACGCATAATTTCTATAAATTTGGGCCAATCGGGGCGCCAAAATCTTACAAATAATTCGTAATGCTTATAGCTTTTTTTCATCACAATATAGATAATCAACAGAATTGTAGATACATATTGCACAATACTTGTTGCAATACCCGCTCCCTCAAGCTCAAGCTTTGGCGCACCCCAATTGCCAAACATAAGTGCGTAATTTCCAACTAGATTTAAAAAGAAACCCAATATTGTAATCAGTAAAATTATTTTAGTATCGTTATGCCCAGATAAAAACGAGCGAAAAGCGACTAAAACCAGTATGGGAAAAATTGACCAGCTCGCATACTTCAAATATCCATTAGACAATTTTATGGCATTAGGCTCCTGCCCCAACAAGCTAAAAACAATTTCAGATTGATATAAGAACGTCAAAAGAATAAATGATAGCAATATCGCCACCCAGATACCTTGGCGTAACGAACGCCGCACTTCGGTTTCATTTTTTGCGCCAATGGCTTGAGCTACCAATGGTGCTACAGCGCCCACAACCCCCATACCAAAAACTAAAAATGTGAAATAGTATGATGAAGCAGTTCCGCCAGCAGCTAAATATTCAGGGCCAAGCCAGCCCATCATAACAACATCGGTTGCGCTAAGTGAGGTGTGCAGCAATTGCGTTAAAACTAATGGCCATGCCAACTTAAAAGTTGCGGCTAGTTCCGCTATCCATAATTGTTTTTTTGTCTTAACACCCATATTTAGGTCTCGCTTATTCTGTAATGTAAAATCAGAAGATAAGCATAAGGAAATGCTTGTCAATTTAATAAGATTGATGAATAGTCGGTAAATTGCAAATACAATGTGGAAATTCAAATGCCTACAAGACCCCAAAATGACAATGGCTGCGGCTGGTTAAACACCCTAAGTAAAAGACATAAAACTGCTTCTCTAGACCATGACATTACAACTAAATATCTAGTGATTGGAGCCGGTTATTCAGGGCTTTCTGCAGCTTGTACATTGGCCGAAAACCTACCTAACGAACAAATCATCCTTATTGATGCAAATGGAGCAGGCGAAGGGGCAAGCGCGCGAAATTCAGGGTATTTGGTGGATAGTACGCTGAATGATGGCCATTTATCTGATACGGGTTTAAAGGCTTATAAACAAAAATACGAGCTGAATAAAAAGGCGGCAGATAATTTAAAACAAGCAGTCACACGCTTTAATATTGATTGCGATTGGAATGAATGCGGAAAATATTACGCATCTTCTGACTTTAAGAATGAAGAAAAGTTACAAAATTTCATAAGTTTATTAGACAATATGAACTTAAAGAATCAATTTATTGAACAACCCGAATTGCCTTCCCATCTTGGTACTGACTTCTATAAAATGGCGGTGAAGATATTTAGCGGTGCAATGATACAGCCTGCAGCCCTCGCCCGTGGTTTAATTGATAACCTACCTGATAATGTACAATTGTTCGAAGATACGGCTGTGCAGAAAATTAGACATGGTCGGCCGCATCAAATAACTTGCCCAAATGCCACCATTACTGCAGAAAATGTCATCGTTGCGGTAAATGGTTTTATGCCTAGCTTGGGCATTAAAAAGCAACGGGCATTCCCGCTTTTGCTTACAGCAAGCCTTACTAGACCATTGAGTGAGTATGAACAAAAACAACTCGGAAACCTACCCGAATGGGGTGTTTTATCAGCGAATCATATGGGCGCAACATTGCGCTATACCGCAGATCATCGCTTCATGATTCGCAATACAGTCGAAGTGTCAAAAAGCTTGAATCTATCACAAGATCAAATCAACAAACGCAAAGCCAAACATTTAGCAGGGTTAAAAGCGCGTTTTGCGTTTTTACCTGACGATATAATCGAACATTCTTGGGCTGGAATCACCTGTATCAGCGGTAATAATGCAAATATTTTCGATGAAATTGACGATAGGTTTTGGACAATCGGCTGCTATAACGGCGGCGGCATTGGCCTCGCCCACCTCTTTGGGCATGAGGTTGCGTTGCAAGTTTTAAATAAACCAAGTGATATCAGTAATTTAATTCAAAGCAGACCCAAACCAAATTGGTTGCCGCCGCAACCATTTTTAAACTGGGGCGTGAAAATTAAACTTGCGAATGACAAACTGAAGGCAACACATGAAGTGTAGGAACCTCGCCTCGAAATAAATCAAATTTTATCAATCATTTTAAGCCGATATAAACCATATGTTAAGCCTAAGGTATTAATTATAAAGGTAACTATTCACTCCTTTCGGCGGCAAATGATACAAAAAGTATTAAAACGAAAATTACTACCTGCATTGCTACTTTCGGCGAGCTTGATTGTTGCGGCTTTTGTTGGTGATATTTCGGGGTGGGATCAGCAAGCTAATATTCACAAATTTAAACAATTCACATCTCCAGCTTCACAAGAAATAGTGATCATTGAAATTGATGACGCGAGTATCAATCATTTTGAATCTTGGCCATGGCCTCGTAGTCGGTTTGCTGAGTTTCTCTATAAAGTAGAGCAAGCTAAACCCAAACTGGTCGCATTTGATCTAGATTTCAACTCCAAAACCAACCTATTAGATGATCAAATTTTTAGTGACGCTCTTAAAAGCGTATCCTTTCCTGTTGTATTATCTTCGTCTTCTCGGATATCCCGCAATGTTAATAATTTTCAGATGTTGCAGACCAAAGAAGTATTGCCGATAGAGGCACTTGCTAAATATTCATTGCTAGCAAATACAAATGTAATTATGGAAAAAACGGGTATGGTGATTAAATATCCAACCCGCGGCATTAATAATAGGCCTACCATTGGAGCTTTGCTTGCAAATAATTTAAATACCCCTCAACTGCCAGTTCAATTAGATTTCTCAATTGACCCGCTTTCCATTCCTTTTATTCCGTTTAAAGAAATAGCGACTGATGAATTTGATTTTGAAGAGATTCGCGGTAAGATATTGCTCGTAGGTTCTACTTCGATGGAGTTGAGTGACATGTATACGCTGCCAAAACATGGCAGATTGCCGAGTGTTTTTATTCATGCGCTTGGTTTTGAAACACTTATTGCTGATGAATTATTTTCAACTTTACCGCATTTATTTATGCTGCTTTTGGCATTAACGCTATTTATCACCTTGGCATTTTCGGCTGACGACAAAAGGCTAACCCTCGCACTGGGTGGTAATCTGGTCATCGCAAGCATCATATATGCAACTAGTATGCTGTTGCACCGTTACGCAATGTTAATGCTACCTGTTACATTATTATATTTGGCAATTTTGTTTTCGACCATATTGCAAATTTTCCAAAATATAAAATATCGTACTTATATTTTGTTCAAAGAAACTAACCGTAATAATTACAATAAAGCTCTGGTAAACCAAGTGATAAGAGAGAGTGCCAACGGCATTATTATTACCAACTTGGCGGGAGAAATTTTGGTTGCAAACCGCAAGGCACGACAGTTGTTTTCAATGGATCGTCAAACGGTTATAAACCAACAAAGTGTTTTTGACTTTATTCCGAGTAGCCAAAAACAATTTGAAAAAGTTAGTACACAAAACATTTCTGATAAATCAAAATTGGAATTTATGGTCGAGGAAATCACCAATAAATCGGGTGAGAACTTTACAATTGAAATGCTGCTTAACAAAACCAGCTTTGTACAGTATTTTGATAATCATAAATTTGTATTTGGTGGCAATAAACCCAAATCCCATGAAATTTATAGTTTTACAATAAGTGACATTACTGAAAAAGTTAAAATCATTGCCGAAAAAACTCATTCTGAGAATGCCCTGATCAACCTCAAAAATAATGACCAACTAACACAATTACCCAACAGAGTGAGCTTCAATAAGGTACTGGAACTGTTATATTCCAATACTCATATTAAAAAAACCAGTTTGGTGATGTTGATTAACTTGGACAGCATAAAGGAAATAAACGACATATATGGTGCCGAAGTCGGTGATGATTCAATTTACCAAATAGCTCAAAAATTAAAGCGTTTGGTACGTAAACAAGGCCTTATAGCACGCTTTTCGGATAAAGTTTTCGGTGTTATTTATAACGATGTTAATGTTAATGACGAAGCGATTTACACTGATTTAATTCGCCAGATATATGCAGTTTTTTCTCAGCCTCTTCATTTAAACGGGCAAAGTGTTTTAATGGAAGCGTCTATGGGCATTGTTTTTGCACCAAAACATGGCGATACACCTGATATGCTCATCAACAATGCCACTCAGGCCCTCGACTATTCCAAATCCTCTGAGGATCTGGACTGGTTTATTTATGAAGAGGATCTTGCAAATAAGCTGCGTATGAAGCGTGAAATTAGGTCTGATTTGCAACGTGCAATTAAAAACCAAGAGTTCATCCTTTATTATCAAGCGCAACACGATATTCGCACAAATGCACTTATTGGATATGAAGCATTAATCCGCTGGGAAGACCCATATAAGGGATTGCGCTTTCCTGATGAATTCATCCCTGTTGCAGAAGAATTTGGCCTGATTGCAGAGATTGGTGAATTGGTTCTTAATATCGGTTGCCATGATGCAGTCGATTGGCCCGGTAAGCAAACCGTTGCAATAAACGTATCGCCAGTTCAGTTTAAAAATGCAGATATGGTCGCATTATGTGAAAAATACATTGCACAATCTGGGCTACCTGCCGAACGGCTAGAACTTGAGATTACCGAGAGCATGATGATGGATGATGTCGGTAATGTAATTGATACGCTGTCTCGCCTTCAAAAACTTGGTGTAAAAATCGCTATGGATGATTTCGGCACAGGCTATTCTAGCTTGCAATATTTGACCGAGCTGCCATTTGATAAGATTAAAATAGACCGTAGTTTTACTATGAATATTGGTAAATCCAAACAAGCCGATGCTCTTATTTCTACCATAGTGGCTCTTGGTCACTCACTGGATAAATTGGTTCTTGCCGAAGGCATAGAAACCGAGGAAATGATCATTCTGCTTAAAGCAGCAGGCTGCCAAATTGGACAAGGCTACCACTATAGTCGCCCAATGCCTGCAAAAGATGTGCGTGCCCAGCAAGCTAAGATTGAAAAACAAAAAAAATCAGCCTAAATTCAAATTTTATAATTCTGTTTAAGGGAATCTATTATGTTGAATCAGGAACAAATACTAAGCGCTAGCCACTTTCGCCAACAGTTGCATAGATTTCCTGAAATCTCTGGAGAAGAAGTCCAGACAGCTAAAATGGTTCTGGATTTTTTAAAACCATATAAACCTGATCATTTATTCACAGAGTTAAGCGGCAACGCCATTGCTGCTGTTTATGACGGTGATGAAGCTGGTACCACCATTTTATTTCGCTGCGAGCTTGATGCCCTGCCTATTTTTGAAACTTCAAATGTTGAATATAAATCTGAATATACCAATAAAGCCCATTCCTGCGGCCATGATGGGCATATGGCGATAGTTGCGTCACTTGCTATACAACTGCATGAGCAAAGACCCAAATCTGGTAGGGTCATATTACTATTCCAACCGGCTGAAGAGACTGGCAAAGGTGCAAAGCCACTCGTTGAGGCATTAAAACTGAACAAATTGATACCTGAATATAGTTTTTCACTTCACAATATGCCACAAGTGCCTCTGCATGAAGTGGCGATAAAAAACGGCTCTTTCAACTGTGCATCCGTTGGTATGAAAATAGAATTGTTCGGTAAAACCTCACATGCATCGCACCCAGAAAATGGCATTAGTCCAGTGGAGGCAGTGTGCGAAATCTTAGCCGAAGTTAAAAACATCAATCAAGAATATAAGAAAGAAGATGCATTCTGCTTGATTTCTATTAATCACGCTTCGTTAGGAGAAGAAGCGTTTGGCATTACCGCGGGTGAAGCCAATATAATGCTTACATTACGTTCGGAAAGCGATAATCTAATGCTCAAAATGAAAAATCAACTCGATGTTTTTGTGCAGAAAACTAGCCGTAAACATAATTTGGGTCATGATTATAGCTTAGATGAGCCATTTGAGGCGTCGATTAATAATGAGGAAGCGGCTGACAAAATACGCCTAGCCTGTACAAATGAAAAAGTTACATTGAATGAATTGCAATCGACTTGGCGTGCATCTGAAGACTTTGGACAATTCGGGAATATAAGCAAATCGGCTATGTTTCAATTAGGCTCAGGTGTTGATCAGCCATATTTACACAATCCAGATTTTAATTTTCAAGATGAAATTATTGAGACGGGACACAACATCTTCTACCGTCTCATTACCAATATATTGAATTAATCTTCTTCATCTTCGGGGTGTGGAAAAATCTCATTATAAATATCAATAAGACCAACTTGTTCCATGCTTGTTTCCATCTCTAGCTTACGCAAAAATGAAATTCTTCTAATGTCTCTTTTTTGTACGGGGTGGCCGAGTGCTTTACCGATAATTTCCAATTTCGGCAATGGCACTAAAGCGCCACGTTCTAGTTGCAAATATTGTTTTTCGGTCATCCTAAGTTTTTTACCGATATCACGAGGACCAAGCCCTAAATGATCGCGCAAGCGCCATATGTTTTTTCCCAAAACAATTTCATGTTCAAAGGGTGTACGTTTTGCTTTTTTCATAATAATCTCGGTATTAATAATGCGGTGGCGGCGCGTCATCTTGTGGTTGGTTTATATTACTCTCAGTATCCATAGCGGCCTGAATCTTGGCTTCCATAATCTTCATATAGTGCTTGATCGCTTCAAGCTCTTTATGTTGGTTATATAATTCATCACCTAGCTCAGTAATTTCGATGGACTGATGAGCTACAATTTCTTGTAATTTTATGATTTCTTTTTCCATAGTGGTGGATTACATCAATTCTATCTAAACCGCAAGCCTCACGTAAAAAGAGCGCCCATTAGAGCGCTCTTTTCAATTTGTTTTACATGTCATTGTTAAATAGCTAAATATTCTTCTCTTAGCTCTTTATTGTCTAACACTTCTTTGGCTGTGCCTCTAAATGCAACTTCGCCTGTATCTAAGATAATGGCGCTATCGGCTAGTTTAAGGGCAGCAACAGCATTTTGTTCAACAATAATTGTTGTGATGCCAATTTTCTTAACTTCTTGTAAAATGGCTTCAATTTCATGCACAATAACAGGTGCTAAACCTTCATAAGGTTCGTCCAACAAAAGTAATTTAACATCTCTTGCCAACGCCCTAGCCACAGCTAACATTTGCTGTTCGCCACCAGACATAGAAGTCGCATCTTGTTTGCGACGTTCAGCAAGGCGTGGAAAATGCTCATAAATGCGGTCAATTTCCCAACCTTTTGTGGGGGCAACCTGCGCAATTATCAAATTTTCTTCAACCGTTAGGCCTGGGATAATGCGTCTATCTTCCGGCACCAATTGAACGCCAGCTTGCGCGGCTTCATGGGCTTTCATTTTATGTAGAGCTTCACCATTTAGGAAAATTTCGCCAGATCTTAATTTTGGATCAAGCGCACGCGCCAGGGTTTTTAATGTTGTGGTTTTACCCGCACCATTACGCCCAAGTAACGCAACAATTTCACCTTCTTTAAGATCAAATGAAACACCTTGTACGATATAGCTTTCGCCATAATAAGCATGGATGTCTTTAACTGAGAAAAACGTATCACTCATTCTTGTTCCTCCCCAAGATAGGCTTCGATTACTTTTGGATTACCTTTAACTTCATCAGGCGTGCCTTCGGCAATAATTGTACCTTGTGCTAAAACCGAAATGGTTTCGGACAAAGCGAACACAACGTTCATATCATGTTCAACAATCACCATAGTCATGCCACGATCAGCAATTTTACGCAGAAGCAAAATTGTCTGTTCTGTCTCATGGCGCGCCATGCCAGCAGTTGGCTCATCGAGCAACAGCATTTTTGGCCTATGCGCTAAGCAAATAGCTAGCTCTAAGCGGCGTTTATCACCACGTGATAAGAAACGAGCTTCTTTTTGCATCACATCTTGGAGGCCAACTTCTTCAAGTGTTTCCTCCGCAAAGCTTTCAATAGCTTGACTGCCTGTTTTTTGAAACATGTTCATTTTAAAGGAACCGTCTCTTGCTGCCAAAGCTGGAATGCAAACATTTTTAATCAATGTCATTTCAGGAAAAATAGCAGGTGTTTGGAACACTTTTGCCAATCCCAATTGATTAATTTGATGCGGCTTTAAATCAAGCATCGGCGTATCATCAAACACCACACTACCATGGCTAGGTGTAATCATTCCTGTGATTACATTTAGCAAAGTCGATTTACCAGCACCGTTAGGGCCAATAAGTGAGTGAATGGTGTTATGCTTTACCTTTAAGTTCACATCATTTAGCGCCTGTAGGCCACCAAAGTTTTTGGAAACTTGATAACAATCAAGCATAACGTCAGAGTTAAAATCTTTAGACATATTAATTCCCCTTCCCGTCGGTGGAGGCATCAGCCTGTTTACCCGAAATCTTTTTGTAAATCAGTTTGATACCGTCAGTGAACCCACCTGGTAAGAAAATTACGATTGCCATAAAGATTAAACCAAGAACCAATAACCATTCTTCACCCAAAGGCACAGAAAGAACGTTCTCGAAATACAGCATAAACGAAGCACCTAGAATTGGTCCAATCAAAGTACCAACACCGCCCATTACAGACATAAGTACTAGGTTGCCCGATGTAGACCAACGTAGATACTCAGTACCTACATATGGCTCATACACAACCATTAAGCTACCTGCTACAGAGGCATAAACAGCCGAGATAACAAATGCGCCCAATTTATACTTTTGTACGTCAATGCCTGTATATTCTAACCGCTCTTGGTTAGATTTTATGGCTTTCAAAATTAGTCCAAATGGCGATGCACTAATGCGGCGCGCAATATAATAACCAAAAATCAAGACCAAAGCAGTTACATAAAAGATTGTATCACCGCGCATTTCAATACCTAGAAGAACAGGTATCATATCTGGCAATGTGAGACCATTTTCTCCGCCTGTAAAGCTACCAAAGGTAGATAAAGCAGATGAATGTAACATTTCACCAAAAGCCAATGTCAAAATCGAGAAGTAAATACCCGATTTTTTGAGCGTTAAATAGCCAATTGCTACAGAAGCTAATGTGCCTACTATCACCGCAACAATCATTGCCGGAATAATTTCAGGTGAAAAATGTTTGAACATTAAGCCTGTTGCATATGCAGATACACCAAAGAATATGGCATGTCCAAATGATAGATAACCTGTAAAGCCAAGCAATATATCAAAGCCCAAAGCAAATAGTGCCCAAATCATGATTTTAGTTGCAAGACCGCCATAGCCGCCAATCCAAGGAAACCAGAATGGCACAGTTAAAATCACCAATGCAAATACTGTCAGAGGGAATTTTTTTAAGATAGAAATTAAACTGTTCATTATTCCATCAATCCTTTTTTACCCATTAATCCACGTGGGCGAACCAATAAGATCACAACCGCGAGAAGATAAATTATAATTTGCTGAATTTCAGCATATTTGGCTGTAAAGCTAAGCGCCATACCCATGATAATACTTGCCAGAACAGCACCAGGAAGAGACCCCATGCCCCCGACAACCACGACCAAGAAGGATGGTATGAGCAATTTCATACCCAATTCAGGTTCCACCTGTGTAATTGGACCACCGAACAACCCTGCGACAGCGGCAATTACCGCACCGATACCAAACACAATGGTAAAGCGACGGGTGATGTTTACGCCCAAATATGCAAGCATTTGGCTATCGCGCATACCAGCACGAACAATCAAACCAAATTTTGTAAATTGTAATAGGATGAACAATGCACCAACTGTTGAGAAACTAACCACAACGAGTATGAGGCGCCATCTTGGATAAGCCACAAAACCTTCTAAGAAAGGTAGGTATTCGTGCAACTTAATAATACCACCACCCCATGATGGTTTGGCAAACGGCAAGTTGTTAGCACCATATATAGTTTTTAGAATCTCGCCGATCACAATGGCAAGGCCAAAGGTAACGAGAATTTGGTCGGTATGGGAGCGTTCGTAGAAAAACCGAATAAGACCACGCTCGAGCGCAACACCAACTATGAATAGCAATATAGGCACTGCAACCAAGGCGGTACCAAAGCCAAAAGCATCGGAAATTACCACTGCAAAATATGCACCTAACATGAAGAGCGCACCATGCGCAAAATTAACCACACCAAGCGTGCCAAAAATAAGTGTCAATCCTAATGCAATAAGCATATAGAGGGCACTAATTTGCAATCCGGTAAGTAGTTGTAAGAATAAATTATTCACTGTCCACCTCTATCTTCAAAATCTGTGCGCCAGTTGCGCCAATTTAACGAAGAAAAATAAAAAAACGGCAACCAACTGGTTAAGAGGTGGTTGCCGCAACCGTTTAAAACCTAAGGTTTTACTTATGCTGGCTCGTAAGGGCCAAGTTCGCCACCAAAGATGCTAGCATCATATGTAACTGTTTCACGTGCGGTTGTACCCACAACTTCAAGCAGATCAAATTCGCCAACTTTATCAGCAGGTGCTTTACCTTTAACAACCAAAATATCTTTAAAGCACTGATGATCTTCAGCACGGTAAAGAGTTGAGCCGTTACCCATGCCGTCAAATTCAAAGCCTTCAAGAGCTTTAATAACTTCAGGTGGATAGAATGTACCAGCAGTTTCACAAGCATTTGCATATAGCAATGTTTGGCAATAACAAGTATGAGCAGCCATTGAAGGAGGGAAGCCATATTCAGCTTCAAACGCTTTAACGAACGCCACTGAACCTTCGTCTTGAAGAGACCAGTTCCAGTTTGTTGTACCAAGTACGCCTTGAATCTTAGATGAACCAGCACCTTGAGCCATTAGACGTGAGAATAGTGGAACAACAACTTCCATTGTTTTACCATTTTTCTGTAGTTCACGCATACCAAATTCAACTGATTGTGAAAGTGAATTCACCATGTCTTTACCGTAATGGTTAAGAACAAGTACGTCAGCATCAGATGCAAGTACTTCAGTTAGATATTGGCTAAAGTCAGGAGCGCCAACTGGTGTCATGATGTTGTTTACTGTAGTCCAACCTTGGCCTTCAGTACCACGTTTCATGGCGTCATGTTGTGTATGGCCCCAGCTATAATCAGATGTCAAATGGAACGCACGACGTTCTTTGCCATACTCATCAGCCAAGATTGGTGAAAGCGCAATACCAGTCATTTCAGCATTAAAGAAATGACGGAAGCCATAACGGCGTTTGTCTTTACCAGTTGTGTCATTACTATGTGTAAGACCAGCCATAAAGATAATGCCCATTTCAGCAGCTAGATACTGTTGAGCAATCGCGATACCAGATGATGAACCACCTGTAAGCATGATAATTTTATCACGTTCGATCATACGACGAGCAGATGTACGAGCAGCATCAGCTTTAGTTTGTGTATCACCTACAACATAATCAACTTTTTTGCCTAGAACACCAGAACCAGTTAGTTTTGATGGCTTGAATGTATCAAGCATACCGCCGCCATTGTTCAAATGTTTAACAGCAAGTTTGTAAGCACGTAGTTCGTCAGCACCCTCATCGGCATAAGCGCCAGTTTGTGGTACGTTAAAACCAAGCATTACGCTATCACCTTCAACTGGGTAGTTACCAATTGCAGATTCAGCCCATGCATTTTTTGCATAGAACATCGGCGCTGTCATTGCAGCCGTGCCTAAGGCACCAGCTTTCAATATAGAACGGCGAGATACAGTTTTTGAATTTTTCGTCAAGATAAATTCTCCCTCATTAATGATTTAAGAAAAGACCCATTTTCATAAGCCAATTCGAAATTTATAAAAAGATTGATCCGATTGTTATTTTTAGTTTCAGACGCAATCTTTCTAATGTTGCAATAATCACCAAATAATTGCTAGGAAGTTATCGGACGTTGGTCTTATGTATAATTTGGTTTTTATTTAACTTATTGATATTATTAGATAGACGCATACTGAACTAGTCCCAAACTATTACTTTGTCTAAGACTATAGTCCTAGGTTACTTTTGGGATAAAATATTTTAACAAATAGATATAGAAGTTTTTACGTCACTTACGAAGAATCAAGGGAGTTAGAAATGGTTAAAAAAGTTGTCATTGCCGACGATCACCCACTATTTAGAGCTGCCCTAAGACAGGCCATCCGCAAAATTTCTACTAATGCCAAAATTATGGAAGTTAGTAGTTTAGGTGAGGCTTCTCAAATTTTGGCCTCAGAAGATAACATTAATCTACTACTGTTAGACATACACATGTCAGATAGCGATGGGTTTGCAGGGCTCATAATGTATAAACAAGCCTATCCGCTTACCCCGATTGTTATTGTTTCTGCGAGTGAAGAACCTGATATTATTCGCAATGCAATTGAATTTGGCGCTTCTGGTTTTATTCCAAAATCAGCCAATTTGTCGGTAATTCGTGATGCGATTAACACAGTTTTTGAAGGCCAATCTTGGTGGCCCGAAGGTGAAGGCCTCAGTAACCTTGTTACAAATTCAAGCGCTTATATTAACGAGTCGTCAAGATTATTCTCTACGCTCACGCCCACTCAATCTAAAGTTTTTATGGCGATCAGCGAAGGCCTTTTAAATAAGCAGATTGCTTTTAAAATGGACATATCGGAATCGACAATCAAAACACATATTACCGCAATATTTAAGAAGCTTAACATTAGCTCACGTACACAAGCCGTTATTTTTGCAAAAGATTTGGAAAAGTATACTAAGCAAGATTAATTGCTAAGTTGTAGATTTTTGTTGTTTAGCGCTCAGTAAAGCTGAGCGCAAAATTGCAGGGTCAATCGGTTTTTGTATCAATTGAAAACCAGCTGCAGCAATTTTATCATGTACAATGGATGTTTTATCAGCCGTCACAATATAACCTTTGAATGCCAGCCTATATTCATCACGTAGATGCTGCAAAAGTTCTAAGCCTGTTTCGTCATCTTCTAATTGGTAGTCGGCAAACACCACATCTACTTTTTCTAGCTGATCAATGATATTTATAGCTTGATTAAAGCCTTGGGCCGTTGACACTTCACAATTCCAACGTGTGAGAAGTTTTTCCATACCGTCCAAAATGGTTTTTTCATTATCCACGCACACTACATTCAAACCGTCTAATACGTTATCCTGAATCGAAGGCGCTTGATTGGTCACGGGTTTATATTCTTTGCCAGAAATAGGCACAGCCACCCGAAAAACAGAGCCTTTGCCAATCACTGAATTCACGCTAATTTCGCATTTAATGATTTTTGCAATCCGTTCGGTGATCGCCAAACCCAACCCGAGACCTTTTTCTTGACGCGTAGCAACATTATCAATACGTTTAAACTCTTGAAATACTTCAGATATATCGTCATTTTCAATGCCAATCCCAGTGTCCCAAACTTCGATAAGGATATGATCGTTGTGGCGACGGCATCCTAACAAAATGCGGCCATGGGGCGTATATCGAATGGCGTTCGATAAAAAATTCTGTAATATTGAATATAACAAACCAATGTCACTAAAAATCGTAACATTATTGGGCACCATACGTAGGCTTAAGCCCTTTTGAGCCGCAATTACCGAGAATTCTACATTAAGTGACGTCAGTAACTTATTGATGGGGAATACAGTGTTATCTGCGGCCACACCGCCCCCGTCTAATTTGGATATATCCAACAATGCATTCAACAACCGTTCAGATGATTTCAATGATTCTGAAATATTTTTAATGATTTCCTTGGTCTCTCCATCACTATCATCGGCAAAATCTTCTTCTAAAACAGATGTAAATAAACGAGCTGCGTTTAGCGGTTGTAATAAATCATGGCTAGCTGCAGCCAAAAATCTGGTTTTACTTTTGGTGGCAGTTTCAGCTAGCTGCTTGGCTTCGCGTAATTGTTCTTCAACTTCTACCCTGTGTCCAATTTCTTGTAACAAATCACTATTAAGATGCGACAGTTCTTCTGTCCGTGTGTTCACGCGGCGCTCTAGATGTTCATGACTGTCTTTTAACTCTAGTTCCACTTTACGTCGATCGGTAATGTCTTGATAAATAGCGAAAAACCCTCCAACAACCCCTGCAAATTCAAATTGAGGTACATATGAAACTTGGACATGTCGCGTGCCAATAATTGGTCTAAAAATCTCCACGTCGAAAGTTTGCTTTTCTCCACCCAAGGCAAGTTCTATATGCGGCCTACGCAAATTATAGTCTTCAACCCCAAAAACTTGCTCAATAGATTTACCAATAATATCATCATTTAAAAAATTCCATGTGGCATGAAATGCCTTATTAGCAAATACAAGCTTCTGATTTTTATCAACAAATGATATAATTTCAGGCACATTGTCGGTATAAAATTGAATGCTTTCATCTTTGCGCTTTAGCTCGTTTTCAAAATCAACTAATTTTGTAATGTCGGTAAAACTAACCACGGTGCCGCCACCTGGCATTGGTGTCGAAAGAATTTGCAATATCGCGCCATCAGGTCGTGTGCGTGTCACACTGCGGGCAATGTTCTTTCTCCAGCTTTCCTTCCGCTGGGTAACTACCGCTTCCACATCCACATCGCCATATTCACCATTTTCGGCATTAAACCGTATTAAATCTGACGCTGGCCGTCCCACATACATGTAATCTTCGGCGTAACCTGCCATATCAACATATTTTTTATTCCATGCAATGATGTTGTGGGCGCCATCAATTACATATACGGCATGGCCGATATACTCTAAGGTCGTGCGCAAAATTTCTCTATTAAATGCAATTTCTTTACTGGTATCGCCCAGTAGATGAATAATGTCATCAATTTGTAAGTTTGTGCCTTTTAAAGCCGAACCCATAACTTTATGAGCTGATGATGCGCCAATGGCACGCGCAATCAACTCTTCAGTATACTGAATAGAATCTAGGTCAATTTTATCGTTTAAGTGAATGATTCTATTGTATTTCTTTTGTAATCCAATTATGAAATCTTGTTTTTGATTATAACCCAATATTTTTGTCGAAAGGTTTTTTAAGTCCCAAACCTTCATCATCATGTCTTGAGATTCAATATGCGATGTTAGTGTTGGCTTTGGCCGATTGTCTACAAATGCAGCAGCTTGCATGCTATCCAGCATACTCGGTGATGCTTTAAGTGAAAAGTATATGTAGCACGCAATATTGATGAATAGGCTCATGACAACGCCATGGGTGAGGCTATCACCAAAATCCAAACCAAATAGAGATTGAGGTTTCAGCCAATCAAAACCAAACAAACCATATTGTGCGATGCTGTTATTTATGAAATCTAAATCCAAACTCGGTAGCAATAGAGTGTAGAACCAAGTTAAAAACCCTAAAACCAACCCAATTGTCACGCCATTTCGATGGCCTCTACGCCACGTAATGGCGCCAATTACCGCGGGCGCGAACTGGATGGCGGCCGCGAACGAAATCAACCCAATATTGGCCAACATTTCCGATGTGGAAGAACGATAATAAGCATATGCCATCAACATCATCACTACAATGGCACCGCGCCTGATGTTTATCAGCCATTTACTGAAATCATTATCATCCATATTAATAATGTTAAAACGCACCACAAGCGGCATGATTATGTCATTACTGACCATTGTACTAAGCGTTATTGAAGCCACAATTACCATGCCCGTCGCTGCGGAAAAGCCACCCAAAAACACCAATACGGCGAGCGTGTTTTTATCATTGATTATAGGAATATTTAAAATGAATTCTTCGGGGTTTTGCAGGCTATTTGGCAAGGTGTTAATGCCACCGACAATGATAGGAACAAGCACAACACTAACTAATAGCAGATAAATAGGCAAAATAAACCGCGCGTATTTAACATCATCCACATGGTTATTTTCTACAACAGCGACATGAAATTGCCGTGGCAAAAATATAATTGCCGACATGCTCAATACCAACATGGTGAAAAAACGAGTGTCAATTTGATCGCTCGAAAATAGACCTTTTTGTTGGTTTAAAATTTCTAATTGCTGGGAAAAATTATCAAAACCAGTCATCACATAGAATATTATAAACATGCCAACTGCCAAGAAAGCCACAAGTTTAATAATTGATTCAAATGCAACAGCGTTGATTAAACCCCGATGATGCTCGGTGGCGTCAATATGTCTGGTGCCAAACATAATGGCAAAAAACGCCAACATAAGCGCTATTATTAATTCATTTGCCCAACTAATGGATGGCGCCCCCACCAAGCTATTAATAGGTGTTGAAATGAGCTGAAATGAAGTTGAGATGGATTTTAACTGCAGTGCAATATACGGCAAGCTACCAATCACAGCCAAACATGCAATCATCATGGCCAGATTTTGGCTTTTGCCATATCTGGCGGCAATAAAATCGGCAATAGATGACGAATGTTGCTTATTCCCAATTGTCACCAATCGTTGAATGAAACCACCAAACACCGTGAAGGTGATAATCGGGCCCAAATAAATTGAAAAATATTGCCACCCTGAGGAAGTTGCTGTGGCCGCAGCGCCATAATATGTCCAAGAAGAACAATATACGGCTAATGATATGGAATAAGTGGATGCTCTTAAAAATGCGCCTTGCTGCTTATCTCGGTTTTCATCGCCCCACCAGGCCACCAAAAATAGTGCCCCAATATAAGCCAAGCTTATCGCAACAATTACCCAACCATCTAACATCTACACCCCTCTTCAACTCCATTAAACAGAGTTGACAAGATAGAAGCAAGTTTATTTTAGCTGTTAGTATGATGTCGTTTGCAAATCAATTAATCAAGTGTGTATGAAAGCCTAAATGCACCCCAATGTTTGCCATTTACATATATCGGTGCAGAAATATGTTTTAAAATCATGCTATTGCCGCCACCCATATCTCGATTGTAAGTTTGGAATAAAAACTCGTTGGTATCGCGCGCGCTAGATAAACCAACAGGATCATTAAATATCCGACGATTACGACAATTAACAGCATTCCAAACAGGATCGCTAGATATTGGTTTAGACACTTGTTTATTATGAGTAGGAATATAACCATTAATGTCGGTAGATGCCGACAAAATATATTGTTTATGGCTATTCAGCACTTCTTCTTGCAAACCAACCAATACTTTATCGGTGAATGATGTAAAGTTTGTCATATGCTGAACGGGGTCGGAATCTTTAATTTCATTATATTTAAAATCAAATAATTTTTGTATATTTATGTGATTTTGAGCCACTTCATTTTCAAAAATCACGCCTATGCGCTTTGCCGTTTCTACAGTTAGCTTTATGGAGCGAGAATCAAATGTATCCACTCCAGATGTCGCCACCTGCCCAACAAGGTTGTCAGAAATACTACTGGTTTTCTTCATATCTTCTGTTGCAGTTGAAAGCTGTTTAGAATTCACTTCAACATCAAGTTTCAATGCCGATATAACAGATGAAAAACTCGCTAAATCGGTATTATTACTTTCAACATTTTCGGAGATGATTTTAAAAGTTTGGTCAATAGAATTGAACGCATCACCAAGCCCGCCAATTTCTTCTTGCAATTCGCCCGTGCTATTTTTTACATGGTCAATAAAATTAACGGCTTTATCGCCTAATTCTATCAATTTAATAGATTCTCTTGTCAAACCTTGAAGGGTGCTGTCAATTTGGGACGTTGCGTTACTTGTTTGGTCAGCTAAACTTTTAACTTCCGATGCCACAACAGCAAAACCTTTACCTGCTTCGCCTGCCCTTGCCGCCTCAATGGTGGCGTTTAAGGCCAATAAATTGGTTTGTTTGGCAATGGTTTGAATGGCTTCTGCAACACCTGAAACACTGTTTAAGGAGTTTTGCAAATCCTGTAATTGTTGGGTCATATCATTCACAACCGCCACCAATTCACTCACTTCATTGACCGAAGTTTCAAGTTTATGGCTGGATTGCGATACCTTTTCGCCCAATATACTGGTTGTTTCTTCAGATACCCTAACAGCTTCCGTAATTTTTTCATTGGCCGCCAAAGTTAAGTTAACTGCAGTCGATAGCTCATCAAACTGGCCTTCTAAGCTTTTTTGAGACTGGTTGGTTTTATCAATGACCGCTGATGCCTCGGCAATGTTAATCCCAACATGGTTTAACCCATCAGAAATTGAAGCTAGCATTTCATCTTTGGCTCTTAACTCGGCGCGTAATTGGTCTTTTTCAAAGTCCTCAATTGGCGAATCAATAATAGCTTGTGACATTGGAACATCCCTCATTGTTTCGAACACTAGACATAAGTATGGTTAATTTGAGGTTAATCAATTTAATAGATCTTAAAATACAAGCCCTTGACATTACAGTCACGGGAAGGTTTATGATGTTACTAACTAAAATAAAAAGTGTAAAAAAATGACTAAATCTTGCTGTGCATCAACCAATTCGACCTCTGATGAATTCGCCATTGACCCTGTATGCGGGATGAAGGTTGATAAAGCCAACTTAGAAAAAAAGCGTCATCTATATAAAGACCAAACTTATCATTTCTGCAACCCGAAATGCCACGAAAAATTTGTAGCTAAACCAGAATATTATTTAACTGGCCAACATAAAGTAGATGCAGCAAAACATATTGAAAACGCACCTAAAGGCACGCGTTACACATGTTCTTGTCATCCTGAAGTCATTGAATTCAAACCTGGCGTATGCCCTAAATGCGGTATGGCGCTCGAGGTAATGGACATGCCGACTAGTGAAACCAATCCCGAATTGGTGGATTTTACAAAGCGGCTTTGGGTGGCTGCCCCCCTCGCTATTCTGCTACTTGTCATTGAAATGTCAGATCATCTATTAAACCTAAACCTGTTGCCATTCTTAGCCAGTTTTCAACGCCAAATATTTGGGCTGATATTGGCAATTCCCGTTATGTGGGCTGGGTTGCCGTTTTTCGAACGGGCCATAAATAGCTTCAAAACAAATAATTTAAATATGTTTACACTCATTGGAGTTGGTACTTTTGCAGCGTTTGCATATTCAGTATTCGCTACTTTTTTACCCAATTTTTTCCCTGCAACCATGCTAAATATGCACAATGTCATTCCTGTTTATTATGAAAGTGCTGCGGTTATTATCGCCTTGGTATTGCTAGGTCAAATTATGGAGATCCGTGCAAAAGAAAAAACCGGAAACTCCATCAAACAATTGTTAGACTTGGCTCCAGAAATAGCCCATGTGCTTGATGAAAACCAAAATGAGACTGATTTGCCAACAGGCCAAGTGCTAAAAGGCGCAACCCTAAGGGTGCGTGCAGGAGAGAAAATCCCACTCGATGGTATTATTATCAGTGGTAAAAGCACGGTTGATGAATCCATGCTCACAGGCGAACCTATTCCCGTTTTAAAGAATATTGGCGACCATGTAATTGGCGGCACAATTAACGGGTCTGGCGGGTTTGATTTCAAAGCACAAAAAGTAGGGCAAGATACAATTTTGGCACGAATCATCAAAATGGTTGCAGATGCTCAACGCACCCGCGCGCCCATACAATCGCTAGCCGATAAAGTGGCAAACTATTTTGTACCTATGGTTTTTGCCGCCGCCATTATTGCATTTACCGCATGGATGTATTTTGGCCCCGAACCTAAATTAAGCTACAGCATTGTGGCCGCTGTCAGCGTTCTTATCATCGCCTGCCCGTGTGCGCTGGGCTTGGCAACCCCTATGTCGATAATGGTCGCAATGGGTAAAGGTGCCAACAACGGAGTCTTAATTAAAAGCGCCGAGCAACTAGAAAAAATGTCGCAAATTGATACGCTGATTGTCGATAAAACAGGCACCATCACCTTGGGAAAACCAGAAGTGACTCAGGTTTTTAGCCTGCATGACAACTATTCTGCCCATGACATCATCAAGCAGATCGCCTCGGCTGAGCAATATAGCCAACACCCGCTCGCCAATACTATAATTAATTATGCCAAAACATATAACATCACTTTGTCTAAGGTAGATGATTTTAAGGACATGAGCGGCCTCGGCATAGACGCAACGATAAATGGTAAAAAAATCTTAGTCGGCAACTTAGCCCTCATGTCGCAACAAAAAATAGATTTTGCAACATTCCCAACCAGTGCCAAAGATTGTTTAAGCCAAGGCCAGACACCTATATATATAGGTATTGATGGCAACGCTATCGGTGTGGTGTTTGTCGCAGACACCATTAAACCAGATAGCCAAGCTGCTATCACACAATTGCAACAACTTGGCATTCAAATTATCATGGCAACTGGGGATATTGAAGCAAGCGCACAAGCCGTTGCTCAACAGCTCGGAATTAAAAAAGTGCACGCAGGCTTATTGCCGCAAGATAAAATAGCTCTGGTAAAGCAATTGCAATCTGCTGGCCATATTGTCGCCATGGCGGGGGATGGCGTGAACGACGCACCTGCATTAGCACAAGCAGATGTCGGCATCGCTATGGGCACTGGAGCAGGTGTGGCTATTGAAAGCGCGGGCATTACATTGGTTGGGGGTAATTTAACAGGTGTGGTTAAGGCTAAAAAACTATCTAACGCCACATTGCGCAATATTAAGCAGAATTTATTTTTCGCCTTTATATATAATGTAGTTGGCGTTCCTATTGCAGCGGGTATTCTATTCCCTATTGTGGGCGTGTTGTTATCACCGATATTTGCTGCAGCCGCTATGAGCTTATCTTCTGTATCCGTCATACTGAACGCGCTTAGATTGAGAAAGGCCAAATTATGAATATAGGCAAAGTTTCCCAGTTAACAGGCCTTAACAGCAAAACGATTCGTTATTACGAGGAAATTAAACTCGTAACACCATATCGCAAAGACAATGGCTATCGAGACTATGACGAAAGTCATTTAGACATACTCAACTTCCTTAAAGTCGCACGTTCCTTGAGTTTTTCCATCGAAAACTGCCGTGCTTTATTGGCATTATACCAAGATAAGAACCGCGCGAGCCAGAATGTAAAACAATTAGTCGCCAAACAAATCACCGAATTGGATGAAATCATCACCAATAGCCAAAAAATGAAGGCGACATTACAACATTTATCCAATAATTGTCATGGTGATAACCGACCTGATTGTGCAATACTTGATGGATTCATGGGTAAAATCAACACAAAAAGCTAATTTATCATTTAATTAGTTGACACATACGTAAAGCTAGCTTATTGAGCGGCCTATCACTTCAGTCTGCTTACTATTATCTTGTGTAATGTAGATTGCCGGATGTAACGAAAATTCTACTCGATCAATAACTCTTAACGTTGATTAATAGAGATGAATTTTTTTGCTCTATTAACCTCTATAAGAGAGAGAAAATTGACGATGAATTATAGCGATCTGGATATTCCAGAAGCGTTGCAGCACACGCTTGCAGCCATGGAATTTACAAAAATGACACCCATCCAAGAACAAGCCATTCCTGTGGCCCTTGAGGGACACGATATTTTGGGCAGCGCCCAAACAGGTACAGGCAAAACTGCCGCATTTTTGGTACCACTAGTTAACCACATTTTGCACAACCCAAATTCAACCGCTATGGTTGTTCTGCCAACACGTGAGCTTGCTAAGCAAGTGCATGAAGTTGCCAATAAATTATTGGGCCGCAAAACCAAAAACCGTAGCGTTTGCCTTATTGGTGGCGAAAGCATGGACAAGCAATTAAAAACGTTGCGCCAAAACCCACGTATCATTGTTGGTACACCTGGTCGTATGAATGACCATCTTGGCCGTCGTTCTTTGAGCCTACATCATTGCGATTTTGTAGTGTTGGACGAAACTGACCGTATGCTCGACATGGGCTTTGGTATCCAAATTGACGAAATTTTTGATCATATGAGTGGCGAACGCCAAGTGCTTATGTTCAGTGCAACAATACCTAAAAACATTGCCAAACTAGCCAATAAATACCTTACACAACCAAAACGTATCGAAATTGAAGCCACTCCAGAGCAAGCTCTGAAAATTGAGCACACTGCGCTACGTCTTACAGAAAAAGGCAAATTTGATGCCTTGGTTGAAGAAATTAAAAACCGCGAAGGTTCTATCATCGTATTCGGTAAAACCCGTATGATGACTCAAAAAGCTGCTGACCGTTTACGTAAAATGGGCATCGACGCTGAAGCCATTCATGGTGATTTGCGCCAACATAAACGCGAACGTATTATTCGTAACTTCCATGCTCAAAAATTCCGTATTTTGGTGGCAACAGATGTGGCTGCACGTGGCCTAGATATTCCGCATATCGCCCATGTAATCATTAACGATCTACCTCAAGTACCAGAAGATTATATACATCGTATTGGTCGTACAGGCCGTAATGGTAAAGAAGGTAAAGCGATTGTTTTCCTAACACCACGCGATAATAAACAATGGCGTTTGATTCAACGTATCTTGCCAGAAGGTCTTTCTGCAAACGAAACTTATGGTAGTTACGAAGCTGAAATGGCTGCTGAATATGACAGCAAGAACGGTTTCAGACAAGATAATGATCGTTCACGCGGTAAAAGAACCGGCGGCAAAAAAGACAGCTTCCGCCCAAATAAAAAACGTAAAGACGATAAGCGTAAAAAAATGTACGGCGAAGGCGGCGAAGGTTTTGATCCGCTAAAAGCTGATGGCGCTGCACGTCGTATTTCAGAACGTCATACACGTCGTTCAGATGAACGTTTCGAAAAAGCAGATACTAGCCGTCGTCGTGATCGTGATGATGATCGTAAACGTAGCCGCAATCAAGACGATAGAAATTCTCACAGCCGTGACGAACGCCCTGCAAGACGCGATGAGCGCCCTGTTAGACGTGACCGTGACGAAAGAAAATCTTACAGCCGTGATGAGCGCCCTGCAAGACGTGATGATCGTCCAGTTAGACGCGATCGTGACGAAAGAAACTCATACAGCCGCGATGAACACCCTGCAAGACGCGACGAGCGCCCTGCTAGACGTGATCGTGACGATAGAAACACATATAGCCGTGATGAGCGCCCTGCAAGACGCGATCGTGAAGACAATCGCAACTTTGGTGACGATCGTTCAAGCAAACGCCCTGACAGTGCCAAAACTGGTAACCCGCGTAAAAAACGCGGCGATACTTGGGGCGATAACGAATCTAACAACGCAACGACAAGCCGTCGTGACACTAAAAAATTCGAAGGTAAAAAACCAGAAGGCAAACGCGCTGAAGGTTGGGCAAAACCTAAGAAAAAGAAAACTAAAAACCGCACTGGTGGCACTAACGATGGCGCCACTCGCACTGGCGAAGGTCATGCTTATAAGCCTAAGGCTAAAAAGGGACCAAACAAACGCGCTATGAAACGCCAAATGGCAAGCTAATATAGCCGCACAGAACACCTCGATATGATTCATCATATTAAGAGGAGGCCAGCCCACCAAATTCATTTTTGGTGGGTTTTTTTTATTTAGAATTGGTTTTTATTTATTATTTAGAAAAATGTCGAAAATTAAATTACCATTCGTCTGTTATATGAGCCACAATAAAGTGGACATTCTATAACGGAGACTCAAATGCAATATATGCTTTTAATTTATAGCGATCAAAACAAAGCCCCCACACCAGGCAGTGAAGACTTTAATCAATATATGGCCGACTATTCGGCTTTCACAAAAGGTGTTACAGAATCTGGCCATATGGTAGCTGCCGATGCGCTACAGCCTGTAGAAACAGCCACGACTGTAAGTGTTAGAAATGGCACGACAAATATTGTCGATGGCCCATTTGCCGAAACCAAAGAACAATTTGGTGGTTTTTACCTTATCGAAGCCACAGACTTAGATGTGGCTACAGAGATTGCAGCAAAAATTCCAACAGCTAAATTTGGCCGAATAGAAGTTCGCCCTGTTTGGGATTTCAGCGAATCATAAACATATAACTAAGCGCGGCGGAGGTTCCTTCGCCGCTTCATTTTATGGCAAATGTAAAAGATAAAATAACTCAAATCACCAAAGCGGAAACACATTATGTAATGGCCTCGCTTATGGGAAAACTGCGCGATTTGCAATTGTGCGAAGATAGCTATCAAGATGCTATTATTTCCGCACTGCAAAATTGGCCAATATCTGGAGTGCCGAGTTCACCGCGCGCTTGGCTTATCACAACCGCTCATCGAAAAGCTCTAGATTTTTTAAAACGTGGACAAAATTTTCGCAGTAAAACAGCATTAATTCAATACGAAACACAACTAAATGCCGAAGAAAACCATTTGAAATGGAATGAAAAAGTGGACAACCCACATAACATCATGCCCAACCCCCACCTGCCAGACCGTTCAAAAATGGATGATGAGCAGCTTAAGCTTATTTTTATGTGCTGCCATCCAGCATTAAACCAACAAGCACAAATTGCTCTCTCACTCAAAATCATAGGAGGGTTAACAACCGAAGAAATCGCATCAGCTTTTCTAACTTCAGAAACAACAATGGCACAGCGTTTAGTGCGTGCAAAACAAAAAATAAAACAGGCAGGAATTGCTTTTAAACTACCAACAAGTGATGATTTAGCAAGCCGTGTCGGTACCATTTTATCGACCATTTATTTTATCTATAATGAAAGCTATGTTGCCACCAACAGTCAAAAGCTCACAAATGTAAATTTGGCCGATGAAGCTATTTTACTTTGCCAAAATGTTTGTCATTTCATGCCCAAAAGTGCCGAAGCAAAAGGGCTACTAGCCCTCATTATGTTACAGCTGGCCCGCTTAAATGCGCGTGTAGATGGTGATGGATGCTTTGTTCCACTAGAAAATCAAGACCGAAACCTTTGGAATGCGGATAAAATATCACAAGGCAAACAACTGGTCATCACAGCATTGACTATGGGAGATATTGGCAAATACCAATTACTCGCTGCCATAAATAGTTGCCATGCCGATGCTAAAACATATGCAGATACCGATTGGCTACAAATCAAATTATTATATTCTCAGCTTTACCAAATTGAGCCTAGCCCTATAATATTGCTAAACATTATCGTTTCACAAAGCCAAACAGACGTTAAAAACGCCGAATTACAAGCCGAAATGCTCACCCAATTGGAGCAAGTTCAAAGACATAAAAAACTAGATAATTATCAACCTCTCTACGCAGTTAAAGCCGATTTCCTCATGCGCTTAAACCGTAATTCCGAAGCAATAACGACACTAGACAAAGCAATTTCCCTCACACATAATCAAATAGAAATTGACTATTTAACCCAAAAACGTGATGATTTATGCCTAAATTAGCCATTATTTTGACAGAAGAATATGCCGATTGGGAGTTCGCACCTATCGCAACAATCTCCAGAGAATTCTACCAATACGAGGTTCATATAGCCTCTCCGAATGCTTCGGTTGTAAAAGGCATTTCGGGCATTTCTTCTCAACCAGATTACAGAATGGAAGACATTAAACCATCAGAATATGATGCACTCATTCTCATTGGCGGGAAGATTTGGGAGGGTGATAACCCGCCGAATTTAACACCATTGCTCAAGCAATTTTTGGCTGCCAATAAATTAGTAGCTGGCATATGCGGTGCCACTCTAGCGTTGGCACGTGCAGATTTACTGGATGATCGAGTACATACAAGCAATGAAACTAATTATATTGGTAAATATATAGCTAGCTATTCTGGACATGCTAAATATATCCAAACAAATGGTGCCATTTGTGATCGAAATGTCATTTCAGCAGGAGGATTTTCACCACATCAATTTGCAGCAGAGATTTTTAAATTCCTAGGAATGCTGGATGCAGATGTGACGGATTATCTAAAAAGTTTGGGTGCTGAATTTACCTAACCATTAAAATTCCGATAGTCATTCCTTAAAAATTCGCCAATCGCATCAATTGCTTTTCTAACGGGAGGGTGGTTTCTTTCATCCTGATGCATCACAAGCCATAAATCTGTTTTTAAGCTTTCTACAAAACTCTGTTCTCTGACTAACTGTTTAAATGAATCACCAACAAATTTTGGCAGTATCATTTGCGCATGACCTTTTAGAACCAATGGCAAACCAAGCAAAGCATGGCTCACATTAAAGCTAATTTTATCACTATAATTTTGCATCACATAACGAGCAGTTGGTGTGAGTGCATTTTCACCTATAGCCACCACCCAACTCAAATTATCTGGTGTTTCGCGTAGTCTATAAGCGGCATAATTCGTATGACCAATTAATTGTGCTGCGAGCCAAGGTTCAGTGGGTTTGGAGTTACGAATACCAATGTCTATTTGCTTACGCGCAATGTCTAACCTTGCATCGGTTGCTACAAATTCAGGAATCCAGATGTCGTCCTCAGACCAGTATTTATCAATGTTATTTATCAATAACTGCATCGTCCAACTACCAGCAGATATTTTGATACGGCGTTTAATCGGAGAATCATCCCTTCCGATTTGTATTTCTTGACAAGCCAACTCCATTTTCTCAGCGCGCTCCAATAGGTTCTTGCCCGCGGTTGTGAGTGTGTAACCGCGCGCACCTCGCTCAAATAACCTTTGTTCTAACGAGTGCTCTAAATTTGTCATTCTACGGCTTAATGTTGCCGCACTAGATGAAGTGTCCGCAACAGCACCAGCCAATCCTTGACGCCTAGCCACGGCCAAAAACAAATTAAGGTCTTGCCAGTTTAAAGTTCGTTTCATTTTTGCAATCCATATTTCGACATTAAATCATTACTCTACTTAAAAACTATAGTATTTTTCTGTTTCGTTTACAAATGGGGTTTAAAAATGAAATTAGAAAAAATAGATCAAGCCCGATATGCCGTTGCAGCGGCTTTTCTTTTGGGTGGTATAAGTGTGGGTTTGTGGTTCGTGCATATCCCCATTGTTAGTCAACGGCTAGATTTAACAACATCTATGCTAGGATTGGTATTTTTTACGATTGCAATTGGCGCCGTCATTGCACAATTGTCTACGGGTTTTGTCATTTCCAATATTGGTAAAAGGTTGGCAACTTCAATCTCCTTGCCCATCCTACTAACTTGCAGCATTCTGCCAATCGCAGCTCATACCTTAATATTTTTGTTTATAGCTGCTTTTATTTTTGGGTTGTCCGCTGGTTTTTATAACATCACAATAAATATGCAAGCCAGTCAAATTCAGGCAGAACGGGAACTGCCAACAATGTCATTTTTCCATGGTTTTTTTAGTTTAGGCGGATTAATTGCGGCAATACTCGGTAGTTTTATCATTTCAAATGGGTGGGCAGATGGCACTGGCGCAGGCATCCTCGCTATTGTCATGTTGATTGCAACAGTATATTTTGTTAAATACTATTTAGTTCCATCAACTCATGGAGTAAAAAACGCTTCTAAAACAGGATTCAATTGGCCGAATAAAGCTATTTTGGCCCTCGCGGCGATGTCATTTGCGTGCCAAATGGTTGAAGGCGCCATCGGCGATTGGAGCGCTCTTTTCCTTATTACAATTAAAAATTCATCTCCCGCCGATGCAACAATTGGTTATGCTGCGCTGTCAATTGCCATGGCAAGCATCCGCTTCGCTGGTGCGGCCATCATCAATAAAACAAGTGAGGTATTTGTGCTCGCAGGGGGCGGTGTTTTCATTATTCTGGGTGTCATTATTACTGTTGCATCACCTTGGGCTGCTCTAAGTGCAGTGGGCTTTTTTGTCATTGGAGTTGGCACAGCCAATGCATTTCCTGTTTTACTAGGTATGGCAGGACGCAGTTCAGATTTTGGGCTTACTGTCACCGCCACAATTGGGCAGATGGGGCTAATCATTGGCCCCACCATTATCGGTTTTATTGCCGATGCCTATAATCTATCCTTCGGCATTGGTTTTCTTGCGGTTATGGCGGTTGTCCTAATCACTTTAAGTGTGAGCTACAAGCGCTAACCACTACATCCATTCAGGCACAGGCAGTTCTTTTTCGGCCAAGAAAGTAGGGTTAAACAATTTGCTTTGGTAGCGGTTACCATAGTCAGCCAAAACCGTTACAATGCGATGGCCTGGGCCCATTTCTTCGGCTAATTTGACAGCCGCAGCTAGGTTTATGCCAGATGAACCGCCAAGCGTAAGGCCCTCTTCTTGCACCAGATCAAAAATAATGTTCAACGCGTCCGCATCAGGAATCTGATAGCTAAAATCAGGAGTAAAGCCTTCTAAATTTGCGGTTATTCTGCCCTGCCCGATGCCTTCAGTAATAGAACCACCACTCGATGCTAATTCACCGGTTGTGTAATGCGAATGAAGCGCTGCGCCAAATGGGTCGGCCAACGCAACCTTAATGTCGGCATTATGCTCTTTCAAGCCAAAGCTTGTGCCTGCCAATGTGCCGCCTGTGCCTACTGCCGCCACAAAACCATCCACCTTACCGTCTAAATCGTTCCAAATTTCTTGGGCAGTGGTTTCTATATGCGCTTGGCGATTGGCAATATTATCAAATTGGTTTGCCCAAATTGCGCCATTGGGGTCTGTTTCGGCCAGTTGAGCTGCAAGACGGCCTGAATATTTCACGTAATTGTCAGGGTTTTTATAGGGTACAGCAGGAACTTCAATTAATTTAGCACCACCTAACCGCAAGGCATCTTTCTTTTCTTGGCTTTGGGTTTCGGGTATCACAATCACCGTGTTAAAGCCCATGGCTTTTGCCACCATGGTTAAACCAATGCCAGTATTGCCAGCAGTGCCCTCTACAATGGTACCACCCTTGCGCAATTTACCCTGTTTAATGGCATCTAATATAATATAGAGAGCAGCCCGATCTTTAACCGATTGCCCAGGGTTTAGAAATTCAGCTTTACCCAAAATCTCACAACCTGTTTGTTCAGATATCTTGCCGAGTTTTACCAAAGGCGTATTGCCAATGAGATCAATTATATTATTGCTAAATTCCAATGCCATATCATCACCTATTTACATTTCAAAAATGTATTTTAATTTAAATAGCCATAATATAGTGTAATTTATAAAAAACAAGTCAAATATTTGTGACAATTTTAATCATAAGATTCATAGGTTGGCAATTTATCTTCAACTCGCCAGCAAGCAAATTATCTGTAAGTGCCTTGCTTGTTGGCAAAAACATGGCTTTTGGTGGTTTTATTGGTAAATATATATAAATCATAGCTCGCTTGCTCGCGAACCCTGTTCAACATTGCTTAACCATCATATCTTTGACGTTCAAACCATGCGATTAATTGCGCGGCATTTTTCACTGAAATTTGTTTCATAATTCTCGCACGGTGCATTTCTATGGTGCGCGCAGATAAACCCAATTCAATTGCAATTTCACGATTCACCTTACCTTGCGCAACTAAGGTAATAATTTGCATTTGCCTGTCGGTGAGCTTATGACGGTTATGCTCAACCACACGATTTAGTGGCTCAAAACAATATAATGCAGCGGCAAATGGGTCCTTAGCGTGGCTAGATTGCCCGCGTACCCGACACCAAAATCGCGATTGGTTGTGGTGGCGCATAATCCGCTCATCATAATAAGATTTTTTATCGCTCATATTGGTTTGCCACATTTCACCAGTGCGCAAAAAATCATTAAATTGCGGGTAAAGAATATGAAAACCAATATCCTTTAATTCCTCGCGTTCATACCCAAAAAGCAGAGCAAATTCTGGGTTACAATCTCGGATAATCCTGTGGGTGGCATAAACCATGGGCACGGGTATTTCATCCAAATTAAATTGCATAATTCATCTCTCGCAGTGGGGCATACAGTATAAATACTACTTTTATCAAAATAAGTCAAAGCCTATGCTCAACCTATATTTATCTGGGAGGTTTAAATGACAGACACAAAATCAGATCCAATCGTTATCGTAAGTTATGCGCGTACACCATTAGGTGCTTTTCAAGGCAGCCTAAGCAGCCTTGCCGCACCTGAACTTGGTTCCATCGTCATCAAATCCGCGTTAGAACGTGGCAATATTGATGTAAATGATGTTTCCGAAATTTATATGGGCAATGTGTTAAGCGCAGGCCTAAAACAAGCCCCTGCCCGCCAAGCAGCATTAGGTGCAGGCCTTAACAAATCAGTACCATCAACAACCGTAAGTAAAGTATGCGGCTCTGGCCTCAAAGCCGTAATGTTGGCCTATGATGGGCTGCATGTCCGCACAGGCGAAATTGTCATTGCTGGCGGTATGGAAAGTATGAGCAACGCGCCTTATCTTTTACCAAATGCCCGCGCAGGTATGCGTTTTGGCCATGGTCAAGTGATAGATCACATGGCATATGATGGTCTGGAGAATGCTTATGACGGCCAATCAATGGGCATCTTTGCCGAAGCCACGGTCGATAAATACGAATTCACACGTGAGGAGCAAGATGCATATGCCATACGTTCCCTCGCCCGCGCATCCGAAGCACAATCAAGCGGTGCATTTGAAGGCGAAATTACCCCTGTAAGCATCAAAAGCCGCAAAGGCGAAGTGATTGTAAATGCCGATGAAGGCCCACAGAAAGCCAAACCCGAAAAAATTCCTAATCTACGCCCTGCATTTAAAAAAGACGGTTCGGTTACAGCCGCAAATTCTAGCTCGATTAACGATGGCGCAGCGGCATTGGTGCTTATGCGCGCTTCGACAGCCAAAGAAAAAGGCCTGACACCAATTTGTGAAATTGTCGGCACTAAAAGTTATGCTCAAGAGCCTGAATGGTTTACAACCGCACCAGTTTGCGCCATTAAACGTTTGCTAAACGAGCTCGATTGGAAAGCAAGTGATGTCGATTTATTTGAGATTAACGAAGCCTTTGCCTGCGTGGCCATGGCAGCCATTAAGAGTTTAGACCTAGATGAAGATAAAGTGAATGTAAATGGTGGTGCAACAGCCATTGGGCATCCGATTGGCGCATCAGGCGCACGTATATTGGTTACCCTCATCCATGCTCTTAAAACCCGCAATAAATCAACAGGCATTGCCTCACTTTGCATTGGTGGTGGTGAAGCGGTTGCCCTCGGCGTGAGGATGTTATAATGAAAAAAATCTATTCAAATGCCGATGATGCGTTGGCTGAATGCTTGTTTGATGGCATGACCATAGCCGTTGGTGGATTTGGTCTGTGCGGCATTCCCGAAAACCTCATCACTGCCATCACCCGCACAGGCGTTAAAAACCTAACTGTCGCTTCTAACAATGCTGGTGTCGATAATTTTGGCCTTGGTGAGTTACTCGCCACCCGCCAAATTAGCAAAATGATTTCATCTTATGTTGGCGAAAATGCCGAATTCATGCGCCAATATCTTTCTGGTGAGTTGGAATTAGAATTTAACCCGCAAGGTACATTAGCCGAGCGGATGCGCGCAGGTGGCGCAGGCATACCTGGTTTTTACACCAAAACGGGCGTTGGCACCGTCATTGCCGAAGGTAAAGAACATAAGGACTTTGATGGCGTCACTTACATATTAGAAACAGCCATTAAAGCCGATCTTTCACTTGTTAAAGCATGGAAAGCCGATAGTTTTGGTAATCTCATATACCGTAAAACCGCGCGTAATTTCAATCCTTTGGCAGCGACATGTGGTAAAGTCTGCATCGCAGAGGTCGAAGAAATTGTGCCAGATGGCAGCTTAAACCCCGATTTAATTCACACACCGAGCATTTATGTGCATCGCCTCATCCAAGGCGAACACGAAAAACGCATCGAACAACGCACAATTTCGGCATAGCTTGGAAGGTATATTATGACTTGGGATAGAAACCAAATGGCAGCAAAAGCTGCGCTAGAACTTAAAGACGGCATGTATGTAAATTTGGGCATTGGTATACCCACATTGGTGAGTAATTACATACCAGAAGGTGTTGATGTCACACTGCAATCGGAAAATGGTATGTTGGGCATGGGCGCATTCCCAACCGAAGATACAATCGATGCCGATTTAATCAATGCAGGCAAACAAACCATAACTGAGCTGGACCGCACGTCATTTTTTGACAGTGCAGAAAGCTTTGCCATGATACGTGGCGGCAAAATAGACATGGCAATTCTAGGCGCAATGGAAGTTGCTCAAAATGGCGACCTAGCCAACTGGATGATACCTGGGAAATTGGTAAAAGGCATGGGCGGCGCTATGGACTTAGTGGCAGGTGTTAACCGCGTGGTGGTGATTATGGATCATACCAACAAAAAAGGTGAACCAAAACTGCTAAAAAATTGTACATTGCCATTAACAGGCAAAAATGTTGTCGATCGCATCATCACTAATTATGGTATTTTTGATGTGACAGAAAATGGCCTCAAAATCATCGAGTTGGCTGATAATGTAACAAAGGCAGAGGTTGAATCTGTCACCGAAGCCGCACTCATTTAGCATTTGATTATTCCGAATGAGTAAGTAAATACATCAACGATTTTTCAAACAGTTGGGCACCATGAATAGATTGTGCCCTTCTGTGCGAATGAAATTAGTAGCCATAGTCGCACGGACGCTATGACGCAAAACCAAACAATTGTTTAACAACTTGAATAAACCTAAGTAACGCTTTATGCCTAGATAATAAGTTTTATCGGAGACTTCTTTGTGCGGGTGACCTCTGTCAGTCTATAACTTGTCTCCCACTTGAATACTAGCGATCACTAAGGAAGTTTTCAATGCAGTTCGGAGAAATTTGTTTCAACCTTTACCGAATGGGCATTTCGGCACACATTGTCAATAACCATTGCCATCTTAATTATGATTATTGGTTGGGCAATTGCACGCTTCACATCGCAGCGTGTCATCAGACGGATGACACAGAACAAAAACTCAGACAAAACCATGGCGTCATTTATTGCCCAAATTATGCGCTACGCAATTTACGTAATTTCCACTACGCTCGCCTTGATGGTCTTGGGTGTTGAACCTACTGCCATGGTCACATTTTTAGGTGCTGCGGCACTCGCTATTGCAGTTGGTCTGCGCGGAATGCTAGCCAATGTTGCTGCAGGTATGATGATCATTACACTTCGTCCCATGTCAGTTGGCGATTACATTGTGGGTTCTGGTGTGGAAGGCACAATTACCGAACTCGGCCTTTTTAATATGCTGCTTAAAACATCAGATGGTCTCTATATATTCACCCCGAACTCACAAATTTGGGGGAAATCTATTACCAATTATAGTCGCGAGTCGCAAAGGCGCATCAATATAGAAATTAACATCACATATGAAGCTAATATCGAACAAGCACGCAAAACCATTATGCAAATAGTGGCTGATTGTGACCTTATACTGCCCAACCCAACCCCGTTAGTTATAGTCACTCAATTGGGGCAATATTCAGTTGTTCTTGCCCTACGTTGTTGGGTGAATACGAGCGACCACCTTTCAATAAAATCAATGTTTTTAGAAAAAATTAAAACAGACTTCGATAAAGATGGCATTCAACTCGCTCATCTAAGAATTGAGACAAAAGAATTGGTAGAAGAATAAAAACCAAGGGATAACAAAATGAAAATTTTTAATTGGTTCAAACGGCGCACCACTCATTTAAGCTTTATGGGGGTTTTAATTGGCAGTCTATTTTTTGCATTATCTCTAACACCTTCGCTTATTCCCAGGGATTATTTATTTCAAGGTGTTTTGGCGGGTCTGTGTTTTGCCCTTGGTTATGGCTGCGGCTCTTTTATCCGCTGGGTATGGAGTTTCTTAGAACTACCCGAACCTAAAAGAAAATTTCTGATATTTGTTAGACGCTTAACCGTTATAGTGATCGGCATTATTCTTATTTATTGTCTGTGGAATAGCGTTTATTGGCAAAATAGCATTCGTGAGCTAATGGGTATGGAACTGCTAACATCAAGCCATGCTATATCAGTAGGCTTCATTGGTCTTGCATTGGCTTTCATTCTAATTCTTGTTTCACAATATATTTATGAACTCACAAGTTATGCCAATCAAAAGCTTTCCAAAATCTTACCCCGACGCGTGGCTTTAATCATTGGGCCTTTATTCATCGCTGTGTTTGCCCTTAATATTTTCAATGGCGTTATTGTTAAATCTATTATGCACGTTATGGATGCTTCGTTTCAAAAAACCGATAGATTTTTCGCTGATGGTCAAACAGCCCCGACGTCCAATTTAGCGAGCGGCAGCCCAAATTCCATTGTTAATTGGCAAGATCTCGGTCGACTTGGGCGCAAATTTGTACACAGCGGCCCCACTTTGCAACAAATATCAGAATATTCGAACCAACAAGCACAACAACCACTTAGAATTTATGTAGGGCTTAACTCAGCCGCAACCGCCAAAGCACGTGCAAAACTTGCCTTACAGGAAATGTTACGGGTCAAAGCTTTCTCACGTAAAATATTAGTGATAGCCAACCCAACAGGCACTGGCTGGGTCGACCCTATGTCTGTTGATACTTTGGAATATATGCATGGCGGTGACACTGCTATTGTATCCATGCAATATTCATATTTGGCAAGTTGGCTTTCTTTGTTGGCAGAACCAGAAGTTTCTGCTCAATCAGCAAAAGCATTGTTCAACGAGGTATATCAACATTGGACAAAATTACCAAAAGACGCGCGACCCAAATTATTCTTAAATGGGCTAAGCCTTGGTTCCTTAGGTTCAGAGCAATCTGCAAATCTAATCACCATGCTTTCCGATCCTATAAATGGCGCGTTATGGGCAGGCCCACCATTTGCCAATAGTGTTTGGCGTTCATTAACCGATTCCCGAAATGAAGGTTCTCCAGCTTGGTTGCCAATAATTGGCGATAGCTCAATTGTAAGGTTCACCAGTCAAGAAAATGCTCTTGATATCCCCAATGCAAAATGGGGCGTAATGCGCATCGTGTATATTCAACATGCAAGTGATGGCATCGTATTTTTTGATATGAAAAGTGCTTTCCAACAGCCAGAGTGGATGATTGGTAAACGAGGCCCCGATGTTTCACCCGAATTACGCTGGTATCCTGTTGTCACATTTGTACAATTGTTACTCGATATGGCAACGGCCATTATACCACCCTTAGGCTATGGGCATACCTACCACCCTAATGGCTATATAGATGGATGGGCAGAAGTCACCGCCCCAGAAAATTGGAGCGAAGTTCAATCCAAACAATTAAAAGCAGTCTTTACAGGAATTGTTAAACACGAATAATGTTTGAAAATTCTTGCAGATATACGAATTTCAAACAACACTACCACTTACCATATTATATCTAGCTAAGACAAAATCTATGTTTCTGTTCTGAATAACTATCATCGCAGCCCAGGACACTCTAAATTCAGATAGTGAAGATCGCAAACTTCCTCATACTTGCCCATGTATTTTAATTAAATCGCCATTATCAAAACAAAATATGCGCCACGTCAGTAGAAAGGATAAATTCCAAACCGACTTTAAAACCATGAGTATAACAGATCTTCAATTTGGGAGGATTGTGGCTCCCAAGACAAGGGTTACGGCACTTATGTACGCCAATAATACTGCGGATTACAGAGCATTCAATTGCCGCATTGTATCGAAAATGTACTAAAAAATGTATTAAAAATATGAAATAGGAATTACCAATTCATCATGTATCTTCTCATAATAATAAAACCTAATTTTCTACCCAGCATTTAATTTAATTGCTTACCAAGACACACTTAATTATCAACTAAATCAACTTCTCATCTCGTTTCAGCTCCAGACACAAAAAATGCTCCACTGGGTCGCTTATACTATTGTGTGACGCACTCGCACCTATTAATCAAGTTGCTAACAAACGATATTCAGCTGGTGTTTGCCCTGTCCATCGTC
>JAOPTR010000003.1:0-266100 GCA_051531935.1 Hyphomicrobiales bacterium
GCACAAGAACATGGCAACAGGCAACTATATGCACGCTGCGCTGATAATACCAAGTACCATTCTTATTCTGGGATAGATACTCGTTCGGTTTCTTCACTGGAATAAACACCTTTGAAATATGGAATGTATCAAAAATGTATCGAAAAACAAGGGAAATTCAAAAGCTTCGAATTTACAGAAAAAGGGAGCTTTAAGCTATTTCTTTTAGTTCAATAACTAAGCTAACTTACCATTTGGGAGATTTGGCTCCCCAGACAGGACTCGAACCTGTGACAAAACGATTAACAGTCGTTTGCTCNNTGCTCTACCAACTGAGCTACTGGGGAACAATCATTACAGCATAAGCTGTTGAAGCGATGTATAGCCAATTTTTATAAGCGTGCAAACCAAAATTATTATTTTTTCCGATTTATATGTGAACAAACTGTATTTGGTGATTTGCCTGTTTATAAACTACCGCTTTAACGTTAAACTACAGCTAACCACATAGCCAATTCGGCAAATGTTTATCAATATGAGCAGAATCGTGAAAACCGCAAAAACTTTAGTGACATATTTGGAGATGCTCAAACGCAAAAATACGTCCCTTCCCGCATTTCCTAATGGTATTGAGCTCAAATTAGTCAATAAAATAGATGTCGATGATTATATACGTCTTTATAAACGAATCGGCACAGAATATTATTGGACGAGCCGGCTACTTATATCTAAAGCAGAACTTACAGACATCATCCACCACCCACGCACCAAGATATTCGTACTATACGAAAATTCCTTGCCAATCGGCTTTTTTGAGCTCAATTCTCGAAACGCACCTAGATCAGTTGAAATTTCATTTATTGGCTTAGTCAACTCTTCGATTGGCAAAGGGCTAGGCACTTATTTAACCCAATATGCCATTGCACATGCGTGGGCGCAAAATCCAGGTAGGCTTATCATTCAAACCTGCACGCTCGATCATAAACGCGCATTACCACTGTACCAACGTCTTGGGTTCAATGCCTTTAATCGCCATGTTGCAGAGTTTAAAACATTAGATCAAACACAATAAATGATGAAATCCTAGTTACTAAATTGCATACCATCATATGCAAGTGTGATGTTGAGGCTTAGCTTTTCAGTGTCGGCTGTAATTTTGGCATAATCCATCTCGGTCGACATATTGGTTAAGATTGCGCGTTGAGGCCGCATTCTTTCAATCCAACTTACCGCATCACACAGGCCAAAGTGGCTACCGTGGCTAGTTTCACGCAAAGCATCCACCACCCAAATATCAACACCTTCAAAAGCAGATAAGCTTTCTTGGGGAATGCCGTTTAAATCGGCACTATACATAACGCCTTCAATTAGAAACGCCGTGCAATCAATCGTGCCGTGATGCACTCTCACTGGTAATATTTCTATAACGCCACCTGCCCCATCTACAGAGAAAGCTGTGCCATAGTCTATATTTATATATTTCATAATGGCAGGGTAATAACTGCCCTCAACTTGCTTAAAGCAATATTCAAACTTCACGCCCACATTATCATGGGTTTGCGTTGTCATATATACAGGCATTTGGGTGCGGCTTTCCTGCGCGAAAGCTCTTATGTCGTCAATTCCATGGGTGTGGTCGGCATGTTCATGGGTCAGCAACACTGCATCCAAATGGCTAGTTTTAGCTTCTAGCAATTGATGGTACATATCAGCACCCGCATCTATCAACACCACTGTCTCGCCATGCGCGCCAATTTTCTTCACCAACATCGCACAACGGCGGCGTCTATTTTTAGGCTCAGCAGGGTCACAAACGCCCCAGCCGCCTGTTATTCGGGGCACTCCCATAGAAGAGCCACAGCCCAATATGGTAAATTGCACGGCCATTATTGTCCCCAATCGCTATATTTTTGGCGAGGAACTTTTGAAAACAAGTCAAAGAATGCAGTTGTGGTTGCTGAGTGAATTTTTTTCACATCAATTTCTTTTAAATTGGCCAATGCTTCAGCGGTATGTACTACAAATGAAGGCTCGTTGCGCTTGCCCCGGTGAGGTGTTGGCGCAAGATACGGGGCATCAGTCTCCACAAGCATCCGCTCAATCGGCACAAGCCTAGCCGCTTCATGTACGTTTTTAGCATTCTTAAAACTCACTATACCCGAAAAACTCACATAACCACCCAAGTCCAAACCGACCTTACACAATTCAATGCCCGAGCTGAAACAATGCAGCAAAATTTTAAACTCACCTTGCGCCATTTCTTCTTTTAGTATGTTCGCCATATCTTCGTCACTGTCGCGAGAATGAATCACTAATGGCAGGCCTGTTTGGCGTGCGGCTTCAATATGCGTTCTAAAAACTTTATTTTGCTCGGTTTTATACGATTGATCGTGAAAATAATCCAAACCCGCTTCACCAATGCCAATTACTTTATTATGAGCTGCGAGTTTTAGGATATGTTCAAGGCTAATGTCAGTTTCATCCTGAGCATTGCATGGATGAGTGCCGACAGTGCAATATACATCATCATGGTTTTGCGCAATTTGATGCACTTGATCGAACTGTTTTATACGAGTACTGATAGACGTCATAATGCCGACACCAGCATCATGAGCGCGTTGTATCACTTGCGGCAATTCTTCCGCAAAATCAGGAAAATCCAAATGACAATGGCTATCTACAAGCATAAAATCGCTTTCGTTAAACATTAACAAACAAACATAAGATATTGTTTATAAATATTATTTTTCATCCACATATCTAGGGAAAATGGGTGATGGCTTGGCGATTTCAAGCCCAGCTTGCAACCAGTTTTCACGGCCTAAATAGGCAAAATTACGTTCATCATCACTGACACTTAGTATATCTAAAAACTTAGCTGCACCATTGGGAATATATGGTTGAGCCATAATTGCCACTTGCCGAATAATCTCAGCAGTCAATGCCAAAACAACTCCCATGCGCACAGGGTCAGTTTTCTTAAGCGCCCAAGGTTCTTGACCCGCAAAATATTTATTGGTTTCACCCACCACATCCCAAGTGGCGGCAATCGCCAAATGTATTTGCTGAGTTTTCATAGCTTCCCGTGCTTTAACAATCGCATTTTCAGCCAATGCCACAAGTGCATTGTCTTCTTCTGTCAAATTTTCGATTGCGGGCAGTTTGCCTTCACAATTTTTAGCAATCATAGACAAAGAACGTGAGGCCAAGTTACCCAAATCATTAGCCAAATCGGCGTTTGTGCGGTTCACCAACCCCGTATGACTATAAGACCCATCACGGCCATAGGGCACTTCACGCATTAGGAAGTAACGCATTTGGTCTAAGCCATATTCAGCAATCAGTTCATGTGGATCAATCACATTACCGACTGATTTACTCATTTTTTCGCCATCATTATTAATAAAACCATGGCCAAACACCCGTTTAGGCAGCTCAATATCGGCAGACATTAAAAATGCGGGCCAGTAGATGGCATGAAAACGTAAAATATCTTTACCAATAATATGCAAATCGCATGGCCAATATTTGGCAAATTTTTCATCATCGGCCATAAAACCTGCGCCAGTCAGGTAATTTGTAAGGGCATCAACCCAAACATACATCACATGGCCTTCCACATTTGGCACATCCACACCCCAATCAAAGGTAGTGCGGGATACTGAAAGGTCACGTAAGCCACCCTTCACAAAATTCGCCACTTCATTCAGGCGGCTTTGTGGGCCGACAAATTCTGGGTCGTTTTCATATAGCGCTATCAACTTATCTTCATAGGCCGATAATTTAAAGAAATAGCTATCTTCTTCCATCCATTCAACGGGTGTTCCTGTTGGGGCTAGGTAAGAACCGTCTTCTTGTTTAGTCAGCTCTTTTTCATCATAATAAGCTTCATCACGAACCGAATACCAGCCCGAATATATTTCTTTATATATGTCGCCCTTAGCTTCCATACGGCGCCAAACTTCTTGCGCCACAGCTTTGTGGCGTTCTTCGGTTGTACGGACAAAATCATCATTAGAACAATTAAGCGCAATCGACAATTCTTCAAATGCTTTGCTGTTTGCGGCGGCTAGTTCTTCAACTGTTACGCCTGCTTTTTCAGCAGTTTGAAGCATCTTTTGCCCATGTTCATCGGCACCAGTTACGTAAAGTACATCAAAACCATCAAGCCGTTTAAAACGCGCTAAGGCATCTGTTGTCATCATTTCATATGCATGCCCAATATGCGGTACGCCATTGGCATAAGGTACAGAGGTCGTTATATAAAATGTGGGTTTTTCGGTCATTTTCAATCCAATATCGGCGATCTAACGCGCGGCTTTTTCTAAAGTTAGAAATTCGGTTATAATGCTTTGTTTTTTATCCATATTAAACGCTGCATTTATCCTGAATTTTCGCTCACTAGCTTCCCATATACTGAACAATGCATCAAGCGTGAAATGTGCAGATAGATGGTTAAACAGTTTAATTTCAACATTTGGCAAGGCAAAATGCTTGTCAGCATCATTTCCAAGCGAGACAAACTTTATAAGGCGGGTTAAAATATCCAAATATTGCTCGGTGAAAAATATGAATTTAGATTCAACCGCTTTAAGCGCCAACTCACCACCCAACTTATGAATATCATCTCTAGAAATACTGGGAATTTGATAGAGTAAAGCCACTATTTTTTTATATATTTCAAGCCCATCAACATCTATCACCTCAAGACATCGCGCAAAGCTACCCTGCCCCAAAAACAAAATAATATCGCGTTCTTCTGGGTTTAGCTCAACATCATGAGATTGCAATAGTCCTGCAATATTTTCATTAGAAAGGTCTGGTAGCTTCAACATACGGCAGCGCGAGCGAATGGTCGGCAGTAATTTTGCTGGTAGCGAGCTCACAATTAAGAAAATTGTATTTTTAGGTGGCTCTTCAATAGATTTCAGCAAAGCGTTGGCCGAGTTTTGGTTCAAATCATCGGCACTATCAATAATGATAACCCGCCAACCATCCTTCTCAACAGTCTTGTTGAGAAATTGCTCGGCTTTACGTACATTTTCAATGTTAATATTTTGGCCAAATTTTTTGGTTTTGTCGTTATACGCACGTTTTAAAACAAATAAAGACGGATGGCTTCTCGCACGCACTTGCTGCGCAGATATGGCGTTGAAATTGTAAGAAAGCCCTGTTAAACCTGCGGTGAGAACATTTTCTATAGTCTTATATTGTAAAATAAACTGAGCAAATTTATAGGCTAGAGTGGCCTTGCCAATGCCTTTTTGACCCGAAATTATCCAAGCATGGTGCATTTTACCTGACATAAAGCCATCAAATAACAATTGTTCCGTGGCTTCTAGCCCGAGCAATTTTACATTTTCACGCGGATGCGGAAAATTCTCTAATTTGTCAATTTCCAATATATCCGACATTTATCAGTCTTCTTTATTTAGTAACTTCTGTGCATCCGCCCATATATCCGCGTGCATTGGTTCAATTTCTTGGTTTGCATCAATCAAATGGCAGCGTTTAGGCTCGGCTTTGGCAATGTCTAAATAGCACTCCCGCAAATCAAGATGAAATTGCAAGCGCATATTTTCAAATCTATCTTCAGCCAATTTTGCATCTTGGGCTTTTATGTCTGCCATGCGTGCATTTGCACGAGCTAAACCAATCTGCGGATCAAGATCTAAAATATATGTACGGTCAGGTAAGCTATCAGCCACAACATATTTTTCAATTGTCTCAATTAATTCGGCTGGCACATTACCCGCAACACCCTGATAAGCGCGGGTAGAATCTAAAAATCTGTCACACAAAACCCAAACACCTTCTTCAAGGCTAGGTCTAATGAGTTTTTCTAAATGGTCAGAACGGCCTGCAGCAAATAATAACGCTTCCGAAATAGGAGACCAAGCACCAACTTCGCCAGTCAATAAGATGTGGCGCAACTCCTCGGCACCGTCACTGCCACCAGGTTCACGAGTTAGCAATACTTTAATGCCCTGCGCTTCGAGTTTTTCGGCTAATAGCTTGATTTGGGTAGTTTTGCCACCACCTTCACCGCCTTCAAAGCTTATAAATTGACCACGCATATAGCTAAAAACCCTAGTTTAGAACATTGAATTGAGTTTTTTATCAACCCATGACCATAAAATGTCAATGGATTGATCGACACGGCCACCTTTAGCAACATGTTTTTCAGCCACCAAAACCACAACATGCTCTAATCCATCATCACTAGATATGTATAATTTGCCAATTTCCTGATTCTTTTTCACAGGTGCCATAATCGGACTGTCAAAAATAATTTCCGCTTTTAGGTTTTCAATATTCTCAATATTTATAAATGTAGTTACATCTTGTTTGGGCACTAAACTCACTTGATCCACAACCCCACCAGCAATATCCACCTGCCCAACAACATCTGAATGACTATAGATTTTGTATTTTTTAAAGGCACTAAATGCCCAATCAACTAACCTTCGCGTCTCGCGCGCACGCTCTTGTGCGCTTTGTAAGCCGTTCAATACAACTATCACACGGCGATCCTCCCGCAGGGCTGAAGTCACAATGCCATATCCGCTTTCTTCTGTGCGGCCTGTTTTCAACCCATCCACACCAATGCCATCATCCAATAAGATGTTGCGATTCGGCTGGTCAACTTTGCCCCATTTAAACCGCTCTTGACCAAAATAATGGTAATATTGTGGAAATTCTTCAATCAATACATATGCCAAACGCCCTAAATCATGCAAGGTCATTTGTTGATTCGCATCAGGCCAACCCGTCGCGTTGGAGAATGTCGATTTTGTCAGACCAATGTCTCGGGCTTTAGTTTGCATTTTTACAGCAAAAGCCTGTTCATCGTCTGCAAGCCCTTCAGCAAGTGCAATCGCTGCATCATTGCCCGAAACCACAATTAGCCCCTGCAATAGATCATCTATAGCGATTTTGCTTTTAAGCTGCGCAAACATGCTAGACCCTCTGCGGTCAAAAGCTGTTTGAGAAATTTGGAGTTTGTCTTTTAAAGTAACGTTGCCAAGCTCAAGTTGTTCAAACACCATATAGGCTGTCATCAACTTACTCATACTAGCAGGCGGCATAAGTTGTTCAGATTTTTTTTGGAAAAGCACTTTGCCCGTCTCAAAATCCAGAATATACGCAAACTCAGCTTTGGTCTCTATAGTCGCGGCATGGCTCACAGGCAGGAATGCCAATAAACTCAATCCAATAGCAACTACCCCCAATTTGCGCATGGTTTTAGGCCTGCACCATAACCAAATATTGAGTATTACTGCCAACTTTTTGGATGTCTATTTTGCTATAAACATTTGATCCTAATTGTTTTTTATACTCAACAGCTTGCTTAATGTCATTGAACCTTGCCACCTGAACAAAATTCGAACCACCAACCGCTTCTATTGGTTTGCTGTTGTTCAAAGACAACATGCGCCCTTGATTTTTAGGAATTGTCACAGAACGTGCCATAGCAACCTGCCCCGAGCCACCACCAACTGCATTTGCAATGTCAGGGTCAAATTCCTGCATATCATCAGATGTTAACTTGCTTGATCCTGCGGTAGGCAATGCGGGTGGAAGCCCCGTTCTTGCGGCCGCAACTGCAGTGCCGCCGACTGCAGCCAATGTTGCTGACTCGGCAACAAATGAAGGTTTGTTCCAGCCAAATACATGATCGAAGAAACTTCTGTCTTTTCCTGACTTAGAACCACCACCTGCGTGTGGCTTCCCACCTAATGCAGCAATCTTTTGATTGTCACCATCTGGATGTTTTGAGGCCTTACCATAATATTCAACACGAACTTTGGTAATGCCTTTATTTCTGTAGCCTAGCGCATCTGCAGCAGCGCGTGACATATCTAGAATACGGCCACCATGGTAAGGACCGCGGTCGTTAACCCGTACAATGATCGTTTTACCATTGGTCAAATTTGTAACTTTAACAAGTGATGGTAATGGAAGTGTTTTATGAGCACCTGAAAACGCATGCATATCAAAAATCTCGCCATTGGCAGTTTTTCGGCCATGGAATTCATCGCCATACCAAGAGGCCATGCCTGTTTTATTGTAGCTTTTGTCTTCTCGAGGATAATACCATTTGCCAGCCACTTTGTAGGGTTTGCCCACTTTATAATAACCAGCCTTTTTAGGCAATTTACCTTTGCTGTCATATACGCGTTCAGAGGTTTTAACACCGTATTTATTGAGCTTACTCGTCGATGAGCAAGCACCTAAACCCAAAAGGCCAAATGTCACAAGGCATAAGCCAATGCTGCGCATTAATTTAGAGCGTGTTTTGCTCACTTCTGTTTGTTTTGAAACCGTAACCCAGCCCATATCATCCACTAACATCAATAATTAAATATCATCATCCACCACAGTTCCTCAAAATACACCATTTACAGCGTAAAATCAGTCGTTTTCACAGCCTATGGCTAACAAAAACCTTCCTTTCACAGTTAACAAAACCCTAACTCGTGCCATTCCAATTAAATTAGGGGGTTTTATACATACATCACGCCAAATACAATTTTTTTTATGTAAAACCCATAAAACCACTTGCAAATCATCCCTGCAAATTATATCTACTGCCTTGTACAAACCGTATGGCACACATTGGATGGGTGGCAGAGTCCGGTTTAATGCATCGGTCTTGAAAACCGACGAGGGTGCAAGCCCTCCGGGGGTTCGAATCCCTCCCCATCCGCCATTTACTCTCAAATAATAAATTTTGACCTTTTATTTTGAAGGGTTTATTCGGTTGTGAGATGTTACAAATTCCAACGTTTTCTTGAAAGCTACATAGTTTATGACATTGGTTTTAACATTCCTAATGTCTAAAACCTTCTCTTGAAATACTTCATCACTCAAACAACCATAATATTTTCAAGCATAGCTTAAATCGCCCCTGATTTAAAAGACACATCAAGGCTTCTATAATTGTTTTTATTCAAAATCTACTTGCGACAACATTCCATTGTCACCATATTTTCTTTTTGAATTGTAGAAAACTCGGTCTAATTGAATATATTCTACCGCGCCACCTTGCGGTTTGCATAAGCTTTGCGCCTTATAAGGCCAATTGACGATCCGTTAACTCGCTATCAACTCCTCAAATTACGACCACTTAGAAAAAGGCGCCACGAACGTCACCCTCCTCTTCAAAAGCCAATTCATTATATATTTTAATCAATAAATTCAGCAAAAGGCTTAATTTACCAGTTCCTGTTTGATTTAGTACTACGCTAAACCCCTTAAATTACGAATTGGACGGCCTTTTGATACTGATGCGGCCGCATGAGCAATCGCGTTAGCGTCTAGTCCATAATAATGAAAAAGATCTGCCACGGTTCCTGTTTGGCCAAAATGTTCAACTCCCAATGCTTTTACTTGATGACCGTAAACAGCACCCAACCAACTAAGCGTTAATGGATGACCATCAACCACCGTAACCATGCCTGCATCACGCGAAACTTGAGAAAGTAGTTTTTCAATATGCGACACCGCATTTTCATCACCTCTTTGGCGAGCGCGTTCTGCTGCATGCCAACCTGCCGAAGCCCGGTCAGCAGATGTTATGGCTAAAACCGCTATATTGCGCCTATCATTGCCAATAATACCCGCGGCCTCAATCGCTTCCGGGGCAACAGTGCCAGTATAGCAAATTACTATGTCAGTGGTTGGTGTTGGTGGCCGCAACCAATATGCGCCATCGAGAATATCAATCTTCAGTTGCAGGTCAATTTTACGACTAATCTGTTCAATTGGTCTGGTAGTAAGACGTAAATAAACGCTTCCACCAGTTTCATCTCGAAGCCATTTGTTTTCCTGTTCTGCGGGCGCGCTCCCATCTCGTTGCATATAATCAAAACTCCAAGCCATAATGATCGCTAATTCGTCCGCAAAAGCGGGTTCAAAATAAGCCAAACCATCTTGAGAAATACCCAATAGTGGTGCTGCAATAGATTGATGCGCCCCCCCTTCTGGTGCAAGCGCAATACCTGATGGTGTGCCAATCAATAAAAACCGTGCACCTTGGTAACAGGCGTAATTTAATTGATCTAGCGCACGAGCAACAAATGGATCATATACCGTACCAATGGGGAAAAGACGTTCACCATGCAAACTATGTGTTAGCCCCATTGCAGATAGGTTTAGCATTAGATTGCTTTCTGCAATACCTAGCTCTATATGTTGACCCTTGGTGTTCATGCCCCATTTTTGAGTGGAAACAATTTTATTGTCCTTAAATGTATCAGCAATTTCACGATGATCAAACAATCCTCGACGATTTACCCAACCACTAAGCCCTGTTGAGACAGTAACATCTGGACTGGTTGTAACAATACGGCTTGCAAAGTCAGAATATTCCGCCTCCTCGCCTATTTTACCGAAGCCATCCATAATTTTACCAAAAGCTTCTTGTGTGGATTGTTCTTTTGATGTTGGGGTTTCTATTTCGGCGGGAACATTTATATATTTTGCGGTTGTACGACGCAGCCCCCTTCTGTTAAAAGCTGTTTCATCTAAATAAGTTTCCAACGTTTCTGGATCACTATCCAACCCTTCGAACTTATCCCACTCATACCCCTCACGAATGCCATTCATATCTCTAAATTTATGCATCTGTGTCACATTCATTAAACCAGAATGATTGTCTTTATGCCCCGCTAGCGGCAGGCCATTGCCTTTGATCGTATACGCGATAAAGCAAACGGGCCGATCATGATCGATGCCATTAAAGGTTTTAGTTAGAAGATCAATATCGTGACCACCAAGATTGGCCATCAACTCATCTAATTCAACATCTGAACGTTTTTCGATTAATGCCAAGAAATCTACATCATTTGCAAAATTTTCAGCAAAATACTTTCGCCAAGCTGTAGCGCCTTGGAACGTCAAAGCGCTATACATCGCATTGTCACAAGTATCGATGAAGGTTTGTAAAATCTCGCCGCCCTCTTCCTTAAATGCAGCTTCTTGCAGGGAACCATATTTAAGAATTATCACATCCCAACCATAAGTCTCAAACACCCCAACAAAGCGATCATTCATGCCTTCATGAATAGTCGCATCAAGGCTTTGGCGGTTATAATCAATAATCCACCAACAGTTTTTAAGATCATGCTTATAACCCTCTATTAACGCTTCATACACGTTACCTTCATCCAATTCGGCATCACCAACCAACGCAACCATACGACCACGTTCCACAGCTTTACCAAATTTTTTAGCAATGATATAATCTTGAATTAAGCTAGAAAAAAGTGTTTGGGCAACACCTAACCCAACACTACCCGTCGAAAAGTCAACATCATCAATATCCTTTGTACGCGATGGATAAGATTGAGCGCCTTTAAAACCACGTAAATTTTTTATTTTTTCTATAGTTTGATTGCCAAATAAATATTGAATTGCATGAAAAACTGGCGATGCATGTGGTTTTACCGCAACCCTATCTTCTGGTTGTAGAACATTGAGGTAAAGTGAGGTCATGATGGTAGTCATTGATGCACAGGACGCTTGATGACCTCCAATTTTAACCTTATCAACCTTTGGGCGAACATGGTTGGCATTATGTATCATCCAAGATGACAGCCACAGTATTTTCTTTTCAAATTGTTTTAGCATTTCCGATTGATTTGACATATCCGACGCTCCATACTTTCCATATTACTATAAATATATATTTTTATTCAACTTGATCTAACGCATGGGTTAAATCACCTAATATATCCTCGACGGTTTCCAAGCCCACGGAAATACGCACTAGGCCTTCTGAGATTCCGTGCTCCGCGCGCTCTTCAGGTGTGTATGTCGCATGTGTCATACTTGCAGGGTGCTCAATGAGTGTTTCTGCATCGCCCAAGCTAACCGCTCGTGTGATCAAAGTTAATGCGTCCATCATTTTACGCCCACTATTGACACCACCAACCACTTCAAACGCAATCATTCCACCAAACAAAGACATTTGTTTTTTGGCAAGCTCATATTGAGGAAACGACGGTAGCCCAGGATACATAACTTCAGTGATTTTAGGATGGTTTTCTAAAAATTCAGCCACTTTCATGGCCGATTCACTATGGCGTTGCATGCGAATTTCTAATGTTTTAATTCCACGCATCATTAGCATGGCATCCATCGGCGATAAAACAGCGCCTGTCATGTCTTTTAAACCTTCAATACGCACTCTTAACATATCATCCGCGTTACCTATTGCCATGCCCGCAATGATATCGCCATGACCACCCAAATATTTTGTTGCGCTATGAACAATTAAGTCGGCACCAAAAACAATTGGGTTTTGTGCAACTGGGGTACAATAAGTATTATCTACAATCACTTTTATTTTGCCATTTGCGGCATTTCCTTCATTGTGTGCAGCATCAGAAATTGCTTCGATATCGCACAACCGCATATTCGGGTTTGCTGGTGTTTCAAGATATATTAAAGCTGTATCTTTGTTGATAGCATCACTTACATTTTGAGGATTTGACATATCTATATGGGTAACTTTAACACCAAACTTTGTTAAACCGTGATTGAAAAATGCAAAAGTACAACCGTATAAAGTTTTATCGCACAAAATCTCGTCACCAGCTTTTAAAAATGTCCAACAAATTGCGGTAATTGCCCCCATACCAGATGCAAATGCAACACTCGCTTCGGCACCTTCAAGCTTAGCTAAGCGTTTTTCGAGGATATCAAGAGTTGGATTAGAAATACGCGAATAGAAATGCCCAGCCTCTTCGCCTGCAAACATATCTGCGCCTTGATCAGCAGTTTCAAACGCATATGTCGACGTCATATAAATTGGAGGAACTAACGACCTGTGGCCGTCTAAATTATTATAAGCTTCATGAATAGCGTTTGTTGCAAACCCAAATTTTGACGAAATATCTTTATTCTTCATAATACTAACCTTTAGTAATTTAACAAATCTAAGAAATGTAGGTGATTTATTTCAACCCACAATGATGCGCCTAGCCCAATATAAGCTGGCCTTGGAACTTTACATTTGATGCAATTGTCATTGCGTTCGGGCTATATTTAACCGCCTTTTCACGCAGCTCTTCAAACTGAGCCTCCGTGCCATTTCCAATGACTGAAATGGTGTAATTAATCGTTTCAAATGGAATACGTGCATCTTCACGGACATTTAGAAAGCCAGCAAGGTCTAATTCGCCTTCAACTTTCACCGATAGTTTTTCTAATTGAATGTCCATAATAGATGCGCCAACTACAAAACCAACCATGATACAAGCACCTAGGCCAGACAATAAATATTCTTGGGGGTTTGGCCCATGATTTGAACCTAATAATTGCCGTGGTTCGTCAACAACCCATTGAAAATCGCGATTAACACGGTATTCACCAATGATCATCGGAAGGGCTGAAACCAATGCCCGAACGCCCGATTGCCATTCAACACTAACACCATATTGTGCAATACCTTCTATTGGCTTGTTTAATATTTCGTCTGCAAATTCGCTTAAAGCTGCAATATTTATACTATTTTTCATGACCTTATTCCTATTTCATAATTAGAGAGCCGCAATGGCTTGCGCAAAATCAGCGATTAAATCTTCAGGGTCTTCAATGCCGACTGATAATCTGATGCAACCCGGGTTGATACCCAAACTGGCGCGTTGGTTTGATGTATAACCAGCTTGAGATGTATTGTATGGAAGGCTGATTAAAGTCTCCACGCCGCCAAGGCTCGTGGCTTCTTTTGCGAGTTTTAACTGACGTAACAATTTTAGAGCGGCTTCATCGCCACCTTTTATTTCAAAAGAAATCATACCCGTGCCATTTTTCAAAAGCTTGTTGCCGAGTTCAAAATCTGGATGGCTTGGCAACCGAATATGGAAAACTCGAATAATTTCATCTTGTTTCTCTAACCATCTAGCTAGCTTAAACGCGCTGGTTTCGTGCGCTTTCATTCTGATGGCCAGCGTTTTCATGCCACGTTCTAATAAGAAGCAAGCATGCGGGTCTAAACTGCCACCAAAATGTAGGAGTTTGCTCCAAATCATATCCATTAATTTGCGACTACCTGCGGCCGCACCTGCAATTAAATCGCTATGCCCATTCAAATATTTTGAACAAGAGTGCAGAACAACATCAGCGCCCATTTCTAGACAATTCATGCCCAGAGGGGTTACAAATGTAGCATCAACAACCAATCTTAAATTGTATTTTTGAGCAATTTTTGCGATCGCAGGCAAATCCGCTAGCTTTAATAAGGGGTTTGTTAAAGCTTCAAAATATAGAATTTGAGTTTCGGGTTTTATTGCAGCCTCGACTGCCGACAGATCTTTTGGGTCGACCAAAGTCGCTGACATGCCGCAATTTGGCATTTCGTGCAATAATAAATTGTAAGTGCCACCGTATAATTCATTTGACGCAACAACATGGCCGCCTTTATCCAACAGACCAAATAATGTTGCTGCAATTGCGGCCATACCAGAGCTAAACACTAAAGCAGATTCTGCATTTTCAAGTGCTGCGATTTTTTCTTGAACCGCCCACTGAGATGGATTCCCATAACGCGAATAAATCAATTCATCGCGTGGATAGCCCTTAAACACAGAATTATATTGCTCTTCTCCCAATATAAAAGTTGAGCCCTGATAAATTGGCGTACCAACCATACCACTTCGTGTATCATCATGTGTTCCGGCATGAACAGACAACGTGGATTTGCCTTCAATAAAATTATAGTCATTATCTTCCAATGAGGGCCCTGGCAATCGTTTTCTGGTGAGGCTAGCCACCCAAGCCAATGGCTTTTCATTTAAAGTTTGCGATTTGTTACCTTGTCGTCTATTTGTCATTTTATCTCCCAATTTTCATATTACTAAGCACCTACTGTGCCAATAAATTTTAATTAATAAATTCAATACGTTAGCTCAAATCAAAATGCGTACCGTAATCAAATGATTACAAATTATTTTAAATATTTTGAAATAGGGGTTACAAACAGGGATTACCTAAGTAACATCAGGGTTGTATCAATATCATTACGGTGTAATCATTTAATTACGAAGCAGAGGGCGACATGGCGAAGTTTGACATACGGTCTAAAGATCGATCTGGCATTACACAAGAAATATTGAGCATTATTAATTGCCAAAAATGGGACTTAATTTCAGTTGAAATGTATTTGCACCATACATATGTAAATATAAGAAATCACGAGGCGACATGTGCAAGAATATCATCCGTATTAAGGGAAGTTGATGGTTTAACAGCGGTCACAGAAGTTTCTCATTTCCCAAGCGAAGTTAGAAGTTTTGAACTAACTGCGCTGTTAACAAATTTACCAAACCCAATCATTCAACTCGACCATAATCGACTATTAACTGGCTTAAATGCACCTGCCCAAAAAATGCTAGGGTTTGATTTAAAAACACTCAAAAGACGCCCATTGAAACATGTATTAGGCGTCATTCCAGACAATAAGTTGAACAAATTACAACATATGAAAATTCAATTCAGGGATAGAGGTTATTTGGCAAAAATCATACCTTTACAAGCCAAACAGGATGATCTCGAAAAAGCGGGGTCAATTATCATTTTGAGCCCCTTGGAAGAAATAGGAAAACAACTCAGCATAATACAGGAAAAATCATCTGATATAATTGGATCGTCTTTAGAAATTAAAAACACTCTAACCCAATTGTCATTGATTTCAGAGGTGAATTTACCCGTTTTAATTACGGGGGAAACAGGAACTGGAAAAGAGTTGTTTGCTCGAGAATGCCATCGGTTAAGCCAAAGAAGAGATGGCCCGTTTTTATCAATCAATTGTGCTGCAATTCCTGAACAATTGTTAGAAAGTGAATTGTTCGGTTATGCCCCAGGTGCATTTACGGGGGCACAACATAACGGCAAAACGGGTTTATTTGAATTGGCAGAAGGCGGGACAATATTTCTGGACGAAATCGGCGAAATGTCCATGCAATTGCAAGCTAAACTCTTACGGTTTCTGCAAGATTATACCTATAGACGTGTAGGTGCCGTAAAAGAGAAAAAAGCTGATGTTCGAATAATAAGTGCCACCCATCAAGAGCTAGAAAGCAATATAGAAAACAAACAGTTCCGTTCCGATTTATATTATAGAATTAACGTTCTGAATTTAAAAATCCCTCCCCTAAGACAGCGATTGGGTGACGTGAAAATATTGGCAGAGTATTTCTTAATAAAAGCCAGTGAACAAATGAATAAGCAATGTCCAAAGCTTGGAAAACAAGCATTGTACATTTTAGAAAACAGTAATTGGCCAGGCAATGTGAGGCAATTAGAAAGTGCAATGTTTAGAGCTGTATTAGTGAACGAAAACAAAAGCGAGCTAAACGAAACAAGTTTATTTGAAATAAAAAATGAAGGAAGATTGGATGTTAGTGCGAATTCTAATTTACCAGAATCTTTAAAAGAAGCTCAATTAGATTTTGAAAAAAGACTGATTGAAAGGTTATGGCCTGAATTCCCATCTACCCGAAAACTGGCAAAAAGACTGAAAGTATCACATAATAAAATCGCAACCATGATACGTGAGCAAAAATAAAATTCAGTATTTTCTTTATATAATTAAATAGATTTTGCCATTTTAAGAACCTTACTTAGAAGCTGTTTTTTAACATTATGATTGTTGAGCTTCAAACTAGAACCAACAGTGCTGAATTGGTATCCGTATTTTTCGATAAAGATAAAAATACGTTTTTAAAAAAGAGATTTGCTGTGAACCATTAAGTGATACATATGTGAGACATTAAGAAAATGAACAATATCTAAGTGTAGTTTAATTCAGCTTATGGCTTTAATCATTGGCCATATAAAATGCGGCTCTCCGAGAACTGGTGGAGAGCCACTTCAAAGCATACAAATACTAAATTTCTATATTTTGAATAAAGAGGTGCGTCTTAATAAATAAATTTCAAATAAACATATGGCTATTCACCCATTGCTTGGTCGAGAACTTTTTGTAAAACAGCGCCTCGACTAAAGGTTGGTTGAATTGTCTTTTCTTCAACAATTGACCGAATGAAACATTGATATATGGTTTGAACTTCAGGAGTTTCCACCTCATGCCATGTTGCTGTTTCCAAATCATTTTCTAGACAAGCATTTAATTTACTCACCTTGTCTTCAAATAAAACTTCTAAGCCACCTTTGTCACCGTAAATTCGCAATCGCAAATCATTATGATGGCCAGAAGCAAATCGTGTGGCACTAATGGTGCCTAAAGCATTATTTTCCAATTGCATGTGCATGACAAAACTATCGTTTGCATCAAGGGGGTATTCGCCAATTTGATTATTTGGGGCTTTATCAAAAGTATGTAATTTGCAATTCATTTCTTTTGGCATTTCGCCAGCAATATAAGTTGCAAAATCCAAAATATGAATACCAACGTCGCCTAAAACACCCTTTGACCCGTGTTTACTAGACAAACGCCAAAGCCATTGGCTTTCAGTCTTCCAATCTCCCCATGCCGGCTGCGTTAGCCAAGATTGCAAATATGAAGCTTCAAAATGCTTTATATCCCCAATAGCTCCATCAGCGACCATTTGTGCTGCTTTTTGAACAGCAGGCACATCACGATAACTTAAATTGACCATATTTATGAGGCCTTTTTCATCGGCAAGGTCGGCCATTTCTTTAGCTTCGTCATAAGATGTTGCAAGCGGCTTCTCACATAAGACATGTTTATCCGACCGCAAAATCTGAAGAGTTGTCGCATAATGAACTTTGTCTGGTGTCACATTTGATACGGCATCAAACTCTCCCCACTTTAACAAATCGTCTAACGAGGTAAATCTATTCTCGATGTTCCATTTGTCGCAAAATTCATTGACCAATGTAGAGCTCATATCTAAACCAGCAACAATTTTGACATTCTCATTTTTTTGGTATGCCTCAACGTGACTTACCGCCATTCCGCCTGTGCCAACTATCGCTATGCGAATAGGGGTCAAATTGCTTGTCATAAAATAACTTTCTAGAGATTTAAATTTCTATTTAAAACCGTCTTCGCCGGCTTGATGTAATCTAGGCCCGCGTTCAACAATCTTTTCAATTGCTTTTTCTACGGGAGTATTTGGGGCATCTGTCACATCTTGAACGCGCGGTTGAGGATTATATGCCCAATTCACTGCATTGGTTAAAACAGTTTGCACATTTTTATCGTGATATGTTGGATAGGTCTCATGCCCTGGACGGAAATAAAAAACATTACCAGCGCCACGTTTATAAGTCACACCAGAGCGGAATACTTCACCACCTTGAAACCAACTTATAAATACATTTTCAAGAGGTTCAGGAATGCCGAATGGTTCACCATACATCTCTTCATTCTCCAACTCAAAATAATCTGGCAAACCTTTGGCTATTGGGTGATTTCGTGATGTAACCCACAAACGTTCGCGCTCGCCTGCTTCACGCCAAGATAAGTTGCAGGGCGTTCCCATTAAACGTTTAAATGGTTTTGAGAAATGGGCGCTATGTAAAAATATTAAGCCCATACCGCTCCATACAGCTTCACAAACCCGTTCAACCACTTCGTCCGAAACGTCACCATGAGCAGCGTGTCCCCACCATAATAGAACATCTGTTTCGGCCAAGCGTTCGGCAGTTAGGCCATGTTCTTCTTGTTGCAGAGTTGCGGTTGTCGCATCGATATTATTGGATTTATTCAGGGTGTCAGCTATACAGCCGTGCATACCCTTCGGATATAAATCGGATACAATTTTATTAGTTTGCTCGTGAACGTTTTCACCCCAAACAACGGTTCTTATTGCCATTTTAGTCTCCATTTTGATTATTGGGCAGGTTTGCCCTCTTGATTGAATAAATGTAAATGCCCAACTTTTGGACGAAGATATAATTTTGTTCCGTACTCAATTTTTAGTTTACCTTCTTGACGCACAACCAAAGGCTCATCAGCTCCAATTTCTACGTAAAGAAAATTATCCGACCCCAAGTCCTCCGCATGGATTACGGTTCCTGTCCATACAATATTGTCATCATTCTCAGTAACAACCTCTATATGTTCAGGTCTAATTCCCAAAGTATGGCAATTGAAATTTTCAGCAAAATTATTTGTTAAAAAATTCATTTTAGGGGAGCCAATAAAACCAGCAACAAAAATTGATTTTGGCTTTTCGTAAAGTTCATTGGGTGTGCCAACTTGTTCAACTATGCCATCACGCAAAACACAAATTCTATCAGCCAAGGTCATTGCCTCAACTTGGTCATGTGTTACATAAACCATTGTCGTTTCTTGCATATCATGGTGTAATTTTGCAATTTCCAACCTAGTCGCAACACGCAAGGCTGCGTCAAGGTTTGACAACGGCTCATCGAATAAAAACACCTTGGGATCACGAACAATAGCGCGGCCAATGGCCACCCGTTGACGTTGTCCGCCAGAGAGCTGTTTCGGCAATCGATCTAGCAAATTTTCAATTTGCAACATTTCGGCAGCTTTAAGAACCCGTTCTTTCATCTCTTGTTTCGTTGTCTTGGCGAGTTTCAGTCCAAACGCCATATTATCATATACATTCATATGGGGGTACAGCGCGTAAGATTGAAATACCATCGCAATACCTCGCTTTGAAGGAATAACGTTGTTAACAACCTCTCCATCAAATAGCAATTCACCATCGCTGATGGCCTCTAAGCCTGAAATAAGCCGAAGTAAAGTTGATTTACCGCAACCAGACGGGCCGACAAAGACCATAAATTCACCAGGTTTAATTTCTAAGTCAATGCCTTTAATCACATGCACAGGGCCATATGATTTATGTAGGTTCTTCAATTGAATGTTAGCCATTTTCTACTCCAATTATCCTTTAACCCCACCAGCCGTAAGGCCGGAAACGATTTTACGTTGAAAAACAAGCACAAGTGCGATGAGCGGTACAGTAACAATAACCGACGCCGCCATAATTGTGCCCCAAGGGGTCTCATATTGTGATGTGCCAGAAAGCAGCGCAATCGCCACAGGCACAGTTCTGGTAATTTCTGACGAGGTAAACGTCAGCGCGAATAAAAATTCATTCCAAGCACCGATGAATGCCAACAGACCTGTCGTCACCAAAGCAGGCCACATTAATGGCAAAAAGACTTTGGTAATTATATCCCAAGGTGTGGCACCGTCAATAATCGCCGCTTCTTCAATCTCTACTGGCAGTCCTCGCATAAAGGTGGTCAAAACCCATACAGTGAATGGCAGGGTGAAAATCGTATAGCTCAAAATCAAAGCCCAAGGCGTATTATAAATACCCAAATAGCGGATCAATTCAAACAGGCCAGCCAAAACCGCAATTTGCGGAAACATCGAAACGCCCAAAATTGTCATTAACAACAGGCCACGCCCTTTAAATTTCACCCGTGCCAAAGCATAAGATGCAGTGACCGCCAAAAACAAAGCAAATATAACCGTGGTAGAGGCAATGAATACCGAGTTGCCAATGTTGCGTATAAATGTGCGGCCACCCAACACTGAAACATAATTTGAAAAGTCAAAACTTTCAGGAAAATAATTGACTCTAAACAAATCTGTTCCCGTTTTAAGGCTGGTTAAAATTGCATAATAAAACGGAAATATAGCAATAAACACAATGATAAATACCGCAAAATAGAAGCTAATTTTCTTTGCATAATCAATTAGGGTCATCGTTCATCCTTTCCACCTAGATCAACTTTTCCGAGCCAAATATAAACCGCCACAAAAATGGCGATGATGGCAAATAGTAAAGTCGATTGCGCTGAACCATAAGCGAACTTATCAAATTCAAATAGGTTCTCACGGCTTATAATTGACATGGTTTTAGTTGCTTTTGAATTTGGTGTGAGAACATATATCAAATCAAAAATTCGCAAGGCATCTAATATTCTAAAGATCACGGCCACCATAAGCGCAGGTCGCACAAGTGGCAAAGTCACTTTAAAAAATACTTTTATCGGATGTACACCGTCAACCTTAGCAGCTTCGTACACGTCACGCGGTATCATTTGCAAACCAGCTAAGCATAACAGCGCCATAAATGGAGTTGTTTTCCAAACATCTACAATCAATACTGACACCATGGCGGTGTCAATATTCGCTGTCCATGCGATCTTATGATCAATGACACCAATATTAAGCAGCACATCATTGATGATACCAAACTGATCATTAAGCATCCAGCCCCACATTTTGGCTGAAACAATGGTTGGAATTGCCCAAGGAATGAGAATAGCAGCCCGTACTAAACCGCGGCCTCTAAATTCGGCATTAAGCACCAAAGCTACCAATATGCCCAAGACCGCTTCGATAGATACAGATACAAAGGAAAATCTAACTGTGTTCCAAACCGCGTTCCACCAGGCAGGATCAGCAAGTGTGCCGCGCCAAATAACCCGACCAGATGGTAATTCACGATAAGATAGATAATTTTTAAACCAAACCCATTCACCTTCGTAAAGGCTAGTTAAGGAGGTGTCGGTAAACGAAAAATAGATTGTACGTAATAAAGGCCAAGCGGCAACACAAAACAACATGATTATCATTGGTGTTAAAAACCAATAAGCAGCACGCACTCGTTGCTGTTGCAAACTAAGCGTATTGGGCTGTTTATTGCGCCGGTTTGTCCCGTTTTCTAAACTAGAATTGGACATGAAATTCTCACAAACTTATACTTTCACATTGAACGCCAAAGCAATCTCAATATGAAGATTTGTTAAAGGTGCCGAGCCATACATTTATGGCTCGGCTTCATTGATAGATAATTAGATTACCAACCACTGCCTTTTAAGTCTTGTAAGTCAGCTTCAAGAATTTCGAAGTTTTCTGCCGTTGTTCCATCACCCGATATCGAGCTATGAACAGCAGACCAAAATTTAGAAGATACTTCATTATATTTAGATTTTGTTGGTGCTGATGGGCGCGGAACCGCTTGTAAGAACACATTTTTCCAACTCGGAATAATTGGTTGTTCTTTTGCAATATCAGCATCATCATAAAGTGCAACTATTGTTGGTAGGTTTGCAGATACTAATGCCCGTGTTTTCTGAGCTTCTTCGCTTGCTAGGTAAACTGCCAATGAAGTCGCTTCAGCTTTATGTTCCGAATATTTTGACACCGCAACATTCCAGCCACCTAAGGTAGCAGCTGAAGTATCATGTCCGCCACCAGTTGGCAATGGAACCACATCAAACTTGCCTTTTATAGGGCTCTCGTCACCATTACCTAAACCATAAGCATATGGCCAGTTGCGCATAAATACCGCATTACCTGTTTGCCACACACCACGAGCTTCTTCTTCCTGATAAGCCAACACGCCTTCTGGAGAAATTTCACCTACCCATGATTTAACCAAGTCAACAGCAGCAATGGCTTTCACATTGTTTATTGAAATAGTTCCGTCAGCTTCAATAATTTGTCCGCCACCAAATGATTTAATCCACTCTAAAGCGTTACAAGTTAAACCCTCATATGCATTTCCTTGCCAAACAAAGCCCCACATATCATTATTGCCATCAGCACGTTCAGCGTCTTGAACAGCTTTCGCAGTCGCAGTCAACTCTTCCCAAGTCTTTGGAACAGTTGCTCCATGCTTTTCTAGCAAATCCTTACGATAATATAACGCAGGTGCATCAGTGAAAATTGGTAATGCAACCAACTTGCCATTAACAGTTTGAGATTCGATAATTGATTTGAAGTGTTTAGGCGCAAGGTCTTTAGCAACCTCTGTTAAATCAATAAATTGTTCAGCCAATTGCGGCGCCCAGATTACATCAGTTTGATAAACATCAATATCTTTGTTACCAGCCGCAAGCCACAACCGATACTGGCCAAATTGATCACTTGAAGACGCTGGCATAGGCACAAACGTTACGGTATTTCCAGTAGATTTTTCCCAAGGCGCTACAATTAGCTTAAAGTTTTCTAATGCATTACCAGTCACACCTGATACATAATTGATGTTTTCGGCGTAAGCGGCTGAACTCAGCAACACCGCAGCTACAGCCGATAAAGCACCTATTTTAATTTTATTAATCATCTTTCCCTCACTTAAATTGTAATTTATTTTCCCTAAATAAAACGCCTAGAATATTTTTGATCTAATTTCCATAACGTTTCGGATTTTTAGCATGAAGGATTTTTTGAGTCAAGTGACAACACTAATTTACAGCTATTCACGCTAATTATTTAATTTTCAAGTTCAAGTTGCCTGCCGATGACCGCTCCATAAATTCAAAATGAGAGACTTGTTGTAGCTTATTGAGCTTTGCGCCATCCAATGCTCCACTCAGAAATTGAGCCAATGGCTCCCAACTATCTTTCAGTGCCGAACGTGTCACTGTTAATGCAGGATAAAAGGCAGATGCTCGGTATCGTGGCAGAACGTCGTCATGAGCAACTACAGAGACATCTCCAGGAATATCTAACCCAAGAGCATCCAATGCATTATACACCCCGCGCGCGATTAATATATTACCAGCAATAATAGCCGTTGGTTTTATATCTGAATTTCCAAACAATCGAATTGTTGAAATCATCCCTAACGAAACATCCATAGCGCCGCCACAAACCATATGAGGATAAAAAGGCAAACGAGTTTCCGCCAATGCTTCTTGATACCCATCCAATCTTGCAGCTGCATACCAACTTCCACTTATGCCATTTATTAGGGCAATATGCTTATGACCTAGATCAGTTAAATGTTTAGTGAGAGTGTAAGCCACGCCATGATTGTCAATATCAAAATACGGAAAATCGTTATCAGATCGCCTTCGACCATGAACAACGAAAGGAATTTTATTTTTTTGTAAAAATGCAATTCTTGGGTCATCCGCAATAGGTTCTATGACCACAAAACCGTCAATTGAACCACTATTTACTAATTTTTCATAGGCTCTAATTTCGTCATCATCCCTGTCAATCATGTGAATGACAAACTGTTTTTCCCGCTTAGAAAACTGCTCCGACAACCCAACAATGACTTCAAGGTAGTTGTCGCTTCTCGCCTCCCCTACAGGAGCCTTTGACACCAACCCAACAACGCCAGATCGGCCAGAAACAAGTTTTCGTGCAGCAATATTCGGAGAATAATTTAATTTTTTTGCCGCTTCCTGAACTCGCACTCGAGTTTTTTCATTTACATCCGAGTGACCATTGAGTGCCCTACTCACTTGCGTTACTGACAAGCCAAGATATTCCCCTAAATCTTTTAAAGTCGCCACTTGATTTTAACCCCACAATTATTTCAATTCCCCGAAACGATTTGGTTAACTACCAAGTTCGTTTTACTAGGTTCATTTGTTATACCTATTCGCCATTTGATTAGTCAACTTAATTTGAAAACAAGAAGCAGGTTTCATTTATTTATCTAAACGAACTGTAGTCGAAAATTACAAATTACAAATAAAATTGATTAACCCAACTCATGTTTCTATTGTTGTGTGAACTGGCGAATAAAAACAACCTACCATTGGACTGATGATAATGATCATTCTTTTTGTGCGATGGCTATTTGGGAATGCAGGATCATTGAACGTCTGTCGCCATAATCAAAATATTCCATTGCTGAGTTTTGGAGAAATTATGGGCGTATTGGTAATCGGGTCAGAATGAATGAGGCAGTCTAGATCATAAACGTTTTGAATCATCTTTTGCGTCACAATTTCTTTAGGACTGCCTTGGGCATAAATTTCACCCTCGCGCATGACCACAATATCATCTGCATATCTTGCGGCTTGAGCAATATCATGTAATACCACTATGCAAGTATGTCCCCTAGCCGTGAGTTTCTTAATTAAATCTAGAACCTCGTATTGATATTTTATATCTAAAAATGTAGTTGGTTCGTCTAGCATAATATAGGGCGTGTCTTGTGCCAAAGCCATCGCAATGAAAGCCCGTTGTCGCTGCCCACCAGATAATTCTGCCACATTATTTTTACGTGATTCATTTATCGACGCTAAATGTATCGCTTCATCAACCAATTCAACATCCCTCGTTGATTTGATGCCGAGTACCGATTGATAAGGCGCACGCCCATAACTGACCAATTGCTCAACATTGATTGCCGATGGAATTTCGGGGTTTTGCGGTAAATAAGCAATGGTTTGAGCGACTTTTTTAGGGCGTTCTCGCAACACATCTAAATCGCCAATCTTCACACTACCCGATTTTACTTTAATAATGCGACCGATGGTTTTTAGCAATGTAGATTTACCACAGCCATTTGGCCCAATTAGTGCGGTAAATTTGCCTTGCTCTATGATTAGGTTTATGTTTTTAAGCGTAAACCCATCATAACCAGAGTTGATATTAGCGAGTGTAATCGTCATAATTATTCTTGGCTCGATGTTAGCATGATGTAAATGAAAAAAGGCGCACCGAATATAGCGGTTAAAATGCCTGCCGAAATTTCGATGGGTGGAAATATAGCGCGCCCTGCCCCATCGGCCAACACCACCAACAACATGCCTACCAGTGCTGAAGTAGGCAAAACAAGCCGATGATTACCGCCCACCAACCTTCGGGCAATATGCGGTGCCATAAGGCCAACAAAACCTAGAACACCCGCCACACCGACTGAAATACTGGCAAGCAACGTGGCGATGAGCAGTAAAATCAAACGTTGCAGCTGTACGTTTAAGCCCAGCCCCGTAGCGGTTTCAGCACCTAAATGTAAAATATCCAATCTATAAGCCATTGTCATCCCAACCGCAGCCATTGTGCAAAGCGGCAACCAAACTGCATATACATGTGTCCATGACCGCCCCCAAAAAGACCCTGTGAGCCATACCAATGGAGTCGCTAGCTCGTGGGTCGGCAAAGCCACTAAAATATAATCCACCCCAGACTCGCAAATAAACCCAACAGCTATGCCAACCAATGCCAAATGGACTCCAGAAAGGTTACGGCCAAAAGTTGCAAAAAATATAATAAGTGCTGCCAGAATACCGCCAAGACATGCCGCTAGCGGTAAATAGTTAGCAGGAATGTCTGGCAATAAGATGATCATCAAGCAGGCAAATAATGCGGCTCCAGAATTAACCCCAATAATTTTAGGGCTAGCCAACGGATTGCGAATAATGGCTTGTATAATAGCCCCTGAAATGGCCAATGCACCACCAGTCATCAGCGCCAAAACCACCCGTGGCAGTCGAGATTTTAAAATGATGTATTTTTGTTGGTCACCACCTAAATCAAACAATGTATTGATGGTCACCTGCACAGGTATAGAAACCGCTCCAACCATAAGGCTCCATACACTGGCAACAATGACTAAAATAAACAAGACAACTTGAATGATAAATGATTTGCTCCGAAAATAGACATATAAATCGTTTTGCCATTGTGGTCGTGTACTTTGCAATTTTACGGACTGACTCATAATTTTGCACCCCTCACCGTGAGGCTCTGATAAAGAAAATATGGCGCTCCGATCAAGGCACATATTATGCCAGTTGGCGTTTCATATGGAAAATTTATGAGTTTAGCCACTATATCGGCCAGAGACATTAGCAACGCCCCTGCTAACATAGTGGCAGGTAATAATAAACGATGGTCTTGACCAAAAAACCGCCGACAAAAATGCGGAATGACCAAGCCAACAAACATAATAGGTCCCGCAACCGCAACAGTGATGGCAGTTAAAGTCGCAGCAATCACCGCCCCCATAAATTGAATAAGTTTGGGATTGGCTCCCAACCCTTGCGATGCTGCCTCGCCCAAAGCTAATAAGTTAAATTTATATGCTAGCAAATAGCTACTTACAACGCCCAATAACGTCCACACCATTAATGGTTTTACATCTTGCCAATTGGATGCTGATATATTGCCTGACGTCCAACTAATCACTTCCCTCGCCAAATCATCGTCTAAAATAAAAGTAAAGCGCACCATAGCAAATGAAAATGCCCCCACTGCAATGCCCGCTAAAATAAGCCGTAAGGAATTAAAACCACTCTTCGCGCTGTTGGCGAAAGAAAATGTAAGCGCACCTGCAATTAACGCCCCCAGAATTGCCATAAAATCCAAATTTAACAGGATAATGCTGGGGAATACCAAACCAAGCGTCATACCAAGTGCTGCCCCTTGATTTATACCCAAAATAGAAGGTGACGCCAGTGGATTGCGCGTTATGGCTTGTAATATCATCCCAGCCAAACCTAAATTTGCACCAACCAATATAGCCACAAATGTACGCGGTAAACGTAAGTCAAAAATTATAGATTGATTGATCGACAATTCATCGCTAGTCAATGCAAAGACTAGATCAGTCAAAAACACATCCTGCCTAGGGCCAATAGATAGGGATAGCAAGGCACTTGCGCACATTGCTACCACTAATGTTATATATTTAAGGCTTAAATGCCACATTATTTAACTTTTTTCATAATTTCTAATAAGTCAGCTGCCGTTAATTCGGCTGCCAACATGCCACGTAAACGAGACCAGTTATGAGCGGTAATGTTATAAACATTGCCATTTTTGACAGCTGTCAATTGTTTAAATAATGGTTCTTCAGCCCAACTGTCGGTATGCGCTGGGTCTGCATATTTTCCTAAAATTAGAATGTCAGGATTGACGACAGAAAGCTGCTCTAACGACGTTTCAACATAGTTTTCATCATATGTATCGCCATTGGTTTTGACCATATTGGTTTTGAAACCGAACAATTCTAGTAACGAGCCATTATAAGACACAGGGCTATGCAAATAGAGACCAGTTTTATTGGTCACACCAAATTGAGCCACATAATTACCCGTGTTTTTCATTTGAGCAATATAGTTTTTCATTGTTGTCTTATGCGCTGCAACACGTGCTTCCATTTGTTCCGATTTACCGATGGCTTTGCCAATAATGCTCATTTGCTCAACGGATTCAGGATAGTTACCACTTAAGCTATCTAACACAATGGTAGGTGCAATTTCACTAAGCGCTTCATAAACAGCGCTATGACGGGTTTTATCGGCAATGATTAAATCAGGGTTCAGTGAGGCCATAATCTCCAAGCTTGGAGTTTTTCTTGTGCCAACGGATACCCATTCATTCCCGATCACATGAGTATAAGCGGGTATAACGCGGTCACGTTTTTTATCATCTGCAATGCCAACTGGTGATACACCAACTGATGCCAAAGCGTCTATAAAACTAAATTCAAGTACAATAATTCGTTTGGGTGCTTCTGGCACGTTTGTTACCCCAAGCTCATGGGTAATTTCGCCCGCACTTACTAGCGAAGCCATTCCGACCATAGCCAATGCAACAGCGGAAGTTAGATATTTTTTGATAGACATACGTTTCACCTTAATGTCATTACACATTGCAATAAGCAATGTAATAAAGCTAAACGTGGGGGTGGGTTTATATAAATTTTAGCCGGCCTATCTGTCAACCATTATGATTTAGAGTAAATCTAAACAACCGTAAAAAAGAAACAATCGATCAACAAACAAGCTGTTTCATTATGTACGTTATACCACTGTAAGATAACACAAACGCAGAGCTACATGGGATTGAACTGAACAGAGTAGGTAAGAGTAATTTTCAAATAATGAATAATCAACCAAACTACAGCCCCATTTTAGCTCAATGTTAAGAACCTTAGCGAGTGTGATCTCCAATTGTAAAGCACTTACAAATCACATCTGATGTCTCTCGGTATGTTTTAAAACCCATGCCATCGTAGTAGTTAAGCCCGAGCTTATTGTCGGCTCCGATTGCAGCTTCGATTTTCGATAGGCCAACAGCCTTCGCCGCCTGGATGGATGAGGCAAAGAGTGCCGAACCAATTCCCTGTCGTCCAGCATCCAACTTTACATATGTCCCAATAATCCCCCAACCTGGGGCTACGTTATACCTATTTGACACTGTAGCTATTATTAGAGATTGGAAACCTAAAATAGTTCCGTCTCCACCAACAGCAACCGAACATTGGATATTGTCGGGATGCTCAATATAGAAGGCGCAAACATAATCAGGATCACTAATCCTATCACTTTTCCATTTGGTAAGAATCTCAGAAAGAACAATGCTCATGCCTTGAGCATCCTTGGCAGTGGCAGGTCTTATTTCCGATAATTTTTTGTCAACGTTGCTTAAATTCATTCAACTTTTCTAGCATATTTTATTAATTGAACAAATACAAATTGTGGTCTAGGTAGTCGTTTTCCCGATAGGTATGTTTCTATATTCAAAAATAAATACTACTGGATATATTTAGTTAGATATTTCTCTCTAGCGGCTTCCCCTTTTATGAATTAGGAAAAACAGAAAGGCTACTTATTTAAGAATAAGTCCAATCATATACTAACAGGAATACAATATGATTTTTGTTGCCCGTCATGCTCGTAATTAATAATTTTAGTGGTTGCGTTAAATAGTTTTTTTATAAGTTCTGGCGTGATTATTTCCTGTGCCTTGCCATCTGCCACAATGCAGCCTTGCTTCATCGCAATCAGCCTATCTGCATAATTACCAGCCTGATTTATATCATGTAGAACCATTACAATTCCAATATTGTGCGATTGGTTTAATTCCTTTAAAAGCTCCATTACCTCCAGTTGATGACCAATGTCTAGAAACGTTGTTGGTTCATCCAGAAATAGAATTTTTGCTTTTTGAGCTAAAGCGAGCGCAATCCAAGCACGTTGTCGCTCACCACCTGATAAAGTACTGAACAAACGAGCTTGATAGTCAATCACCGAGGTCTGCTGCATTGCCCAATTTACAATTTCAACATCTTCTAACGTCGGTTTGGAAAACAAACCTTGATGCGCAAATCTTCCATGCTCCACAAGTTGTTTCACGGTCAACCCTTCCGGTGCACTCGGGTTTTGCGGCAATATTGCAATTCGTTTCGCAAGTGTCTTTTTTGCCCATTGCTGAGTTGGTTTTCCATCTAAAGTCACTTCGCCTTCTGCTGGTGCTAACAGGCATGTTAAACCTCTTAATAAAGTAGATTTTCCGCACCCATTTGGGCCAATAATAGCTGTAATTTCATTGGGATTAATTTCCAAGTCCAAATTGGTTATTATTTCATGCCGCTGGTAGGATAAGGTGATGTTTTTTGCCAATAAAGTCATTTGAGCTTCCACCCGCTTTTTTGTAAAATTATTAGGAATATGGGAACGCCAATTAGGCTTGTTATGGCACCAATTGGCACCTCGAGCGGCACGAGAATTGACCGCCCAATAAGATCGCCAACCACTATGAGTAGCGCGCCCAATAGTGCTGACACAATTATGAGTTTGAACATTTGCCCGCCAACCAATAGTTTTGCCAAATGAGGGATAATTAACCCCACAAAACCAACAGGCCCCACAACCGAAACTGCACTTGCCGCAAAGCCAACCGAAATGAGAATAGCCACCATACGCCAGAGCTTTACGTTAAGCCCCATGGATTGGGCTATATCATCGTCAAAACGTAAAACTGATAATGGTTTAATGATAATGAGCGTGGCAATGACGCAAATAAACGACCATGGCAACAATGGTATCAAGTTATTATAGCTTCGCCCGTATAACGAGCCTGCCATCCAAATAATTGCTAATTCTGCTTTTGCTTGGCCAAACCCCACAATAATTGCCATCACTGCCGAGGTCATAATTGAGCCTAATATCACGCCGCCTAATGCCATACGTTTGGGGTTTATACTGCCATCTTCCCAACTCAACCAAAAAACCAAAAAAGTCGCTAAAAGAGCGCCAAAAAATGCAATAAAAGGTACATAAAAAATGGGTATATCGGCCGATGTTAAAAATGTGGTTGTGGGCATTATCGCACTGATTAAGAATATACTTGCAATGACTGCCAAACTTGCGCCAGAAGAAACGCCAAAAATGGTCGGATCAGCCAATGAATTCCGTAATACGGCTTGTAGCAAAAGCCCCGCAATTGCAAAATGCGCTCCAACAAACATACCAATTATGGCGCGAGGCATGCGCAGATTACCAATAATCTTTTGTGCTGCACGTTCATCTGGAGCCATAAAAAAATTATACAAATCTGAAACATTTACCTTTGCCGCACCGATGATTTGACTAAAGAATAATGACAAAATCAGCGCCGACACCAAAGCAAATACACTTATGTAAAAACCTTTGTTGGTTTTTGGCGCGCTCAAAATTAATATGGTTTTCATATGCTGCGCTTTTTAAATAATATTACAAACAAAATACCGCCAATAAATGTACTAGATATGCCAATAGGTAATTCTATTCCAATTATTTGAGAGCGACTTAGAGCGTCCATAAAAATAGTTAAAGCACCGCCAACCAAAGCGGTTAATGGCAGTAATATTTTATGGTCTATAGAGGCCAACTGAACACCCAATAGCTTTCGCGTTATATGTGGTACTATGAAGCCAATAAACCCCACAGGGCCAGCAACCGCGGCGCAGGCTGCCGTTAAAATGACCGCAATCAAACCCAAGATAAACCGCCATTTTGTTACATTGATGCCAATCGAGTGACAGATATCGTCATCCAACAATAACAGGTTTAAATAGGGCGAAAAAACAACCCCTAGTGCTAAACCTATCAATACCCAATACCAAAGGTGAGAAAGCTCAACCATAGTGCGGCCCGAAAAACTACCAATAAGCCAAAAATAAATGGCATTTGTTGACTCTCCATAAAGCAACATCAAGGCGCTAATGGCCGCCATGAAAAATATAGATACCGAAACGCCTGCCAAAGTTAAATGCACAGGGTCAAAACGCGATTGCCTGGCCAAACTGAAAGTAATGAGTGCCGCACAAACACCACCAAAAGTGCCGACCACCATTAAAATATCGGTTTTGGGACTATAAGTGACAAATGTAAGCACAATCGCAAAAGCAGCGCCCGCTGTAACACCTGTTAAGCTAGGTGAACCCAATGGGTTGCGGGTAATTGATTGAATAATTGTGCCTGCCATAGATAAAGCAGCACCGACTAAAATGGCAATAAATGCGCGCGGTAAACGCAATTCTTGTATCACCAATGCTTTGTTTGATAATTCCGTATCGGCAAATAATAGAACCGAAACCTCTAACAAATCTGTCGACATTCGCCCCGCACTTAACATGAAAAGAAAAGAAGCGAGCATGATAATAACCGAAGCTCCTACAACCAAACTTAAACGAAGTTTATTTAATGGTTGAGCCGTTAAAGCAGACGCAATGATATTGGGATTATTGGACATATAATTATATCGACTGAGGAATATTCTTCCTCAGTCTTTTCAAAAGTTAATCTACAAATTTAAGAGCCACAGCTTCAGCACCTGCAGGAATTTTTGGTTTTTCAAATGTATCTGGAAACAATAAATATGCCATTTCTTTGAAAATCATTTCTCTGGCAATTGGCCCATGTGGTTGTGTATATTGCAAGCCAACATGATAAGCTCTGTTGTTTTTAAACGCATTTATTTTTGAGAAAACAGGATTGTTTTTATAGGTATTTCCTTCGGAACGGAAAGAAAAAATCACGTCGGGGTTTAGCTCAAGCAATTCCTCAGGATCAATGGGACGCGCGATGTCATGTTTGTCAATCAAGGCATTTAGGTTGCTACCCATTGAATTTTTAGTGTTTAAGAATTGTAAAAAACTGCCTTGAATACCTTCGGTGTAATATGCATACATTGCATCACCATAAACCCACATAAATATAGCTGATTGGCCTGATTTGGATTTTTCGTGGTAATCGTTTAGAAGCTCTTTAAAGCCATCGTTTAGTTCAGTCGCTTTTTCAACTTGGCCAAAAATTTTAGCTACCGAATTCACTGCCCGAAACGAATCTTCAATATTCATAATGTCATATGTCATTAGCTTGCCTATTTTTTCGAACTCTTCGGCAAAAGGAGCATTATAAGCCGTGAGACCAATAACTAAGTCAACATCTTGCTCCGTCAATAACTCAAAACTAGGCTGATGTAACAATCCAAAATCGACATAATCTTTTGCATCATACCCCAAATATACGGGCATTTCACCACCGTAGCTTGATACACCGATTGGCTTCTCGCCAATTGCCTTCATGATATCAGCACCTACAATATTAAGTGCTGCTACATTTTTGGGTTTTTCGGTAAATGTTACCGCAATATTGCGATCATCTGCAACGACAACTGGATATTCGGCCGCCAAGGCGTTATTGTAGCTCAATACCGCAAATAATGAGGCAGAGATTAATGTTTTGATTTTCATTTTCATTCCTTCAAGTTTTTGTTTGTCGATCATTAAATTTTCCAACCCGATATGTTGGCGTGGTAATTCCATAATTTCTTATAAAGTTCTGATTTTCCTAATAATTCATCATGTTGTCCAATGGCATTCACCCCGCCATCATCCATCACAATTATTTGGTCTGCGTCCATAATGGTCGAGAGACGATGGGCAATGACAATAAGTGTTTTACAACGGGTTAATTCACCAATGGCTTTTTGAATGGCCAACTCATTTTCAGGGTCAATGGCGCTAGTCGCTTCATCGAGTAGAATAATAGGAGAGTTTTTTAAAATAGCGCGGGCAATGGAAATGCGTTGCCGCTCTCCGCCAGACAGTCTAGCGCCCGCCTCACCCACCTGTGTGTCATAGCCATCTGGCAGGGCCATGATAAACTCATGAGCTTGTGCCGATTTTGCAGCTTTTATAATATCATCTTTTGTTGAGCCTAGGCGACCCACTGCAATATTGTCATAAATAGATTGATTGAATAATTTCACATCTTGCATAACCAAGGAAATTTGACTTAGCAAATTTTCTAACGCCACATCTTTGATGTTTTGGCCGCCAATGCTGATGGCGCCCTGTTGCACATCCCAAAAACGAGCTATCAAATTAATAATTGTAGTTTTGCCGCCACCTGAAGGGCCAACGATGGCAGTCATGCTATTGGCAGATGCCTGAAAGCTCACATCCTTTAGAACTTTACCTAAATCATTATACGCAAAAGACACTTTGTCGAAAGAAATATCATGGCCTGATAATGCTGTGGAAACATCCCCATTATCCATAGTTTTATGGTTTTCAACTTCAACTAAATTTTCATGAGCAATTTGCGCCAAATTACCGACAATCGAGAAAGCCATCGCACCGCGTAATGGAACAAACGCCGCTAACATCACAACCATTGCCGCTAGCAAAAATTTAGGCTCTGCTTCACCATTTGCGATTAAATACCCAGAAAAAAGAATAGAAAATGCAACCGCACTATCCATCGCAAAGAAAAATAAGCTAAATATTTTAACACTGCGCTTGTTGGCTTTTAGAAAACCCAAACGTAAATTTTCAATGGATTTTTGATACGAATTATGGGCTTTATTATAGCCCCCAAAAGCACGTAAAATTGGCATGCCTTGCACAAATTCAACGGTTCTCAACGAAGCGTCACTCAAACCCAATGACCTGAATTTCAAACCTCTTTTAGAACGACGTTTGAAAATATATATAATGATTAATACCGCACACAGACTTGTCAGTACAACAAACCCGATGCGCCAATCTATCAGAAAAACAGTGAAAACTAAAAACGCCGAGTTAAATAGATTTGCAATGCCAGCTGGGCCAACAAAACTAATGAGATCTTCAACCCAACTAATGTCTTCTGATAATGTCTGCGAAATTTTGCCAATGTGTAATTCTGATAATGCACCTAACGGCATTTTTATCATATGCAACAATAAGTTTTTTCTAATTTTAAAACCTACATTATAAGCAGCATTAAACAATTCGCTCATTGATGAAAATGCAAGATAGCGGCGCATTAAAAAAATGAGAAGAATGAGAGAAGAATACCCAACAAAATACCAAACATCTTCACCCCCCATATAAATATAATTGATAGCAGCCAATAAAATAAATGTTTGGGCCGAAATCACAACCGCTTCAAGCAACCTGAAAAATACGGATTTTTTGATAATCTTGTATTCCTGCAAGGTGAGATTTTTCATAATGCGCGTTAATAAACTCATGATATTTCTCCTGAATCTAAATCTGATGTGGCTTTCTGGGTACCAATTTTGAAGCTTTTAGCTTGAATATGCGCATCCCACATTTTTTTGTAGCGGCCTTGTTGTTCCAACAATTTCTCATGGGGTGCAAATTCAACAACACGACCGCTTTCAATAACCGCAATATTATCGAGTTCTTTGATGGTTGAGAGACGGTGAGCAATGACAATAAGGGTTTTACCTTTTATCAGATGGCCAATGGCTATTTGTAATTCGGCTTCATTTTCAGGGTCTGCAAACGCTGTGGCTTCATCCAACACCAATATGGGTGCGTCTTTCAAAATGGCACGCGCGATGCAAATTCGTTGCTTCTGACCACCTGATAGATTGACTTTGGCATTTAATTTGCTTTGATATCCATCTGGCAAGCTCATGATAAAATCGTGAATTTGTGCGGCTTTGGCAGCTTTAATCATGTCTTCATCAGATGCTGTTTCTCTGCCCATTTTAATGTTGTATGCAATGCTATCTGAAAATAAGAATATATCCTGAAATACAAATGACAGCTGTTTTGATAGGTTTGCCGATGACATATGCCGAATGTCGACCCCACCAATGGATATAGACCCAGAATTCACATCCCAAAAGCGCGGCAACAGCCTAGCAATGGTTGTTTTGCCTGCGCCAGATGGGCCAACGAGCGCAAGTGAGCCGCCCTGTTCAACCTTAAAGCTGACATCAGATAAAATTGAATTTTCATCATAGTTGAAGCCTACATTTCTAAATTCAATGTCATGCAGGCCGCTTGGTTCAACGTCGTCAAATATCTCCAACTCTTCAGCATTAAAAAATGCGTCCATTTTGGCATGTATATTGGCTTGGCGGGCAATGCGGTGAGTGATGGAATAAATATTAATAGTGAGGTTATTTAGCCCGATTGAAAATAGCAAAAAGAATACAAGGGTAGTTAAACCGATCCACTCCAAATGAATTAATAACAGACCAAATGGTAAAACAAACAACAATGCTGAGCTTGAGAGCAACATAAACCAGCCTGTCACATTCACATTACCGGCTATCCACTCGCCAATTAATGTGTTGAATTCGGCAAAGCTAGATGTGGCTCTGGATATCGCAGCATCGCCTTGATTAAACACTTTAACCATAGGTAAAACACTGGCAATTTCAGTCATCAAACGCCCCATTTTGGCTTTGGCAGCGTAAAATTCTGTTGTCATTTCTGTCGATTTTGCAGCAGATTTACCCATCATATAAAAAGCAACGACCAAACCAATTATACTGACCAACGCCATGCGCCAATCCATATAAAACATGACCATTAAGAGTATAAGCGGTGCAGCAAATGCGGATGTCGTTTCAGGTATGAGATGAGCAACACCATCTTCAATAGCTTCAACATCATCGACCACCATAGTTTTAAAATCATGGCTATCACGCGCGGTGAAATATCCTAACGGCACACGCGCAAGTTTATCAGATATTTTTTGGCGAATTTGCTTTTGGACATTGGCCGCAATCATATGAGAAATATATGTTGATCCGCCAGATGACATGAAGCTCACAATCACTAAAACAAGACAAATACCGCCATACCAATAAGTGAGTTCAGCCGAAATTTGCCCCGATATAATGTCTCTTGCAACTAGAAAAACCATAAAATGCGGAGCCAATTGTAACACGCTTCCTAAAGTACCTAATGACATAGAGATAATCATTAGTTTTGGATAATCGCATATATAAGCCCATAGATTTTTGAACACTTTGCCACCCATAGCATCAGCAGCGGAATCGACTTTAAAGCTTTCATCTTGTCGCATATTTTCTTATTCCAATCCGAATTGTTGTTTAGAAACAATCTAATATAGTATTTGCAAGTCACTTCATCAGTTAACGCCAAAAAACGAAACTAACCACCGTGATCGGCTTTTTATGGACGTGATCGGAAATATTTGTTATTAATAATCATTATGATTAAATAGAAAAAAACGGGAGCTAATTATGAATAAAGTCGAAATATTTGAACGCTCACTCGCACAAAACGATGAGCAGAGCAAAATGCCGCCATTAGGTTTTGATGATAAAAATTACATAAACAAAATAGAAGGCATAATGGGCACTTGTTTGAGAATAAATATTCGAAACGGCCTAGATGTTACATTATTCGATTACCACTTTGATCAACAAAGTGCAGAATTATCCACGGCACCAGCAGGAATTGAATTATGTGTATTGTTTACGGGTGCAGGTAATACAATTGCACTCGATCCCAACAATACAGATCAGGAAATTGGGCGCATTCCTAATCAATCTGGAAAATCATATATTGTTTTAACTGATGATAATTACATCGGTAAAACTGAGATTCCCGCCAACACAGACTTTAAAGGCATTGGCATCCGTTTTTTGCCCGAATTCACATCCAAATTAAACAATTTCCCCCGATTTTCGGAACTGGCAAGTGATCATCGACTACATTATTGCAGTGCGGGCAAGCATTGGGTGAGTATGTTTGACACGCCTGAAGCACTTTACCATTTAGCAAAACGCATATTTGACGAAGGTTTTTCAGCCACTCCTAATGATTTAACAATAGAAGCAGATGTATTGAATATTATGACTGAGTTCATAAATATTTTGCAACAACCTCCACAGGTTTGCAATTCCTCTAAAGACAAAAAATTATTACAACAAGCCAAAGAAATGATGTTAAAAAATTTGGCTCATGCTTGGTCTATAGATGAAATTTCACGTGCACTAGGTTTGAATAAACAGAAATTAAAACAAGGCTTTAAAGTTCAATTTGGCATACCTGTTTACGGTTTTTTACAACAGGAACGTTTAAAAGCAGCTCATATTATGCTTGAGCAAGGCAAGCAAAATGTTACAGAGATTTCATTGGCTATTGGTTACGCCAACCCAAGCCACTTTGCTTATTTATTCAAACGCCAATATGGTTGTTCACCCTCTAAAATCTGGGCTTCTTCTTTGGTTTAAAATAAAAATTGTAATACTAACTCTTGATTTTTCTCCCCACAACATTTGACAATTTATTTGTCAGGCACTTGTCAGGAAATCAACATTTTTGTACTTCTGTCTTAGCAAAGCAAATAGTCTATTACACATTTTTAGATAAATATTTTGCCATTAACAGCCAAGCCTAATTTACAGTTCATAAATTTCCGAGCCAGCTATTAAGCGCGATTTCTGATGGCTAACTTGAACTAATGTGCACCTATTCTCTAACACATATTCTTCGATTAGCATTTCAATAATATTCCAATTATGTTGATCGAGGCTTGCTCCAATTTCATCTAACAACAACAAATCCGGTTCTGCTAATAATGCGCGTAAGATATTCACTCGCTGCTTTTCACCACCAGAAAGGCTGAATGTGGGTCTCAACATTTGTTCAGCCAATCCAACAATTTTTAAATATTCATCCACCCTTTGACTAAAATCAATTTGATTAACATGAGGTAGTATCATTAGATTTTCATAGGCTGATAAATGTGGAATTAACCGAGGCTCTTGAAACACCAGAGCAATCTTTTTTGCCTCTACCTCCACACGGCCTGAAAAAGGTCGATACAAACTAGCGATAACACTCAAAAGTGATGTTTTGCCGCAGCCACTTGCCCCAACAAATTGCCAATTTTCCTGCGTCCCAATTTTCAAATTTATGAATTTGCTCTCAGCAAATAGCTGCAAATCGGTCAGTTTAACTTCAATCAAAACGACTGCCCCTTATGTTTTGAACTTACATCATACCTAGCCAATAATATGCCTGCGAATTTATCAAAAAAAACAACAATAAGCACCATCACAATCAATAATGCGAATAATTTTTCGGTTTGCAAATAGGTGCGCGCTGTATCAACTCGTTCGCCCAAACCACTTGTTGCGGCAAATATTTCAGCCAAAATAGTTAACCGAGCGCTATTGGCAATTGCTATGCGTATAGCAGGGGATAATCCCCCCCAAAGAGACGGTATGATAAAATGTCTAAGCCTATCAACTAGAGACACATTATAAAACTGCAGCATTTCATTCAGATCATAATCTATCTTGTCAAAGCCATCGCATAAAGCCATATAAAATATCGGCGCAATAAACACTGCAACCATAACAATAACCATTGTTGAGCCGAGCCCTAACCAGGTTATAAATAAGACCACCCCCACAGCTGCTGGCATGCTTGTTGTCAAAACTCTTAAAGGCGAAAACATGTACCTTATGAATGAAATATTCCCAGCCATAACACCCAAAGAAATTCCAATAACAGCAGCCCCCAAAAAACCAAAAATAATATGAAGAAGGCTAGGTAGCAGGCTATCTAGCCAAAAACTTGGATTAAAAATATAATCCAACAATGCCCACAATACTAAATCGGGCGAAGGTATGAGAGTGGGGTGATTGTATAATGATAATATTTCCCAAAGCGCAAGTAAAACAACGCAGCCAAATAGCTTTGCTAAAAACTTCTTAAAAATAAACTGGTTGTCATCCCGTGCCAATTCAATACTCCCCTACGGTATACTATTCACCAAAAAATTCTGCATCTGGTAATTTCCCGCCTATAGAATCCGCCTCAATTGCCTCAATAACCTTAAAGAATCCAATTAAATCTTGTTTAGATTGGGACATTGTCGCCAACTCGCCCGATATTCCCGTAAAACTCTTAGTCAAAAGCGTCTTGTTGAGATTTGGAAACGCTTCAACCAATAATGAAGCAGCAAGCGCGGGGTTGTTTTTCACACGGTTAAACGCACTTATGTAATTTTGTTCAAAATCAGCTAAAATCTCTGCACTCAGCCCAGACATTGTTACCTGAGATGTGAAAGCAACCAAACCAACGGGTGGGCACTGGTTCAAATCAGTTGAAATTTTCCATGCTGCACATATGTTTAACTTCGCATTCAACCCCTCACCTTTCATTGCAGCAATAGTCGCCAAAGGTTCTGCTAAAAATGCGTTATCTACTTTTCCAGCCAAAAGCAACTGCATGGCCTCAATTGGGCTTTTCACATATATTGTGTTTTCCGCACTCAAACCTAACTGCTTGGTAATTAAATCTGGCAAATCACCCTTAAATGGCACAGCCACTTTTGATCCTTTTAATGCGGCTAGGTTTTCAATTTGTCCGCCACGCCCCAAAAAAACCAAATTACCATCTAAATGATGAGCAAAAATTGTTTTAAGCCGAATGTCTTTATTGGCAAAAAGAGCTGCGGTTATGCTTGGAACAATCGCAATATCTATCTCTTGATTAATAATCTGCGCTCTCAGCTGCACTGGTGATTTCCACGGTATGAATTTTAAGTCAATTCCTTTGTCCTTGAGTGGTTGCAACTTAACCAATTCTAACAATATGGTAGAATCCCAAATTGACGGACCCGATAAGTTAAGTGTTTGAGCGGAGACTGATGCAGTTAGGCTCAATACCGTTATCAAAGCTAATGACTTACAATGACGTTTTGCGTTTTCAAAGAAATTCATAATATTCTCCTAGTTTTTATTACTAGCTGGGTTGACCATTAAAATATCTAATTCAAACGGCCCAAATGCAGTTTCAATCGAACGACTAGAATGATGAATAAAACCTGCTTTTAAAGCAGCTTGTCTAATATCCCCGCGTTCAAAGCTATAATTCCTATTTTTTAATGTTGGAATAAGCCGACCAACAACATGTTCTTCAGGAGCCGTTTTGTGACAATCCAAAGCCTCATGAAAACTAACAAAACAACCATTTTCATTGAGCATATTTTTAAGTTTCTTGAAAAAATCCACCAAGTCATTTTTTACAAAATACAACGACATTGAAGCCCAGATTAGGTCAAAATTCTGGTTGGGCAAGCCGACATTATAATCTCCTGCCATCACACTTATATTTTCAACATCAGCAATATACGGCCGAATTTGCTCTGCAGCTGGGGCGACATCAAATAAGCTGACATGCTTATCAGGACACTCAGCTATAATGGCCTGCGCCAAAATATCGGATCCTGCACCTAAATCCAGTATGGTCTCCACATCGTCCCAATAAGGCACGGTTTTCAAAGCCGAGAATTGCGCTTCAACAGCACAAGCTTTATGAAAAGCCCTCAAAGATTTGGTCGATTTTCCCCAGTGTTCTGCATCAAACAAAGGCGGCTCATCTTGCGGAGCCACTCCACGTGCAAATTCTGACAATTGATCAAGCCCCGCATGACGTATTTTTGCCAACGATTTTAGTGTCGGCAACAAACACAATTCGCTTGTTTGGGTTAAATAGGCAATGAAATTTGGTGCCGAATGATAGCAACCATTTTTGAATTCCAATAACCCCATCGAAACCAGAGCATTCAGCAGACTAACCAATTTTTCGGGCTTAAAATTAGTTTTCGTGGCAATGGCCTTACAACTCATCTCGGTTTTACAATGTTCAAATATCTGCTCATCAATAGCCCATTCTAACAGCGCAAAGCGTATAGGTGCGTGTAGCCAATCAAATAATTGCATCACTGGATTGGTGTTTTTGTTTTCTATATTTTGAAAAGTATGATTCATTTATCGCCCCTCGTTTTTAAAGAGATTAGAGAAATGTACGTGCCGTTGCTGTCAAATGACGAAAAAAAAACAGCAATTGCCGAATAGAGATATTCTAATGTTGAATCAGAAACCTATAATGTTTGGGTGTTAAATCGTACATTTTTGAGAAAGCACTTGAAAAATGGCTAGAGCTATTAAAACCGTGTTCAAAAGCAATATTAGTAATTGTATGGTTAGTGGCTCTCAACGCTTCAGCAGCACGCTGCATCCGCACATGACGGTAATACTGAAAAATCGTCATTCCCGTTTGGCGGCTAAACAATTTATTCAACTTAACATGGTTGAAACCAAGCTCCTTTGCCAGCTCATCCAAGCTCGGTGGATTCGCCAAATCACCAAGTAATCTAGTTTGAATTTGTTTAAAAATTTTGTCTTCATAATTCACCAAGACATTTGCAGTTCCAATCATTTGACCCAAAACTTGACCAAATAAATCGAGTGCCCTGCCTTCGTTTCTTAGCCGTTGACCTGTATTTTGACTTGGTTCTAACATTGCGGTTTGTAAAGCAAGGCTAGGCGAGAATTCTTTATCAATCTTATTAAAATAATGGCCATCTACGCGTAATTTCAAACTGGCAGAAAGCTCTTCGCCCAAATCAACAAATGATTGTAGTTGAGGATCCAATTGCAATGCCATTACAAACATTGATGAGCTTTTACCCGCCGTTTGGTGCCTTATTAAATTAAGTCCTTGAGGGGTGAAAAGCCAAACATCACCCTGTTTGACACATATTTCACTATCTTTATTCTCAATGCTAAAACCAGTACTGCCTTTAAGACCGACAACCAATAAAACAGTATTTTCATCATGTTTTATTTTATAGGTTTTGTCGAAAGAACTGACGCAATGGCTTTTTGTTGCTGTTAATTGATGGCTTTGACGTTGTGATTCAAAATGACTGTAATCATATATTTTTGGTAAATTAAACGCGTTAACTTCACCATTTTCTGTTGGTTGAAATTCTAAAGGTCTAATTACATTTGGCATGATTGTCTTCCAATATAAGCAATTCAAATAATTCTCTAAATATTACAATGCCCCAAGTTATCCTTACAGAAATCTAATATGCCATTTAGCTCGAATTTTTAAGCATTTTAGACCGCATCCCGTATTTATGCAAATGATAATCATTAACCCAAACTAAGCGATTACAAACTTACAGGTTCACCTTTCTTCGATCTCATATAATTGCAATGTTTAAATTTAAAAGCAGAGAACCCTGAAGCTCCTTTAATTCCAGATACACATCACCTAGCTAAGTGCGTTAAAACACACTTAGCTAATGTTCTGATAGCTAGGTTTAAGCCGTTAGAAAAAATCTAACTCTGTACCAGTTTACAAGGCAAAAATAATGCCGATTGAGGCCAAATAACAATTTTCTGATACAGGAAAGGAAAAAGCGCAAATTCACAACTTTACAAAAACCAGCTATATCGCCACATTTGTCAATTCCGCACTTGCATCGTAAAGGTCTTTGGCATACTCAGCGTTTTTTGCGTCCTTTGACATAGGAGCAGGCTTCATACTAAAATCAAAATAATCACCCGTTTTTGCGAAAAGTTCTCCCGTTAAAATCTTTCTCAAACTATTGGCCGATTTCTTGGGAAGACTGATGCCCACACCAAAAGCAGCAAGAATAGGCTGCAATCTTGGCAGAACATGAAACCAAACAAATTTAACAGCTGCTGGCCGATCTCGAGCCAAATCAGTACCAGGCATTAAGCCAGGGTCAAACGCAATAAATTTTACATTTTTATCCATTTCTTGTGTCCGTTTTGCCATCTCGTGGGTGAATAGAATGCCACATAGTTTCGTGGTAGCATAGCGATCCATTCCAAGTTGAACCTCATCACTATCCAAGCCTAGATTACCCGAGGCCACGGTTTTTGCATCTTTATAAATAGCACCTCGAAACCCTGCCCGCGTAGCAAGCGTATCTTCAGGGTTATGCGTTCCACTGGCGGTTGACACGATGCGACCTCCATCAGAAACAAAATCTAAAAGTAAATGAGCTAAGGTGAAATGCCCTAAATGATTTGCAGCAAAAGTTTCATCCACCCCATCTTCTGTTTTCTTGGAACCCGTTAAAATTTGAAGCCCAGCATTTAATGCAATGCCCTCAAGTTTGGCGTCACCTAAGAAATCCTCCACCTCTTGGGCAAACTTATGAACAGAGCTTTGGTTCATTAAATCCAGTATAAATATTGTTTAACGCTGTTCATCGAATACTTGTTTAATCCGCATTGCAGAAGCTTCCGAACGCGCGCCAGCAATTATATGAATTTTAGGGTTATCACGCATCTTTTTTGCAAGTTCCAGTCCCATTCCCGAAGTTGCACCTGTTAAAACCTAAATTTCTTTATTTGATACTTTGTTCATTTTATATGACCACATGTTATTAATTGTGCCACATAGACATAGTACGAAATTCGTATAGTTAAGAGATGGCTTGTGTCGTTTTCTTTAAAAGAGAGGCAAACAACAGCCTTTCTTCATCATTCAAAGGAAGTAACATCTCAGCGCAATGCGGGAGCTGCTCTTATTTAATGGCGTTAGAAACCACCTGCCCCTCACCCGTTAACTCCAATTGAACAATGCGCCTATTGCCATCTGTTCTAGAGCGTGTGATTAGTTCTTTTTTGACAAGACGGTCAATAATAGAGGAAACTGTTGGAGGGGCGACACCCAGAAAATCCTAAAGTTTATTCGCCATACATTTTGGGTTCTGGGTGCTATACATTAACGCATGCATATCTGGTGGTTCATTTTAACTTTAACACCGCCCGATGTAACACCTTCATCAATTTTAAACGCACGGACAAGCGCATCAATGGATTCTCAGACTGATTGTTTCAGTTCTTCATCTATGTGTTCCATGAAAACAAACCCCACTTCTAACAAAATAATTCAAATTAAAAAACGCTTATTAACTTATCTACCCGAACAATACCTGCCAATATATCAGTAAGAAAGCGATAATTAATAATCCATAGAGTTGTTGTTAGCTCGACCAACCTTCAAAATGTATCAATCGTGGTTTCATTCCCTCTGAGGGAATTGAGGCTTTTCCATAGTTTCATTATCTTCCGCCTAGTTAAACAAAAATAATTTCATTTATATAAGGAAATTCTAATGAAAAAATCTAGAACGGTAGAATTAAATATTTCGGCAGAGCGCGCATGGGAAGCTATTGGCAACCAATTTGGTGACAACGGTCTTTGGGCAGCCTCGCTAACCAGTTCGCATTTAACAGGCGACCTAGCCGAGGGTGTCGATCGTATTTGTATGAATAAGGAGCATGAAACAGTTGAAAAACTCACCTTATATAACCCCCAAAACATGGTATTGGCTTATGAAATCACTTCTGATTTACCGCCAATCATAAAAACCGCTAAAAACCGTTGGTCGGTTAAATCACTTGGTGCAAACAAGTCATCAATGACATCAGAGGTAACCTCTGACCTAGTCTGGTGGGCAACGCCATTATCACCATTAATGACCATGGCTGTGAGCAGCATTCTGACAAAAGCAATGGATGAACTTAAACATTGGGCAGAAACTGGCGAACAGCACCCGCGCAAAAAAGCTTATAATGTTAAATTTGCAAAATTTGTTCCTCAACTCACTTAAACTATGCTTCACTCTTCAAAATAAAACTGAAAGATAAATTGCTATAGGTACTTATGACCGACATTCTAAACACTCAAATCACTGGGTTTGGACACTTATTACGTTTCTGGCGTCATAAACGCAAACTTAGTCAACTCGATCTAGCAGGCATGGCCGAAACCACAACGCGTCATCTTTCATTTATAGAAACTGGGCGTTCCCGCCCCGGGAGAGATTTGATATTGCGCATTGTAAGGGCGATGAATTTAGGAACACGCGATGTGAATAGCCTTATGACCGCTGCAGGGTTTCCGGCGGAATATGCCGAACTGGATTTTGATGGTGACCAAATCGGGCCGTATCGTGCCGTGATAGAAGTTATGTTAGAACGTCATAATCCATATCCAGGCGTGGTGATTGATCGGGTTGGAGCCGCTCTAATGGCCAATGATGGGTATTTGGCGTTCTCGCCTGATGGCCTGTCCAAAAGCCGTGAAGAAGCCATTGATCAAATGTTTGATCCAAACGGAAACTCACCTAGTTTTATTGAAAACTGGGAGGAAATTGTCTGGTCATGGTTAGACTATCAAAAAGCCGATTTGGCCATGTCACACAATCCAAAACTCGCAGAATTAGTATTGCGTGCTGAAGCACATTTAAAAGGCATGAAACGCCCAGAAAATTCCACTCAGTTAAAATCTGGCCTCTTAACACCACGCTTTAATTTTGGCGATAAAACCATTTCAACTTTCGCAACTCTTATGAGGTTTGAAAATGTTACAGAGGTTACATTGAGTGAAATCCGAGTTCAGTTAATTTTCCCAGCCGACGATGTTAGTAAAGCATTTTTCGAGAACCTATATAAAAACTATAAAAACTCTTGAAGAAGAAGTCACAAATACTTAACTTCGCATTATAAACAAACAAGAACATTGAAAGAAAACCTAATGCCTACACTTAAAATTACAGATACTAGCTTTGAAACTGATGTATTAAAATCAAACAAACCAGTGGTTGTCGATTTTTGGGCAGCAACTTGCCGCCCATGTATACAGATTGCGCCAGCTCTCGAAGAACTTTCAGATCAATTGGCTGAAAAAGTAATCATTGCCAAATTAAATATAGACGAAAACCCCAATACCCATACAATTTATGGCGTGCGCGGCATCCCAACCATGCTAATATTTATAGACGGTGAATTAGCCGCCACCAAAGTCGGCGCTTTGCCAAAAGCCAAAATTGCAGAATGGATTGAAGCAAATATTTAAAAATAATCGAATACTCATATTCTTAGATATGGCCTAAAAAAAGCTGTTGAACGCTTATAAAGTGTTCAACAGCTAAACATGTTTGGCACTGCCGCCTATATCACAATAGGATGCGAGACCGAAGCAATTTGAGGTTCTCAAACAACCTACAAATCCAATCGGATTACGTATTTTTCAACATTGTTGAAATAATTTTTATGATCCGAAATCAAACCCAACCCCAGTTTCTGTTTCTGCATATTGCCAAAGTTGGCTGCCAACAAGTTTATCACTTGCATATGGCGCTATAAAAGCCAGTTCGGGATAACCGTTTATTTCATCTTTGCCATTGGGGCCAAAATAGAAAGAGTTATTCGAGCTTGGCGCTAATTTCAACTCTTCTGTTGCCGCATAAAGTGTCGGGAAAGCACCTTGATTCGCACTCATATAGTCCACGGTTTCAATCATTTCTGGCACATCATATCTTAATAATTCCGTTTTGCTCACGCCTGGGTGACAAGCGACTGACAAAATATCAAGCTTATGCTGGTTAATTTTTCTTTGCAGCTCAAGTGAGAATATAAGATCCGCAACTTTACTTTGTCCATACTCCCTAAACTTGTTGAAAGGTTTTTCTAGTTTTATATTTTCATAGTCAATCTCAGCACCCTTATGAGCGATACTGCTTAACGTAACAATACGTGCATTTTCACTATTTTTAAGGAGTGGAAATAACAAAGCAGTCAATACATAATGACCAATAAAATTCACACCAAATTGCGTCTCAAAACCATCAGATGTTTTACCCGCAGGAGGAAACATTATACCTGCATTATTAATCAGCACATCAAGCGAGGCGTGTGTTCTTACAAATTCATTTGCAAATAATTTGATTGACTTGATATTGCTTAAATCTAAAACACCTATTTCGATGCTCGCATCAGGAACAGATGCCAGTATTTTGCCTTTTGCTTCGCTCAATTTTTCTTGGTTTCGCCCAACCATAATTACATAAGCTTCTTTCTTGGCTAATTCCAAAGCTGTCTCAAAACCAAGCCCAGCGTTTGCACCAGTCACCAAAAAGGATTTACCCATTTGAGACTTCATACTTTTTGGTGTCCAGTTCATATCTATCTCCAATTACAGTCCAAAGGTCGTTTTAGCGTGGTAGGTATCCATATATTCTTTCATCCGCTTAACTTTTCCATTTTCGAATGTGAACAAGAAGTGGTAATCATTGTCATAATCGGTACCCATTGCTGTTTTAGCTTTTAGATTCGCCTCAGTCGCAACAAAGTCATCTTCTTCAACCATGCCTGATATTGTAAATTCCACGCCCTCAGGAAAACTTGCATCGCCTGCCCCAAAGAAACCCAAAAAGAAATCTTGATCATGCTCTCCAGCAGTTTGCAAATATTCCACTTTACCATTAATCCACCAGCTAAAGTCATCCGTAATCATTGATTTTAATGTTTCAATGTCCGAAACACGCATTGCTTCAATAAATTGTTTTACTAATTTTTTATGACTCATTTATTTTCTCCATTTGTTTTAAATGATGTCTTAAAGCTAGATATTATGATATACTAATGCAAGTAGTTACACGATTGGTAACTAGGAACACATTAGTAAGTAATGCACGTTTTAACGGGTTTTAGGGTGAATAAAAATGAAACAAAAATCAATTGAAGAGTATATTAACTGTCCATTTCATCTCGCAATGAATATTTTAGAGGGAAAATGGAAGTTCGCGATTCTCTATGTATTGTCTGCAAGAGGCACACTCAGGTTTAAAGAATTAGAACGCGCAATTCCTGATATTTCCACACGAATGTTGGTTAAAGAGTTAAAACTTCTGGAGAAAAAAGGTGTCGTATCTAGAAAAGCTTATGCAACAGTGCCACCAAAAGTAGAATATTCACTCACCAAAATTGGTACAAGCATTCAACCAGTCATAGATAGCATTACAGAATGGGGCGAAGGTTATATCAAAACCGTGGGTTCCAATTAGTTTAACTCCCCGAGCCACATTAAATTGTAGCATTTATTATTCTTCAATCTTGCCACGCAGTTTTTTCACCTCACCACGCACCTTTTTAACTTTCAATCGCCGCATTTTTGAGCCATAGGTTGGTTTTGTTGCCACACGACGCTTTGGGGTTTCTGTAGCTTTTCGTATCAATGTAGCCAACCGTTCACGCGCTATCTGGCGATTGCGGGCTTGAGAACGCGTATCTTGTACAAAAATTATTATTGCGCCATCCAATGTCCAACGCCGACCAGCCAACTTTTTCAAACGTCTTTTCACTGGTGAAGTCAAATTGACCGACCGCTCGGCTTCAAACCGCAGCTCAACTGCAGAGCTAACCTTGTTTACATGCTGTCCACCAGGGCCGCTAGCGCGGGTAAACTGTTCTGTCAGCTCCCAATCGGCAAGTGTAATATTATCGGTTATCTTCATGAAGTAATCTTTCGGTTTGTCAAACGAATATACTTCAACCATTTCATTTGTGAAGACATAAGATAAAGTAAATGTCAGGCCTAATTACATTTCGGCAACATCTCTTTATATGCCATCAAGCACAAGTCGGCTTAGCTTAGGTAGGAGATTAAAGGGGGGGGTTATAAATTTATAGATTTCTGTATTCACAATTATGCAGGTGGAGCACGCGTTGGCGGCAAACGCTTGTGCAAATTCAGAGACGGTAAATTTTGCAAATTTGGGCGCTTATGCGCATCTATAACAGATAAATAGTAAGGCGTTTTCTCATTGAATATGGGTATAGCAGTAGAGAAAACACAGGTATCACAATGGCCGATTTGCAAATGATTGGGAATATAATCAGGCTCTTCAATTTCTGAAAAATTACCATTTTCATCTAACATTAAATATACTAGCTCATTACCCGAGCAAATAACAATAATGTTTTGTGAACTTGTAAATTCAGACACATTGCGTGTATTGGCCGAGACCAATAACGGTAAAATAGCTTGCAACAATAACGCAAAAACCACAATAAAAGACGCACGGTAAAACCGCGTATTCAGCATTTTAAAATTCAGTTTTCTACTGAAATTTAGCAAAATAATATCCAATATAGGTCAAGAGTGATTGCAAGCTAATTTATTTTGATTTTGACATTTTTTTGCCAAATGGTTTCACCACAAACATAGCTTTTAAGCTTGTTTGGTTATCGAAAGTTAGTTCAACTTCAACCATATTATCTACAGTATATACGGCTTCATCTAGTCTAAACATCATCAGGTGATAGCTATGTGGGTTAAAGCTTTGCGTGCCATTGGCAGGAATATCAATCATGTCCACCTTGCGCATGCGCATAATGCCATTATCCATGGTATGTGTATGCAATTCTACTTTTTGAGAACCTGTTGCTGTCGCTGAAACAACGTTGATCACTTGGTCGGTGTTATTTTTGATCTCAAAAAAAGCACCAGCAACTTTTTTGGGCGAAACACGCATCCATGCTTCGGAAATCTCAAGATTATCAGCGGCCTGTACGCCGCCAGTAAGGGCCATTAAAAATATGGCCATTATTGAAAACATTTTCTTCATTTTCTTATCCTTTTTGTTTAAGTTTACAAGGATAATTTTAAAAGAAAATTTCTTCAATACAAAGGCCAAACTTGTCATAAAGTCGATATGTCGCATGTTCTTACTGCAGAATATCGCTTCCTTATTTTAAGGTTTTTTAGGTATCTCCTGTTTGGCTTTATCCAAGTCATGAGTTAATGGCTCAGATACCTTATCCTGATCAATCGTCTGTTGTTCATCGTCGTCATAAACATCTTTCATTTCCTTTTTAAAGACATTTATACCCTTGGCAAAATCACCCATAAAACTCGAAAATTTATTGCGCCCAAATAGTAAAAATACTAAAACAACCACAAGTAAAATTTGCGTCCAACCTGGCATGATAAACTCCTTTTATTAGGTTTGTTTTTCAATTATATTGCCATCCAAATCTATAAAGATGGCCTGTTGTAATTGTGGAAATTTGTGCCAAACCGCCTCTATTTGTGCCATAGGCATAATGTAAAATGCAGTCGATAACATATCCGCTGTCAAAGCATCATCCGCTACAACTGAAACAGATGCATAAATATTGGCACTTAAACCAGTTTTGGGGTTCAACAAATGATGATGATCCCCTTGCAAAAACGGGCTCCCATAACCACCAGAAGTCGCAATGGCTTGGTTTTTAAGCTCCACATATCTCACCAATTCTGTGTCGTCATGTGGTGATAAAATACCAGCACGCCATGGGCTTCCATCATCATGTTCGCCAGAGCCGTATGTTTCCCCCATATGCACCAACATGTTCTCAAAACCTGCGTGTTGCAATATATCGGTGATACTATCGGTCAAATAACCCTGCGCAACACCATTTAAGCTAATCGCCATTTGGGGTTTTGCAAATGATATTTTATCCGCGCTCAGTTTAATCTCACCCGAGCCAATCAATTTAAGTATATCATCTAGTGCTACCTTGGATGGTTCTGCAGATGAATTAGTGAAGTGGTTTTCATAAAACTTCCACAAGGGTTGAATGCTCACATCAAAAGCACCATTGGTAATCTGGCTATATGATTTACAACGAGATAACAATTCAACAAATTCAAAATTCGGATTGAGCAATTCACCTTGCGCATTTAATTTAGAAATTTGGCTATGAGGCTTAAATAAACTGAACAAGCTCTCAACCCTAGAAATTTCATTTTCACATTTTTGAAAAAGGCTTTTGGCCTGCGCTTCACCCTGCGCATATATAGAAATTTTTGCTGCCGCACCCATTGCAACACCATTCCATTCATATAATTTAGGTTGTTGAACCGCCGCTTGCACACCGTTAGCATGCAATATGCCCACACCAATTACACTTGCCGAAATACGAATAAAACGCCTTCTAGTTGGTTTCATATTCACCTTCATCTCCCCATAAATAATCTAATGGAATTTCGTTAAATGCCACCACAATTCCTTTGTGAGTTTTGGCAAATTGTTCCGCATCAGTTTTTTGTTTAAACGGTATGGTTTCACGCGCACCCATACCTCCGCGTTTTTGGCTATTAATCACATAAAATGCAGTTTCCGCTTTAATCCATATACCCTCAACTTGCGGGTTATCATAACTTGCCGCCTGCCCCATATCATGCACATAAATAACCGACACATTCTGCGCCTCGCCTGGCATGGATCGATAAGCAAACGCATCTCTAACTTGCGAAAACCACAATGATTTATCTTTACCTTTTTCAAACACTTGAGCTTTTGGCCCCGTGTGGTCAGCCACAATCATCGCACAATAAAAACCAATAGAATCTCGGGTCATTTTTTCAGGAAGTGGCAGGATAGCGTCCTCCCCGCATGACGATAAAAACAAGCTCATGATAAGTAAAAAACTGGCTCTAAGTTTCATCATATAGCCCGCCTTTTTAATATTAAACCTGCAAGGCTAAGCGGCACAACAATCCAAGCCAACATTATCAATCCCAGTACATAATCAGAAACTTTGTTTTCAGCACTTAATCCCGTCATGCCAGATAGCAATGCAGTTTCATTTGTCGAGGTCAGGTTATACATTCGGTAGCTGTCAGTCGGGTTGATAAGCATGAGCCATTTCACTAATTCAGCACCCATAATTTGTCCGCTATCAGCCGCCAAAATGGCTAACAATCCCATGTCGTATAAAAGTACAAATACCAACCAAACGCCAATGGCAATGGCGGCGGCGGTCGAGCGTTCTTTGACCCCTGCACTAATCACATAACCAACGCTCAAAAACACAGCACCCAAAATAATTGATGACAAAAGCAGCATGATAAAGCTTTGCCAATTATGCTCTAATAAATTGTTATCTGAGCTTAAAGCAATCGCCAATCCAGCAGCGCTATAACCAACCAGGATCGCAAGTGAAAGTAAAAACAAATGCCCAATAAATTTACCGATAATAATTTGATTACGGCTTATCGGGTAAACCAGTAACAAAGTCAAAGTACCCCGTTCTGCCTCTCCAACAATGCTATCATAAGCCAATAACAGTGCGATAAGTGGGATGAAGAATATACTTAAAGACGATAAACTCACCACCGTAACAGACAAAGGGCTAATGCTAGTCGCCCCCATGGGCGCACTACCCAAAAAGCTCAAGGTCAAAGCCAACAAGGCCATGACCACAGTGATCATCACCACCCAACGGTTTCTAAAACCATCACGTATTTCTTTAGAAACTAGTGTTAGAATTTTATCCATTTGCAACAATCTCTTCATTTATATTTTTGGTATCCAAAGTGTATTTCATAAACACCTGTTCAAGGCTTGGATCAATAATTTCAACATTCGATAATTCGAGATCTAGTTGAAATAACGATTTCAGCAAAACAGGTTTATCATCAAGCGGGCACGATAATGAAACTTGGCTTTTATCATCTGCGAATTGAACAATGTTGGTTTTAAAACTCCGAATTATGGTTTCAACATTTTCAGATTTTGCTGCAATCTTAATGATAGATTCCAACCCAATGTTACGGCGTAAATCTTCAATATCACCTATAGCAACAAGCTCGCCTTTATTTAAAATAGCAACTCTGTCAATGCGGTCATCCAACTCCGTAAGCGCATGAGACGAAACAAATACAGTCGCGCCATTTCTCTTCTCTTCATCAATAATACTGTAAACAGTTTGGCGTGATAATGGGTCAAGTCCCGATGTTGGCTCATCCAAAATCAAAACCTTCGGCTGGCCAATAAGTGCTTGTGCCAAACCCAATCTTTGGCGCATTCCCTTAGAATATGTGGAGATTTTATCATCCGCAGCTTTGCGCAAATCAACACGTTCAAATAAGCTGTCAATTTGGTTCACATTGGCATTTTTAAGTTTTGAGTAAAATTCTAATATTTCGCGGCCTGTCATGTTGGTTTGAAACAACACCTGTTCAGGCAAAAACCCAATATCTTTGCGTAACTTATCAAAGTTAGAATCCTGTGGGCTGCCGTCCATAATCGACAATTGGCCACTGGTTGGCAGTAAAAGCCCTAAAACCAATTTAATAAGGGTCGTCTTGCCCGCACCATTATGCCCCACCAAAGCCAAACACTCACCTTGCGCGACCGAAAAATCAATGTTTTTTACGGCAAAACTATCGCCATATTGCTTGGAAACATTATCAAGCCGAATCGTCGGAATATTTTCCATACTTCTCTTCACTCGCTTTTACTTAAATTATTTTTTTCAACCAGCACTTGCGTGGGTATTTTCATCAACGGTGCGCTATCGACAACCCCACCCGGATGGAGTGCAGGAAATGCCGATTGCGCCCATCTTAGCACCTGAACGGCAGGGCTGTTGATGAGTAATTTTGCCGCAGGGTAGCGCCACAATATTTGGTCTGTTAAGTCATTGGGGCGGTATAAATTATCGGCAATTCCATCACCATCAAGGTCAAATGCCGAATTATCACTCCAATAATTACCCACACCACCAGCCGACCAATCTATCCATTTTGTACCCACATATTTCACCTGTGTTTGGTTGTTAACAAAGGCGTTATTCTGAATGATATTTTTTTCAGAGCCCGCGGTAAAATGAACACCAATTTCACAATTTGAAAAATAATTATCTCTAATGTCATTGCCGTTGCTATTGTAAATAAACAGGCATTTCTGAGCCGCCGTCGCGTTGTTTTTTGCATAAACTTGATTGCCAATAATTTTAACACCATTGGCATAGTTAAATAAAATACCGCGGTCTTTATCATCAATGGATTTATTGTTATTCACTTCAACTTTTTTAGAAAACATAATGGCATAACCAATTGTATTGCCTTCAGATATATTGTTTTCAACCACACTGTCATTGGTATACATATAATGGATAGCAAACCGCACTTGGTGAATGTAATTATTACGGTAAATATTCTTCTTATTGGTGGTGGTGAAAATCCCATCGCGCCCAAATTGAATGTCATTATTTTCAACAATCGCACCAGGTGCATTCCATAATTGCACGCCATTACCGCGTTCATTAACGCGCATGTCCTGCCGCCCTTTAATGACATTATCCGCAACAATTGCATTCTTGGCACCCCATACATAAACGCCAATTAAATTATCCAGTATTTTAAGGTTTCTCACCTCAATGTTTTTTGCTTTTTTGTCTAAAAACACTCCAGAATCTTGCGTTTCAAGCAATAAGCCACTACCCGTAACCGTAAAGTTAGAAAGAAAAATATCCGATCCTGTGACTTTAATCACATTGCCAATATCATTACCTTTAATGATGGTGTTTTCCGTGCCAATAATGCTGATGCTTTTATCAATATTTATAGGGCCATGATAAATACCCTCAGCCAAAATGAGCCGATCGCCAGCTTGGGCGTCGTCTATGGCTTGTTGTAAGTTTGTGCTGATATTTATGTCTTTCGCCACTATTGTGTTGCAAAAAGCCATGGTAAAAGTGGCAGCGAAAACAAGTTTCGCTACCGTCATTTTTAAAAATGATATTTTGTTAAACATTTAATACAAGCCTATTTAGGTTCAACAAACATACGTCCGCGCATTTCCATGTGCAAAGCATGGCAGAACCATTGGCAATAGAACCAATGCACACCAGGCGAATCGGCTGTAAAGGTAACGGATGCAGTCGCCTGAGGCCCCACTTCCATCGCCACACCATAGTTAGAAATAGTGAAACCATGAGTTAGATCATCAATATAATCAATATTAGTGATGATAACTGTCACTTCGTCGCCCTGTTTAACTGTGAATTTTTCTAAAGAAAAACTCGGCGCAGATGAGTACATGTAAACCCGTACTTTATTGCCATCTCTAATCACACCATCGGCTTCTTCAATGTCGTCAAAACCATCTTTTTTGGCTTGAGCTTGCAATTCAGCAAACATGACATCTTCTTGGTCATAGGTGTTTAAAGGGTTGACGATGGAGCGATGCACCATAATACAATCATGCGGTTCGGCAAATGTTGGGCCGTCATGCACAATTTTCATCACATCACCCGAAATATCAATCAGTTGATCATTCTCAGGCTTAAGTGGGCCAACATTAATGAACCTATCTTTTGAGAATTTATTCAATGAGATAAGCCATTTGCCATCGGCATCAATGGTTTCACCCATTGTTGTATGGTTATGACCTGGTTGATAATGAACATCCAATTTTTGAATGATCGGGTCAACATCTTCACCAGCATATTTACGAATGGCATCATTAATGCTCCATTTGCAAATTTGGCTGTCCAAGAACAAGGTTGTGTAAGCATTACCACGGCCATCAAAGGCAGTATGCAGCGGGCCCAAACCAAGTTCTGGTTCAGCAACCACAACACCACGAGGCTTAATTTGGTCTTTAAATAAAGAATCAAATTTAGTCACATCCAACACACTCACTGTTGGTGAAAGCTTACCATTAATCATGATATGCTTTTTGTCAGGCGAAGCGTTCACACCATGTGGGCTTGTTGAAATCGGCACATAACGAGTGTATTTAGAACCCTTACGACCATCCAAAACAGGCACACCACCGTCATAGACTTTAAAGTCACCATCTTTAACACCAGCTTCAATCGCTTCAATATCAAAGATCACAACCCAATCTTGCTCAGCAGATGTCATTTCTTCAAGGTTTACACCTTCTTCAGAGTTATAACATGTAGCAACTGCGTATCTGCCGGTATAATCAGCATCAACATTGTCAAGGTTACCATCGACAATCACTTGCCAAGCCACTTCCATATTCACCGCATCAATGCCAGTAAAAATAGCGTGGTATTTGCTTGGGTCATCCAAAACTGTACCATCATTTGGCAATGGAACACGATGTTCGCCATTGGCAAATAAATAGTTAGTTTTTGGCACTTTTTGTGGGCGTAAACCATGAATGTCCGCAGCATTCGGAATGGAGATAATTTTATCAACCTTCATAATGTCACAGCGAATACGTGCAACACGTGTGTTGGCTTTGTCATTCACATAAATAAATTCGCCATCATATGTACCGTCAGTAAAAGACATATGCGGATGATGGGTATCACCATTCATCGGGAAGCCGCCTTTGTCTTTCCAAAATTCTGTTTCTTGCGGCAACATATTTTCGGTTAGAATTTTTATACTCTCGTTGGTTTGTCCCCAACCAGTGGCGCTACAGCGGTTAAACACTGGAATGCGCATTAATTCACGCATAGATGGCACACCAATTATGCGCACTTCACCAGATTGGCCGCCTGACCAAAAACCATAATATTCGTCAAGGTCACCAGGGTGAACTTCGTTTTCGCCCGACACTTCGGTTTTGGCTTGTGCTGTACTTGCCAACATACCCGTCGCGCCCATAAGGCCAACGCCTGCTGCAACGGCCGAACCGCCAAGCATAGCACGGCGTGAAACACCTGTTTTCTTAATTTCTTCTGTCATTTTGTCGTCTCCTGTGTTTATCGGGCATATGAAGATTAGCCCAATTTTATTTTGGGCATGTGAAGAACATCCCCGTGGTTTTTTGCTCACTCAATCCAATTCAGATGAATCAATTTCTCTTTCTTTATTCAGCCGGCGAGGAATGTTTAAGCGGGTTTTTTTAGGTTTTGCAGCATCATCAGATGTTGAAAGATTGGCAACAGGCTTAGCGGCTTGCTTGGCACGTTTTTTCAAGCGCGCATCTTGATGGATGATAACTGGGCAAACTTTATGATCATGGTAATTCTGTTGACAACCCATGCAATGAATACACTCATTAGGATTTATATTACCCAGTGGATCAATGGCTTGCACCATACAATCGGTAGCACAAACATGGCAAGGGTCACCGCAATTGCGGTAGCGTTTAAGCCAATTGAACATAGATATCTTACCAGGTATGGCCATTGCCGCACCCAATGGGCACATATAGCGGCAGTAAAAACGTTCAACAAATAAGCTGATAAAAAGCAATACCAATGCAAACAGAACATACCACCATTCACGCATCATTTTTAAGATGATGACAGTTTTAAACGGCTCGACCTCGGCAAGATGTTCGGCTGTATTCATTGAATAGAATGACATGCCAAGTAGACCTAAAAAGATAATATATTTAAGCGGCCATAAGCGTTCATGTAACCACCACGGAATTTTAACTTGTGGAATTTTCAGCAACCGCGCAATTTTGTTTAAAAATTCCTGCAAGGCGCCAAATGGGCAAAGCCAACCACAATAAACACCGCGTCCCCAGAATATTAATGCCACAGCAACGCTACACCAAAGAATGAAAATCATCGGCTCCATTAGGAAAAACTCCCAGCGGAAATCCAACAACATGGCGTTGATAAACACCAATACATTGACGACAGATAATTGAGCCTGAAGGTAAAAACCAATATAGAATAATGTGAAAGCTAAAAAGCCCCATCTAACCCAATCGGTCAAACCACGATATTTAACCATCTGATCTTGCACGAAAAACAGCAATGTCAAAAATACCAATGCAACACCCAAAATCACCACATCAACTTTTTTAGCAACCCACAAACGCTGCCATAAAGCAGTACGCGCGGCAGCTTCTTCCTCATCAATGGTTTGCACAACATCACGCGATACGGCAACAGGCGCAGGTGGTTGCTCAATGTTTACATATTGGCTAGGCAGTTGATAATTTAACTCATATGAGATGAATACTTTCTCCAAGGGCCCAACAGCACGTTGCACCAATAATTGCAATTGCCAACTATCCGCAGGATTAAACACAGCATCAGTAGGCGCATAAAATAACGCAACTTCTCTGAAATCAGGCGAACCTTCAGCCAATACCTCACCTAAGTTTTTATAACCGTGGTCGGTAAAACGCATGCCTTCACCATCTTGCACGATTTGTATACGGTCAAAAATACCACCACGCACATAGCCCGACCCACGGAACGAATATGCACCATTACCCATAACTAAAAATGCGCTTTGGCCTTGCTTAATACGTTTTAAATAATTTCGATATTCCCACTTACCCAACAAACTTTTGGCAATTGAAGGTACGTTCAAAGACGCTGCATAAAGGTCAATAAATATGTCATCATCAGCGCCTTTTTCAGGGCGTGCCATGGCTTCTTGGTTACCTTGGTTGATAAAACCCTCATTCACATCAGCAAGAGTGAGTTTCAACCGTCGTACCGAACCGTCACCAATCATGGTCGTCCAGTCCAGCTCTTCCATTTCACTTTCAATCAAGGTTTTCTTGGCCTTAACGGCACTAGATTGCGCCAATCCGTTCAAACCTAACACTGTTGCAGCGCGTAAAGATGCACGTTTGATGCTGTCATCAATCACCATAATGGTCACCGTCGCACCCGATACAATGTCAACAGGCGGCGGTTCTCCACCTTTTTCTTTGGCCATTTTAATAATATCAATGCCTTTATAGCCATCAATAAAATTTGTAATCTTAATTTCAGGAATACCAGTTAATACAATCGGTTCCGAATGTTTTAATAATTTTGCACCCGTAATCTTACCCTCAAGATCAATGGCAATTAAAACCACAATCGGCTTACCCGAGTATCCAATGGAGCCAACAAAATCAGTGTTTAAAAATGCATAACCAACATCCTCACCATTCTTCTGAATGGGGGCAATTTTGCCATCATGCTGCAAAGTTCCATAGGCATCTGCTGATTCGAATATTTCAAACGCAGGGGTTTGCGCCAGAAATTTTTCAAATTCGCCAACAGAAGCTGCAAAACTGCTGCTCATTATCAAGTATGTGAACACAGTCAATCTGACTAGCCACTGAATATATGGGGTAAAGAAATTCAATTCGCTTATCTTTCATTAATTTAGTTTGGATTGATTGTCCAAAATTATGAGATAAGTCGAATTTATTTATAATAAACCACTAACGCCTTGATCTAAGTCAAAGTCTAGGTGGCACATATTGCCACAGGTAAAAACATAAGGGTTAAGTTTTAAGACGAGCAAAACCTAAAAAACCATTCTAACAACAGCGAATTCAGGTCGATATTAAAGCTAGGATGTTTCCGATTTACAAAAACATCCTAACAATTTTCCAAAAACAATTAGTTTTTAGGTAAGTTCTTTTCTACTGCTTTTTTGGTCTCAGCTACCACTTTGTCAGCTTCATCTTTGGTAAGGCAGAAAGGTGGTGCAAACCCAAGGATATCACCCTGAGGCATCGCACGGCCAATGACACCCGCATCAAAGAGAGAAGCAGCAATTGATGGCCCAACTTTCTGGCTCGGGTCAAAGAATTTATTTTGCTTTTTGTCTTCAATAAACTCAACAGCACACAACATGCCCTCACCGCGAATTTCACCAACGTTAGGATGGTCTAACAAAGCATTTTTCATTTCATCGTTTAGATATTTACCAACAGTTGCTGCATTCTCAATAAGCCCCAATTCATCAATCAGGTTTAAATTAGCAACACCAGCAGCCGCACCAATCGGATGGGCAGAATATGTCCAACCATGGCCGATAGGGCCATTTTCATCAGTCCCCTGCTCTAATACTTTCCACATTTTATCAGAGATTATTGAACCTGATAATGGCGCATAAGCAGATGTTAGGCCCTTGGCAATGGTAATAATATCAGCTTCAATACCGTAATGGGTAGATCCAAACATCGAACCCAAACGACCGAAGCCTGTCACCACTTCATCGGCTATTAACAAAATATCGTATTTTTTAAGCACTTTTTGAATGGCTGCCCAATATCCTGCTGGAGGCGGCACAATACCACCCGTACCAAGCACCGGTTCACCAATAAATGCGGCCACGGTTTCTGGCCCTTCAGCCAAAATTTGTTTTTCCAATTCTTCAGCACAAAAAGCCGAAAACTCTTCTTCAGATAAAGATTTATCAGCACGACGGAAATAATATGGCGCCTCAGTATGAACAACTTGGTTAAGTGGCAGATCAAACTTCTTATGGAATAATTCCAACCCTGTTAATGAGCCAGTCATCAAGCCAGAACCGTGATAACCGCGCCACCTAGAAATAATTTTTTTCTTCTCAGGCCGACCAAGGATGTTGTTGTAATACCAAATTAATTTGATATTGGTTTCGTTCGCATCCGAGCCAGAAAGGCCAAAATATACTTTCGACATATTGTCTGGTGCACGGTCAATAATCATCCGCGAAAGTGTAATTGATGCTTCCGTACCATGGCCAACATAAGAATGATAATAAGCCAATTCCTTCGCTTGGGTGGCAATGGCATCGGCAATTTTTGTCTGCCCATAACCTACATTCACGCAATACAAACCCGCAAATGCGTCCAAATGCGTATTACCTTCGCGGTCTTTAATGGTACAACCCTCGCCACCAGTAATGACCCTATGCGGTAAATTGCCTCTTGCAAATTCCGCAAGGTGAGTAGATGGGTGAAAGAAATTTTCCCGATCCCATTTTTCTAATTCATCATTCTTCAACATTTTATATCCTTCCATGATATTTATTAAATTCAATTGTTATCTTTAGAAATCGCGGCACACATATTTAACTTCCATAAACGCTTCCATGCCAAGGCGTGCGCCCTCGCGCCCCATGCCCGATTGTTTCATGCCACCAAATGGTATGGGCGCACCCGTAACTTTTGTGCGGTTCACCGCCACCATGCCAAATTGCAAATTACGTGTAAAATGGTAAATACGCTTTGGCAATTGAGTATGAACATAAGCCACCAATGCGTATTCATTGGCATTCGCCAATTCTAAAACCTCATCATCTGTCTCAAAACATGTGATGCCAGCAACAGGGCCAAATGTTTCTTGGCTGAACATTTTTGCATCATGGCTGACATTTTTCAAAATCGTTGGCTCAAAAAATAAATCACCCAGTTCTGATGGCTTACCACCCAATAAAAGCTCCGCGCCTTTTTCCAAAGCGTCCTCTACATGCTCGCATTGTTTCAACACTGCGCTTTTGTTCATTAACGGGCCAATGTCTGGCTCTGTCATTCCGTTACCTATGGTAAGTTGGCTAACACTTTTGGCAAATTTTTCGCAAAATTCGTTATAAACCTGTTTTTGCACTAGAATCCTATTTGCCGCCAAACAATCCTGTCCAGATGTCGCAAATTTGGCCGAAACAGCACATTCAACCGCGCGGTCTATGTCTGCATCATCAAACACTATAAATGATGCATGACCGCCCAATTCCAACACCATTTGCTTAACGGTATTTGCCGATTGTTGATAAAGCAGCTTTCCTATTTTGGTCGAGCCAGTGAATGAAATGGCACGCACCGTTGGCGTTTCCATCCAAGGTTTAACAACATTTTCCGCCTTGCCAGTGATTATGTTAAACACTCCTTTTGGCACACCAGCACGCTCAGCCAGTTCGGCCAATGCCAATGCTGAAAATGGGGTTTCTATAGAGGGGTGCGCAACCACGGTGCAACCTGCAGCAAGTGCAGCAGCAGCTTTGCGAGTTATCATTGCCGATGGAAAATTCCACGGTGTTATAAGCCCAACAACACCCATTGGCTCGCGCCAGACTTCCACTTCGGCATTATCCAAATGCGAGGTAATGCCTTCAATATTAGGGCGTTTAGCTTCTTCGGCATAAAATTCCAAAAATGCCGCTGCATAATCAATTTCACCCTTAGATTCTGCAAGCGGTTTGCCTTGTTCACTGGTCATAATAATTGCGAGGTCAGTTTTGTTTTCAAGCAGTAAATCATGCCATTTACGCAAAATAGCCGCCCTATCTTGCGGTAATTTTTGCGACCACTCCTTAAAAGCATTGTTGGCTGCAGACACTGCTCTGCCTGATTCACCAGCCGTTAAATTTGGAACAGACCCCACCCAAGCATTGGTCGCAGGGTTAAAAACATCAATGCAATTGGCTGCCTCATCAGCACACCATTCACCATTAATATAAGAAAACTCTCTAAACAATGAGCGGTCTTGCAATTGATCTAAATTTTCGTCACGAATTTGTTTTTGAACCTGCATAATTCACCTCTTATCTTACCTGTTATGCGAGAACCTTAGCGGCAAGTTCAAAGAATTTGTGTCCAAAAAACCGTAATTTGTAGTCATAACATCTTTAAATATGCTAATTTTATCAGGTTTCGTCTTTTCTGCTTAAACTTAGTAATTTTGCAGGTAGCACTTTGGTTTCTTTAACTTTTTTAGTTACAACATATGTATAATATTTTTTCAATCCAATATCATCATTCAGCATAATGTCTATCAACCGTTGATAGGCATCAATGTCTCGCGTTGCTATTCTCAAAATATAATCCAACCCGCCACCAATTGCCCAACAGTCCAAGATTTCATCTATCCCGACTACATATTTCTCAAACCGCTCAAAGTCTTGCTGCTTATGCCCTTCTAGTTCGATTTCCAAAAAAATGTTTACATGTGTCCCAAAAGCCGCAGCCGATATGAAAGCACCATATCCCTCAATAACGCCAATTTTTTCTAAACGTTTTAGGCGTTCCCAACATGGTGTTGGCGAAAGGTTTATTTGCTTTGCAAGCTCGGCTTTGGTTATGCGGCCATTCTTTTGTAATATGGCGATAATTCGAATATCGCGTTCATCTAATTTATTGCTGTTCAATATGCTCACTCAACAATTATAAGTTCGCGGGAGAAATCACACAATCGTTCGCCACCAGCACCGCCAACAACAAATGATTCCGAAATCGCAACACCCCAATCATCAACATAAACCCCTGCATGAGCATGAAAACACATACCCGCTTTTAGTTCGGTTTCGTCACCTTCGCGCAAGCTACAGGTTCTTTCGCCCCAATCTGGTGGGTAGTTTAAGCCAATTGGGTAACCCATACGGCTGTCTTTAACCAAATTGTTTTTTTGCAAAACAGCCTGATATGCAGCATTTATATCTTGCGCCAAATTGCCTGGTTTGGCCATTTCCATGCCCGCGCTTATGGCCTCCACTACATATTTTGCGGTGTCTTTAATTTTTTGAGCAGGCTGACCAAGATGAATGCTGCGGGTCAAAGGCGTGTGATAACGTTTTCTTACACCAGCAATTTCAAGCATAATCAGTCCCGTTTCAGGTAGCGGATCATCCGACCACGTTAAATGCGGTGTAGCGGTGCCCGAGCCAACAGGCATAAGCGGGGCGATGGCGCTATAATCTCCACCAAAACCTTCAATACCCATAACTTGGTTATAGTAAATATCAGCAATAACATGGTTTTGCGGCACACCTGGGCGCATTTTGGCAATGGCACTTTCCATTGTTTTGGCGCAGATTTTACCCGCTTGGCGCATAATTTCTAATTCAGCATCAGATTTAATAAGTCGTTGCCAATTTATCAATTCATGATTGTCAGAAATTCTAGCATTCGGCAGACCTTTTACTAAATGTTGGTGCGCACGAGCGGTGTAATAATGTGAATCAAGGCCGACACCAATATGGGCAGTATCCCATTTTGTAGCTTTTATCAAATCCACCAATTCATCATAAGGGTGCAAGGTTTGATGTTGTACCAAATGTTCCGAATAAGGCATAATATTTTCTGCAGGCAAATCCGTGGTTATATGCGCACATTGCGCATCTTGCGCGCGGCCGAACCAAATGGGAAATTCTTCGTTTAGGTGAACCAATATCACCTGCGGCGTGTAAAATGACCAACCGTCAAACCCAGTTAAATAGCAAATATTTGCTGGGTCCTGACAGATAATCAGGTCAAAGCCTTTTTCTTGCATTTTCTGCTTTACCTTTTGAACCCTCGATTGGTATTCCTGTTTGGTAAATGTTTTTTCAAAGTCACTCATATTTTTTCCCTACTAAATAATATCGCTTTTATATTTTACTTCCGACATTTTAATCCTAAAATTAAAATGGCTGTATTTTGTGCGCATGCCTGCTAAATCAACCACGGCAGTGCATTTTCTTTGGCATATCGAGTTGATTTAATTAATCTGATAAATAATCCCCCAACTCATCCAAAAACTCCAAACAATTGGCTATTTCCGAGATTTCTATATATTCATTGGGTTTATGAGCTTGCTCAATACTCCCCGGCCCCATTACAATGGTAGAAATTTCAGCATTGCAAAAATGGCCTGCATCCGTGCCAAAAGACACGAGTTCAGTATGATTTTTGCCAGTAATTGCTTTCACAAATTCAGCCGCTAGCGTCGCTTTTTTGGGGTTTAATGGTGGCACAATGGCTTCAACAATAAATTCAATTTGCGCGGCTTTGTGTTCGGCTTTCATTTTCAGCAATAAGTCGTTAAAAACAAAATCCCGCATATTGTCGATAATAACTTCAAAGTCATCTTGTGGAATGGGCCTTAATTCCCAATCAACAACGCAAGTGCCAGCAATAATATTCCGTGCAGCACCGCCGTTTATCGTACCCACATTAATCGTGGCATAAGGCGGGTGAAAAGGGCTGTCTCCAGTTGATTTATGTTTTAGCTCATCGGCAAGTTTGTATAATCTCGAAACAAATATACTCGCATATTTGGTAGCACTCACGCCTTCACTTGGGTCAGAGGCATGGGCTTCAAAGCCTGTGAAAATAGTGCGTAATTCAACACCCCCCTTATGCCCATCAATAATGTTCATATTGGTTGGCTCACCAACAATGGCAATGCTCGGCTTGTTGCCTTTGGTTAAAATATCATCGACCAATATTGGCGCACCAAATCCGCCAATCTCTTCGTCAAAGCACATAGATAGGTAAATTGGTTTATTTAGATTTTTTTGCTTAAATATGGGCACCATAGCCAATGTACAAGCCAAAAAACCTTTCATATCAACAGCGCCACGCCCATATAACTTACCATCAATTTTTTTTAATTCGTAAGGGTCAGTGCTCCATTGCTGCCCTGTCACAGGCACAACATCCGTATGGCCATTTAACACTACACCACCATCGGTGTCGGGGCCAATTTTTGCAAAAATATTGGCGCGCAAACCTGTCTCATCATAACTAACGCTACTCTCTATAGAATGGTCAGATAAATAATTCTTGATATATTCAACAAATTCCAAATTTGTTTTGCCCGATAACGTTTCATATCCAACTAAATCAGTTAAAATTATTTCAGCATTCTGCAATATCTTATTCATCAATAAACACTCCCCTACCTAGATATATATATCTTTATTTTGAATTGTCATTAATAAACTCAAGCACCACCAACAACACATTGAGATAAATTTCACCAATTAGGAGAATTTAACCTTTAAAAACAATTTATTAACTCCAATATTGCGGAAAATTGAAAACAGAAAAATACAATACCACCACTTCGTGTATAAGGTTTGTAAAAATATATTGAACAAGTTATATATATCATTTAATTTCCAAATCTTAGTTCCATATGTTAAAAGACCCTATGAAAAATCAAAAAACTACAGACGATGCCAATTTAGATGCAGACAGCCCCTGGAAAACGCGGTTTAAACATATCCATCAAATATTGATAGACCGCATCACCCTATTGGAATATGAACCTGGCATGCGGTTAGATCTAGATAGCTTGGCAACTGAATTTAAAGTTTCCAGAACGCCGATCCGCAATGTATTGCAGCGCCTTGAATATGAAGGTCTGGTCGAAACTCGGCATGGTGTCGGCACCCAAGTTACAAAAATAGATTTTGAAAGGCTAAGAGAGACAATCGTTTTTCGCTCACATTTAGCCGAGTTAATTGGCGATTTCATATCAAATCAACCGACAGAAAAAGCCGAACATATAAAACACTTAGAATCTCTCCTTGCCAACATCAAAGACATTAAAGCCGCACCTAGTATTAAACAATTTTCTACAATAGATCTTGAACTCAACAGCATTTTGGCTGATTTGATCCAAAACAAAATGTTCGCTAAAACTTATAGCGAGCTATATTACCGCAGCGCCCGCATGTGGTTTTATTTCCTTCCGCAATTAGAGTGGAAAAGAGAAATCTCAACCTTCGAAGATACAATCTGGCAAGTTAAAAACGCACTTCAAACAAATGACAATCGCGCCGTAGGGTTTATTCTGCGCAACGCCATAAGCAACGCGCTATTCCGCATCGACAAACTCATTGATACGCCTAAAGATTAGCCACCCAAAACACCCATAATATCCCCACATTCAGAATCACAATTCACCCGCCTAATTCTTTGTAAAATAAGGTGGGGTATGAATTTGGTTTTCCTATGCTAAAATAATTATCATTGCAGTTCTTTAGGCTAATTTTTTAAATTATTTTAAAAAACACTCTTGCCGAAACCGTTTTCGGAAACAATGCTAATAATCATAGGAGGAATATTAGATGCATAATCAAGCTAAAACCAACCATTTAAAACATCGCGTTAAAATTGTAGATTTGGCAAAATCACTAAATTTGTCAAAAGGCACAATTTCACGCGCTTTAAATGATTATGCCGATATTTCCGACAGTACAAAATTGCGCGTGCGCAAACAAGCTAAGGTCATGGGTTACATTCCCCTTAGCTCCGCACAAGCCATCAAAACAGGCCGCGTTCGTGCCTTAGGCTTAGTATTGCGGGTAGATTCGCACGATAGCCATCACGCCTTCCTGACCGATTTTTTAGACGGTGTCTCCAGATCAGCAGGTACAAAAAATTGGACACTTACCGTTGCCACTGCAACTTCAGATGAAGACGAGCTACAAACCTTCAGACGTTTGGTTGCCGAACGTAAAGTCGATGGCTTCATCATCACTCGTTGTTTGGCCGATGACAAACGTATAGCCATGCTACAAGAGGCCGAAATTCCGTATATATTATATGGCCGCACAAATGCCGACTTCACAGTTTCTTATTTTGATATATCGGGCGAATTGGCAATCGAATCTGCGGTGTCTAGGCTTGCAAATTTAGGCCACAAAAACATTGGTTTTGTTAATGGCCCGTTAGATCTTCATTTTGCCCAAATGCGCCAAAATGGCTACTTGGCTGGTCTTAAAAAATCAGACATTCCACTCAATCAAACCTATATCGTGTCCGAGGTATTAACTCGCGAACAAGGTATTCAGGCTACTAACCAATTACTCACACTCCCCCGCCCACCTACTGCCATTATATTCAGCTTGGATATGGCGGCATTAGGTGGTTATAGGGCGGTTGAAAAACTCAACTTAAAGGTTGGGCAAGATGTTTCTATCATTGGCTATGATGGCATTTCACAAGGTAAATATGCAACGCCCGAATTGTCAACATTTGAGGTCGATACCCGCAAGGCAGGTGAGCGATTGGCAACCATGCTGATAGACCAAATAAGGGGCGAATCAATTGACAGCCTCAATGAAATTCAACAAGCAAAATTCGTGTCGCGTGGGTCTACAAACCCGCCGCGAATATCCAGTGAAAAACTGGCAAAAATAATATCTAAAAACCAATAACCAAAGGGAGAAGTTATGACTAAAAAATTCAATAAAACCAAAATGCTTTTGCAGGGAGTGGCATTAAGTGCCGTACTTGTTGCAAGTGCTGTTTCAGCCGAAGGGCTCAAGTTTTGGACTACAGAAGATCAACCCGATAGATTGGCAAAACAACAATCTATGGCGGCTGATTTTAAAACAAAAACAGGCATTGATGTCGAGGTTATTCCCGTCAGTGAAAAAGACCTAGGAACACGTACAACAGCAGCCTATGCCGCTGGTGACTTGCCAGATATTATCTACCATCCATTGCAATATACTTTGCCATGGGCAGAAGCTGGCATCTTAAATACAGATGCTGCAAGTGATGTCATTGATACATTGGGCAAATCAACCTTTGCACCTGGCGCTCTGGCCATGGCAGCCGTCGAAGATGGATATTCCGCCGTACCAGTAGATGGTTGGACGCAAATGATCATCTATCGTAAAGACTTGTTCGAAGCCAAAGGTTTGGCCGCACCAACGACATTTGCCAATGTCACGGCAGCCCTAGAAGCATTGCACACCCCACCAGAGCTTTACGGCTTTGTGGCCGCCACAAAAGTCGACGAAGGCTTTATGAGCCAAGTGCTTGAACATGTGTTTCTTGCCAATAACGTTTCGCCTGTAGACGAAAACGGCATCGCCAATTTGGATGAAAAGAAAACCATAGAAGTGCTAGAATTCTATAAAGCACTGGTCAAAGCCTCTCCTGATGGTGAGCTTTATTGGAAGCAATCTCGCGAGCTATATTTTGCGGGTAAAGCTGCAATGATTATTTGGTCACCATTTATTTTAGATGAACTGGCTGGCCTACGCGATAGCGCCCCACCAACCATAAATGATGATCCAACGTCCAACGTTTTGGCAAGTAAAACTGGCATCGTTACCAATCTCGCAGGCCCATCAAATAAAGCCGGTGCCGCTTGGGCAGATGTTAGATATTTCGGTATCACATCAGATGCAGATGAAGACCAAGCTGCTCAATTCATCGAATATTCTATGAATGAGGGCTACACACAAACCTTGTCAATCGCACCAGAAGGTAAATTCCCTGTGCGCCGTGGCAATGGCACCGATCCTCAAGCTTTCACCAAAGCATGGGCTAAATTGCCAGTGGGTGTAGATCGCAAAGCACCACTTGCCGACCTTTATTCGCAAGATATGATCGACCGTATTGTTGGTGGTTTGGATGTAGCACAACGTTGGGGTGTTGCCGATGGTCAACTGGCGCTAGCTTCAAAAGTTATCAATAGCCAATTGATGAACCGTCTGGTGCGCGAATATGTCGATGGTGTTAAAGATGGCGCCGCAACTGTGGCTGCTATGAACGCTGAATTGGCAAAAATTCAGTAAGCCATTAGGCATAATTATATACAAAAAGTTGGGGTGGTTTATGTCCACCCCAACAACTCCAACATACAAGGTTTATATGTCCCAAGCTTTACCACCCACTAAAATAGGTCCGTTACAAAAACGCGAAGCCCGCTTGGCATGGGGGCTGTTATTACCCACCCTCGTCAGTGTCGCTATGGTGGTCATTTTACCACTCATTGCAGTATTTTGGATCAGCATTAAACCCATAACATTGTCAGACTTACGCACGGCCTCTCCCACGGTTTACGAAAAACTACGGGGCGATTTCGCAGCAGCAGGCGATGAAGGCATTTTGGAATATCGCTTAAAAAATTCAAGCCGAAAACAGCCCGTCACAAATGTAAAATTATCGGACATCATACCCGATGGCCTCACCATCCTTAAATTAGATGAAAGATGTACGCTCAACGCACAACAATTCACCTGTTCATTTGGAAATTGGGAAGCAGGCTACCGCGAAAAACTACGCTTACCCGTAAAAATCAACCAAAAATTCATCACCGACAAAGTCAATGTGCGTAGCACCAAGGCCCAAATCACAGGGCAAGGTCAATCCGCCCTACTTAGTAATGAATTCACCTTTGACAACTTCCGTAAAGTTTTTGATGGCAACGAGTTTTGGGAGGTCATGGGTGTCACATTATTCTACACCATATTCGGCACCGTTGGCGCGTTGTTGGTCGGCCTGCTCGCCGCACTCATTTTAAATAAAAAATTCAGAGGCCAAGGCGTCTTACGTGGTTTATTCTTGTTTCCATATGTCGCGCCTGTCATTGCAGTTGCGTTCACTTGGGTCACCCTGTTCGATCCGTTTTCAGGCTCTGCCAACGCTTTGCTGTTGCAGATGAACATTGTCGATACCCCCATAAATTTCTTTGGCGAACGACCACTCGCACTCATCATGGTCACTATATTCGAAATTTGGCGTTATTTCCCCATGGCATTTCTGTTCATTCTGGCGCGGATGCAGTCCATAAATAGTGACATGTATGAAGCTGCCGAAATGGATGGCGCAAGCCCATTTCAACAATTCTGGGCGCTGTCCGTCCCACAATTATTAGGCATATTATCAGTTCTGTTTTTATTACGTTTCATTTGGACTTTCAATAAATTCGACGATATTTTCCTCCTCACTGGCGGCAATGCAGGCACGCGTACACTCACTGTAAATGTATATGAGCAGGCGTTTGCAATTTCAAATATTGGCGCTGGCGCGGCAGTTGCAGTGGTTATCTTTGCCGTCTTGCTCATATTCTCAATATTCTTCTTTAAATTCATCTCACGGGAGGAAGGCCTATGACCAACCTCAAATACGGTTACATAACCGCCCCTATTCTTGGCATGCTTTGGGCGTTCACCATTTCCATTTTAGTGGCCATTACAATGTCCTTTGCAACAGGTGAATTATTCACACCTTCGCTCACATTCAGCCTCATAAATGGCGCGATTGCGGGTTTGGTATTGCTTTATGCAAAATCAAATATATCTCTAATTGTCATCAGTTTACTGGCTTTCGGCTTTTTGGTTTCTATCTTTGGTTTTGGTTCAGTTTTCATCGGCGACCAAGTTCCATTATTAAGTAAAATAATCACAAGTTTGTTTGTAGCTTTGTTTTCCATCCTGCCCCTTAAACTCATTCTAAAAGACCTAGAAATTGGCGCCCTAACCAAACATGAGTTCGAAAATGCGGTTATTAATTTCTTGGTTTGGTTTGGCTATTTGTTTTTCACCTTTATCGTCCTCATACCATTTTATGTCATGGTGATGACCAGCCTAAAATCACAACAAGCCCTGCTTGCAAACCCATTAGATTTCAGCCTCGAGCTAGATAAAGGTTGGGCGTTATTCCGCTCTTATATCGAATTGTTCAGGGACTTTAATTTTGGTCAATATCTAAGCATGAGCCTGCTTATTTCGGTGCTAACAGTCATTATCACCCTGTTCTTTTCCATCCCGGGTGCTTACGCCATTGCGCGGCTTCGCTTTAAAGGCCGTGCGGTTATGTCTCGCTCCATTTTGCTGATCTATATGGTGCCGATGATTGTTTTGGCTCTGCCTATATATATAGCCTTTTCGACCGTTGGCTTACGAAACTCAGTCACAGGAATCCTGCTCATTTATCCCGTTACAACAGTCCCCGTTGCACTCTATATGTTGCAAGGTTATTTCAGAGATCTCCCCGCAGAAATAGAAGAAGCAGGCCTTATGGATGGCCTCACAAGGATCGAAGTTATCTGGAAAATCACCCTTCCGTTAAGCCTGCCCGCCCTCGTATCGGTTTCGCTATACGTATTTATGATCAGTTGGAACGAATTTTTACTAGCGTTCATGTTGCTAGATGACCCTTCAAAATTCACCCTCACCCGCGGTGTAGCGATGTTAAATACATCTGAAATCCCGCGGCAACATTTAATGGCTGGCGCAGTTGTCGCCACCCTCCCCATCATGGTTCTATTTTTAGGGCTCGAAAGATTTATGACAAAAGGCCTCACCGCAGGTTCAGTAAAAGGATAATAAAATGATCGACAAACTCGACGCGTTAGCAAGACAAGTTTTAATGACAAATGACCGCGGCAATTACACCGTGCCAACCGATGGCCTATATCCATATCAATGGAATTGGGATAGCGCGTTTGCTGCCTATGGTTTTGCAAATTTCGATATCGAACGCGCGTGGCAGGAGTTGCATAGCCTGTTTTCTGGCCAATGGGATAATGGCATGTTACCGCACATTATTTTCCATCAAGAAGATGAAGGTTATTTCCCAGGGCCAGAAGTTTGGGGCACAAATAAAACCCCAAAAACATCTGGCATAAGCCAACCTCCAGTTGCCGCTACATTTGTTAGAAAAATCTACGAAACAGATACCCAAGCAGGGCAACAACATGTTGAAACTCTGTTCAGTAAACTATGCGATTGGCATCGTTGGTTTCATATAAATAGATGCGAAACAGGCGCCGCAGTCATCACCCATCCATGGGAAGCAGGTCGTGACAATGCACCCGATTGGGATGACGCAATGGCCGCCATTGATGTGTCCGAAGTCAAACCCTATAAACGCCGCGACACTTCACATGTAGACCCAGAAATGCGCCCCACAAAATACGATTATGATCGCTATATTTCATTGGTCGATTTCGCGCGTGAAAACGGTTGGGATCAAGAAATTATACGCGATAAAGGCGCTTTTCGCGTTGCCGATCCAACCATGACATTCATTCTCCTGCGCGCCAATAAGGATTTACTCTGGCTCGCCGAACAACTAAATCAACCCACCGAAGAAATTTCCAAATGGATTGCACATTTAGAAATGGGCGTCAAAACCCTGTGGAATGAAAATTTAGGTGCGTATGACTCGCTAGACCTAAAAAGCGGTAAATTTTCCAATAGCCTTTCCTGCGCATCCTTCTTATGTTGGTATGCAGGTGTAAATAACCCCAAAATGGTCACCCAATTGGATGAAATTTTCAAACAATCCAAATATACAGTGCCAAGCTATTCCCCAAAAGGCGAAAAATTTAATGCCAAACGCTATTGGCGCGGGCCAGTTTGGGGCGTTATAAATACGCTTATTGGCATTGGCTTAGAAGATTGCCACCTAGATGAACAAGCCGATAGGGTGCGTTCAGACACCGCACAACTCATCCAACAAAACGGCTTTGCTGAATATTACGATCCATTTGATGGCGCGCCCGCAGGTGGCGGCACCTTCACATGGACAGCGGCCATTTGGTTAGCTTGGGCATCTCCATCTGCGAGGGCAAAATAATGGGTAAAATCGAGCTTAAAAATGTCGAAAAATGGTATGGCGATGTTCAGGTCATTAAAGGCATAGATTTAAAAATTGACGATGGCGAATTTATAATTTTTGTCGGGCCTTCAGGTTGCGGAAAATCAACATTATTACGTATGATTGCAGGTCTAGAAGAAATCTCACGTGGAGACTTATTGTTAGACGAGGTGGTGGCAACAGACCACCCTCCGTCCAAACGTGGCCTCTCCATGGTATTCCAATCTTACGCTCTATATCCACATATGAGCGTGGCAGAAAATATGGGTTTCAGCCTTAAATCAGCAGGTGCTTCCAAACAAGAAATAGACCAAAAAGTGGGTGAAGCCTCCGAGATATTAAAGCTCAACGATTATTTAGAACGCCGCCCAAAAGATTTATCAGGTGGCCAACGCCAACGTGTGGCCATTGGCCGTTCTATCGTGCGCAAACCCACAGCATTTTTGTTTGATGAACCACTGTCCAACCTCGACGCTTCATTAAGAGTGGACATGCGTTACGAAATCGCCAAGCTTCATCAAAGCCTTAACTCTACAATGGTTTATGTTACCCATGACCAAGTGGAAGCCATGACTTTGGCCAACCGAATTGTGGTGCTAGATGCGGGTAAAATCGCTCAAGTTGGGACACCAAGAGAGCTATACCAAACACCCGAGAACCTGTTTGTAGCCCAATTTATTGGCTCCCCGAAAATGAATATATTGGCATGCAGCACCAACAATGGCAGCTATCAAGTCATGCAAGGTAAATCAGGTAATTACACATTAGATAAACCCGCCAGTAAACTGGGCATCCGCCCCGAACATATAACCATCGTCACCGACAATAGCGGTCAATTAGATGGCGTGGTCGATGTCACAGAATATTTAGGTTCAGATACTTTTCTTATTGTCGATGCAGGCGAGCAAGGCCAAATCACCGTGCGACAAGTTGGGGATAGCGCGTTTAAAAGTGGCGACAAAATACAACTTTCATTTACCCCACAAAATCTACATTTCTTCGATGAAGATGGCAATCGAGTCTCAGAGTAAAAGCTCAACTTCTTGTAAATACGCAGCTATCCATGTCGTTCAAATACATGGATAGTAAAACCAATGCGTTAAAATTCCCGTCCCATATTGTAGAATTCTGGATTGGCGGGAATGCTGAAAGCATTCGCAATGCGGTTAGACATGCCAAAAAATGCCGAAACCGCGGCAATGTCCCAAATGTCCTCATCATTAAACCCATGAGAATGTAATGTGTCTCTGTCTGTAGCGTCAATTTCATAAGCATTTTGCGACACTTTAACCGCATAATCCAACATGGCACGTTGGCGCGCCGTAATGTCGGCCTTCCGATAATTAACCGCCACTTGGTCAGCAATCAAAGCATCTTTCGCGCGGATGCGCAAAATCGCCCCATGCGCCACCACACAATATTGACATTGGTTAAAATTACTCGTGGTCACAACAATCATTTCGCGTTCGGCTTTGCTCAAATTACTGTCTTTTTCCATCAACGCGTTGTGATAGCCAAAAAACGCTCTAAATTCATCAGGCCGACGCGCCAACACCAAAAACACGTTTGGAATAAATCCCGATTTTTCCTGAACTTCCAAAATAATTTTGGCAATGTCCTCAGGCAATTCATCTATATTCGCTGGCGGATAAGGGGTGGTTTTGTTTTCAGTCATGCTGCAATCCTTTTATTAAATTAAGAGCGCGCTTATAATGCGGTTGGTCAATCATTTCGCCATTCAGCTGTGCCACGCCACCAGATGATGAGTTCTCAATTGTCTCAATCACCAGTTTAGCATGGGCAATTTCCGCTTCATTGGGGCTAAACACCTCGTTAACGATGGCAATTTGGCACGGATGAATCAGCATTTTACAGGTAAAACCTTCAATTTTCGCGCGTTCAGCTTCAGCTCTCAAACCATCATCATCTTTAAAATTGGTAAAAACAGAATCTATTGCTGCCACACCCGCATGCGCAGCACCAAGTAAACAAAATGATCTCGCCATCTGGTAAACAGGAAAATAAACGCCATTTTCATCTTTATTGGTTTGAGCGCCCAACTCAGCCGAAAGGTCTTCCGCCCCCCAAGTCAGCCCCGCCAAAGCCGCTCCACTATTTTTAAAGCTAGATATGTTGAACATAGATTCAGGCAATTCAGTAACCAAAGCAATAATTTTGGTTTTATGAGCCGCTTCAGTGTGGCCTAAAATCAAATCATTAATCGTAGTCACATCTGCGCCAGACCGCGCTTTGGGAACCAGAATATAATCAGGTACCAACGGCAATATAGCCGCCATATCATCTTGCCAAAGTTCAGTATCAAGTGCATTGATCCGCACAATAACTATTTTATCGGTTTTCAATCCGTCAAAAAACTCAGCAACCACCTGCCGCCCTATCATTTTTCGATCGGCCGCAACACTATCTTCCATGTCAAGAATAACTGCATCAGCAGCACTTGCTAGGGCTTTTTGCTGTTTCTTGGCATCATCAGCAGGCACAAATAATAATGATCTCATAAGGTCGCCTTCATTCAATCTACAGGTTGTTTTTTCATAAAAGCTTTGCGGATGCAGGTCGCAACCAAAACATTATTTTGGTTATATGCCCGGTGTAACATTGTCACAATGCCAGCAGTAGGGCGCGATTTACTTTCGCGTTTATCCAAAATTTCAGTTTTCACATAAATGCTATCACCCTGAAACACAGGCGCAGGAAAATTCACATCTGTCATACCCAAATTGGCAATCGTGGTACCAATCGTTGTGTCATTCACACTTATGCCAATCATCAGGCCAAGTGTAAAAAGCGAGTTTACCAAAGGCTGCTTAAATTCACTTTCAGCTTCACAAAAATGTTTATCAATATGCAAAGGTTGGGCATTCAGTGTCATGTTGCAAAACAACATATTATCCGCTTCGGTAACAGTTTTACTCAATCCATGCTCAATAATAACACCGACTTCAAATTGTTCAAAATATAGACCCTGCATGGCATTTCCCTTTGTTTATGACCCCTCCAATCTATCAAATCAAAACCTCTGGTCAAACAATAATTTTCATGGCGTTAGGAATTCAACGTCAATCAAACTCATCTTTTCTTGCCTTAAACGCAGCTTGCATTTACGATTACGTAAATCAAAGTTATTTACATTTAGGTGGAACAGTCTGTGATTAATTCAATTTTAATAGCCAATCGCGGTGAAATTGCTTGCCGTGTCATTAAAACGGCTAAACAAATGGGCATTAGAACCATTGCCATATTTTCAGATGCCGATGCCAACAGCCTACATGTCAAAATGGCCGATGAAGCCCACTATATCGGCAATTCCCCAGTCAACGAAAGCTACCTAAAAGCCGATGACATCATCAAATTAGCACAAAAAACCAAAGCAGATGCCATTCATCCAGGTTATGGATTTTTATCCGAAAACGCAATTTTCGCCCAAAAATGTGCAGATAACAACATTAAATTCATTGGTCCATCAGCCCACGCCATTAATTCCATGGGGCTAAAAGATGCCGCAAAATTATTGATGCAGGAAGCCAATGTACCCATCGTCCCAGGTTATATTGGCGATGAGCAAGACCCTAATTTCCTAGCCGAGCAAGCACTAAAAATTGGCTACCCAGTTATGATTAAGGCTGTAGCTGGCGGCGGCGGCAAAGGTATGCGCCGCGTCAATGAAGCGCAAGATTTCGAAGATGCACTAGATGCCGCCAAACGCGAGGCCAAAGCCGCTTTTGGCAATGACATCGTCCTCATCGAAAAATTTATATTAAGCCCCCGCCACATCGAAATTCAAGTTTTTGGCGATCAACATGGCAACGCTGTGTATTTATTCGAGCGCGATTGCTCGTTGCAACGCCGCCATCAAAAAGTGGTCGAAGAAGCCCCCGCCCCTGGTATGACCGAGCAAGTGCGCAAAGCCATGGGCGATGCAGCGGTACGTGCCGCCAAAGCCGTTAATTATGAAGGTGCAGGCACAGTTGAATTCATCGTAGATGGCTCAAACGGTTTAAAGGCCGATGGCTTTTGGTTCATGGAAATGAATACACGTTTGCAAGTCGAACATCCCGTCACCGAAGCCATTACTGGGCAAGACCTTGTCGAATGGCAAATTCGCGTGGCCTCTGGCGAAACCCTACCCAAAAAACAAGATGAATTGTCCATCAACGGCCATTCAGTTGAAGTGCGGGTCTATGCCGAAGATGCCGAAAACGATTTTCTACCCTCAATCGGTAAACTTTTTGCCTTTAACGTACCTAAAGCCGATGGCATCAGAGTGGATACAGGCATTGAAGCAGATGACGAAATCAGCCCCTATTACGACCCAATGATCGCCAAAATCATATGCCACGCGCCCAACCGCAAAACTGCTCTTGCCAACCTCGCCCAAACCTTGCGGGCAACCGTGGTTGCGGGCGTCAAAGTTAATATCGGTTTCCTACGCGATTTGCTAGAGGATACAGATTTCATTGCCGAAAAATTCAACACCGAATTCATTGCAGAATTCTTCGAAAAAAACTCTGATGAAGAAAATTTAGAGCATATCAGCGCCATGGCTGCGGTCATGCTCATCAACAAACGCCAAACAACAAGTTCCAATCAAGTTTGGGATCGCGCCGATGCCTTTGATATGGCAACAGGCTCTCAAGGTCGCACATCCATTATGGATGTCATGATAAATAACGTCTCACATCAAGGCGCGTATATTACAAATAAAAATGGCGTCAAACCCGCCACCACAGCTAAAAACAAACTCACGCTCGTCACAGGCACTCATCACGATTACATCATTGATCAAGGCAAAAGCTACCAAATCGACAGGCGTATATATGATGATGGCGGCAAAGTCGAAGCAGGCGGACAAGTCACCTCTCCCATGCCAGGTTGCCTGTTTAAGTTAAACGTCTCATTAGGTGATGAGGTGGCCGAAGGTGATGTCTTGGCAATCGTAGAAGCCATGAAAATGGAACATAATCTAGTCGCCGAAATATCAGGTGTGGTTACAGTCTTGTCTGTATCGCTTGGCGATCAGGTGAGCGAAGGCCAACTCATTTTAACGATAGAATAGCTATGAAATATAACATTCCCATAAGACAATTAACCGATGAATTTGGCCTCACCACCAGAGCTTTGAGATTTTACGAAGATCAAGGCCTGTTAATGCCCGAGCGAAACGGCAGAAACAGAGTGTTTAGCAATGGCGACCGCACCCGCTTAAAACTCATTTTGCGGGGCAAACGCATAGGTTTCACACTGGCCGAAATTCGGGTCATCATCGACATGTACGAATATAAATCTGGCGAGCTACAACAACTCGTTCACTTACAAGAAAAAATAGTCAAACAACGAGAGTCACTGGTTCAAAAACTAACCGACATCACCGAATCCTTAGTCGAGTTAGACAGTGTCGAAAAAGGCTGTGTCGAAAAAATGAATGAATTAAAAAACAACAGATCTGAAGGGAATTAAAATGAGCTTTTACGAATTACCGGGTATGAATTTTGGCCTTGGCGAAACTGCCGATATGATCACCGAAATGGTCAAAAACTTTGCCAATGATAAAATTGCCCCCAGAGCTGCCGAAATTGACCAAAGCAACCAATTCCCGCGCGATTTATGGCCAGAGTTCGGCAAATTAGGCCTATTGGGCATCACAGTGCCCGAAGAATTCGGCGGCGCAGGCCTCGGCTATCTCGAACATTGTTTGGTCAACGAACAAATCAGCCGCGCCTCAGCGTCTGTTGGCTTGTCATATGGCGCGCATTCAAACCTTTGCGTCAACCAAATCAACCGCAATGGCAGCAAAGAGCAAAAACTCAAATATCTTCCAAAGCTCATATCTGGCGAACATGTCGGCGCATTGGCGATGAGCGAGCCGAACGCAGGCTCAGATGTAGTTTCAATGCAATTACGCGCAGAGCTAAAAAACGATCATTATGTGCTAAATGGCAATAAAATGTGGATTACCAACGGCCCCGAGGCCGATACATTGGTGGTTTACGCAAAAACCGCACCAGAATTAGGCGCAAAAGGCATCACAGCATTTATAATCGAAAAAGATTATAAAGGTTTTTCAACCGCTCAAAAACTCGATAAATTGGGTATGCGCGGGTCCGATACCTGTGAACTGGTGTTCGAAAATTGCGAAGTGCCTGTCGAAAATATTTTAGGCACCTTAAACGGTGGCGTAAACGTATTAATGTCAGGTCTAGATTATGAGCGTGCAGTCCTAAGCGCAGGCCCAACAGGCATTATGATGGCGTGTATGGATGTGGTTGTGCCCTATGTGCATGAGCGCGAACAATTCGGCAAACCCATTGGCACATTCCAACTTATGCAAGGTAAATTGGCCGATATGTATAGCACCATGAATGCCTGTCGTTCATATGTCTACACATTTGCAAGAGCCTGCGATAGAGGCGAAGCAAGCCGCAAAGATGCCGCAGGCGTCATTCTATATTCTGCCGAAAAAGCCACGTGGATGGCGCTAGAAACCATCCAAACTTTGGGCGGCAACGGCTATGTAAACGAATATCCAGCAGGTCGGTTATTGCGCGATGCCAAATTATACGAAATTGGCGCAGGCACAAGCGAGATAAGACGCATGCTCATCGGCCGCGAAATGTTCAACGAGACCAAATAATCTAGGAAGTAATTCATGAAACTGACTTCAAAAATCGATGCTAATTCAGAATCCTTTCAGCAGAACCAAGCCAAAATGAAAGGCTTGCTCGATGAGCTATCTGCCAAACGCGCAACGGCTGCGGCAGGTGGTAATGATCGCGCCAAAGCCAAACATATTGCGCGTGGTAAATTGCTGCCGCGCATGCGTGTGGCCGAGCTGCTCGATAAAGGCTCCGCGTTTTTAGAAGTCGGCATGTTGGCCGCATACGATATGTATGGGGGCGACATTCATGCTGCAGGTGTCATTGCAGGCATTGGCCGTGTTTCTGGTGTCGAATGTATGATTATTTGTAACGATGCCACCATAAAAGGCGGCACTTACTATCCAATGACGGTTAAAAAGCATCTGCGCGCGCAAGAAATTGCCGAAGAAAACCACCTGCCCTGCATATATTTGGTCGATAGCGGTGGCGCAAACTTACCAAATCAAGCCGAAGTGTTCCCCGACCGCGATCATTTTGGACGCATATTTTACAACCAAGCCCAAATGAGCGCCAAAGGCATTGCACAAATTGCTGTGGTTATGGGGTCATGTACCGCGGGCGGTGCTTATGTGCCTGCCATGAGCGATCAAACCATCATGGTGCGCAATCAAGCTACCATTTTCCTCGCAGGGCCACCTTTGGTAAAAGCCGCAACTGGCGAAATTGTTTCGGCCGAAGATTTAGGCGGTGGCGACATGCACACCCGCATATCTGGTGTGGCAGATCACCTTGCCGAAAATGACAATCACGCGCTCGAAATTACCCGTGAAATCATCGCTAATTTAAACATTGTCAAAAACCCCAACATTTCATCTAAGCCCATAGAACAACCGTTGCTCGATGCCCAACAATTAGATGGCATCGCCCCTCAAAACTTGTCAGAACCAGTAGATATACGCGAAATCATCGCCCGCCTTGTCGATGGCTCCGAGTTTAGCGAGTTTAAAAAATTATACGGCACAAGCGTGGTTTGTGGCTTTGCACATTTAGAAGGCATGCCTCTTGGCATCATTGGCAATAACGGCATTTTATTCTCAGAATCAGCACTCAAAGCGGCACATTTTGTTGAGCTATGCGCCAAACGCAAAATCCCTATTTTATTCCTGCAAAATATCTCTGGCTTTATGGTTGGCCGACAATATGAATCAGACGGCATTGCCAAAGCAGGCGCTAAAATGGTTATGGCCGTTGCCAATGCAAATGTACCCAAAATCACTCTTGTTGTGGGCGGTAGCTTTGGCGCAGGCAATTACGGCATGTGTGGCCGTGCATACAGCCCCCGCTTCATGTTCACATGGCCAAACAGCCGTATTTCAGTTATGGGCGGCGCGCAAGCAGCAGGCGTTTTAGCCACGTTAACCCGCGATGCCAAACAAGCCAAAGGTGAAGAGTGGACAGATGAGCAAGAGGCTGCGTTTAAACAACCCATACTCGAAAAATTCGAAACCGAAGGCAACCCATATTATGCAACCGCACGGTTATGGGATGATGGCATCATTGCCCCCAGCGAAACCCGCCGTGTATTAGGTCTCGCATTTTCAGCTTGCTTAAATGCCGAAATCAAAGACACTGAATATGGAATATTCAGAATGTAATTTGCTAGGTTCACACCAAATATCAAGATAGTATTAAGGCAATAGAATGACGAATAACAATGACGTTTCGGTAAATGATGAAAATATGACAGGCTTATCTTATCTAAAAGGCGATCAAAGCCAGCCATTATTAGTCACAACGATTGGCCGTGCTTTTGCCAAAACCGTTGCAGAGTTTGGAGCTAAAGAAGCTGCGGTTTTTGTCGAACAAAAAAAGCGCTTCACCTATAATGAGCTAGATATTGAAGTCGATAGATTGGCGAGCGGTTTATTGTCATTAGGCCTCAAAGTCGGCGATCGCATCGGCATTTGGTCACCCAACCGCTATGAGTGGCTCGCCACCCAATTTGCAACGGCAAAAATTGGTCTCATTCTGGTCAACATCAACCCCGCATATCGACTAAGTGAGCTAGAATACGCCCTCAATAAAGTAGAATGCAAGGCCCTTATTCTCGCACCGCAGTTCAAGTCATCCAACTATGTGGATATGCTCAACACCATCATTCCAGAACTTAAAACAGCCAAGAACAACCAATTCGATGCCGCTAAAATCCCATCACTTAAATTTCTAATCAGTATGGGAAGTCAAATTCATTCAGGCATGTATAGCTATGAGCAAGTTGTCAACATGGCAACACCCGCCCATAAGTCACAAATAAAAACCATCGAAGCATCACTAAACCCTAACGATGCAATCAACATTCAATTCACCAGTGGCACAACTGGCACGCCAAAAGGCGCGACACTTAGCCATTACAACATCGTCAACAATGCCGATGCTGTCACCCAAACCATACAATTCACCGCTGCCGATACTTTGTGTATCCCCATCCCGCTATACCATTGTTTTGGCATGGTCATGGGTACATTAGGTTGTGTCATCAGAGGCGCAAAAATGGTTTTCCCAAGCGAATCGTTCGATCCACAAGCCTGCCTTAATGCCCTTGCAGACGAAAAATGCACGGCCCTTTATGGCGTCCCGACCATGTTTGTATCCATGTTTGCCGAGCCAGATTTCGAAACTAAAGATTATTCAAGCCTACGCACAGGTGTTATGGCAGGCGCTCTTTGCCCGATAGAGGTGATGAATAAAGCCGTCAATAAAATGAATATGAAACAACTCACAATTTGCTATGGGATGACAGAAACAAGCCCCGTTTCCTTACAAACTCATGTCGGTTGCACGTTAGAGAAAAGAGTTTCAACCGTCGGCTTAATACTCCCACATCTAGAGGTTAAAACAATTGATGAGCAAGGCGAAATCACCCCCATAGGGGTGAAAGGCGAGCTATGCACCCGTGGCTATAGCGTCATGTTAGGCTATTGGGGCGATGACGAAACCACAAACCAGTCCATCGACAATAATGGCTGGATGCACACAGGCGACATTGCCGTCATTGATGAACAAGGATATGGCACCATTGTTGGTCGCATTAAAGATATGATTATTCGGGGCGGCGAAAACATATATCCGAGAGAAATCGAAGACTTTTTATTCAAACATGAGGCCATAATCAACGCCCAAATATTCGGCATTCATTCAGATAAATATGGCGAAGAAGTCTGCGCGTTTATCACCGTCAAAGATGGCGACACCCTCACCGAAGATGATGTCAAAAATTATTGCAAAAACCAAATCGCCCATTATAAAATACCCAAATATGTAAAATTTGTTAGTGAAATGCCCATGACTGTCACAGGCAAACCACAAAAATTCATAATGAAAAAACTAATGGAAGAAGCCTTAGAAAACTAATCTAGCAACATCAAAAAATAAATATCAAAAATTAACTAGTCAAATTCTACTCATTGTAATTATAATAGTTAAAACCAATTGGTATGCTTTACGGCAAATTAATTTTGGATGATCATTAAAAGGTGGTGTGCGTGGCAGTTTCATTGGATATATATCCGCTCGAAAGCGAAATAAAGCGCATCTGTGCCCATCATGATGATGCGCCAGATAAGCTGCTCGAAATCCTCCACGCCATCCAAGCCTTTCATAGCTACATTCCACAAAGCGCGTTCCAAATCATTGCCAATTGTCTAAATTTATCCCGTGCCGAGGTATATGGTGTGGTTACTTTTTATCACGATTTCAGGCAAAAACCGCCCGCTCAAAAAATAGTCAAATTATGCCAATCCGAAGCCTGCCAATCTATGGGGTCAAGGCAATTAAAAGCAGATATTGAGCAAAACCTCAATGCAAATGTCGCCATAGAAACCATCTATTGCTTAGGCAATTGCGCACTCGCGCCTTCAGCTTTGGTCGATGGAAAAATCTATGGTCGCCTAGATGCCGATCTGCTAAACAGCTTAATTGAGGGTGCATAATGGATATTGTCTATGTACCCAGAGATACAGCTAGCGTTTCAGTCGGTGCCGATCAAGTGGCCGCAAAGTTTCAAGCCGCAGGTTTTCAAGTCATCCGCAATGGCTCTCGTGGCGCCGCTTGGTTAGAGCCATTGGTCGAGATTAATTCGCCAGATGGCCGCATCGGTTTTAGCTGCGTAAAACCAAGCGATGTAGATGCGTTAATCCAAGATGCCTTCACACATAAAGCCCCACATTTGCTAGATGTTGGCTTCATCAAAAACATAGAATATTTCAAAAAACAAACCCGCCATATTTTTGCCAAATCAGGCGAAATCAATCCGTTATCCGTTGAAGATTATATCAACCATGGCGGCTTTAATGGCCTTAAAAAATGCCATAAAATTGGCGCACAAGCCTCAGTTAAACAAGTGTTAGATTCAGGCCTAAGGGGGCGCGGGGGCGCGGCCTTTCCAACAGGTATAAAATGGCAGACCACATTAGATGCGGCAGCGGACCAAAAGTATGTGGTATGCAACGCAGATGAAGGTGACGGCGGCACCTTCTCTGATCGTCTGGTCATGGAAACCGACCCAATGGCACTCATTGAAGGCATGATTATTTGCGGTGCCTCCATTGGCGCCACCAAAGGCTATATTTACCTGCGCAGTGAATATCCTTTAACCAAAGAAATCCTCGGAGAAGCCATTAGTAACGCCTATCAAGCAGGTTGGTTGGGCAAAAACATAGGCAATCTCGGCATTCACTTCGATCTAGAATTACGCATCGGTGCAGGCGCCTATATTTGTGGCGAGGAAACTTCGCTGCTCGATAGCCTAGAAGGCAAACGCGGCATGGTAAGGGCAAAGCCGCCTCTCCCTGCCATCCAAGGCCTGTTTGGCAAACCAACCATTGTCAATAATGTCATCACCTTGGCTTCGGTGCCAGATATTCTGGCTAATGGCGCAACAGCTTATGCCGCACTGGGCGTTGGCCGCTCCACTGGTACATTGCCATTTCAATTGGGCGGTAACATCAAACGCGGCGGCATGGTCGAGGTCGAATTCGGCCATACACTACGCGAAATTGTCGAAGATTTTGGCGGCGGCACCTTATCTGGCCGCCCCATTAAAGCTGTACAATTAGGCGGGCCACTCGGCTCATACATCCATCCAGATCAAATGGACACAGTGCTAGATTATGAAGAGTTTGCCAAAATTGGTGGCGCTGTCGGCCATGGTGGCATTGTGGTGTTCGATGATACCGCTGACATGGCGTCACTGGCTCGCTTCGCGTTTAGCTTTTGCGAAGCCGAAAGCTGTGGCAAATGCACACCCTGCCGCATTGGCGCAGTGCGCGGTGGCGAGATTTTGGACAAAATCATCAATAACGAAAATACAACCGAGAATTTCGAACTGTTGGAAGATTTATTCGATGTTATGGAGCAAGGTTCCCTCTGCGCTATGGGCGGTTTAACCCCCAAACCTGTGCGCAGCATCATAAAGCATTTCCCCTCCGAATTGGGCTTAGAACACGGAGCAAAAACATGAGTTTAACAAAACAGCCAGACCTTGGCACACCCGAAGTTAAACCCGATACGTATGGTGAAACGCAAGAATTTATCACAGCAAATATAAATGGCGAACCAGTGACGGTGCCCAAAGGCACATCCATCATGCGTGCCGCCAAACTAGCTAATATCGACATACCAAAATTATGTGCAAGCGATAGTTTAGATGCCCATGGCTCTTGTCGCATGTGCGTTTGTAAAGTCGAAGGCAGACGCGGCATGCCCGCATCTTGCACAACCCCAGTCGAAGCTGGCATGAATGTCACAACAGATGATGCTGACATTCAAAAATTACGCAAAGGCGTGTTAGAACTTTATATGTCCGACCACCCGTTTGATTATTCAGGTGGCAAAACCACATCCCATATTGAGGGCGCACAAAGTTATGGCGATTGCGAATTAGAAAGCATGGTCACACAAGTCGGCCTCGAAACAGTACGTTACGGTTTCGAAGGCAAAAACCACTTTAACGCCCCCATAGATACGTCTAACCCCTATTTCCAGTTTGATGGCTCAAAATGTATCAGCTGCATGCGTTGCGTGCGGGCGTGCGACGAGGTGCAAGGCAGCTTTGCCATCACCACCCAAGGTCGCGGCTTTGATAGCCAAATCGTAGCGGGTTATAATCAAGGTTTTTTAGATAGTGAATGCGTATCCTGCGGTGCCTGCGTACAAGCCTGCCCCACAGAAACATTGCTCGAAAAATCAGTGGTAAATATGGGGCAACCCGACCGCGAGGTTAAAACCACCTGCGCCTATTGCGGTGTCGGCTGTTCATTCATTGCACAAATTAAAGACGATCAAGTCGTGCGTATGATACCCGATAAAGATGGCGGTGCTAACAATGGCCATTCATGCGTGAAAGGCCGTTTTGCCTTTGGCTACACCACCCATAAAGACCGCATCACCAAACCCATGATTCGCGATCATATTGACGATCCGTGGCAAGAGGTTAGTTGGCAAACCGCCATCAATTTTGCCGCTTCACGCTTTAAAAACATCCAAAAAAATCATGGCCGCAAGTCAATCGGTGGCATCACCTCATCTCGTTGCACCAATGAAGAGGTTTTTGTGGTGCAAAAACTAATCCGCGCAGCCTTTGGCAATAATAATGTCGATACCTGCGCCCGCGTTTGCCATTCACCAACAGGCTACGGCCTCAACCAAGCCTTCGGCACAGCCGCAGGCACGCAAGATTTCGAAAGCGTCGAGCATAGCGATGTTATTTTGCTCATTGGCGCCAACCCTACCGATGCCCACCCCGTTTTTGGCTCACGCATGAAACAACAAATCATCAAAGGCGCAAAACTAATTGTTGCCGACCCCAGAGCCATCGACCTTGTCAAAAGCGCCCACGTAAAAGCCGATCATCATTTACCGCTTAAACCTGGCACAAATGTAGCGCTCATCAACGCCTTAAGCCATGTCATCGCCACCGAAAATCTAGTCGATAAAGAATTTGTCATCAACCGTTGCGATGAGCAAACTTTTAAAGCGTGGGAAGAATTTGTAACTCTGCCCGAAAACTCACCCGAGGCACAACAAGACATTATTGGCGTCAGTGCCAATGATATCCGCGCTGCGGCTCGCACATATGCCAATGGCAAAACATCAGGTATTTATTATGGCCTTGGCGTAACCGAGCATAGCCAAGGCTCAACCATGGTAATGGGCATTGCCAACCTTGCCATGGCAACAGGAAATCTAGGCAAACGCGGTGGCGGCATCAATCCTTTACGTGGCCAAAATAACGTGCAAGGCTCCTGCGATATGGGCAGTTTCCCACACGAATTACCGGGTTATCGCAGCGTCGTAGATGATGAAGTCCGTGGCTTGTTCGAAGCCCATTGGAAAGTCGAGCTAGACAACAAACCGGGTTACCGCATCCCCAACATGTTCAAACAAGCCATAGATGGCAATTATCGCGGCATGTATGTGCAAGGCGAAGACATCGCACAATCGGACCCCGATACCCAACATGTCGAAGCCGCGCTCATGGCATTAGATTGCTTAGTCGTGCAAGATTTATTCCTTAACGAAACCGCACGCTTCGCCCATGTATTCCTACCAGGCACAAGCTTCCTCGAAAAAAATGGTACTTTCACCAATGCCGAGCGTCGCATCAACCGCGTGCGCGAGGTTATGCCACCCATTACAGGCAAGCACGAATGGGAGGTCACGCAAGACCTTGCCATCGCCATGGGCTACCCAATGAATTACACAAACAGTGCCGAAATCATGGACGAAATCGCCAGCCTTCTGCCAACCTTCGCCCATGTATCGCTCGATCGTCTAGATAAAGACGATGGCCTACAATGGCCAGTTAACGATGCAGCACCCAACGGCACACCCGTCATGCATGTTGGCGAATTTGTCCGCGGTAAAGGCAAGTTTTTTGTCACCGAATTCACCCCAACGACCGAAAAAACAAATCGCAAATTCCCATTATTGCTCACCACAGGCCGTATATTGTCACAATATAATGTAGGCGCACAAACCAGACGCACCGAAAACAATGTGTGGCTGCAACAAGATATACTCGAAATTCACCAATCAGATGCAGAATTACGCGGCATAGCAACGGATGATTTAGTGCAAATCTCATCACGCAAAGGCAACATCGCCCTCAAAGCAAAAATTTCAGATCGCATGCAGCCGGGAGTGGTTTATACAACATTCCATCATCCCGAATCTGGCGCCAATGTCATCACAACCGAAAATAGTGACTGGGCTACCGATTGCCCAGAATATAAAGTCACAGCCGTGCAAATACGCCTAACCAATGATATATCTCCGTGGCAAAGTGAACGTGCCGAAACTGTTGATGGACAACGTATCATCCAAGTTCAAATTGCGAAATGAGTCTAGACACACGATATGAGTAAAGGCACAAAACCCACAACAGCTAAGTTAATAGGCGCAAATCAACCCAAAAACTCAACATGGGTTTTGCCAGAGGAATGCCCCATTGCCATCCACATTCATGGCCAAAACAACAATGGTGAAACTTATGCAGTCATGTTGGCAACACCGCTTCACCTAACGGATTTTGCCATCGGCTTTTGCCAAAGCGAAGGCTTGGTAAAATCTGCCAAAGCCATTCTGTCAATTACCGAAAAACCAGTCAAAAACGGCATAGAGTTACATGTTAAAATCACCGACAAAGCCTTCGACCGCTTCCAAATTATGGATCGCCGCCGCCGTTTGGCTGGTGCATCAGGTTGCGGGGTTTGTGGCTTAACCAGCTTGTCACATATAGTCGACGACCTGCCAAAAATCACCAGTAAATTCACCATCCCCCTCACCTCAATTCAAAATGCCAAAAAACAACTGCATCAACACACCCCGTTAAATCAGGCTAGCTTTTCAGTTCACGGCGCAGCATTTGCCGATAAATCAGGCAATATCATCTTGGCACGTGAGGATGTCGGAAGACACAATGCATTAGACAAATTATTTGGCGCTCTCACCCAACAAAAAATAGATATTGATCAGGGTTTTGTACTGCTCACCAGTCGTTTTGCCTATGAACTCGCTCAAAAATGCATTAAATTTGGCATCCCCATTGCGGTTTCAATATCTGCCCCCACCACAATGGCGGTTGAAATGGCAAATAAAGCCAACCTCACCATCGCAGCCTTTGCCGAAGATGAGCAATTAATGGTATTTTCAACAGATTTCAGAATCACTTAAATCAATCAGCGGGGCAAAACCCAGTCTGCCCGCGGAAAATGGCAAGTGTAACCATCTGGCCTAATTTCTAAATAATCTTGATGTTCAACTTCTGCTTCCCAAAAATCGCTTACTCGTTCAATTTCTGTCACCACTTTGTCAGGCCACAAGCCAGATGCATCAACGTCAACAACAGTACGCATAGCTTCATCTCGCTGCGCCTCAGAGGTATAATAAATTGCCGAACGGTAAGAACTGCCAGTATCATTGCCTTGGCGGTTCTTCGTTGATGGGTCATGTATCTGGAAAAACAATTCCAATATTTTCCGAAAATCCGTTAAGGTTGGGTCAAACTCAATTTCAATCGCTTCGGCATGTGTACCATGGTTCTGATAAGTCGCGTTGGCCACATCTCCGCCAGTATATCCCACTCGGGTATTCACCACACCCAGTTGCTTTCGAATCAAATCCTGCATACCCCAAAAGCATCCACCTGCTAATACCGCACGTTCCAATTTATCAGTCATACCTTTTCCAATTCATGCATTATTTCAATTCTCAGCTATCCATAACAGATATTGCAAACACAGAAAAGTCAACTATTCGTCAGCGCACAATACATCCCAATATCAGACGCTATAAATCCTCGTTTTGACATTGGTATCACTGTCGCAAATAAAAATGGGTGCGGCTTCAATCTAAAACCACACCCAATTTAATTACGAAACCTTGCAGGTCAGGTCATTTTCATCAAATAAATGTAATTTATCTGCATCCGCATTTAGGCGTATTGTCTGCCCACGGTCAAATTGTTGAATGCCCGCCACCTTCACAATAATCGGCTCAGAGCTATTTTCATCGGGGTTGTTAAAGTAAATCAAAGTCACTTCACCAAGCGCTTCAATATAGTTTATTTGACCTTCATAGATAAATTCATCACTTTCAGTAATGTGCATGTCTTCTGGGCGCGCGCCTAACAAATATTGTTTACCGTTGGCGTTGTCTTGCGTTGCAATTGGCACAGCGGCTTTACCACCTGTCACAGTGCTAATCATTGTTACATCACCAGTTCCTGTTATATTTGCAGCAAATATATTCATGGCAGGCGAGCCAATAAATGTCGCTACAAATTTATTCGCGGGGTTAGAGTATAACTCAAGCGGCGATCCCACTTGCTCAATGCCTTTATTGTTAAGCACCACAATACGCGAGGCCAAAGTCATGGCTTCCACTTGGTCATGGGTCACATAAATCATTGTGCTGTTTGGCATGTTTTCTTTAAGTTGCGAAATCTCAATACGCGTCGCCACCCGCAATGCCGCATCTAGGTTCGATAATGGCTCGTCAAATAAAAATATTTTCGGGTCACGTACAATGGCACGGCCAATCGCCACACGCTGGCGCTGCCCGCCACTTAGCGCTTTCGGCAAACGGTCTAGATAATCCGTCAATTGTAAAATTTCTGCTGCATTTTCAACCGCTGCTGTAATTTCCTTGGCAGGAATTTTGGCAATTTTAAGCGCAAAAGTCATGTTATCACGCACCGTCATATGCGGGTATAAAGCATAAGATTGAAAAACCATAGCAATGCCGCGCTTTGCAGGCGGAGTGTCGTTCATATGCTCGCCATCAATTTCCAACACACCACTAGTGATTTTTTCCAAACCCGCAATCATGCGTAATAATGTCGATTTACCACAACCCGATGGCCCCACAAAAACCATCAATTCACCTTGTTTAATATCAAGGTTGATATTTTTTAAAACTTCAACTTCGCCATAGCTCTTTGCGATATCTGTTAATTTTAAATTTGCCATTGCTCTACCCTTTTTTATTCAATTATTTACTTGCGAAAAATGCTTGCCATGCTGGCAATGTTAAATGATTGCCATTTAGTTCATGTTCAAAATCCAAACCATCTAATGTCTGCAACTTACTGCCGTCTAAACCAATGGTTTGTGGCTTGTCGCTTAAATTGAAAGCACAAAAAACCGTTTGCCCTTCATGTTTGCGTTCAAAACTCACAACGTCATCAGTCACTTGCAAATTGCTCAAATCACCTTTTGCTAAAATCGGCATTTTCTTTCTAAATTCAATCATCTGCTTGTAATGATTCAATATAGAATTTTGTACATTCTCTTGAACCGAAACAGATTTTCCAAAATGGCTCTGCGCCACAGGCAACCATGGCGTCACTTCCGAGAAGCCCGCATTTTCAGCATCAGCATCCCACACCATTGGTGTGCGGCAACCGTCACGGCCTTTAAATTCAGGCCAAAACTCTTTGCCATATGGGTCTTGTAAATCTTCAAAACCCACACTGGCTTCTGGCAGCCCTAATTCTTCCCCCTGATACAAGCAAACACTGCCCTGTAACGATAATAACAGGCTAGTCAGTAATTTCTGCGCTGCCAAATCCAATTTCCAACGGCTAGCATGGCGTTCTACATCATGGTTAGAAAATGCCCAACATGACCAACTGTCATGCGACATGGTGGCAAAACGCTCCAACACATCTCCAACCCGTGTGGCTTGTAAATCTAAGCCAGATAAAAAATCAAACGAATAACACATCTGCATCAAGTCATCACCAGCCGTATAATCAGCCATAATTTCCATGCCACGCTGTGCATCGCCAACTTCCCCAACTGCCGCAATCGCAGGATACTCTTCCATCACGGCTCTAAAGCGTTTTAAAAACGCAATATTTTCAGGCTGATTTTTATCATAAAGATGGTCATAATGATTATATGGGTTCACCTGTGGCGCAATCGTACTATTGCGTTCTTCTGGCGGCAACACAGGGTTGTCCCGCAATTGCTCATCATGAAAATAGAAATTTATGGTGTCTAGCCTAAATCCATCAACTCCCTTTTCAAGCCAAAAACGCTCAACTTCTAACAAAGCATTTTGTACATCGAGGTTATGAAGGTTCAAATCAGGTTGGCTCGAAAGGAAATTATGCAAATAATATTGCTCGCGCACGTCATCCCATTGCCAAGCCGAACCACCAAAAATGGATAACCAATTATTTGGCACAGAGCCATCAGCTTTGGCATCCGCCCACACATACCAATCAGCTTTATCATTGGTTTTGTCGGCTCGGCTTTGTTTAAACCAATCATGTTGAGCACTCGAATGAGAGATAACCAAATCAATCATCACTTTTAAACCCAACCGATGGGCTTCATCCATCAGGTTGTCAAAGTCACCCAAAGTGCCAAACATCGGGTCAATATCGCAATAATCAGACACGTCATAGCCAAAATCTTCCATCGGAGATTTAAAGAAAGGCGATATCCAAATGGCATCAACACCCAAACCCGCTACATATGGCAAACGCTGCGTGATGCCATTTAGGTCACCAATACCATCACCATTACTGTCCTGAAATGAACGTGGGTAAATTTGATAGATGACAGCACCGCGCCACCAGTCTTTATCAGCCGCAGGCAATATGTCGGCTTTTGTTTTAAATTGTTGGTTTGAACTCATATCAACCACCTTTAACCGAACCAGAAAGCAGTCCACGTACTAAATATTTTTGTAGGGAGAAAAACACAGCCAGTGGCACAGCAATGGATACAAAAGCCGAAGCTGTCAAAATTTCCCAATTACCACCACGCGAGCCTAACATCTCACGCAAACGACCCGTCATCACCAATGTATCTTCTTGGATTGGCAAAAACACAGTCGCGATCAACAAGTCATTCCATACCCATAAAAATTGGAAAATCGCAAAACTCGCCAATGCAGGGAATGAAAGCGGCAAGATGATTTTAAGAAAAATATCAAAATCACTAGCGCCATCAACTTTAGCACTTTCAATAATCTCGCGTGGCAACCCCGCAATATAATTACGCAATAAATATACCGCCAGTGGCAGTCCAAAGCCTGTATGCGCAAGCCAAATCCCAATATAAGTCTTGCCAATCCCCACCGATGTATAGGCGTTTAACAATGGTATAAGTGCCATTTGCAGCGGCACAACCAATAGACCAACAATGGTAACCAATAAAATAGACCGACCCGGAAACTCCATCCATGCCAAGGCATATGCCGCAAATGCAGCAATTAAGATGGGAATGATGGTTGCAGGTATTGTAACCGTCATCGTGTTGAGGAAAGATCGGCCTAACCCTTCAGAAAATAAAACCTCGTCATAATTCGCCAAAGTAAATTTAGGCGCTTCAATTGATGTCACAAATAAACGTTTTCCGCGACTACCCGTAAATTCTATAGGCGATGTAATAATATAATCACCATTAGTCGCAACCATCATGGTTTGGTCTTTGCGCATCGACACCACTTCATTAGGCATAAACGCAGTCGGGTCTTGCGAGCGCCACCCAAATGCAGTCACTGTACCGCCTTCTTCACCAAATAGATTACCTTTTAAAATATAGGTATCACCATCCAAAATTTGCGTTTCTGGCGCTTCTGAACGCACCACTAAGTTACGTTCCACATTTGTTAAACTAGTCCACCAACCGCTCGATGTTAATTGGTCTTTATCCCTAACAGATGAGACAAGTAAGCCAATTGTCGGTATTGTCCAAAGCAAAACAAGAGCAAAGGCCGATAGGTTTACAACCCAGCTTAATAACGGGCTTTTTCCAGCAATTCCATCCATATCAATTCTCTTTTCTTGCGTTGGATACATTCCAAATCATAACAGGCAAAACCAACACCATAATCACCAAAGCAATGGTTGCCGATTTCCCAAAATCACCGCCTCTAAAGCCCCAATCAAACATGTAGTTTGCAAGCACTTGGCTGCCCCATTGGCCGTTTGTCATTGCCAATACAATGTCGAAAACTTTCAAAACCAAAATGGTAATCGTTGTCCAAACCACTGCAATCGTGCCGTATATTTGCGGCATTTTAATTTTAAAGAATATCTGCAATGGGTTAGCACCATCTAAGACCGATGCCTCAATAGTTTCTTCCGAAATCCCGCGCAGTGCTGCCGATAAAATCACCATCGCAAAACCTGTTTGAATCCAAATTAATATAATCATCAGGAAGATATTGTTCCAAAACGGCATGGCAATCCAAGCCTGTGGTTCGCCACCAAAATAAACAACAATCGCGTTTAACAAGCCGATTTGTTCCGAGCCTTCACCGCGGTAATCATAAATAAATTTCCAAATAATTGATGCCCCGATAAACGAAATCGCCATCGGCATAAATATCAAACTCTTGGCAATATTGCCCCATTTAATTCTATCAGTCAGGGCCGCCGCCAATAAGCCAAACACCGTCGATAAAGCAGGTACAATCACTAACCACAATAGGTTATTGCCCAAACTTTCGAGGAATTTCTCATCACCAAATAACCAAATATAATTGTCAATCCCAACAAATTTATCACCTCGAGAATCGTGTACAGAAAGCCATATGCTGTTAAAAACAGGGTAAACTAAATAAAAACCCAATATCAAAATAGCAGGTCCTAAAAACAACCAAGGCCTAATGGCGGTCGATTTACGAATATTCTGCGCAGCATTGTCACCAGTCGGGGGAAATATAGCGTCTAGCAAAACATTGCTACCCCAAAAATATGCAATACATCCTGCTACACCAATGGCCATAGTGACCAGTGCAATTACAATCTGTTCCATCTTACATCTCTCGAATTAATGTATATAAATTAAAAACGGAGCATGAGTGTTCGTCATGCTCCGTAATTATACTATTTCAATGTGTCCCAAACTTTTTGGATGCCTTCGCCAACTTCTTCAGCAGATTTACCACCAGAATAGTCAACCATGCCCGTCCAGAAAGCACCAGCGCCAATTGCACCAGGCATTAAGTCAGAACCGTCAAAACGGAAAGTTGTTGCACCAAGTAAAATCTTACCCATGCCCTTAAGTGAATCATCAGCATAAGCCTCAACGTTCACACCTTTATGTGGTGTTAGGAAGCCTTTTTGTGCCATCCATACTTCATGCGCAATTGGTGATTTCAAGAATTCAACAAATGCGTGTGCAGCATCAGATTCTTTTGTGATGGAGAATAATGTACCACCACCAAGAACTGGCTTACCAAGGTCTTTGCTTGCATATGAAGGGAAGTAGAAGAAGTTAGCATCTTCACCCACTACAGTACCTTCAGGGAAGAATGCAGGAATAAATGAAGCCTGACGATGCATGTAGCATTTTGGCGGAGAGGCAAATAGTCCCTTAGGGCTATCTCTAAAGTCAGTCGTTGCAACTGCTGCTGCACCACCGTCTACATATTTGTCATTACGCGCAAATGTGCCATAATCTTCAATCGCAGCAAGCACTTTAGGGTCATTAAATTTCAGGTCGTTTTTAACCCAAGCATCATAATCTTCTGGTGAATTTGTGCGTAGCATTAGGTCTTCAACCCAATCAGTTGCCACCCAACCAGTTGCGCCACCTGAACCGAGGCCGATACACCAAGGTGTGCCGCCATCAGCAACAATTTGGTCGCTCAATGTTTTTAGGTCTTCCATAGATGTTGGTACTTCATAGCCAGCATCTTCAAAGTTTTCAGGCGAATACCAAACCAATGATTTCACGTCAATTTTGTAAAAGAAGCCATAAAGCTCATCTTTACCGTCTTTGCCAGCATATGTGCCCAAATCAACCCAAGATTGACCAGCAGCATAATTTTCACGCACCCAATCAGCTGTACCAGCAGCCAATGGTGTTAAATGGCCTTTAGAAGCCAGATCAGCAGCCAAACCAGGCTGAGGGAAAATCGCCACGTTCGGCGCTGCACCAGCTTCGGTATCAATTATAATTTGTTGCTCAAAACTGTCAGAGCCAGAATATTTCACATCAACGCCAGTTGCTTCTTCAAAATAAGCAATTACGCTTTCAAACAAGTCTTTGTCAGCACCAAGCCATGGGCCAAACACAGTTACTTCTTGGCCTTTTAAAGCGTCGCTTTTCAATGCGTCAAAGCTTTCCCAATGAAAACGCGCGTCTTCACCAGGTTTAAAGTTTAAGTGACCATCAGCCAAAGCGGTTGTGGCGGTAAGCGCAGTGATTGCAGCTACACCTAAAATTAGTGGTAGTTTCATTAAACATCCTCCCAGATATCCATACCGTTCATTCACGGTAGATTTAATTTCTAAATTCGTAGCCCTTATAATTTTCCAAAGCGCTTTGAATTTCTTTAGCGTGGTTTAAAATTAATATTTTGTCAACCCCCTTTTATAGCGCTTTGACTAAGTGTCTAAGTTTGCTATATTAGTTTTCAACACCCCGTCAAAAGCGCTTTGATTTTATATAAAAGACCAACAACATGAATCTTAAAAAATTATCAGAGATGCTAAACCTATCTCAAACCACTGTAAGCCGTGCATTAAATGGCTTCCCCGAGGTCAAAGAGAAAACCCGCATTCGTGTTTTAGAGGCTGCTGCACAACATAATTATCGCCCTAGCAATGTTGCCAAAAGCCTTGCCACTGGCCGCGCCATGGCAATTGGTCACGTCTTACCAACTTCAAAACAAGAAATGGTCAACCCCATTTTTACCGATTTTATCGCAGGCGCTGGCGAGGTATATGCTAAGTCAGGTTATCACATGGCACTCACCGTGGTGAATGATGATAATGAGGAAGCGGCTTATCGCGAGATGGCATCCAAAAGGTCGGTCGATGGCGTCATCGTCCATGGCCCCACCGTTCCAGACAGCCGCATAGAGTTACTACAGGATATCGGTCTACCATTTGTGGTTCATGGCCGCGCGCAAGATACAAAGAGCGATTATTCATGGTTCGATATGAATAATCGAAGCGCTTTTAAAAAAGCCACCCACTTCCTCACTGAATTTGGTCACAAAAATATCGCATTGCTAAATGGCCCCGAAACTATGGATTTCGCAGTCAGAAGACGCCAAGGATATGAAGACGCCCTCACTGAATCCAACATAAATATCAACACCGAAATCATGCGTAATGATGATATGACCGAGCCATATGGCTATACCTCCACCATGCAAATGATGAACACTCCTCACCCACCAACTGCGTTTTTGGTATCATCCATCATTCCAGCATTGGGGGTACGTCGCGCCTTGCTCGATCTTGGCCTCTCCCCAGGTAAAGATGTTTCCATCATCACCCATGATGATATGCTGTCTTTCTTAAAAATGGGCGGTGATGTGCCATTATTCACTGCCACAAAATCCTCTGTGCGTGAGGCAGGTAAGCGTTGCGCAGCCATGTTACTCTCTCAAATAAACGACCCAAATCATAAAATAGAACATGAATTGTGGGAAGCCGAGCTGACTATAGGTTCATCTACAGGTTCAGCAAGAATTCTCAAATAACTTTTCATATTAATAAAATATCTAGCTTTACATTTGCTATTTGTATCTTATAGTGTACAAAACGACACTAAACTTACACTTATCAATTTACAAGAGCCCCTATGTCATTCGATCCCAAACATACATTTTCAAAAATTCTTCACCATCGGCAAAACAACATCGCCACAGGCGAGCCTATTTCGCCGCCCATCATACAGGCATCAACCTTTAAACTGCCCAATATTCCAGAGGGCGATTACCAATATGGGCGCGTTTCCAACCCAACTTGGCACGCCACTGAAACCGCATTATCAATGTTAGAAGATGCCGAAATTGTGTCTTTCCCCTCAGGTATGGCAGCCATTTCCGCAGTGTTATTGTCCATACTCAAACCAAACGACAAGCTATTATTACCGTCTGATGGCTATTATGTCTCCCGCGTATTGGCCGAAAAAATCCTAGCACCCTTCGGCATAATTATAGAAGAATGCTCTACCCTAGATTTCGCGACCAAAGACTTTTCAGATTATAAATTGGTAATGATAGAAACCCCGTCAAACCCAAAACTAGACTTGTGCGACATCACCCAATTGGCTACCAAGTGCCAAGCCGCAAATGCGCTACTTATGGTAGACAATACAACCATGTCACCACTTGGCCAACGCCCGCTCGATCTTGGTGCAGATATTGTCATTTCTGCCGATACAAAAGCCCTGAACGGCCATAGTGACGCTCTGTTTGGTCACGTCGCTAGCCGCAATTCAAAAATCATGAAATCCGTACGCGATTGGCGCACAACAACAGGCTGTATTGTTGGCGCGCATGATGCTTGGTTGGTGCATCGGGGGCTAGAAACACTCGAAATCCGTTTCGAGCGCATGTGCCAAAACGCACAAATCATTGCTACAAATTTAGAGGCACATAAAGCCGTCAAATCTGTCGTTTATCCAGGGCTTAAAAGCCACCCATCACATCAATTAGCAACCGAACAAATGCTAAGCTATGGCTCTATCTTAGGCGTTACCTTCAGCACCGTTGAGGCTGCCGAACACTTCATCAATCAAACTGAATTCATTGTCGCGGCCACAAGTTTTGGCGGTGTCCATACATCTGCAGAACGTCGCGCACGGTGGGGCGATGATGTAAACGAAGCTTATGTCAGGCTATCACTCGGTATAGAGCCAACCAAGGCGCTTTGGGAAAATATGCAAAAATCATTGGATCAATTGTTATGAGCCAAAATCAAAGCAATTTAGATATGCAATTAAGCCAACGCATAAAAACCGAACGCACATCGCGGGATTGGTCATTGACCGACCTTACCGAGCGCTCTGGCGTATCACGCGCCATGATTAATAAAATTGAGCGCGGGGAAAGCAGCCCAACAGCTTCCTTACTCGGTAAATTGTCAGGAGCGTTTGGCATTTCACTTTCCACGCTGCTTGCCCGTGCCGAAAATAACCACAAAGGCCACCTCATTCGTGCGGCCGAGCAACCCATATGGATAGACCCAGAAACCGCTTATGTCCGCACCCAAATTACCAGTCTTCAGGATGCAGAAACACCATTAGACATTACAAAAGTCATGTTACCCGCTCAACAACAAATCGCCTATTCTGCGGCTTCTTTCACCCATAAATGCCAAATCATATGGGTCTTTGAGGGCTGCCTCACATTCAAAGAAGGCAATGTTGAACATCAGTTAAATCAGGGCGATACGTTACAATTAGGCCAACCACAAGACCGCGTATTTAAAAACAACAGCGCGCAAGATTGCGCCTATATAGTCACCGTTTTACGAAACCCAATTCTTGGCGAAAGCATTTAATATGAAAACCGAAATCAGGCCTATGGTCAATAAAGACCTTGGCGAAGTTAAGAATATATACAATCACTATATTGAGCATACCCATATAAATTTCGAAACCATCCCCTATGATGACGCCTATATGAAAAATTGGTACAAGCAGTTTTCTATAAGCGAAAGACATCAAGCATTTGTCGCCATTAATTTAGAAAATAACAAAATTTTGGGCTTTGCACTCTCACAAAAATTCAGAAATAAATCCTCATATGATACGAGTGTCGAAACAACAATTTATCTCGCACCTGATGCCGGCGGACAAGGCCTAGGCAAAAAACTCGGGCAAGTCTTGCACGAAAAGCTCAAACCGCTAGACATTCACCGCGCCTACGCCATTATTGCCTTGCCCAATGATGCCTCTATTGGCTTTCATCAAAGTATGGGATATAAAAAAGCAGCACATTTCACTCAGACAGGCCGTAAATTTGGCAAATTTTATGATATTGTCTATATGGAATATCAATTCAAATAAGATGATACAGCATGATTCAACCCGTTTTCGACATCACCTACAATAAGTTGCCGCAACAATTATTTTCCAATGCCCACCCAGACCTATCTCCAAACCCAAAATTCACTTGGACAAATGCGGAGTTTGCAATCGAAATTGGTATGGATGATCAGTGGCTGAATTCAAAAAATGCACTATCCTTTTTTACAGGAAAATCCGAAAATACCGAACATCCCCCTCTAGCAATGGCCTATTCTGGCCATCAATTCGGGCATTTCTCTCCACAATTGGGCGATGGTCGCGCCTTACTTATTGGCGAGTATGTAAGCCAAAATAAAACAAGATATGATGTGCATTTAAAAGGCAGCGGCTCAACTGTTTATTCCCGACGCGGCGACGGCAAATCAACCCTACGCGCCGCCCTTAAAGAATGTTTATTTTCAGAATATTTGGCCGCCATTAACATCCCCACTACCCGCTCACTTGGTGTGCTCACAACTGGCGAAACCGTCATGCGTGAAACTCCGCATCAAGGCGCAGTTTTGGTGCGTATGGCCAAAAGCCTCATTCGTGTTGGCACATTTCAATATGCCAGTATGCTAGATCAAAACAGCACCACAGAGCCTAAAAACAACATCACCCAATTGGCCGATTTTTTAATCGCGCGCGAATATAAAAACTTCTCCCTAACCGACCCTAACCGCCATCAGCTATTATTCTCCAATGTAGTTTCACGTCAAGCTAGCCTAATCGCCCAATGGATGAGCCAAGGCTTTATTCATGGGGTTATGAATACCGACAATATGGCATTATCGGGTGAGACCATAGATTTTGGCCCCTGCGCCTTCATGGAGCGTTTTAAGATAGATCAAGTCTTCAGCTCCATTGATAAAAATGGCCGCTACGCATGGAACAAACAAGCCGATATTGCCATCTGGAATCTCTCAAAACTCGCTTCAGCCATGTTACCATTATTCAATACAGATCAACCAACAGCCATTGAATTTGCCGAATCCGAACTCAACCAATTCAGTTCAGGTTTTTCTAGTCATTTAAGCCAACAAATAATGAATAAAATCGGCCTCAACCTCAAAGGTCAAGACGCTTCAGATATGATGAATCAAACCTTCACCATGCTGTCTCATAGCCAAGCCGATTACACCCTATTTTTCAGAAAATTAGGCGAGTATCTCATTCAAAAAGATACAAAACCATTATTCGAGCTGTGTATAGATCCGCTACCTTTAGAGAATTGGCTCACTACATGGCAGAACCACATAAAATTAGAAAACAAAACTCCCTCAGACATTGCCGATAATATGGCACTAAAAAACCCCATATATGTCCCACGCTTCCATTTGGTAGAGCATGCTCTCGACCAAGCCAGTGCAGGCAGCCTAAGTGAATTCAATTCATTACTACAAGCGCTTTCTTCTCCTTATGTTGAAAACCCCAAATTTTCAACCTTCGCACTCCCGCCAACAGGCCAAAAAAACGAGCAAACTTTCTGCGAAACCTAACCAGTTTTAATCGCCAGAACCAAACCAACATCAACCTGCTAAAATTTAAAAAAATAATATTTAGGATAAAATACAAAATAGACGGTTCACCAACGGTCTTAGCTCATCATAAACACGTCATAACGCGTGGATTTACCTTTAATCTGATGAGATGGCCGCCTAATATCAGGCATAAAATCGGCCTTTTGTGGCCATTTCAGCACCACACGCTTCGTCGCACTTTCAAGCGCCACTTTCATCAAGTCAACGCTGTCTTCATCTGTGCCGACAATGTCTCTTATTAACCGCATTTGTTTTTTCACCAATGCCGAATTTTTTCGTGGCGGGTGCATGGGGTCAATTAATATTATTTCTGGTTTAAGTTCAGGCAACAGGCTTTTGGCATCCCCAAATAACAAAGTCATTCGGCTCATAATTTCCGCCATTTCACCGCCTTCGTCAGCAGCTCTTGCCATGCCTTGTTGCAACAATTCATGCATACGTGCCGACCGCTCAATCAACGTCACCTCTGCCCCTAACGAGGCAAGTAAAAACGCGTCACGCCCTAGGCCTGCGGTTGCATCCACCACTTTGGGGTTAATGCCATTTTTCATGCCAATGGCCTTGGGCAAAGCTTGGCCGCGGCCACCCCCAAATTTCAGGCGATGTCCCACCGCCCCACCAACAAAATCTATAATCAATTCATCATCTGCAATCATGCGCCATATATAAGCTATAAACTAAAAATCGCAAACTCAATTATAACCCTTCATAATTGTAACCCGCATCCGCACCAAGCCAATTTAAAAAATCTGCTTCATTGGTAAATTTCGCCTGCTCCGAACCGTCTAAATCAGTCCAAATATCTTGCAAATCAATGGTCGTCGCACCAATATCCAAAAATTCGATAGATTTTACGGTGTCCAAATTCGTATCACTACTGGTGGTTAACTCAATATCAATTTTGTTATCACTGCGCAGAATCACATATTCGATGTTTAACACTGCAACCGCCTTCAAATGGTCAACACCCAAGCCACCATCAAGTGCATTATGCCCCTCACCGCCTTCGAGTATGTCATTCCCATCCCCGCCTTTTAAAGTGTCGTCATCAGCGCCACCAATCAACGTGTCGTTACCGTTATTGCCATATAACTGATCTATACCCGAGCCGCCGTCCAAAGTGTCATCACCACCGCCACCAAATAAAACATCATCATGTGCTTCGCCAAATAATGTATCTTCTCCGTCCCCCCCAATTAAAGCATCTTCGCCACTACCGCCATATAACCTGTCATTACCACCAAGCCCGGTAATTACATCATTACCCGCTAATCCTATCAACTCACTACCACTCGCAGCAGCACCCAAATTATCAGCAAATTCCGAGCCCTTTAGGTTTTCAATATTGTTTAACTCATCCCCCTCAGCATGCCCACCAAACGCGGTATCGGCTTCAAGGTCAATATTCACAGTGTCGTTAGATGCGCTATAATCGGCAAAATCACTCCCGCCCCCGCCATCTAATATGTTTGCATTTATATCCCCGCCTAAACTGTCATTAAACTCACTACCCGTCAGGTTTTCCATATTCTTCAATATGTCCCCTTCAGCATGTCCACCAAATGCAGTGTGGTTCATTAAATTAATGTTCACCCCCGCGTCAGATTGATAATAGCTTGTACTGTCTATACCGTCTCTACCATCAATATTATTAGCACCTTCATTCCCACATAGATGGTCATCAAATTGACTACCAATCACCCCTTCAATTCTTATAAGCTCATCACCTTCTGCAAACCCACCCGATGCAGCACCCGTAAATAAATCAACACTCACCGCACCTGTAGAAGTTGCATAAGTGGTCGAATCAAACCCTGCGCCACCATCTAATATATTACCAATCTCGTTACCGCATAATACATCATCAAAATCCGAGCCAATCAGGTTTTCAATATTTATAACCACATCAGCTTCAGCAAATCCGTAATAGCCCTGCCCATATATCAAATCCACTTCAACGCGAGATGTCGCAGCACTGTAGTCCAATACGTCCTCACCATCACCACCATCAAAAATGTTAATGTCGTTGCTGGCATAAAAATGGTCATCAAATGCACTTCCTGTTACATTCTCAATGTTTAAAATCACATCGCCATCTGCAAATCCACCCGAAACCGCTTTAGTCAACAAATCAACACTTACCGCTTGGTTAGATCTGGCATAAGAAACAGTGTCCGATCCGTCCCCACCATCAAGAATATTAGTCAATTCATTACCGCCTAATATATCGTCATACTGGCTACCGAGTATATTCTCGACGTTAAATATTGTATCTCCCTCAGCATGTCCGCCTCTGGTATAGTTGGCAAATAGATCAACCTCCACCCCAACGGTTGAAAGCCCATAATCAACCAAGTCGGTTCCTGCCCCCCCATCAAGTCGGTCAGCACCCAAGCCACCAATCAGCGTATCTTCACCTTCTCTGGCATAAATGCGATCATCTCCATCATCGCCATATATAACATCAGCACCCTCACCTCCGTCTAATGTGTCATCTCCCACACCCCCATGTAAGGTGTCGTTACCACCCTGCCCAATAATTACATCGTTACCTGCAGCACCAATGAGTACATTACCAACATTATTACCAACCAAGTTATCGGAAAATGCACTACCAATTACATTTTCAACGCTCACCAATATGTCGTCCGCTGCATTACCACCAAGGGCAATGCCCGTTTGTAAATTCACACTCACTTCAGCATTAGATAGGCTGTATGTAACCAGATCTGTACCAGCACCACCATCTAGATGGTCACCACCCTTGCCACCAATCAATATGTCGTCGCCATCCCCACCAATAAGTGTATTGGCTGCAGAATTTCCTGTTAAAACATCATTAAAAGCCGAGCCAATTATATCTTCAAAGCTGCTAATCACATCACCTTGTGCATGTCCACCAGAGGCTGTATTTAAAGCTATATTCACGTTCACAGCTGCGTCAGACAAATTATAATCCAATCTATCACGCCCATTACCACCGCTTAATATATCAGCTCCAGCACCACCCATAATAACGTCATCGCCATCCATGCCTGCAATAACATTAACTCCACCATCTCCCGACAAAATATCCGCAAATTTCGAGCCAATTAAATTCTCAATGCTCGACAACACATCACCTTCGGCAATCCCGCCTTTACCGACACTACCATCTAACGATACTGACACCCCAACTTTGGCCTGCCCATAGTCCACGGTGTCAATTCCAACTTCACCATTAATGATATCTGCACCCATATTGGCAATAAATATATCGTTGATTTTAGAGCCAACAATCAATTGGTCATGTGGGCCTGGTGAGCCGTCGCCATCCTTATCAGCAGCGCCTTTATTGGCGTCATCTTCCGCACAGGCGGCCAATAGCAATGTGAGCAATGTCACAGTTTTAACCTGAACACCCTTTTTAAACCTGCCCATGGCAAATATATTTGGTTTCATTCCTTGCGTGCGAATTTGCATAACAACCTCAAAACTTAACTAGAAAAAAATAGATCAACTTCTATTAAATTCATCATATTTACGTTTTTGAAGTGTTAATCATAACCAAATTAAAACCCACAATATCCAATGTTGTATAACAATAACAAATAGATACAGTCAGTCTTAAAGGTTCACATACCTAGTAAAGGCAGTTGTTTTAATTGATGATATTTCAAGCTCAATAGCAAACACTGCTTTAATTCAGCATTTGGTAAAAAATTATTTATTTCAAAAACCAACACTCTATTGGTTTCATATGCGAACAAATCACCATAAACTTCCTTTATGGTTTCAACTATTCTGGTTTTGCAATTAAAATAAATGCGTATTTGGTTGGGCGCTTTTGCCGAATGGTCGATGCGAATTGTACTGCCCAATTTAGTCAGATAACTCGGCTGTCCCCATTTCAATGTCTCTTCTATTTCCAAATTATTCTCAAGCGCCAACTCAAATATTAATGCCCTTATTGCCAACAAAGGCGCATGGGCGTGTAAGGGATAAGTTTCAAATTTCAATTTAACAGCTTGGTTCATGTTTCCCCATCAATCGGAATGGCATAATATATCGCACTACCATCAGTTAGAGGTTGATAATCTGCGCCATATATTTCTAAATCTGCACCATAATTATGGCGATAACCCGAGCCAAAAAGCCAACTAGAATATATGTAATTCACGCTATTGTTTAAACTGTCAAACTCGCCTTTATGCTTAAACTTGGCATATTGAGTGGCGGGCAATTCTAGCTGTGTCATGGTTTTGGGCACATGGCTAAACTCACTCACTTCCACCGCGGCGTAATATTCCAAAAGGTCGGTATTTTCAGCAGTTTGCAAAATCACACCATACATATTACCCGCCACCACATTTTTCACCCCGTCAATTTCGGCTAAAAACGCATCCCAAAGGGGCGGTAATTTCTCGGCAATGTTATTTTTCTCAGAATCAACGCTGTAAAACTCTGTTCTCATTCCTACTATTTTCATAGTTGGCTGATGGTAAATCTCAGGCGTTAGCGATATATGTTGGTTTATATGGCGCAAATAATCTGTATCGAATCTAATTTTCTGAACCGACATATTCTTTTCTCCTAACAGCCTTGCTTGGTTGGGCGTTAAGTCAAATAATTTCTTAAACGCACGGCTAAAACTCTCTTGGCTGGCAAACCCCGCTCCCATTGCAATCTCTATAATGCGTTCAGAGCTATTAAGCAATTTGTCCAAGGCGTTAGATAAGCGCCGCGAACGGATGTAACCTTTCAAAGTTTCATTGGTCAAGGCGCGGAATATGCGGGCAAAATGCCATTGGCTAATGCCTGCTTGTTCCGCCACTTGTTGCAACGAAATATCTACATCCAAATGCGCTTCAATATAGTCCAAGGCTCGTTTGACCTGATGCAGATAATTCATTTCAATCTCATATTCATTTATGCCAATTCATATTCATGCTAATTGTCACAAAACGTTAAGTGTCAAAAAAACCAGTTATAGCCACTAGCTTATTATCAGCATTATATTCTCCATAGCTCACACCAACACCAATTTTACTACCATCACCTGCCATCATATTCCATTTGGCGATGGATTTGCCATGATGAGCCAAAAAATAAGTCACCACAAAATGCCCACCTGGTATTTGTTTATGAAACTCCGTCATATATCCAATCAACTCATCATAACCAGTGCGCACCCCTGTTGGGTCGGTGTATACGGCTTGCGTTGCTAAAGTATCAGCCAAAATTGCTCGTTTTTGCACTTCTGTTTCAGCTTTCCAAGCCGATGAATAAGTTTCCCAAATGTCTTTAAAATCTATCATTAAATTGTCTCCTGTTGTGAATGAGCTTTATCAATAAGCCACCCCACATACGGAGTTTTGATATTTTGTGCTTTCATTCAATCTAGGTGAAATTCATAAGCCATTTTTGCTGCCACCAAATCCTCCAATGCACAACCGACAGATTTAAACAAAGTGATTTCAGCATCATCCCTGCGTCCTCGTTGGGTGCCTCGGGTCAAATCAAATAAATCAGCTTTTATGTCCTGCTCACTTATAACGCCCGCATTCAGAGGCTGCACAATGTCACCACCCTCTTTTAAAGCACCTGCTTTGGTATCCACGTATAGGCTCGCGCGCTTCACACATTCATCATCACTTTCGCGCATGGATGGGTTATAAGCACCCACCAAATCTAAATGCGCACCAGGTTTCAACCAATTTCCGTTTATCAATGGTTCTTTAGATATCGTACAACAACTTATAATATCAGCTTGCTCCACTGCAGTTGGTAAGGCTTGCACGGCTTGGGCATTCAAACCAAGCTTCTGGGCTGCATCGGCAACTTGCTGGGCTTGTTCATACCGCCTTGCCCAAATGCTCACTTGTACAATATCTCGCACCGCACAATGGGCTTCAATTAAGTTTAATGATAGTTTTCCCGCGCCGACGAGCAATAGTTTTTTAGCATCTTTTCGTGCCAAATAATCTGCCGCCAAAGCCGATGCAGCTGCCGTGCGGCGTGCTGTGAGTTCTGCACCATCCAAAATCGCTAAATTCTCACCAGTATTGGCCGAGGACAGTATATATGTGCCATTAATAGCGGGCAGCCCTCTCGTCCCATTGTCAGGCACAACAGATACAATTTTAATGCCCATATATGCGCCAACCTGCCAAGCGGGCATTAATAATAATGTACCGTTGCTTTCGCTAGGTATTGCAAATTCATGGTGGTGGCGCATCGGCATTTCACAGCCCAGCTTAAACTGTCCCCGCAAAGCTTCAATCAAGCCCCCCCAAGAAAGCGCATGTGTTATTTGTTGAGCATCTAGTTGCAACATATTCGTGTACCCTTTTCTAATATGTCTAAAGTTTAGAGTTGCAATCTGCAAAAAGTCAAATTAAATAAAGGCATATCATAAATTAGAAAGCTCTTTATATGCGTAAAATCATCTTAATGTTGTCCCTTGTTTTTGTCTTTAACACAGCACATGCGGTGGATACCGAGGAACTAGAGTTTATGAAAGAATTTTTTTCATCCATTCAACAAAGAACCTTTGATGCCAATCGCGAATATTGTGGCCATGTGGGGCTAGATAAAGATGGTTATTACATCACCACCGAAGCCAAAAAAGGCGAAGAAGATTCTTGTCTTGCTGATGATGCGCCAGAGGGCTTCGAATCTTTTGCATCTTATCATACCCATGGTGCATTTTCTATTGATGCCGATAGTGAGCGCCCGTCTACAACAGATTTAGAAGCTGATATTTATGAAGAGGTAGATGGCTACATTGCCACACCAGGTGGCAGGATTTGGTTTAACGACAGTGTAAAACAAATTTCCACAATGCTTTGTGAAAATTGCGTTATGATGGATCCTAATTTTGACGAAAGCCAATTGGACCCCGTTAAAAAATCCTACACTGTTGAACAGTTAAAAGCCCGCGATGAAACTCAATAAACATCTCAATAAAAAGAGTAATTCCGAACCAACCTAACTTCATCGTCATCGCGATAAAGTGCAATGGCACCCGTTTTCAAATCATCTCGGGTGAATTGCAATGGCGCAGAACATTCTGGAAAATTATAATGTTTTGCGCTGATAATGATGGCCGAATGCGCACATTCAGCAGCAAATGCCGAAGCATGACGCACTATTGTTAATTGATTGCGCTCTTTACGAAACCCACTGAGTTCACCGACACACGCCACCTCATCGCAGCGTAAATAATCAGCATTGGGCTTTAGGTTTTTAGCGGTTTTATCGTAGCCTTCCCCAACATAATCCAACCAGATTTTACTCGAAAATTTACCGCGGGTGCCACTTAGCAAATGGTAATGATCATCAGTTCCTTTGATCATTAAGTTGCTTAGTTTAATTTGGTTTAGTTCACCAATATATAAAAACGGCATAGGCGCGAAAACGGGTAAAAATGGTATGATGATTAAAAATGCGAACGCCCCCAAGCGCCATTTATTTTGCCATATAATCAGCCATAAAAACGCCAACAGCAAAACCAACAATATCTGCCAATTTAATTTGGCAACATGCTCGTTTAAATACGATATTTCGCCAATAAAATCTGCAAATTTATATATATAAATAATTATATAATCCATCAGCTTAAACGGATATTCACTCATCCCAAATGGCGCCAAAACCAGTGATATAATGCCTAGCGGCATCACCAACAAACCAAATATCGGCACAATCACCAAATTAGCCATAAACCCGCCTGTTTGCAGAGTGGAGAATTGAAAAATCGAAATCGGCATAGTTACCAATCCCGTGAGCAGCGGAATCATAAACCAATCACGCAAACTAAAGGCAAATCGCCCTATTCTGGTATGGCGATTGAATAAAGATACACTATCCGCGGCTTCAAAATCTCGATTTTTTTGCCATTCAAAATAAGCAATAATCGCAGCAGTTGCCATAAATGACATTTGAAATCCAACATTCATAATTGCACTCGGTGAAAGCAACAACATCGCCAAAAACGCCAAGGCCAAATTGCGCATCGTCAACGCTTCTCTATCCATCAAAACCGCAAGCATTATCAGGCCTGCCATAATAAAAGCCCGCTCAGTTGCCAAACTCCCACCCGATAACATCAGGTAAAAGAAACCCGAAATAATGGCAATAATGGCAGCAATTTTTTTGGTTGAAACCCGAACCATCCCAAATGGAATGAGCGCTAATAACAAGCGCATAAAATAAAATATCATACCCATCGCAAAACCCATATGCAGGCCAGATATAGCCAATAAATGCGCCAAACCAACATTACGAAGTGTTAAATAGCTTTCACCACCTCTATCCATTTTTATGCCAAGCAAAATGGCCAAGGTCATGTCACGGCTTACGCCACTCAAATTTTTATTTATCTCGCCCGCAACAGATAAACGTAACTTGTAAAAGCCATTTCTAAATTGGGTCCAGATGTTTTTAGTGGCCAATTTTTCATGTTGCATCGGTAAATATTTTTTGGCGATCGCCCCAACCGCACCGATGGATTGGTAATAAAGCCCCTTGCCAAAATCATAACCGCCAACAATTGCCGCTTGCGGCAGCGGGAATAACTGCGCAGTCACCTCGATTCGATCACCAATTTCTAAATTCTGTTGATGGGTTGGTAAATTCACACGCACAAATTTGGGCAACGTTTCTAGTGCGATATTCTCGATAAAACTAGGCTCAATTAAAACCCGCGAATGCTGATCGGAAAACAGTTCAATATCGCTGATAATTCCATGTATTTCGGTTTTGTATAATGGTCGTTCAATAGTGGCTGTTTCTACCCTCAAAAACTCAAGATTTGCCGCTAAAAAGCCTAAAAAAAGCATCAAAAACAGGCAGAAAAGTCCCAAAAAACGTCGTTTTTTATACAAAAACACCCCCAAAACAACCATAAAAGCGGCAAAAATAAGTAAATATATGGCCGTGAAACGTAAATTCACACTGTGAAACATCACGATTCCCGCACCAAAAACAGCGACCAACCAAATAAACCATTTTTCTTGTTCGCGCTCAATTTCGGCCAAAACCCAATCGGCAGCAAAGTAAATAAAATCGGCAAATTTTGGCTTGGCAATTGATTTTCGCCACGCATTTGCCGCCCTATTTGGTAATTCCCGCATATTTCGCCCCTCAAAATTAGTTTAGGCATAAATTTGTTGGCTGTAAATTCAAACCTGTGCTAAATCTGGGCAAAAGAATCTATCAAAACATTGGAATTATAATGAGCGATCAAATTGTCACCCGCTTTGCGCCTTCGCCTACTGGTTTATTACATATTGGTGGTGCCCGCACCGCCTTGTTTAACTGGCTTTATGCCCGTGGCCGTGGTGGTAAATCTTTATTGCGTATTGAAGATACTGATGCCAAACGTAATACCCCTGAAAATGTGAAAGCAATTTTGGAAGGCATGAGCTGGCTTGGGCTTGAGTGGGATGATGATTATGTGTCGCAAAATGCCAACATAAAACGCCATCAAGCTGTGGTACAGCAAATGCTCGACAACGGCTTGGCTTACAAATGTTATTGCAGTAAAGATGAATTGGTTGCCATGCGTGAAGCCGCAAAAGAAGCCGGCAAACCAATGGTTTATGATGGCACTTGGCGCGACCGTAACGATGCAGATGCGCCTGAAGGCATTGACCCTGTTATACGTTTTAAAGCCCCAAAAGATGGATTTACTAAAATTCAAGATGTGGTGATGGGCGAGATTAAAATTGCCAATGACCAGCTTGATGATCTAATTATGCTGCGCAGTGATGGCACGCCAACTTATATGTTATCGGTTGTGGTTGATGATTATGATATGGGTGTGACGCATATCATACGTGGAGATGATCATTTAACCAATGCCATACGCCAAGCTTGTATTTACAGCGCAATGGGTTGGAAATTACCTGTATTCGCTCACGTGCCGCTTATTCATGGGCAAGATGGCGTAAAGCTTTCCAAACGCCATGGCGCCATGGGCGTTATGGCCTATCGTGATATGGGATATTTACCAGAAGCGATGCGTAATTACCTTTCTCGCTTAAGCTGGAGCCATGGTGATGACGAAATTATGTCGACCAAACAATTGGTTGAATGGTTCGACATTGACGCCATTGGTAAATCGCCTTCGAAATTTGACTTTGTGAAGCTTGAAAATTTAAATGCGCATTACATTAAAAATACAGATGATGCGGAACTCGTTGAAATATTGGACGTATTTTTAACAGACACAGGCACTGGCGAAATTAGCAATCGTGACCGATTGTTATTGGCTATGCCAGTTATTAAAGAACGTGCGAAAACGTTGATAGAGCTTAACACAGCAGCGCAATTTGTTTTTGCCAATCGCCCATTACAATTTGATGATAAAGCTCAGAAGCTTATTACCGAAGACAATAAGCAACTTATTTTGGGTTTAGCCACGGAATTTGAAGCAATTTCTGATTGGAACCGCGATAACATTAGCGATTGTGTGAAACAATATGCAGAAAAAGTTGGTCTAAAATTAGGTAAGATTGGGCAACCGTTACGCGCCATTCTTGCAGGCACAACAAATGCGCCTGGAATTTTTGATATCGCACTTATTTTAGGAAAAGAAGAAACTATTAACCGTATTCAAGATATTGCATAAAATTGACTGAGGCTTTGGTGCCACATTTGACGCAAAAACTTGTTAAACCTAGTGTTTTCGTATACTAAGTATGTAACTAGTGAAGAATCAACAATGACAGGAAAATATATGACAGACACAACTGACAAAAAAGCAACCCTATCGATTGGTGACGAAAATTATGAATTTCCTGTCTATGAAGCATCTGTTGGCCCTGATGTAGTTGACATTAGTACACTTTATGCAAAGTCTAATAATTTCACCTATGACCCAGGCTTCACTTCAACCGCTTCTTGCGAAAGCAAAATTACTTATATTGACGGCAATAAAGGCATTTTGCTTTATCGTGGTTATGCCATTGGTGACCTTGCTGAAAATGCTAGCTTTTTAGAAGTTTGCTTTTTACTGCTGAATGGTGAATTGCCAAACGAAGAAGAAAAAGACGAATTTGAGCATAACATCACTTACCATACGATGTTGCATGACCAAATGATTACATTGTTTAATGGCTTCCGTCGTGATGCCCATCCAATGGCGATTATGGTTGGTGTTGTCGGCGCTCTGTCAGCTTTCTATCATGATTCTACAGACGTAACTGATGCGCATCAACGCTTAGTGGCTAGCCGTCGTTTGATTGCTAAAATGCCTACTATTGCTGCCATGGCTTACAAATATTCTGTTGGCCAACCTTTTGTTGCACCTCGCAATGACTTGGATTATGCATCAAACTTCCTACACATGTGTTTCTCTGTACCTACAGAAGAATATAAAGTGAACCCTGTGGCTGCTGAAGCTATGGACAGAATTTTCACACTACATGCTGACCATGAGCAAAATGCATCGACTTCAACTGTGCGTTTAGCTGGCTCATCTGGAGCGAACCCGTTTGCTTGTATTGCTGCTGGTATTGCTTGCTTGTGGGGCCCTGCACATGGTGGTGCTAACGAAGCTTGCCTTAAAATGCTAACAGAAATTGGTAGCGTTGATAGAATTCCTGAATTCATTGCCCGCGCTAAAGACAAAAGTGATCCATTCCGCCTTATGGGTTTTGGTCATCGTGTTTACAAGAATTTTGACCCACGCGCGACAATTATGCAAAAAACAAGCCATGATGTTTTGAAAGAACTGAATGTAACTGACCCATTGTTAGATGTGGCTGTTGAGCTTGAACGCATTGCACTTGAAGATGAATATTTTGTAGAGAAAAAGCTATATCCAAATATTGACTTCTACTCTGGTATTACGTTACGTGCGCTTGGTTTCCCAACGAGCATGTTTACTGTATTATTTGCACTTGCGCGTACTGTTGGTTGGATTTCTCAATGGAATGAAATGATTGAAGACCCAAAACAAAAAATTGGTCGTCCTCGCCAAATCTATACTGGTGCTACGCATCGTGATTTTACGGACATGAAAAACCGTTAAACTAAAAAACCCTGCAAACATTGTTTGCAGGGTATTATTTTGTCTAAAATTTGGTTTTAAGAATTTGGTGCCATCATAGCGCCGATTTCAGCCTCGCAGACCAATTTTCCTTCGACCATAGCTTTGCAACTAAACTTCCAAATATTACCACGATGACGTGTTTGTGTGACATGAATGTTCAATACATCACCCGGCAAAACGGGCTTGCGGAATTTACAGTTATCAATAGACATAAAGTAAACAACATCTGGAGTGTCTTTTACACCAGCCGCATGAGCGCAAATGGCGCCAGAAACTTGAGCCATAGCTTCCACGATTAACACACCAGGCATTACAGGATGACCTGGAAAATGACCTTGGAAAAATGGTTCGTTAATGGTTACATTCTTAATACCAATTGCTGATTTGTCGCCATCAATTTCAATAATTTTATCGACCAACAAAAACGGATAACGATGTGGTAGCAAATTCATAATTTGCATAACATCAAGTGCATCTAATTGCGTGGTTGTTGCTTCTTCGCTCATTTTTTTATCCTTGTTCAGATTAATTCTATGATTCTACTCAATAAATAAAAAAGGGTCAACAAATGTTGACCCTTAATTTTAATAGATATATTTGGTTTGGTTTAGTATCTGAATGCCAGACCAAATTTAAATGCTTCTGGATCATCAACTGGATCTTTAGAGATTACGTAAGCGTAATCGGCACGTAGCGGCCCAATTGGTGATTCCCAAATAACACTGGCGCCAACTGATGAGCGAATGGTATTTGTATTAGATGTAGAACCCGCAACAGATGAATCGTATAGCGTACCTACATCGGCAAATAGTGCACCGTAGATTTTAGCTTCTTTAAGAATTTTAGCGCGAACTTCAACAGTTGCAGCAGCAAAGATCTTACCACCATTTGCAGCACTACCAACACCACCAGCGCGAGGGCCAATACCATCTGCAGCAAAGCCACGAACTAGATCGCCACCTTTAAAGAATGTATCCTGTTGGCGAAGTGCAGTTCCTGCATCCCAACCGTTAACAACGCCTGCAGTAGCAAAACCTGAAACCACAACGTCTTTAACAACTTCAAAATGGCCTTCAGCTTTACCAACTGAACGGATGTATTTAACATTACCACCCAAGCCAGCAAATTCAACATCGGCATCTAGTTTGAAGCCTTCTGTTGGCAAGATCAGCTTATCAGTAGTATCGAACACAGCGTTTAGACCGAATGAAGATACATAATCTACAGTATTTGTTGTAGTGTTTTTGTCATATACAAAATTGTAACGAGCAGCAACTCTTGTAAACTCACCAACTGGCAAGCCAACGGTTGTGCCGAAACCGGCTTTAATATGAGATGAACTATCTTTTTCGGTAGATAGGCTTGCGAATAGGCTTGTGCCTACTGAAAGGTTATTACCAAGGAAAGCTGGTTCTGTGAAACTGAAACGAGCGGCTCTTTCGCTAGCTGACCATCTAAGTGAAGCGTTTAAGCGCTGTCCAGTACCTAGAAGGTTAGTTTCGGCATAGCTCAACTCACCAACGAGACCGTCGATTGTAGAATATGCACCAGAAGCACCAATGCTACCTGTTGTATTTTCGCTCACTTCGACAACAAGAATCAGACGATCGTCTGCGCTACCTGCTTCTGAAGTGATATTAATGCCACTGAAATGACCAGTTTTCATCAAACGGGCTTTTGCACTTTCAATCGCATCGACATTGAATACATCGCCTTCGGCAATTTCAATTTCGCGGCGGATAACTTGGTCATGAGTACGCGTATTACCAATGATGTTGATACGATCAACATAAACACGTTCTCCACCTTCGACTGTGTAAATCACATCAATGGTTTTATCAATCGCGTTACGTGTAATGATTGGTGTCACTTTTGCAAAACTATAACCTCTACGAGAAGCTTGTTTGCGAATTTCTACAATCGTATCGTTAAGTTGTACGGCATTGTAAACATTACCTGTACGGCCACGAACGAGTGGTAACAATTCTTCAGGTGGCAAGTTAGAGAATGCTGAATCAACATCTACTTCGCCAAAGTTATATTGTTCGCCTTCATCAATAGTGAAGGTGATAAAATATCTATTACTTTCTTCATCCAGATCGGCAACGGCAGAAATAACACCGAAATCGGCATAACCGTTTTCTAGATAATGGCGACGCAATAATTCGCGATCGAAATTAACTTTATCGGCACTGTATGAATCGGCACCTGAGAACATGTGCCAGATAGCTGATTCTTTTGAAGAAACAACACCACGAAGTGTGCCGTCTGAGAAAACACTATTGCCAACAAAGCTTACATTTTGAATTGTTGTGGACGCGCCTTCAGTGATGGTAAATACCACATCTGAATTTTGGCCATCTACATCAACAATTTTATATGTCACTTGCACATTGGAATAACGGGAATCGCTGTATTTTTTTCTAATGTCACGAGCAGCTTGCTCGACTTTAGAAGTGGTGAAATATTGATCTGCACGCAATTTGATAGCGGCATTAAGAACACCAGAAGATAGGTTTTTATTGCCAACATATTTTATGGCATGAATGCTTGGGTTTTCAACCACATTGATATAAACATTACTACCCTTGTGGGTAATTGTAACATTTTTAAACAATCCTGTGGAATGAAGAGAGGCTATCGAAGAGTTGATGCTAGCATCAGTGATCTCTTGACCCTTTTTAAGCTCTAAATTGGCAAACACTGTCTTTGCGCTCACACTACTATTGCCCGACAAAATCAGATTTTGTGCACTGACTGCGAAGGCAGCTTGATGCATTAGGAGTGTACCAAAAGCCAATGATGTCGTTGCCAAAATTGCTTTTTTGACATTACGTTGACTTAGAAATTTATTCGTTTTTTTATAACTCATATTTTACCCATCTGGATAGAATCTACATATCCAGTACTCTTTTACTAGGTTTTACACAAAAAATAAAGGCATGAATCCCAATATGCCCAATTTTCACTCGATAATTAGACATAGTAACTATGATTAGTTAATTTTAGGTAACTTATCAGAAAATTGATATGACATCGTTAACCGTTACGAAGATGAAAAAGCTCAAAAGCAGCGTCACACCGATTCGCATTGCATATTCCATATATTTTGGTGACAGTGGTTTGCCAGTGATGGCTTCGATTAAATAAAACACCAAATGGCCACCATCTAGCATCGGAATTGGGAATAAATTAAACAAGCCAATTCCGATACTGAGCAATGCCGCTAACCTTACCAGAGGCAGCACCCCTTCGGATGCCATTTGGCCTGAGGTTTGGGCAATTTTAACGGGCCCGCCAAGCTGTTTGACATCTCCCTTACCGATGAACAGGTCTTTAATCATGATAAGTGTTTGCTTAACGATGAACCAGACCTCACCAGTGGCTGCACCCAGTGCATCTACAAATGATAGGCTACGAAAACGACGCTCATCTTGTGAGCTATTGTGAATGATACCGATGCGGCCAATTGTTTGTTCGTTATCGAATTTATCTTTATATACAAACGCCTTAGGCGTGATACTTAATGTTACATTATCTGTATTTCTGGTGACAGTTATTGCCATTTCCTTATCGGCACTGAACATTACGTATTTTTGCAAATCACTAAATGAGCCAATTTCATTGCCGTTAATTTGGCTAATGATATCGCCTTTTTGGATGCCCGCGATTTCGGCTGCACCACCTGTTACCAGACCGTCCACCCTTGGGGTGATGAGCGGCTGACCAATGGACATGAGAAAAATGGTGAATATAGTGATCGCAAATATGAAGTTCGCGAAAGGCCCAGCAACTATTACAGCCGCTTTTTGCCATAATGGCTTGGCTTGAAAATATGTTTTCTTTTCGTCAGCCGTCATTTGATTGGCGGCATCACTTGCGCCAAAGCTTGCTTCGTTTGCATCGCCCCAGAATTTAACGTAACCACCTAATGGGATGAGGCTTAGCTTCCATCGGGTTTGTTTTTTATCGGTAAAGCCCCAGATTTCTTTGCCAAAACCAATGGAAAAGGCATCTATACGCACATTACACCAGCGTGCGACGAGGAAATGCCCCATTTCGTGCACAAAAACAATGACCATAAGCACGGAAATAAACCCAAAAATATATTGAAAAAGGCTACCGCCAAACCCAGTTAGGATGCTCATGATTTCCATATTTATGCCTTAAGAATGATGATTATAGTAAAGATTTGGCAATGATTCTTGATTGCTTATCGACTTCACACACTTCATCTAGCTCGTATGTCTTAACTATAATATTTTGAGATTGTGCCAAATTTATGGTTTCTTCGCATATATTTGCAATGGATAGGAACGAGATTTGGCCATTGAGAAATGCTTCTACAGCGATTTCATTTGCGGCATTTAGCACGGCGCCACATGTGCCGCCCATAATGACGGATTGTTTGGCGAGATATAGGCATTTGAAGCGTTCTTCATCAGCTTTTTCGAAATCTAGGCGGGCAATATCGAACAGATCCAAACGTTTAAAATCTAACTCTAGGCGTTCTGGCCAACCGATGGCGTAGCTGATGGCTGTGCCCATTTCATTTGTGCCCAATTGCGCAATGACAGAGCCATCATGATATTGAATGAGCGAGTGAATGATGGATTGCTTATGCACCACCACTTCAATTTGCTCTAACTCGACAGGGAACAAGTGATAAGCCTCGATGAGCTCGTTACCTTTATTCATAAGGGTGGCGCTATCGATGGTGATTTTTGGCCCCATATCCCATGTCGGGTGATTGAGCGCTTGCTCGACAGTGATGTTTTGCATCTCGGCCAAGGTGAAGGTTCGGAATGGCCCACCTGAAGCTGTGAGGAGAATTTTTTCCATCTCGCTTGACTTGCTGCCTTGCAAGCATTGGAACATGGCGCTGTGTTCGCTATCGACCGGAGTGATGACGCAGCCGTGTTTTTTGGCTTCTTTTAGGAATAATGTACCTGCAACAACTAGACATTCCTTATTAGCAAGTGCCACGCGCTTGGCGTATTTTAATGAAGTGAATGTTGGTTTGAGGCCTGCATAGCCAACAATGGCGGCTAGGCAGATATCGACTTCAATTTTGGCAATACGAACCAAGCCATCTTCGCCACAATCGGTTTGAATGCCTGTGCCTGCTAAAAGTGAGACTAGCTCATCATATTTTGAAACATTGGCAATGACGGCGTATTTTGCATTTAGCTCGATGGCTAATTTGGCAAGTTTTACTACATTGCTGCCTGCGGTGATGGCATTGACTGAAAATTTGTCTTTATGCTGATTAAGGACTTTTACCGTGGAGCCACCAATTGAACCAGTTACACCAAATATATTAATTGTTTTCATCCGAAGTCCCGACACGCAGATTTAAATTATTTTACCAAACCAGTAGGCTGGTTGCCATTTGATCTATTGGCCCTGCGAAGAAAGCGAATATACTTGCAAAGATGAGTAGGAAAATCTGGCCATCCATACGATCTAATATACCGCCATGACCTGGTAGGAATGAACCCGTATCTTTAACAGAAAAGCGGCGCTTGATATAGCTTTCGAAGAAATCGCCACATTGAGAAACCAACGAAAACACGATGACTAATTTAATGATAGAGCTATTCACTGGAACGCTAGCCAATGACAAGAAAATACTACTAAGAATGATGGCACCAAGGATACCACCACCAACGCCTGCCCATGTTTTATTGGGGCTAATTGAGGGAGCTACTTTTGCACCACCAATGAAGCGACCCGCAAAATATGCGCCAATATCGGTGCCGATTGTGACGGTGATGAGCCATATGGTTGCGGCATAGCCTAGATCATCTGAATAGCGGATTAGCAATAATGCAACACATGCCCAACCTACATAAAGCAACCCATAGCCGAACCATTTTTGCTTAGTAGAGCGCGAATAATTACGATCTTTGGGTAGATCCATCCATTCTTTCATACCGATGTAAAAGAATGCCAGAATCATAACAAACATGAAGATGTTGCCGAAATAAATGCATAAAAAAGCAATTATTGCCATAATCAATGCGGAAACAAAGCGGGTTTTTAAATCGGTAAATTGATCGGACGTAGACATATGGGGTTCACCTAATACAGTTAAACTTGCATGATTTCGACTTCTTTGGTCTTAAGTGACTCATCGACCTGTTTGATATAGGTATCTGTCAGCTCCTGCACCAATTCACCAGAATCATGTTGTTCATCTTTAGAAATATCGCTATCTTTTTCGGCTTTTTTGAGAATTTCCATGCCGTCGCGACGTACATTACGAATAGAAATGCGGCAAGCTTCTGCATATTTTGCAGCTATTTTTGACATTTCTTTACGACGTTCTTCGTTTAGCTCTGGAATGGGAATACGCAAGTTATTACCATCTACAATTGGGTTTAAACCTAAACCTGCATCGCGAATGGCTTTGTCGGTTGCGCCAACAAGGCCTGTATCCCAAACAGAAACTGACAACATACGTGATTCTGGTACGCTAACACTTGCCACTTGGTTAAGTGGCATATCGGCACCATAGGCTGAAACAATTACAGGATCGAGCATATGAATGGATGCACGGCCTGTACGTAGGCCAGAAAATTCGGTTTTTAAGTTCGAAATGGCGCCTTCCATGCGACGTTCGATATCATTTAAATCTAATGCTGGCATAATACTCTCATTTATATGGTTTATTCTGTTGTATAGATATTAAGATGTTTTCTGGTCATTGACAATGGTAAAACTACCCTCGCCTTTCAATATACCCATCAAACCTTCGTCTTGGGTCATTGAATAAACGATGATTGGAATGTTATTATCGCGCGCCAAGGCGATGGCAGCGGCATCCATTACCTTGAGGTCTTTCGCCAGAACATCGGTAAAGCTTACATTGCTATATTTTTTTGCATCTGGGTTTTTATTAGGGTCGCTATCATACACACCATCGACCTGTGTGCCTTTTAGCAAGGCTTCGCAGCCCATTTCGGCAGCGCGCAATGCAGCGCCTGTATCGGTTGTAAAGAACGGGTTACCTGTACCTGCAGCAAAAATAACCACACGGCCTTTGCCTAAATGCGCACGGGCGCGTGGGCCAACGAAAGGCTCGCAAACTGTGGGCATGGGAATGGCTGAAAGTACACGTGTTGGAATGCTTAATTCTTCAAGAGCGTTAGCCATAGCCAACGCGTTCATAACTGTTGCGAGCATACCCATATAGTCGGCACTTGAGCGGTTCATGCCCTGAGCAGCACCAGAAACGCCTCTGAAAATATTACCGCCACCAATGACCAAACAGATCTCGGCACCTTGGCTCCAAGCTTCTTTAATTTGGCCAGCAATTTGATCGACAAAAGACATGTCTATGCCAAAATCTTGATCGCCCATGAGCGCTTCACCCGACAATTTAAGCAAAACACGCTTATATTTAAGGTCTGGGTTGATGTTGCGTTCGTTGAGGGAGGAGGATTCTGACATGGGCGCGACTCACTTTTAATTTAAATTAAGGGAGTTTAGCATAAAAAAAGCCGATATCACATTGTGATATCGACTTTTAGGATTTTATATTTAAACGTAGTTAAAGATTAAGATTGGCCTGTTGCAGCAGCAACTTCAGCAGCAAAATCTTCTTCTTTTTTCTCGATACCTTCGCCTAGTTCCATGCGAACAAAAGCTTTAAGTTTGATATCAGCACCAATTTCTTTAGCTGCTATTTGAACTGCTTTTTCAACTGTGTTTTCGCCATCAATAACGAATGTTTGTTGAAGAAGAACAACTTCTTGGTAATATTTACGCATACGGCCTTCAATCATTTTTTCAATGATATTTTCTGGCTTACCAGAAGCGCGTGCAGTTTCTACCAATACGTTTTTCTCGCGTTCAACAACCGCAGGATCTAGATCAGAAACATCTAGAGACGCTGGGTTAGTGGCAGCAATATGCATTGCGATTTGTTTGCCCAAAGCATCAAGCTTATCGGCATCGCCTGTTGATTCTAGAGCCACAAGAACGCCCAATTTACCAGCAACGCCAGCAACTACGCTGTTATGTACATATGTTGCCACAACGCCATTATCAACGCTTAATGTAGTTGAACGACGGTAACCAAGGTTTTCACCGATTGAAGCCACAAGAGCTGTGATGAATTCTTCAGTTGTTTTACCGCTGTCTAAATAAGCCGCAGATTTAATCGCTGCATCGTCACCTTTGTTTGCCAATGCAATATCAGCAACATTTGAAACCAAAGTTTGAAATTCTGGGTTAAGAGCCACGAAATCTGTTTCTGAGTTCACTTCAACCACAACAGCTGATGTACCAGAAGCTTTAACAGCCACAAGGCCTTCAGCAGCCACACGGCCAGCTTTTTTAGCTGCTTTTGCTAAACCTTTTTTACGTAACCAATCTACTGCAGCTTCCATATCGCCATCAGTTTCTTTTAACGCAGTTTTACAATCCATCATGCCTACGCCAGTTGATTCGCGTAGTTCTTTTACCATACTTGCAGTAATAGCCATTTTCTTAGCCTATCTGTTAGAATAGCAATCACTCGTAAGAATGATTGCTAGAATTGAAATAATATTTTTGGAATTGGCGTGTGGTTAAAACACGCCAACTTAAGTTGTAAAGTCGAATTAGTTAGCTAATTTTTTAGCTTGTTCGATCCAACCTTCGCGCTCAATGCGGCCTTTGAAAGATAGCTTTTCGCCAAAATCTTCAACTTCAGCATCTGTCCAAGCAGCGATTTGAGCGAATGTTGTTACGCCAGCAGCGTGCAACTTCTTCTCTAGAGCTGGACCAACACCTGAAAGTTCTTTCAGATCATCTGAACCAGTTGCAGCAGCTTTTGGAGCCGCAGCTACTTCTACAGGTGCTTCGATTTCTGCATCTGTAGCAGCTTCAACTTCAGCTACAACATCTTCAGGTAGATCAGCACCTTCGCCAAGATCAAAACCGGCATCGCCGTGAGCTTGTGAGATACCATCTAGTGCAGCACGTGCAATAAGATCGCAATAAAGTTCGATAGCGCGAGACGCATCATCGTTACCAGGAATTGGATAGTCGATATCATCTGGGTTTGAGTTTGAATCCAAAACCGCAACAACTGGAATGCCCAATTTTTTAGCTTCGGCTACTGCCAATGATTCTTTATTTGTATCGATGATAAAAATAAGGTTTGGAACGCCGCCCATATCTTTAATGCCGCCAATAGCACGATCTAGCTTGCCATGTTCGCGAGTCATTTTAAGTAGCTCTTTTTTCGTAAGACCATGTGTATCGGCTTCGAAAATTTTGTTAAGCTCATTAAGACGTTTGATAGATTTAGAAACAGTGTTCCAGTTTGTAAGTGCGCCACCCAACCAACGATGGTTGATGTAATATTGTGCGCAGCTTTGTGCAGATGCTTTGATAGGATCTGAAGCTTGGCGTTTTGTACCAACGAATAGTACGCGGCCACCACCAGCAACAACATCACGAACAGCTACAAGTGCTTGATGAAGCAATGGAACAGTTTTTGAAAGATCCATGATATGGATTTTGTTACGTGTACCAAAAATATACTGATCCATTTTTGGATTCCAGCGGGATTTTTGATGACCAAAGTGAATGCCAGCCTCTAATAGCTGACGCATTGTGAAATCTGGTAACGCCATGCGTTTACTCCTGTTTTTCCGGTTAAACCTCCGTAGATTGTGAACTAATGTCACCGGAAGGGTCACTTGTACCCTTTTGATATCTACGTGTGTAATGTGCGTTTTATAACAGTAAATTCATAAAGCACAAGAAATAAATGCACTTAAACCCATATTAATCGGGGAATAAGTGCATTGAAAAAATTTGGCTCACCGCGCTTTATTATTTTGCTGATTTGATGATTTGTTTAATCTCACCCAATTCGGCTAGAATACTCTTGATTTTGGCATTTTTTTCCATCATCAGGCGTTCTTGCCTGTCATTATCTTCGATGACATTTGATTGTTGCGGAATGAATTGCGCAGGACTAGCCTCGCCAACCAATGCTGAGCGTGCTGGCATTGAAGGTGGTTTTTCCATTAAAACATCGGCAGGAATGTTGATTCGTTTTGCATCATTTTGAATGATAGGCTCTTGCTCAGCATCTTCGCGCCAAGCATTTGCGGTGTAGACAACGCCTTTTGAGGCTAGTATTTTTTGCACGCCTTTAATGGTGTAGCCTTGGCCGTATAGAAAATATTTAATACCTTTGATGAGATTAACATCTTGTGGGCGATAAAAGCGACGGCCACCGCCGCGTTTCATTGGTTTAATTTGTTTGAATTTTGTTTCCCAAAAACGCAGTACATGTTGTGGCACGTCCAACTCGTTTGCGGCCTCGCTTATTGTGCGAAAAGCATTTGCTGATTTTTCCATTAAATTACACTTTTTATTATAAATTGATAAGTCTGTATTTGTTACTCAACACGGGATTCGACGCAGAAATACGCACCGAAAAATAACATGAAATAAGATGTTATTATCTTCCCAATAAGTATAAGTATTATTTGTGGGCGACATCCACTTTATCTTTTAGAACATGGCTTGCGTGAAACACAACTACTTGTCGTGCCGTAATTGGCACTTCAACACCTGTTTTGGGATTGCGTCCGATGCGTTCTTTCTTTTGTCTGACTAAGAAATTGCCAAACGAAGAAACTTTCACTGACTCGCCATCGGCAAGAGTTGTGCAGATTTCATCGATTACTGTTTCCACCAATTGCGAAGATTCGCTACGTGAAAGGCCAATTTCTTGATATATGGCTTCACTTAAATCGGCTCTGGTTAACGTTTTATCCGGCATAGTCCCTCCAATTACCTTTTAAAATCAATAATAGAACTTTATATACTCAAAACAAACAGTCTCTATAATATAAAGCGATATTATTGCTAAATTCTAAATTTTACAATTAAAAAGTATGATTACCACCTAAATAACATAGAACCCCATGTGAAACCGCCGCCTAAAGCCTCGATTAAAATGAGATCACCTTTTTTGATGCGACCGTCCTTAACCGCTTCGTGCAAGGCTAACGGGATAGATGCAGCTGATGTATTTGCATGTTTATCAACGGTAATTACAACTTTTGATTCATCTAGTTTAATTCTTTTGGCCACAGCATCTAATATGCGTTTATTGGCTTGATGTGGAACGAACCAATCAACATCTTCGGCGGTAATGTTATTATCTTTGAGTGCTTGTTCTATAGACGAACCGATTTTTTTAACCGCATGTTTAAACACATCATTACCAGACATTTTGACATAGCCTTGATTGCCTTCACGTGGGTAACCCAAACTTGGCCCGCCATCTACATAAAGTAAATCTTCGTAGCGACCATCTGACCTTAGGTGCGAATAGATGATGCCAGCATCGTTAATTGTGCCCTGATTTTCTTGAGCTTCTAGCACGACTGCGCCTGCACCATCAGCAAACAGCACGCAAGTTGCGCGGTCATCCCAATCGATAATTCTGGAGAAAGTTTCTGCGCCAATAACTAGCGCTTTTTTGAAATTGCCAGCTTTTAACATATTATCTGCAACGGTAAGTGCAAATACAAAGCCTGAGCAAACTGCTGCAACATCGAACGCGCAACCTTGGGTAATGCCTAAATTGGCCTGTACTTTAATGGCTGCTGCGGGAAAAATACGATCGGGCGTAGCTGTTGCCAAAACGATGAGATCAATCTCTGAAGCATCTATTCCTGCATTCTTGAGCGCATCTTTAGCAGCTTCGGTTGCTAAGTCTGATGTGAGGACGCCCTTATCTGCAATATGGCGTTGTTTAATGCCTGAGCGTGAGGTGATCCATTCATCTGTTGTATCTACAGTCTTTGCAAGGTCTGCATTTGTAACAATGTTAGGTGGTAAATAGCTACCAGAGCCAATGATAACAGAGCGCAAAATACTCATGATTTTTCCTTAACTTCGGCTGAGCCGGTTTCATCCTCGGTGGGAGCTGGGTCTTGATCTTTATAAAAGGTATTTAAATCTTTGCGGATCTCGTTGACCAAGTTGTTTTTGATCATGGCTGCCGTTAGGTCGATTGCATGAGCGTAGCCCAGATTATCGGAAGAGCCATGGCATTTAACAACAATGCCTTTTAGACCCAAAAACACACCGCCATTGGAATTGTTCGGATCCATCTTATCGCGCATGGTTTTAAGATATGGTGCCACCAATAGGTAGCCCAATTTTGAACGCCAAGACGCGTTAAAAGCATCGCGTAATAATGTTGTAATTTGGCGCGCTGTGCCCTCGGCCGTTTTAAGTGCAATGTTACCTGCAAAGCCTTCAGTCACCACAACATCTGCATGGCCTTTTGAAATGCCATCGCCCTCTACGAAACCGATATATTCTAACGGCATATCTGATTCTCGCAAGATCGCGGCTGCGTCTTTTAAATCTTCATTACCTTTGATTTCTTCTTCACCTATATTGAGGATACCCACTGTTGGTTTTTTTATGCCAAACACAACACGAGACATAGCTGCGCCCATAAAGCCGAAATCAACTAGGTTTTGGGTGGAAACGTGTAGGTTTGCGCCCATATCCAATACAATGGTTTCGCCATCTATTGTTGGCCAAATGGCTGCAATGGCTGTGCGGTCTATACGGCGCAAAGTGCGCAAACAAAAAGTTGCCATTGCCATTAGCGCGCCTGTATTGCCCGCTGAAACAGCGCCACCTGATACGTTTTCGTGCACACTATTTATGGATTGCCACATTGAGCTTACTTTACGCCCTTGACGCAATGCTTGCCTTGGCTTCATATCCATCGGTACCACAAAATCGGTATGATGGGTTTCGCTACTGGCTTTAAGATCTGGATATTTTTTAAGTAGAGTTTCTATAATTTGTGTATCGCCGAACAAATGGAAAAACAAATTTGGATTTCGGCTCAAAGAAATATTAGCGCCATCCATAGCGGCTTCGGGGCCTTGTTCACCGCTCATTACATCTAACGCGATTACAATATTTTCTGTCATTTACAATATATTTCCAATTGGAATTGTTATAGACTTTGACGATATATTTTTTATAGGCATTTGCAAGATTTTTACATACATATACACTATGCAGCCATATTCGCCAAAATCTATGTCTGAATTATGGCGAAGTTATTTATCTTTCAACAATTTAGCTAAGTCGGCAAATGGTTTATGTGTTGCTTTGGATTTAACTTTAGATTCTGAAACGCTACCATCTTCGTCAATGATTGGTTGTTCATCTTCCATTGTTGGCTGATTGATTTCGAATTTACCCGCTATTGCTAGGCTTTCGAGTTGACCATCGGGCTTGCGGGGATATGGATCTAGGTGAAGCAACAAAGTTTCGACCAAGTAATCAAAAACATCTAATTTGCCATCTTCTAGAGCGTCAGGCGGGTCCATGTCATTATCAATCATCTCGCCTTCATTTTTGTCGTTTAGCTCGGGTAATTTAAGGCTTGAAAAGAATTTTTGATCTATGGTTTCTTTGACTTCACTATCGAATGGTTCTAACGAAACAACACATGATTGAGTGATGCTGGTTTCGAATTCGCCAACAATATGAGCGCCACCACGACGCCATTGAGAAATAAGCAATGTCGCACGGAAGCTTGCAACCTTATCAATATTCAACGCTTCTGCCATGAGAGCGCATTCTTCGTCGGTGGCTTTAATTTTAAGGTCGAAACCTACTTTTGGCAAATCGTCGACTATAAAGACCTGCTTCATATTTTTTACATGATATTGTTTCATTTGAATATTTCCTATTCGCCTGTAAATTTAAAATTAGAAGTGAGCAAATCCTCTAGACTTGTTTCATCTAGAACCTTGATGGCACTGAATACATATTCGGCCAAGTTGTTTGCGCCTTCATCATTTGGATTTTGATCGGAAAAGAAATTACGGGCGATAACTTGTGAAAGTAATTCGACGTCATTCTCATCAATTGCGGCTTGATATGCCCCTGCCCGACCGTAGAAATTTTCGAGCATTTTTTGGATGCGTTTTGGCACACCATCGGGCCCGACACCGATTTCCCTTAAATTCACATCCATATTCTCTAAAAAGCAATCGAACATTTTTTGCTTTATGGACTGCATATATTTGTCATCTTCTTGCATGCGGCGAAACAGCATAAAAATGTGCAAAATTATAAGCTCGAAACGGCCATTAGCAGTATCGGCTGCGCCACGGCGGCCATAAAGCTCGGGATTACGCGAAGCAGTGACTATGTGGGTATATAAGGTTTGGGCTTTTTTGTTATCTTGGCGCTCTGAGCCAATATACATGCCTAATATTTTTACCATTATTTTAAAATCGCTATAATTGCATCATATATTTACTGAATATGAATAGTTTAACAGCATCTCATTAGCAAGTATGGGAAAAAAATGCGACTTATTTTCTTAAAAAACTGATTATCATTGATTTTCAAAACAATATACCCCACTTTGAAACAAATGAGCTTGCCATATTATTGACACTAAAATATGCAACCTTAAAAATTAGTTATATTTATGAGTGGTTTATGAAACAAAATTCAAATAAGAAGATTCGCAATATTTTTGCTTTGGCATTATTGGGTTCGACAGTCATGTTAACAAGTTGCGGGTCTATTATCGACCAACACGGATATGTGGCGCAAGCAGGTGCTGTTGAAGACATAACCATTGGAATGGGCAAAAGAGAAGTTAATTCTATTTTGGGCAGCCCATCTGTAACCACAACAGCAAACGGGCTTTCATATTATTACATTAGCTCTAAGCAATCTAGATTTGCATTGATAGGCACTCCAGACGACGAAAGAAAAGTTGTGGCTGTGCATTTTGGGCGTAATGCACGGGTGAGTAAAATTGCTAATTACGGCTTACAAGATGGTGTGCTGATTGATTTTATTAGCCAGACAACACCGACCTATAAGAAAGACCTTAACTTTATCCAACAATTGTTGGGTGGTGGTGTGAAACCAAATGCTGGTGGTGGCACTAGCTTTGCTCGTGGCAATGGCGCGGCATTCAACTAACAGCTTTTTCAGCTCACAACGTTTTCAAATAGCCGCCATATGCGGCTATTTTTTTGTGGCGAAATTGTATGTTTTAGGCTTTTTCATCTTTGAAGTAGAATGATGCCAAGACCAAAACAAACGCCAGGGCGACAAATGGGTAGATGACGAACGTAACGCCATCCCAGCCCCAATTGTTATAGATTTTGCCTGAGGCGAAAGAGCCGATGGCCAATGTGCCAAAAACCATAAAATCGTTAAACGCTTGGGCTTTGAATTTTTCTTCGGGGCGGTAATATTTTGTCACCATGGCAGTGGCGCCCACAAAGCCGAAGTTCCAACCTAGGCCTAGCAATACCAGTGCAACCCAGAAATGGGTGATTTCGACACCCATAGCTGCAACAATGGCGCAACCTGCTAACATTAACAATCCAAGCATAATAACCACTTGTGCGCCAATGCGTTGGATGATTTTGCCTGTAAAGAAGGCGGGGCCATACATAGCAATGGCATGCCATTGGATGACGAATGTGACATCATCGACTTCATAACCCTGCCCGCAGCCTAAAATGGCTAAAGGTGTGGCGGTCATAACGAATGTCATAAGGCCATAACTTGCCATAGCAGCGCCTACCGAAATGCTGAATAAGGGTTGTTTGATGATTTCCAACAATGGCCGACCTGTATTTTTTGTTTTGGTCTTTTCCTCATTGGGGATTTCAATGAATGATACCAGAATATAAGCAAGCACTGTGACCGCTGCAGCGACTAAAAATGTGCCTGCTATGAAATATGGATCTAGTAGATTTTTACTATATTTAATAATGCTTGGTGCAACGATTGGAGCTAATACGCCACCAAACATAACCCAAGACACTGCTACACTTTTAAATTTATCTGATGCTGTATCGGCTGCTGCAAAGCGATAGAATGCTTGAAATGAAGCCATGACGCCAATCAGAAATGTCGATGCTGTTAGCACCCAGAAATTACTTAAATAGATGGCATAAGCGGCGAGCAAACAACCTGCCGTACCAATAAGAATGCCGATGCGAAAGCCTGATTTACGACCGATCTTTTGCATGAGCATAGAAGCGGGAATGGAGGTGAGCATAGAGGCCACCAAGAATGATGTAATGGGCAACGTTGCCAAGCCTTTATCATCTGCAATGCTATAAGCCACATTTGCGATAAGGCTCATGACAGAAAAAGTAGTGATGCCGCCAAGTGCAAAACAAAGTGCTAAAATTAATGCATTACGCCGTGCTACTTTATCGTCCCTCACATGAGGTGGAATTGATTCTGTCATAAAACACCATAAAAAACTGTAAAATTAACTTATCAAATAGACTAAAAACGCTTGCGCGACCATTCAATTGTATTGATGGGTTGTTAAAATTAGCAGTAAATGAATAGTATTTTGCTTTTCAGCATAATTTAAAAATATATTTGGCCTTTGCAGGAGTGGTATAGAACATTAAATATATACTATAACACATTGAAATACTTATATTTGTGTTCATTACTAAATCTGTATTTAAGGGGTTATTAAGCAAATTTACTTGTAATGGTATTTGACCTGAATTGAAAAATTATCTTAGGAAAAATATCGGATGATGAATTTAAATATATTTTCAAAAAACATGAAGCTAAGTTTCAAACTACCCACATTGTTTGTAATTGCGGCAATATTGGCCGCGAGCAGCGCGGGCTATATTGGATATAGAGAAACTTCACGTCAAGTTTCTACATCTGTTATTGACCGATTTACCAATGTTTTATTTGGCCAGAAGAAATTATTGGATAGGTTTTTTTATAATGTGCAGCAAGACATTGTTATAAAATCTGCAGCGAGAGAAACACTAAAGGCCTTGTATGATTTTGGCGATGCTTGGCAAACTATGGGAGCGGATGTAACTAAGACGTTGCAAAAGGCTTATATAACCGACAACCCATACCCAACAGGTGAGAAAGAAAAATATGAACGGGCATTTGGTGAGAATCCGTATCATCAAGCACACCAGAAGCATCATAACCATTTTAGAGAATTTTTGAGAATCCGCGGATATTACGATATTTTTATTTTTAACCTTGAAGGTGATTTAGTATATTCGGTATTTAAAGAATATGACTATGCAACCAATTTTTTGAACGGTGAATTTAAAGACAGCGGGTTGGGTAAAGTATATAGAAAAGCCTTAGAAAACACCGGTAAAGAAGACTTTAGCATCCAAGATTTTGATCGCTATGCGCCTAGTAACGGAGCGCCTGCAAGTTTTGTCGCTAAGACCATTTACGCGGCTGGCATATCGGGCCGAAAGGTGGGCGTGATTGCTTTTCAAATGCCATCTGATATTATTGAAAAAATTATGGATTCTGGTGAAAATTTAGGTGCAACTGGTGCTACCTTCTTAACAGGACCTAACCAAACTCTGCGCACACACCCAACGAATTTAGAGGAAGCCAAAATACTAGAAACTAGTATTGGTGCAGAAATCTTGACCGAAAGCTTGGAAACTGACATAGCGTCTATTCGGTTTAACCAAAATTATAATGGCACAGATGCAGTTATGGCAGCGCAACCGTTTAAGTTTCATGGTTTGGATTGGACATTATCGGCTATGCAAGCCTCTGATGAAGTGAACATTCCGCTGAACCAGGCCAGAAATTATGTGTTGATTGGGACATTTATTGTGATTGTTTTGATTGCCATATTTGGCGCTTGGGCAGCACGCGCGATTACCTCGCCAATTTCCAGACTTACCCAGACTATGGTGGCCATTGCCAAGGGTGATTTATCAGCATTGGTTGAAGATAACCAACGCAAAGATGAAGTGGGTGACATGTCTCGTGCTGTCGATATATTTAAGGAAAATGCGGTTAAGCGCGTAGAAATGGAGCAAGAGCAGGAAATTCAACGGGTTTCTATGGTGGGTAAAGCCAAGCAGCAACGAGTGGACTTTGCCGAGGAATTTCAGAAAAACATTATGGGCTTTATCGAAAATGTTGGTGAGAGCTGCCATAACATGACAACAACTTCAAATGACCTTATTGCTGGTGCGCAATTAAACCGAAGCGAATCGGCAGATACCCAAGTGGCATCACAAAAAGCATCGTTAAATGTGCAAACTGTTGCGACGGCATCCGAGGAATTGTCATCATCCATATTAGAAATTGCGGGTCAAGTGAACCATAGCCATCGAATTATTGAAGAAGCTATGCAGGGCGCAAGCCAGACGACAAATAAAGTAACAGAGCTTGCGATCGCCGCCGAAGAAATTGGTGATGTGGTTTCGCTCATTCAATCAATTGCAGAGCAAACCAACCTATTGGCGTTGAACGCCACCATTGAAGCTGCCAGAGCGGGCGACGCGGGCAGAGGGTTTGCAGTTGTGGCATCGGAAGTGAAAGTTTTGGCTGCACAAACATCTAGCGCCACTGAACAAATTAGAAAGCATATTGGGCTGATTCAGGCCTCTACCAAAGACACGGTTGGGGAGATAAAATCTATCACACGTATTATGGATCAGGTGAATGAAATAACCTCAATTGTGGTTTCGGCTGTGGAAGAGCAAGGTAGCGCAACGCAGCTAATTAGCCAAAATATCAAAGAAGCATCTAGCGAAACGCTATTGGTTTCGGAAAATATTGTAACCGTGAGTGAACGAGCCGTAGAAGCCAATAAATTGGCGATGAATATGAATGAAGCCTCCAACGACATGGATAACAAAACCAAAGAATTGCACGACGAAGTGGATATGTTTATTCAGAAAATTTTGGCTTAAGTTACCAATTGTGAGAATGGCTGGATTCAAATTCAGCCAAATCAATTTCTTGATTATTCTGGCGTAATTCCAACTTGTTGCCCTTGGTGATCTTACCAATTTTTGTAAGCGGGAAGAACAGTTTTTCGGACAAGGTTTTGATTGAGTCGGCATCATCTGGACTAGCAGTGAAAAGAATTTCGTAATCGTCGCCGCCGCCAATGAGGATGGGCAATATATCAACTTCGCTATTTAGTATGCTTTGTGTTTCTTCACTAAATGGGATGTCCTCGACAGCGATTTGCGCACCAACTGATGAGCCGTTGAGAATGTTATTGAGATCACCTAACAGGCCGTCTGAAACATCCATTGACGCATGAGCATATTTTGAAATTATGTTTTGCAGTTCTACCCTTGGTTCAGGACATAAATAGTGGCTAATGTGTCGGCTAAATTTGGCCGTTATTTTTTTTGTTCCTGCATAATCAGGATGAGCTAGCAGCCCCAATGCGCCATCGCCTATGGTGCCTGATACATAAATATCATCGCCAACCTGTGCTGCGGAGCGTCTTGGAATTTCTTGATTGGAAAGCAACCCCAAAATTGTAATGGTGATAGTGAGGGGGCCACTGGTTTTGACGGTGTCACCGCCCAATAAATTGAGATTATAATTACTTTGGTCTATCGACAAACCATGTGCAAATGATTCGATATAAGATTCGGTTGCTGTTGTGGGCAATGCCAAGGACAGGAAATAACCAAATGGTGTGGCGCCTTTGGCAGCCAGATCGGAAATGTTCACGCGCAGGCATTTTTGTGCCAGAATACTTGGGTCGTCATTTTCGAAAAAATGTGTTCCCGCTACAAGGCTATCCATATTGATAGCCAACAGGCCAGATCCTAGGTTACCAAGAACTGCAATATCGTCCTTTAAGCCATGTGCGCCTAACGCTCCTTCCGACAAAGGAGAAAAATATTTACTTATAATATCTTTTTCACGCACGAGCGACCTACAACTTTAGATAATGTGATTACTCATAACTATCTCGTATAGGTTGTAAATGCAACCGATAATTTACAATGCCCGAATATCTTTACCAATGCTATCTAGAACACCATTTATCATGTTGGTTTCTTTGGCATCGAAAAAGGCTTTCGACATCTCAACATACTCATTTATAATAACTTTTGGTGGTATGTCGGAACGTTTAAGCATTTCATAGGCGCTGGCGCGGAAAACAGCGCGCAAAGTTGTATTTATGCGAGCCATTGGCCAATCTGCATTTAGGCGATCGTGAATTGCACTATCAATTTCTTGTTGGTTTGCAACTATACCGTGTAAAATATCTTTGAATAGCTCTTGATCCATTGTTGATAAATCAATTTGCATACTGTCCTCATTGTCACTCTCTACCGCTGAGGGGCCACGAGAGCTAAGGAATTCATCGACAATAATGGAGAGATCGGTGCCTGCAATATCCATTTGATACAAAGCCAAAACTGCACCTAAACGCGCCAAAGAACGAGCGGGAACGGTTTTTTGTTTTTTATTTGAACTATTTTCTGACATATTGTCGCTTTTCTATTGATTGAATGGCTTATATAACTGAATTCAAAGCGCAAGTCTGCTAGTTTTTTTTGTTATTGCACCTGATTCTGTTTTGTCTAATCTTCATCTTCGGACAAGTTATTGATTATCTCACCAAATTCTTTGGCTTCGTGGAAATCTTTGTATACAGAGGCGAAGCGGATATAGGCCACTTCATCGAGCGCGCGCAAACCTTCCATAACCATTTGACCAATAAGCACTGACTGAATTTCGTTTTCGCCGCGGCTTTCGAGCCTGCGTGAAATGCCACTAACCATGCGTTCAATACGCTCCTCATCGACATCGCGTTTGCGCAAAGCGATTTGAACGGAAGCCATGAGTTTTTCGCGGTTAAACGGGATGCGCCGACCAGATTTTTTGATCACTGTTAGCTCTCGTAGCTGAACACGCTCGAATGTTGTGAAGCGTCCGCCGCACTCGGGGCAGAAACGACGACGACGAATGGCTGTATGCTCATCCGTCGGGCGACTATCTTTAACTTGTGTATCTGTATTGGCGCAAAAGGGGCAACGCATATACTCTAAATCCTTAATTTAAATATAAGGAAGGAGCTATGCGCTGCCAACCATATTTAAGCTTCGTAAATTGGGAAACGACGACATAGATCGCGTACTTTACGTTTAACGCGCGACTCAACTTTACCGTTTCCTTCTTCACCATTCTCTACCAAACCTTCAACAACTTCAAGAATTAGCTTTGCAATTGTATCAAAATCTGCTTCGCCGAAGCCACGAGTGGTGCCAGCAGGAGAACCCAAGCGAATGCCTGATGTGATTGTTGGTTTTTCTGGATCGAACGGCACACCATTTTTGTTACATGTGATGTTAGCGCGACCGAGTGATTCTTCAACCACTTTACCAGTTAGCTTTTTAGGGCGAAGGTCAACCAAAACAACATGTGTATCGGTACCGCCAGTTACAATATCTAGGCCGCCTTCAATAAGAGTGGCAGCTAGTTTTTGTGCGTTATTAACAACGGCTTGCGTATATTGCTTAAATTCTGGACGCAAGGCTTCGCCAAATGCGACGGCTTTAGCCGCAATAACGTGCATTAATGGGCCGCCTTGAATGCCTGGGAAAATGGCAGAGTTGATTTTCTTAGCAAGAGCTTCGTCATTTGTAAGAATCATACCACCACGAGGGCCACGCAATGTTTTGTGGGTTGTTGTTGTAACCACATCTGCATGAGGGAACGGGCTAGGATGTTGACCACCTGCCACAAGACCTGCAAAATGCGCCATATCGACCATAAGCTTAGCGCCACATGAATCTGCAATTTCGCGGAATTTCGCAAAATCAATTTCACGTGGGATGGCTGAACCACCAGCAATGATAATAGCAGGCTTATGCTTTTTAGCTAGTTTTGCCACTTCATCATAGTCGATGCGGTTATCTTCTTTTTTAACGCCATATTGAACAGCGTTGAACCATTTACCACTTTGATTTGGTTTTGCACCATGTGTTAAGTGACCGCCAGCATCTAGGCTCATGCCCAGAATTGTTGCGCCTGGCTCAACCATAGCCATGATAGCGCCTTGGTTGGCTTGTGAACCTGAATGTGGTTGCACATTTACATATTCGGCACCAAATAGTTTTTTAGCACGTGTGATGGCTACGTTTTCGACCACATCTACATGTTGGCAACCGCCATAGTAGCGACGCCCAGGATAACCTTCGGCATATTTGTTTGTAAGAACAGAACCTTGAGCTTCGATCACAGCGCGAGATACGATGTTTTCTGATGCGATTAGTTCGATTTCTTCTGACTGACGACGATATTCTTTATCAATGGCTTTGCGGATTTCATAATCGCTGTCGCTTACTGATTGAGAGAAGAATTTTGGGAAAAGCGCTTTTGCATCAATAGTTGCTGGAGCTTCTTCAGTTTCAGCTTTTGCTTCTTCTGGCTTAGCTTCTTCAGCTTTAGCTTCTTTTGGCTTAGCTTCTTCTGTTTTAGTGTCTGCAGCTTTTTCTTTGGCAACAGGTGCTTCAGTTTTGGCTTCTTCTGCTTTTTCCTCCGCAACAGGTGCTTCGGTTTTGGCTTCATCTGCTGCTTTTGCAGGAGATTCAACAGTTTCAGGGGTTGTATTGCTTTCTGCGGCTACAACTTCTGGAGTTTCGGTTTCTTTTGGAGTATCAGACATTTATATGCCTCCCTTTGCTTTTAGGGGTTAGAATGTAAGGCGGAATAATGATTTTTGTTGGTATAACTTTTCATTCAATTGAGCCCGTAAATTTCAATAGCATATGTAATTAATTTAACCAAGCAAAGTGTCCATTAGTGGTAATATTGTCGGTTATCTGTGTGTATATTTCTTTAGAACGGTTTTTAAATGGAAATTTGTTCCAAAATTTAGCATGCTTTAAGAATGATTGAAATGTATGACATGTATGCGGAAAATATTCCTTTGTGGATTTGTTTTTTGATTATTGGCTTTGCCATTATATCTTATGCCGCCGAAAAAATTAGCCTCGAAATTACTTCTTTGGCAATTATTGCTGCCTTTTTAGTGTTATTTTACTTTTTCCCTGTGCCTCTTGAAGGTGGACGGAACGTATCTAGCGTGGATATATTGGCGGGCTTTGCCAACCCTGCACTGATAACCATCTTATCGTTACTGGTGATTGGGCAAGCGTTGTTTCAGACGGGTGCACTTGATGGTGTGGCGCAATTGGTATCGCGCGTTGGTGAAAGACACCCGCAGGTGACCATTGCTTCTATCTTTTTAATTGCCGGTATTGTGAGTGCGTTTTTGAACAACACCCCAGTGGTTATTATGTTTTTACCGATTATCATTGGGCTGGCGCGTAAGATTAAAATTGCAGAATCGCGTGTGGCAATGAGCTTGAGCTTTATCAGTATTCTTGGTGGTATGACGACGCTTATTGGTTCGTCTTCTAACTTATTGGCATCATCTATTATTGAGCAAAAAGGCTTGCCTGCCATTAAGTTTTTTGACTTTACCGCCCCTGCCCTGATATTGGCATCTGTAGGTGCTTTATATGTTATTTTTGTGATGCCGCGGTTATTGCAGACCAACAAAAAAACTGGCGACGGAGCGAATGTTAACACCGCGAGTGGCAAGCAGTTTTTGGCACAAATTCGGTTGAACCATAACAACCCTTTAATTGGTGTTCAAAGCCGTGTTGGGTTGTTTCCTGAGCTTAAAAATATGACTGTGCGCTCGGTGAATAGAGGTTATCAGACCATATTGCCACCTTTTGAAGACTTGACACTTAAAGTGGGTGACGTGGTAATTGTGGCCGCAACACGTGATGTTTTGACACGTAATTTTAATGATAAAGACAGTTTTATTAAGGCGAGTTTTACCAGTGGCAATTATGCCAACCCTAATGTGAATGATGGCAATACTGATACGGATGCGACTGATTTAACGATGGCTGAATCCATCGTGGCACCTGCTTCTCGTATGATTGGGCAAACCATTAATCAATCTAACCATTTGGCGCAAACGGGTTGCACTGTGCTGGGCATACAAAGGCGTAGCCGTATGATGCGCCAAGCGATTGATGAAGTGCGGTTGGAGGCAGGTGACGTATTGTTACTGCTAGGCCGACGTGCTGATATTTTTGGCATGCGGACGTTTAGGGATTTATTGGTTTTGGAATGGTCGGCCACTGATATGCCGCTTTTAAGCCATGCAAGGCGCTCTTTGATTATTTTTGCCACTGCAATTGCGTTGGCGGCATTTGGCATTGTGCCGATTGTGATTTCGGCCTTTATTGGGGCTTTGTTAATGATTGTGACAGGCTCGTTAAATGTGAGACAAGCTACTCGTGCCATTGATCGTAAAATATTTTTGCTGATTGGAGCCGCGCTCGCTATGTCGACAGCGCTAGAAGCTGTGGGCGGAGCGAGCTTGATTGCCAATAATGTTGTATCCATGTTAGAAGGTGCGCCTGTTTGGATGATATTATCGGCATTCTTTATAATGATTGCCATTCTGACCAATTTTTTATCTAACCACGCAACGGCTGTGTTGTTTGCACCGATTGCCTACAACACCGCACTTGAGCTTGGTATTGAACCGCAGATATTTATCTATACCGTTATATTTGCGGCCAATTGCTCATTTGCCACACCGATTGCTTACCAAACCAATTTACTGGTGATGAGCCCCGGCAATTATAAGTTTTTTGACTTTGTAAAAGCTGGTGTGCCTTTAGTGTTGATCATGTGGGTTACCTTTACAATTGCCATACCTATTTATTATGGGTTATGATTGGGCATGAATAAGAAGCTAGAAGATAATTTGGATGACATGACCTTTTACCTAACGGTTGAGGACACTTGCTCATATCTAGAAGGCAAGAGAGAACGTAAGATATTCACCAAATTAGACAACGCCAATGCGCTTAAATATTTTGACTTATTATCGCAACGCGGGTTTCGGCGTAGCCAGAATATTGCTTATATACCTGCCTGCAAGGAGTGTGATGCTTGTCAATCATCCCGCCTAATTGTTGACGAATTTAAGCCGAGCAAAAGCCAAAAACGGGTGCTAAATAAGAATAAAAATCTGATTAGAAGTGTAAAGCCTGCTCATCCGACTTCGGAACAATTTAAGTTATTTCATAAGTATATTATGAAAAGGCATGGCGATGGTGAAATGAATGATATGGGCATTGTCGATTATGCCAAGATGATTGCTGAAACCAATGTAAGAACCAAAGTGATTGAATATAGAGACGCCACTGACAACCGCTTAGTGGCTGCAGTATTGACTGACTTTATGATTGATGGCTTATCTATGGTTTATAGCTTTTTTGACCCTGACATGGCTAAAAGCAGCTTGGGTGGCTATCTAATTCTTGACCATATTGAATTTGCCCGTGAAAGCGAGCTGCCATACATTTATTTGGGCTATTATATTAACGGCTGTGCTAATATGGCTTATAAGGAAAAATATTTTCCTCAAGAGCGATTTGACGGCAATGAATGGCGTTTGGTTTAGAATTTTTTACCAATGCTGGCTTTAAAAGCCTGCCATTGAAAACTAAGTTGACTAGGTGAAATGGTTTCTAGCTTCTGATAAACATCATCACCTAATTTTTGGGCATTTTGCAATATTAACTTACATCGCAATAGTGGCAGCGTTGCCGAAAAAACAGTGTTTTTTGTGAGGTGTTTTTGGGCTTGTTGATAATGTGCCAAGCCCAGATCGACAAAGGCCTGCAAGGTTTTTGGGTTGGTTAGATTTTCGGTGATTGTGAGGTCATCAGCGACCAAATCATTTGGCATGTAAATTTGCCCACGGGATTGATGCACCTTAAGATAAGTCAATGATTTAGCCACAGTGAACGCCACGCCTAAATGCCCTGAAACATCGGCGAAGGTTTTGGCTTGTTGTGGGTCTATGGCTGTTGCGGTGAGCTGAACTAATGTTGAATAAGTGTGACCTGCATAAGCTTCGAAGCTTGAGGTGTTTTCCATTGGGTTTGCATAAAGATCGAATATTTTAGCGTCGATTAAATCGAGCAAGGCTTGCTCTGGCCAATTATGGGTTGAGATGGCGGTGAGCAGAGCTTCGGCCAAGGGGCTTTGGGCTTGTTTGTTCGTAATGACATCACGCCACCATTGGCACCTGATCTCACCCAACATAGGTTCACTAACTTGCGCTGCGAGGCTGTCTAATTCGGCGAAAAAGCTATACAGGACAAAGATGGATTTTTGCACATGAGTTGGCATGAGGCTGATGGCTAGATGATCGAATTTAGCGATGTGGCTGCTTAATTCTGTTTTTAAATTATCATCCAACATATCAATCAATCGCAATGAGTGCAGCGGCTATGAGCCGTTGTTCGGAGAGTAAAACATTATAAGTACGCACGGCATTGCTAGTCGACATAAACTCAATAACGATGCCGCTAGCTTGGCAGGCTTGGCGTATTTCTTTGGGCGGTAGATACATTTTTTCGCCCATGCCTAATATGAGAATGTCTATTTTTTCATTCTGCTCGATGATTTGAGAGAATTGTTCGAGGTTCAGACCTTCGCCATCATTTACTTGCCAATCGGACGTGCCTGTTGGCAAGATGAGTAACGAGCCTTTATGAGACATATCGGCAAAACGAAAGCCCATATTGCCATAGGTGTCTATGGCATGTTGTCCCGGTAGATGTAGGTTTTCATCTGACATTATTGTATCTATGGGTTCGTGGCTTCGGTTGTGACTTTGTTTTTGCTCCAATCGCGCTTAACACCAAGGATAAGCAATAATGGAGAAGCCACAAAAATTGAAGAATATGTACCAATAACAACGCCCCAGATCATTGCCAATGACAAGCCTTTAATAACCTCGCCACCAAACAGAATAAGCGCCATAAGTGCGAGTAAAGTTGTGACTGAAGTTAGAATTGTGCGGCTTAATGTGCTGTTGATTGACAGGTCTAACAGTTCGGCCAATTCCATCTTTTTATATTTACGCAAATATTCGCGCACCCTATCGAACACCACCACGGTATCATTGAGGGAATAGCCAACAATGGTGAGCAAGGCTGCAATGATTGAAATGTTAAAATCGAGCTGAAGCAATGAGAAAAAGCCGATGGTGATGAAAACATCATGTACTAACGCCACGACAGCAGCGACTGAAAATTGCCATTCGAAGCGAATCCAAATGTAGATGAGTACCGCACCAATGGCGAGTAGCACAGCAATGACGCTGTCTTCTACCAATTCACCACTTACAGTTGGCCCCACCACCTCAACACTGCGATATTCTATTTCGGTGCCGAGGGTTTCCAGTGCGGCTTTAACGGCTAACACTGATGATTGGGAATTACCATCACCACCTGTTTGGGCTTGAATTTTAATCAACACCTCATTAGGTGCGCCAAAAGTTTGCAACTGCACATCGCCAAGACCAAGAGAGCCAACGGTTGCGCGTAACTGTGTTAGATCGGCTGGCCCATCTAGAGTTTGGATTTCGATGGTGGTACCACCTAAGAAATCTATACCATAGTTAAGGCCTTTGGTGAAGAATAGCCCGGCAGAAGCCACCAACATGACGATGGACATTGCAAGACTGATATATCGAAAACCGATAAAAGGTATTTTGGTTCCTGCTGGAACAAAGTTGAACCCTTTCATGAGATTTTCCTTTTCGTTAGATGTTGAAACTAGATTGGGATTGATTTTGGACGTTTGCGTTTGATCCAAAATGCCACTAAAATACGTGTAACCACAAAGGCCGTGAAGACCGAAGTGATGATACCGATAGACAAGGTAACTGCAAAGCCTTTAACGGGCCCTGTGCCAAGATAGAAGAGAATGGCAGCTGCAATAAATGTTGTAATATTGGCATCTAAAATAGTTGTCAGAGCGCGGTTATAGCCTGTTTCGATTGCGGCAATTGGTGATTTACCGAGCCGCGATTCTTCGCGTATACGCTCGAAAATAAGTACGTTAGCATCGACCGCCATACCGATTGTAAGCACAATACCTGCAATACCTGGCAGGGTGAGTGTGGCTTGCAACATGGAAAGAACGCCAATGATGAGCAATAAATTGACCATGAGGGCAATGTTAGCAAATAGACCAAATAGGCCATATGAAAGCAGGATGAAGATAACCACACCAACAAGACCGATGATGGAAGCGATTTTACCAGCTTCGACACTATCCGCACCTAGGCTTGGACCAACAGAGCGTTCTTCTAGGATATCCAACGGGGCTGGCAACGCGCCTGCACGAAGCAGAATAGAAAGCTCGTTTGCGCCTTCGACAGTGAAATTACCTGAAATTTGGCCAGAACCGCCACGAATGGCCGTTTGAATGGTTGGGGCTGAAATGACTTGATTATCGAGCAAGATGGCAAATGGTTCACCTACATGCGAAGCGGTGAAATTGCCGAATTTTTTAGCGCCTGCGGTATCGAATTTAAAACTAACAATCGCTTCATTGTTCTGTTGGCTAAAGCCTGCTTGCGCATCAACCAAATTTTCGCCTGTTAGGATGGCGCGGCGTTTAAGCACATATAGTTGATTTTCGTTTTCGATATCTGGTTTTGTAAAACTATCCGAAGGGATAAGACCATTCGGGTTTGTTCTGGTGTCGACTTCATGGAAGGTAAGTTTTGCTGTTTTACCAATGAGGCCTTTGAGTTTTTCTGGCTCGACACCTGGCACTTGCACCAAAATACGATTTACACCTTGGGGCTGAATGGTTGGCTCGGTTGTGCCTAGTTCATCAATACGACGACGCAAGATTTCGATAGATTGTGCAACCGCAGATTTGACCCTTGCAACACGTTCCTCGTTTGATAGAGCCACTGTGATTGAAGTGTCTGAATTTTGCGTAACTTCGATGTCACGTGCTGAAGCGCCTTGCAGCAAGCTGCTTGTAACGGGCTGAGATAAGCCTTTAATGGCGATGAGAGCATCTTCCATTTGTTCGGGCTTACGCACTTTTAGAGTGACTGTTTCGTCGGTAACTTTAAGGCCTGTATAGCCAATTTTCTTTTCACGTAGGCTAGAGCGAATTTCATCTTTAACCGATTCCATACGTTCGACAATGATGACGCCTGTTTGCACTTGTAAAAGCAAATGCGAGCCGCCTTTAAGGTCTAACCCCAAATGCAATTTATTACTGGGCATGAAGCTTGGCAGATTTTGCGCTTGTTCATCGCTTAAAATATTGGGCAACGCAAACAAAACACCCGCCAAACTGACAAGTGCGATGGCAATGGTTTTCCAAAGTGAAAAATGCAACATGTGCGGGCTTTCTTAAAATTAATTCTTGCAAATGATCAATAAAAAAAGAGCTTGTCTAAAATAAGACAAGCTCTCGAATTTTTATTATTTGTCGTTTGCTACAGGTTCGCCTTTAACGCGAACTTCTGAAATCATTGAACGAACGATGCGAACTTTGATGCCTTCGCCAAGGTCGATAGTCACTTCGCGCTCATCGTTTACTTTTGAAACTTTACCGATAAGGCCGCCACCAGTTACCACTGTATCGCCACGGCGAATGCCATCTACCATTGCGCGATGTTGCTTAACTTTTTTCTGTTGTGGGCGGATAACCAAGAAATACATCACCACGAAGATGAAAATAATTGGCACGAATTGGATGATATTTGAATCCATAATGACAGTCCTTAAAACTTTACTTGAAGAAAATCGGCGGGAAACCGCTGAAATCTAATTAAATGGAATATAACCCTGATTTTTAACATTGCAACATTGCAGCCTAAATTATTTGGATTATAGGCATTTATTTGAGATTATGATTGAAATATAACGTCGTTTGCCCTTAGTTTGAGTAAATATTATGAGTTGAGGGTGCGAGATGAGTGAAAATGAACAATTATTGGGGCAATTGAGTGAAATTGCTGCATCGTTAAAAATAATAGCGCAAGCTCAAAAAACTGATGTAAAACCTGCGACAGATTACACAGCATCGGGTTTTGTTTGGGAAGCGGATGGCGAATATTTACGACCGTTGCAGCGCATTAATTCGCTGAATATTGATTTGCTGAAATATATTGATCATCAAAAAAAGATTATTTTAGAAAATACACGACAGTTCGCGCAGGAACTGACTGCTAATAACGTACTGTTATGGGGCGCGCGCGGGATGGGCAAAAGCTCACTGACCAAGGCAGTATTTGAAAAAGTAAGTGATGAATACCCTGATTTAAAGCTGGTTGAAATTCACCGTGAAGACATTGACAGCCTACCTTTGCTGATGCGCCAACTTTCAACCCGCGCTGAACGGTTTATTTTATATTGTGATGACTTGAGTTTTGATGCAGGGGATAATAGCTATAAATCGCTTAAGGGGGTGTTGGAAGGTGGGCTTGAAGGCAAGCCAGAGAATATTGTGTTTTACGCCACCAGTAACCGCCGCCATCTTTTGCCTCGTGAAATGATTGAAAACGAACAAGCCAATGCGATTAATGTGCGCGATACGATTGACGAAAAAGTATCGCTTTCTGACAGATTTGGTTTGTGGGTTGGTTTTCACAACCCAACACAAACTGAGTATTTGGGCATGATTGATACATATAGCCAACATTTTGGTTTTGAAATCAGTGCCGAAGAGCTACGTAAACAGGCTATTGAATGGGCAGCAACGCGCGGTGGGCGCTCTGGCCGTGTGGCTTGGCAATTTGTCACCAACTTGGCGGGTCAACTTGGGGTTAAGCTGTAAAAATTGACATAAAAAAAGGACAGCCAAAGCTATCCTTTTTAAATTTTAATTTTCGTCAAACTTAATTTGATGAAAGATATTTTCTTGGGTTCACGGCAAGTGCGCCACGTCTGATTTCGAAATGTAATTGTGGTTTTGTTACATCGCCACTTTGACCCGAGCGTGCGATGGCTTGACCGCGACGGATTTTATCGCCTTTTTTGACCAAGATTGAACCATTATGTGCGTAAGCTGTAACCCAACCGCCATCATGCTTGATGAGGATAAGATTGCCGTAGCTTTTAAGGCCATTGCCTGAATAAGCTACAACGCCATTTTCGGCAGCTTTAACCACTGTGCCAGGAGGCACGGCTAGGTTTAGACCATCATTACGGCGACCATCTGATTTTTTGCCATATTCTGAAATTACACGACCACTTACAGGCCAACGAAAACGGCTTGAACTACGTTTTGCAGGTTTAGCTAAAACTGTTGGTTTTGTAACCGCAGCGATAACTGGTTTTGCAACAGGTGTGGCTGCTGCCACTTGAGCAGCATTGCCACTAACACGAATTTGTTGCCCAATACGCAGGCCTTCGGCACCTGTAAGGCCATTAAGGTTTTTAATGACATTAACATGCACACCATGAGCGCGGGCTATTGAATATAGCGTGTCTTTAGGTTGAACTTTATATACGCCAGAACCAATTGCTGCAGTTTGCACAGGTGCAAAAGCATTGGTTGCCACTGGTTTAGTGAACTGACGTTGCAACGTTGTTGATTGCGGCAGAGTGCTGATTTCAGCAGGCTGCTGAGCCACACTTGTGCGCGGTGAATTTGACGCTAAGCCGTTGGCTGATTGGCGCGGTAGGAACAATTGTTGACCAATATTCAATGAAGAGAATTGGTTAAGGTTATTGGCTTGGCGCAAAGATTCTACCGTGATGCCGTAGCGACGCGAAATGCTGTATAATGTATCGCCAGTGGATACGCGATATGTATCTGGATTGCGATTGCCCATCCAGCCGTTATTTGCAGTGGTTTGCGCTATATTGCTACTAGGAATAGCCGCTGTAAACTGGCTATCGGCTTGAGGAATTTGATTATAGCCTTGACCAGGTGCCGCTGTTGCATTTGAAAGTGGCGGCAAGCCTGATTGTTGCACACTGTTATTTTGAGCAACTTGCTTGTTTTGCATATCTAGCAAAGCAAACCGCGCCACATCTGAACTACAGGCCGAAAGGCCGAGTGCCAGAATAGTGGGCATTATAATGCTCGTAGATTTTCTTAATTTAGTTTGGATGACTGATTTTGAAAAATTAAACATATATAGATACTCATTACAAAAATTCTGAAAACAACAGAAACAACTTATTACCAACTTAGATCAAATGATAACCAACTATTATGAAGGAGTGCTTATCAAGCATGGTTAAAAATTGGTAAACAGGTAATTTTAACCATATTCATTTATTACATTCGCTTGGCGACGCCCGGAACGAGAGGCACAAAACGGACAGGGCAAAGCTCTTTACACTTTATGCCTTCTGCGGTTTTTTTGACTTTTAATAGGCGTTGATCGCCACCTAGAGGGCCAAGCGGGAGAAGCATAACGCCGCCTTCTTTAAGCTGTTCTATAAGCACGCGCGGAATGCGCTCGGCCGCTGCGGTGACAATGATACGATCGAACGGGGCTTGGTGCTGCCACCCTTGAATGCCATCGGCAGTCATAGCCGTGATGTTATATATATTGAGCGATTGAAAACGAGATTCGGCAATTTTATGAAGTGTATGATAGCGCTCCATTGTATAGACACGGCGCGCTAGCTTTGACAAGATTGCTGCTTGATAACCAGAGCCTGTACCGACTTCTAGAACTTTCATGCGATCGGTCAGCTCTAATTGTTCTGACATATACGCGACTATATAGGGTTGAGAAATTGTTTGCCCGCACTCTATTGGCAATGCGCGGTCTTCATAGGCGTGGGAAGCAAAATTAGGCGCGATGAAATGCTCACGCGGTACGGTTTCCATTGCTTTTAGGATTTTTGGTGTAGAAATGCCATGGTTGCGTAAACCCATAATCATTTTCAGCTTTTTGAGCCGTTCTTCTGAAATTTGATCATCTGACAATGTTTCAGACGCCATATTATTTGATGTTTGAGCATTTTGCTCGCTATAAAAAGCCATCCTAGCCTCTACTCTACTAAAACCATATACTGGTAGCAGAATAGCGGATAATATTTAATCAGTGATTAATGTTTTATTATCTTTGTTTGGTAAGAGACAATTTACAATTTTGATTCGATGAATTTGTTCATTTCAAAATTTGTAAGATTTTGCGTTATGGCGGTGATGGCAATGTAGTTTTGTTGCAGAGCTTCTAGCTCACTGCCATTTTGCGGTTTATCAGCAGTACCTTTAAAGTTGATCCAGTAATATTTGGAGCCACGCAGGTTTTGGCGCTCATCGACAATCACAAATCGGTCTAACCTTTTGCCTTGTTTGCAGGTTTTAATGCCTTTGACATCATCTATTGAACAATCGGGGAAGTTGATGTTGATGATGTTCTGGCTGTCTAACTGCATATCAAATAGATTTTGAATGAGTTTTGGCGCAGTGTCTTCGACCATTTTCCAATGAAGTTTGATGTGATCGGCACTGATGCTGCCCATAAGACTGAGCGCCATGGAAGGAATGTTGTAGCTACTGCCCATGCCCGCACCTGCCACTGTACCAGAAAGATGCATGAAATCGGCTGCATTGTGGCCACGATTGACGCCTGAAAGAATGAGATCAGGTTCGTGATCCATCAGGACTTCCATAGCCATGATGACACAATCAGCAGGTGTGCCTTTTACTGCGAAGGTTTTTTCATCACGCGCGGTGACAAAAATTGGGTCGTGAATTGAAATGGCACGAGACACGCCGCTTTGCTCTAACAATGGCGCGACGATCCAAATATCATCGCATAAATTCTTGGCTATTTTAACCATTGACTCAAGGCCAATGGCATCTATGCCATCGTCATTTACAATAAGGATTGTATTAATTTTTGTCATTTTAATTCAATCTCTTATTGTAATAAATTAACCTATGACTTTATGATGGTTTTGCCACCCATATATGGTTGTAGGACTTTCGGAATTTCCACACTGCCATCGACTGTTTGATAGTTTTCTAGAATGGCTACAATGGTACGGCCAATAGCGAGGCCAGAGCCGTTGAGCGTATGCACATAATGCGCGCCTTTGCCCTCGGTAGGTTTAAACCTTGCACTCATACGCCTTGCTTGGAAATCACCACAAGTTGAAACTGAAGAAATTTCACGATACATATTTTGACCCGGTAACCAAACCTCGATATCGAATGTACGTTTGGCGCCAAAGCCAGTATCGCCAGCGCATAGTTTAACCACACGATAAGCAAGACCAAGACGTTTAAGCACTTCTTCGGCTGCTTCTAACATAAGCAACTGTTCGGCTTCGCTTTTGTCTGGATGTACAACAGACACCATTTCAACTTTGGTAAATTGATGTTGGCGAATCATCCCGCGGGTATCACGCCCTGCACTACCTGCTTCGCTACGGAAACAATTTGAATATGAAGTGAAGCGTTTTGGTAAATCGGCCTCGGGCATTGTGCTTTCGCGTACCAAATTGGTGAGTGACACTTCTGATGTAGAGATAAGATATTTACCATCCGTAGTTTTGAACATATCTTCTTCGAATTTTGGCAATTGGTTTGTGCCGTAAAGTGCAGCCGCGTTGACCAATAGAGGTACGACCACTTCTTCGCGGCCATAATCATTTGTATGAAGATCGAGCATGAAGTTAGCCAAAGCGCGCTCCAATTGTGCCAAATCTCTTTTAAGAACCACAAAGCGAGAGCCAGACATTTTGGCGGCCGCTTCGAAATCCATTTGGCCTAAACCTTCGCCAATATCGAAATGTTGTTTGGCTTCAAAATCAAAGGTTTTAGGTGTGCCTACAACATGCATCTCGACATTATCATCTTCATCTGCGCCATTTGGCACATCATCGAACATCGTATTTGGCAGTTCTAGTAGAAAACTATTCAATGCTTCGGTTAGATTACGTTCAATATCTTCGCCATCTTTAATGGCCTGTTTGACTTCAGCAACCTTAGCGATTGCGCTTTGTGCTGCGGCTTCATCGCCAGTGGCTTTGGCTTTACCTATGGCCTTTGACGCTTCGTTACGTTGGGTTTGCAATTCTTGCAAACCTGCGACATGATCGCGACGGGCTTTGTCGAGCGCAATGGCTTTTTCGGCCGTGCCTGAAAGTTTACGGCGCACCATTGCGGCTTCAAAAGCTTCTGGGTTTTCGCGAATCCATTTAATATCGTGCATAATAGCCCCTCGATATGTATGACGGCGTAGAATCACCGCACATTAAATTGTTAATTTGTAAGTAGAGAAAAATTGGTTGATTTTCAACCTAATTATTCGTCATCATCTTCGTCTTCTGAATCTTCATCTTTGCGTTTTTTGGCTCGCGATCGCTCGACAAGTTTAACGGCATAGATGGATATTTCATAAAGCAACAGAGTTGGAAAGGCCAAGCCCAATTGAGAGATAGGATCGGGCGGAGTTAAAATAGCACCGACGGCAAAAATAATAACGATGGCATATTTACGTTGTTTTTTGAGCCATTCTGACCCGACAATACCTATACGAGCCAATAACGTAAGCACCACTGGGAGTTGGAACATAAAGCCAAAACCCAAAATAAGTGTCATCACTAAGCTGAGATATTCACTAGCGCGCGGTTCTAGCTGAATTGAAGCAACGCCTTTGCTGCCTTCTTGCTCCATACCTATGAAAAAATCCATAGCGAAGGGCATGACAAAATAATAGACCAAAGAGGCACCCATTAGAAACAATATGGGGGTCGCCAATAGATATGGGATAAATGCGCCACGCTCATTTTGATATAAGCCTGGTGCGATGAACGCATAGATTTGAAACGCGATGAACGGAAAGCCCAGAATTACGCCACCAAACAAAGCAAGTTTTAGATATACAAAAAACAGTTCTTGCGGAGCTGTATAGATAAGGCGTGCGTTTTCGAACTCACCTGCTGCATCGACAAATGGAACAAGCAGGAAATTATAGATTTCATTGATAAAAAAGCCGCAGACACAGGAAAAAAGAATAAGTATGACAATGGCTTTAATCATGCGATTACGCAGTTCATACAGGTGATCCATGATCGGCGCTTGGCTCTCATCGACTTCTATTTGATTTGTATCTTGGTCTGTTTGTGCTGACATGGTTTTTAATATCAATATTGTTTATGATGCAGTTTTAGCCGTTTTTTTAACGGTTTTCTTTGCTGTTGATTTTTTGGTGGTGGTTTTTTTAGCGGTAGCTTTTGCTGTGCTTTTGGCTTTAGGCTTAGATTCTGCTTTAGCTTTTGGCTTCGCTTTGGCTTTTGGCTTTGTTTTAGCTTTTGACTTAACCGCTTTATCCGCAGTCGCTTCGACCATTTCGGCTTTAGCGGGCTCGTCTTTTTTTGCGGCTTTGCTTACTTTCGTAGGCTCGCCCATTTTCATAGGGTCATCGAAGCTATCGACCCCCATATTCTTTTTGATATTCTCTGCTTCAGCCTTGAGTTCTTTTATCTCGGCTATATCTGCAACTTCCTCGACCTGACGACGTACGTCACGCATCATCGTGCGGGCCTTTTTGAGGTATTTACCGACCGTTTTTAGCATTTTGGGGATGTCTTTAGGGCCCACAACAATAACGGCAACCGCAACGATTACCAAAATCTCGGTCCAACCTATATCAAACATAACTTACCTTAGGCGGTTTAGATTTATTTTGTAGCTTCTTTAACAGTTTCGGTTGCATCGGCAACTTTTTCTGAAACAGTGTCGTGGTCGATGATTTTAGCATCATCTGTAGATGAAGTTTCTTCCTCAGCCATGCCTTTTTTAAAGCTCTTAATGCCTTTAGCAAAATCGCCCATAACATCGGATATCTTACCGCGTCCAAACAATAAAAACGCTAATACAATAACCACTAATATTTGTGTCCAACCTGGCATTTTAAAACTCCCTACTCATGAAATTATTAACAAATTTCATTTTAATAACTTATACCTTTTATTAATATAGTACATTGATCTGAGATTACCATATAATTTTAATGATTTTTCACTGAAATTTGGATTAACCCTAAAAGATAAATAGGTTTTTATAGTTAAAGTGGGCTTTATACTGATCGCCAATTCGCACTCGTTTTTCTCGTAGGCTGGTGCGTAGAATAAGTGAAGCCTGTTTACCATTTACATCTAAATATAATTCTGAGAACTCGCTATAGTGATTAATATGCCTAATTTTAACATCAATATGATGGTCAAATAAATCGGGTGCGTCGTGTGATTCTAGGTGAATATCATTTTGCGCGATCAGCAATTTAGCATTTTCGACATTTTGCGGTAAATTATTGGTAACATGAGCCAAAGGGAAGCTGCCAAATGGTGATATGATTTGGCCATTATCTACCTTAACATCTAGCTCGTTATATCGTCTTAAATATTGAGCTGCAAAACGGCTCACAGGCTTGTTCAGCAGTTTGTGCGGTGTGCCAATTTGTTCAATTTTGCTGTTATTTAGAAGGATTATTTTATCGGCTAGATATAAAGCTTCCTCGGCATCGTGGGTAACAAAAATAGCACTGGCATTTTGCTGTTTTATAAGCTTTTTTGTTTCTTTGCGCAAATCTTCTCGCAAATGTGCATCTAGGCCTGAAAACGGTTCATCTAGCAGTAATATTTGTGGTTCTGTTGCCAATGTACGTGCCAATGCAACGCGCTGCTGTTGCCCACCAGATAGTGTATTGGGGTAATTATCGGCATAACTTTGAAGGCCAATATATTTAAGTTGCTCCATGGCTTGATGGCTACTAATTTTGCCATTTTTGCCAATACCAAACATAATATTTTGAATCACTGTTAAGTGCGGAAAGAGCGCATAATCTTGAAAAACCATGCCAATTTTTCGATTTTCGGGCGGCACAAAAACATTTTCATCGACCATAACTTGCCCGTTAATGGTGATGCTACCTTTGCTGAGCGTTTCGACGCCTGCAATGAGGCGCAATAATGTTGATTTGCCGCTTCCTGATGGCCCGAGCAAACAGATAATTTCGCCCCGTTCAATGGACAGTGAGATATCGTCTAAAATTAAATTATCGCCGTAGCTATGTGATACATGTGATAATGTGACATGCTGATTATCATTTAATGATGTTGGAGCTTGTTGGGACATGTGTTTTAAAATTCCAGCCTAATTTTGAATGATATTATGCACAAGTGGCAAAGATTTAATAGCGGCTATGCGCTCGGAAGAAATGACATATTGGCCTTTGAGCATGATTTCCACCTCATATTGGTTATTTTCACTATTGATAACAAGACTCACCTCGCCTTTACCACCCTGCTCTAATTGTTGCTTGATATAATCTATGGTTTCCTTGCCTTCTAGATATATTTTCACACTGGTTTGCAGAGATTTACTGGCTTGTTTTTCTAGCGGATCGACACTGTTGATACGTGGTTTGATTTGATCGCCATCGACGTCGGCGCCGATATTGACTATGAGCAATGTACCGACGGCCATATGCTCCTCGAATTTTTCGAAAACATCGCCAAACATGACAGCTTCATACTGGGCGCTGGCATCTGACAGGCCGATAAATGCGTATTTATTGCCTTTTAGTGAGCGTTTTTCCTGTTTCGAAACCACTGTTGCAGCGAGTTTCGCGCTTTTCTTACCGCCTCGTAAAATGTTGGTTGTGAATTGCTCCCACGTTATGACATTCATCTGCTTAAGCAGGGTTGCATAATCATCTAACGGATGGCCTGAAATGTAGAAGCCTGCGGCTTTTTTCTCAAATTCTAGGACTTGGATATTTGTCCATGCCTTGACCTTGGGAAGCGGTAGTTTTTCGGCCGTTGAACCCGCATCGCCCATGGAGGCGAACATATCAATCATGCCAATTTCTTTATCATTTTGGCTTTTGCTGGCAAAGGCCATAATTGAATCTAGGCCGCTGAACAATTGGGCGCGATCGGGGTTTAGGCTATCGAAAGCACCTGTTTTAATCATATTTTCGATAGCGCGTTTGTTGACGTGGCGGGTGTTTAGGTTTTCGCCAAAGTGAGCGATGTCTTTGAATTTACCGACTGATTTACGCGCTGCCACAATAGCTTCGACCGCTTGTGTGCCTACATTTTTAAGAGCCGCTAAAGAGTAGCGAATTTTGCCATTTTCAACCGCAAAATCGACTTCTGATTTATTGATGTCTGGCGGTAGGACTTCTATGCCCATTTGCTCGCATTCTTGTTTGAATACTTGTAGTTTTTCGACGTTGCCCATATCGAGAGTCATTAAAGAGGCCATAAATTCAACAGGATAATTGGCTTTTAGATAGGCGGTTTGGTAGGCAACCAAAGCATATGCAGCGGCATGTGATTTGTTAAAACCATAACCCGCGAACTTATTCACCAGATCGAATATATAGTTTGAGCGGCTTTTATCGACACCATTTGCAACTGCGCCATCATTAAAGATAACACGCTGTCTATCCATTTCGGCTTGGTCTTTTTTACCCATGGCACGGCGCAACAGATCGGCAGCGCCAAGAGAATAGCCGCTGAGCAATTGAGCAATTTTCATCACCTGTTCTTGATAGATGATGACGCCATGCGTTTCTTTGAGGACTTCCTCGAGTTTTGGATGCAGGTAATCTGGGTCTTGTTTGCCATGTTTACAGGCGATATAGGCGGGGATGTTGTCCATTGGCCCGGGGCGATATAGCGCTACCAAGGCGATAATATCTTCGAACCTATCGGGTTTTAGGCCGCGCAACATATCGCGCATACCGCTTGACTCCAATTGGAACACACCAATGGTTTGACCACGTGACATGAGATCGTAGGATGGTTTATCATCAATGGGAATGGCTGCGAGATCCACATGAATATCGCGATTTTTAAGATATTTAAGCGCATATTCTAGAACTGTGAGGGTTTTAAGACCCAAAAAGTCGAACTTCACCAAGCCTGCCGGCTCTACCCATTTCATATTAAATTGGGTAACAGGCATTTCGGAGCGCGGGTCACGATATAGTGGTACGAGTTGGCTTAGTGGACGATCACCAATAACCACGCCCGCGGCATGGGTTGAGGCATGGCGGTACAGGCCTTCTAAGCTTTGGCCAATTTCTAGAAGCTCGGCAACGATTTCTTCGCTATCGCGCTCCTCGCGTAGCTTTGGCTCGGCGGCGATGGCTTCGGGCAAGGTCATGGCGCTGCCTGGCGCGTTGGGGACTAATTTACATAAGCGATCGACTTGCCCATATGGCATTTGCAGCACGCGACCAACATCGCGCAGCACGGCGCGGGCTTGTAATTTACCGAATGTGATGATTTGTGCCACTTGGTCGAAACCATATTTTTTTTGTACATATTGGATCACTTCTTCGCGGCGATCTTGGCAAAAGTCGATGTCAAAATCGGGCATTGAAATACGTTCTGGGTTCAAGAACCGTTCGAACAGCAATCCCCACATGAGCGGATCTAGATCTGTAATGGTGAGGGAATAGGCTACCAAACTACCCGCGCCCGAACCACGACCCGGCCCAACAGGAATGTGATTATCTTTTGACCATTTGATGAAATCGGAAACGATGAGGAAATAGCCTGGGAATTTCATATCGTTAATAATACCGAGTTCAAAATCTAGGCGATCGTAATAATCTTTTTCGGTAAAACCTTCGGCGGGGCCGTGAAAAGCCAAGCGGTTTTTAAGGCCTAGTTTTGCCTCTTCAGTAAGCGCATCGGCTTCGGCTTTGAGGGCATCTTTACCGCTTGAGCCTGTAAAGTTTGGCAAAATTGGATCGCGCATATGAGGGCGATAGGCGCATCGTTTGGCAATCTCTAATGTGTTTTCGATCGCCTCGGGCAAATCGTTAAACAGTGCCAACATTTCTTTTGAACTTTTGAAGTAGTGATTTGGCGTGAGGCGCAGGCGATCCTCTGCACCGACAACTGTGCTTTGGGAGATACAGATTAGAGCATCATGGGCTTTGTAATCTTGCGGTTTATGGAAGAAGCATTCGTTGGTTGCGACCAAGGGTATATTATTGTCGTAAGCCATTTTGACCAATGCTGATTCTACTTTGTTTTCTTCGGGTAGATTATGGCGTTGGATTTCTATATAGAATCTGTTGGGATAGAGTTCACACAGGGTGTTAAAAAAGGCTTCAGCACGCTCTGGGTTTTCTTCGAATAGTGCTTTGTTGATGGGGCCTGAGGGGCCGCCAGAAAGTGCGATGAGACCCTCCGTATATTCGGACAAAATTTTGAGCGGAATGTGCGGGGTTTCGTTATCGGGCGTATCGAGAAATGAGCGGCTGACCAGAGCCATCAGGTTTTCGTAACCTTTTTCATTTTGTGCAAAAAGCGCAATTGATGGTAATTCTTTGTGTCGCTGTGAAGATGCTAAACTTGGTGCATATACGCCATCATCTAATTTTACCGTGAGAGTGACGGCAGTGATGGGTTGTACTGATGATTTAACACATTTTTCTGAAAATTCTAAAGCGCCAAATAAGTTTCCCGAATCGGTAATGGCAACTGCGGGGGAATTATCTTGTTGTGCCAGTTTGATAATTTTCTCGACTGGCAATGCGCCTTCGAGCAATGAATAGGCCGAATGGGTGCGCAAATGTACAAAATCTTGCTTAGATTCGACTGGTTTTAATTGGCTCATTTGGCTGACTATTGGTTATAATTCGGATGGAATTATACTAAGCCTTAAAGCTACTGAGAACAAGAATTATTGTTATTTACACCTGAACAAAAAGTGTGCCGCTTGACAAAAGGCTGATGCCCCAAATTGTGCCTGCAATCATTGCGAAGCCTAAAATATCTTTTGCATAATCTAAAACAGAAACATCACTCATAACTAAATCCTTTTCTTTAATTTAAATTCTTAAAGACATTATGTTCATGTTTTGTTCTATTGTCAATTAAATCTGTATATGCTGTGGGCGAATAGCACTTTTATTTGTATTTACAATGAGTTATCTTGTGGGTTACTTTTCAACAAGTTGGCCATTTTCGAGTGTGAAGACCCGATCCATTTTCTCGGCCAATTGCATATTGTGGGTAGCAATGAGGGCTGACATGTTTTGCTCGCGCGCTAATTTGTAAAACTCGTCATAGACATGGTCTGCAGTGCTAGGGTCGAGATTACCCGTTGGTTCATCGGCCAAAATGAGCGATGGATTGATGGCGAAAGCGCGGGCGATGGCCACGCGTTGTTGCTCGCCACCTGACAATTCGGCAGGGAAATGTGTTAGCCTATGCCCCATGCCCAAAGTTTCTAAAATTTCGGCTGCAGATTTATGTGCTTTTGATTTGCTGTAATTATTAAGGCGAAGTGGCACCGCAACATTTTCTACCGCTGTGAACTCGGGTAGCAAATGATGGAATTGATAAATAAAGCCGATTTTGTGACGTCTGATTTCGGTTCTTTTTGCATCCGAAAGATTGTTACAATGGGCATCGTCGATAATGATTTCGCCCTCATTTGGAGTGTCGAGCAAGCCAGCAATATGTAGGAGTGATGATTTACCACTGCCTGATTGACCGACAAGCGCGACCAATTCGCCTTGTTTAATTTCGAGATTTAGTTTTTCGAAAATTAGCAATTCGGATTCGGTTTTGCCAAATGCGCGTTTGATATTTTTTAGTGATAAAATGGTTTTTTTGGTCATAATTTTATGAGCCTTTATTCGAAACGAAGCGCTTTAACAGGATCGGTTTTTGCCGCACGATAAGAGGGGTATACAGTTGCCAGAAGCGATAAAATAAGCGATGCCACAACAATTGTAATGATTTCGCTAGGTTCCATTTTGGCAGGTAATTCTGAAAGGAAATAGAGTTCAGGAGAGAATAAAGCCGTATCAGTTAATGCCGCAACAAAGGCGCGGATGCTTTCTATATTTGAGCAAACCAATACGCCTAGCAGGAAACCGCAAAGCGTGCCTGTAAAACCGATGAGGCCACCTGTCATAAAAAACACACGTTGAATTGTGCCACGCCCTGCCCCCATTGTACGTAATATGGCGATGTCGTGAGTTTTGTCTTTAACCAACATAATCATACCTGATACGATGTTAAAGGACGCGATGATGATGATGAGAAACAGAATTAGAAACATAACATTGCGCTCGACACGCAACGCACCGAACAAGGCGCCATTGCTTTGTTGCCAATCTACCATATATAGATCGAGGTTATTGGCTTGAGAAATCCGGACGATTTCATCTTTAATGAATTGAATGTCATCGGGATCTTGAGTGATAATTTCGACTGCGGTTGCTGAATTATCTTTATTAAAATAGAGTTGTGCCTCGGCAAATGGCATAAGCACGATTTGGCTATCGAAACGGCTTTCGCCAACTTCGAAAATGGCGGTGATGATGTAATCTTTTTGGCGTGGAGATGTACCAAACGGAGTGACTGACCCATTGGGCGAAATAAGGCTGACGGCATCGCCAACATTTACCCCAAATTTGGCGGCCATACGGCTACCTATGGCGATTTTTTCGGAACCCTCGAAACCATCAAATGTGCCTGAAGTGATTTTCTCGATAATCAGCGGGAAATCACGAATATCGGCCTCGCGCATACCGCGCACATATACGCCACTATTTTCGGCGACACCTGAGGCTAGAACTTGACCATCTACAACTGGTGCGGCGTTTACAACACCTTCGATGGAACGTGTGAAATTTGTGACTTGCTCGAACTCGGGCATATTGTTACCCAAGCCTGACAGGACGATGTGACCATTCATGCCAAGGATTTTTGATGTTAATTCCTCGCGAAAGCCATTCATAACCGACATAACAATGATGAGTGTAGCCACACCCAACATGATGCCTAAAAATGAAAAGCCAGAAATGACGGAAATAAAACCATCACGTTTTTTGCCTTTGATATAGCGATAAGCTAACAGCCGCTCAAAATTACCAAAAGCTTTATTCTGGCCTTTAATTATGGTCATAAAAATTCCTATTCAGTGCAAATTCTTTGGATGGCTTCCTCGGTTGGGATGCTCACCTTTTCGCCAGTTGCGCGGTTTTTAAGTTCGACAGTGCCATCTTTAAGACCACGTGGCCCTATAACCAATTGCCATGGCAAACCGATAAGATCCATACGGCCAAATTTACCGCCTGCCCGCTCGGAGCTGTCATCATACAGCACTTCAATACCTGCATCGGTTAGCGCTTCATATATATCTTCACAAGCTTTATCGGTATCTTCATTACCTGATTTCAGGTTGATGAGGCCAACATAAAATGGTGCAACTTCTTTTGGCCAAATAATGCCATCGTCATCGTGCGAAGCCTCGATGATTGCGCCTAACAAGCGAGATACACCGACGCCGTAAGAACCTGATTGTAGGAATATTTTATCGCCATCTGGCCCTTGAACATAGGCATCCATTGGTTCTGAGTATTTAGTACCAAAGAAGAAAACTTGGCCAACTTCAATGCCGCGAGCTGTGATTTTTTTGTCATCTGGCACTTTGGCAAATTCGGCTTCATCATGCACATCTTCAGTGGCAGCATATTGGCTTGTCCACTGATCGATAATGGGGTTTAGATCGCTTTTATAATCGACATCTTCGGGTGGGGTTTCCATCTCTAGATAATCGCTATGGCAATAAACTTCGCTTTCGCCTGTTTTGGCAAGAACGATAAATTCGTAAGAGGCTTCGCCACCAATTGGCCCTGTTTCGGCACGCATTGGAATGGCTGTTAAGCCCATGCGGTTATATGTGCGCAAATAAGCAACGAACATACGTTGGAAGGATTTCATGCCTTCTTCTTCGGTTAGATCGAAGCTATAGGCATCTTTCATAAGGAATTCACGACCACGCATAACGCCAAAACGTGGGCGAACCTCATCGCGGAATTTCCATTGAATATGGTATAGGTTTAGCGGTAGATCTTTATAAGATTTTAGACCGGCTGCGGCAATTTCTGTAACCATTTCTTCGTTGGTTGGGCCGTAAAGCATTTCGCGATCGTGACGATCTTTAACGCGCAGCATTTCTTTGCCATAAGCATCGTAGCGGCCAGACTTTTTCCAAAGATCGGCGGATTGTAGAGTTGGCATGAGCAGCTCGACTGCGCCTGCGCGATTTTGCTCTTCTCGCACGATGGTTGATATTTTATCCAATACGCGCAAGCCCAATGGCAACCATGCAAAAATGCCAGATGACATTTGCCTAATCATGCCCGCACGCAACATAAGGCGATGTGAGACAATTTCGGCCTCTCTTGGGTTTTCTTTCAATACTGGCAGAAAAAATTCGGATAAACGCATGGTGGTTCTTTCTCGTCTTAATGGTGATGTTGCTATATGTTTAGCCGCTATAATTAGCGTTGTGAAGCGTGAATTTTAAAAAGCCATGTGAGCTTGTATATTACTCAACAATATGGCGATAAGATGTTGTTTTTCTAGTTAATGCTGACATTGCCATCGACATAAAACCATTTATCGTTGATTTTAACAAAATTACTTTGTTCGTGATGTGTTTGCGATTTACCCAAATGTTTGAATGTCACTTGGAACTCGACTTGGCCTTGGGTATGTTTGCGTGTGCCAGCTTGTTTGCTTAGAATTTTCAGCCCTAGATATTCGGTTTCGGATTTACGGTTTTCTAGGCTTTCTTCGCTGACTAAATGGCGGGTTTGCTCTGCCCATGTGGCAAGAATATATGAAATGTCGCCAATGCAATAGGCAGTGTAACGGCTGCGCATAAGAGCCTCGGCAATGGGTGCAGGTTTTGCACCTGCGATATAGCGATTGCAACATTTCTCGAAATCACGAGAAGAACCGCATGGGCATGAATCTAAGGTCATTTATAGTCTTTAAAATTTGGCATGAAGGGATAATCGGCCAATGTTAGCCCACTGTAAACCACCAACCAATATAAAAAGGCAACAATGATAGCTGTAACTATGGTGGTGCGTAAGACATGGCGGCCGATGCGCGTTTTATGCGGCGCTCCTGCTGGAGTGCCTGCAACGACTTCGCCCTCTTCGGCTTGTGATTTAAGCCCAATATTGGCCAAGGCGACAAACATGAGCCACCACACAACAAAGAAAATGGCAATGAGAGTTGGGATGGACATAATTATACTTCCTCTAATTCTATTAATACGCCGCCCATGTCTTTAGGGTGCATAAATATTACAGGTTTGCCATGCGCGCCAATTTTGGGTTTGCCATCACCTAATATACGAACGCCATCGGCTTGCATTTTTTGAATGGCGATTTGGATGTCATCTACCTCATAACATATATGATGCATTCCGCCTGAAGGGTTTTTGGCCAAAAACGCAGTGATAGTTGAGTGATCGCCCAATGGCTCGAGCAGTTCTATTTTAGAATTGGGCAGCTCGACAAAAACAACACTGACCCCATGTTCGGGCAGTTTTTGCACATCTGAGACTTTTGCGCCCAAGGTTTGGCGATAGACATTTGTTGCTTGTTCTAAATTTACAACTGCGATAGCTACATGGTTTAACTTGCCGATCATAGGGCTTTCCAAATCAGTTAATTTCATTATATATTAAGCTATATTGATTTACCCGAGAGATAAACTAAAAATGACTTTTTTCAAACGGTTTGAACATGCAAATAGGAAAATTATTGAGCAATTGTGGCAAAATGACTATTTAGCCACCTTGCCGCGCGATGAAGCCCTAGAGCAGATTATGCCCAAAATTGGTATGAAGCTGTGGCTTGAGCGATTCTTTTTGGTCTTAAGTGTGTTATTTGTGGGTGCGAGCATATTGTTGTTTTTTGCATTTAATTGGGCACACATACCACCAATGCTAAAGATGGGTGGTATATTGACAGTGATAGCCGTTTTGGCTGTAGCCAATTGGTATTTACTAAAACGTGGCAGCGTGTTTAGTGCCAATTTAATATTGTCGTTAGCTGCTTTTATGGTGGGTGTGTTTATGGCAGTATTTGGCCAAATATACCAAACAGGCGCCGATAGCTATACTTTGTTTTTGACATGGGCAATTATGATTTTACCATGGACAATTATGGCACGATTTACCCCTTTATGGGTGATGTGGTTGGTGGTTTGCAACTTGGCAATGCACCTTTGGTGGGACTTAAGCCTTTACTCTGCCTTAATGAGAGATCAGCACTTATTGATTATTCTGGGTGTTTTTCACTTGATTGTTTATGGTGCGATGCTTTTGGCTATCCACAAAGGTGAGCAATGGCTAGACAAAAAATGGGCGCGAATATTAATTGCAATTGGTATTTTTGCGCCACTCTCCACCTATGTCTTGGTTGATATTGTGGAGCTAAACCGCCATAGCTTTGCGATTGGTTTTTGGATGAGTTTAGCCCTATTTGTAGCTGTTTATTTATTTGAAAAATTTATCATAAAATCCCTACCCGAATATAGTGTTGGGTTCTTTTTCGCCACTGTTATTATTGTATCTGCCGTTGTGCGGTTTATCATTGAATATGTGACTGATAGCGGTGCTGCCGAATTTAGCTTCTTTTTGATGATGGGCGCTGTGGTGGGAATTTTCTATTTTGCCTACAAATATTACCGCCATGTATCGGCTAATTTTGAGGAGACATTATGATGAACTTATCCAACCTTTTGACCAACCTTAACAGCCTTGATGATGATGGTTTTAAACGCATTGAAGTGATTGACGGGGATATAGTCGGCACATCGTTATTTGTGAATATATTATTGTCATTTGGGGCATTTTTAACCAGTATATTCAGCCTTATATTTATTATGAGCATGAGCTTTTTAGCTTTGGACTTTAATGAAGATGTTTTTTCGGTTCATCTAACATTTGCAGCCATTACGATGATTGGTGCGGGATATATGACCCATTCTGCCACTGGATTATTTGGGTTGCGGATATCGACATTTTTTATGTTATTTGGCAAAACAGCGCTGATTACGCTGATATTTGAACGCATTGGCGCTTATATGGGTTATGATAACATGCTTGATAGACTGCAGTTTTTCACCCCGATTGCTGTGCTATTGGCCTTTGCCAATATGTATGTTGCCAAAATTAAACTGGAGATCTATTTACTGTTAACAGCATGTGTACTGTTTGCGAGCTTCTTCTCTAGTAGCTATAGCATTTTTTATGGGTTTTCGGATCGTCAGTTTATTCAGCCATTTGCTTTTGAATTTTGGGTGAGATGTGCGTTATGGGTTTGGGCAATTGTGATGCTGCTGAAATTTAACAGCGAGTACAAAAATAGGTTGCCATTTTACGCTTTTATTTCGGCTCAATTGGTTTCATCTTACGCGATGTCGGTAAGCCGACATGACGGTGTGTTTGAATTGCTAAGTGGCTTTAATTTGATTTTAATTGAGCATGTGGTCTACAATTTACTATTAGCCGCGCCGACCTTATTTTTGATTTTAAAGTTACAAAAAGCAAGTGAATATAAGTTCAGTTGGCAATTTATGGCATGTTTTGGGGTTTTATTGATTGCCACTATATTGCCAATATCTAACCTTCTAATCATTATATTTTGCTTTATTTATGGCTATGCATTTAGAGACAAGTTCATACTTGTTTCGGCATATATTTTCACGCCAACGCTGATATATAATTTATATAATGATTTTAGCCTGACGCTTGATAGTGCATCTTTATTAGCTATGATAATTGGCATCACGGCGTTGTTGGCCTGGGGTGTAACCAAGTTTACCAAATATGAAAAACAGGAGGCTTAAATGAGAGCTTACTTAAATTTAGCCTTTGCCAGTTTGATAATTTTGGCTTTTATTTTTGGCATATACCAAAAACAGAAATTAATTGAAAGTGGACGCATTGTTTATTTAAAACTAGCGCCAGTTGACCCGCGCTCGATTATGCAGGGCGATTACATGCGCTTACGTTATGCCATTGAACGACGAGAAACGAATGCAGGAAAAATGCCGCAAACTGGCTTTGCACATTTGCTACTAGATGAAAATAATGTAGTGCAATCGGCTAATTATGTGGCCGACGATTTGCAGCTTAAAGACAATGAAATTAGATTTAAGTTTACCAGTAATGGCTATAGAGCCCAAATACAGCCCGATAGTTTTTTGTTTCAGCAGGGGCTACGAGAATTGTACCAACCTGCGAAATACGGTATTTTTACTGTGAGTGGTGATGAACATTTATTGGTAGGGCTTGCTGACGGTGATTTGAATGAAATCAAACCACCACAAGCGAAAGCTGATTAATCAATATAAGACAGCATAACATTGACGATGGTTTTTTTGCCCCAAATGCGTTCGATTTGGCGTCGAACACCAATGCGGAATGCCTCGGTTGCGGCTTTTGATTTTTTGCGAACACCTTTAGGCATCGCTTGAACTATCTCATCGATTTTGTCGGCCACAATATCGTACATGGCGACGCCTTCATCATCAAATTCAGGTAAGCCCATCATAAACAAATCGGGTTCGGCACGTAATTTGCCTTTTTGATCGAAAATGATTGATAGCGATACAACGCCAACAAAGCTTAGTTTACGGCGTTCTTTGACAGGGCCATCCCACGCAGGGGTGAGCAATTTGCCATCTTCGTAAATGCGGCCATGCTCTACTTCGCCAATGATTTTGGTTTTTTGGCTGGAATCGCTTGAAGCCAAACGCACCAATGTGCCGTTAAGCGCTTTGATGGTATTTTTAATTCCCAAAGATTCTGCGAGCTTAATATGTTCGCGAATGTGAGCCACTTCGCCATGCACTGGAATGGCAACCTGAGGTTTTACCCATTCGTACATTTGCATCATTTCTTCGCGTAATGGATGGCCTGTAACGTGGACCTTGTGGCTTTTGCTATTGATGATATTGATATCGGCATCGGCCAAGGCATTAACTACATAGCCTACAGATTTTTCATTACCTGGAATGGTTTTTGATGAAAAAATGACTGTGTCGTTTGCGCGTAATTTAATGGCAGGATGCTCGCCTTTGGCAATACGAGCCAAAGCAGCACGGCTTTCGCCTTGTGTGCCAGTAACCACCACAACTGTGTTATCGTGCGACATGTTTGAGAATTCATTTTGGTCGTATAAATGCGGCAGATCAGAGAAATAACCTTCTTCGCGTGCAATGTCGATAATGCGCCAGAGTGAGCGCCCAGCAATGACCACATCTTTTTGCGCAGCTTCTGCAGCTTTGATAATGGAGTAAACCCGCGCTGCATTTGATGCAAAACTTGTGACAGCTACACAGCCTGATGCGTTTTTAATCGCATCTTCTAGGCCTTGGCCAATTTCAAATTCTGTGGGTGATTTGCCTGATGTGAAGGTATTTGTGCTATCGCCAACCAGTGCCAATACACCTGCATCGCCTAATTGTTGTAGGCGTTTACTATCGGTTTTTTGGCCGATAACTGGGTTATCATCTAACTTCCAATCGCCTGTATGTACCACTGTGCCTAGCTCGGTTGAAATGGCTAGCGCATTGGCCTCGGGGATTGAATGTGATACGGGGATAAACTCAACTGTAAATGGGCCGACCTCGACAGAATCGCCTTGCGTAACATTGATGATTTCAACATCATCAGCGAAATTTGTTTCGGCTAGTTTGCGAGAGATTAGGTTGGTTGAAAACGGAGTGCCATAGATTGGCGCATCGAGAAGTGGCCAGATTTTGTCTAGTCCACCTTGATGATCTTCATGTGCATGGGTGATGAAAATTCCGAGTAAATTATCGAGTTCATTTTCGATGAATGATGTATCGGGCATGATGCTTTCAATGCCTGGTTGGGTATCATCGGCAAATGCAATGCCGCAATCGACCATAATCCATTTGCGGTCATGTTTATCGCCAAAGCCGTATAAATACATGTTCATGCCAATTTCGCCTACGCCACCTAGTGGAACATAGAGAAATTCTTTTTGATTTTTTTTAACCATTTTGAGTATATTCTTTCAATTTTTAAATATGGCCAATGAAAATATCACCGGCTGTGATTTGATGAATTTTACCAGCTTCATCACGCAGAATTAGTATGCCGTCTTCGTTCAAACTTTCGAAAATGCCATGAATGGAATGATTTGGAAGTCGCGCTGTGATTTTGCCACCTAAACCTAAAGCGTGGTCGAGCCAAATTTTTCGAATCGCTGCAAAGCCTGCGCCATCTGACCATAATTCATGAAATTTATCAAAGTTAAACGCTAGTGAAGAAAGCACTTGTTCAATAGAAATATCGACATCCAACGCCAAGAGTGAAGTGGCCGAGAAATCGCCATCTTCGGGGATGTCGCCAATATTCATGCCGATGCCAATTGCCAATGTGGTATTGCCACGAGATTTAGCATTGCTTGACTCGATGAGAATACCCGCCAATTTACGGCCTTGAACCAAAATATCATTTGGCCACTTTACGCCGATTGATTTATGTTTTGAAGCCTCTAGAAAACCACATATTGTTTTATGTGCAGCGATGGCCATAACAAATGCCAATTGCGCCACTTTGGCTTTGGGTGCTGATGTGGTGAGCAAAATTGTGGCGGTGAGTGTTTTATCGGAGCTTAGCCATGTGCGACCATTACGACCACGGCCCGCTGTTTGATTTTTTGTATAGACAATAAGCGGTTCGCCAACATGGCCAGAAAACTCGCCTTCATTTGCGAGTTTTAGGGCATGTTGATTTGTGGATGCCAAACTATCAAAAGCCGCTATCGCATAACCAGTTGGTAAATCAATAGCCATAGTGACCTAATTTAATGATTGAGCTGCAGTTTGCGCCATGCTTAAAATGCTGCTTGGGAAAATTGTAAAGAAGATTGTAAACAAAGTTGCAAATGCCAAAACAATTTTAAGCTCTAATGCCATTGGATCGAACGGTTCTTTGCTTTCTTCGAAATAAATAACTTTGATGATGCGCAAATAGTAGAATGCGCCAACCACTGAAGCCAATACGCCAATAATAACCAATAGCCACAAGCCTTCATTAACCGCTGCAGAAAATACATAATATTTAGCGATAAAACCTGCAAATGGTGGCATGCCTGTAAGTGAGAACATGAAAATTGTAAGCGAGATGGCAATAAGTGGGTGATTGCGCCACATACCTGCTAAGTCTGATATTTTTTCAAAGCTATCGCCGCCGCGCTTCATGCCCAAAATACATGCAAATACGCCAAGTGTAGTGATGAGATAGATTGTCATATAAAGAATGACTGATTGTACAGCAACACCTGCTTCACTAAACGCTGCAGCGCCAACCAGAGCATAGCCCATGTGAGCGATTGACGAGTAAGCCATAAGGCGTTTGATGTTTTTTTGTGCAATACCTGCGAAACCACCCAATACCATAGAAGCAATGGCTACAAATACAACAATCTGTTGCCAATCGTGACCCATTTCGATGAATGGGCTGTATAGCACACGCACAATCATTGCCATAGCTGCCACTTTTGGAGCCGTTGCGAAGAATGCTGTTACAGGAGTTGGCGCGCCTTCGTAAACATCTGGCGTCCACATGTGGAATGGAACGGCTGAGATTTTGAACATAAGGCCTGCACATAGTAATGTGATGCCGAAGATAATGCCAATTGAACTGCCATTTGTGCTGAGATGTTGAGCGATAAGATCGAACGATGTTGAGCCAGTGAAGCCATATATATAAGACATACCGAACAACAACATGCCCGAAGACAAAGCGCCAAGGATGAAATATTTAAGACCAGATTCTGTTGCTTTTGTAGAAGAGCGGTTGAAAGCTGCTAAAATATAAAGCGATAGACTTTGCATCTCGATGCCCAAATAAAGGGTCAGTAGATTATTTGCAGATATCATAAACATCATACCGACAATGGCGAACATCATCAGCACTATAAATTCGGGCTGATCGAGTTTACGGGATTGAAGAAAATTCTTAATCATCAACAATGTTGCCGCACCGCCAAATAGGGTGAGAATTTTCATGAAGATGCTGTAATTATCATTAATCACCAAGCCATTAAATACGCGCGTTACATCTGTTGGTAAGAAATAAGAAATAACGGCAGCCAAAACCATAATAACCAAGGCAAAGTTGGCAACAAAGCCAACTGATTTTTTACCCTTAAAGCCTGCAATGAGCAAAGCGATAAGCCCGCCAATGATGAGCGTTAATTCTGGTAAGATAAATAGAAAGTCGTTTTCGGCTGACATAGTGTTATTCCTAAATTCTTAAAACTTAATGTTTTGAAGCGGCTGCTTCGCCACCTTCAGATGCTTGTTTGATACGTGGCTCATGAGACATTTTGCCCGCGGCCTCCATATCGTGTTTGTAATTCATAATCAGATTATCGACAGATACGCTGGTCACGTTAAAGATTGGTTTTGGATAGACACCAAAGAATATAGTGATGACCAACATTGGTACCAAAATATACTTTTCGCGTTTGTCCATATCTAGAATATCGCGCAGGCTTTCTTTTTCTAGTTCACCAAAGATAACGCGGCGATAAAGCCAAAGCGCATAGGCTGCTGATAAGATAACGCCAGTTGTGGCTAAAAGTGCAATCCATGTATTGACTTGGAAAATACCTGCAAGGGTGAGAACTTCGCCAACAAAACCAGTTGTACCCGGTAAGCCAACATTAGCCATAGTGAACACTAGGAACACCACTGCATAATAAGGCATGCGATGAACAAGGCCACCATAGGCTGAGATTTCGCGTGTGTGCATACGGTCGTAAATAACGCCTACACAAAGGAACAAGGCAGATGATACAATACCATGACTAAGCATTTGGAAGATAGCGCCTTGTACGCCCATTTCGTTGGCTGCAAAAACACCTGCTGTGACGTAGGCCATATGTGCGACTGAAGAATAAGCAATGAGTTTTTTCATGTCTTTTTGCATCATCGCAACGATGGATGTATAGATAATGGCGATTGCACTTAGTACAAATACGAACATTTGCATGTCGCTACTAGCTTCTGGGAACATTGCCAAACTAAAGCGAATGAAACCATAACCACCCATTTTGAGCGAGAGACCCGCCAAAATTACGGAACCTGCTGTTGGTGCCTGTACATGGGCATCGGGAAGCCATGTATGGAATGGCCACATTGGCATTTTAACCGCGAATGATGCGAAGAAAGCTAACCATAACCAAGTTTGCATTTCGGCTGGGAAATCGTGCTTAAGAAGCTCAACAATATCTGTTGTGCCTGCATCCCAATACATTGCCATGATTGCAAGCAGCATAAGCACTGAACCCAACAATGTGAAAAGGAAGAATTTAAAGCTCGCATAAATACGGTTTTTACCGCCCCAGATACCAATGATAAGGTAAAGAGGAATGAGGCCGCCTTCGAAGAAGATGTAGAATACCAATAAATCTAATGAGCTAAACACGCCAATAAGGAATGTTTCGAGCACCAAAAAGGCAATCATGAATTCTTTGACGTTATTTTTAACTGTTTTCCAGCTCGCAAGAATACAGAATGGCAGCAAAAAGGTTGTTAGAATGACAAACAACATGCTGATGCCATCGACACCCATTTTGTAATTGATGTTACCACCAAGCCATGATGCATTTTCGACAAATTGCATATCAGCAGTTGTATTGTCGAAGAAAATCCAGAGCAATAGGGAGATAAGGAATGTAGAACCTGACGTAAGCAAGGCAATGTTACGGATATTTTCCTTTGACTGCTCGCCATCTTCCTTAATAAGTAGGAAAATAAGCAATGCACCCAATAGAGGGAAAAAGGTAACGATGGAAAGAATTGGCCACTCAGACATTAGTGAGACCCCCAAATTACGAAATAGGTTAGCATGATTGCCACACCGATAAGCATTACGAACGCATAATGATAAAGCAGGCCTGATTGGAATTTACTGACACGATTGGTGACACGAAGCACTGTAGATGCAATGCCATCGGGGCCAAAACGATCGATAACGCCTTTGTCGACTTTTGAAGACAAGAAGTTACCCAAATTTTGCAAGCCTTTAACAAAGATAAAATCGTACATTTCATCAAAATACCATTTGTTGAGCAAAAATTTGTATAGACCATTAAATTGTTTCGCAAGCTGCGCAGGAATTTGAGGTTGTTTGATATAGAAATACCAAGCCAATACAAAGCCCGCCACCATCATAATGAATGGTGAGTATTTAACCAATGCAGGCACGCCATGAATGTCATGCAAGATATGATTATGCTCGGAAGTGAAAATTGTATTGAACCAGAAATCATGCTGGCCATCGCCAATGAAATAGTAAGCGAATACGCCACCTGCAAGCAATGCGCCTGTCGCCAAAATGTAGAGCGGGATAAGCATTACATTAGGGCTTTCATGCACATGGCTGAGCACATCTTTAGACGCGCGGCTGGTGCCATGGAATGTCATAAACACAAGACGCCAAGAATAGAAACTTGTCATAAAGGCCGCAATCACAACAGCAAAGAATGCATAAGTTGAGAAGAAGTTATGTGAAACATAAGCCGCTTCGACAATGGCATCTTTTGAGAAATAACCCGCAGTGAATGGGAAGCCTGTAAGGGCTAATGTACCAATCATCATCATAATATATGTGCGTGGAATTTTTGAAGCAATGCCACCCATTTTGCGCATATCTTGCTCGTCACTCATTGCATGAATAACACTACCTGCACCTAGGAATAATAAGGCTTTAAAGAATGCGTGAGTGAACAGATGGAAGATGGCCGCTTGATAAGCGCCAACACCCAAAGCTACAAACATATAACCAAGTTGAGATGCTGTTGAATAGGCAATAACACGTTTGATGTCATTTTGAACCAAGCCGACAGAAGCTGCGAAGAACGCGGTTGTTGCACCGATGAATGTCACAAATTCTAAAGCATTTGGTGCGAGCTCAAATATAGGAGAGCAACGTGCGACTAAGAATACGCCTGCTGTTACCATTGTAGCTGCATGAATAAGCGCCGACACTGGTGTAGGGCCTTCCATCGCATCTGGTAGCCATGTATGCAACAAGAATTGTGCAGATTTACCCATGGCACCAATGAATAGTAGAATGCTCAAAGTTGTTAATATATCAAGCTCATAACCCAAGAAGTTAAAGTTGTGATTCACCATATCGGGTGCGGCTGCAAATACGGTATCAAAATCTATTGTACCAAATACATATAGGATGCCAAAAATGCCAAGTGCGAAACCAAAGTCTCCAACGCGGTTAACAATAAAGGCTTTCATAGCCGCAGCGCCTGCGCTTTGTTTTTTATACCAGAAGCCAATGAGTAGATAAGAGGCAACGCCCACGCCTTCCCAACCAAAGAACATTTGCAAGAAATTATCGGCGGTAATGAGGGTAAGCATTGCGAATGTAAAGAATGACAAATAGCTAAAGAAACGAATGCGATGTGGGTCGTTATGCATATAGCCAATTGAATAGATATGCACCAAAGCTGAAACTGTGTTGACCACAACAAACATGACGGCAGTTAGCGTATCAACGCGGATTATCCAGTTAGCTTTGAAGCCCGTGATATCTATCCATGTTAGGATATTAACTTTTGTATTGATGGCTTCGCCTTGCATGCCTGAGCTTAAAAGCACAATCCAACTGAGGATAGCGATAAAAACCAAGGCGCCTGAAGTTACATATTCGGACACTTTGGGAGCGAAGAAACGCCCTAAAAGACCTGCAAACAACGATGCTAAGATCGGAAGAAAGACAATTGCTGTATAAATCATTGTCTAACCTTTCATTGAGTTAATGTCTTCGACATTGATACTGCCTTTGCTGCGGAAGAACACAACTAAGATAGCCAAGCCGATAGCGGCTTCGGCAGCAGCAACAGTGAGGATGAAGAGCGTGAAGATTTGCCCGAACATATCGTTACCGAATGCCGAGAAAGCTACAAAATTAATATTAACCGCCAATAACATAAGCTCAACAGACATGAGAATGATGATTACATTTTTACGATTTAGGAAAATACCGAACACGCCAATGGTAAAAAGAGTGCCAGCAAGAATTAAATAATGCCCTAATTCAATTTGCATGTTTAGCTCCTTTTGTTCATTTTAATGGTGTCATTGGTCGAGAAAGCTTGGCCTGTTTTAACTGAAACCATTTCGATAGCTGTATCGGGTGTGCGAGCCACTTGAGTTGCGATGTCCTGGCGCAATGCTTTTGAGCCAGTTTGCAGCGTGAGTACCACGGCGCCGATAAGCGCAATGAGTAGGATGATACCCGCTAGCTCGATGAAGAAAACATAATCGCCATATAGCAGCAAACCGAATGCCTCTAGGTTGGAGGTTGTTGCAACATCTGGAATTGGCACTGCTGACTTAACTACCTCGGCATCATATACATAGCCACCAACGACCATAATGATTTCAGCAAGGATGATAAATCCAACCAATGTACCGACAGGTGCGTATTGCAAAAAGCCTTTTGAGAGTTCTTTGAAGTCGATGTCAATCATCATCACTACAAATAGGAACAGCACCATAACCGCGCCGACATACACCATGAGCAGCAACATTGCTAAGAACTCGGCACCTAATAAGATGAACAACCCTGTTGCATTAAAAAAGCCAAGGATGAGGAAAAACACAGCATAAACAGGATTTCGAGCTGAAATCACCATAACGGCTGATGCGATTAAGAAAATCGCGAAGATGTAAAAAAATATTCCGGCAATCATTTCTGCCTCTTTCTTGCTGTAGCGAATACTCGCTAATGAATCACTATCTATACGGTGCGTCTAATTCTATATTCTTTGCCAATTGGCGCTCCCACTTATCACCATTGGATAACAATTTGTCTTTGTCATAAAATAGTTCTTCGCGGCTTTCGGTTGCATATTCGAAATTTGGACCTTCGACAATGGCTTCTACAGGACAGGCTTCTTGACAGAAACCGCAATAGATACATTTTGTCATGTCGATGTCATAACGTGTTGTGCGCCTTGTGCCATCGTTACGGCGGGGGCCAGCTTCAATGGTAATGGCTTGTGCGGGGCAAATAGCCTCGCATAATTTACAAGCGATGCAGCGTTCTTGGCCATTTGGATAGCGACGCAACGCATGTTCACCACGGAAACGCGGGCTTAATGGGCCTTTTTCGAAAGGGTAGTTAATTGTCGGTTTTGCTATGAAGAAATATCGCATCGTTAGGAAAAACGCGCTGACAAATTCCTTTAAGAATAAAGAGCCGATTGTTTGTTTTATTGTTGCCATCATAATCTTATCTCTCTCTCAAATCAGCTCATTGCCATGGGTGGATTTGGATATAAATCAAACGCAAATATAACTGTTGCTACGATGAACACCATGCTTAGGGAAATTGGTAGTAATACTTTCCAGCCCAAGCGCATAAGTTGGTCATAGCGATAACGCGGCACAAATGCTTTTACCATGCCGAACATAAAGAACACGCCGACGGTTTTAAGGGTGAACCAAACAAAGCCTGGGATCCAAGTGAATGGTGCAAAGTCGAATATTGGCAACCAACCACCTAGGAATAGGATGGTGGTGAAGGCACACATAAAGGTAATGGATACATATTCACCCAACATATACAACAAATATGGTGTTGAAGAATATTCAATCATAAAGCCAGCCACAAGTTCTGATTCTGCTTCTGGCAGATCGAACGGTGGGCGGTTGGTTTCGGCCAAAGCTGAGATGAAGAACACCACAAACATTGGGAAAAGCATAAGCCAGTACCAGCCAAACATACCATAATCGGATTTTTGAGCGTTGACGATTTCGGTTAGGTTTAATGTACCTGTACAAAGCAGCACAGTAATTAGCACAAAACCAATTGAAACTTCGTAAGACACCATTTGTGCTGTAGAACGCATAGCACCAAGGAAGGCGTATTTAGAGTTTGAAGCCCAGCCACCCATAATGATGCCGTAAACACCAAGTGATGAAATGGCAAAGATATAAAGTACACCAAGGTTTAGATTGGCAACTTCCCAACCTTCACTGATAGGAACAATTGCCCATACGGCCAAAGCCAATACACAGGTGACAAAAGGCGCGATGATGAAAATGAACTTATTGGCGCCAGAAGGAATGATGACTTCTTTAAATACGAATTTAAGCAAATCGGCAAAAGATTGCAGCAAGCCAAAAGGCCCCACAACGTTTGGCCCGCGGCGCAATTGAACCGCTGCCCAAATTTTACGATCTAGCAATAGCAAGAAGGCAATGACAATTAACAGCACAACTAAAATGACCAATGAATGGACAAAAATGCTTAAAACTGGCCAAATGTTAGTTAGGAAATACTCAACCATTTGTTCCTGTTGCCTCCGACTTTGCAATCACTTTTGACGCTTTGCAATCATCCATAATAGATGATGCGCGGGCAATAGGATTGGTGTGATAATAATCTGTAACCGTGCTAAGCAGCGGTGTTGACGAAATTTCGCCAGTGATTTTGATGTTTGCAAATGCACTAATGTCTGCAGCTTCAATACTGCCAATGTTAGCCAATTGCGGAGCAGCTTGGTACATTTGGCTGCGCAATTCATCCAAATTATCGAATGGCAATTGCTGGCCAAGATGTGTAGATAAGGCGCGTAAAATAGCCCAATCTTCTTTGGCATCGCCCGGTGCAAATGTGGCTTTTATACCTTGTTGCGCACGGCCTTCGAGGTTTACATAAGTTGCATTTTTTTCGGTATAAGCAGCGGATGGTAGTATAACATCTGCGCTGTTTGCGCCAACATCACCATGAGTGCCGATATAGACTATGAAGCTGTTGTCCAAATCGCATAATTTCATTTCATCAGCGGCAAGTAGGAATAACAGGTCAAGCTCGCCAGCTTTTGAAGCGCTTAAGATGCTTGAAACATTGCTGTTTTCATCTTTAGGAACGCAACCAAGATCTAGTGCAGCAACACGGCTTGCAGCGGATTGCAAGAAATTGAGGCCATTCCAATCATCTGAGATTGCGCCAATGTCATTGGCCAAGGTAACGATGGTTTCGAAAACGGCTTTGGCATCTTGACCGACAAATGCGCCCTGCCCGACGATAATCATCGGCTTTTTGGCATCTTTTAGCACTTGAGAAAAGCTATGTTTGCCATTTAGCAAGTCATTTAGGCTTTCGGCACCATTACCAATATGCTGTGCTGCATAAGTAAAGTGGGTGTTTTCACCGATATACGCGACTGAAAGTTCGTTATGGTTGACAGCTTTTACGATGCGCGAATTAAGCACGGTGGCTTCTAAACGCGGGTTTGAACCAATGATGAGTAAGGCATCAGCATCTTCTATGCCATTGATACCGCTATTGAATGTATAGCCTGCGCGCCCTGCCCATTCTGGGCGGATGTTAGAACCTTCATTACGGCAATCAATATTGTCGATACCAAGGCTATCCGTAAGGGTTTTGAAAGCGAAAATTTCTTCAGCACCGTTAAGATCACCAACCAAAGCAGCCATTTTAGTAGCATCTGATTTTTTCACTTGCGCGGCAATGGCTTCGAATGCTTGTGACCATGATGCAGGTTTCAGGCTGCCGTTTTCACGTACATATGGTGTGTCTAGGCGGCGTGTTTTGAGGCCATCCCAAATGAAGCGGGTTTTATCTGAAATCCACTCTTCATTTACATCGTCATTATTAATAGGCATGACACGCATCACTTCACGGCCACGAACATCAACACGAATGTTAGAGCCCACAGCATCCATAACGTCGACTGTTTGGGTTTTGCGTAGCTCCCAAGGGCGGGCGTTAAACTCATATGGGCGGCTTGTCAATGCGCCAACTGGGCAAAGATCAATTACGTTGCCAGACATTTCATTATCGACCACAGCGCCTAAATAGGAAACGATTTCTGCATCTTCACCGCGGCCTGTTTGGCCAAGCTCATGTACGCCTGCCACTTCAGTAGTGAAACGCACACAGCGGGTGCAAGAGATGCAACGTGTCATCTCGGTTTTAATAAGTGGGCCAAAATTTTGCTCAGCCATCGCGCGTTTTGATTCGGTATAGCGCGTGCCATCTAGACCATAAGCCATTGATTGATCTTGCAAATCACATTCACCACCTTGATCGCAAATTGGGCAATCTAAAGGATGATTGATGAGCATGAATTCCATAACGCCTTCACGGGCTTTTTTAACCAAAGGCGTGTTGGTTTTAATAACCATGCCTTCGCCAGCCGGCATAGCACAGGAAGCAACAGGTTTTGGAGCGCGTTCCATTTCGACCAAACACATGCGGCAATTACCCGCAATAGATAGGCGTTCATGGTAACAAAAGCGCGGAATTTCGACGTCGGCTTCTTCGCAAGCTTGTAAGATGGTTAAACCATCTTCGACTTCGATTTCTTTTCCATCAATTGTTAATTTTGGCATATCGCTCTTCTTTCAAAAATCTTTTTTCCAAAACTATTCGGCAGCCAGAACACTACCGTGCTTATCTGGGTTTGCTGAATATTGATCAATTCTATCTTCAATTTCATGTCTGAAATGCTTAATCAGCCCTTGAATTGGCCATGCAGCAGCATCACCCAGCGCACAAATAGTGTGGCCTTCAATTTGCTTTGTCACATCAAATAACATATCAATTTCACGTTTTTCGGCACGGCCCTCGACCATACGAGTCATCACGCGCCACATCCAACCAGTGCCTTCGCGGCAAGGTGTACATTGGCCGCAACTTTCATGCTTATAGAAATAAGACAAGCGTTGAATGGCTTTAATGACATCGGTTGATTTATCCATAACGATAACCGCAGCAGTACCAAGACCAGAGCCTAGTCCACGCAATGTATCAAAATCCATCACCAAATCATCGCATTGATCGGCAGGAATCATAGGCACCGAAGAACCACCAGGAATGACGCATTTGAGGTTATCCCAACCACCACGAACACCGCCGCAATGGGTTTCGATAAGATCACGGAAGGTGACTCCCATTTCTTCTTCGACAGTACAAGGGCGATTTACATGGCCAGAAATACAGAATAATTTTGTGCCCACATTATTGGGTGTACCAAGGCCAGAGAACCATGAAGCGCCACGGCGCAATATGGTTGGTGTAACCGCAATTGATTCGACATTATTCACAGTGCTTGGTGCGCCATATAGGCCAACATTTGCAGGGAATGGTGGTTTAAGGCGTGGCATGCCTTTTTTACCTTCTAGGCTCTCGATAAGTGCAGTTTCTTCGCCACAAATATAAGCGCCAGCGCCATGATGGACATAAATATCAAAATCCCAACCTGAACCACAAGCATTTTTACCCACAAGACCTGCTTCATAAGCTTGGTCGATGGCGGCTTGTAGGCGTTCACGTTCGAGAATAAATTCACCACGTACATATATATAGCAAGCGTGTGCGCGCATGGCGAAAGATGCGATGAGGCAACCCTCGATAAGTACATGCGGGTCGTGACGCATAATTTCGCGGTCTTTACAAGTGCCAGGTTCTGATTCGTCGGCATTAACAACTAGGTAATGCGGGCGGCCATCTGAACCTTTGGGCATGAATGACCATTTTAGGCCTGTTGGGAAACCAGCGCCACCACGACCACGAAGGCCAGAAGCTTTGATTTGATTGACAATCCAATCGTCACCCTTTTTTATAAAATCGGCTGTGCCATCCCAAGTGCCGCGTTTTAGCGCGCCTTGTAAACCCCAGTCGTGCTGGCCATAGAGATTGGTAAAAATGCGGTCTTTATCTGCGAGCATTATTTATCTCCCTCTTCTGCAAGTGTTTTGGCTTGCGCAATCCAGTCTTCACGGTCGATACGACCTTTAAATTTAAGGCGGGCATCAACCCAAGAAATTTCATCGGCACTCCAAGATGCCACTTGATCGAAATGGAAAACACCTAATTCGTGCAGGATGTCTTCGATTTTTGGCCCGACACCGCTAATGCGTTTAAGGTCATCGGCTTTGCCGCCACGAGGTGCTGTAAGCATTTGAGGCATGACTTCATTGGTTGCGCCATCACCCATAAGCCCTTTGGCTTGTGGAATCCATTCTTCACGATCAATACGGCCTTTAAAGCTCAATTTGCTATCAACCCAAGACACCTGATCGCGATCCCATGATGCGATTTGGTCGAAATGATAAACACCCAAGTCATGAAGTGTTGATTCTAGTTTTGGCCCTACACCCTTGATTTGTTTGAGATCATCTGCTTTACCGTCGCGTGCCGATGTTAGCATTTCTGGTTTTAGATCATCTGAAACTTCAACGGCATCGTCGTCTTTCTTAGCTTTTGGTGCTTTTTCTTTAGGGGCTGCTTTTTCTTTAGGGGCAGCTTTTGTTTTTGGTTCAGCTTTAGGCTTATCATCAGTTTTTATTTCTGATTTTGAGTCTGTAGCGTTTGCCGCAGCTTCTTCTTTGGCTTTTTCGGCAGCTTCAGCAGCAGCGGCTTTAACAGCCTCAGCTTCGGCTTTTTCGATCTGTGTGAGAACTGACTTATAATCGCCAACCATTGAGCCATCATAAAGTGTGTTGTCAATAAGAGTTGTGTTGCCACCTAGTGGAGCTGAATTTACACGATCGGTTTGTGGGCCAATTTTAGTTGGTTTGCCAGCTTTTAAATCGGCAAGTAATTGCTTAAAGCTGTCTTCGTCTAGATCTTCATAAAAATCATCATTGATCTGAACCATAGGTGCGTTAACACATGCGCCCAGACATTCAACTTCTAACCATGAATATTCGCCATCGGCGGTAATTGTGTTTTCAGCACCAATAACGCTTTTGCAAGCGTCTTTGATTTTATCGGCGCCATTGAGCCAACAAGGTGTTGTGCCACAAAATTGTACAAAATGCTTACCTACAGGAGCGAGGTTAAACATGGTGTAAAAGGTTACAACTTCTAAAACGCGAATATAGGCCATATCCAACATGTCGCCAATGTGGCGAAGTGCGGCTTCTGGAATCCAATTATCATGTTGTTTTTGTGCGAACCATAATAAAGGTACAACCGCGCTAGCTTGCTTACCTTCTGGATACATGGCGATACGTTTTTGCGCCAAAGCCGCAAAATTTTCGTCAAATTCAAAATGTTCTGGCTGTTCTTTTGCCAATCGACGTGCGCTCATCTATCCACCTCACCAAATACTATGTCTAACGAACCCAAAATTGCTGATGCATCTGCCAATAGATGGCCTTTGCTTACAAATTCCATTGCTTGCAAATGCGCAAAACCAGGAGCGCGAATGTGACAGCGATATGGTTTATTACTGCCATCGGCCACAAGATATACGCCAAATTCGCCTTTAGGGGCTTCGATGGCGGTATAAATTTCGCCAGCGGGCACTTTAACGCCTTCAGTGTGCATTTTAAAGTGATGAATAAGCGCTTCCATGCTTTGTTTCATATCACTACGCTTTGGTGGGTTTATTTTTTTATTGTCTACAGAAACAGGGCCCGCGCCTTCGGCTTGCAATTTTTCAATACACTGATCCATAATCTTTGCAGCTTCATACATTTCCTGCATACGAATAAGGTAACGATCATAACAATCGCAGTTTTTGCCAACGGGAATATCGAATTCCATTTCTTCATAACATTCATATGGTTGAGATTTACGTAAATCCCACGGCAAGCCAGAGCCACGTACCATAACACCAGAGAAACCACGTGCGAGGCCGTCTTCGAGACTAACGACGCCAATATCAACATTACGTTGTTTGAAAATTCTGTTGCCAGTGAGAAGATCGTCAATGTCTTTAAGGCGTTTATTGAATGTTGGAATCCAATCCTTAATGTCTTGAAGCAATTCTTCTGGCAGATCTTGATGAACACCGCCTATGCGGAAATATGCCGCATGCATACGGGCGCCTGATGCACGTTCATAAAACACCATAAGCTCTTCGCGTAGCTCAAAGCCCCATACTGGCGGTGTGAGCGCGCCCACATCCAATGCTTGAGTGGTGACGTTAAGAATATGCGCAAGAATACGACCAATCTCGGAAAATAGTACACGAATGAGCTGCGCACGGCGCGGCACTTCGATTTCTAACAAACGTTCGGCAGCCAAAACGAAGGCATGCTCTTGGTTCATCGGTGCTACATAGTCCAACCGATCGAAATAAGGCACTGATTGCATGTAGTTTTTATGTTCAATGAGCTTTTCGGTGCCGCGATGCAGCAAGCCAATATGAGGGTCTACGCGTTCGACGATTTCACCATCTAGCTCTAACACCAAACGTAAAACGCCATGCGCCGCGGGATGTTGAGGACCAAAATTGATGTTGTAATTTTTAATTTGTTTTTCTGCCATAGGATCAATAAAAGCTTACGCTTTGCCTCCTTCTTCGGCTTTCTCATCACCCGGGAGCACATAATCTGCACCTTCCCATGGGCTTAAGAAATCAAAATTTCTAAAATCTTGTGCAAGTTTCACTGGTTCGTAAACCACACGCTTTTGCTCATCATCATAACGGACTTCAACAAAGCCAGAAAGCGGGAAGTCTTTGCGCAAAGGATAACCCTCGAAACCATAATCTGTAAGAATGCGGCGCAAGTCTGGATGACCATCGAAAAAGATACCATACATATCGAAGGCTTCGCGTTCGTACCAGTTTGCAGCAGGGAAAACATCTACAATAGATGGCACTGCACTATCTTCATCGGTTGAGACTTTGATGCGAATGCGAGAATTTTGAGACATGCTAAGCAAATGATACACAACTTCGAAACGTTCTGAACGAGTTGGATAATCAACACCACAAAGATCAATGAAACATTGAAAATCTAACGCAGAACCATCGCGCAAGCGCGTAAGCACTTCTACAATATCCGCTCTATCGACTGTAATGGCCAAATCACCAACAGCAATGGTGGATTGTTTGACCAAATCACCTAGTGCCAATGAAACAAGTTCGGCAATTTCTTCTAATTTCTCAGACATGCTTTATCCCGCGTCTTTAAAAATAACAAATTTAGGCGTTCATACCGCTTAGAATTAACGCTCTAAGGTTCCTGTACGTCTAATCTTACGTTGCAACAATAATATACCATAAACCAAAGCTTCAGCCGTTGGAGGGCAACCTGGAACATATACGTCAACAGGTACAATCCGATCGCAACCACGAACTACAGAATATGAATAATGATAATATCCGCCGCCATTTGCGCATGAACCCATTGAGATCACATAGCGAGGCTCTGGCATTTGATCGTAAACTTTACGAAGGGCTGGCGCCATTTTATTGGTAAGCGTACCCGCTACAATCATCACATCCGATTGGCGAGGTGAACCACGTGGAGCAAAACCAAAACGCTCAACATCATAACGTGGCATAGCAGCTTGCATCATTTCAACCGCGCAACACGCTAGGCCGAAAGTCATCCACATAAGAGAACCAGTACGCGCCCAATTGATGAGATCATCAGTGGCCGCAACCAAAAAGCCTTTATCGGCTAGCTCGTCTTGAATATCGACATAATAAGGATCAATTTCGCCAGCAGGACGCGCGGCAATAAGAGTATCCTCTAATTTTACAGGTGTTTTAGCCTCTAGAACCATTCTAACGCTCCTTTTTTCCAAGCGTAAATGTAACCGATGACCAATTCAGCTAAGAATGTCATCATTGCGAAATAGCCCAACGCGCCAGTTTCTTCGAAGGTGACTGCCCATGGAAATAGGAAAGCAACCTCTAGATCAAAAATGATAAAAAGAATGGCGATGAGATAGAAATGCACATCGAACTTAATACGTGCATCTTCAAAAGGTGCGAAACCGCACTCATATGGTGATAATTTTTCAGTGTCGGGCTTATTAACCGCAATGACAATGGCTGAAAGCAACAATGCTCCACCAATAACTGCCGAAATTGCAATAAAAATAACGATTGGTAAATAGTCGTTCAGCAAGCTACCTAGTTGCATTCACATCACCTTAGTGTTTTGGGCCCGTATAACCACTTTCGTATTCAAACGATCGTGAACCAATTTAGAATCACTAATACAAATATATTTGAATCATTCCAAAATGATAGTTAAGGATTAAACCAAATCAACATAGCTAGCAAGTGAAATTGAGAGAAAGGCCAAACATCAACAAGTTATTTAGCTGAGCTAAAAGAAGACGTTTAAAGGTGTATGAGATATCGAGAAAATTTAAAATGTGAATGGCGAGGATGACGGGACTCGAACCCGCGACCTTCGGCGTGACAGGCCGACACTCTAACCAACTGAGCTACATCCCCATTCACATGCTCAAAATAAGTGAGCTATAAACCGATCTTAAATGGTGGGTGGTGAGGGGCTCGAACCCCCGACCTACTCGGTGTAAACGAGTTGCTCTTCCAGCTGAGCTAACCACCCGGTATTTAATTTCAGACTGTTTGTCTGCATCGGATGAACTGGTATATAGGACAATGCGCGGAGGTGGTCAATGGCAAAAATAGCTAAAATAACAAATTTTATTATTTTGCTGTGCATAGAATTTAACACTGCTAGTTACCCACAGTTTGAACCTAGTCTTTTGGGAATTTAATTAATTTTCAACTTGTCACATCAATCAATTAGCGAAGTTGGAATTGGAATTTTGGACAAAAAAAAGAGAGCCAGTTGGCTCTCTTTTAAATTCTCAGTGAGAAAAGTTCTTATTTGCCGTCAACAGCATCTTTAAGAGCTTTACCAGCACGGAATTTTGGAAGTTTAGCAGCTGGGATATCAATTGCTTCGCCTGTGCGTGGGTTACGGCCTTTAGAAGCTTTACGGTTAGAGATATAGAAGCTACCGAAACCAACTAGACGTACTTCGTCGCCGCCGCTTAGAGAAGCAGTTACAGCTTCGAATAGGGCGTCAACTGCTTTAGCAGCATCTACTTTAGTTAATTCAGCTTTTTCAGCAACTGCTGATACAAGTTCATTTTTATTCATGACATTCACCATCAAAGTTAATTTTCAAAACGATTCGCGTTTAGTCCGCATCGGACATAGGGGGCGGTAAATTGGGTAAGAAATCAAGCCTTTTATTCATTATTCCCGTTATTTAAACTTAAAATTATTTGTATAAATTAATTAAAATTTACTCGGAATTGGAAATTACTCAAAAAAAAAGGGCTGCAGAAACAGCCCTTTTTTCTATTTTAAAGAATCAAACACTACACTTAATGTGCTGTAATATTTGATGTTTTATCGCCATCAGCAGTTGAGATCTTAGCTTGATTATCCGCTTCTTCTTTAATCGGAGAAGGTTGGGTAACCAAGGCATGTTTCAGCACATCACTCATTTTAGAAACTGGGATAATTTCGAGCAAGTTCTTAACATTTTCGGGGATCTCAGCCAGATCTTTAGCATTCTGTTCGGGAATCAAAACTGTTTTAATGCCCGCGCGGAGTGCTGCAAGTAGCTTTTCCTTAAGGCCACCAATAGGTAGAACGGCACCACGCAAGGTGATTTCGCCTGTCATAGCGACGTCCTTACGCACAGCTATGCCTGTGAGGATTGACGTGATGACAGTTGCCATACCGACACCTGCACTTGGTCCATCTTTAGGCACAGCCCCTTCAGGCATATGTAAATGGATGTCATAATCTACGAAATATTTGGTTGGAATGCCAAATTCTAACGAGCGTGAACGTACATAAGACGCTGCTGCTGAGATTGATTCTTTCATCACATCTTTAAGGTTACCCGTGACTGTCATTTTGCCTTTACCGAGCATTTTTACGCCCTCAATGGTCAAAATTTCACCACCGACAGATGTCCATGCAAGGCCAGTTACAACACCGACTTGATCTTCTTTTTCGGCCATACCGAAATTGTATTTTTTAACGCCTGCAAAATCTTCGATATTGCTCGAATCAATCTTGACCGATTTAACATCTTTTTCGGTAAGAATTTTTTTAACTGACTTACGCGCAAGATTTGCAATTTCGCGTTTGAGGTTACGCACACCTGCTTCACGAGTATAGTAACGCACTAGGTCGCGTGTGGCTTCTGTGGCTAGCTCAAACTCATTTGCTTTAAGGCCGTGATCCTTCACCTGCTCATCAATTAAATGACGGCTAGCAATTTCGATTTTCTCATCTTCGGTATAACCGCTAATGTGAATCAGCTCCATACGATCGAGTAATGGCCCAGGAATGTTAGTACTGTTGGCCGTTGTGACAAACATCACATTCGACAAATCATAATCTACTTCTAGATAATGATCGGCAAAAGTACCATTTTGTTCTGGATCTAGCACTTCGAGCAAGGCTGAAGATGGATCACCTCTAAAATCATTACCTAACTTGTCGATTTCATCGAGCAGAATAAGTGGATTAGTGGTTTTAAGTTTTTTCATCGTTTGGATGATACGACCCGGCATTGAACCAATGTAAGTACGTCTATGACCGCGAATTTCCGACTCATCACGCACACCGCCTAGTGCCACACGGGCAAATTCACGACCTGTCGCTTTGGCAATTGAACGACCTAATGATGTTTTACCAACACCTGGAGGCCCAACAAGGCAAAGAATTGGACCTTTAAGCTTGTTTGTACGCTTTTGCACGGCTAGATATTCTAAAATTCTGTCTTTTACTTTTTCCAAACCATAATGATCTGCATCTAGCACTTCTTGCGCTTTGGGAAGGTCGGATTTAATGCGACCCTTTTTAGACCATGGCAATGCCACTAGCCATTCCAAATAGTTACGCACAACAGCTGATTCGGCTGACATTGGACTCATTTGTTTTAGTTTTTTGAGTTCATTTTCGGCTTTTTCGGCAGCTTCTTTGCTGAATTTGGTTTCTTTGATTTGTTTTTCGAGTTCATCGAGCTCATTTTTATCGTCACCATCGCCCAATTCGTTTTGGATGGCTTTCATTTGCTCATTTAAATAATATTCGCGCTGAGTTTTTTCCATTTGGCGCTTCACACGGCCACGGATTTTTTTCTCAACATGCAATACGCTCACTTCATTATCCATAAGCGATAGAATTTTTTCCAAACGTGTCGATAGATTCGTAAGCGTTAGAATTTCTTGCTTTTCGGTCAGTTTAATTGACAGGTTGGAAGCAACAGTATCGGCCAACACATCAATATCTTCAATTTGAGACACGGTTGCGATGGTTTCGGCTTGTAATTTTTTGTTTAATTTCACATAGCTTTCAAAATTATCAACCACTGAGCGTGACAAAGCTTGCACTTCGGCATCATCTAGAATTTCGGTTTCTAATAATTCTGATGTGGCGGTGAAGTATTTTTCGCCTTCAACAATGTTTTTAAGGCGCACACGTTGCTTGCCTTCAACCAACATACGCACGGTGCCATCTGGTAATTTGAGCAATTGTAGAATTGTAGCCAAAACACCAATTTCGTAGATATCATCACTAGAAGGTTCTAGCTCAGCGGGGTCGTGCTGGGATGATAATAGAATTTGTTTATTGTCTTCCATCACTTCTTCTAGGGCATTTACAGATTTCTCGCGCCCGACGAATAGTGTGACGATCATATTTGGAAAAAGAACAATGTCGCGTAGTGGCATTAGTGGCAGAGTAAATTCGCCTTCATACGTGATTTCTTGATCTTTTTTTGGACTATCAGACATTTATTTTCCTATTCACTGACTGTTTACTCCTAATACTAGCAAGTAATATGTCATTTTTGGTGCATGCACCGATGTTAACAAGACTTCTGTTTTTGAAAAACACAGAAGGGCCTATAAACATAGGTGTACAAATACGCAATACAAGGGTGGTTTATAAAATTATACGCATTTAACGAATGCATAAACATAATGATGATTACATTATGGAAAAATTGTTTTTACAACTGGTTAATATTGAAAAGAATATTAACCAGTTGTGGAGTTATAATGGATTATGCAGAAGTTTCTACATCATCTTGACGTTCTGAATAGATATATAGAGGCTTAGCGTCACCTTCGACAACTTCGCCACTGATAACCACTTCTTCAACGCCTTCGACACTTGGTAGGTCGAACATAGTATCTAGCAAGATATTTTCCATAATAGAACGCAGGCCACGGGCACCAGTTTTGCGCTCAAATGCAAGTTTAGTGACGGCAACAAGTGCATCTTGATTAAAGGTAAGCTGCACATCTTCCATTTCGAACAGACGTTGATATTGTTTTAGCAACGCATTTTTAGGTTCGGTAAGAATTTGAATCAGCGCATCTTCATCGAGGTTTTCGAGTGTTGCGATAACGGGTACACGGCCAATAAATTCAGGAATAAGACCAAATTTATGCAAATCTTCAGGTTCTAGGTCGCGTAAGATTTCACCAGTTTGGCGATCATCTTCACCTTCAACAGTGGCACCAAAGCCAATTGAAGTTGAACGACCACGTTCTGCGATGATTTTTTCGAGGCCAGCAAAGGCACCACCAACGATGAACATGATATTTGTTGTATCGACTTGCAAAAATTCTTGTTGTGGATGCTTACGACCACCTTGCGGAGGAACAGAAGCCACTGTGCCTTCCATAATTTTAAGCAAAGCTTGTTGCACGCCCTCACCCGATACATCACGTGTGATAGACGGGTTGTCTGATTTGCGGCTAATTTTATCGACTTCGTCAATATAAACGATGCCGCGCTCAGCGCGTTCAACATTATAATCGGCAGCTTGCAGTAATTTTAGAATGATGTTTTCGACATCTTCACCAACATAACCGGCTTCGGTTAATGTTGTGGCATCAGCCATTGTAAACGGCACATCAATAATACGCGCAAGTGTTTGAGCAAGTAGTGTTTTACCACAACCTGTAGGCCCAACAAGCATGATGTTAGATTTTGCAAGTTCGATATCATCGCCATTTTTACCAGCATGTTCCAAACGCTTGTAATGGTTATGTACAGCTACTGCTAAAACTTTTTTGGCTTGTGGTTGGCCGATTACATAATCGTCTAACACATCGCAAATATATTGTGGTGTTGGTACACCTTCGGTTTTAACCAATGAACTTTTGTTTTCTTCACGGATAATATCCATGCAAAGCTCTACACATTCATCGCAAATAAACACAGTAGGACCTGCAATTAGTTTACGAACCTCATGTTGGCTTTTGCCACAAAAAGAGCAATATAGGGTATTTTTTGAATCTTTGCCATTACCGACTTTACTCATTTTATCTCCATTTCATGCTCATCAAATTTAGAACACTTTATATCAGATTGAAAACTACATTTACTTAACAAAACTTCTTATTTATTGCCGTAAATGAATTTCATTTATTCGAATTATTAAACTTAGCCTTTAAGAGGCTCACGTTGCTCAACAACTTCATCAATTAAACCAAAGTCTTTTGCTTCTTGTGCAGTCATAAAGTTATCGCGTTCTAGTGCAGCTTCAACAGCTTCGATTTTTTGGCCAGTATGTTTAACGACCATATCGTTTAAGCGGCTGCGAATGTCTAAAATTTCTTGCGCATGACGCTCGATATCGGCAGCAGTACCTTGATAGCCGCCAGAAGGTTGATGAACCATAACGCGGGCATTTGGCAAAGCGCGGCGCATGCCTGGCTCACCAGCCATAAGAATGTGTGCACCCATTGAACACGCCTGCCCCATTACCAAAGTGGCAATTGGTGGGCGGATAAATTGCATTGTATCGTAAATCGCCAAACCAGAAGTGACAACACCACCTGGAGAGTTGATATAGATAGAAATCTCTTTATTTGGGTTTTCGGCTTCTAGAAACAGCAATTGAGCACAAACAATTGAAGACATTGAATCTTCAAATTGGCCATTGATGAAAATGATACGCTCTTTAAGCAAGCGCGAGAAGATATCGTATGAACGCTCACCACGATTTGTTTGTTCAACAACCATTGGTACGAGATTATTTTGAATGTCCATTATGTCGCGCATATTTTTTCCCTAATTCTATAGAATGACATTTTAAATTGAAGCATGAATCTATGCTATATTTATAAAATTTCAAGTCACTTTTTTTGTTATTTTCACTTTAATAGAAATGATCTGATTCGACACACTAATTCTATACCAATGGTTAATGGCTTGGATAATTGCCAGCCGATTCGAAAGGAGTTTACGAGTTACTTCTTAAAACAAAATAAACGCCGCATAAAATATGCGGCGTTTATAAAAACCTGTGATTAATGAGGATTAAATTTAATCCTTAATATTAGTCGTGATCGTGATCGCAGTCAGGGCCATGTACATGACCTTCTTCTGTGCCATCTTCATCTTCTGCTTTTAGCAATTCTTCACGAGAGATTGTTTTCTCGGTAATTGTTGCCAATTCAAGAATATAATCAACCACTTTTTCTTCGAACAATGGAGCGCGAATTTGAGCCACTGCTTGAGGGTTGCTTTTGTAATACTCGATGATTTGTTGTTCTTGACCAGGATATTGGCGAACTTGAGCGATAAGCGCTTGGTTCACTTCTTCATCAGGAACAGTGATTTCGTTTTTCTCGCCAACTTCAGCAAGTAGCAAACCTAAACGCACACGACGTTCTGCAATTTTATTATATTCTGCAGTGGCTTCTTCTTCAGTTGTGTCTTCATCTTCAAAAGATTTACCAGCACGTTCCATTTCTTCTTTCACTTGCGCGAAAATAGCATCGAACTCTTGGCTAAGAAGTTTTTCAGGTAGTTCAAAACTTACCAAACCTTCTAATTCATCTAACAAAGCGCGTTTTACTTTTTGGCGTGAAGCTTGTTCTAGCTCACCGCTCAACTGCTCAGAGATACGTTCTTTTAACTGTGCAAGGTCTTCAAGGCCAAGCTTAGTTGCAAGTTCATCGTCAATTGTTGGTTTAACAGGTGAAGAAACTTCAACCACTTCAACCGCGAAATCGGCATCTTTACCAGCCAGGATTGGTGTTGAATAATCTTCTGGGAAAGTTACGTTAATATCTAGCTTGTCGCCAGTTTTCGTACCTACCAATTGCTCTTCGAAACCAGGAATGAATTGGCCAGCGCCTAGTTCTAGAGGCACGTTTTCAGCAGAGCCACCTTCAAAGTTTTCGCCGTCAATTTTACCAACAAAATTGATTTCAATTTTGTCGCCATCTTTGGCTTTGGTTTTCTTAGGTTTGTAATCTTGGTAGCTTTTAGCAAGATCAGCAACAGCATCATCAATTTCTTTATCAGAAATTTTAGCAACCAATTTTTCAACTTTTACTTTTTTGAAATCTGGTGTTTCAAATTTTGGAATCACTTCATAAGTAACATCGAATTTAAGATCAGTTGTACCAGCAAGAATGCCGTCAACGTCTTTATCATCATCAGTTAAGTTGATTTCTGGTTGGTATGCAGGGCGTTCTTTGCGTTCTTCTAGTGCTGCAGCGCTTTCTGAAGTGATAAGCTCTTGCACAATTTCTGACATTGCAGATTTGCCGTATAATTTTTTAAGATGAGCAGATGGAACTTTACCAGGGCGGAAGCCGTTAATTCTAACTTGACCCTTTAATTGCTCAAGTTTCGCATCTAATTTTGTGTTCAAATCTTCTTTAGACACAGTGATTTCTAGTGCGCGCTTTAGACCTTTATTTAGGCTTTCAGTAACCTGCATTATCATATCTTCCGTTTATTGACCTCTTTATGAGGTACTCTAATTAAGTTTTTTCTGAAATAGTGCTTATCTTTTTGAGCTTCAAGTTGCAAGCTAGAAATCAGTTTTAGGTAAATTTTGCAGAGAAAAATGAGTTTTTTTGCAATTTTTTGGAATGACACCGCGATTATACATCATATTCAGCAAAAACATCGGCAAATGGCAGTGGCGTATCATGCAGGTATTGCATAGCGGTATCGACAAAAGCACGGGCTAGCTCTGAGCGTATACGATGGTTAGGAAAGTAAGCTGCATAACTGTAAGTTATTTTTGGCAAAAATGGTTTGGCCACGACATTGCGCCCTGACCATAACTCATAACTAAATGGCTCAAATATACCCAACCCAAGGCCCGCATCGACCATCCCATACGCAGATGGCGAACGTTGCGTCGAATATAAAGAACGAATTTTGACTTTGTGTTTTTTAAACATTTCTCGATGTGAAGGCCATACGTGAGACCCCTCTTCGGCCAATTCGATATAATCTTGGTTTTGCAAATCTTGCGGGGTTATGATGCTTTTATTTGCTAATTTATGGTCTTTGGGCATGACGCAGATAAAGTCTGCATTGACTAATATTTTTTCACTAATATTTGGGAGTTTTACGATTTTATTGGTGAATGCTAAATCAATATTTTCGGTCTGCAAAATATTGAAAATTACGTCTGGTGAATGGGCAAATAAAGTGATCCGTGCATTTGGGTAAGATTTACGAAATTGCTTCACTATATTAGGCGCAAATACTGTCGATAATGCAGGCGTAACCGCAATGCGCAAACCCTCGGATCGTTCATTTTTGATCTTGTGGGCATAATTTTCTAAATGGGTGAGAACTCCAAATGTTTTTTCCACTTCTTGGAAAAATTTCAACCCTTCTGGAGAAGGATGCAGCCTACCTTTTGTGCGAAGAAAAAGATCAAACCCCACGGATTGTTCTAAATCGGCAATGAGACGGCTTGCGGAGGGTTGAGATATATTCATAACTCTTGCCGCTTCACTGATGGTACCATAGAGCATTGTGTTTTGATACATTTGTAATTGTCTGATTTGCATGATGCCACCTTGATAAGTAGTTGCATATATTCATAAAATGGTTTTTCTAACCCATAGCATAAATGAATAACATAAAGCAATTATGGGATTTGTGTATATGATTTAGATGTGTGTAAATGCAATTAGTAGTTGTTTATCATAATGTATCGGGAAATGCGTAATGGATAAAATTCAAGAGATATTGGAGAAATTAATTGGATTTGACACTGTATCGCGTCATTCTAATTTATCTGCAATCACTTACATATCAGATTATTTGGCTTTGTTGGGTGTTGAAAGCCGCCTCGTACATAATGAGCAACAAAATAAAGCTAATTTATACGCCACCATCGGCCCTATGGTTGCCGGCGGTGTAATATTATCTGGCCATACAGATGTGGTACCAGTAGACGGGCAAGATTGGGCTAGTAACCCTTTCGAGCTTGTTGAACGTGGTAACAAATTATATGGCCGTGGCACCTGCGACATGAAGGGTTTTATTGCGATATGCCTTGCCGCAGTGCCAGAAATGCTAGAAGCCAATTTAAAACGTCCTATCCATCTTTGTTTTTCTTATGACGAAGAAATAGGTTGTATGGGTGCTCAAAAAATGGTGCCCGAATTGGTTAAAAATCTACCACCTGTTGAAGCAGTGATTATTGGTGAGCCAACCAGTATGCAAGTGGCTAATTTACACAAAAGCTATAACACTTTATTGACACGCATTACAGGTGTAGAAGCGCATTCTAGCAAAACGAATTTAGGTGTGAGTGCCAATTTCGCTGCCGCAAAGTTGATTAATTTCTTGAGTGATTTGCTTGACGATTTTAAGCTAAACCCAGACAAAAGTGTGACTAGCCTTGTGCCAAACCACAATACAATTAATGTCGGCATTTTAAATGGTGGCACGGCGAATAATATTATTCCAAACCATTGTGAATTTTTAATGGATTTACGCACATTGCCAAACGATGAACCAGATAAATACATTGACCAACTGGTAAATTATGCCCAAACTATCGAAAAACAAATGAAAACTGAAAATTCTAAATGCCGAATTGAAGTGATTAGGGAAGTTATTTCGCCAGGCTTACAACCAGAAACCAATGGAAACGCAGAAAAACTTGCGTTAAATCTGACATCAAGCAACCATGCTGTTGCCGTTTCTTATGGTACTGAGGCAGGATTATTTCAGAAAGCCGGATATTCCACAATTGTTTGTGGGCCTGGGTCAATAGACCAAGCTCATAAGCCAGATGAATTTATTGAGTTGGAGCAAATTAAGTTGGGAGCTTTGTTTGTAGAAAAACTTATAAATAGAATGAAAACATAAAAAAATAATAATAACTTAGGGAGAATATAATGTCGATAATGAAGAAAATGCTGACAACAGTTGCAGCGGTTAGCCTTGTGCTAAGTGCTGGCGTTGCCTCGGCCAATACGTTTAAATTTGCGTTCCAAGGCGATGCGCAAAGCTTAGACCCGCATGGTTTAAATGAAACTTTTACATTGGGCTTTTTGAGCAATGTATATGAAGGCCTAACTAGCCTTGATGACCAACTACAATTGCAACCAGGCTTGGCAACAAGTTGGGAAGTAACTTCTCCAACTACTGTGTTGTTTAAATTGCGCGAAGGCGTGAAATTCCATAACGGTAATGCTTTTAACGCTGATGATGTTATTTTCTCTTGGGAACGTACATTGAGCGAAGGTTCTGACCAAAAAGTACGCGGTAGCATGGTTTCTAGCATCAAGAAAATTGATGATTTTACTGTTGAAATGACCACAAAAGGCCCACAACCACTTATGCCAAGTGAATGGGCGTGGATCTACATGATGGATAAAGAATGGGCTGAAGAAAATGGCTCTACCTCTGCTGCAAATGTTAAAGAAGAAAATGCCAATGGCTATTCTCTTAACCATTCAAACGGTACAGGACCTTTCCTAATCACAGACCGCCAACCTGATGTAAAAACTACATTTAAGCGTTTTGAAGGCCATTGGAATACAAACATTAAAACCAATGCAACTGACATTATCTTTACACCTGTTAAGCAAGCAGCAACACGTACTGCGGCGCTAATTTCTGGTGAGCTGGACATGGTTTACCCTATTCCTGTGCAAGATTGGAAACGTTTGGACAGTGAAGAAGGTGTGACTGCCCTACGTGGTGCAGAAGCCCGTACAATCTTCTTGGGTATGGATCAATTCCGTGATGAATTGCTATATTCTGATGTGAAAGGCAAAAACCCACTTAAAGACAAAAACGTGCGTTTGGCTTTGGCACACGCGATTGACCTTGAAGCGATTAAGAAAAAAATTATGCGTGGTGCAGCGACACCAACTGGTTTGATGATTGCTCCACAAGTGAACGGCTTTAATGCTGAACTAAATACGCCATATGCTTATGACCCAGAAATGAGTAAAAAGTTATTGGCTGAAGCTGGCTACCCAGAAGGTTTCGAAATTACTATTGATTGCCCGAACAATCGTTATGTAAATGATGAAAAAATCTGTCAAGCTGTGGCTTCTATGATGGCTAAAGTTGGCATTAAAATGAAAGTTTTAGCGCAACCTAAAGCTAAGTATTTTGCTAAAGTGTTGGCTCAAAACAACTATGATACAAGCATGTATCTATTGGGTTGGACACCTGGTTCAATGGACGTACATAACGTGATGGCTGGTTTGCTATCTTGCCAAGATAAAGAAGCCAATACTGGTCTATTTAACTTAGGTAACTTCTGTAACGCTCGCTTTGACGAATTGACTGCACTTGTGCAAGTTGAAACAGATGCAGCGAAACGCCAAGCATATGTTGATGAAGCGATGAAAATTGCTAAAGACGAAGTGGCTTATTTGCCATTGCATCAGCAGCCTTTATCTTGGGGTGTGAGCGACAAAGTGACTGTAAATCAACGTGCTGATAACGCATTTGATTTCCGCTATGTTGTGTTTAAGTAAACCATAACAAACTCTCATGGGTAGCCAATTTTTCGATTGGCTACCCTCTTTAATTTAGGATACCTGCGTGTTTTCATTTTTGGTCAAACGGTTATTCCAAAGCTTTATAGTTTTGTTGGCTGTAGCATTTATTGCTTTTTCATTATTTAAATTTGTCGGCGACCCCATTAGTAATATGGTTGGGCAAGACACCACATTAGCCGAGCGAGAAGCTCTGGCCGAACGGTTGGGTTTAAATGATCCCTTCCCTGTACAATTTTATAATTTCATTAAAAACGCTGCCGTTGGCGACTTTGGTTTGAGCTATCGCCACAAAGTACCAGTGAGCCAGTTAATTGCCGAGCGCGCACCTGCGACGCTTGAGTTATCTATTATTTCCGCCCTACTCTCAGTATTTGTGGGCATTCCGATGGGGGTATATACCGCGATAAAACGCAAAGGTATATTATCTCGGTCATTTATGACTGTCTCTTTGGTTGGCATATCATTACCGACATTCTTAATCGGTATTTTGTTTATATTCCTATTTGGGGTGATATTGCGCTGGTTGCCTACTTTTGGCCGCGGTGAAGTTGTTCAACTTGGTTTTTGGAGCACAGGCTTACTGACTTGGTCGGGTATTAAATCACTTATTTTACCTGCAATCACCTTGGCTTTGTTTCAAATGACATTGATTATGCGCTTAGTGCGTACCGAGATGCTTGAAGTTTTGACCACTGATTATATTAAATTTGCCCGTGCTCGTGGGCTTAAAGACAATGCAGTGAATTTTGGCCATGCGCTTAAGAACACTCTTATTCCCGTGATTACCATTATTGGTTTGCAACTTGGTTTGGTGATGGCCTTTGCCATTATCACTGAAACAGTATTCCAGTGGCCAGGTATGGGTATGTTGTTTATTCAAGCGATTGAAGAAGTTGATGTGCCTGTGATGGCGGCTTACTTGATGATGATCTCATTGATATTTGTGGGCATAAATTTAGTGGTCGACATTCTATATGCTTATGTTGACCCACGACTGACAATTGATGGAGGCTCTAAACATGGCTGATGCAAAACAAAAGAGCAATTCCAAACTTGCGCAATTTTTTAGAGGTGACCTTTGGTACGGCTTTACCAGATCACCCACAGCCATAATTTCCTTTGTGGTGATGGCAACTTGTTTATTTTTAGCTGCGGCTGCACAATGGGTAGCCCCATTCGATATATTTGATTTAGCCACTTTAGAATTAATGGATGCCGATTTACCACCACCTTGGTCGGATGAATATGGTGAAGATAAGTTCTTTTTAGGCACTGACGATCAAGGCCGTGATATTTGGTCTGGCATTTTATATGGCGCCCAAATATCGGTATTTGTTGGTTTTGCTTCGGTTATTATTTCGGCCGTGGTTGGGGTGGCATTGGGCTTATTAGCGGGTTATGCAGGCGGGCGGATAGATAGTTTTATTATGCGCGTTGCTGACATTCAGCTTTCTTTCCCCTCTATCCTCATCGCTTTGCTTATTGATGGCGTGATGCGCGGGTTATTGCCACGTGAATTGCATGATGAGTTGGCAATATATGTGCTAATTTTTGCTATTTCTATATCTGGTTGGGTGCAATATGCCCGTACAATCCGTGGTTCTGTGATGGTTGAAAAACATAAAGAATATGTACAAGCTGGCCAAGTGATTGGTTTGCCTTCACGCATTATTGCTGTGAAACATATTTTACCAAATGTTTTAAACCCATTATTTGTGATTGGTACAATTCATCTGGCAACTGCCATCATTACCGAGGCGACATTGAGCTTTTTGGGGGTTGGCATGTCGCCAACCACACCATCATTAGGCACTTTAATTCGCATTGGTAATGAATATTTATTATCTGGCGAATGGTGGATTACTTTATTCCCCGGCTTGGCGTTGGTGGTGTTGGTATTGAGTGTGAATATATTTGGCGATTGGTTGCGTGATGCGCTCAACCCGAAATTGAGGTAGAATATGGCTTTGTTAGATGTAAAAAATATCTCAATTGGCTTTCCATCACGTCACGGCATGTTTGTGGCCGTAAAAGATGTAACGCTAAGTGTTGATGCTGGCGAGATTTTAGGTGTGGTTGGCGAAAGCGGTGCGGGTAAATCCACCGTTGGCAATGCGATTATTGCCTTACTTGAGCCGCCTGGTGAAGTGATTAACGGTGAAGTGCATTTAAATGGCGCACGGATTGACAATTTAACGCTTGAAGAAAAGCGTTTGATACGCGGCAAGAAAATCGGAATGATTTTTCAGGACCCGCAAACGTCATTAGACCCGTTAAAAACCATTAAGCAGCAACTTGTCGAAACCATCAGCTTGCACTTAAAGCTCGGCCGAAAAGGTTCGGAACAACGTGCACTCGAGCTTATGGAGCAAGTTGGCATTCCAGACCCTAAAATTCGTATGGAACATTACCCGCATCAATTCTCGGGCGGTATGCGCCAACGCGTGGTGATTGCCCTCGCCTTGTGTGGTGAGCCAGAACTTATTATTGCGGATGAACCAACAACGGCTTTAGATGTATCGGTGCAAAAGCAGATATTAGATTTAATGCGCAAATTATGCGTTGAAAAAAATGTCGGCATGATATTGGTAACTCATGACATGGGTGTGATTGCCGAAGTGGCCGACCGTGTCGCGGTGATGTATAATAGTGAGCTGATGGAAATTGGCGAAACAAAACAGATTATCGGCAACCCACAGCATGAATATACCAAAAGCTTGATCAGTGCCATTCCGCGACCTGATAAAAAGGTGAGACGTTTTCCGCTCGTTACATATATTGAAGATGTAATTGAGACGGAAGAGGAATTTGACATTTCGACCCATTGGCTAGGCCAAAGTCGCGATTTTGATATGAAGGTAGCTGATGACGGCACGATATTGCAGCTCGAAGATTTGGGCATGCGGTTTCAAATTACCAATAGCCTGTTTAAGAGTAGACGCAAATATCTAGACGCTGTTAAAGGTGTGAACTTTAGCATTAAAGAAGGCGAGACCTTTGGCATTGTGGGCGAAAGTGGCAGTGGTAAATCGACCATCGCGCGCATGGTGACTGGGCTTTACAAGCCCCATACAGGTGCAGTGAAGTTTTTGGGTAAAGAAATTAGCGCCATTAGCCATACACCTGAAGTGTTGCCTTATAGACGGCAAATGCAAATGGTGTTTCAAGACCCATTTTCATCGCTTAACTCTCGTATGCGGGTTATGGACATTGTGGCTGAGCCTATATTATTTCATAAACTTGCTTCATCACGTGCTGAAGCCGAAACCATAGTTCTTGATTTGCTTAAACTTGTTGGCATGTCTGATGATGCTTATGCCAAATATCCGCATCAGTTCTCGGGCGGGCAACGTCAGCGTATATCTATTGCGCGGGCATTGGCAACACGGCCACGGTTTTTAATTTGTGACGAACCAACATCGGCATTAGATGTATCGGTACAAGCGCAGATTTTGAACTTGCTTAAAGATTTGCAGGAAGAGCTAAACCTAACCATGATGTTTATCAGCCATGACTTGCCTGTTATTCGCCAAATGTGTGACCGCGTGGCGGTGATGCAGCATGGACAGGTTTTGGAACTTGCGGAGACTGAAGAGTTATTTAGCAATCCACAACATGAATATAGCCAACATTTATTAGGTTTGATGCCTAAATTAGATATGTTGGAAGCTAAGGGGTGAATGTATGAGCGATGCAATTTTATTACGTAATGGTAAGGTTTTTGACGGCAAAAAAATGCTTGATGGTATTCATTCAGTCTTGATTGAAAATGGCCAAATTAGCCAAATTGGCAATGACAGCATCTTTGATGGTTTTGTTGGCACTCAGCATGATGTGAGCGGCAAAACCATATTGCCAGGCTTGGTAGATTGCCATGTGCATTTATGTTACACGGCTTCTGGTGACCCTCGCGCTGATGGCGATAAAATGGAGCAAGCCCAATTTACCCTGACTGCATTAAAAAACGCACAAGCAACTTTGCGCGGTGGTGTGACCTCTGTACGAGATTGCGGTGGGCGCGAATATACCGAGTTTGGCGTGAGAGATGCCATTAATCGCGGTGAATTTATGGGCCCGACCATATACGCATCGGGCAAAATAATTTGCATGACTGGCGGCCACGGGCATGTACATGGCCGTGTGGCTGATGGCGTTGAAGAAGTGCGCAAAGCCGTGCGCGAGCAAATTTTAGCTGGCAGTGACTTAATAAAAATTATGGCAACTGGAGGGGTGATGACCCCTGGCGTAAACCCAGAAGATGCACATTATAGTGCCGAAGAAATGGCATCGGGCGTGCATGAAGCGCACCGTTTCCACAAACGCACTGCAAGCCATGCCCAAGGTACGGAAGGTATTTTAAACGCCATCCATGCAGGCATTGATAGCATTGAACATGGCATATTTTTAAACCAAGAATGTATTGATAAAATGCTTGAAGCTGGCACTTATGTAGTGCCAACATTTGCGGCATTATATAATATCCTAGCCAATGCAGACAATACTGAAGGCCCTAAAATACCGCAATTTGTAATTGAAAAATGCCAAAGGGTTGGTGAAGCTCATCAGGCATCTATTAAGGCGTTTTACAAAGCGGGTGGTAAATTTGCCATGGGTACTGATGCAGGCACACCGCACAATAAACATGGCAAGAATGCCGATGAATTGCGCCTGATGTGCGATAACGGCATGAGCAATGTTGATGCTATGCGCATTTCGACCTTTAACGGTGCAGATTTAATGGGGCTAGAGAATCACGGAATGATAGCCACTGGCCAAGCTGCTGATATATTGGTGGTGAATGGCGACCCATCTGCTGACATTGAGATGGTTGCAGATACAAAAAATCACCATATAGTGATAAAATCGGGTGCATTGATATAGACCATTAAACATTGCCATACACCTGTTAACACATTGATATTACGTTTAAACTTTGATTAATTATATTCGGTTTAAGTTGAAATATCTTTTTAAAAATGTGTTAACGGAGGCAAAAATGCAGTTTTTATCGAAAATGAAAATTTCACATATGGTCATAACTTTGGTTGTGATCCCCCTTTTGGCGTTGAGCTACTTTGCTAGTGAACTAGTGTTAGAGGAATACCATAAGAACCGCTCAATGAGTGAGCTACGACAATTAACCCAATTGTCTGTCAAATTAAGTAACCTTGTACATGAGCAGCAAAAAGAGCGTGGTGCCACAGCAATTTTTGTTGGTAGTAAGGGGCGAAAGTTTAAAGCTGAGCTTGCAACTCAACGCGCCAATACAGATAAATTCAGCCAAGAGTTGAATGATTTTCTAAATTTATTACCTAGTGAAAACCGCAATGAAGAATTTGATATTTCTTTAAAATCGCTTCTTGGAAATTTGCAAGGGATGGAAGATTTAAGAATTGCTGTGGATGGGCTTAATATAAGTAAGAGTGACGCAATCTCTTATTATACAAACCTAAACGCTGAAAATCTGGACTTTATTGGCCAAATTGGGAAATTGAGCGAAGACCCAAATATTACCTCTCGCTACATTAGCTTCACTAGTTTTTTACAAAGCAAGGAACGAGCAGGTATTGAACGTGCCGTGGGTGCAAGTGGCGTGGCTAATGGCAAATTTACTGCATTGGGCATAAACCAATTTAAATCACTTATTGCTGAGCAAGATACTTATATGGCGGTGTTTTTAAGCCAAGCCATGCAAAATCAAATTTTACAACATACGGAAATGAGCGAGGCCAATGCAGCGCAAATGGTTTTAAAAATGCGCAAGATTATCATTAATGGTGGTCTTGAAGGAAAGCTAGATGGCATAAGCAGTGCCTCATGGTTTGATACGATTACCCAGAAAATTAACGAGCTTAAAGTTATTGAGAACGGATTAGCCGAATCTCTGATTAATGACATCACTCTGTTAGAAAGCCGCGCCAACACTGTTCTATGGACTGTGGCAGGCGTGTCTATCACGACTATGTTGTTGATCGTTTTGTTATCCATTTTCATTGTGGCGAGCATTAACCGATCGTTCAAAACTATTATTTCTCGTATGACTGAATTGGCATCGGGTAAATTGGATGTGGAGCTACCACCTGCTGCAAATAATGAAATTGGCCAAATGATTGAATGTGTTGTGGTGTTTAAAGACAATGCGGTTGAGAAAGCCAATTTAGAAATCAAACAAGAAGAAGATAAAAAACTGGCAGAGGTGACCAAACAACAATTAATGGATAAAATGGCTGATGATTTTGACACCGATATTGGCAGTATCGTTGCCATGGTTTCGGATGCCTCCAAGCAATTGCAGGACACTGCAGTATCTATGACCAGTATATCACAATCGACTAGCGAAAATGCTGATTTGGCATCTGATGCTTCGGATTTGGCAAATAGCAATGTGCAATCGGTTGCGGCGGCAAGTGAGGAAATGTCTCAATCTGTCGAGGAAATCAACCATCAAGTGTCGACGGCTTCAAAAGCCTCAAAATCTGCTGTATATGAAGTGAATAAAACCAGTATTGAAATGAAAAATCTTGCCACAACCGTCGATAAAATTGGTGGCGTGGTTACACTGATTGCATCAATTGCTGACCAAACCAATTTATTAGCATTGAATGCGACGATCGAATCTGCCCGCGCAGGTGAAGCGGGGCGCGGGTTTGCAATTGTGGCATCGGAAGTGAAAGGTTTGGCTAGCAAAACTGCCGAGGCAACCGATGAGATTTCTAGGCATATTAATGAAGTGCATGATGCCACTCAACAAGCACTTGTATCTATGGATGGGATTGGCAAAGTGATTGTGGAAATTGATGATATTTCTACATCTATCGCCACATCGGTAGAACAACAAGGGCGCGCCACACAGGAGATTAGCTCCAACGCGCAGGAAGCTGCGAGTGGCACCCAAAATGTATCCCTCAATATTGGAGAGGTAACCAATGCCGCGCAACAAGCTGGCAAAGCCTCTAATGAAGTTATGCAATCAGCAAGTGAATTGCTTGACCAATCTAACAAATTGAAAGATGAGATTAAGAAATTCACCAATCAGGTACGCTCAACAGGCTGAAAATGATTGGTGATACAAAGCGGTATCGAATGGCAAGGATTCGATACCGCAATATATTTAAATTGGCTTATTCGATTTGGTTCAAATGGTTGATGAAATCTGAATTTACATTGTCATTCTGGTGAAGCTGTGGACGAAACAGGTTATTTTTAAAAGGACATGTGCAAAATTATCTTTATCTGCATTTTATGATTGACTGAAACACTGCGTATGTTATTTAGCTCTCACTATCTCATGCGGATGTGGTGGAATTGGTAGACACGCCAGATTTAGGTTCTGGTGCCGCGAGGCGTGAAGGTTCAAGTCCTTTCATCCGTACCATAGTTTTTCAAAAACATTTAGTAGCTGTAACTAAGCCCCAACAAGGGTTTTATTGCAGCTTTTCTTTTTGGATTTCTGGTTTTACCTAGATAGGTTATTTTCAAAACTCTTTGGATAATTATTTTGACAGATAGAATTGTCCGATTTCTTCGGCAATTGTTTTAAAGTCATCACTTAGCTCTGAGGCGCTGTTGGTTTTTATGAAAAACTTACGCCCACCTATGTCTGGAGAAGCACAGGCTTTGAAGGTATTTATAACGGTGCTACTTGATTCCATTAATACGATTGCATAAATGGATATGCCTTTTTGTTTCATGGCTGTGCAAGCGGCAAGCATTTTGTTGTTAAATGTTTGGCCGTAATTATAACCATTATTAAGACCATCAGTCATAATCACTGCATATTTTTTAACCGATTCTGGATCGTCAACTTCTGGCACGCCAAAAATAGTGTCAAATGAATTGTTTAAAGTCGCCCATGCCCAATACATGCCATTGTGTGAGCCTGTGCCACCCCTGGCTTGCCAAGAATCGGCAATGTCGCCCAATACATCCTTACCATATTCAGAATTACTGTCATTTTCATCTGTTTTCTTGTTCAGGCTAGTCAGTGGAATAAGTTTAGCTGATGGGCAATAGGCATCGTAACTATGATTACCTGTTGGGTTTGTGCTGCTTATTTTACCGTCACCGCGTGGCTGAATACAATTATTAATATTTAAGCCATTTCTGTCAGTATAATATTTTTTGCTATTATATGTATATTTGTGGTTTGGGTATGAATAGTTATAACTCACCGAGCCGCCCAAGCTTCCACCATAAGAGCCCAAATTTACACCGCGCGTCCACGGAACAAAAGAAACCCGCATGTCAGTTACATTGGTGTCTGAAAGCTCTGTGATCAGCAGTTTAGTGGCTTTTTTGAGTTCTTTGAGCTTGTTACCCCACATAGAACCACTTAGGTCGACAGCTAGCGCCAAATCGACACCGCTAAATTTCATATTCACTTCGCTTGAAACGCTGACTTTCATTTTATTGATATTTATAAGGTTTAGGAAGCTGGTGTCTACAGCGCCAACTTGGGTGATTTTAAGTAGGTCATTTGCAAATGTTACTTTTAATTCTTCTAGGTTAACTGCGGAAGATACCGAAATGTTAGCATCGAAAATTGCACCTGCAATTTTATCCATTTCCGCTTCGGTAAGATCTTTTTCGATCGATAGCTCGCGCGCTACAGCCAGAATTGCACTATCAATAGTGGATTGCATTTTTGCGGCTGTACTTACCTTTTGCGACCAATCAATACCTGCACCCAAAAACACGGAGAATGGGATGAGTATTACGCCTATTATAATAGAAATTTGACCACTTGTATCTTTGCGAAATAATGCAAGTTTTGAAATGATAGTCTTATATACATTGATCATAGTGCTAAACCTTAATATGAGGCTTTGATGCTAACAACTATATGTTTACTGCTAATTAAATGATTAGCTTAATATAAACAACTCAGATTACTGCAATTTTTCTTAAAACTTTACTCTATTTTGGTTACCTTATCATTAACGATAGTTCTAATACTTTGATATTATCCTGAGATGTAAAAAGACCCAACTTCATCGGCAATTCGTTCAAATGCTTCTTTAAGAGAATCGCCACTGCTTGCGTTGATATACATGTCAGGTTTGGAAGCGCATTTTTTCATTAATTTAACAGCATCTGAAGTAGAAACTTTAAATGCAATTGTGTAAATTTGAATTCCCTCTTTTTTCATTGCTTTACATAGCTTTTTAGATCTCTTATTTGATTTTACATGTTCAAGGGTGTTGTCTCCATCAGTCATTAAAATCGCAAATTTCTTTGCGTCACCATGATATGGTTTTGCTTGATTTTCTGCATCCCAATAATCGTTCCACTTTGGAGACAAAACTCCCCAACCCCAAGTTAAACCAACATCGCTAGCGGTCCAATAATTCGCTGACCATTTGCCTATTTCATCAATTAAAGTAGCTTTTTTGTCAGTAAGGGGTACAATTTGGCGATTAGGACATTGTTCAGGTTTCTTATTCGTAATTATGAAATTGCCCCATCTATCCGTATAACCTTCTATATTACCGTATGCATATGGAAGGTTTTCTGTGGCGGGAGAAACGTCTTTAGCCGTTTTCCTTGAACTTGCGCAATAATGCTTGCCTGAGGTATTCTTTTTGATTGTTGTCTTGCGGTCATCCCAAACATTTACTCCTGTTGACCAAGGAACTAGCCCAATGCGCACGCTTGCTAACCCTTCCCCGCCATCAAGTAATGTGTTCACCAATTCACGTGAAGCTGATTTGAGGTCTTTTAATTTCTGCCCCCTCATCGATCCGGTTGTGTCTAATATTAGTGCTAACTCCACATCCTTACGTTGAATATTTACTGTAGAAACCACATTAATAGGAAGAGTTGGAGTTCCCACCAAACCCATGAATGAAGTTTTTAGACTACCGTTTTGCATGACAGTCAATATGCCATTACTTCGGTTAATGGTGAACGGTGACGTTGATACATTTGTTGGATTGGTGATATTTACGTTATATATAGCATAGGCAATTGCTTCTAGGCTGGCGTCACTCGCAGTTGAATCTCTAGCGATTTCTTTTGCCACAGCAATGGATACGCTGTCTAGCGTTGCTTGCAATTTATTGGTATAGGAAATTTGTTGCGTAAAATCTAATGCGCCACCAATAAATGCGGCGAGCGGAATGAGCAACAAAGCGAACATCATAGATATTTGCCCCGTTGCATTTGAAACAAAAGCTGATAATTTAGATAAAAAAACCTGATTAATTTTATTATTTTTTGTCATAATATTTACCCATTAAAAAATACATAGGCTAAAATATAGAAGTAAGGGCTTAACATAGGTTAAAACTTTAAGGGAATAGCCCAGTTTTAACGCTTTTTGCGATCTATGGCTAAGAAGTGATTAATTATTAACAGTGTAAATAATAGGCGTTGTGATTAAAAAGTAGGCATTGTGATTAAATATTGAATTTGACGTGTGGCAAATTGACCAAAATAAAGGGCTTTGATTCTGGCATGCTTATTGCTAATATTTCTACATTGATGAAAATTAACTTTGTATTAAGGAGTCGGCATGAAAAAAATTGAAGCTATCATTAAGCCATTTAAACTTGATGAAGTGAAAGAGGCTCTGCAAGAAATTGGATTGCAAGGAATAACAGTTATAGAAGCAAAAGGCTTTGGGCGCCAAAAAGGCCACACCGAGCTTTATAGAGGCGCTGAATATGTTGTTGATTTTTTGCCAAAAATAAAGATTGAAATTGTGCTTGAAGACAGTTTGTTGGATAAAGCAGTGGAAGCTATTATTAATGCAGCCCGTACAGGCCGCATTGGCGATGGCAAAATATTCATCTCGACTGTAGATGATGTAATACGTATCAGAACTGGTGAAACTGGCCCAGAAGCCATTTAATTTACCCACTAACGATAATTTGAGTAAAAGAAGGAGACAGTTATGTCTAAACAAACAATCGCAGGCATTTTAGCCGAGATTAAAGAAAAAGACGTTAAATTTGTGGATTTACGTTTTACGGACCCTAAAGGCAAATGGCACCATGTAACTATGGATGTATCTGCTGTTGATGAAGATATGTTTGAAGATGGCGTTATGTTTGACGGCTCATCTATCGAAGGCTGGCGTGCCATTAACGAATCTGACATGAACATGGCACCAGATTTGGACACAGCTTTTATTGACCCATTCTATGGCCAAACAACAATGGTTATCACTTGTGATATTCTTGACCCTAACACGGGTGAAGGTTACAACCGTGACCCACGTTCAACAGCCAAGCGCGCAGAAGCTTTCTTGAAGCAAACTGGCGTTGGTGACACTGTATTTGTTGGCCCAGAAGCTGAATTCTTTATCTTTGACGATGTTAAATTTTCAACATCTGACTATAAAACTGGCTTCGAGCTAGACGGCGAAGAATTGCCTAACAATTCAGATTCTGAATATGCAAATGGCAACCTTGGTCATCGTCCACGTTTAAAAGGCGGTTACTTCCCAGTAAACCCTGTTGATTCTGCTCAAGACATGCGTTCTGAAATGTTGACAGTGATGAAAGACATGAATGTTGTTGTTGAAAAGCATCATCATGAAGTTGGCGCTGCACAACATGAACTTGGTGTTAAATTTGGCACATTGACTACAATGGGCGATAGCATGCAAGCATTTAAATATGCTGTATTTAATGTAACTGCTGCTTATGGCAAAACTGCTACATTTATGCCTAAGCCTGTTTTCTCTGACAATGGTTCTGGCATGCATGTGCATCAATCAATCTGGAAAGATGGCAAGCCTGTATTTGCTGGCAACCAATATGCTGACCTTTCAGAAACTGCTTTGTTCTACATTGGTGGTATCATTAAGCATGCTAAAGCACTAAACGCTTTCACAAACCCAACTACAAACAGCTATAAGCGCCTTGTACCTGGTTTTGAAGCTCCAGTTCTTTTGGCTTATTCTGCGGCTAACCGTTCTGCATCTTGCCGTATTCCTGCTGCTGACAGCCCGAATGCTAAGCGTGTTGAAGTTCGTTTCCCTGATGCGATGGCAAATAGCTATCTTGCATTCTCTGCTATGCTTATGGCTGGCCTTGACGGAATTGCTAACAAAATTCACCCAGGTGAAGCAATGGACAAAGATCTTTATGACCTACCTGCTGCTGAACTTGCTGAAATTCCAACAGTATCTGGTAGCCTACGCGAATCACTTGAAGCTCTAGATGCTGACCGTGACTTCCTAAAAGCTGGTGGTGTGTTTAGTGATGACCAAATTGATGGTTTCATTAAACTAATCATGGAAGATGTTATCCGTTATGACCAAACTCCTCATCCTGTTGAGTTTGATATGTATTACTCACTATAATATTTTTTAATATTATTATATGATTGAAGCCGAGGTGTTTTGCACCTCGGTTTTTTTATGGGTGGATTATGAGAAAATTGCTAATTATATTGTTTGGTTTAATAGCCACGCCAAGTTTTGCCGCCTGCCCCGATGTGTTCGACCTAGCATCACCAAAGCAGCATGAGGTTTTAGGCTGTGATATTAAACCACTTTCGGCACATCATTTTACTGCTTATGACGCATCCCACCAAGCCATTAACTTGCGTAAAGAAGGTGATTATTTGAACATTCAGTTTAAATATACAGGCGATTGGCTTATCACTCCCACGCGCATTCAGCTAGTGCCGTATTATTTAGACCAAATACGAAGATTTGACGGCAAACTGGTTTACGAAAATGAAAACCTAGCGACATATCGGTTTTACCGAGACGATAAAACCTATTGGATGGAATTGAGATTTGTCGGAGACGGCATTCACGTCATCCGAACCATTGAGCAAATCGGCATTGTTTTGGACGCCCAATATAGTGTGCCTCAAATTAAGAGCCGTATTAAGCGCTATGGCAAAGTTGTATTTTATGGACTTAGCCAAAACACCGCAAGCCAGCAAGCAGTGGCAACGTTTTTAGCCGTTGATGAGAGAGATTATTACATTGTTGGCCATGCGTATAATGTAAATGATCCCGATTCGGTATCGACTATGCAAGCACAGGACATATATAGAAAGCTTGTCGCATTTGGCGTGAATGAGCAGCAGATATTGTCAAAAGGTGTTGGCGCGGCCAGCCCCATTAAGAACCCTTTGGGGGTGAATTCGGCACAGAAGAATACACGCATTGAATTGGTATTGCGTGTTAAAACGCCGTAATTACAAAACCTTGTATTTGAGCCGACACTTCGGCAGATCCGTAGAATTTTTCAATCCATTTTGCGGCCGCCTGTGTTGTATCCTCTAGCGCGGTCTCGCCCAGAGCCTCTAGCTCGTTACGTAATGGTGTGCCGTGACAATAAGCCTTGGCCGCGTGCATCGCGCTTGGTGCGGTGCTAATCGACACCTTATCTTGGATGATTATGTTTTTAAAACCCGCATCTTGAAGTGTTTTGCGAATGGCATCATTATCGTAAAAACCATGTGGGATGCGCTCTAAAAATAACGGTGGCTTATTTGGATGCTGTTGCGAGGCCGCTTGCGTGACCAAATCGGCAAAAACGTTATTTTCAATACAATCCCATACATTAAAGATAAATTCGCCGGTTGGCTTTAATACTCGCCTCACCTCGTTCATGGCTGCAATTTTATCGGCAAAAAACATAAATCCGAATTGGCAGATGACACTGTCAAAACTATTATCGTCAAACGGCAATTGCATAACATCTGCTGTTTGCCAAGTTGTATTTTCACGGTGTGGCTGCTGCGTTTTTGCATGATCGAGCATATCTTGATTTAAATCGGTAATTACATATTTAACATCGTCACCAACTTTTGCGGCAAGCGCTCTGGGCACCACGCCGCTACCTGAAGCGATTTCTAATATTGATTTTGGCTTTTCGACAAGACATCTTGTGGCTAAATCATCGGCAAATTCTTCGAATATTAGCGGAACAAGATAGCTATCATAAAATTTTGGAATTGAACCTGTGAAGTTTTTATCTTTATTTTCCATAACGTTACGCCCATTTATTGAATTTTTGATTCAACATACACGATTTAGTTTTAAAACACCACTTGACATTAATTAGGTGAATGCCTAAATATTAATTAGTCATTTGCCTAATTAGGTGTAATGCTAAATAGGAAACATTATGCAAGACGTATTAAAAGCCCTCGCCCACCCCATGCGACGCGACATTTTAGCCATGTTGCGCGTTGCGCCACGTAACGCGAGCGAGATTGCTGACAAATTTGATGTCACCAAGCCTACGGTTTCGGGACATCTGAACATATTAAAAGCTGCTGAACTGATTGAACAAGTCCGCAGCGGCACAACATTGACATATCACATTCGGCTATCGGTTTTGGAAGAAGCCCTAGGTGGATTAATGGGCATGTTTGACATTGGCAACAGCCCAAATGAAACAGGAGATCAAGATGAAAAAAACTAAAACGAACAAAAATAAATTACTGACCATTTATGCTGTTGGCATATCTATTATGCTGATCATTGCATATTTTGCCGCGCCATATGCGATTATAAGGGTTGGATGCGATGCAGGCACGAGCTTGCTGCAATGTATACCGCAAGAACCTAAAATACTGTTCCTATTGTTTATGATGCCCGCCCTATTGCTTTTCATCGCATTGATGACAGCTTTTATTGGTGAAAAAGAACCTGAAGTAGCCGCATTGACTAGCAATATGCCTAAAATTATAAAGATGAATATCGGCATGACTATATTTTTTATCATTGGTTCTTTGCTTATGTTCACGGTCTCTTATTTGCCACGTGAAATGATAGTTGAGAATATACAATCGTTTGAAGGTGGTTGGTATGTATTGACCTCATTGGTAATGTTATACGCAGCAAATATGGCGGGTAAAATGAATAAATCACTATTTTCGGGGTGGCCAACGCCTTGGAATATGAAGAGTGATTTGGCTTGGGAAAAATCTCAACGGTTTATGGGGTTTGCATTGAGCCTGGTTTGCGTGATCGGCATTGTGATTGCCTTTCCTTGGACTCATTTATTTCCGTTTGTTTTTATTGGTGGCTTGATTTTGTCCTATGTTGGTTGTTTTATTGTTTCTTATTATGTTTACCACCAAGAACAGTACCAAATAGAAAATTCTAAAAAGAATGGACATAAATAAATGGACATAAATAATGGGACATATTGAATATGAAAAAGGCAAAAAGCAGATACGAACACTGCATATTATTGCCTTGGTATTGATGGTTGCAATTAGCTTTATCGCGTACCCTTATGTAGAAGAGAGCCTTGTAAAAACTATTGAAAGAGGAAAGCATTCAATATCTGAGGCTAAATTTGTGCAATATTTAACATTGCTAGCCATGCCATCTTTACCGTTTATGGTTGTTTTATGTTCCCTGTTTTTAAAAGTTAGTGAAAAGGAGAAAATTGCTCAAGCCAAAAATCTACCTCGCTTCATTCCGATTAATTTGTTTCTTGTGATAATTTTGGTAATCGCTCATATGGGTATGCAATTATTTGTCACATTACCAAAAGCGATATTTGCCGAATATGCTGACATCATGCTTACTGCCGTGTTTGTTCTTCTATCGTTTATGATGTTGTGGATGGCTAATATTTTGGCAAAAAACACCAAATCATTATGGTCAGGGTTTCCTACGCCTTGGAACCAAAAAAGTGAACTTGCTTGGGAAAAATCGCAACGTTTTATAGGTTTCTCATTAGCAACTATTTCTTTAGCTAGTTTAATGATGGCATTCATTGCCCCCCTTAGTGTGCCATTTATTATGGGTATTGGCCTTTGTTTGAGTTATGTTGGTTGTTTTATTGTTTCCTATTATGTTTACAAAACCGAGCTGGCATTAAAAGGTGAATCAAATAAGGCTGATGGCTGAATATGTTCACATTGTGAATCAAGTTTGAATGCCGTCCCATAATTATGGGGCGGCATTTTTTTGTAAAGCTAAGTTGATTTTTTGGAAAGCTTACTTGACAAAATAAAATCCTACATTATGTTAAGCTTACTTTACATATTTGCAAATAGGACCCACCATGACTGAAGTTATAATTGAAAAGCCAAAGAGTATTTTTAAAGAAATATGGGAATTGGTGAGTGTGGTGGTTCAGGCGTTATTAATTGCCTTGGTCATTCGTACTTTTGTTTTTGCATTTGTGGTTATTCCCACTGGCTCTATGGTGCCGACTTTGCTGATAGGCGATTATTTATATGTCAGCAAATATGCTTATGGATACTCAAAACATTCATTCCCCTATGCAACATTGCCATTTGAAGGTCGGATATTCGGATCAGCGCCAGAACTAGGGGATATTGTGGTGTTTAAGGGTGCTGATAATGTTGATTACATCAAGAGATTAATTGGTTTACCTGGTGATAAAGTGCAAATGCTAAACGGTATTTTGCATATTAATGGTTTGGCAGCATTACAAGAAAAGCAAAATAATTTTAAAGAAACCGACAAATACGGCAATCAAAAAACGGTTGAACGCTTTGTAGAAACATTGCCCAATGGCTTGCAGCATAATGTACTTAATTATGGCAATACACGTGCCGACAACACCAGTATATACGAAATCCCACAGGGTCATTATTTTATGATGGGCGACAGCCGCGACAACTCTAACGACAGCCGCTTTCAAGATGTCGTGAAAATGGTGCCGTTTGAAGATTTTATAGGCCGCGCTGACTTTACACTCCTTTCCTTCGCCAATGGTGGATCATTTTGGAAAATTTGGAACTGGCCGAAGAATTTAAGAACCGACCGAATATTCCAATCACTCTACACATTGGAAAATGATGCCAAAATTGAAGGAGAATAACATGGATACTAAGCTCAACAAAAAACGTTATTACAGGTCATTTGTTATTTCGATGGGGTTTTATCTAGTCGGAATGATTTGCATTTCATTATTACAAAAATACTTAAACCTCCCGACATATCTGATTTATAGCCTCACCATTGTGCCTATTGTAGCGTTGCTTTTTGGCATTGCCGAACATTGGCATTATGTGAATAGCTTAGACGAGTATTTACGCGCACGCCAAATTAAGGCAATTATGATTGGCCTAGCTTTAATGTTAGCAATTTCTGCCAGTTGGGGAATTTTGGAAGAAATTTTAAATGTGGCAAAAATTCATAGCCTGTGGTTTTTCGTTATATTCTGTGTTGGATATGGGGTATCAGAAGCTTACCTGACCTATAGGGAAAAAGCTCATGACTGAGAAACAAGCCACAAAACAATTGAATAAATTATTTTTACCATCTGCGCTCTTATATATTGTCAGCATTATATTGGCGGTGTGGGTGAGAGATCATTTTGAACCCTCAGAATCGTTTTTATATTTTTGGACAATAGACAGCCCTGCCCTTGCACAATCAATCTATTATTTACTGGCACTTATTCCGATTATTGCCATTGTCGGCATGGCATGGGCGCAATGGCGCTATATAAATGCTTTGGATGAATTCTTACGCATGATCCAAATTAAAGGCTTATTGTTTGGTTTGCTTTGTGTGTTATGCGTTGCCACGGGTTGGGGATTATTAGAAATGCTTGCGAAAGTGGCTGCACTGCCAATTTTTTGGCTTGTGCCTATATTTTGGTTCTCTCAATCCATCGCCACTGGCTTTATTAAGGCGCGTGAAAGAGGCATTGATTATGAAAAATAGTTTAAAAGTGTTGCGCGCACAACAAAGTTGGTCACAAGCTGCACTTGGTGAACGGTTAGATGTGTCTCGGCAATCTATAAATGCCATCGAAGGCGGAAGGTATGACCCATCGCTGCCATTGGCATTTAAAATGGCACGGCTGTTTAATTGCGCGATTGAAGATATATTTGCGGATGAAGAAAAACCAAATGATTCAAATTCTTGAATCAATTTCTAAATGTTTTGATTCATGATTTCCATTTAATTGAACAGCCTGCCGATGGAATTTGTTCGGCAGGGCCATGGCCTGTTTCGGCAACTTGCTGCATAGCCTCTAGCAAATCACGCTTTACATCCAGCGTGGCGGCGTGAATACCTGATGCATCTAATCTACCACGATATTGCAGTTCACCTGCTGCGTTATAGCCAAAAAAATCTGGTGTGCAAATGGCGCCATAGGCTTTAGCAACCGCTTGGCTTTCATCATAAAGATAAGGAAATGTGAAATCGTTTAACCGCGCTTCAATAATCATGTTTTCAAAACTATCTTCAGGGTGATCTGCGACATCGTTAGCGCTGATGGCCGCAACACCAATACCCAAACGTTGCAACTGAACCGCATCGCTAGCAATGCGATCGGCAACGGCTTTAACATAGGGGCAATGGTTGCAGATAAACATGATGAGTGTACCACGTTCGCCCTTAATCTCATCCAATGAATATGACTTACCGTCGATGGCAGGCAGGAAGAAATTGGGCGCTTTTTTACCGAAGTCACAGATAGGGGTGTGCATAAGAGCCATTATTTTTCCTTCCTTTGTGCTGAAATTAACCAAAAATCTTGCCAATGTGGCTAAAAATATTATAAATTAATAATGAGAATTTGCAAACATTAGACGCGGCGAATATATACGAATGACAGATGATTTATTTGGCGGATTACTGCCGGTTTCGAGCAGCCCCCAACAGCCAAAAAAGACGAACAATAACAAAGAAAAAACACCCGATCCGTTAGTGGAAGCCGCGGCACAAGAAACTGTGCCTACGCCTAAAGAACCACAACAAACAACGGCAAAATCTGTGCCTATTTCCGAATCAGTTGCAAAACCAGTTACCCCCGTTGTTGATGACACCCCTATTCAAGCGACACCAGAAGCTGCGCCCATTGGTAGAACCAAAGGCGAAGAAGAATATGGCGCCGCAGACATTGAAATTTTGGAAGGGCTTGAGCCTGTGCGACATCGCCCAGGTATGTATATTGGCGGAACTGACGAAAAAGCATTACATCATTTATTTGCTGAAATTATTGATAACAGCATGGACGAAGTTGTGGCTGGCCACGCCAGTTGGATTGATGTTTCATTAGGTGCTGATGGCTATGTAACAGTAACCGACAATGGCCGCGGCATGCCGATTGACCCCCATCCTAAATTTGACAACAAATCGGCCCTTGAAGTTATTTTTACCGTATTGCATGCAGGTGGTAAATTTAACTCCGATGTATATGAAACATCTGGCGGTCTACATGGTGTTGGTGCATCCGTTGTAAATGCATTATCTGACGACCTGATTGTTGAAGTGGCACGTGGACAACAGCTTTATCGCCAAACCTTTAGCCGCGGCATTCCGCAAGGTGGTTTAGAAAAGCTCGGCCCCATTAAAAACCGCCGTGGTACAAAAGTACGTTTTAAGCCTGACCATCAGATTTTTGGAAAAGCTAAATTTCGTGCCAACCGTGTTTATAAAATGGCACGCGCTAAAGCGTATCTTTATGGTGGTGTGCAAGTTAGATGGAGTTGCGCGCCTGAACTCCTCAAAGAAAATGAAAACACGCCCGAAAAAGAAACTTTCCATTTTCCGAATGGATTGTCAGATTATCTTGAAACCCGCATTGCAGGTAAAACCCGCATCACGGAAGAACTTTTCCGAGGCAAGGTTGAAAAAGACGGTGGCCATGGCTCAGTAGAATGGGCAATTGCTTGGTATTTAGGTGATGGCTTTGTAAACAGTTATTGTAACACAGTGCCAACCATTGATGGTGGCACCCACGAAGCTGGCATGCGCGCAGCTTTGCTCAAAGGCCTAAAAGCCTATGGCGATTTAAAGAATGTTAAAAAAGCCGCACAAATTATTGGTGACGATGTTTTAACAGGCGTTGGCATATTGCTTTCTGTTTTCATTCGCGAACCTGAGTTTCAAGGCCAAACCAAAGAGAAGCTTTCAAGCACTGAAGCAACCCGCATTGTGGAAACCACATTACGCGACCCGTTTGACCATTGGCTGACCACAAACCCAAGACAAGCCGACCGCTTATTGGAATGGGCAATTGACCGCTCTGATGAGCGTTTGAAACGCAAAAAAGACAAAGAAGTGAGCCGTAAAGCAGCAACACGTAGGTTGCGTTTGCCTGGCAAATTGGCCGATTGCTCTATTAACAGCGCTGAAGGTACCGAATTATTTATCGTGGAAGGTGACAGTGCGGGCGGCAGTGCCAAACAAGCACGTAACCGCAAAAACCAAGCCATATTGCCATTGCGTGGTAAAATTTTAAATGTTGCCAACGCGACGACGGCCAAATTGGCTGCCAACCAACAGATTAATGACTTATTGTTGGCCTTAGGCGTAGGCACTGGCAGTAAATATTCTGACGCTGACTTAAGATATGACAAAGTTATCATTATGACCGATGCCGATGTCGATGGTGCGCATATTGCGTCCTTGCTCATCACTTTCTTTTATCGCGAAACACCAGAACTGATAAAAAATAAACATCTATATTTGGCTGTCCCACCTCTTTACCGCATCACCCAAGGTGCAAAAACTCTATACGCACGAGATGATGCTCATAAAGATGAATTGATGAAAAAGGAATTTAATGGCCGTGGTAAAATAGACATTGGGCGTTTTAAAGGCCTTGGTGAAATGATGCCAGCGCAGTTAAAAGAAACCACAATGCTTGCTGAAAAACGTACATTATTACAAGTTGGAATTGATGAAGACGAAATTGATTTGACTAAAAATGTGGTAGAACAATTGATGGGTTCTAAACCTGAAGCACGTTTTCAATTCATTCAACAAAATGCAGAATTTGCTGATGATTCGGAGTTAGATATCTAGTTTATTTCAGTAAATATAAAATATTAACCATGATTCATTCAAATTTGATACAAATTAGATTAATCATGTTGTCAAAGGCTTGTTGACGCCTCCTCTAATCCCCATTATATATGCGACATAGCGTTGCGGAGCGCGACAGTTTTAATGATTTAGGATCAAAAATTATATGTTATTTTCCGAACTTGGACTTAGCGAAAAAGTTACAAAAACCGTTGAAGAAGTTGGCTACACTGAGCCGACACCTATTCAAGCTGCCGCAATTCCTGAAATTTTAAAAGGTAAAGACGTATTGGGCATTGCCCAAACAGGTACAGGTAAAACTGCATCATTTACTTTGCCATTACTCACAAGGCTCGAAACAGGCCGCGCACGTGCACGTATGCCGCGCTCGCTTATTTTATGCCCGACCCGCGAACTTGCTGCCCAAGTTTTTGAAAATTTTGAAAAATATGGCAAACGCCAAAAATTATCTGTCGCACTACTTATTGGTGGCGTTGCATTTAAAGAACAAGAACGAATTTTAGACCGCGGTGCAGATTGCCTCATTGCTACACCTGGCCGTTTGATGGACCATTTCGAACGTGGCAAATTAATGCTCAACAAAGTAGAGTATTTTGTGATTGATGAAGCTGACCGTATGTTAGATATGGGTTTCATTCCAGACATTGAAAAAATTTCTAAGTTGATTCCGTTCACACGCCAAACATTGCTATTTTCGGCAACTATGCCTAAAGAGATACAAACACTGGCTGACAAGTTTTTGCAAAACCCCGTGCGGGTTGAAGTGGCCAAAGCCGCCACAACAGCATCTACAATTGAGCAAATTTTAGCTTATGCGCCTCCCGGCCATAAAGAAAAACGCCAATGTTTGCGTGACATTATTAATGGCCTTCAAATTAAAAATGCCATTATTTTTGCCAACCGCAAAAAAGATGTCGATATTATTCATAAATCTTTGGCGGTTCATAAATTTAGTGTTGGTTGTCTGCATGGCGATATGGCGCAATCTGCACGTATGGAAACTCTAGAAAAATTCAAGAATAATGAACTTCAACTGCTTGTTGCCTCTGATGTGGCCGCCCGTGGCTTGGACATTCCTGATGTAAGCCATGTGATAAATTACGACATGCCAATGCAAGCCGAAGATTATGTACATCGTATTGGTCGTACTGGCCGTGCTGGTCGTTCTGGCACAGCTATTTCAATGGTTACATTTGATGACATTAGACAATTAAAAGCTGTCGAGAAAATCACAGAAAACGAAATTCCGTGGGCTGGTGAAAAACCATCTGATGAAGATTTTGAAGCGTCTGCAAAAGCGGGACGCCGTGGTGGTCGCAACTCTAGCCGTGGACCTTCTAAATATAAAATTGGTGCCAAATCTGAACGTACGAGCAAAGTTTCAATAAAAGACAAACCTGCAGCTAAAGACAAAAACCTTGTGTCTAAAGAAAGAGTTTCCACAACTAAAGACAGAAACCCTTCAAGAGAAAAGCCGCAAAGAAACGACAAGCGCACCAGAAATGATGATAGAACTTCTAATTCTGCACCTTTGCACACGCAAGAAGAATTAGAAGGCATCAAAGCGTTTGGTGTTAACGACCATATTCCTGACTTTCTTTTAAGAACATCTACATTCTCCAAATAATTGCTTATTTTTTAACCATATTATTCGATTAACTAATTTACTTTTGCAATTGAAGAATATAGTATTCTCGTAGATTATGATTCATTATACTATTTACGGTATAGTCGTTAAAAATGCAGGTCGATATAAATGGAAAATGTTGAACGTTCACATGAACTCGCAAAAAAGACATTAAACTTCCTTGTTAAGCACGGGCTAGATGCCAACCCAATAAATTACGAAATAATTTTTACCTATACACAAGGTTTCAACAAGTCACTTATTTTGGCTGTAAACCAAATTATTAGGTCTGATATTGGTGATAAATCTGCCGCCCTTGCTGAGGTGCATAAAAAATTAATTTCAAACAACGCATCTGTCGCTAAAGTTGATGAAATCACCAACCAAATGGCCGATGAAGTTGACCAAATTACAGCCATGATTTCGGCTGCAATGGGCGATACAAACAATTATAGCGAAACCTTGGGCGAAGCTAACACTGAATTGGGCGCTGGCATTGATTCTGTGGCTGTTAAATCTATTGTGAAAACATTGATATTGGCCACTGAAGATATGAAGGTCAATTCAAACCAATTAGAAAACAAACTTGCTGCCTCTAACCGCCAAATTTTTGAACTAAGCGAAAATTTAACTGAACTGCGCGAAGAAGCAAGAACTGACCAATTAACAGGCATTGCTAACCGTAAACATTTTGATGAAACCATTGCGGCCGAGGTTAAAGCTTCGAACGAAGATGGTTCTGACTTGTGTGTTTTGATTGGCGATATTGATCACTTTAAACGTTTTAACGATACTTTTGGGCATCAAACAGGTGACCAAGTGTTACGACTTGTTGCTTCCACATTGAATGACAATGTAAAAGGCCGTGATGTTGTGGCGCGTTATGGTGGTGAAGAATTCGCTATTGTTTTAACAAAAGCAAATTTAGATGCTTCTCGTAATATTGCCGACCAAATTCGTATTGCGGTTGAAGGCAAAGAGTTGGTTAAACGCTCTACTGGTGAGAATTTGGGTTCAATAACAATCTGTTTTGGTGCTGCAATATTCCGCCAAGGCGAAAGCGTTGAAGACTTTATCTCACGTGCCGATGAAGCGTTATATTTGGCCAAAGAATCTGGTAGAAACCAAGTTAAAACGGAAAACGACTTGCAAACTCTGCAAAAAGCCCAAGGCTAAAAAACTTAGAGACTTACTTCTAAACATTTTTAAATTATACGCTAAGCTCTATTTTGATCTTTTTGGTTTTTTGGCACGTAGAGCTGCTTCAAATGAATCCCGTGCCCATTCGGCAAATAATTCTTGGTCTTCTACTATTGCTTCAGGCACTGTCCAAAAACTAACGTAAATGGTTTTATCACCTTTTGCATATGTGAATTGCTCACTATCTTCATCGGTAAATCGAGTTAGATTTTGTTTGTCGGCCTTGAGATATAGTTGATCTTCAAAAATAAGCCCAAAATTTAAATTATCCTTGAGCACAGCGCGGCCACCAAACAAGCGTTTGGTTTTAACTTCTGCAAAATCGCGTAACTGATCGACAATCCACTCGACATATTCGGGGCTTGTTGCCATTAACCGGCTTTCACTAAAGTGAGATCGGAAACAGGGGTAAGCTCGACAGATTCGCCACAGCCACAAGAACTTGTTTGATTTGGGTTGGTAAATGTGAATTTAGATGACATTTTTTCAGTCACATAATCCATTTCAGTGCCTAGCAGAAATAGCAAAGCTTTAGAATCTATAAGCACCGTAACGCCTTTGGTTTTAATCACTTCATCCAAAGGTTCGATTTTGGTTGCATATTCCATGACATATTCAAAGCCAGCGCAACCGCCTTTTTTAATACCCACGCGCAATCCAATGGTATCATCGCTCATGCCCGCCATAATTTCTTTGACGCGATCAGCGGCTATATCAGTCAAAGTTAAACTTGTAAATTTTGTCATCATAACTCCATATTACGCTTAAAACATGTTGAGGGCAACTTTTGCTTCGTCGCTCATACGTTCTGGCCCCCAAGGTGGGTCAAATACCAATTCTACACTTGCATCCGAAATACCGGGCACATTACGCGCTGCATCCTCGATCCAACCTGGCATTTCGCCCGCTACGGGGCAGCCTGGTGCGGTGAGTGTCATCACAATATCAACCTTGCGGTCATCATTAATATCTACTTTATAGATAAGGCCTAACTCATAAATATCAACGGGTATTTCGGGGTCATATACCGTTTTAAATGCTGCAATTAAATCATCAGTAAAACGCTCTAGTTCATCATTGGATAGAGCTGACGATTCAATTTCGGGCTTGTTTGCATCAGCTTCTGCATAAAAATCATCTTTTATGGCGGCTTGAGGCGTTGAGCTTTTTGGTTTTTCTTCTTCACTTAAAAATGCAAACTCATCTTTATTTTCGCCATTGCTCGGTGTATCGGTAGGCACATCATTTTGGCCATGCATAACACCTGCAAGTTGGTCTTCGGTAAATTTTGGCATATCTAAACTCACTTTACATAAAGAATGATTGGGCTTTTTTGAGCGCTGCAACCAAACGATCAATGTCATTTTCGTCATTATACAAGCCGAATGATGCGCGGCATGTGGCGGTTTTTCCAAAAAAATCTAATACAGGTTGCGCACAATGGCTGCCTGCTCGAACGGCAACGCCTTCGCGATCAATAATTGTGCTGATATCATGCGGATGCACGTCGCCCAATGCGAAAGATATAATAGCACCTTTTTGGTCGGCTTCACCAATAATCTTAAGGCTATTGATTTTCTTTAATTCTTCGGTGGCAATTTTAAGCAGATTGTTTTCGTGTGCGGCAATGTTATCGCGCCCTAGAGACATCATATATTCTAACGCTGTGCCAAGTGCTATGGATTCGACAATGGCGGGCGTGCCCGCTTCAAACCGATGCGGTGCATCCATATATGTAATCTTGTCTTGCGTGACCATATCAATCATTTCGCCACCACCTAAAAATGGTGGCAGTGCATTGAGCAAATCCTGTTTGCCGTAAAGCACACCAACGCCCGATGGGCCATAGGTTTTATGCCCAGTGAATACAAAAAAATCGGCATCTAAAGCTTGCACATCAATATCCATATGCACGCTCGATTGCGAGCCATCGACCAATACTTTTACGCCTTGGCTATGTGCATACTCAATAATCTCTTTAATCGGGGTGATGGTGCCAATGGCGTTAGACATATGTGTGATGGCCACCAATTTTGTTTTTGAGGTGAAGAGTTTTTTAAATTCTTCTAGTAGGAAATTGCCTTGCTTGTCGATTGGTGACCATTTAAGCACAGCGCCTTTACGCTCACGCAAAAAATGCCATGGCACAATGTTAGAATGATGCTCCATAACCGACAAAATAATTTCGTCGCCCTCGCCTATATAGGCCGAATTTGTTAATGAATCTTGCCCCAATGATGCCGCAACAAGGTTTATAGCTTCTGTGGCATTCTTGGTAAAAACCACTTCATTTTCAGATTTTGCGTTGATGAATTTTTGCACAATCTTACGGGCATTTTCAAATTTCTGAGTGCTTATATTCGACAAATGATGCAGGCCACGGTGGACATTTGCATAATCTTCCGCAAAGCCAACCTGTATTGCATCAAGCACGACTTGTGGTTTTTGAGCAGACGCACCATTATCTAAATAGGTAAGTGGCTTGCCGTGAATCTCGCGGCTTAAGATTGGGAAATCGGCTCTGATTTTTGCAATATCATACATGTTACGCATCCATATGGGCGTTAAGCCAAACTGTGATTAATTCATCAGCCGCTTGGTTAAGTTCTTCGGGCAATTCATCAGCAATTTCAGCGATGAAAGCATGAATTAGTAATTTTTGTGCCTGTTTTTTAGGAATGCCGCGTGCGCGTAGATAAAATAGCATTTCGTCATCTAAAGCACCTACTGTTGCGCCATGAGCACATTCAACATCATCGGCATAAATTTCTAATTCTGGCTTTGTGCTGATATTGGCATCGTCTGACAACAAAATACTTTGCGACATTTGTTGCCCATCAGTTTTTTGAGCATCAATTGCCACGATTACCTTACCTTGGAAAATAGCATGAGCTTTGTCATCAATTACATTTTTAAACCGCTGGAAACTTACGTTTTCTGGCAATTTATGATGTATGATATATGTATTGTCGATATGTTGTTCGCCACCAGCAAGTACTGCCCCAGAGATTTTTAAATCCATACCGCTACCGTCACAATAAAGATCACCCTCGCGACGTGACCAGGCTCCGCCAATGGCGAAAGCGCTAGATTGCAGCTCCACTTTATCAGCATAGCTACCTTCTGTACGGCAAATATTAAAGGCATTCTCATTTTCACCATTCACCACTAGATGAGTTAGGTTTGCGCCCTCAGCCAATTTAAAATTAAAATGATGAAGGTTAAAACTCGCGGTCTCGTTAAGGTTTATATGAGTTTCAATAAGCGTTGCAGATACATTGGCAGCCACATTAATATAATGGCGGTTGAAATGAGCAACATCTGTTTGGCCTGAGCTAACAAAAATCATATGGATTGGCAGGTCGCTACTTGTATCCAAATCTAATGAAATACCATCACGCCACATCATACGAGTTAGGTTATCGACATGGTTTTGATTATCGCTTTGAACTAAATTCTCTGTCACAAATGCAGATTGGTCGTCCATTGCCGAAACACCTGCATCCGATAAGTCAGCGCGGAATTTACCATCAACAAAAATAATCGTCTGATATTTTGCTTCCGAAAATGCAGTGATTGTTGGATGATTTTCAATGTCGCCCAAGCTGAACACTGCGTTAGAAACTCCATAATTCTGGCTTTTGCCAAATTGGCGACGCAAGTCCGAATAATGGTAAGATTCAACACGTTTTGTGGCAATGCCATTGCCTTTAAGCCATGCAAGTGCTTCATCGCGGCCTTGTGCATTTGGCAAATCTTTGCTCTGCGCTTCAAAAGCAGCAAATAAGGCCAACTCACCTGTAGAATATTTTATAATATTATTTGTCATATTTTCAATTCTTTAGAATTATGCAGATGCAATGATGTCTTTATATCCATCGCGTTCAAGCTCATGCGCCAACTCGGCACCACCTGATTTGATGATTTTACCATCGACCAAAATATGGATGAAATCTGGCTTAATGTAATCTAACAAACGTTGGTAATGGGTGATGATAATCATCGCACGATCTGGAGAACGCAAACCGTTCACACCATCGGCAACCACACGCAACGCATCAATATCGAGGCCTGAATCTGTTTCATCCAAAACACACAGGCTTGGTTCTAACAACATCATTTGCAAAATTTCATTACGTTTTTTCTCGCCACCAGAAAAACCAACGTTAAGTGGACGACGCAACATTTCTGGCGTCACACCTAAATTCTGAGCTTTTTCTTTAACAACTTTCATAAAAGCAGGTGTCGTTAGCTCGTCTTGTCCGCGTTGCTTGCGTTGAGCGTTGATAGATTCTTTAAGGAATGTCATTGTCGCCACGCCTGGAATTTCGAGCGGGTATTGAAATGATAAGAAAAGGCCTTTGGCAGCGCGTTCTTCAATTTCTAGCTCAAATAAATCTTCGCCATGGAAGCTCACTTCGCCACTTTCAATTTCGTAATCATCTTGGCCTGCCAATACGTTAGCAAGGGTAGATTTACCAGCGCCATTTGGCCCCATAATGGCATGAATTTCGCCCGCATTCACTGTGAGGTTAAGACCTTTAAGAATGGTTTTTTCTTCAACAGAAGCGGTTAAGTTTTTAATTTCTAACATAGTTTTTCCATTTCAGGGTTTTAGCCCACTGATCCTTCTAGGCTAATCGCCACTAATTTTTGCGCTTCAACTGCAAATTCCATCGGGAGATTTTGCAAAACTTCTTTACAGAAACCGTTGACAATAACCGCCACAGCTTCTTCTTCATTCAGGCCACGTTGGCGGCAATAAAACATCACGTCATCATTGATTTTAGAGGTTGTAGCCTCATGCTCAAATGTACTGCTCGAATTACGTGCTTCGATATAAGGAACGGTATGAGCCGAGCATTTATCTCCAATCAACAGGCTATCACACTGGGTGAAGTTACGTACATTGGTGGCACTGCGTTGCGTGGATACGATGCCACGATAACAATTAGAGCTATGCCCTGCCGAAATGCCTTTAGAAATGATGCGGCTTTTGGTGTTTTTGCCTAAATGGATCATTTTCGTACCAGAATCAATTTGCTGATACCCGTTTGAAATGGCAATGGAGTAAAACTCGCCTTGGCTGCCATCGCCACGCAAAATGCAACTCGGGTATTTCCATGTAATGGCAGAGCCAGTTTCGACCTGTGTCCAACTAACTTTAGAATTTTCACCACGGCAATCGGCACGTTTGGTCACAAAATTATAAACGCCGCCCACACCTTTATTATCGCCAGGATACCAATTTTGCACCGTAGAATATTTAACCTCTGCATCATCCATGAGAATGATTTCGACCACAGCGGCATGCAGTTGGTTTTCATCACGCATTGGGGCTGTGCAGCCTTCCAAATAACTCACATGTGAGCCTTCTTCGGCAATGATAAGCGTGCGCTCAAATTGGCCAGTGTTTGGCTCATTTATGCGGAAATATGTGCTTAACTCCATTGGGCATCTAACACCTTTAGGAATATAAACAAAGCTACCATCGGTAAACACTGCAGAGTTTAATGCGGAGTAGAAGTTATCGCCCACTGGCACAACAGATGCCAAATATTTTTGCACCAATTCTGGATGTTCGCGAATGGCTTCTGAAATGGGACAGAAAATCACACCTGATTCAGCAAGTTTTTCTTTAAATGTTGTCACCACAGACACACTATCGAACACCGCATCAACCGCAATGTTGGAAGCGCCTTTAACGCCTGCCAAAATTTCTTGTTCTTTTAGCGGGATGCCTAATTTTTTATAGGTTTCTAAAATCTCTGGGTCGAGATCATCCAAGCTATCGAGTTCGATTTTTTTCTTAGGAGCCGCATAATAATACAGGTCTTCAAAATCAATTTTAGGGTAGTTGACGAGTGCCCAATCTGGCTCTTCGAGTTTTTTCCAACGTCTAAAAGCCGATAAACGCCATTCAAGCATCCATTCTGGTTCGTCTTTTTTAGCCGAGATAAAGCGCACGATGTCTTCATTTAAGCCTTTAGGAGCTTTGTCCATCTCAATATCAGTGGTAAAACCATATTTATAGTTTTCGAGATCAATCTCGGCTACGGTATCCACTGTTTCTTTAATTGCAGCCATATCAGCTCCCTGTACTTAATGCGTTTGCCTGTTTGGCTTCGCGGGCAATCATGCGATTGTAAATTTTTGTATATTCTTCGATAAAGATGTTCAGCTCTTCGGGTTTTGTATTCCAGCCAAAGCTTAAACGCAAGGCGCATAGAGCTAAATCATCCTCTATCCCCATGGCTTTTAAAACATGCGATTGAGACACTTTACCAGATGAACAAGCCGAGCCTGAACTAATAGCAATACCCGCTAAATCGAGGCTCATCAAAGCACGTTCTGCGGTGAGGCCGTTAATGGCAAAGCAGCTTGTGGTAGAAACTCGTGGTGCATCTTGCCCAAAAACACTAGCCTGTGTGGAAATAGCGCTTATTTTAACTTCAAGTTCATGTTTTAAATCTTTGTAATGAATCAAATTTTTAATTTCATCACGACACTCTTTTGCTGCTGCACCAAAGCCCGCAATCGAGGGGATATTTTCAGTTCCCGCACGTAACCCGAGTTCTTGGCCGCCACCTTTTACATAACTATCAACCAACATTCCTAAGCGAATGACCAATGCCCCTGCCCCTAATGGCCCGCCAATTTTATGGCTAGAAAGCGACATAAGATCAACGCCGATATTTTCGAAATCAATTTCGATTTTGCCAAGTGCTTGCACGGCATCGGCATGAATAAAACCACCATATTGATGCACCAAAGCGCAAATGTCATTAATGGGTTGAATGACGCCTGTTTCATTATTGACTAACATAACAGACACCAGAACGGGCAGATCGGATTTTTCCTGCCATTGCTTAAGCAACAGCTCTAAATGAGCGAGATCTATACTGCCATTATGATCAACTTGAATAAGTTCTATTGGGCGTCGGCTTAATTCCTGAGCTTTGATAAGCGATGGGTGCTCGGTAGCGCTGATGAGGGTCGCAGCTAATGCTTGTTTTTTACCCAAAGCGCCAAGATCAGATGCCAAGACCAAATTATTACTCTCGGTTCCACCTGATGTGAATGTTATTTCTTTACTTTGTGCGTTGATCAGTTTGGCAATGTCGTCTCGTGCGTTTTCGATGATGCCACGCGCTTTGCGCCCTTCCTGATGGATTGACGAGGCATTGCCGACATAATCAAGCGCATCCAGAACCGCGAGTTTAGCCGCAGGCCGCACAGGCGCTGTTGCATTATAATCGAGATAAATACGTTGTTTCATGTCAGTTAAACCTTTGAGGACAATGAATTGTTAGAATTGTTTGGTACAGCGAATAGGTGGTTGAGTGGGTTGCCATCACGCAAATCCTCTAACGTTACATTGACCAAAAAAGAATCAATGTGATCGGCCAATGCCCGCCACAATGTTGTGGTGTGGCAATGGCTTAATTTACTGCAATTAATACCATCCGCCCCCGCACAAGCGGCAATGTTAATTTCTTCATCCGCAGCATCAATAATTTGAGAAACTTTAATATCAATAGCTGGCGTGGCCAAAAAATAACCACCATGAGGGCCGCGAACACTCTTAACCAAGCCCGAACGACGCAATTTCGAAAATAATTGCTCTAAATATGGCAAGGAAATGTCTTGTCTAATTGCGATTGCTGAAAGGCTCGTTGGCTTTTCTTCGTCATTATGCTTTGCCAAATCGACCATGGCCATAACTGCATATTGTCCTTTAGTACTCAATTTCATAAGCTCAATCTTTGTATCTGCGGGTTAGACGGGTTAAAAACACATAATTTTGCAGTGATATGCGGCTTTTCCTTGCAATTGCAGTGCTGAATTTGTTAAACATGCGAAGTGATAAGCCGAACTAATCTAGAAAGTTTCCAATCTATGATCTAAATTTAATAAACCCTAGTAAAAAGGTCAAGTATAAAACTTGTTCTTTGTCGTTTTTAGGGGATATTATTTTATTAAGGTCGGAAACGCAAAAAAGAGTGAGCTAATATGCCTGAAGTTGTTTTTAATGGACCAAGTGGACGTCTAGAAGGACGTTATCATCATAATCCTTCACCAAACTCACCTGTTGCAATTATATTGCATCCGCACCCGCAATTTGGTGGCACGATGAATAACCAAATTGTTTATCAGCTTTTTTATACGTTTAAAGAACGCGGTTTTTCAGTTTTGCGCTTTAACTTTAGAGGCGTTGGCCGCAGCCACGGTACTTTTGACGATGGCTTTGGCGAATTGTCAGATGCAGCCGCAGCGCTTGATTGGCTACAAACACAAAACCCTGACAGCAGCGGTAGTTGGATTGCAGGTTTCTCTTTTGGTTCGTGGATTGGCATGCAATTGCTCATGCGCCGCCCTGAAGTTGAAGGCTTTATTTCCATCGCGCCACAAGCTAACTTATATGACTTTAGCTTTTTGGCTCCTTGTCCTTCATCAGGTCTTATGATTAACGGCGAAGCCGACCGTGTGGCACCTGCTGACAGCGTTACGAAATTAGTGGAAAAATTGAAAACTCAAAAAGGGATTTCAATCGCACATACAACCATTGATGGTGCAAATCACTTTTTTGATGGCCATGTTGAAGAGCTTATTGATAATGTGGGCGCTTATGTCGATCATCGAATGTCAGCGCAAGCCATTGAAAAATAATTATATTTGAGAATGTTATAATGTCACAATTTAAATCTGAACTTTTAAAAACGCTTGAAGAACGCGGTTTTATCAAGCAAATAACCAAGCCCGAAGAACTAGATAAGCGTGCCTTAGAAGGCCCAATTACGGGTTATATTGGTTTTGATGGTACAGCAGATAGCCTACATGTAGGCAGCTTGACCATGATTATGGTATTGCGCATTATGCAAAAAACAGGGCACAGACCCATTGCACTTATGGGCGGCGGCACCTCTATGGTTGGTGATCCTTCATTTAAGGCAACTGACCGACCGATGCTGACTATTGATGACATCAATAGAAACCTTGTTGGTATCAATTCTATTTTTGCACAATTTTTAGATTTTGGTGATGGCAGTGACAGTGACGCACGCGCCATTATGGCTAATAATGCCGATTGGTTGTGTAACTTAAATTATATGGAATTTTTGCGCGATTATGGCGTACATTTCTCAGTTAACCGCATGCTTTCGTTTGAAGGAGTGAAGCAACGGATGGACAGAGACCAACATCTTAGCTTTTTAGAATTCAACTATATGATTCTACAAGGTTATGACTTTTTGGAGCTGAACCGTCGTTATGGCTGTGATTTGCAAATTGGTGGTTCTGACCAATGGGGAAATATTATTAATGGCATTGAACTTACACGTCGTGTAGATGGCAAAGAAGTTTTTGGCCTGACAACTCCATTGCTCGAAACCGCTTCTGGCCAAAAAATGGGCAAAAGTGAAGGCAATGCAGTTTGGCTAAACGAAGAGAATTTGCCTTCATATGACTATTGGCAATATTGGCGCAACACAGAAGATGCTGATGTCGGCCGTTTCTTACGTATGTTCACCGAATTGCCAATTTCTGAAATTGAAAAATTGGAAAAAGCTGAAGGCGCTGAGCTTAATGAAGTTAAAAAGCTATTGGCAACCGAAGTTACCAAGCTCGCACGTGGTGAAGAAGCAGCCCTTAAGGCTGCCGAAACCGCACGAATCACCTTTGAAACTGGTGGGCTTAGTGCAGATTTACCTACTGTTAAAGTGTCAAAAGTTGATTTTGATGCAGGCTTAGGTGTTTTATCCGCACTTGTAAGCGCTGGGCTCGCAACGTCTAATGGCGAGGCTCGTCGCCATATTAAAGGTGGTGCAGCAAAGCTTAACGACAAACAAATAACTGATGAGCGCTTGACTTTAGTACAAGAGCATTTAAACGAACAAGGCGTTGTAAAGCTTTCTATTGGCAAGAAAAAACACGTATTGGTGAAACCAGTTTAAGGTAAAGATAATGAGTGAATTACAAATTGGCGATATCGCCCCCGAATTTACTTTGGCGACGGATACTCATGGCGACATTTCGCTTTCTGACTTTAAAGGCCAGAATGTAGTATTATTCTTTTACCCTAAGGACAATACGCCTGGTTGCACAGTTGAATCTAATGAGTTTTCGGCTGCATTTGATGATTTTAAAGCTGAAAACTGCGTAATTATTGGTATTTCACCAGACAATATTGCAAGCCATGCAAAATTTAGAACTAAATATGACCTTACCGTTATATTGGCATCTGACGAAAGCCATAAAATGCTAGAGACCTATGGCGTCTGGCAAACCAAAAAGAATTTTGGCAAAGAATATATGGGCATTGTACGCACCACTTACTTGGTGAATACTCAAGGCGAAATAGCCCAAGCTTGGAAAAAAGTGAAGGTTAAAGAGCATGTACAGAATGTACTGGATACTTTAAAAGCCAACTAAATCAACAAATATCGTGATTCTTAACCATTGACATTAAGGTTAAGAATCGTTTAATCCCCCAACACAACTACTTTCAAGTATAACCTGCCCAATTCGTTCAGTTCATATGAATTTATTTAACAAGTTTATACAAATGTAGGTGTATTATGAATAAATTGAGAAAAATGGAAATAGATTTCCCTAAAACAAGCGTGAGTAAAATTACTCCCCAAAAAAATTCAATTGTCGGTGGCGACATGCAAATCGAAGGTAATATTCATTCCAGTGCGAGTGTTATTATCGAAGGTAGTGTGGTCGGCGATATTAGCGCAAAAACTGTAACCATAGCTAAAAATGCAGTACACACAGGCAATATCTTTGCCGACAATGTACTTATTTCTGGTAAAGTTACTGGTGAGATTATCACTCATAATCTTGACATTACGTCATCAGCATCTATTGCAGGTAAAATTCAAAAAACCTCAATTTCAATTGAGTTTGGTGCTAAAATCGACGCGCATATTAGATCCAATTAATTTTGCATCTAAAAAATGACTTAATTGAATGATCTACATATAATTGTAATTTGTCCCACTCAGACAGTTTGTTTAAAATTTATAGATAGTTTGGATAATTTATTATCTATAAATTCTGCAATTGCATTGACTCTGATTCTGATAAAAATTATATTTGAAAACAATTATTTGAATAAATTCTATTCTCAGTAGAATGATTTGGAGTGAACAATGTTTAACAAAAAAAATCCTGACGGTAGCATCGCTACAGCACCAACAAATGGTTCTGCACCTGTTGCCCCCCCACAAATGCGCAAACCGGCGACAATTGCTCCCTTGCCTCCAAAACGTAAAGAAGCACCTGCGGCACCTGTACATGTGGTATCAACACCTGCAGCAGCGCCAAACACAGGCATTACATTTATTGGCAATGACATTACCATTACAGGTAGTGTGATTTCAAGCGGCGAAGTGATTATTGAAGGCACCATCGAAGGCGATGTAAGAGCCAAAAAAATCACCATTAAAAACAATGCTAACATTGTTGGTGAATTGGCTTCTGAAGAATTAATCATTCACGGTCGTGTGAATGGCTTAGTGCGCGGCATTAAAATTCTTTTGGCATCTGACTGTATTCTAAATGGTGATATTCTACACGAAACACTATCTATTGAATCTGGTGCACAATTTGAAGGCGGCTGTAAACGCTCTGATGACCCGTTGGCAGAAAAAAAAGCTGGCGGTAAAAACAATTCTACAATTAAGCCGTTAGCGGCAATTGGTGAGTTGGCAGAAGCGCAAGATTAAGTTTTTGAAAATAGTTAAATTAAAGGCCGCTTTGTAGCGGCCTTTTTTTATTGCTTAAGTTTATTGTTTAAAATAGCGACAGATCAATTCTAAGCTATTCTTCATTATCTGAATCAATTTTACTGGCCAAAGATGCTTCCAGGAACAGGTCGATATCACCATCCAATACCGCGCTTGGGTTACTAGACTCAGCACCCGTACGTGTATCTTTTACCATTTGGTAGGGTTGCAATACATAAGAGCGAATCTGATGTCCCCAACCAATTTCTGTTTTAGAAGCTTCAGTTTCGGCAGCATCGGCTTCGCGCAATCTTAGCTCATGCTCATAAAGGCGCGCGCGCAGCATTGTCCACGCTGTTGCACGGTTTTTATGCTGGCTACGGTCATTTTGGCATTGAACAACAATGTTTGTTTCTAAATGGGTAATACGCACCGCACTATCGGTTTTATTAACATGCTGACCACCTGCCCCACTGGCTCTATAGGTATCAATCCGAACATCTTTTTCAGATACATCAATTTCAATAGAATCGTCAATCTCTGGGTAAACCCAAACCGACGTAAAACTTGTATGGCGTTTTGCATTGGAATCAAAGGGCGATATACGCACCAAACGATGCACGCCAGATTCAGTTTTTAACCAGCCATGGGCATTATGCCCCTGAATGTGAATGGTTACAGATTTTATACCTGCTTCATCACCTGCTTGATATTCAATCGTATCAACCTTATAACCTTGTTTTTCTGACCAACGCACATACATACGAAATAGCATTGAAGCCCAGTCGCAACTCTCGGTTCCGCCTGCCCCTGCATGAATTTCTAAATAAGTGCTGTTGGCATCCACTTCGCCCGAAAGCAGCGTATCGAGTTGTGCTTTTTCGGCTCTGACCTTGGTTTTAGCTAGTCCCGCTTCAATTTCTTCGATCATATCCTGATCGTCTTCCATTTCGGCCAGTTCAATCATTTCAGTGCCGTCGCTGATGGCAGTCTCAAAATCAGAAACTTGCTTAAAGCTATCTTCCAAATTTTGGCGCTCGCGCATCACGGTCTGGGCGTTTTGCGGGTCGTCCCATAATGTGGGGTCTTCTGACATTGCATTTAGTTCGTCTAATCTTCTGGTGGCAACATCCCAGTTAAAGATGCCTCCTCAGCAGTGCGATAGACTGCTCAATTACATCAATGATTGCCTGTGTTTCTGCGCGCATTTTTTCACTCGTTAAATTTTAAATTAGAATAATGTACCTTCATCGCTATCGAGCGATAAATCAAGATCAACCGAACCGCCACCAACGCTACCGCCGCCACCACCAAAATCAAAGCTATCTATTGAAATTGAATTTTCAAAATCGCCTAGATTTTCGAGTGAGTCATCAAAGAACAACGCTTCTTCTGGTGGTTCGGCGCCATATTTGAACGCTTCGGTTATGATGTTTTTATCGCCTGGCATGGCAGCAATGCCTGTTTTGCCATTAATGCGGAAAAAGTTAAGACCATTTGGCACCCTAAAAGGAATAGAAGGTTTGTCTTTAAGCGCCATTTTCATAAAGTCCAAAAATACTGGTGCTGCAAGGTGGCCACCTGTTTGGCTACGGCCCATATTTTTTGGTTTGTCAAAACCAAGGTATACGCCTACCACCAAATCGGGCGTGTAACCCACAAACCAAGCGTCTTTATAATCATTGGTTGTGCCTGTTTTACCTGCCACTGGTTTGCCTAATTTTTTAACAATAGGAGCCGTACCACGTTGTACCACGCCTTCCATAAAGCTCGTAATTTGATAAGCAGTCGTGGCTTGAATCACTTGTTGGCTGTTATCAATAAGGGTTGGTTCTTCTTGGCCTTGCCATGTTTCGGCAACACATGTTGGGCATTGACGCTCATCATGCTTATAAATTGTACGGCCATATCTATCTTGAATGCGGTCAATGAGTGTCGGTGTTACTTTTTTGCCGCCATTTGCCAATACACTATAGCCTGTCACCATATTCATAACAGTTGTTTCGCCAGATCCCAATGACATAGAAATATATGGGTTCAAGTTTTCATATACGCCAAAATCCGCAGCATATTTGGAAATGGTTCTCATGCCAATGTCGTCGGCCAAACGCACAGTCATTACATTACGCGAGCGCTCAATGCCCAAACGCAAAGTCGAGGGGCCATAAAACTGTTTGCTGTAATTTTGCGGACGATAAACTTTACTTTGCCCAGGTATGCGTTTTTCATAAGGGGCGTCTAAAACAAGTGAAGATGGCGTGTAACCACTTTCGAGCGCAACCGCATATACAAATGGTTTAAATGATGAACCAGGTTGGCGCTTTGCTTGTGACGCACGGTTAAATTGGCTCATTTGATAAGAAAAGCCACCAACCAATGCTTGTACACGGCCTGTATGAGGGTCCATAACCACAATGCCGCCAGAAATAATGGGAATTTGCATTAACCTGTAATGCTCGCCACTGGTTGCAGGTTCAACATAAATTACATCCCCTGCATTTAGCACAGCTGCAATGTTTTTAGGCGTACGGCCAACACCGCCGCCTTCACGCGCTGGTTTTGCCCATTTAACTTCTGAGTATGGAATGGTGCTTGTTTCGCGTAACGCTTCAACTTCACCACCTCTGTTTGTCGAGGGGCGCAAGCCAATACGAGCCGATTTTTTATTCACTTCAAGGACAACAGCCAAACGCCAAGGCTTAACATCGCTAGGACGTTCGATTTTGGCTAGGCTTTCTGCCCAATTTTCATCTAATTCAATGGTTGTAACTGCACCACGATAGCCGCCAAATTTACGGTTATAGCCAACCATGCCGCGCACCAAAGCATCACGTGCTTGAGCTTGCATTTCGGGGTTGAGCGTAGTCCTGATAGAAAGGCCACCTTGAAGCAATTTATCATTGCCATAAATATCAATAACTTTACGTCTTACATCTTCGGCAAAATATTCGGCAGCAAAAATATGCGCACCAAACGGCCGCGGTGTTACGTTTAATGGCTCGCCTTGTGCTTCAATCATCTCATCACGGGTTATATAGCCGTTTTCGAACATACGACCCACCACCCAATTACGTCGTTCGACCGCGCGCTCGGCATGTCTAAACGGGTGATAATTGTTAGGCGCTTTAAGTAATGCTGCCAAATAAGCCGATTGAGCAATGGAGATTTTATCGAGAGTTTTACCAAAATAATTAAGCGATGCGGCTGCCACACCATATGAGCGTAAACCTAGGTTAACCTCATTCATATACAGCTCGATAATTTTACCTTTTGAATAAGCCGATTCAATACGCAAAGTGAGCAAAGCTTCTTTAACTTTACGAGTATAAGTATATTCATTGGTCAGGAGGAAGTTTTTCGCAACTTGCTGAGTGATGGTTGAAGCACCAATCATCCGCTTGCCACTGCCTAAATTTTTAAGGTTGGTAAACATAGCACGGCCAAATGCCAAAGCGTCAATTCCGGGATGTGTGAAGAAATTTTTATCTTCTGCCGATATAAAGGCATGTACCGTACGTTGAGGAATGGATTCAAACGGAACATACAATCTGCGTTCTTCGGCATATTCGGCCAAAAGTTGGCCATTTGCCGCATGCATGCGGCTCATCACTTTAGGCTCGTAAGCCGCTAAAGTGTTGTGGTCTGGCAAATCTTGACTTGCATCCCAAATAATATAAGCAACAGCCGCTATGCCTACAATGAGGAACATAAACATGATTGCAAAGAGTGAACTAAATATGCGCCAGAGCATGCGAACCTAACATGATTTTAATCTACCAAATAAATGAACAGATAGATGTTTTAAAGTTATAATCGAATCAAATAAATATTACGAATTAATTTATCTGAAACTAATTCTAGATTGTGGCAATGGCTAGACAAAAATGTGTTTTTTTGTACTTATTTTAAAATAATGCACGATTTTTAAAATATTCGACCACAGCACGCCCAATACTGCTCGACATCTTCTCTTGCCATGCCGCAGATTTAAGGTTTCTCTCATCATTTCGGTTAGATAAATAGCCCAATTCAATAAGAACCGAGGGTACATCAGGAGCTTTCAAAACCCTAAAGCCAGCAAATTTGACAGGCTTTTTGCGCACAATAACATTTCCGCGCATCATTCTCACTGCCATATTGGCAAAATCCACCGATTTAGTTTTTGAATCACGCTGCGCTAAGTCAATTAAGATTGAGGCAACGACTTTAGATTCATTTTTAAACTGAACCCCCGCTAAAATATCAGACCTATTTTCTTTACGGGCTAAGGCTGCGGCTTCTTTATCTGATGATTTATCGGACAAAGTGTAGATTGAAGCACCCCGTGCCGAGGATGCGCGGCTAGCCACAGAATCAGCATGAATTGAAATAAATAAATCGGCTTTGTGCTTGCGAGAAATCTTTACGCGGTCACGCAGTTTAATGAAATAATCGCCTTTACGTGTTAGGTGAACTTCAAACTTACCTGTGGCTTGCAGTTTTTTCTGTAGGCGTTTTGCAAATGCCAAAACCACTCGTTTTTCCCTTGTGCCACCACGGCTAGTGGCACCAGCATCAATGCCGCCATGCCCAGCGTCTAAAACAATAACCGCCTTACGTTGTTTGCGGGCTCCTGCGTTTTGCGGGTTTGCTTGGCGCGATGCCAATATAAGCTTATCCATATTTACAGGGCGCTTAATCGGTTTAGGAACCAGGCTCGTAATTTGTATATATCCACCATTTGTTGTTGGATCGCTAGATGTATCCAATTCCAAATTCAGTGAGGAAATATCTATTTTAGATTGAACAGCATTGGAGCCATGGTTTGCTTGTGCCGTTGAAAGTGAGGCATCGCCAGCTGCAATTAACATAAGCTCTTCAATTGTCGGAATGTTAGGTTGGAAATCAAGTTCAATGGACTGCTGAGTTTCGTTCAATTGGTCATCTATTGACGATTGTACAAGCGCGGATAAATCTTGCTTGGTATTTTGGTTTAAGTTTACAGCATCATTGGAAGCGCTATCTATGACAATTTGTTTTTTAACAATATCAATAACCAATAACGAACCTTTTTCGGCCTTTGGCGGGACAATAAAAACGGCAGCCACTTCAGTTTTTTGAATTGTGTCTATAACAATTCTAGACTTTTTGAGTGAAAAATTTCCGTATCTAAATTCTTTAACTAAACCATAGGGCTGAGTGCCTATATTTTCAGGCAGTTTAAAATCAACGGCATCAAAATCGACAATTAACCGATCGGGCTCGGAAATATTATAAACCTGAAACGCCACCTGCTCACTAAGCTCAATGACAAAGCGGGTTTTTTCTAACCCACCAGATAAACGTATATCGTAAACATCGTTAGCCCATACGTGGCCAACATTTAACAGGCATGTAAATAACAGCATAATTGCAGTTTTAATTGCTTGTCTCATGTTTATTTTGCTTACTCTATTTATGGGTGGTGCCAAAATATTATATAAAAAAAACCTTAATGATTTATATGGATATAGTGATAATTCACAATTATGTTTTTTCCATGCTCAAAATCAACTCATTCACAAAAATAAACTCTAGAGGAACATACGCTTTTTTTATTTGCTTAATCGTTAGAATCCGACTATTAAGGTGGGATAGATGCCTATAAATAACAATCAATAGCATCGCAAATTAGCGTCTGCATATTATATGTTAACTCAATAATATCAGATAGATACAAAGATTTTTAGATGAATTTTTGCGAAATTGTCGCTAAATGAATCAAAATTAGTGGTTACATATTTTTGCATGCGGCAAAGATAATTTACAATAAACCACAATATTAACAGCCAGCGAACTGGCAGCGGATGGATTAAAATGGTTCAGTACCATTTAACATTATGTAGAGATTTAATTTTAGCAACTTTTGCTATTATACAGTCTGCTGCGTCCTCCATCCTTCCCCTAGAACCATTTAAATATTCGAAAATATTTACGGCTTTGAAATTTAACAATTTTAAGGCCATAGCAATGTTTTGCAGGTTCTTTAAAAACCTTTCCCTATCTTCGATAGGCAAATTAGATCAGTTAGATGTAAAAATTATATCTAATCATTTTTATCATGCGAACCAAAATTCGCATCAACAATTATATTCAAACAATAAGCCGCAAAAAAAACTCAACGCAGCCATCAAAAACGCTGCTGATGAGGCGAGATCTCGCTTTGCATACGCTTATTATTTGATAGTGAGAGATTCATGGCAAATAATAAAATGCTTATTGACGCAACGCACGAGGAAGAAACACGTGTTGTCATCGTCAAAGGAAACAAGATTGAAGAATTTGACTTTGAGGCTGCCAACAGACGGCAGCTTAAGGGCAATATATATCTAGCTAAAGTTACACGTGTTGAACCATCGCTCCAAGCCGCTTTTGTGGACTTTGGTGGCAATAGACACGGCTTTTTGGCCTTCAGTGAAATACATCCTGACTATTATCAGATACCGGCTGCCGATCGTGCATTGCTGCTTAAAGAAGAAGCTGAAGCCGCTGCTGAAGCTAAACGCGAAGAAGATCGTGCTGATAATGTAGAAAAGTCTACAGATACGACAGATGAAGAACCAGAATCTGGTAACAGACGCAATGGACGTAATAATAATCGCAAACGTGGCAGACGTAGTAATACGCGTTTCACGCGCCGCCCTGCCCGCGGTATCTTTACATCATTACCAGCTGCTGAGCCTTTAACCGAACAAGCAGCTGAGACTGTTGATGCGCCGAGCGCCGATGACAAGCAAGAGCGTAATCCACGTGGCCGTGGTCGTGGCCGTGGTTACCGTAACAGAGGCCGTGGACGTGGCTTCCGCATGGGCACACGCCCATTGCGCGGAGTTTTTACATCGTTACCGCCATACACCTCAGCCTTAAATGAAGACACACCGTTTGAAAAATACGACAAACGTAACGAAAAAAGCGCCGACAACAAACAAGCTAAAGTAGCGACTGAAGCCACTGGTTTAGGTGAAGTTGTAAAATCTAGCGAAGTCGTGAACGAATCTGGTGTTGTGTCAATTTTCGATCAAGATACACAGCCCGCTGCTGAGCCAACAACCGCTTTAGATAATAATAAAGAAGAAAGCCAAGTTGAAGAAACACGCGCTCCTGTGAAACGCAAAACACGTTCACGCAAGCGCTATGAAATTCAACAAGTGATTAAACGTCGCCAAATTATTTTGGTACAAGTGGTTAAAGAAGAGCGCGGCAATAAAGGCGCAGCACTTACCACATATCTATCGCTTGCTGGCCGCTATTGTGTGCTTATGCCTAATACACCAAAAGGTGGTGGCATTAGCCGTAAAATTACCAACGCGCCAGACCGTAAACGCCTAAAAGAAGTGGCCGAAAGCTTAGTTCTAGATGAAGGCATGGGCTTAATTGTACGTACAGCAGGTGCGAACCGCACCAAAATGGATATTAAGCGCGATTATGAATATCTAATCCGCCTATGGGAAACTGTGCGCAGCCTTACATTGCGTTCAGTAGCACCGCATTTGGTATATGAAGAAGGTAACCTGATCAAACGCTCAATTCGCGATTTATACGACCGCGATATTGATGCAGTGATTGTATCTGGTGAAAAAGCTTATCTCGATGCAAAAGCTTTTATGCAAATGCTGATGCCAAGCCATGCCAAAAAAGTACTACGTTATGATGAGCCTCAGCCTATTTTCATTCGTCATCATATTGAGCAACAATTAGATTCTATTTACAGCCCGAACGTTACGCTTAAATCTGGTGGTTATTTGGTTATCAACCAAACTGAAGCTCTTGTATCTATTGATATTAACTCTGGTAAATCGACCAAAGAAAATAGCATTGAAAATACAGCGGTAAATACCAACCTCGAAGCCGCCGAAGAAATTGCGCGCCAATTACGTTTGCGCGACCTAGCTGGCTTGGTGGTTATTGACTTTATTGACATGGAAGAGAACCGCAACAATCGAGCTGTCGAAAAACGCATGAAAGATTGCTTGGCTTCTGACCGCGCTCGTATTCAAGTGGGCCGTATTAGCCATTTTGGTTTGCTAGAAATGTCACGCCAACGCTTACGCGCCAGTTTACTTGAAGGCAGCACCGATATGTGCCCTCATTGTCACGGCACAGGGCTTATCCGCTCTAACAGTTCAATGGCATTGCACATATTGAATGCGTTGGAACATCAGCTCATTCAAGGCCGAGGCCCTTCACTTAATATTTTTGCACCTTTGAACATTACAATGTTCTTGCTTAACAATAAGCGCCAGCAGTTATTTGAAATTGAAAACAGATATAACGCACGGGTGAATATTGAAGTTGATACGCACTTAGAAGGTGTGAGCTATCGTATTGAAACGTCAGATCTAGAAGTGCCTAAACGCGCAACAAGTGCTATTAGTCTCGAATCTGAATATGGCAGCGATGAGCAGATTGAAGCCAAAACAAAAGATGTGCCTGCTGAAGCGACTGAAAAAGAAGTACAAACCGAAAAAAGTAGCGAAAAGCCAAAAGACACCAAACGAGAGAATAAGCGTGGGCCGCGGAAGAATAATTCTAGGTCTAGAAAACCTGCTGAAAGCAAAGTGGTGAAAGAAACACCTGCTCAAGCGGGCGAAAAACCAGTTGAAGCAAAGCCAGCAGAAGCAAAAACCGAAACCAAGGTTGAGCCGAAACCTGAAGCCAAACCGACACCAGAAACTAAGCCTGAGCCAGTTGCAAAAGTTGAAGTTAAAAAAGCACCAAAAGCTAAAAAGGCACCAACTAAAGAAGAGAAACCTAAAAAGGTCGTGTCTAAAGTTGAAAAAGAAGTGAAAAGCGAAGAAAAACCCGCGAGTGCGAAACAGGGTTGGTGGTCTCGACGTTTTAGCCGAAATTAAGATTGATAATGCAGAGCTAGCCAATTTGGCTGGCTCTGTTTATAAAAATTCATACTAAGTGTCTAATTTGGTCACAATTTAAAAATATTTGTTTGGCATAATGAAAATATAATCAAATAAACTTGCACAAATATTATCCGTAATTATGATTAGATTATGGCTGGTTATATACCAATAACCAAATAGAATATCCTTGGAGGGGACATGATAAAATCTATCAAGAAAACTGCATTCAATTCAATTGTAGCGATGATGGTTAGCCTTACATTCACTTTTACGAATGTAAACTATGCCTCAGCCGAAGAATTTACCGATGCACAACGCAATGAAATTATCCAAGTTTTTCAGCAGTTTTTCTTAGAAAACCCCGAGATTATCAGAGAAGCCCTGCTTGCACTTGAGCAAAAGAATGAAGAAAAAAGAGCTAGCGAAATTAGAGACATTATCGTAAGCCAAAAAACAATTATCGAAAACCCTAAAGGGTTGTTCATTGCTGGCAACCCAGAAGGTGATGTGACGCTGATTGAATTTTTTGATTATAATGACCCCAATTCAAAACAATCATTGGTTGATATTTTGTACTTGTTAGAGAATGATCCTAATTTAAAAGTTGTTTTATATGAAACACCTATGCATGCGCAATCTTCTTTAACCGCATCACACGCAACACTTGCTGCCAAAAAACAAGATAAATATCTAACATTGCATTCAGCATTGCTAAGCTATAATGGCGGCCTGCTTGATGAAAAAATCATCTTCGACATCGCCAAACAAGTTGGCCTAAATGTAAACCAGCTTAAAAAAGATATGGGCTCAGCCGATATTGAACTTGCGATTGAGAATTCATCTAACATTGCAGAGATATTAGGCGTTCAAGGAACACCTGCATTTATCATTGGTGACGAATTATATCGTGGCACAATGGGCTTAGAAAATATGCGCGCAAAAGTGAACGAAGTTCGCATCAATCTGCAATGATGAGGTAAGGATTTATTGATGAAGATATCAATTATTAATGGCCCCAATTTAAACATGTTGGGTATGCGAGAACCAGAAATATATGGCACTCTCACTTTAAGCGAAATTGAAGATAAATGTCGCAGTGAAGCCGCAGTGCAAAAAATTGATATCGAATTTAGTCAATCCAACCATGAAGGTGAGATTGTAGAGCTTATTCACTCCGCCCTCAAAAATGGATGCGAAGCCATTATCATTAATGCCGCCGCATTTACCCATACAAGTGTTGCTATCTTAGATGCCCTAAAAGCCGTTAACCTGCCCGTATACGAAGTTCATCTATCTAATGTGCATGCACGGGAAGAATTTAGGCATCAATCCTTTATATCTGCCATTGCGAGTGGCGTTATATGTGGCCTTGGTGTCGAAGGATATTTAGCTTCAATTCGCGCAATTGCTAAAAATAAATCATAAAATACGGATAATAACATGTCTAAATTCAACTTCTTTTTTTCGTTAAAAGCGACTGCTCTTGCAGCAATATTTGCAACTGTGGCGGTTTTTCCTGTGCATGCTCACCCTATTGATAAAGCCGAATTGAACAAATTATTCGAAATCTATTTGATGGAAAACCCCGATATTGTGGAAGCTGCTTTGGTGAAAAACCAAAAGAATAAGCAAGATCAAAAAGCTCAAAAAATCACTGACTATATATCAACAAATAAAGCTAAGATTGAATCTCCTGAAGGTATGTATATCGGTGGCAACCCTGATGGTGACATTACACTTGTCGAGTTTTTTGACTATAATTGTGGCTATTGTAAACAATCATTTGAAGGCATCAATTTGTTGCTTCAAACCGATAAGAACCTAAAAGTTGTTATGTATGAATTGCCAATTTTGGCGCAATCTTCTCTAACTGCTGCGCGGGCTTCCTTGGCCGCTAAAAAACAAGGTAAATACTGGGAATTCCACAGTGCTACCATTCAACACCAAGGCTCACTAAGCGATGATGCAGTGTTTGCCTATGCAAAACAAGTTGGCCTAGATGTGGCTTTATTAAGAAAAGATATGGTGAGTGAAGAAGTCGAGAAAGCCCTAATCGACGCAGCGCAATTGGCAGAAGATTTAGAAGTGAATGGCACTCCAGCCTTCATCATTGATGGTGAATTATACCCTGGCGCGATTGGCTTTGAAAATATGCTGGCCGCAATTGCTGATTCTCGGGCTAAAAATGCTGCCGCTTCCACAACAAACTAAATTACCATAGGTAAATAATAGCATTTCGTAGGTGTCAAACTGGTTTAAACTTGCAAAAACCACTGAAATTGTTAAAAATAAATATGCGAATTGGTTTCCATACGCAAAGAATACTAATTAAATGAGGAATGACAAATGAACGAAAACCAAAAATTGGATGCAGACTTTATAGAAAAGCTAGCAGTCATCCTGAATGATGGTGAATTACATGAAATCGAAGTGAAGAGCGAAGATTTCGAAGTTCGTATTGTCAAAAGTCCTGAAAGCCCAACAAGCGTTACCTATAATGGCGCGCCAACTGGTGCTGTAATTGCAGCGCCTGCAATGGCTGCTGCACCTGTGGCTGCTGCAGAAGCTCCTGCCGCAACAGGTAGCAATGATTTAGCAGAACACCCAGGCGCGGTTACATCGCCAATGGTTGGTACTGCATATCTTGCATCAGAACCTGGTATCCCTAATTTTGTACAAGTTGGTGATAGTGTGCAAAAAGGCCAAACTTTGCTTATCGTTGAAGCCATGAAAACTATGAACAATATTTCAGCTCCGCAGGCAGGTAAAATCATCGCTATTTTGATTGAAAATGAAAGCCCTGTTGAGTTCGGACAATCTTTGGTAGTAATTGAATAGCGGCGGAACAGATATGATTGAAAAATTACTGATTGCAAACCGTGGCGAAATTGCCCTACGTGTTTTGCGTGCATGCCGTGAAATGGGCATTAAAACTGTTGCAGTTCACTCAACCGCCGATGAAGATGCCATGCATGTACGCCTGGCAGATGAAAGCGTTTGTATTGGCCCTGCTGCCGCTGCACAAAGTTACCTAAATATTCCTGCCATATTATCTGCCTGCGAAATTACAGGCGCAGATGCGGTGCATCCGGGGTATGGTTTCCTGTCGGAAAATGCAAGATTTGCCGAAATTTTAGAAGAACATAATATTACGTTTGTTGGCCCAACAGCTGAGCATATACGCATTATGGGCGATAAAATTCAGGCTAAAGCCACAATTAAAGCACTGGGCATACCTTGTGTACCTGGCTCTGAAGGCGCTTTGAAAAGCAACGAAGAAGCTTTGGAAATGGCTAAGAAAATTGGCTATCCAGTTATTGTAAAAGCTGCCGCTGGTGGTGGTGGCCGTGGTATGAAAGTAGCCCGAACTGAAGAAGAACTAGTTCCTGCTTTATCTACAGCACGTGCCGAATCAAAAGCTGCATTTGGCGATGATGCCATGTATATGGAAAAATTCCTCGGCAAGCCACGTCACATTGAAATTCAAGTGATGGGCGATAAATTTGGTAATGCTGTGCATTTGGGCGAACGCGATTGTTCACTCCAACGCCGCCATCAAAAAGTTTGGGAAGAAGCAAGATCACCTGCATTGAACGATGATCAGCGTAAAGTCATTGGCAATATTGTTGCAAAAGCTATGTCTAACCTCAATTATTTGGGTGCGGGTACAATTGAATTTTTGTTTGAAGACGGTGAGTTTTATTTCATTGAAATGAACACACGCTTGCAAGTAGAGCATCCAATCACCGAAGCGATTACGGGCCTAGATTTAGTGCGTGAGCAAATTCGAGTGGCTGGCGGTGCAAAACTGAGCTTTAAGCAATCAGATATTAAATTTAATGGCCATGCCATTGAATGCCGTATTAATGCCGAAGATTCGGAAACATTCACCCCTGCCCCTGGCAGAATTGAACATTACCATGCCCCTGGTGGGTTGGGCGTTCGGGTTGATAGTGGTGTCTATTCTGGCTATACCATCCCGCCATATTATGACAGCTTGATTGGTAAATTAATTGTACATGGCAATACTAGAAATGAGTGTTTAATGCGCGTGCGCCGCGCGTTAAAAGAATTTGTGATTGAAGGCCCTGGCATCAAGACCACAATTCCACTATTTGAAAAATTGGCTATGAATCCTGACATTATTAATGGCGATTACGACATTCATTGGCTCGAAGAATTCCTTGATATGGAAAGAAGCCTATAGTCATGGCTGACGAAATTACAAATGTACCAGAAGCTGAGGCGTTGACGCCTCAGTTTTTGCTTGAGGCTTATGCATCGGGCTATTTTCCGATGGCGGATGATGCTAATGCCAGCGAATTAGCTTGGTATTCGCCAGAGCAAAGAGGTGTGATGCCTCTAGATGGTTTGCATATTTCCAAATCACTCGCGAAAGTCATCAAAAATCATAATTATGATATCAAATTTGACACCGCCTTTCTAAATGTAATGACTGCTTGCGCAGAACCGACAGCAGACAGACCTCAAACATGGATTAATGATGAAATCATCAATCTATATTCTGAGTTATTTCTCATGGGCTTAGCTCATAGTGTTGAGATATGGAATCAAGATAAATTAGTTGGTGGCCTATATGGCGTGCAACTGGGCGCAGCTTTCTTTGGCGAAAGCATGTTCTCACGCGAGACGAATGCCAGTAAAATTGCATTTGTGCATTTGGTAAAACGCTTAAAGTTCGGTGGCTTTAAACTATTGGACACTCAGTTCACCACAGCGCATCTAGAAACATTTGGCGTTGTAGAAATTCCAAAAGTGGATTACCTCGTTGAGCTAGATGAGGCCTTGAACCATGCTGGAGATTTTGAAAAATTCCCTGCAAACGGAAATCTTTTGTCTGACATTTAGTCTGTATTCAATCTCGATTGTGAATAGTTGCCAATTGCGCAGCACATAAAAGCTAATCAGGCCGATTATTCGGCCGATTTGCAACCAATAAGCCATATGTCATAAACTGGGTGCTCAACACCGTGTAGCCCAGGGCTTGAGGCAAACATCCAACCCGTAAAAATGCGCTTTATTTCAGTTTGATCGGTTGAAACTTCATCAATTTCAACAAAAGATGTAGTTTGCGGACGTTCTGTAGCCGAGCGCGTATAGCAGACACGCGGCGTAATCTCAAAAATACCAAATTTCTTAGTGTCATTGAGGTTAATCTCGATGGTTTCAATGGTGGCTGTCACTTTTTCGAGCGCATTGAATATGGCTGTTTGGTTTTCTATCCGCTCGGCATGGGCGCTACTAAATGCAGATACAAAGCCAATTAAACAAAGAAGTTTAAAAAGTTTCACCATATTTTCTTTCTCAAAATTGACTAATCACAGCTCTTTATTCAAGAATAAAGTGGCGAATATAAGGCCTTATGCCGTTGAGTTGGTATTTGTCTAATTATCTGGAGACCAAGAATCGTAATCACCTGAAACTTTGTCACGTGATCCACCACCTAAAATTGAACCCTTAGGGCGGTATGCCTTTGTCGTGCCAGTCATATTAGGTTGTGATTCCGTATTTTCCCACGGCTTTGCTTCATATTCTTCTTCAGAAGGAGGCGTGTCGACAGTCTTATGCAACCAAGCGTGCCAACCAGGTGGAACACGTGTCGCTTCAACATAACCATTATAGGTAACCCAACGTTTTGGGCCATTTTTTTGCTTGTAATATTGGTTGCCTTGTTGGTCTTCACCAACTTTAACGCCATATTTCCACGTGAAAAAGCGTGTGCCAACGGTTTGGCCGTTCCACCATGTGAAGATTTCAGTAAAAATACCCATAATTTTTCTCGACATCAATATTAGTTACGGTGAATCTAGCGATTCACTCACTATATTCATTCTATAACTAATTTCAGTATATTTGAACAGTTTTTTATGATTATAAGTTTAGAGGAAATGTGCATTAAAATCTTCTTCAAATAAATCTTGCTCTTCGACCTGCAATTTTAGTTTGCTCGATTTTTCAACTAGCTCATTTTTGACATTATCATTTCTGACCAAACGGCTTAAATAACCGGGATCATATACCAATTTATCTTGTTTTTTAGGCTTGCTAAATTTAACTGCACCTTCAATAATCACACGCCCAGCTTCAATAATGTAGGAGCGCTGATCTCTTAGAATATTTTCAATCCGTTGTTGTAATATGATAGGTGATAAAGGCTTTACCACAATTGCAGACGCGCCATATTTGTTAAACTCTAAGACAATGCGACGTGATGCATGGCCTGTTGACATTAGCACGGGGGTAAAGCAAGCAGGCGCCATATCGACCTGTCTAATCCATCTTAAAAAAGCCAAACCATTATTAATAGAATCATTACCGTTTAGGATAAAATCACAAATCACAAGGTCGGGCTGTTCAATTTTCACAATTGCCTTGGCGTCCTCAACATTTGTTGCAAACGTAATGTTTTTAACATTTAGGTTCACCAATATATGCTTGTATATTTTCAACATCGACATATTGTCCTCTAAGATCAATATGTTCAATTCGTCCATCGACTTATTCAGCGCGTTATGCTTTGTCATTAAATACTATTCCCAACTCAAAATGACTTTACAATATCTTTAGTTTGGTAGATTAATTGATAAGGTATAATAAACTGTAAAACATCTAGATTTAACCGTAAAATTTTAGATATTTTTAATTATAAATAGTTGAAGTGGCACAAATGAACCTACAAACCCCGCATAAACACAAAATTGGCCGCATCGCGGGTTTGGATTTTGCGCGCTTTATTGCCTTTTTTGGCATGGTATTTGTTAATTTTAAAATTGTTATGCTGCCTGGATATTTAAGCGTGGGTGAAACCAATTGGTTTTACAGCCTGCTTGAAGGCCGAGCCGCTGCGTTATTTGTTATCTTAGCAGGTGTTGGTTTAGGACTGTCTGTACAAGTGGCAAAATTAAATGGCGATGTCGGCTTTCGTGATTTTAAAATAATCACCATCAAGCGTGGTTTGTTTTTATTTGCCATTGGCATGCTGAACTCATTTATTTTCAGTGCTGATATTTTGCATTATTACGGTATTTATTTCATATTTGCCGCTTTTCTTGCCCCCTTAGGTGCAGTCAGCCTCAGGTTTATCATTGCGGCTATACTGGTTTTAGCAACAGTTATGCTTTTGTTTTTAGATTTTGATGCAGGTTGGGAATGGACTAAATTAGAATATGTCGGATTCTTTACATTAGAGGGCGGCATTCGTAATTTATTTTACAATGGTTGGCACCCTGTCATTCCGTGGCTTGCTTTTTTATTATTTGGCGTGATGCTAAGTCGCATAAACCTCACCTCAAAAAAAATCCAACTCACAATGATTGGTGCTGGTATTTTCATCACTTTAATTTGTTACACATTATCCGCCCAAATTATACAAAACCTGTTTGTTTCGGGCGATAAACAATTGCTTGAGCTAATACCTGTATTCTCCATGGGGCCAGTGCCTGCTACTATTCTTTATATGGTTGGCGCATCTGCAACGGCATGCGCACTGATTGCGGCATCTATTATATTTGCTAAAAAATTCGCAAAACTTTCTTTGGTGAAAGCCATTAATGTCGCGGGGCGACAAACACTCACGCTTTATATAGCCCATATTTATTTAGGCATGTGGGTGATGCAATCTCTGGGTATGTTGGGGCAATCTTCAGTAACAGCCAGCTTGCTCACATCCGTATTATTTGTGTTTATATGTGCAATTGGGTGTAATATTTGGACTAACTTTTTCAAACTTGGTCCGTTGGAAACTGTTATGCGTAAAATTACAGGTTAGTGGTTGAATAATGCTGATTCTTCAACTATTCTCGCGATAATTACATTCTAAAAATGGATAATATCATGAGTCTTGAAACCATCATTAATGAAGCCTTTGAAAATCGCGCAAATTTCAACATCTCCACACAAGGAGAAGTACGCGAAGCTGTTGATTCTGCATTAGAAAAGCTAGACAACGGCACCGAACGCGTGGCCGAAAAAATTGACGGTGAATGGGTTGTGAATCAGTGGCTTAAAAAAGCGGTTTTACTCTCATTCGTATTGAACGACATGAAGATTATGGACGGCGCTCCAGATGGTGCCACTTGGTGGGATAAAGTTGACAGTAAGTTTTTAGGTTGGGGTGAAAACCGTTTCCGTGAAGCTGGTTTTAGAGCTGTACCAGGCTCTATTGTTCGTAAATCTGCTTTCATTGGCAAAGGCGCAGTTTTAATGCCATCATTTGTAAATTTGGGTGCATATGTTGATGAAGGCACCATGGTTGATGCTTGGGTAACTGTTGGTTCGTGCGCACAAATTGGTAAAAATGTGCATTTATCTGGTGGTGTAGGCATTGGCGGCGTACTAGAGCCATTGCAAGCAGGCCCTGTAATTATCGAAGACAATTGCTTTATTGGCGCACGTAGTGAGATTGTAGAAGGCGTACGCGTTGGCGAAGGCGCTGTTATATCCATGGGTGTGTTCATTGGTATGTCGACTAAAATTGTCGATCGTGAAACAGGCGAAATTCATATTGGTTATGTGCCACCATATAGTGTGGTTGTACCTGGTGCTTTGCCTGGTAAAACTATGGGCAACGGCCAACCTGGCCCAAGCCTTTACTGTGCTGTGATTGTTAAAAAAGTTGATGCCAAAACACGTGCAAAAACTTCTATTAATGACCTTTTACGCGACTAATTTTCGGATATTTACATGACTAGCAATTTGCCTGATGCAGTTTCGCTCACACAAGAATTAGTGCGTGAAGACACTGTCACCCCTATTTCAACCCCTGCCCTCGATATTTTAGAAAAGCATCTGGCGGCCTCGGGGTTTGAAATTACTAAACTGCCCTTTAGTGAAGAAGGTTATGACGATACAGACAACCTTTACGCGCAAATTGGCAGTGGCAGCCCGCATTTATGCTTTGCAGGCCATGTAGATGTGGTGCCAGCAGGCGCGACTGATGAATGGACACATGCGCCATTTTCAGGCGATATTACTGACGGCAAATTATACGGCCGTGGCACGGCAGATATGAAGGGTGGCGTGGCTTGTTTTACAGTCGCTGCCATTAAATATATTGCCAATAACCCAGATTTCAAAGGCACTTTGAGCTTTTTAATTACGGGTGATGAAGAAGCGGTTGCCATTAATGGCACACCAAAAATGCTTAACTGGCTTCAGGAACAAAATATCCAGCTCGATCATTGCATTGTTGGCGAACCTTCTAACCCAAGCTATTTGGGTGAGGAAATTAAAGTTGGCCGTAGAGGCAGCATGTTAGGCAACCTAACTCTGCACGGAAGCCAAGGCCATATTGCTTATCCAGAACGTGCGGATAACCCAATGCCACGTTTAGCAGCCATACTAGATAAATTGTGTAATGACCCACTTGATGAAGGCACCAACTTATTCCAACCAAGTAATCTTGAAGTGACAAGTGTTGATGTTGGCAATAAAGCTCATAATCTTCTGCCACAATCGGTCAATATACGCTTCGGCATTCGTTATAATAGCGTGCATGATTTTGATAGTTTAGAAGCCCTGCTTAAAGATAAGTTTGATGCCATTCACGCTGAAATGGGTGGCCGTTATGAGGTCGAATATTTCAGATCTGGAGAGGCATTTTACACCGAAGACAAAATGCTGACCAGCTTGGTAAGCGCAGCCGTTGAAAAGTTTTCAGGTCATGTGCCTAAATTATCAACAGCGGGCGGCACATCCGATGCACGCTTTATTAAAAACCACTGCCCCGTTGTGGAGTTTGGCTTAGTCGGCGCCACCATGCACAAAATTGACGAGCATGTAGATGTTGCTGACATAGACACTTTGGCCGATATATATTACGAAATTATTGGCAACTATTTTAAGGCATAATGCTATGAATTTAGTGCAGATAGATAGAATCATCACTGGTGTATGGGCAATTTTTTTATATAAAAAAAATGCACTTAGCTATTTTGTAATCAATAGCCGCAATTTTTTCTTATCGTTTAGCGTTATTATTTTAGTGCTAATATTCCAAATATATATGGCCCCGCTAGAAATAGAAATTTTCAGCACAGGAATCAGCGAACTTAAGCTTGAAGATACAAATACAAGCTTTCAATTTTTCATTCTGATGACCAATTGGTTCATTTGGCCTGTCGTAACCTATGTGGTTTGTAATTTAATGGGCTTATCGCATAATTATATGCGCTATGTCACTATCGACAACCTTAGCAGCATTGTCACCCTAACCATCATTGCCACCCCAGCGGTTTTGTTTCAGTTCGGCCTACCTGCCGATGCTGCTAGAACGTTGATATATATGAGCAGCTTTATTATGCTTATCTACAAATGGCGGGTCATAAAGCTTTCGCTCGCCACTACAGGAGCCAATGCTTCTATTTTGCTTTTTATCGATATTGCCGTGACGATTTTGGTATCAACCATCGTTAAAACTGTTTTCGTTGGCTAAATGATTTTTGAGAATATCTCAACAGCTTCTGCACATTCATCTGCCGATACGTCTAGATGAGTTACAGCTCTAATTTCAGCATCATTTAACGCCACCATTGCCACATTTTTAGCCTTGAGTTTAGCGCAAATTTCCGATGCCTTTTGGCCTGTTTGAGATACATCTATAATGATGATATTTGTATGCAAATTATCCAAATTCACCGTGACATTTGCAATATTATTTAACGCGCCACCAAGGTTTTTGGCATTTACATGGTCTTGTTGCAATTTTTCTACATGATGTTCCAGAGCATATATACCCGCCGATGCGATGATACCCGCCTGACGCATAGCGCCACCTAACCGAGTTTTCCAAACCCATACTTGCTCAATAAAATCCGTTGAACCCGCAAGCACTGCACCCACTGGGCAACCAAGGCCTTTGGAGAGGTCAAACCAAACACTATCAAAGTCGCGACTATATTCGGCAGGGCTAACGCCTGTGGCAGCAGAAGCGTTCAGCAATCTCGCGCCATCCATATGCAGTTTCATATTTTGCGATTTGGCATATTGAGTGACAGGGTTTAGCTGATCCATATTCCATGCAATACCACCACCAAAGTTATGGGTATTCTCAATAACCAACATTTTAGGAATGGTCGAATTTCTGCCCATACGGCGTTTTGCCACGCATTTTTCAACATCTTCGACACTGAGTATACCCAAAGGCCTGTCGATCGTTTGGCGATTAACTTGCCCTAATGCCAAGCCACCACTCTCCATCATCATAATGTGCGAGTTATCTGCTGCAATCACTTCATCACCCATAGAACAATGGGTTAGTGTTGAAACTAAGTTGCACATTATACCAGAAGGTAAAAATACAGCGGCTTCCTTACCCATAAGCGAAGCTGATTTTTCACACAATAAATTGACACTTGGGTCGAGCAATTGCTGCTCATCGCCAACTTCTGCCGATGCCATAAATTTGCGCATTTCGGCGGTGGGTTTTGTTTGTGTATCGCTGTATAAATTAATCATTAATTTCTCCTGAACCACATCTTACTTTTGACTTAGTTGGCAAATAAGTTACTAATCATTATATACAGTTACAATCAATAACAAATCATATTTTATGTGTGATTTATAAAAACGGATGCGAAGTGAAAAAACTTTTAAGCAGCATATTAAGCCTAATTATTTTTTTAGCCGTTGGCGCCACTGGCGCAGGGTTTTATGCAAACTCAAAAGCCAAAGAAACTGTCGAGCAAGCCATAGAAACGCTAAAACTCAACGGTTATGATTTGAGCAGCTATGACCGTTTGGACATCGACTTTTTTAAACAAACCATCCATTTAAAAAATCTAAAAATCGCATCTAGTGATCAAATATGGCTTAAACTTCATATTGATGATATTGAACTTAATGGTATTGACCCAATTAGCGATTTGTCTGTAACGCTTAAAAACAGCCAACTTAAAAACATTGCCCTCACCTATTATGGGCAAAATTACAAAATAGACAATATCACATTAACTGGCTTAAAAACCGGCTATCAACCGCACTTCGAATATATGCTCGCTGCCCCACTTATGGAAGATAAGGTTAGAATCTTTCATGAGGAATTGGATTATGAGAGCCTGTCATTTAGCGGTTTCATGTTAACTGATAATTTGGATAATTTGAGCCGCATTGCAGATGGCAGTTACAGCAAACAACAAATGTTTAACAATTTGCCTAGCCAATGGCGTGCAAATTTAACTGGCTTAGAGGTTAGTCCCGCACATTTACCCCCCGAATTTGCGCAATTATTAGGCGAATACAATCTTAAAGAACTAAACGGAATACTAGACATTAGCTTTGAATATCAACAAGATAACCACACGGGATTGTTTGCTATTAACAATTTAAACTTTGGCGGGTTAGCAAATCTTCAGGCCGATATTTTGGCCTCTATGACGGATGAGAAATTTGCCGCCCTGTTTAATATTGAGAATATGGAAGAAAACCTAAACAGCGTAGCTATAGAGCATGCAGAGCTCAATTATAAGGATGATGGTCTTTACAATTATGTAATTGCGCAAATGGCACCTAAGGTAGACTTATCTGAAGCTGCATTGAAATCTCAGTTGTATTTTGGTCTGGCATTGGGTTCGGCTCAAATTATAAATCTTGATAGACGCCAAGCGCTCGCCAACCCCATTGCTGATTTCATGTCTGCACCAACAGGCTTAAAAATAGAAATTTCTCCTGCCAAACCAGTACGCTTTCAACAATATTTGGATATTTACGATGCTAATATATTGGTGCGCGACCTTAACCCAACAGTTACCTATATTAAAGAATAACAGGGCTAGACGCTAAGTATGGAAGACTTGAATTTCACATTTACATCCGAACTCTGGCAATATTCTGGCAAAGGCGGATGGTTTTTTGTCACTGTACCTAAAGGCGATTCTGAGCAAATAAAGTTTTTTGCCCATAGCGCCAAGGTTGGTTTTGGTTCGGTACGTGTAACTGCAAAAATTGCAGATGTGGCTTGGAAAACCTCCTTGTTTCCAGATGCAAAATCGGGCTGTTATTTTTTACCCGTTAACGCCAAAATCAGAAAACAAGCCAAACTTACCAAAGGCCAAGACATTAAAGTGAATATTGATATTGTAACCTAGGCAAGCAAGAGCCCCATACAAACCAATGTATGAGGCCAAATTTTGCATCGCTAAAAGCTTAATCTTCTTTTTTAGCTTCTTTTTTAATTTCTGGCATCACGCTGCGAATGTGCAACTCACGCAATTGTTTAGGTGATACATTTGCAGGTGCGCCCATAAGCAGATCTTCAGCTTGTTGGTTCATCGCAAACATAGTCACTTCACGTAGGTTTTCTTCGCCACAAAGCAGCATAACAATACGGTCAATACCTGGTGCAATGCCACCATGCGGAGGCGCGCCATATTCAAACGCACGTATCATGCCGCCAAAGTTTTCATCAACAAAGGCTTTATCATAACCCACCAAACCAAAAGCTTTATACATCACTTCTGGTTTATGGTTACGCACAGCGCCCGATGACAATTCAAAACCGTTACATACGATGTCATATTGGTAACCCAAAACATCCAATGGGTCTTGAGTTTCAAGAGCTTCCATACCACCTTGTGGCATAGTGAACGGGTTATGGCAGAAGTCTAATTTATTTTCAACTTCATCAAATTCATACATTGGGAAATCAACAATCCAGCAAAGCTTAAACTCATTCGGATCAATCAATTCTAGCAATTCACCCAAGCGAGAACGCGCAGCGCCCGCTAATGTAGCAGCACTGTTGGTTTTACCAGCCGCGAAGAATAATGCATCGCCACCTTTAAGGCCAGCTTTAGCCACCATTCTAGCTTGCACTTCAGCAGGGATAAATTTAGCAATTGGGCCACGGCCAACAACTTCGCCATCAATTTCATCAAAAATAATGTAACCAAGGCCAGCAGCGCCCATGTCTTTACGCGCCCAATCATTCATCTTATCGAAGAATGAACGAGATTTTGAAGCCGCACCAGGTGCAGGGATGGCACGCACAGCGCCACCAGATTCAACAATACCTTTAAACGCTTTAAAGCTAACGCTTTCATCGCCAAATTCTTCGGTCACATCTACAATTTCAATCGGAATACGTAAATCTGGTTTATCTGAACCATATTTAAGCATTGATTCTGCATAAGGAATGCGTGGGAAAACTTGCGTAACTTTTTTACCTTCGCCAAATTCTTCAAAAATACCGCGTAAAACAGGTTCAACTGTTTGGAAAATATCCTCCTGAGTTACAAAGCTCATTTCAATATCAAGCTGGTAGAATTCTAACGAACGATCAGCACGTAAATCTTCATCACGGAAACAAGGTGCAATTTGGAAATAACGGTCAAAACCAGCAACCATTGCCAACTGTTTAAACTGTTGTGGTGCTTGCGGTAGCGCATAGAATTTACCAGGATGTTGGCGCGATGGCACCAAGAAGTCGCGGGCGCCTTCTGGGCTAGAGGCTGTCAAAATTGGTGTTTGATATTCGGTAAAACCATCTTGAATCATACGATTACGTAAAGATGCAATAATTTTTGAACGCTTAACAATGTTACCATGGATACGTTCACGGCGTAAATCTAGGAAACGATATTTAAGGCGGGTGTCTTCTGGGTATTCCAAATCACCAAATACTGGCAATGCCAATTCTTTAGCTTCTGATTGAATTTCTAAACCAGTGATGCCAATTTCAATTTCGCCTGTGTCCATTTTAGGGTTAATAGCAGCGCCTTCACGCTCGATCACAGTACCCGTAACGGTGATCACCCATTCAGAACGGATGGTTTCGGCCAAAGCAAAAAATTCAGAATCTGGATTAACCACCACTTGTGTGATGCCATAATGATCGCGAAGGTCGATAAATAAAAGGCCACCATGGTCTCTAATGCGATTTGCCCAACCTGATATTTTAATGGTTTCGCCTGCGTGTGATTTGCGTAATTCGCCACATGTGTGAGTGCGGTATCTATGCATGATTTCATCCGATTCAATTTAATTTAGCTGACTTATATATACAACTGGGCAAATTGTTAAGTGCCAGAGGCCAAAAAACTATCAAAACGGCTAAATGATTGACAGTTTTCACAGCATTAACCATCACAAACACCAATTTTAGCTTATTTATCACCAATGCCTAGATTTTATTGGCTAATTGGTTGGTAAAAATCTAAACTGCAACGAGAATTTAGAAATATATCGAGACATTTATGAATATTATTACAGACACCCAAGCCCTCACTGACTTTTGCAATAAAATTTCAGGAGAACCGTACGTCACGGTTGATACCGAATTTTTACGCGAAAAGACTTATTGGTCTAAGCTTTGTTTGGTGCAAGTGGCATCTGACAACCATGAAGCTATTATTGACCCATTGGCCGATGGTATATCTCTGGATCCGCTGATTGAAATATTATTCAATGAAAACATTTTAAAAGTTTTTCATGCCGCTCGACAAGATTTAGAAATTTTCTTTAACATTACGGGCAAAGTACCAACACCAATTTTTGATACACAAGTTGCTGGCATGGTAGCTGGGTTTGGCGAAAGTGTTGGTTATGAACGCCTAGTGCGCGATATTATGAATGTGCAAATTGATAAAACTTCTCGTTTTACCGATTGGAGCAAGCGCCCACTTACCAATAAACAGCTTAAATACGCACTAACCGACGTTACCTTTTTACGCGATATTTACAAACATTTGGTCGAAATTCTCAACGAAAACGGCCGCGCTCATTGGTTAACCCAAGAAATGCAAATTCTTGAAAGCGCCTCTACCTATGAACTAAAGCCTGAAAATGTGTGGCGCCGTATTAAAATGCGCAACATCAAAAAACAACATTTGGGTGCGATTATGAAGCTTGCCGAGTGGCGTGAAAATGAAGCGCGCGCAAAAAATGTACCGCGTAACCGTATTATCAAAGATGAAGCGATTCTCGAAATTGCCATGCAACAACCTAAAAACCTGCAAGCACTGGGCGATTTAAGATCTATCCCTAATGGATATGCCCGCTCCGAAAAAGCTAAAAACATGTTTGCACAATATCAAATTGGCCGCAAAATACCTGAAGAAGAATTGCCCGAATTATCAAGCGGCAAACCAAAGCAAAAAGCCGATAGTGGTATTTTGGAAATGATGAAAGTCGTTTTACGTTTGGTTTGCGAAAAAGAAAATGTGGCTGCCAAACTTATCGCCAATAGTGCCGATTTAGAAAAAATTGCACTTGATGATAATGCAGATGTAGCTGCCTTATCTGGTTGGAGACGTGAAACTTTTGGCGAAGTTGCACTTAGCGTTAAAAACGGCAAATCGGCTCTGCGCATACAAGATGGTGTTGTTGAGATTTTCAAACTCTAACAGCAAACCATAACACCCTAAGAACCAAGTGATTACATGAAATTTAAATTGTTTACCGAGCAAAAACCTCGCGTGTTTTCGCCTTTAGTCGGCGATGCTGAACATGTTAAGCGCGAGTGCGGTAGTTGCAAAATTCCTATGCAAGCCATGCACCGAAACGAAGAGAAAAGCAGCCTACCTTGGCGCGAACGCGGCATTGATTATAAGTGCGAGAATTGCGATAAAGTGAATTTTGTCGCAAACTCAAACAGCGTGAGTATAGCTGTTGGCATTGCCATTGTCATTTTTACATTCATCGGTATTTTACTAGCTAACGGCTTGTTACAATATGTGGTTTACAGTCTGCAAACTTCCATCGTTTCGGTTATCATCAGCCTCATCGCAATCGCGGCTGTTGTAATTGGTGGCCAATATGCTTGGGTTCGTGTAAAGCGCGGTGCTGAGCTTATTGAGGGGCGCTTTAAGCATCCGTCAGTAAACCGAAAACCAGGCATAAACCTCATTAACCTAAGCCTCACTGTAGGGCTATTGCCATGGCTTATTGTCATTTCATTTGGCTACCTTAACAACAGCTACCACTTGTTGGAAGGCGCCGCTATCTGGTTTATATTACCAATCACTCTGATACCTATTTTCATGGGTCGTATGCTTGGTTCCACAAAAATGAACATATTACTTGCTACGTTATTTTGGCTGTTCGTGGGTTCATTTATCGTTTGGTTGGCTTACTAAAAATTATTTAATTTCGACTTTATGCTCTAAGCCCATTTCAGCAGCTAGTTTTCTAAGCCTATTATCAAGCCTTGTGCCGCGCAAATCTGCCAAATCTTTAGGCATCTTTAAAATAATTTCGCCGTTCTCGACATATAATTTAACCCTTGGCAACAAGCCTTCACGTACTGCCGATATGGCGTAAGCAACGCGAATTAGCAAACCCAATACGCGTGCGCGCACTAAATCTTGCGGCTTGATGAGTTGGCGTAAACCTTGCGTATCGGCACTCTCGTTCACACCTTCATGGCGGTAGTAAACTGTATAGGCGATAAATGCCCGCCCTGCGTGCGAAATAGCCACAAGTGTGGCATTAGATATAATCCCAAGGCTTTGCAAACCACGTACATCAGGATGTGCGCGCCAACTAATGTCATCCAAATAGCAAACTGCTTGGCGAAGGCGGTTTTCTTCATTACTCTCAGATAATTCTGAACCAAAAATTTGTGATGTAAATTCAATTAGTTCTTCGGCATGCTTGGTAGAGCGGCCAACATTTTGTGAATATAATTTACTAGCCGAAAGCAACGGGTCTTTTTTCTTTTCAGCCTTTTCAAGCCTATCATACAAAACACCTTCACGCACACCACAGGCCGAAACCACCATTTTATAGGGTTGTGCGCGGGCAAGTAATGCTTCTAAAACCAACGCGCCAAACGGCAAGATTTGCAAACGCGATTTTGAAATTCCGTACTGATGTTTGCTGATAATGTCAAAATTCATTTGACTTACAAAATTGGCAAATCCCTGAGCAACTTGCCACTCTATTCTGTAACCCTGCAAAATATGTAATGGATAACCCGTTTGGTGCATGTGCAATTTGGCTAACGCACGCCAAGTGCCACCAACCGCATAAAAACTTAAACCGTTAATGCTCGACCAAAAATCCACTTTATTAAGCTCGGTCTCAATAATATCACGTGCAACTTTTAAGTCGCCACCTGAGGCTTCGAGCAATCGCAAAGCACCCAATGGCAAGGTAATGCCATTTTCGTCAACTTTATTATTGGTAACAGACACCAATTCCAAACTACCACCACCAAGATCGCCCACCAAACCGTTAGCTTTTCTATGGCCCGAAAACACACCCAAAGCCGCCATCTTGGCTTCATCTCTACCAGACAATACGTTAAGTTTATGGTTCAAAATAAGCTCGGCCTGCTCAATAAAATCAGCGCCGTTTGAGGCTTCTCTCACAGCAGCAGTCGCAATAACATGCAGTTTGGCAACCGCCATATTATCAATCAGAATTTTAAACCGCTTTAACAAATCTAGAGCTTGGTTTAAATTGTCCTCATTAAGCCTACCGGTTTCGGCCAATCCATGTCCCAATCGGCAGGTGTTTTTCTCATTATATATAGGCGCAGGAGAGCGATACTCACCCTCATAAACCACAAGGCGCACTGTATTAGAGCCAATATCAATCACCGCGATGGGAGGGCGATTGCCAACAAATTTCGCGAGTTTATCATTTTGCAGTGAATTCATATTCATTCACCCATATTTAATTGATTGTTAGTTTTTTCGGTCGAATTTTCTGGCTGAATTTTTGCGGGTTTCTGCATAAAATACTCATGTATATTAAAGGCTTCTTCATTTTCTTTTACACTGATTTTAGATGCCGTTCCATCGCTATTTATCTGCCATGACTGCATATTATCTTTATAGTTAAACGCAAGAACTTGCTCAAGAATATAGTGATGATCAGCTTCATTTTCAATCGGCACACAAATTTCAACACGCCTATAAAGATTGCGCGGCATTAAATCGGCAGATGCAATATATAGATTGGCATTTTTGTTGGGCAACTCTGCGCCATTGCCAAAGGCGTAAATGCGGCTATGTTCCAAAAAGCGCCCCACAATAGATTTTACACTTATATTTTCACTCAATCCTTCAACACCTGGGCGCAAACAACAAATCCCACGGACAATAAGTTCAATTTTCACCCCTGCTTGGCTGGCTTTGTACAATTCGTCAATAATGGCGCCATCAACAAGGCTGTTCATTTTAAACCAAATGTGGCCTTTTTTACCTTGTTTAACATTGTCTATTTCTTGGTGAATATGCTCAACCAATTTATTAAATATTCCAAACGGCGAAACCGCAATTTTTCGTAAATTTTCAGGTTTGGCGTAGCCAGTGATATAGTTAAAAATATCAATCGCATCTTTTGCTAAATCTTTATCGCAAGTGAATAACGAAAGGTCAGTGTAAATTCGTGCCGTAAAAGGGTTATAATTTCCCGTTGCAATGTGCAAATAATGTTTTAGACCCGATTTTTCTTTGCGCATTACCAAGCATAATTTGGCGTGGGTTTTTAATTTCGTAAAGCCGTAGACAACTTGAACACCCGCCCGCTCCAAATCTCGCGCCCACTGAATGTTTGCTTTCTCGTCAAACCGTGCTTTTAGCTCTACCAAAGCCGTAACATTTTTACCATTTTCAGCCGCAGTGATAAGCGCCTGAACAATTTTAGATTTCTTATTAGTCCGGTACAAAGTTTGTTTAATCGCAATGACATCTGGGTCATTAGCCGCTTGGCATAGAAAATCCACAACCACATCATAAGTCTCGTATGGGTGATGAACAATCAAATCCTTCTGTCGAATGGCTTTGAAAAAATTACCACCAAATTCGCGTACACGTTCGGGCACACGTGGTGTATAGCTTTTAAATTGCAAATCTGGTCGTTGTTCAACAATCAGTTCACTTAATTGGTTCATGCCAAAAAACCCATTATAACTATGCACTTGGTCGGGTTTTACATCAAATTCCTTAATCACCAAATCACGTAAGCTATCGGTCATTTTATCCTCTAGCTCCAAACGGATCACCGAACCACGGCGGCGGCGTTTCAACGCAGATTCAAAAAACCTCACCAAATCTTCAGATTCCTCTTCAATTTCAATTTCACTATCGCGAATAATTCGAAATAGTCCTTGATTAGTGAATTTAAAATTGGGGAAAATAGTTTCTAAAAATAGATCGATCACTGCTTCAACAGCAATAAATTTTAGCTCACCTTCTTTATTTTCTGGCAGTTGCACAAACCTATTTATTTTATGCGGAATGGGAATAATCGCATGGGTGATTTCATCATCCCCCGTTTTGGAGAATTCTAAGGCCAAATTAAACCCCAGATTTCTGATAAACGGAAAAGGATGTGCTGGGTCAATTGCAAGTGGTGTTAAAATAGGGAATATTTCCTCAGTGAAATATTCTTCTAACCAGTCTAATTCAGTTTTATTCAGCTCTGTCCCATCAGTTACAAGCAAGCCATTTTCAGCCATTTCGGTTTTTAAATTACTGTAAATTTCATGCTGTTTGTTGACTAATATATGCGATAAATCCAAAACACTTTTTAGCTGTTGTTTGGGTGTTTTACCTTCTTGGCTTAACTCTTTAATTTCAGTTCGAATAAGCCCATAAAGCCCCGCAATGCGCACCATGTAAAATTCATCAAGATTAGATGCCGAGATAGACAAAAACCGCAGTTTTTCTAACAATGGGTGAAGGTCATTTTCGGCCTCCTCCAACACGCGTAGATTAAACCGTAACCATGATGACTCGCGATTGTAAAAGCGATCGGGTGAATTATTTATATTTTCCATAATTTGCTTTACGAAGTTGGCGGTTTTTCAGTTTTAATTATATTGTCTTCGAACAGTTTTGCAACCATGCCACGCGTAACTGGCTTTTTTTGCTGTAAAGCCATTTGATCTAGCGTTTCAACAAGTTGCACAATCGCGGCTATCGAGCGCTCAATACGAACCAATATATAAGCCAACACTGTGTCTGATACATTAAGCTGTTTCTCAGCAAATGTTTTGCTTAATATGATTTCCATCAACATATCATCTGGCGATGGTATTTCAATATGCTTTGCCGCTTTTAACCTCGACAATAAATCGGGCAAAGCAATATTCCAAAGCGGCAGTGGTTTAACTGAAGTAAATAGCAGAGGCTGTTTGGCTTGAATGGCCAAATTGATAAGGTGAAAAATTGTATTTTCACAAATATTTTTTTGGTCAATATCATCAATAATTAAAGGCGAACTAGCAACCAATTCGGCAAGTGCGGGAAAGCTAGCTTCCTCAATTTTTAAAAACTCATCTGGTAAGAAATTCGCATTAAATTTCTGCTGCCACAAATGCGATAAATGAGTTTTACCAGACATTTCATTGCCAAATAAAATAGTGAGTGGCGAAGATTGAATTTCCAACGATAAAAGTTGATCGACCAACAATTGATTGGACGGCATGATGATATATTCATCCACATCGAATGATTTTTCACTGGTTAAATTCAGTGCAAATTGTTGTGTTTTACCCTCGCCCATTTGCTAATTAACACCATCCAATTGTTTTAATTCATCTAAGTCTATTTTTTCTTGTTCTTCGTTTTCATCTGGAAACGGTTGCAAATCTAATTCTTGTTGCCCCGTGCCCAAATAGAATTGGCTTTTTAGATAATGCGCTAAAGCAAAACGTGATAAAACACCAATCATTGCCGCAATCGGCACAGCCAATAACAAACCAACAAAACCAAACAATACCCCAAATGCAAACAGCGCAAACATAAGCCAAACTGGGTGCAATCCAATATGTCTACCAACCAATTTGGGGGTTAAAATATTACCTTCTAAAAATTGTCCAACAGCGAAAATAAGCGCCACAATGCCAATTAAAAAATAATCAGGCCAAAATTGCACCAAGGCCAAACCGACCGAAAGAACAAGACCCACAATGGCACCAACAAACGGAATAAAACTAATAATGCCTGCCACAATGCCAATAACAAGGCCAAAGTTCAGGCCCACTAAAGACAAACAAACAGCATAATAGATTGCTAATATAAGGCATACAGAACCCTGCCCCCTAATGAAACCTGCCAAAACGCTGCTCATATCGCGGGTCAATGTAGTCACAGTTTGTTTGTGGTTTAATGGCACCCATGAGGCAATAATGGCTAACATTCTATCCCAATCATTCAGCAGATAAAATGCCACAACAGGCGTTACAATTAACAGTGATAGGAATGAGAAAAACGCCATCCCGCCTGACCAAACTTTGGCGATAAGAGCGGAGCCAATTGAGGCAATCTTTGATGCAATGCTACCCACTTGTTTTGATAATTCGCCCGTAGTATCGGTCGAGCCCAAATATTTTTCATAAAGCTCACCAAAAAGCGCTTTGCCTTTGGTTTCGGCCAACACCTGTAATGTATCTATATAGCCAGGAATTTCCTGCAGCAATTGAGCCAGTTGGCTGAACAATAAAGGCACGATAAGCAGGAATGCTAAAACCACGAATAATGAAAAAATAGACATAATAACCGTGGTTGCAATGACGCGGCTTAAGCCCCATTCCTCGAGTTTATCGGCCATAGGGTCTAAAAAATAAGCAATTGCCATCCCCGCTACAAAGGGCAGCATAATAGATGAGAAGACGTTTAGAAACAGCAAGAACACTATGAATGCAACTGACCAGAATATTGAATGTTGTTTTAACGTCATGTAATTTTTAGCCTTCGTGATTTGCCTTTTGCTTTAATATGGTTGTAGCCCATAAATTCAAATATGCAAAACTCGAAATTATGGTTGTAGCGCCAGCCAATAGAAACAGATAATAAAGCCAAGTTTCAATGCCCAAACCAAATGCCAAATGCGCCAAAACCAACATCACCACCACAATTTGAATCAGTGTGTTAAACTTGCTTATAAACAACGGTGCCATATGAACTTTTTTATGTTTCATACGCGCAATGGCAATCATCGAGACAATCAATACATCACGAAAAATCACTAATAATGTGAGCCAAATTGGAATATGACCCAAAATAGTCAGCGTAACATAGGCACTGGTCATCAGCAGCTTATCGGCCACAGGGTCTAAATAAGCACCAAAAACAGTTTGTATTTTTTGAAACCTTGCAAGCCAACCATCAATGAAATCAGAAATGCCGGCGATTGAAAACAAGTAAAACGCCAAAACAAGCTCATCTAACAACAGATACCACACAATAAATGGCACCATGCAGATACGTGCAAAGCTAATTAAATTCGGTATGTTCACAATGGTATGTTTATTTTCAGTCATTCTAGCCCGTCCGAGCCATTAAAACGAGAAAATGGCTCAACCTCTAATTTCGTAATAAGCACCTAAATTAATTAGGCTTAAACCTTGATATTGCAACTCTTCACTTAATTCCGATATCTTGCCTTTATGCTTGATGTTAATGAAAGCACCATCAGATGTCATCGCATCAGTATCAAATTCACTAATTCCAGCCACTTGCCCAAGGCGGGCGCGCAATGCAATCCATTGATCCAAGCTACCAAAAACAACCAAAGCTTTAAATTCGGCTAGTTTCGGCTTACTACTAATATTGTTATTACGCCATTTGGTTTCAAGTGCTTTTAAAAAATCTCTCGCAGCAGATTGATATACAGTGTCTAGACCATTGCCAGTAGAATATTTTTGACGAAAACTAATAAGACCAGAAACTTTTAAAACGGCAGTTTGTTCGGTAAAAGTTAAATGCGCGGTTACTGTTTGGGCGCTTTCACCCGCGGCAGAAGCCAACTGGAACATGGCATTTGCATTATTACTTACAATTTCTTGCTCAGTTGCCAATAAACCAGCTTCTGATGAAGTGGCAATTTTAAGCGGAATAAGACTATTTTTTAAATCATGATTAGATAATGCATCCGACCATGGGTTTTGGGATGACCAGATAACCGTATTGCCGTTGGCTTTGGTTAAAATTGGTATAAGCAAACTCACTGCCGACTGCACATCACTGTATTTAGCGCCAATGCTATTTAAATATTTCTGCACAGCACTTCTACGGAACTTAATGGTAATTTCGGCAATATATTGCGTGCCGCTGCTTTGTTCGTTTTTAACGCTAAAACCTTTTACCAGTAAGGCGCGGGTTTGTTTGCCTAAATTGTTTAGTGCCCGTTTTTTTTGCCCTGCGGTGAGTAACCGTTCAAATAAGATAACCACGCCTTTGGCTTCGGCTTGTGCCAATGCTTTTTCTTTGGCGGCGATTCCATCTTTGCCAGTTGCGTTCACTTTTATATTGCCAACATCATATACATCATCAGCAAAAACGGCTGTAGATAAGGAAATTGTGCAAAATACGGCAACAATAGTACGGAGTAATTTATTCATTCAAAGCTCACTAAGTTCAACAAATTCATATAAGTAACGGTTTCAAACTACAGGATTTGCTAAAATTTTCCTAGCCGTATCTGCCCGCCCCTTTAATATATTAACTAAATGTGACTTATTTATATCACTTTTCGCTTAATTGAAGACGACAAATTTGGCAATTTCTGCTTGTAAAAGGTCAAAATGTTGATTTTTTGCTTTAAAACCTTAGTCAACAAGGCTAGAAAGGCGTTAAAACATCGCCAATTTACCCATGGATATATTATGAGCCCGACCGACCGTAAAAATAGCCTTTCTTATAAAGATGCAGGCGTTGACATTGACGCTGGTAATCAGCTCGTTGATGCCATTAAACCTTTGGCAAAATCGACCCGTCGTTTGGGTGCAAATGTCGATCTTGGTGGTTTTGGTGGCCTTTTTGATCTTAAAGCCATTGGCATGAAAGACCCCGTACTGGTGGCCGCAAATGATGGCGTTGGCACAAAGTTAAAAATTGCATTCGATGCCGAAATTCATGACACTGTTGGTATAGATTTAGTGGCCATGTGTGCTAATGATTTGGTGGTACAGGGTGCAGAGCCATTGTTTTTCTTAGATTATTTCGCAACTGGCAAGCTAGAACTTGGTGTCGCCGAGCAAGTGATTGCAGGCATTGCCGAAGGCTGCATACAAGCAGGCGCAGCTCTAATTGGTGGCGAAACCGCCGAAATGCCAGGCATGTATAGCGAAGGCGAATATGACCTTGCAGGTTTTTGCGTTGGCGCGGTTGAGCGCGATAAAGTTTTACCAACAAAAGACATTGGCGCTGGCGATGTGATTTTGGGATTGAAATCCAATGGTGTGCATTCTAACGGTTTTTCATTGGTGCGTAAAATTGCCGAAGTCACAGGCCAAAAAATGGATGAGACCGCAAGCTTTGATGAAAGCCAAACTCTAGGTGCAGCATTGCTTGCCCCGACAAAAATGTATGTAAAATCTTGTTTAGCCGCCATACGCGAAACAGGCGCGGTAAAAGCACTTGCCCATATTACAGGTGGCGGCATTACCGAAAATTTACCTCGTGTTTTGGCCGATGACATCAGCGCCGAGATTAATCTAGACAATTTGAAACCACAAAAAGTATTTAGCTGGCTAGCAGAAAATGGCGGTATCGCAATCGATGAAATGCTACGTACATTTAATTGTGGTGTTGGCATGATTTTAGTGGTGAAAGCCGACCAAGCCGCTCAAGTTGCAAAAGTGCTTAATGACAATGGCGAGCAAGCCTTTGAGCTTGGTAAAATTATTGATAAAGCCGATGAACGCGTTGTCTACACTGGCAAATTCGAGTTGTAAATTATGAAAAAGCTTCGCATAGGCATTTTAATATCTGGTGGTGGCAGCAATATGCACGCCATTGTTAAAGCTTGCCAAACGCCCGATTTTCCTGTCGAAGTGGCTGTGGTTATCTCTAACCGCCCCGATGCAAAAGGTGTACAAGTTGCGAAAGATGAAGGCATTACAACAGCAGTGGTCGATCATAAATTACATGCCGACCGCCCTGCTTTTGAAGTTGCGCTTAATCAAGAACTAGATAAACATAACGTCGAAATGGTTTGTAATGCTGGCTTTATGCGCATTTTAACCGAAGAATTCATCAACAAATGGCTCGGCAATCAAATTAACATTCACCCAGCCCTTTTGCCTTCTTATAAAGGCCTGCATTGCCACGAGCGCGCACTGGCCGATGGTGTTAAAATCACAGGCTGCACAGTGCATTATGTATGTTTGGAAGTCGATGCTGGGGCGATCATTGCACAAGCAGCAGTCCCCGTGTTAGATGATGATGATGCGGCAAGCTTAGCAGCACGCGTATTAAAAGCCGAGCATCAATTATACCCACATGCCTTGCGCATGGTTGCCGATGGCCGCGCTGTTAAAGCCGATAACATTGTGCAGATAAAAAGCAACATTCAAGCGTCAGATACGCTCTACACTCCAAGACAAAACTAAATTTAAAATCAAACAGTTACAATGGTTTGTTGAATCAAAAAAGGCGCCTCAAATGAGACGCCTTTTTCTTAAAACTCAGTTGAAATTATCCAACTAATTCTGAATCTTCAAAGAAGAATTTAATTTCGCGTGCAGCAGATTCTGGAGAGTCTGAACCATGTACAGAATTTTCGCCAATGCTAAGAGCAAATTCTTTACGAATTGTACCTTCGTCAGCATCTGATGGGTTTGTTGCGCCCATAACTTCGCGGTTTTTAGCAATTGCATCTTCACCTTCAAGAACTTGTACAACAACAGGTTCTGACATCATGAATTCTACCAATTCACCAAAGAAAGGGCGTTCTGAATGTTCGCCATAAAAGCCTTCAGCTTGTGCTTGAGACATTTTAATGCGTTTAGAAGCCACAATACGAAGACCAGCATCTTCGAATTTAGTGATAACTTTACCAGTAAGGTTACGTTTAGTCGCATCAGGTTTGATGATAGAGAAAGTACGTTGTACAGCCATGATATTATCCTTTGATTAAATATGGCCTAGCCTATAGCAGTGTTTCTGCTTGCTTTCAACAGTTGTTATTTTAAATTATGTTGATTGATGTCAAAAACTGTCAGTAGATGTGATCTAGGATGAAGATGATAAAAGGAATGCATATGAGCTCTCAATATATAAACCTAACCACTGACAATATTTCGCATCAACATATTTGCTGTGCCATTGGCAAAGGTAAACATGAGAAAGGCGAAGTGATAAAGCGTAAATGGCTTAAAACTCAGTTTAATAATGGCTTAGTTTTTAGAAAACTAGATGAAAGAGGCAAAGTTTTTATCGAAATTATGCCCAGCGAGTTTGCGCTAAAACCTATCATTGCGCCAAATTTTATGGTCATTCATTGCCTTTGGGTATCGGGTAAATTCAAAGGCCATGAACATGGCAAAAATTTGCTCGCATTTGCCATTGAAGAAGCAAAAAAACAGGGTAAAGATGGCATTTGTGTATTGGCTGGCAAAGCCAATTACATGACGGATAGTAAATTTTATGCCTATCATGGCTTTAAGAAAACAGACCAAACCGATAATGGTATTTTCGAACTGATGACACTTAACTTCAACCAAACCGCTGCCAAACCCTATATTGCAAGCGCGGCAAAAGCTTCGGTATATAAGGGCGGTAAGGACATTACGGTTTTTACAAGCCAACAATGCCCCTTTGTACCGACATGTCTGGGCGATTTAAAAACAGTCGCGGCCGAGTTTGGTTTAAAAGTGACGGTGGTTGAGTTAAGCAACCACAAGGAGATATGTGAATCACCCTCGGCCTTTGGCACATTTGGAGTGTTTCTAAACGAAAGCTTTCTCACTCATGAAATGGTGTCGGGCAATGGTTATCGTAAAAAAATCACCAAAGCTTTAGGCTAATTCGGGTATTTGGTTTTCAATCGCCCATTGTTTTACCAATGCCTTGCGATATGGCTTATACTTCTCGTCAAGCACTTGTAACTTCTGCATGCGTTCAGTACGAAACGACCTAAAAGCCTCGCGCTTTTCGCACCACGCCACCATATTGCGATTGTCGTAAAAATGCGCCATTAATATCGGCCATACAATGCGCTCGGTCACATCACCTTTTACATCGGCATAGGTAATTTTCATTTTAAACTGGTTGCGCAAAGCATGGCGAATGTCGGCCACACTTACAGTTTCTTCTTTAATTTTCACAAATTGCGGGGCGTAAAGGTCGGTATTTAAAAACAATGCCGAAAGATCATCAGGAATGCTTGTCGAAATTTTGCCGATTAAGTTTTTAGCGGCCTTGCCAAGGTCTTTGTCCGCCCGCTCCTGCACCATGCGCATGCCCAACATTAATGCTTCTAGCTCATCTTCGGTAAACATCATAGGCGGCATGTGGTAGCCATCACCCATCACATAACCCACACCCGCCTCGCCATCAATCGGCACGCCAGATGCGGTCAATGTCACCATGTCGCGATAGATGGTGCGTGGTGTCACTTCTAATTCTTCGGCCATATATTGCGCTGTTACAGGTCTGCGTTCACGGCGCATCAGCTCAATAATTTGTATCAATCGGTCGGCACGTTTCATTTCACTTCGCTTTCTGTTTATCAACATTAGCATAACTATACTGACAAATATTGTCAGTATGCTTGTTTTAAAGCTATAGCAAATCTCGAACCAAAGGAAAACAATTGGAACTTTTTATATTCCCCGCAGCACTAAACTGCACAAGCGCCAGCCCATTTAGCATGAAAACAGAGCTATTATTGCGTATGATGAACATTGAACACAAGGTCACATATGGCACAAACCCTGGCAAAGGCCCCAATGGAAAATTGCCCTATTTGGTAGATGGCGATAAAACCATTGCCGATAGCCATTATATATACCAACACGCAAAACAGAAATTTAATACCGATTTAGATAGCCACCTCACCCCCGAACAAAAGGCCACAAGCCTAAGCTTTACCCGCCTGTGCGAAGATCACCTATACTGGTGCGAAGTCTATAGCCGCTGGGTAGACCCCGCGCATAACCACCATGTAGAAGCATTTTTCACTGCAATTCCGTGGGGCATTCGGCAATTGGTCATTAGAAAATCTCGCAAGACAGTCGCTCAAGCTGTGTATCATCAGGGCATTGGCAGGCATTCGGTCGATAAAATCTACCAACAAGGCTGCGATGACATCAGCGCCATTGCCACGCATTTAGCCCAGAACGCTTACTTTATGGGCGATAAAGTTTCAAGTGTCGATGCAATCATCTATGGCATACTGGCAGCAATTGTTTATCCCGATATCGCAACTCCAATGAAAGCCCACTTATTGTCACTTGGTCATTTAACCAGTTATTTAAACCGCATCGAAGCTGAGTTTAATTACAGCCCACCAAAATTAAAATAACCGTTCATCCCACCAAATTGGTTGCTCTAAACCTTGGCTTATCTGCACAAAATCGGCATGGTTAGGGTTGATGAGAATGTTATTTTCCATACGAGCAACCACCGATGGCACAAGCAAAATGCAGCTTCGGCATTCGGCAAACCATGTCGAACCAAAATAATTGGCCTCGGCACTATCTAGCCCGTGCCAATTGGGTATGCTGTCCTTGGTCACCATTTCATAGCTAATGCCTTTCGCAATGGTGATTTCGATAAAACACTGATTGTCGGGCATAATGCCGCTAAAATGCACCAGTTTTTCGAGCATAGCGGTGGAATAATGTGCAGCGCAATAAATCGGGTTTTGGCCGATAGAATGCCAACGCCCTTTTACCCGCTGCGCACCCTCGCCCGAATATATAGCATATTGCCCATTAGGGTCGCCAATTCTATAAACCGTCATGGCTTGTGGCAACGGCTTTAGCGCCACCATTAGATAGATACCCCTGCCCTAATTTGCTCTAGCAAGTTAGCAGCAATATCGGCTCCTGCAGTCGATTGTTTGGCAAGGTCAAATGGCGACTTACCACCAAGGCCTTGATGCGGTTTAGAAAGAAACTGTGAAGCCTTGTCATAATCGTGATTATAGATAAGCAGTGCCAAACTATAAACCTTGGCAACATCATATATTTTTTCACTCACTTGTGCAGATACGCGGGTTTTAGCCCGTGCAAAGGTCGCGCGGGCAACAAGGTTATCGACACTGGTTTTTTGCCGTGGAAATAAATGTTTGGCAAGGCTTTTTACATTCGCAATTTTAATGCCGTCATCGACTTCTTTTAAAATATCAAAACGGTTTATATTAGCCGCCTTAATGCCCAAAAGCTCACCCATAACTTGGTCTTGATTAATAGCCAACATAACAATCGCCTCCCAAAAAATCTCACATGATACAAATAATTATATCACATGAATAAAAACCCGTCAACATTATCAACGCTCAACACAACAGCAATCCGAATTATACGAGTCCAATGAGAGTATCGCTAATAATAATTCTTGTGTAATAGTCATTTTTCATTCCGTTGTTTTTTAATGAAATCCCAGTGCGCCAACGCATATAGGGGGTCACCGTATATTCTAGGTGGTTTACGTCCAATTTTCCGTGCAGAAGGGTCATCTATCCAGTCAAGAACATTCTTAATCTTTCCATATTGAACATTCTCGCCAGTTATTTCTAACGTTATTTCTTTTAACGCATATCCGTCTCCAAAGGTTGCTGCTAAATCACTTGGGTCTACCAATTTTATGCTTCTAGAGTCTTTAATATCTTCAAACGTCACCAGCGTCGGGTAGTGATGCTCAGAAATTGCGGGCGCTTTTTCACGAATTTCTTCAATAAATCTTGGGAAAAGTGTGTTCGTGTAATAACGTATCCCATTCTTTCCTTTATGAACAACACGGGGCTTCACTAAATATTTGAATGTGTCTTGCGCTAGAGACACCGGCTCGTTCACAAGAGCAAATAAATATTTACCGTCACCTAAATCCACAACGGTCACTTCTCCAGACCACCTTTTATCACCAACTGGTCGCCCGGGCGCATACCCATCAACATATTCTA
>JAOPTR010000004.1:0-16778 GCA_051531935.1 Hyphomicrobiales bacterium
GGCCTCAGTCGGCAAGTTCGCCAAAGAGACGGCTCAGCCTTTTTATCCATGTTCGGTCATTATTGTATGCAGCTGAGTGTTGGCTCACGAAGAAAGTTAGCGCGCCTGTTACCGCTTTACTTCTCCTGCGCATCATCCAAAACTGCTATAATCTCATCAATTTCTAGCTCGGAAAGTGTTTTTATTTCTATGGCGAAACGGTTGGCTAGGATGTTGGCTTTTGGCGACAAGCCTTCGCTATTAATCGTTGTGCGGGTGCGGGAAAGGCCGGCTATTTCTACGAAATCCTCGGCTTCATCCCAAATAATATTAAAATAATGAATAATACGTTGCAGCATTTGCCACGATGGCACACCGCGCTTGCCATGCTCTAAAGCCGAAAGATAGGCTGCCGAAATGCCTAAATCTTGCGCCATTTTTTTTTGGCTTACACCTTTAATACTGCGCAATTCTCGCAATTTCAAACCAAAAGGAGTCATCATATCCTGCCATCCCCCTAATGTTTGCGGCTACGCAAGCGCACATAAACCGCGCCGCCACCGCCATGTTTAGGATGCGCAGGTTGCCAACCAATTACAAATTGAGAAGCCTCGCCACTATTCAACCATTCACCAATTGATGCCCGCAGCACAGCACGTTGTTCGGGCATTGTAAAAAAATCAGCACTATGTAAACTATGTCGTGATATGGCGCCATCACCCTTGCCCGTCACCACAATTACAGTTTTAAAACCTTGCTGATACGAGCTTCGCAAAAAGCCCATCAACTGCGTATAAGCATTGTCGCGGTTAAAACCATGTAAGTCGAGCCGCGCTTCGATGTCAGCCCTGCCGCGTTGCAATTTTTGGCGGGTATTACGATCCAAAGGTAAATTTTGCGGCTTGTCTTGTTGTGGTGGTACAGCCGTATAACGCTGCGGGGTCGATTTAAGGTTAGACTTCGCACCCGCATCATGTGCAGGGTGGCTATTATTGTCAAACCGCTGCATTAATTTTAGCAGATAGCCACTCTCAAGCGGATCAACTTTACTAACATTAGTCACGCTCGATTTAAGCTTTTTGCGCGGCAGCATTTTACGAGCCGCTGGCCTGTCCAAAACATCAGGCGTCGCCAAAATATCGGGCATTTTAAGCGGTTGATGGTGGATCACATCTTTGGTCACCTTTTGCCAAAGTGACTGTTCTTGCTTGGTTAGTTTGCGAGATTTTCCGCCCCGACTATGTCCACCCGTTTTCGCCATTGTTTAAACCCACAACTGCCTTTAAGCCAATTAATTTGCTTTTGCAGTCGCTGTTAAACGCCAAGATGTATTTTCACTGGCCATGTCTGTTTCAAAAGTCCAAATGTCATTGGTTGTGTAAACATGCTTCTCATCGCCATCAATAATATGTTCGTTTTTATCGTAAGTTGTCGATATAAGCTTAGCCTCAAAATGCACCGAAAGCAGAGCCGTGTTGCCATCTAATTCAGCATTGGTCATTTGCACGCGTTCAAAACCTACAAATCGGCTATTCACGCGGCTGCCTTCAGCTTCACGAGCTGCCATTACAGATTCAAAGCTTTCATAAACCGCAGGTGTTAGTAAGCGCTTCAATATATCTCGATCATTTTGAGCAAAGCCCAAGTTAATCATTTCATAGGCTGTTTCCGCACCATTCATAAATTCACGATAGTTAAAACTTGGGTGCGCAGTGATAAGGTCTTTCAAGCCAGATTTGGCTTTCTCATCGGCATTGGCAAAATGGTCAGTGTCCATAGCGCTGGCCAAAACTTCAACAGGGTCTGGACGTGCCGAATTAGTAGCTTTGCTTTTGGCAGCGGTTGGCAGTTTAATCACGTTGCTACCCGATTCATCATCCATATTATTTGGCATTCTCGGGTCATTTCTAGGACCCAATTTTGGGTCGTCATTTTGGGTATCATCGCCGTTTTTACCCAATGTGGTAAAAAGTTTGTAGACGAGAAAAATTGCCAAAATTGGCACCAAAATATTCAATAAACCTGCCATATTGCTATCCTTAAAATAACCAAAAAGCCCTGTTGGGCTAAATTTTACAAGAAACCTATCTTGTTTTTTGCTGAATTGATATACATATAGTCACTATATATAATATTATCAATTATTCTGGTGAATTTTTGATAAAAACTTTGGTTAAGAAACGGAAACATATAAATGGGTCTCTTATTGCTGTTAATTTTCATTGCTGTGCCAGTGATCGAAATTGGTCTATTCATTCAGGTTGGCGGCGCCATTGGCCTATTGTCAACACTCGCTGTGGTTATCATCACCGCAGTTATCGGTACATATTTATTGCGCCAACAAGGCCTTAATATCGTCATGAAATTACAAGCCGAGCTTGCTGCTGGGCAAATGCCCGTCAAAAACCTCATTCACGGGGCTTTTATTGTGGTTGCTGGGCTTTTGCTGCTCACACCAGGCTTTTTTACCGATTTTATTGGCTTTAGCCTTTTCATCCCACAAGTGCGGCTTATGGCAGCCTATTTTATAGGTCGCCAATTTAAACAATCACGCACAGGCAAAACCAGTGCAGGTTTCGAGTTTCATTCCTCAACACATAGTCAAAACCAACCAACCGATTATAGTAGTGAAGATGAAATTGAAGGTGAATTTCATGTGGTTGAAGATGATCCCAAACAAATAGATAAATAAACATAAAATTAAGTTAGCCCGTTAACCATATGGACTAAAAATTGGCTTGCTGTTTTGCCATAGATATTTTACGTTAACTCAAATTTTGAACAGCTAGATTGATATAGGAATTATAATGGCCGAAGAAAACAATGCTCAACAAGCCGCTGCTGATGCAGCACCTGTCGCTCCAAATATCCAAGTGATGGTGCAATATACAAAAGATTTTTCTTTTGAAAACCCAAATGCACCTATGTCACTTAGTGGCGATGTAAGCCAAAAAAGCAAAATTAACATCACCGTAAATGTTGAAGCCACTCCCATGGCTGACGATCATTTCGAAGTTGTTTTGCAATTAGAAGCGTCTGCAAAAGATGGCGACGAAGTTGTTTTTAATGCCGAACTATTCTTTGGTGGCGTGTTTAAAATTCACAATTGTCCTGCTGACAGCATTCATCCAATGGTGATGATTGAATGCCCACGTCTTCTCTTCCCATTCGCACGCCGCATCATTTCAGATGCCATTCGTGATGGTGGTTTCCCACCATTGATGATCGACCCAGTTGATTTCACTCAACTATATCGTGACAGCGTTATGGCAAATATCGAGCAACAAAAAGCTGCCGAAGCCGCTAAAGCTGCTGAAGAAACCAAGCAATAAATTTTGCTCATATAATTATGAAGAAAGCCGCTCTATGCGGCTTTTTTTACGTGCAAACATGTGCAAAATATCAAAGTTTAAATTAACTCTGGTTCCAAATCGCATCAGCACCAATTTCTTCGGCAATAAAATCCTGATGGGCTTTTTGTTCGGCTTCTGTCAATAAAGAGGCCAATTTTTGTGGCCGCTCTTGTTGTTTCACGGCCTTATGCATATCCGAATCTAAGCCAGAACCACTCGCTTCATCACCCATCATATTCATTTGCCGCCCGCCCATAAGCTCCATATAGACTTCGGCCAATAATTCACTATCAAGCAACGCCCCATGCAAGGTACGGTTACTATTATCAATGCCAAACCTGCGGCATAATGCATCCAAACTGTTTGGGCCAGTTGGGTAACGCTTTCGCGCAACCGTCAGCGTATCAATCACTCCACCATTTTTTGTCGATTGTTTTAAACTGCGCCGTCCCGATTTTTGCAATTCAAAATTCAAAAACCCCATATCAAATGGCGCGTTATGAATCACCAATACGTCATCGCCACAAAAAGCCAAAAAATCATCGGCAACATGTTCAAATAATGGCTTGTCCGATAAAAATTCAACGCTTAACCCATGCACTTTAAACGCCCCTTCAGGCATATCGCGTTCAGGGTTTACATAGACATGAAATTCTTTTCCGGTAGGAATTAAATTGTGCAGCTCCAAACAACCAATTTCAACCAATCTATGGCCTTCGCTGGTTTTAAAGCCTGTGGTTTCTGTGTCCAATACAATGGAGCGTTCAGGTATTTCTAGTGCCATATAATTTATGTATCTTCAGCTAATTTATTTAAAATTTTGGTAATTTCATTCACCTGCAATTGTGCGGCATCCATACCATCGCTGCTGTCCACTATAAAGTCGGCAAGTGCGCGTTTTTCGGCATCAGGCATTTGCTTAGATAATATGAAATCAAATTTTTCTTGCGTCATGCCATCGCGCGCTAAAACGCGTTGCGCTTGTATTTCGGGCGAGGTGGTCACCACAATAATTTTATCCATATCCGCATGAGTTTTCATCTCAAACAATAACGGGCTGTCAAAAATAATATATTTTGCGCCGTCTTTTTGCGCTTGGGTAAAAAACTCATTCTCAATGTCGCGGATTAATGGGTGTAATTCAAGCTCAATGGCCTGTAACGCATGCGGGTTGGCCTGCACAAAGGCCGAAAGTATGGCGCGGTCTACTTGCTCACCTTTTGTCGCTTCGGGGCAAATAGTGCTTACAATGTCAAAACCTTGATAACCTTTTTGGTACAAAACATGCACCATGGAGTCGGCATCAAATATTGGCACACCATTATTCTTAAACATATCCGATGTGGTCGATTTCCCCATCCCAATAGAACCTGTCAGCCCAATTTTTAACATATATTTTCCCTAACAATCCACGCGCACTTGGTTATCTTCTGCGCTTATAAATCAGCCACCACTAAGCTGCGTAATTCTTCATCCACTTCGGGCAAGATGCCAAACCAAATTTCAAACGCTTTGGCGGCTTGGTGTAATAACATGCCCAAACCATCTACAGTCGCCAGCCCTTGTTTTTCTGCCTGTTCAAGCAAGCCTGTTTTCAAAGGCGTATAAACAATATCAGCCACAATTGCATCTTTAGGCATTAACGATAGATCAATTTCCAAATCATTTTCGCCATTCATACCCAAACTGGTCGTGTTGATAAACAATCCAGCCGTCTTTAAACAATCCGACATTTCATGCAAATCAGTTAAAATACTAGCTTTTATGCCTAAATCTTCAAGCAATTTCTCTGCCCGCGCCACTGTGCGGTTATATATATATATGTCTTGCGCCCCCGCATCCTGCATGGCTTGCAATATGGCACGCGCTGCGCCACCGGCACCATATATAATGACAGGCCGCTTTTTAGCTTGCCATTGGCTAAGCTGAGTTAGGTTTTTATAAAACCCATAACCATCTGTATTGCTTGCATATAATTCATCATCTCGCCACGATATTGTATTGGTAGCACTTAATTTATTGGCCAATATATCCCGCTCAGCCACAGCTTTAAACACCGCTTCTTTATGCGGAATGGTGATATTAAAGCCCAAACACTCACTAGGTTTAAGCGTGTGAATAAACTGTTCGATATCAGCAGGCTCTATCTCTTTTTTCTGATAAATCGCATTTAGATTATGCTTTTTAATCCAATGATTATGAATCAAAGGCGATCTAGAATGTTTAATCGGCCAGCCAATTACATATAATTTTTTCATATTTCACCTATTTCTCATAATTTCTTAAAAAATCTATCACAGCTAATATCGGCAAGCCCATAATGGTAAAATAACTGCCTTCAATTTTTTGAAACAATTGCACACCTATAGATTCAATATGGTAACCACCCGCTGCATATATCACATCTGCCGATGCATTTTGTATATATGTGTCAATTTCTTCAGCCGTTAAATTATACATTGTTAAATGAGCCGCATCTTCAAATCTAAATATCACTTCACCATCTAAAGCGATGCTGATTGCCGAGGTTAATGTGTGGGTTTTGCCGTTTAATTTTTGTAAATGGCCAAACAATCGGTCTTTTTTTGCAGGCTTGTTGAATATCTCGCCATCCATATGGCATATTTGGTCAGACCCTAAAACCAATAAAGTTCGATTCTGCAACGAAACGACTTTGGCTTTGGCATCAGCCAAATCTTGTGCGGTTTGCGCAGGTATTATGCCTAAACTCGCGTTGTTATTTTTTATAATATCTTCGTCAATATCAGCAGCAATGGCCTCAAACCCAATACCAGCATTGGTTAACAAGGTCTTACGGGCTTGGCTTTTGCTGGCTAATATAATTTTCATTTGTTTATTGTTACTCATATCGGTGTCTGTTCATAAAAAGCTTATGCATATGTATAAAATTGGATAAGATTTTTAGTTTTCCAAGCCTAGCCTCATTTATCAAATGTTTTCCACATATGTATAAAATTGGATAATTTGACTGTTAATTAGGGTGGATAAGATTTAATAAAATTATAAGTTTTTTTACAGGCTTTATCAACATAGTTAATTTAATTTCAAAAATAGCTTTGTTAATCATTTGTTAAGGATTTGCGCCAATTAGTTAACAAAAAGTTAATGCAGTTCGCAGGTTCAGAAATAGTTGTTAACTTTTAAGTTTTTTTTGTACAAAGAATCAAATTGTGTATTTCATGTTAACGAATCACCTAAGCTCAGTTTTCCTCGTTATTCACCGACCAACAACAACAACAACCTTTATATATATATTATGATTAGAAACGCTTTCACTCAAAACCCTCCCTCCACTCCACCAATTTGGTTTATGCGACAAGCTGGTCGATACTTACCAGAATATCTTAAAGTCCGTGAACATGCGGGTAGCTTTTTAGATCTTTGTTACAATCCCGAATTTGCAACTGTCGTTACAATGCAACCGATAGATAAATTCGATTTTGATGCAGCCATTCTATTTTCAGACATTCTTGTTGTACCTGATGCCTTAGGTATGGATGTTAGTTTTGTAAAAGGTGAAGGTCCTAAACTAGTACCTCTCATCACAGCACAAGATGTTGATTCTCTCAATAAAGAAAATTTCCATCAAGAAATAGATAAAGTCTATCAAGCCGTGGCTTCTATTCGTAAGGCTTTACCAAAAGATAAAGATCTTATCGGTTTTTGTGGCGCACCATGGACGTTACTCACCTATATGCTTGGCGGTGTTGGTAGTGTTGACCAAAAAATTAGCCGTTTATTCTCCTATCAAGAACCGCAGCTTATGGCCCAATTGCTTGATCTGCTATCAGATATATTAGCAGATTATCTTTTCATGCAGGCTAAACATGGCGCACAAGTTCTTAAAATATTCGATAGTTGGGCTGGCAATCTTGCAGATAATGAATTTGATCGTTTGGTGGTTGAACCTACGCATAAATTGGTGAAATCTCTCAAACAAAAATTAGCAGATGCCAATATGCAGGATGTTAAAATCATTGCTTTCCCGCGTGGCGCTGGCGAAAAATACCCTCATTATGCCAAAAATGTCGATATTGATGGCTTAGCATTCGATACCAGTACCAATCTAGAATGGATTAGAGACCATATAGACGCCAATATCACCCTGCAAGGTAACCTCGACCCGCTTTCACTCGTTGCAGGCGGCCAGCAGCTCGACAAACGCGTCACTCACATTTGTGATGTCATGCAAGGCAGACGATTTATTTTTAATCTTGGGCATGGCATCATTCCCGAAACGCCGCAAGCTCATGTACATCAAGTAATCAATACAATCAGGAGCCGCTAATGCAATGGATTGCCGAAAATTATTCAATCATCAAAGCTATCCATATCATCTCAGTGATAAGTTGGATGGCAGGCTTGCTATATCTACCGCGTTTATTTGTAAATCATGCAAATAACATCGATAATGCACAAGTGTCCGAAGTGTTTCGCCCCATGGAGCGTAAACTGCTCAAATATATCATGAATCCTGCGATGATTTTAACATGGACCTTCGGATTATTATTGGCATCCATGCCTGGCTTAATTGATTTTAAAACTGATATGTGGTTTCACATAAAATTTCTAGCGGTTATTTTTATGACCATTTACCATATGTATCTTGGCAATCAGCGCAAAAAGTTTATAACTGGTGAGGGTATAAAATCAGCTAAATTCTATAAATTAATCAATGAGATACCAACTATTCTAATGATTATAATTGTGGTAATGGTGGTGGTGCGGCCATTTAATTAATTGATTTTAGTTTACTTATTGGCAAAATTAAATTAATTCTGTACGTCCTACCTTCAATATCTGCAACAGATATTCTCTAAAAATTTATCCCATACTGCGCTTTGCGTCACAAATGGGCTTTGCTAAAGGTCACGCTATGAGTGAAACCGAAACTCCCGATATCATTAAACTTCATGATTTGAAACAAAAATCACCAACGGAATTGATTGAAATTTCAACTGAATTTGATATTGAATCAGCCAGTGCCATGCGTAAGCAAGAATTGATGTTTGCAATCTTAAAATCAAAAGCCGAGAATGGCACAATCATTATTGGTGAAGGTGTGGTTGAAGTGTTGTCAGATGGTTTTGGCTTTTTACGCTCACCAGATGCAAACTATCTTCCAGGACCAGATGATATTTATGTCAGCCCTAGCCAAGTTAGAAAATTTGGTTTTAAAACTGGCGATACTGTCGAAGGTGAAATTCGCGCGCCAGGTGAAGGCGAACGTTATTTTGCATTGCTTAAAGTTAATAGCATTAATTTTGAATCTCCAGAAAAAGCCAAACAAAAAACCCATTTTGATAATTTAACACCGCTATATCCTGAAGAGCGGTTTAATATGGAAATCAAAACACCTGCTGGCGAAAAACCTAAGAAAAACGACATTAGCTCTCGCGTGATTGATATTGTATCACCAATGGGTAAAGGCCAACGTGGTCTGATTGTGGCGCCACCTTTTACTGGTAAAACCATGATGCTGCAAAATATTGCGCATAGCATTACCACCAATCACCCTGAATGTTTTTTAATTGTTTTACTCATTGATGAACGGCCTGAAGAAGTGACGGACATGAAACGCTCGGTTAAAGGTGAAGTGATTAGTTCAACATTTGATGAACCAGCTTCTCGCCATGTGCAAGTTGCCGAGATGGTGATCGAAAAAGCCAAACGTTTGGTAGAGCATGGCCGCGATGTGGTTATTTTGCTCGATAGTATCACGCGTCTTGGTCGTGCTTATAATACGGTTGTGCCTTCATCAGGTAAAGTTCTTACTGGTGGTGTGGATGCCAATGCATTGCAACGCCCCAAACGTTTCTTTGGTGCAGCTCGTAACATCGAACATGGTGGTAGTTTAACCATTATTGCCACTGCGCTTATCGACACAGGTAGCCGTATGGATGAAGTTATTTTTGAAGAATTTAAAGGTACAGGTAATAGTGAAATTGTACTCGATCGTAAAATTTCTGAAAAACGTACATATCCTGCCATCGACATTAAGAAATCTAGCACGCGTAAAGAAGAATTACTGACCACTCCAGTAAATCTCAAAAAATCATTTGTGCTGCGCCGTATTCTTAACCCAATGAATACAATTGATGCCATTGAATTCCTAATTGATAAGCTCGAAAAAACCAAAGATAATGACGAGTTTTTCGACAGCATGAATACCTAATTTTTAGAGTCGGTTCTGAAACGATCTAACTTAAACATGGTTCGAGTCGGATATGAAACAAATTAATAATATTTATGCTCTGTCTTCTGGTGCTGGTAAAGCTGGTGTCGCTGTGGTGCGATTGTCGGGGCCAGATGTGCCCCACATCATGGCCATGATTGGCCAAGATAATTTGGTGCCAAGACAAGCTAAATTAACATTGTTGCGTGATCCAAAAACTTCAGAAGAAGTCGATTCATGTTTGTTACTATATTTCCCGGCACCACATAGTTTTACAGGTGAGCATGTTGTCGAATTTCATTTACATGGCAGTAAAGCCGTACTTGAACATTTGTTTCAAATATTAGCTGAAACACAATTATGCCGCATGGCCGAAGCGGGCGAATTTTCACGTCGGGCATTTCAAAATAATAAATTAGATCTAACAAAAGTCGAAGCCATTGCCGCGATTTTGGACAGTGAAACATTAGCACAAAAACGCCAAGCTTTACGACAATTATCTGGCAGCGCGGCCACAGCTTTTGGCAAAATGCGGGCCGAATTATTAAATGCCATAAGCCTGCTCGAAGCGACAATAGATTTTTCCGAAGAAGACATTCCAGATGATTTGATGGATAAAATTTATATCAGTGTTGCCGATGTTAAAAATGTCATTGCAAAGCAATTGAATAATTTTGGCCGCAGTGCCAAATTAAACGACGGCTTTAATGTAGCCATTATTGGCGCGCCAAATGTGGGTAAATCTAGCCTGATGAATTTACTTGTCGATAGTGATGTCGCCATCGTGAGTGATCAAGCAGGCACAACGCGTGACATCATTCGTGCGCGGTTAGACATTGGCGGTTATCTGGTTAACCTGCTCGATAGTGCGGGCATAAGAGATACCGATAACTTAATCGAAGCCGAAGGTGTAAAACGCGCGCAAAAACTCGTCGAACAAGCTGATTTAGTACTGGCTATATTTGATGATGAAGCAAGTTTTAAAGCGCTTGAAAACCTCAATTTGAAACACTCGATTCTGATCCGAAATAAAACCGATATTTCTTCATCAGCTACATTAAAAGCGGATATAGAAATTTCAGTAAAAACAATCGATAATATAGATTCGGTTATGCAACAAATTAAGCAATATCTGTTGGAATATTTCGATAAGGTCGAGGATGACATCGTAACCCGCGAACGGCATCGAATATTACTGAGTGAGGCTCAGGAAAATATTATCCTCTTCCTTGAAAATCGTGATTTACCCGAAGAAATTTTGGCCGAATATCTACGCCGCGCGATTAATGAAGTCGGTAAAATTACAGGTCATGTTGACGTCGAAGAAATTTTAGGCGAGATATTTTCAGGTTTTTGTATTGGCAAATGAAGTTAAATCGCTTGGTGAGTTGAAACGAAACAACTTGAATTTTGCAGTTTTTTTCATTATGACTAGTCAACTTTTTAAAAATGTTTCACGTGAATCACTGGTTACATTGACACATGAATCCATGGCAACATGTTTCACGTGAATCTTTATCGGACGATAAAATGCAAAATTTAACGGCACAAGTGGTGATTATTGGTGGTGGGCACGCAGGCTGCGAAGCCGCATCTGCCTCCGCACGCATGGGTGTAAAAACCATATTGGTCACTCACAAAATCAATAAAATTGGCGAAATGTCATGCAACCCAGCTTTCGGTGGTTTGGGCAAAGGCCATCTGATGCGCGAAATTGATGCTATGGATGGTCTAATGGCGCGGGTAGCCGATAAAGCCGCCATCCAATATCGTATGTTAAATTTACGTAAAGGCCCCGCTGTACAAGGCCCTCGTGTTCAAGCCGATCGTCAATTATACCGCAATGAAATGCAGCGAGAAATTGCGGCAATAGAAAATTTAACAGTGGTTGAAGCGGGCGCGGATGCGTTTATTTTCGCCGACGAGGCTGCTGAAAATAAACAAATTACGGGTTTGGTTTTGGACAATGGCCAACATATTTTGTCCGAACATATCGTGCTGACAACAGGCACATTTTTAAACGGCATTATATATATAGGCGAAGAAACCCGCCCCGCAGGACGGGTTGGCGATGCGCCGGCCATTAAATTATCTGAACAGCTTTATGCAATGGGTTTAGATATGGGTAGGCTTAAAACAGGCACGCCCGCGCGGTTGGATAAAGACACGATAAATTGGGACATTTTAACTGAACAAGAAGGAGATGACGAAAAAACTTATATGTCATTTCTGACTTTTGATGAGTTAAAAGATGGCGCAACATATGCTGAACAAGTGTCCTGTTACATCACCACCACGACAATAGAAACCAAAAAAGTCATTGAAAAAAATATTAAATTATCCGCCATTTTTAATGGTCAAATCGAAAGTGCAGGGCCACGTTATTGCCCGTCTATCGAGGATAAAATACATAGATTTAGTGACCGTGATGAACATCAAATATTCTTGGAACCTGAAGGCTTGAATGAGCAGACTGTTTATCCAAATGGTATTTCGACCAGTTTACCCGAAGCGGTGCAAGAAGAATTTATGGTGACCATTCCTGGTTTGGAAAATGTGAAAATAACCCAACCTGGATATGCGGTTGAATATGATTATATTGACCCTAGAGAATTATTGCCGACACTTGAGTGTAAACTTGTTTCGGGGCTTTATTGTGCGGGGCAAATTAATGGCACAACAGGTTATGAAGAAGCGGGCGCTTTGGGCATGATGGCAGGTTTGAACGCTGCGCTAAAAGCCAAAGGTGACGAGCCACTTATTTTGGATAGAGCCGATGCGTATGTTGGTGTGCTGATAGATGATTTGGTGACTAAAGGTGTGAATGAACCTTACCGCATGTTTACATCGCGCGCTGAATATAGGTTGCTGATGCGGGCTGATAATGCTGATCAAAGATTGACACCGATTGCTAAAAAATTGGGTATATTATCTGAGAAGCGTGAAACTAGTTTTGACCGTAAAATGAATCAATTAACTGAACTTCTTGAGCTTTTAAAGTCAGATAAAAAATCACCTTCTGCATATGCCAAATTTGGTTTAAAGATTAATCAAGATGGCGTGAAACGAACTGGATTTGAGTTATTATCTTATCCAAATATAGACATTTCGGCACTGCAACAAATATGGCCAGAGCTTGATCGATTCGACTCTCTAACGAAAAAACAGGCCGAAATTGAAGCTTTATATGACCGCTACACAGCGCGTCAACAAGCCGATATTAACGCCTTTAGAAAAGATGAGAATATGGCATTACCTAGCATGATTGATTATGATTCAATTGGTGGGTTGTCCAATGAAGTGAAGAATAAATTAAACGCATTACGCCCTGCAACTTTGGGGCAAGCATTGCGCATGGATGGCATCACACCTGCAGCGGTGATGATATTATTAAACCATGTGAAGAAAAGCAATTTCAGAAAGATTTCGGCATGATAAACAAGCAAGCAAAACAGCATATTAAATTGTTAGAATTGAACAAAGCGCAAGTTGATGCTTTGGAAGAATACGAACGTTTTGTGTTGAAATGGCAAAAAAGCATTAACCTGATTGCGCCATCCACCACCACTGATATTTGGGTGCGTCATATTATTGATTCGGCACAATTGTTTAAAATGCTCGACAGAACGGGTAAAAAATCACTTGTAGATTTTGGATCGGGTGGTGGTTTTCCTGCGCTTGTGATTGCCATTTTGGACAAACATGCTGATGAAAACCCGAACTCTTTAACCGTGACTTGTGTGGAATCGGTCAATAAGAAGTCTGCATTTCTTAAAGATGTGACAAGACGACTCAAATTGAACGTTAAGGTGCAAAATATGCGCATAGAGGCGTTTGCGGAAGTTTTGGACTCTGAGTCACCTTCCGTTAACCATAATGCTTCACGTGAAACATATGGGCTGAATGAAAAAGGTAAATTTGATTTTGTGACGGCTCGTGCTTTGGCGAGTTTGGACAAGTTAATGGCCTATAGTGCGCCATTTGTAAGCTTTGAAGGTGGGGATAATGTTTCCACAATATTCTTCTTAAAGGGTCAAGATATAGATAAAGAATTGACCGAAGCCACTAAATGTTGGCATATTGATTATGATTTGACGGATAGTCAGACGCATGACATGGGCAAAATTATCAGAATAAATGGTTTTTCTGCCAAATAATCAGTATTTTAGAGGCAAAAATGCGCGATAAAAACACTATAAATACGCCAAGAGTCTTAACTGTGGCAAACCAAAAAGGCGGCGTTGGCAAAACCACGACTGCAATTAACTTGGCAACGGCTCTCGCCGCGATTGGCGAAACGGTTTTGGTTTTGGACATTGATCCGCAAGGTAATGCAAGCACAGGTTTGGGCATTGATAAGAGCAAACGTGTCAAAACCACTTATGATTTGTTGATGAATGAAGCCACTTTAGATGAGTGTTTGGTGAAAACTGCTGTTCCTAGATTATTCGTGGCACCAGCCGATATGGATTTGCTGGGTGCGGAGTTAGAATTATCTACGGTTCAAAGCCGAAACTTTAAATTACGGGATGCGATTTTTAACCAAAATAAAATGGCGAATGACGGTAAGTCTGTTCAATTTACATATATTTTGATTGATTGCCCGCCAAGTTTGAACTTATTGACGATTAATGCCATGTCTGCAGCACAGGCCTTAATTGTACCGATGCAGTGTGAGTTTTTTGCTTTGGAAGGGTTGGGCCAACTTTTGACCACGGTTGAAAAAGTGCGGGCGAGCTTGAACCCACGTTTGACAATTCAGGGTGTTGTGCTGACTATGGCTGATATGCGGAATAATTTAAGCCTACAAGTTGAAGAAAATGTGCGAAATTTTATGGGTGATCGGGTATTTAAAACGATTATTCCACGTAATGTACGTGTTTCGGAAGCGCCATCACATGGCAAGCCTGTGCTTTTATATGATTTAAATTGCAGTGGTAGCCGTGCTTATATGGCTTTGGCATCCGAAATGATTAAACGTGAAAAACAATTAAAATCAGCGGCTTAAAAGGGTATATTAATGTCAGAAGAAACAAAAAATAGACGTCTTGGCCGCGGCCTAGATGCACTTTTAGGTGACGGGCAAACATTTTTAGATCATGAAAATGACAGCAATGAGCAAAAAACATTGAATATCGAGCAAATTGGTGCCAACCGATATAATCCACGTAAGAACTTTAATACCGAAGATTTGGAAGATTTGGCCAATAGCATTGCTGAAAAAGGGGTTTTGCAACCTATTTTGGTGCGCGTTGTTGGCGACCGTGAATATATATATGAAATTGTGGCGGGTGAGAGACGTTGGCGTGCATCTAAACAGGCGGGCAAAACATCAATTCCAACTATTATTGTTGATTTGAATGACAAAGAAGCGCTTGAAGTTGCCATTATTGAAAATGTCCAACGTGAAAACTTGTCAGCAATTGAAGAAGCCGTGGCGCTTGGACAATTGATTGAGCAATTTGACTACACGCAAGACGATGTGGCAAAGACCATTGGTAAGAGCCGTTCTTACGTAACTAATATTTTACGCCTTTTGAAATTGCCGATTGAAATTAAAGAAATGGTTGAGATGGGCACATTAAGTGCTGGACATGCAAGGGCATTATTGGGCAGAAAAAATGCTGTTGAATTGGCAGAACGGGTTATTGAACTAGAATTATCGGTTCGCGATATTGAAGAAATTGTGCGTGAACAAGAAGGCCGAGGCGACAGAAAAGCATCGGCAACCAAAGTGAAACAAGAGAAAATTGTAAAAGTAAAATCCAGTCAAACGGTGGCTTTGGAGCATCGACTTTCTGAAACTTTGGGTACGATTGCGAGCATTGACTATAATGATGACGGCAAGGGCAGTATTAAATTGCAATTTGGCAGCCTTGACCAATTTGATGAAATTATCAAACGCCTTGGTGCATGATGAAAACCAGTGATGAGCAATTGATAAAACGTGGGTTTTTGGCAGATGATGCTGAAGGCCCATTTTGTGTTAGATCATCTGGCGAATTAGTTTCTCTGCTAAAGAGTGGCTCGGCAATAGAGCGTAGTGCCGTTGCGCGCTTGATGGGGCAACGGTTGGAAACGGCTTTTGTTGAAAAACTTATTACTGCTTTAGGCCGCGAGCGAAAATTATATTCTAAATTGGAAATATGTGAGGCTTTGGTGCTATTTAAGGCTGAAGCGATTGTGCCGCTGATCGGTGTATTGGGCAAAATTGGCAATAATCAACATAAGTCTGTGGCGGATAAGCCGTTTAAGAAAGATAATTATCCGTTGCCGCGGGACATTGCTGCACGATGCCTGATACGAATTGGCGTGGTGGCATTGCCTGCATTGTTTAACGTGCTTACAAATGGTGCGGAAAATGAGGTTAGCGAAGCTTTGGATGCTGTTGGTTTTATTAACTTTTATGACTCTGACTTAGACTTTGATTGCCAGATTCAGGTTTCAAATTGCCTTGCTGAATATATGGACAGCGACCTGATTAGGTGGAAGTGCTTCCGTGCGTTGAGTGGCTGCCGTGAGGCGGAGGGCTTTTTGTTGAAGCTGCAATTGAATGAAAAACAGCCGATTATTGCTGCTGAAATTGTGCGCAGTTTGCGGCTAATTGGGCGCTAGTTTTTATACTCTTACTTTTTATGTACTCCAGAATCACGGTGAGCGCGAAAGATGACGTTCGAAGCCGCGGCCTGCTAACGCGCGGTGGCTAGCGTCGGGAACGAAGTGACTAGAGTGAGCGCGCCCGAGCGTAGCGACAAAGTGCCCCTGGGGTGCAAGTGCTAACAGGGAGGCGAAGCCGACCGTATAAATGGAGTACCCGAGTATTGGCGGGAGTGCGACCCCGCACTGGCTGTTTAAAGACAGTTGGCGTGCTTGTTGAGGCTCTGGAAGTTTCATCTTTTTCGTTCGGCTTTGCCTCTCTAGTGGCACTGGCGTGCGTTCGCCGAAGAGATGGCTCAATTTTTTTTCCACGCCAACCTAAAATGCGCTCCTCTGCATCCACACAACGTGCCATTCGGTGAGCGCGAAAGATGGCGTTCGAAGCCGCGGCCTGATGACGCGCGGTGGCTAGCGTTGTGAGCGTTAGCGATTGGAGCGCACGCAAGTGCTAACAGGGAGTGGAACGACCGTATAAATGCAAACTTCCAGAGTGACTGCAGGAGTGCTGCCCAGTATCAACGGCACAAATACAGTTAGCGCGCTTGTTGCCGCTCTGGAAGTCTCATCTTTTTCGTTCGGCTTCGCCTCTCTAG
>JAOPTR010000005.1:0-48147 GCA_051531935.1 Hyphomicrobiales bacterium
TCGCCGAAGAGATGGCTCAACCCTTTTCCCACGCCATCCCCAAATTCAAACTCTCGCATCCACACAACGTGCTAGTCGGTGAGCGCGAAAGATGACGTTCGAAGCCGCGGCCTTCTAACGCGCGGTGGCTAGCGTAGTGAGCGTAAGCGATTTGAGCGAGCGCGCCCGAGCGTAGCGACAAAGTGCCCTTGGGGTGCAAGTGCTAACAGGGAGCTTTGCGGGCAGTGCTGTCTTTTTGTCTTGGTGTTTAGTCAACCACCACGGTTTCAAGCCCAATGCCTGCCATGGCTTCCCAGAAAGTGGGGAAAGTTTTGTCTACGCATTTTGGGTTTTCTATTGTGATGCCATCTAATTTTATGCCTGCAAGTGCAAAGCTCATGGCTATGCGGTGATCGCGATGGGTTTTGATGAAGCTTTCTGCATTATCAGATTGTAAACTGGCGTTGCTATGCACGACTAGATCATCACCCTCTACAGTTGCCAGACCATCTTTAATGGCGTTGAGACCTGCGGCAACGACTGCGATGCGATCGCACTCTTTAACTCGTAAATTAGCAATGCCTACAAAGCGCACGGGCGTATTGTTAAACGCCGCCACAACAGCCAAAGCTGGTACAGCATCTTGCATTTGTTCGCCATCAATAATATTTGGCATATTGGGGAACATATCAAACAAAGCTTTTGACTTTGCATCGGGCTGCGCAGTTGATTCAATGTCTGTATTATCGGCCATAACCGATTGTTCGGACAATGCGTTTGCACCCCATACATAAGTGCATGATGAATAATCGGGCTCAACAACATAGGTGCTGCGGCCATATTGGCCTGCATCGACTTGCCAAGAATTTACGCTGTTAGACGTTACTTTTGCACCAAATTCTTGCATCATTTTTGAGGTGATTTCGACATAGCCAAAACCGCCAATTTTAACATTGCCTGACAGTGAAATTGTTAATCCGCTTTTAAGCTTCGGAGCGATCATCATCAATGCCGAAACATATTGACTTGAAAGACCACCATCAATTTCGATTTCGGATTTTAAAGGTGCATCGGGGTTGCCATGAATGATCACTGGTGGGCAACCTGTTGCACTGTTGGCTTTAACGCCAAGCTCGTTAAGTGCATTAATAAGCGGTTGGATGGGGCGTTTTTGCATGTCCTCATCGCCATTTAGCACAACTTCGCCAGTGGCCAAAGCCGCGGCTGCGGTTAAAAACCTTGCGGCTGTGCCTGCATTGCCAACAAAAAGTGGTTCGGAGGGTGCTTTAAGCGTTCCCTCACTTTTAATGGTGATTTTAATGGGGTTAAGTTCGCTGATTTGTACGCCCATTTTGCGTAAAGAAGCGGCCATGTAAATTGTATCGTCACTCACCAAACAGCCCATTAATTCCGTGGTGCCATTAGATAAGGCAGCCAGCAATAACGCGCGGTTAGATAAAGATTTAGAGCCTGATACGGGTACCAAGCCATGAATTGGAGATGTGGGACGAACAATTTTTACAGCATGGGTTTCATCTGTAATATTTGTCAATTTTAAAAGTCTTTTCAGTTTTCCTGATAATCAGGCGGTTAGGCAATTGGCCTTAAATTACTTAATCTAAGGCCAAAAGTCAAATTCGAAATACATTACTTTTTATTGGCAGTGAAACCAAAATTGGTTTCGAACTTGGCTGTGGTAAATTTACCCACGCCAGCAGCCTGATTTGATTTATCGCCATAAAAGCCACCTTTAACCGCGCCAGATTCAACTGCAACTTGCACGCCATTTTCGGTTGTCAGGATTTCGGTTGTGAATTTTCCATCTGCTATTTTGCCGTTCACCAACTGAACCACGTTAGAGATTGGGACTTCATTATTGTTGTTTTGTTGGTCTTGACTGCGGATATTGTTAATTTCGCCAGTGATGGTTTGTTTGCCGATGCTAAAATCGGTCGACAGATTTATATCGCCATATAACCAAAATTGATCGTTAGTTTGGCGGTTAACTGTATACCCTTCGGCACGGCCTTGGTAAAGTGAGGTTTTGGTATCTGGTGCAACTTGGCTAATGGTACCAAATACCGAATAACCTAAATTTCGGCTATTATTGGCAACATCATCTACATTCAAGAACCACAGGTTGACATCTTTGGTTGTGTGATTGTGGAATTTCTCGAAATTTCGTTTTGAGGAATTTTGCAGATAGACAGTTAAATCACCATGTTTTTTAGAATAGAGATTATTATCATTTGCCATCAAATCGGCCTTGGAAAAACTGTATGTTTTACCATTTTTAACAAATTCTAACATGCCATTTGTTTTTTCGGTAAGAGAGACTTCTTCAAAATTCGAAACTTGGGTAGAATTAGCACCATCGCGGGTGATATTGGCTTGTTGTGAGGTAAGTTTAAGTGGCGGCTCAACATAGATAGTGCCACTAGCCATTAGGCTGGCCACGGCTGCACCGATGAGAGTTGTTTTTGCTAGAGTGTTTATAAAATAATGAACTGTCATAAAAATGTCCCCGCTTTAATGAATCAAAATACATTCAATTCATTAAAGCCAAATACAAAAATATGTGCAACCAAATTCAGCCTTGAATTGATTTAATTTCGGCTAATATATTTGAATAAAACAATGCAAAACTCTTGGCATATTCTTTATTCACTATGAGCTGTGTAGTTCCTAAGATTTTTAATGCTTTTCCTACATGTTCTTTGGCATCATTTAGATTGCCTTTTTGTTGGTTCACTTTTGCCCAATCTACATATGCTTGCGCAAGCCCGTTACTTGAAATAACCCAACTAAGTGGCATTCTTTCATAAGTTCTTTCTTCCAAGGCATACTGAATTGCTTCTACGGATCTTTCCATGGTTTCATTATCATTGTTAATGCTACCCAACTTAGATAATGCCAAGCCTAAGTTATTTTGAGAAGCTGCCCAATATATTGGCAGTTCGGCTCTTGGAAAATCATCTATCGCTTGTTCGTAAGCTTCTATTGATTTTTTGAGCAAAATGCCATTTTCGCTTACGTTGCCAAGCAAATATGTTGCATTTCCCAAGTTATGTTGCATTCTTGCCAATTGCAGAAATTCATCGTCAATATCGGCGCGGTCGATAGCATCTAGCATAACCTTTATACCATTACGCATTCTTCTGCGATCATTTTTAAGACGCCCCAATTGTTGCAAAGTGCTACCAATATCATTTTTTATTTTGCCCCATGCAGGTGAATTATTTGAAGTTTTTGATAATGATTTTTCAAATTGTTTACTCGCAGTTCTCATTAAGCCCGCATCATTTGTAAGATTAGCTAATTCGCTTTGGGCGCAACCCAAGTTCGAATAAATAAAATTAGAATTTTGGCCTTTGGTGGCTTTCCTATAATATTTAGCGGCTGCTTTAAATTTTGTTTTGCTACCTGTCATTACAGCTATTTGATGGTTTACATGACCGATGGTATTATAAATTGCGACCGCGGTGTGGCTCAATTTATCCTCGGCTGAAGATGAACTTTGTGTACGAACAGGAGTAAACTTAACATCCGCCAATTTAATTGCCTCGACTGCTCTGTCTAGAACTGGTTTCGCATCGTTAAGAATTGTTGGGTCTTGTTTAACCTCTCCAAGTAACAAGTGGACATTACCGATATCTAAAAGTATTTTGGCATTGACTAATGCCCTAGAGGGACCTTTTTTAGGTTTATCTAACAGGCCATTAAGGGTTTTGAGATCTTTTTCTAGTGAATTTGGCGCGTCATATTTACTTTGGTAGTTATAAAAATTTGTCAGTGCACAAAAATAATAATTATTATTTGACGCAATTTCAACGCCACCATATTTGAATTTTCTATTTTTTTTGTGGCCATGTTCGATGACATTCCGAGTTTGTGCTTCGGAATATAAAATTGATGCTCTGATTGAATGGCCATTCAAATCATTTCCCGAAAGGCTTGTCAGAACTGCGCTTTTTTTACTCAATTGGCTTAATATTGGGTAAGCAAAAAAAACGATTACAAAAACAGAGATAGCAACAACAATGGATAGGGCTGTTTTTCCCAATCCATTCAAATCATCAATAAATTTAAACATAAAATCTCAAGTAGTTATTATTCATTAGTAGTATAAACTTTATAAAACTCAATAATTACAAAGATGTTTAAAATTTGAGACAAAAAAAACCATCAACAACTAGAGTCATTGATGGTTTAAATTTAGTATAAAAATTTCTTAAGCAGAAATTTCGATAATCACCACAAGGTCGTGAGCTTCTACTCGTTTGCCGGCGGGGAGGATGATTTCTGAGATTTTACCATCGACTTCGGCATAGACTGCGGTTTCCATTTTCATGGCTTCCATGACAAATAGACGATCGCCTTTTTTGATGCTATCACCGACATTAACTGCGAAGTTAGCCACCAAACCTGGCATTGGCGCGCCGACATGGCCTGCATTGCTGCTATCGGCTTTTACGGTTTTATGCACATCGCCAATAAGTGCTGCATCTTCTATACGCACTGTACGCGGTTGGCCGTTAAGCTCGAAGAATACTTTACGCATACCATCTTCATCGACATCGCCGAGGGCTAAATATCTGATAATCAGGGTTTTGCCACGTTCCATCTCGACCGAAACCTCACGACCAGATTCGATGCCGTAAAAGAACACATCTGTTGGCAATACGCTTACATCGCCATAATCCTTGCGACGTGCCATATATTCTTTAAACACTTGCGGATACATAAGATGTGAGGCTAGCTCGGCATCGCTAATTTTATAATCGACTAATTCCTCGACCATTTTGCGTTCGGCTTCTAGATCGACCGAAGAAAGTGATGCACCTGGGCGCTGGGTGAGTGGTTTTTCACCTTTAAGCACTTTGGCTTGCAATGCTTTTGGAAAACCGCCTACTGGTTGGCCTAAATCGCCTTTGAAAAATTCTATAACGGATGCAGGGAATGCAATGTCATGATCGGGGTCTTCGACTTGCTCTACAGATAACTCACTGGTCATCATATAAAGTGCCATGTCGCCAACCACTTTTGAGCTTGGTGTTACTTTGACAATATTGCCAAACATCTTATTAACATCGGCATATGTTTTTGCAACCAAAGGCCATTTTTGCTCGAGGCCTAAACCACGTGCTTGTTCTTTAAGGTTGGTATATTGTCCACCTGGCATTTCATGTTTGTAAACATCTGATGCACCAGATTTAATGCCCGCTTCAAAGCCAGCATAATGACGGCGCACATCTTCCCAATAATTATTAATAGTGATGAGGCTTTCATCATCCAAACCAGTTGGGCGGCCACCATGTTTTAGTGCATTATGAATTGAGCCTAAATTAGGCTGACTTGTGAGGCCTGACATAACATCAAATGCGACATCGACAGCATCGACACCTGCATCTACTGCGGCCAATACGCTTGAGGCGGAAATGCCACTTGTATCATGCGTATGGAAATGCAGTGGCAAACCAATTTCTTGTTTAAGTGTGCTTACCAACAAGCGGGCTGCATCGGGCTTAACCAAACCTGCCATGTCTTTAATGGCAATAATATGTGCGCCAGCGGCTTCGAGCTGTTTCGCCATATCTACATAATAAGACAATGTGTATTTATCTTCATTCGGGTTGGTTAGATCGCCAGAATAGCAGATTGCGGCTTCGCAAATTTTGCCGCTGTCAATAACGGCATCCATTGCCACGCGCATATTTTCAACCCAGTTAAGGCTATCGAATACACGGAAAACATCGACACCTTCTTGTGCCGCTTGTTTGACAAAATACTTAACCACATTATCGGGGTAGTTTTTATATCCAACACCATTGCTCGCACGCAATAACATTTGTAGCATTACATTTGGCACAGCTTCACTGAGGTCATTCAGGCGTTTCCACGGGCATTCACTTAAAAAACGCATGGCCACATCGAAAGTGGCACCGCCCCAACATTCTAGCGAGAATAAATCGGGCAGATGTTCGGCATAATAAGGCGCGATGGCGGTAATGTCTTTTGAACGCATACGTGTAGCGAACAAGCTTTGATGAGCATCACGCATGGTTGTATCGGTAATCAGGGTATTTTTTTGTGCCAACATCCATTTAGATACGGCTTCGGCACCTTGAGATTTTAGCAGGCTTTTAGTTCCGTCTTTTAATTGTGCGCTGCGGGTGCTGCGGGGCACTTTAATGGCGGGTGGGTTGTTTGGCACTGGGCGGCCTTTGACCTCCTCATTACCATTAACAATAACGTTGCCCATAAAGTTAAGCAGGCGTGTTGCACGGTCGCGTCTATTTGGGAAATCAAATAATTCTGGTGTTTGGTCAATAAATCTTGTTGTGTAATTGCCTGTCGCGAAATCTTCATGATTGATGAGTTTTTCGAGGAATTGCAAATTGGTTGACACGCCACGAATACGAAATTCGCGCAAGGCTCTATCCATACGACGGATGGTTTCGCGCGGGGTTGCGCCCCATGCGGTTACTTTTTCGAGCATGCTATCGTAGAATGGGGTAATAACTGCGCCTGAAAACGCGGTACCGCCATCTAAGCGAATGCCAAAACCTGTAGCGCCACGATAAGCCGTGATGCGGCCATAATCTGGCACAAAATTTTCTAATGGGTCTTCTGTTGTGAGGCGGCATTGAAGCGCATGACCGTGCAACTTAATTTCATTTTGTTCTGGCACGCCAGTTTCTTTAACTTTACCAACATGACCGCCTTGGGCGATGCGAATTTGGGCTTTTACAATGTCGATACCTGTCACTTCTTCGGTGACTGTATGCTCCACTTGCACACGCGGGTTCACTTCGATGAAGTAGAAATTACCATCATCAACATCCCACAAAAACTCAACTGTACCTGCGTTTTCATAGCCTGCGCTTTTCATCAATTGATGGGCGGACATACAAATTTCGTTACGTTCGTCTTCATTCAAATAAGGTGCAGGGGCGCGCTCTACAACTTTTTGGTTTCGGCGTTGCATTGAACATTCGCGTTCAAACAAATGTACCACATTGCCATAATGATCGGCAAGGATTTGCACTTCGATATGGCGGGCGCGGCGAATGAGTTTTTCTAAATAGACTTCGTCATTACCAAATGCAGCTTTGGATTCGCGCTTACCTGATGCCACTTGGGCTTGCAATTCACTGGCATTCTCGATAACCCGCATACCACGGCCACCACCGCCCCATGAGGCTTTAAGCATAAGTGGGTAGCCAACTTTTTCGGCCATTTCGGATACGAGTTCGATGGCTTCTGGCAAGGGGCCTGTGGCTGGTACTGTTGGCACACCAGCTTCATCGGCCACTTTACGGGCTGAAACTTTGTTGCCGAATTTTTTCATAATATCGGTTGAAGGGCCGATGAATTTAATGCCTGCATCTTCACAAGCTTTTACAAAATCTGGGTTTTCGGATAGGAAACCATAGCCTGGATGAATGGCATCGACGCCAGATTCTAGGGCAATGCGGATGATGTCATCTATATCGAGATATGCTTGCACGGGGCGTTTACCCTCGCCAACCAAATAGCTTTCATCGGCTTTAAAGCGATGCAGAGCAAACCTATCTTCGTGCGAATAAATGGCAACGGTTTTGATGCCCAATTCGGTTGCAGCGCGGCAAATACGGATGGCGATTTCGCTACGGTTAGCTACCAATAGCTTAGTGAAAGGCTTTACAGACATAGGCTCTCCATTCCGCCAAGATATATTGACGGTTAGTGTTTAGGTATCGCTCAGTTAAACGAATTTAACTGGCAAAACGGATTGCACCTGAACTCATTAAACATGGGGTCTAAAAAGTTTTCTCCTCAAGCAATCGTAATGTGCAAAATACCGACTAGAATGGCAAGCTATATTATTTATTTATGGTTTCTAGCAAAAAGTTATGCCCATTTTACAGGAATTGGTATTGCTTGGTTTTCAGATGGTTCAATTTTTTCAAAAGCTTGCGCGGTTTTATGGCTGGTTGGGTTGACCCATATGGCATCCCACCCTGCACCCATTGCGCCTTGATAGTCGTTCACCTTACCATCACCGATGAATAGACAATTTTCTGCCTCGACATTCATAATTTGCGCAACTTTATCGAAACAGCTTTTGTTGGGTTTGTTGATGGCTAAAACCTCGTCTCCACTAGCGAAGGTTTTATTGAAATATTTATCAATACCCAATTGCTCTATAACCGCATGTTGCATGAAAGATGGCCCATTGGTGATGAGCACGAGCTTATGGCCGTTTTGCTTGAGATCTTTTAACATAGGCAGGACACCATTAAACAATTGTTGTTCTTGCGCCCAAAGGTTTGAAAAATTTAAAAGATGTTCATCGGCCTCAGCTTGGGTGGCTTTGGGGAATATGGCCTGAATGGCCTCAATGCCTGTGCGTGCGCCATCGGCCATGATTGCCGATGCCCATACATCACGCACTTCTGCCAGTTCCAAACCAAAAGCCAATTGGAAAACTTGTTCAAAATTAGTTTTTGGGTGGCATAATGTGCCATCCATATCGAACCCAATGAGTTTATAGTTTTTCATCATCTCTTTATCTCAATTTTTTATTTTGGAGCTATGTCTTGGCGTGTTTTTCCGCGCCTGACTTCATCAAAATATACAATTTGGGTTGGTGCTTTTTTTCGACCCGTGGCTTTTTGCCAACGCTTTAAGTAGGAGCGGTAAATGCCAAATTTGAAATAGACCGATTTACCGCTAGATTTTGTAGCGCCTGACCAGTCATAACTTGGTTTTTGACTGGCATTAAGATAAATTTTGAAAAATCCGTCGGCTTTATCGCTCCAATTAACATGCACGGCAATGTCATTCCACCGCCCTCGCAATTGGGCATCACTTAGCAGCTTGGTGTAGTTTTTGCCTTGTAAATTATTTATCAAATTATGCCCAAGATGATTGTCTATCCATAGGCCGCCATTTTTGTTTTGGAACATCCAAGCTGGCCGCCCTGACACTTGATGAAATTGCCCCAAAGCGGTTTTTGTTGGATAAATGTTGGGGAAATCTTTGGGGATATAAATAGACCATCCCATCCAATATTCGCCCTCTCCCATTATATATTTTTGACTGCCGCTTGATAATTCATGCCTTTCACGGTCACGATCGCAATCGCTTGCCCGTGAATGATAGCCACAATCGCCAGCGCGCACTTCAAACCTTAATGATTGCTCGCCTGACCTGACGGGTTCGCCATTATTTTTATGGACTAGCTGATAGCCGTGTTTTTTATAGTCTCGACTAAGACTTTTTTTAAATTCCCACCCAGAGGCGACATCGATGGGCAGTTTTTCAAATGCTGCTGTATAGCTGATAGAAACCAGTGTAAAAAATATAGCGAATACATATCTCATGAGCATTCCTTACAATTTACGGCAACCTATTTTTTAGGGTTTGAATGCGGTTATAGGCATTAACGATGGTTTGTTTTTGGATTTGCCCATTAACCACCGCTTGTTTGATGGTATTATGCACCCATGAACCAAGTGAACCTTTGGTGTTTTTTCTAAATGACATCATCACAATATCTGTACCCGCATTAATGGCTTTAATGATAGCCACCTTGGAACTGAAATTATTGACGATGGCGCCCATGGCCATATCATCACTTACCACCACGCCTTTATAGCCCATCTGAGCGCGCAATGTTTGGTTGATGGCTTTGCTTGACAAAGAAGTTGGCACGATGCCATCATCACTCATGCTATCTAGAAATACATGCGCAGCCATGACCATATCGACAGCATTCCACGCAATTAGATTTTGATAAGGAGCAAGCTCTATTGGCTGCCAAGATTTACTGACATTCACAAAGCCTTTATGACTATCGCCCGCGCTGCTGCCATGGCCTGGAAAGTGTTTCAATGCCGTTAGCATGCCTGCTTGACGATGAGCATCGACAAACATAAAGGCATAATGCGATACAGTTTCGATATTTGTGCCATATGATCGTTCTAGCTTGGCAATGATCGGATTGTTTTTATTGGTTTCCAGATCGACAACGGGCCCAAAATTTACATTAAAACCCATTTGACGTAAAAACTGTGCGGTTTCGAAATATTTTTCGTGTGCAGCGTCTTTGCCGAGCTTGGTCATTTGCTTGGCAGAGGCCAGATAGGGCGCGCCAATTTTGGGTTTTATACGCGTAACACGGCCGCCTTCTTGATCTATGGTGATGAGTGTTTTAAAGGCTGAGGCATTTTGGAAGGCTTGTGTTAGACCATAAACCTCTTGAGCGCTGCCGATATTATGCCCTAGAAACAATACACCGCCAACTTTACTGGCTTTAATATCGGCTTCTAACGCTTTAACACTGCCTGATTTTATGCTTTTACCATCGAACCCAACAAGCACCATTTGGCCGATCATCTCATCTAGAGAAACGGCATGGCTTGAGCTTGTAAATAAAAGCATGAATATAATTATAATTTTGCGCATTTTAAACCCGATTAATATAAATTCTAGCCGTTGTGACACTAGTGACGAAGCCGTTGATGAAATTGTTAGCTACATTGCCGAAGCTTGCAACAAACCCACAACCATGAGAACCAAACCAACAACCCCAACAGTCCATACAAGAGAGCGAACGCCTCTGAAATTTGTAACATAAGCAGGAACATAAGCCACGCGTGCAACGAGGAATATAAGTGCGCCCGTATCCATTAAACCGCCAGAAATGTCTTTAATAACGGCCAAAAGTGCCAATGCTAAAAAGATTGGCAGTGATTCTTTTAGATTTTCGGCAGCACGCTTTAGACGCCCGCCTGTGACGGACATTTCGGTGGCTTTATCGCGTGCGCCTAAGCCATATGACATTTGTTTTTTGCCACCAGTAATATAGCGCAAACATGGCTCTAAAAATAACTGAGTTTTATAGAGTGCGAGGGTGAGTAGAATATATAAGATCATGTTGATTCCTTTTTGCTAATTCTAATAAATTTGCAAAAAATGTTCAACTTCTAAAAATTAGCCTCGCAGGGAAGCAAACCGCGCAAGAGGCATCGGAATAACTAAATAACGGGCATTTTAACTTATTGGGTTGGTGGATTGCCAAAGACCAAAGATGCGTTAACGCCCCCGAACCCAAACCCATTGCTCATAACATAATTGAGATTTTTTGACTGGGCGCTTGCTCCGCCCATATCAAAAATGTTTGCCGCATCCATGGCTGTGATTAGGTTTAACGCAGGGGGAATTAAATTATTTTGTAGGGATTTAATTGAGAAAATAGCCTCCAATGCACCAGCCGCACCTAATAGATGACCTGTGGCCGATTTTGTGGAGGTGATTGAGAGTGATTTACCTTGTTGGGCAAACAAAGCTGTTATGCCCGCAATTTCTGCCGCATCTCCCACTGGTGTGGAAGTACTATGTGCATTTATATAGTCAATATCCTCTGCAACAAGACCCGACATTTTTAACGCCCTGCGCATGGCATGTTGCCCGCCCGCACCATCAGCCGGGGAAGCTGTTAGATGATGAGCATCTGCTGATGTGCCATAACCAAGAATGGTTGCTAACGGTGTGGCGCCACGCGCTATTGCATGGCTTAACCGTTCTATCACCAAAGTGGCTGCGCCTTCGGACAGAACGAAACCTGCATGTTCACTATCAAAGGGACGCGATGCTTTTTCAGGGCTGTCATTAAAGCTAACCGCTAAAGCTTTTGCTGCCGTAAAACCCCCGATGGCAACAGGATCTACACAAGCTTCTGCACCACCGCACACAGCTACACTTGCTTCACCTGATAAAATTAGCCGCATACCATCGCCCAATGCTTGTGCCGAAGCCGCGCAAGCGGTGACAGGGGTGCCAATGGGACCTTTAAACCCGTATTTTATGGACACGTGACCAGCCGCTAAATTGGCTAAAAAAGCAGGAACGGTAAAAGGTGACAAACGAGATGCCCCTTTTTGAGCCACGGTTAAAGTAGATTTAGTCATCGCGGGAAAACCGCCAACACCTGTTGCAATTATAGTCGCTGTCATTTCTTGTTCTTGGGTGGTGCTGGGATGCCAGTTGGCTTGCTCAATGGCTTCTTGCGAAGCAGCTAGACTATACTGAATGAATAAATCCATTTTCTTGATGTCTTTATGACCTACAAAATCTTTAACATCGAACCCATTAGTATCCTCTGATTTACGAGGTAGCAACCCCGCAATTTTACAAGCAAAATCCGTTACATCAAACCTATCATTAAAAACAATGCCACTTTGGCCTTTGATGAGCCGTTGCCAATTTACATCGACACCAACACCCAGAGGGGAGACCACCCCCATACCTGTCACTACGATTGGATCTTCTTTTAAAAATATATTCATATCATCTCCGTGTACATACACATTACGGTGTAAAAATTAGAAATTTGAGAGTTTTTTAAGTATTTTGAGCGCTACTGCTTGATCGTCTGGATAAATTAATTCAGCTAATTGTTGCTGCACTTCTAACCAAGTTGGGTAAATTTCTTCAAATTTATTTTGACCTACCAAAGTTAGTTCAGACATACGTGCGTTACCTTTTTTAGCAACAACTGACACAACGAGACCAGCTTTGACCATTAGATCTAAATTTCTTGACATGGCAGTTCGCTCAATAACCAATATATCAGCCAATTCCGAAACTGATTTTTGGCCATATTGTGATAAACTGGCGAGTATAATGAATTGGGAGGTTGTGATGTGATGCGCGCGCAACAAACCATCGCAATGACGCGTCAAAGCCCGCGAGGCTTTGCGGGAGTTAAGAACAAAGCAGGCGGAAAAACTATAATTTTCATCCATTTTAAACATAAATGATTTATAGTGCATATACACTGCGAGTCAAGATTATTTACCGATCGGTCATGATTGAATATTCATAGCTGCTAACTTCGAAGCCTGCATTCATGTATATGCCTGCAGCTTGGCTGCCTTTTGTGGCGACTATGTATAATTGTTTAGCGCCATTTGCTAACGCGAAATCGCGTATATGCGCAATGAGAGCTGAGCAATAGCCCCTGCCCCGATAGGATTTTCTGGTATTCACTGAGGCATAGCGATAGATGCCATCGCACCAATAAAGGCCTGCAATGGCGGCGATTTCGTTTTTATCTCTATTCCAGATGGCGAAAAAATGACTATTGCCAGCTTCAATATCTGCCATGCGGCAAGCCGAGCGCCATGCAATAAATTCGCGTTGCGCCTCGCCTGCATCAGCTACATATATATCGACCATTTGCTGTTCATCGGCTTTGGTTAGTAATTGTATATTGTAAGTCTGTCGTGAGATGGCGGGTTTATTGGCAGAATATTTTAATATGACTTCATTTTCAGGGTCAAATTTAGGGTCGATGTTGTTATATTCGATGAATTTGCTAGTTTCCCATGTGATGACACGTTTAATGGCTTTAGGAGCTTTAAGCGCGATGTGTTGATCCCATATTTTAACGAGTTCTTCGCCCGTTACATCGGCATTGGGGGCGGTGAATAAATTAACCGCATGGCCATAGTAATAATCTGGTTTTTCGGGGCAAATATAAGCCATGCCTTCGGGCACTTGCCAGCACTGCATGCTATCAATAGAATCAATAAATTCTGTTGAATATCCATTGGAAAAACGTTTGACCGCTGATACTTGATTGTAGAGTTTGAACATATTTAAACTATAGAAGAAATAAATAAATGCCGCAATGTGCGGCAGATAAATCTTGTATCAAATTATTAATTTACGCGACACTTTCTAATAGTTGCGAAACTAAATCATCTTCGTCCTCATCTTCATCACTGTTAGCCGCTTCTAGAGCTGAACTTAAAATTTGGCTCATGCTTTCTTCTTGCGAATCTTCTTGAGCGGTCAATAAGCTAGTGAGAGTATCGGCTGAGAAATTGCCATGAGGTGGTGGCGGTGGCGGGCGTGAAGCGAGCATTTCCTCTTCAGTGACCTGACCGTCGTCATCTTGATCCATCTCGTTGAACATTTCTTCGGCACTTGGTTTAGTGCCGCTTACGCCACCAGGACCACCGGGGCCACCTGGACCACCTGGGCCGCCTGGGCCGCCTTCCGCTTTTCTAGCGTCATGAGCTGATGAAAATTCATCTATCGACAAGCCACCGCTACCATCAGTATCATCTGCCGCGAACATTTCCGACATTTTTGAATCCATCCTAGCGCGCATTGCCGAAAAATCGGGTTGGCCACCAGATATTCCTCCTATAGACATAATTATCTCCTTTTTAATTACCAATCCGACAGGAAAGGGCATTGAAAAATTCAATAGCCTTTGAATCTTATGAGGAAATGACTATGCCAAGCTTAACAAATAAGCGCTACAAACAGAAAGATTGTATCAAAATGTATCAAGATACAGCTTTGTTACAATTGGATACAAATTTGTATTTTATGTTTGGGAAGATAAACGAACATAACCTATTTTTGCCCATGAAGCAAATTTAATGGTCATGCAATTATTCACAATTACGTGACAATTTAACATTAGCGCTGCGATTTATCGCCATATAATTTGGTTATGATTTGCAAACGGGCTTTGTCCATTAAGAATATTCTTGAAAACAAACGCGCTTCGAGTATCAACGCCAAACATGCCAGAATGTTTATAAAAATTTGGACAAAATAATGATTTGAAAGAGTATATTTTCCTGCTGCGGTTTGCACGGTAACTAATGAGAATAAATTTGTATTGGAAAATAGTTTTAAAATTAATATTGCCAATGCCACAATTAAAAACAGCAGAAAACTAATGAGAATAAGACCTAGAAATATTTTCCAGAAATATCTAGCCCCACGACGGATGACATCTTTTAGTTTGAACCTGCCATCGACGACATATTCGGGCAATAAGGTTCCAACTAGCGGGAACATAATATACGCCCATACAGCCAGTAGCAATTGCAAATATGGCGTGAAATCATTAACCTGATCGACCGATAAGTTTAATTCGACAAACCAAGAGCTTAGCAACCAAGCGGTTAAAGAATTTATCAAACCAAAAATATGATAAACAAAGAAAAATAGCAGTGAGAATAAAATTATTCGTTTTAGATTTATAAAGCTCATCCGCAAATGGCCAAATAATATATCGTGATGAACAATATACACAATGACGGCATATAAAATAATATTGAATGAGATTTTTATATCTGCCCCGCCATTAAATAACGGCATGGCTTTATGATATGAAATGCCGCCTAACAGCATGTTGAGATTAAGCACAATAATTGCCAGCAACCAGATGGGATAGCGCGTGATTATTCGATAAACATCATCTAGCCAAATGCGGGCATCGGATACCGCTAATCTTGATTCGTAGTCCATAAGGCGCCATTGTTTGTTTTGTGAGCGGGTATTCAGAGCAAACTAGTGTAATAAGTGGTCGTTTTAAACCAACCACTTATTAAAATTCCGCTCCTGATTATTGAGCGTGTAGCTGCTCGCGTTTAAGGGCTAACTTGTTCAATGCTGCGATATAGGCTTTTGCAGATGAAACGATGGTATCGGTATCGACCCCATTGCCGATGACTTGCTTGCCGTTTTCTTCGAGCCTGACCGTAACATGTGCTTGGGCATCTGTGCCTTCGGTGACGGCCTGCACTTGGTAACGAAGCAATTTTTGGGTACTGGTTGTAAGCGCTTGAATGGCATTATATGTAGCATCAACACCGCCATCGCCAGTGGATGTATGGTGTACTTGTTTACCATCTATATCCAACACCAAGATAGCCTCGGCATTGCGGTCTGTACTCACTGCAACCTCTAACGAAACTAAGCTAATACGTTCGTTAGCATCGGCGATTTCGTTTTCGACCAAGGCGATGATGTCTTCATCGTAAATGTTTTTCTTTTTATCGGCCAATTCTTTAAAGCGTGTGAACGCGTCTAAAAATGCATTATCGCCCAATTGATAGCCTAAATCTGACAATTTATCTTTGAATGCGTGGCGGCCCGAATGTTTTCCCATTGTTAGGCTTGTTGCTTTTACGCCGACACTTTCGGGAGTCATAATCTCATAGGTTTCGGCATTTTTAAGCATACCGTCTTGATGGATGCCACTTTCGTGCGCGAAAGCATTTTTACCGACAATGGCTTTGTTATACTGCACAGGAAATGCAGCCACTGCCGATACCAAATTAGACGCACGCACCAACATTTTTGATTCGATTCGCGTATCATAGGGCATAATATCTTGCCTTGTGCGCAAGCCCATGACAATTTCTTCTAGCGCGGCGTTGCCTGCGCGTTCGCCCAAACCGTTGATTGTGCATTCTATTTGCCTTGCACCGCCTGCAATACCCGCCAAACTATTGGCAACGGCAAAACCCAAATCATTATGACAATGGGTAGAGAAAATAACTTTATCGGCATTTGGCACGCGGTTTATGACCATTTCGAACATGGCTTTATATTCATCGGGCATGGAGTAGCCGACGGTATCTGGCAAATTAATGGTGGTAGCGCCTGCTTTTATGGCAACCTCGACCACGCGGCATAAAAAATCGTGATCTGTGCGCGTTGCATCTTCGGCCGACCATTCGACATCATCGGTAAATGTTTTAGCCCTTGCGACACTTGCTGCGACTTTTTCCAACACATCATCTGGCGACATGTTTAATTTATATTTCATATGCAAGGGGCTGGTGGCGATGAAGGTATGAATGCGTGAACGTTTGGCATGTTTAATTGCAGCGCCCGCACGGTCAATATCTTTAAAGCTTGCGCGAGACAGGCCGCAAATGATGGAGTTTTTAGAGTTTTTCGCAATTTCAGAGACCGCTTCAAAATCGCCTTCTGATGCGATTGGAAAACCTGCTTCTATCACATCTACACCCATATCATCTAGCAAAGCGGCCACTTCTATTTTTTGCTCTAGCGTCATGGAAGCGCCTGGGCTTTGCTCGCCATCGCGTAATGTTGTGTCGAAAATCATTATATTTTCGGGAATTTGGTCTTTGTTTATATTTGTCATAATTTTAGCCGCCCCATAAAATGAGGGAGCGGTTCCTGAATTTTAAATTGTAAATTTGGATGAAGAGTGCCGTTAGGCCGCAGTTAAACCGTTGTTTAACTGTCCCCTAAACATATGCTAAATTTAAATTTTATAAATTTTGGCTCTTATTCTAATGCTTAGGGGTTGATAAGCAGGAGAAGTAGGAGGCTAGAAATTGTGACAGTTGCGAAGAGTGCAACTTTGCGCAATAAATCTTGCTCAGCAGCCTGTGAGGCAGCAATTGCACGCGCTTTAGGTTGATTTTGGTGGTTTCTATAATGATTGTTCATCATGAAACATCCTCTATTGCTCAGTTTCAAATAAAATTAGCTTATTAGTTTTTAATTATATAGCAATAGAATAATATAGATTTATGACCAAAATATAAAAATAGGCCTAAAGCTGTTTCATATTGGGACATTTTATACCCAGTTGGGTGCTAATTTATTGGCTTTTTACACGCCCATAAAAGTTTTACCCAAAAAAACACAAGAAAACTAAAAAAATACATGGACAGAGTGATAAGGCTGACATATAAACCGCTTCAACAGACGCAAGCAGTGAACACTGTATTGCTGACGGGCCCTTAGCTCAGCTGGTAGAGCAACTGACTTTTAATCAGTAGGTCGATGGTTCGAACCCATCAGGGCTCACCAAATCAAACCCTTGCCTCGGCAAGGGTTTTTTGATTCTGGTGCCACAGGGCAATTTCTTAAATTACCTTAAAAATTTTTGGGTAGCTATATTTAACACGCTAAAAACACTTAGGCGCTCACCATACTGTAGCGGGCCGCGATCTTCTGCAAAATTGAATTTAATATAACAATACGTTAATCATCATCTTCATTGAGCTCAAGTAAATGTATAAGGTATGGTTTCATTTCGCCCTTCTTATCGACTTTGGATTGGAGAATAATGCGTCCATTTATTTTGCGCTTGCCATAAATTTTTGAAAGCCTAATTTCTGGAGATATTTGCATTCTAATTCTCCTGCTAGAGATGCTTGGAATATGAGCACCCCAGCCCTTCTTTGCGCTATCCATATCGTTTGCATGTATCACCAACTCAATGTCCTCTATTTCTTCTAATGCTTCTTCTACTTCTAGAGCTTCAAATTCAAAATCATGAGGCGCTGACATAATTGTCTCTTCAGAAATTTCGACACCACCACCAGATAGATTGCCAACACCAGACTTTTTGGCAGGTGCAATTAACTCCAGTGATTTTTTTGCTAGAGATAGATTTTCTTTGTCAGAATAGGAATTAATTAAAGTCTTTTCAACGTCCTTGACATCGATACCGGTTATTTCACTCGATTCAATAAGAACTTTATTGTAATTTCCTGATATTTCTATACTTGGACTTTTTTGCTTGTCGTCCTTTTCGAAAATCTTTTTGGAAATATACTTTATTGAATAAACAGCGATTAAAATCACCAAAATTGTTATTAGAGTATCGTATTTATCTGGGATTTCAACTCCTGTTATATCTTCTATCAGCACGGGTACATCTTTCTCTAAGTCTTCTTGATAATTAGCGTAGAGCGTCAGCCAAAGAGTTTCCTCCAATGGGCTGTTTATGGAAACGCTTTTAAACTTAACTTTGACTCTATCAATTTCCAAACTTGGGAATAACTTTTCAAGTAATTTTGAAGCTTCTAAAACGAGTTGTTCATTTGCTATTAGAGAATTTGCTACATCAGTTACACTAATTTTATCTTGAGCACTGTCACCATACACAAGCTTATGTTGAAAAGGAATTTTCATTGATCACCAAATATTTAATTACTAAATATGGCAAGATTAGTAATAAGTATATGTAGTTGTCAATCTTGCATTACAACCATAGACCTTACAGCAGCATCTTTACTTTCAAGTAACTAGCGCAATGCAACACTGGTTTCGAGATTTTGTAGCGGTGAAACGGCCATAGTTTGAGCTAAGTCGCCATATGGTTTTGAAACAATTTGCAAATGTGGTGGATCTAGGCCAATCTTGAATTAGTGGGTTTTTAATGTTGCCAAGACGCACATATTTTAATGCTTTCACTGCACAATATTCTCGCGAACCATCCAGAGTGATATCAATCAATAATGACGCTTCTGCAATATCTGCATCTCTAAAAAGAGTTTCTCCTTTTTCAGAATCGGTAATGGTTTTCGCATAATTGTAGAAAGTCTCAAATCCTTTTTGAGTTGTTTCAAAATTACAAAATTGAAAATCGGCTATGGTCTTAACAAAATTAGAATAGAGCTTATTCTGATCTGCTGCCAAAACACTGGTATTTAGTGAGGCGATAAGGATGACTATTTTGAAAATAAATTTCATATTAAAACCTATAAAATAAAAGTATGACTACTGGGGCTCACGTTAGAAACAAATGTCTAAGAGACGAGCAAATTATTGGATATTATAAAGCAGAAAATAATTAAGTGATTATTAGCATGCGTATTGATCCTCTAATGGGGGATTTATTTTATTGGTCTGAAGCGGGTTTTAAAGGGGAAACAAGCAGTTTCCTTTTTCAATTTCTAGTACCGAACCAGAATAAACACAAAGACAATTGAGGGTGATCCTTTGTTTGTTAATGTGGATATTCTGTGCGCTTTGGAAATAGCAAGAATGGCGGTGCGAGTATATTTTAGCCAATTGAATAAAGCATCATTAGTTGCTGCAGCGACGGTTAATCAGGGATTATTGCTGCGCTTCTGTCTATATCATGCTTTTCTAGTATATCTCCGACATCACCTTTGATGGCCATCTCGGCCAAAAAGTGTTTCAAATAGGCGCTTGCTAATTCTCGGCCATGTGGCATTGCCATTGCTTGTTTAATTTTCATAAACGCTGGCTGCAATAGCCTACTGCCAACACGCTTATCTGCTTCGCCTTGCATGGCATTGGCAATTCCAGCAATCGCGACAACTTCCTCTGCATCCAGAGCATCAAGTACTGCATGAATATCACTATACATAATCAGGTTTTTGGCAACCGGTTGGCGCAACAGATTTAGAGAATATGCGCTTCCATCTACTGAGCCAACTTTTGCCCCAGAATTTACAAGCGCAACAGCATCCACAGCATCACAATGCGCTGCTGCTAAATAGGAACCTTCAATTCCAATATAGGGTTTTGTGAAATCAAGCGTCTTTGCTCGTTCGGGGTCAACAGCTAAAAAACAAACATCCCATTCATTTTTTGTGGCACTTGATGAAACGTCAATTGCACGTTCATATTCAACAAATCTTAATTCCACATTCAAGTTACTGGCAAGTGCTTTTGCCAAGTCAACACTGATACCATATGCAGAACCGTTTGCGTCTCGACTAACCAAAACTCGATTGCCGTGGTTTAAAGCCACCCTCATGTAACCAAGAGGTGAAAATTGTTTAACTATTGAAATGTCGACTGTCATATATTTCCTTATTCATCAAAATCATAGAACAAGATGCTGTTCTCTTGATTTTCACTTAATTTAGCTTCCCATTGTATCAATGTCAAAGAACTCTGCGGGGGCTCATTTAGGATTTATTGCTTATGAGCGAAAAGTCTGAATGGGTACTAAATAGATAGAATCGCCAGGGTTTACCACCCTGCGCCTCGCCTTGGATAACTTTCAAAAACAACTTCATATACAATGTAGCAAATAAGCCCTATACCATATACTTAGCTGTAATTTAGATACTGGAAATTCGTACATGACTACACCACCAAATGCCGAGACACTTACTAATTTAATTGATGGACTTGTGAACTTCCAAGCAGAAACTGAGAATATGACATTTAGTCAGCTCATTATTTTGTTGGAAATTGGTAAATACCCCAAAGGTGTTCCTTATGATGATATTGCCAGAACTCTTAATATACCACGCAATGGAATAGCGGCCACAGCGAAGAAGTATGAGGAGTTAGTATCTCGTGTTGTTCGAATTGATAGACGCATCATCTTTAAATTAACAGCTCAAGGTAACACGCTCATAAGCCGCTTCGCCAATTTATCAGCTGAGAAGCAGCCTGATGACACTCAGCAAGACCCTTCGGAGCCTCTGCAAGAGTCCTAAAGGATCGGAATGTTTCTACCGCTGCTCCGCTGGAGGCTATATTGGTCTGTGGTGCGGATTGTTAGTGAATTGATATGTTTATAAAGAAATTATTTAAATGGTTATTGGCTCTAAGATGGTGAAGTAAAATATTCATCACACTTGGTGCTGTAATAGCTTATTTGATGGTTACTGGAATTCATGCAGCTTTGAACCCTCGCTACGAATAAGATACTTGTAGTTCCGCTTTTTTTTAGAAGATAGAGCATACGCTCCTCACGAAGTTTATAGTGAAATTGTCAACGGTCACCTAAAATCCTCTTTAGAGGCATATTCTACGCTGGACCAAAAAGTTGCCGCGACCCATGCCTTTTTAAGGAATATTGGCTATTCCTATTACAGTGGATACCAAGCTGATTACAGGAAAACAGTTTCACAAAAACAAGTTATTAAATCGTGGGCAATCTATAAGAGTAAGTGGATTTGCTGATATTTTCAGTTCTGCATTTGGGTTGTTTACAAAAATGCTTTCGACCCTCATTGTGTCATTGAATACAAATATTCCTAATGAGGAAATAAAACTTGATAGCTTGTCTGTACATTTAGGCATAAATATATTGTCAAGCCATGCTTGGAACTACAATCAGAACTTCGAGTGCCCTAAGGGTGTTGAGTTTTAAGCAACTAGAGGGTTTTGTGATGTCTAAAAACCTGTAATGGTGTCCAAATCATTAGTTTTGCAACCCCCAAAGCACTTCGAAGATCTCAATTATAGCAACCTAGTTTGCGGATTTCTGATTTAGAAGAACATTGTCGGAGAGCCCTTTTAGATTTTGGTTTATAATCTTGCCCATATTAGCTTCATCATCGTTTGGCCTAGTAACCATCCAAATAACCCGTATTTAACCCGATAGTCCATTCCCCAGATCACGCGTGATTGTTTGTCACTTAGACGTTCAATCTTTATCTCTGCTACTGCTTCATGCAATGGCATTGGCGTAAGTTCAGACAATCGCACAGCGTAGCCTTCATTGACATCCCACTTGATTACTTCTTCGGCCATGGAGGTGTCGTTTTCAAAATGGCAACGCCTTTTAGAACCCATACCATTCTCACCTTCAGTTAAGGCTTCTACAGATGTTATGAGAGGTGCAAATTCATTAATATGCATGAAACGACTGAGCACAGTCCATATTTCTTGTGGTGCAGCGTTAAAGTCTAGTGATTTTTCATGGTGTATCATTTTATCATCCTGTGTTGTAATTTGGAGAAACATTAACACCCTCATACTGACAGTATTTGTCAGCAGTGTCATCAACCTGTCGCGTCATCATATAGTCATATAGGATTAGCTATGCCATGGTTTGGTGGTGTTATCATCCATGAAAGTATTGGCAGTCCGAACAGATTCTTTATTTGGATTTGCATTGAAATGAGTAATTTGTGGCAAGGAATGCCCTAAGACTGCATCTACTATCCACCAGTGAGCGCTTTTGAACCGACTTTAGGGTGAGTTGGAGATGCGAGAGCAGCTGTTGATACAATACTCTAAGGTGCTTTATAGAACGATTTCAGGGTTTTTGATTCTGTAATTTATTGAATTAAAAAGGGCGCTCGTCTTGGCAATCTAACGGATAGTTATTTTGTCAAACTGAAGTCTATGAAAGTTTTTTTAAGATACGCATCGTCGTCTTGACTTGTGTGGAATTTGGCATGAATAGATTGAATAAGCCGATTGTGCATTTTAAATTCAACACTGGTTGGAAAGCTAGAATAAAATGAATGCGCATTATCGACATAATGGAAATTCATATCGACTAATATTGAGTTTTTAACGGTTGAAATATTTAGGGCTTCGACTTTGAGAATTGCGCTGCAATAACTTACCAAGTTACAATATTGGCTAAAATTCAGATTATGCTGCAAAGCGCCGTCATAAATAAAATCCTTTGTCACAAGGTCTGACAGCAGGTCGAGTTCGTTTGCATTGAGGTACTTTATAAAGAATTCAACAAGTTGCACATTATTCTTCACTAAATACTTCCTAAGTAATGATTTTAATATCAGCACGTTATATTAAGTGATTATAGAAATCAATAAGGTTACGTAATTGTTTTAAGAGGGAATTACATCCGTTACCTGTGAAGAAGTTATTTTAGTCTTTTCAAAATATTCCAGCTCTTCGCGTGTCGCAACATATTCTGTGTGAACGGATTGAATGAGCTCATCTTTAATTTTAAATATTACATCCATTTTTAAATCGGCATAATATTTTTCGGTATTATCGACTATGTTACAAATAATAGCCGCTCTATATACAATGCCTGCATGGGTGATTTTTTCGACCCGCGCCTGTGCCATGTGTGAAATTGTACTTAAATAGGTGCACAGCTGCTCGAAATTTAAACCGCCCTGCTCGGGGCTATCGAATTTAAACGAGGTGGAAAATAACCGACATTGAGATTTTAATAGATTTTCAGAATGTAGGCACGCGATAAGCTCGTGAATCATTATATGATTTTGATTTTGCACTTACGCCCCCGTCCCTAATTAGGTTAAGCATAGTATAAAATTAGAATTAGTCAAATTACAAAAACTTAACTCTCATTTATACCAAATATGCTACGGTGTTATTTGTCGGAAATAAAGTTTTTACTTATATAACCTGCCAATAAGGGGTCGTTACCGTAACTAAACACCATTCTCTCTATGAGATATTGTTGAAAATGGAATTCGACCGTGGCTTTAAATTTTTCTTCGATTTTAGCTTTTCTGTCGACAACCATCAACCAAAATTGAACGGTGATATATCTACCATGGTCAATGATGTCTATAAATTCCATTTCGCCATGGTTACAAATTTCACTTAAATATACGCAATATTCTTCAAAACCTATTCCGGGCCTCAGTGGGCTGACGAAGCTGAAATTATCCGTATAATAATCGGACAATGCGCCAAGATTTATCGCAGAATGCATATTGGCATGAACTTGATTGATGATTTCGTGCCTTGGATCCGTCATATCTACCAGTGAATTATGAGACTGTTTAACCTATATATTAGCTGAAGACCCACCATTTACCAAGCCTATTCACTCAAAGCCAAAGACCTGCAAGAGCTGCATTTTTGAAACTTGTTAAATATTAAACAGATATTTCTGGTCAGAAATTTAAAAGAAAGGGAGTTCCTGTGTTATTGGCTTGACAATATTAACGTTCATACTTCAGTATCAGGCCAACAAATCTAATATATTTTTTAAAAGGGGATTCGATTATGTCATCACTTGAATTATTTAACCTTGCGGGCAAACGTTGTCTCATTACAGGATCTAGCCGTGGGATTGGCTATGCCTTGGCCACAGGCATTGCAAGTGCGGGTGCCGAAGTGATTTTAAATGGCCGAAATGCCGAAACAGTGGCGCAAGCCGCGGCCGAAATTAGAGCCAATGGCGCCACGGTTTACGAATTGATATTTGATGTTACTGATCACGAGGCTAGCAAGGCTGCAATTGACGATTTTGAAGCCCAAACAGGCGCAATAGACATATTAGTGAACAATGCGGGCATGCAGCACAGAGAAGCGCTTGAGGACTTCCCCGCAGATGCTTTTGATAAGCTCATGCGCACCAATGTTTATTCGGTATTTAATGTCGGGCAAGCTGTGGCTGTACATATGTTAAAACGCGGTAAGGGTAAAATTATTAATATTGGATCCATCCAAACTGCATTATCACGCCCGTCGATTGCGCCATATACTGCCTCTAAAGGCGCTGTTGGTAATTTTACCAAGGGCATGGCGACTGATTGGGGCCCAAAGGGTTTACAAGTGAACGCGATTGCACCTGGATATTTTAAAACTGAGCTAAATCAAGCTTTAGTTGATGATGCCGAATTTAGTGCCTGGGTGGCAAAACGTACACCTGCTGGACGTTGGGGTGATGTCGAAGAGTTAATTGGCGCTGCGATTTTCTTATCGTCTGACGCATCCACTTATGTGAATGGCATTACACTTTATGTAGATGGCGGCATGTCTAGCTGCGTTTAGTGGTTGACGATATTATTTAGCATATACCTGACGGAAATGACGCGGGGTTTGGGATTTAATGCGTTTAAAGTGACGATTAAAGTTCACTAACGAGTTAAACCCAACCTCGTCACTAATATTGGCGATGGTATTTTGACTTTCGATGAGCAGTGCACATGCTTTGCCGATTCTTAAATGAGTGATATAGTCACTCGGCTTATGATGGGTATAGCGCAAAAACATGCGGTAAAAACCCGATTGGCTGAGAGCCGCAATATTTGCCAATGTTTCTATTTTTAAATCCTGCTCGTAATGCGCATGAATATATTCTAGCACCCTATCGATTCTTGTATGCGCAGCATTTATGGTTTGTTGCTCTAGGTATATGGGGCTTGCGAGGGTTGTTGAGTGGGTATCTTCGGTAAGTTGATGCAATATCGAAATTAGACTTACGGTTTTTCCTGATTCTGATTGGCTGACAAGTTTTATAATTTGCGGCACAAGAATTTGGCTTATTTGAGATGAAAATTGAATGCCGCGACTTGATTCGATGAGCATATTTGCAATCGGATTTAGCTCTGGCATGGCAACAAACAGCTGTTGCGCCCATTCCTGCGTGAACCACATAACAATGGCATGGTGGGGTTTGGCATCGTTTATTTTTGTAGTCGAATGCCAAGTGTGTGGTAAATTTGGCCCTAGCAAAACAAGGTCGGCATGTTGATATTGGCCGATATGATCGCCAATATAACGTTGGCCTTTTGAGTTGAGCGTGAGGGTGAGCTCATATTCCTTATGATGATGCCACTCGAACGGAATGGCTTGCTCTAACTGCCTGTCCATCATCATCCATGATGAATTTGAGTGAGATTGAATTTTTTCTAAATTGAGTTTCATAGACTATTTTCTACTAATGTTAATAAAATACGCCTGAATAATACTATAATTAGCCTAAAAGCGACAACATTCAACTATTTTTCTCTTTAAACTCGAATTACAATTTAAGGGAGAATTATGATGCAAGATATTATTGACGCAACAACGGAAAAACGTGCGGGGCATAGAATTAGCCAAGTGGCACAAACCCAATTGAAAGACATTCAGAAAAAATTACCTTTACGGATTTTATCTGAACAGGATTTTGCCGATTGGCAGCAAAAAGGCTATGTGGTTGTAAAAAACGTGGTGCCGAGCGAAAATATTGAAGCGCTAAAAGCTTTGCTTTGGGATTTTGAGGACAAAGACCCTAATGATAGTGCCACTTGGTATGCAGAGCAACGCCGCGACCATGCCATGAAAGAGCTTAACAACGCAGGCATGGTGGAAGTTTATCACCACCAAACCCTTTGGGACAACAGAAGCGAGCAAAAGGTTTATGATGCCTTTGTGGACATTTGGGACCAAGAAAAATTATGGGTGACAATTGATCGTGCCAATTTAAACACGCCCAATAAAGGCAACCGAAAATCTGATGGTTTCATCCATTGGGATGTGGATAGTAAGCTTGAAGTGCCTGCTGTGAGTGTGCAGGGCGTATTGTCACTGGTTCATCAAACTGGCGATGGAGACATTGGCGGTTTTCAGTGTGTGCCTTATTTATTTGAGCATTTTGACGAATGGGTTAAAACCCAACCCGAAGACAGGCATAATTATTTTCCTGATATGCAGGGGTTAGTGCCAGAAAAAGTAGAATTAGAACCTGGTGATTTGTTGATTTTCAATTCTTTATTGGCGCATGGCGTCGCGCCGAATACATCTGATGATAAAGTGCGCATGGCACAATATATCAGCATGTTTCCTGCTGAACCAGAAAATGTTGAATTTGCCAATGCGCGCATTCATTCGTTTGAGAATAGTGAAACTCCGCCCAGAAGCGCTTTTCCTGGTGACCCAAGGGGTTGGGAAAAAACTAAATATCCGCAGGCTAAACTCAATGCCTTAGGCGAAAAACTACTTGGACGTGAAGACTGGTAAGGTTATATTCCCCTTACTGATTTAATGTGAGGGGAAGCCAATGGTTGTACATTTTATTGCGCGGGTGAGTGATATTGATGAGAATGCTATGGAGGGCTATCAAGCACCTACCGCGGCTTCCATCGAAGCTTATGGTGGGCGTTATTTAGTTTTCTCGGATGACATAACCACGCTTGAAGGCAGTGCAGATTGTCAGCGCATTGTGATTTTGGAGTTTCCGAACAAAAGCAGTGCCATGCAATGGTATGACAGCGAAGAATATGCGCCCCAACTTGCGCAGCGCATAGCCGGCACAAAAAGCCATTTTATATTGGTTGAATAGATTAAGGGTTAAATTTAGCCCTTAAGCTTGGTTTGCATGCCCACAAAACGCATGGTGCGGCTAGAAGCTTCTTCATCCATATTTTCAAAATCATCGACAAATTTACCAACAGATGCTGATGGTGTTTTGAGAATGCGGCAGCGCATTTCGCCAATTTCACGGACTGCTTCGATACTAATATCGGCAGATTTGCACAACACCACCAAAGCGTCACTGTTAAATTGCAAAATGCTATTGGCTACATATTTTTCTTCTAATTTCGCAAATGATGCAAAAATAGTGGCAATTTTAAGCGGCTTATCGGCTTTCGCAAATTTGATGATCACGTCATTTTTTGTGGCTTTGCCATTATTGATGGAAGCCACTTCAGTTTTGGCTTGCATGCTATCGACTTTTTTACCCAAGCGATCTTTGGCCATTTCTTGACCCGCGCTTTGCATGAGCTGTTCTAACTCATCTGCACTATTAGATGCTAGCAATTGACTAAATTGACCTTGAGCTTTAGCTGTCATTGTTGGTAAGACGGTTTTAAGCTGATCAAAAATATTTTTACGCTGAGTGAGGTTTGTTGCCAAGGTTTGATCGTCTTGGGCATGTTCAACTATTTTGCGCAAACCATCGTTAGAAATCTCGGCACCTTTATTGACCACAATAGATTGCAATACTTTATTTTCGCCAAAACCAATGAGCGAATCGGTAACCACACTACTTACGGTTTCGCGGCTTGAAATAGCCAAACGGTGATCGGTATCTGAATTTTCACTAATTTGCACTAAATCGGCATCGGTATAAACCGTTGAGTTAGTAAGCATAGGCGTGGCGACCTCGGCAGACTCTTGTGCCAAGGCCATCGCGAAATTTTTAGGTGCGTTGGTTGAGGTAGAGAAATCTTGCGAGATTTCTAGCTTACCCTGCTCGTCCATAACATCTAACAATTTGGTAAGAATATCACCAAAAAGTGCCGTTTCATTATCAGTGACGGTGTCACTATTTGTCATAAATAATTCAGCAATACCAGACATCAATTCGCGGCGTTTCTCGCTTGAATCGACCTCTGCTAATTTAGCTAACTGTTGGAGCATACGAAAACCTCATTTTAGTTAGCTAGAAGTTTAGTATAAAATATTTTAAATTTTATTAACCGAACGACTTAATTATAAAAATTTAAATCAATCGTCGGTATTTAGGAACCTATGCACAATACCCGCCAATGCAGCGCCTGCAATGGGAGCTACCCAGAATATCCACAATTGTTGCAAAGCAATGCCGCCCTCTATGAGTGCGGGGCCTGTGCTACGGGCAGGATTAACGGATGTATTGGTAACGGGAATGGAAATTAAATGAATGAGTGTGAGACCCAAACCAATTGCCAAAGGCGCAAAACCTTTTGGTGCTTTGTCTGACGTCGCACCCAAGATAATAATTAAGAACATGAATGTCATAACCACTTCGATTAAAATTCCTGTCATCATATTGAAACCGCCTGGCGAATGCTCACCAACGCCGTTTGACGCTAAGCCAACAAACTCACTGCCATCGCCAGTGATGACCATACGCAAGAATAAAGCGGCAACAATGGCGGCTAGGGTTTGCGTGATGATGTAGGGTGCTAAATCTTTTTTAGGAAATTTATTAGCAATGGCGAGGCCGATAGACACTGCGGGGTTTAAATGGCAGCCTGAAATATGCCCGATTGCAAAGGCCATAGTGACCACGGTGAGGCCAAAAGCCAATGACACGCCAAGCAGGCCAATGCCTAGGCCATCGCCAAATTTTGCTGCAAATACTGCGCTACCGCAACCGCCCAATACCAGCCAAAATGTGCCGATAAATTCTGCCGTTAATTTTTTTGTCATTGTCATAATATGATTCCCGTTTGAAAGTGATTCCACCACTTCAATAAATTAGCAGGAAATGACACAAAATCAATATTGTTGAGTATAGCAATAAGAAGGAGGAAGATACTACATACCCATTTTTGAAATAATAGCGCTCAATAAATGGGATATTTAACCATATGCTAACCATATTTACGTATTTTTAGGCATTCATTATAATGGGGCGGAACATGCTGGGACTAAAGCGTAAAAAAATACAAGTTGAAAATGTGGTCGAATTGGCCGTGGAAGAAGCCGGCATTGATTTATCGACCTTATTACAAACCGCGCTAAATGCGATTGAAAATGGCGATGAAATTGATGAGCAGAGCTTACCAAAAGACATAGCTGCACCTATATTGCAATTGGCTGAAGCTGTATCATCTCGAAATGAAAAGGCGTTAACACGCGCTGTTTCATTATCCGTAAATGCCAGTAATTCTATGGCAGCGGCTGCACTTATTACCAGTAATGTAAAAGAGATTGAAAACAATTCAAATGCAATGGCGGCGGCAATTGAAGAGTTAGATGCCTCTATTGGCCAGATTTCTGGAACGGCTAAAAATTCATCTGGAAAAATGCAGCAAGCCAATTCGCTTATGAGTGAAGGTTTAGCGAGCGTTCAAGAAACAAGCGCATCGGCATCGACAACCGCAACGGCAATGGGCTCGATGAAAGAGCAGACCAATGCGGTTTCTGAAGCGGTAATTGAAATTGGAAATTTTGTAGGCACGATTGACGAAATTGCCCAACAAACCAACTTACTTGCATTAAATGCCACCATTGAAGCCGCACGCGCTGGTGATGCGGGCAAAGGTTTTGCCGTTGTAGCGGCCGAAGTAAAAACACTATCGACAGCCACGCAAAAAGCCACTGAAGATATTAACGCGCGCATTAATTCGCTGCAAAAAGACGTTGAAGAATTGTTGAGTACTTTTGAATCGGCCAATGAATCGGTATCCAACACCCAAACGTTAACTCACAAAACCGAAGAAAACATTGAAGAAATTGCCAAAATCGTTGGTGAAACCACCGAAGATATGGGGCTTATTGCCAATGTATTGAGTGAGCAAACAGAAGCCACTAGCGAATTAGCCCGTGGGGTGAATAAAATTGCCGATAGCAGTGTGAAATCATCATCCATGGCGGATGAGGTGATTGATGCGGTTAAAGGTTCGCAGGATACCATTGACGAATTATTTGCAGCGCTTGATGGTAGAAACATCAAAGACTATGTATTAAACCGCGCTAAATCTGACCATTATCTTTGGAAAAAGAATGTGGCTGAAATGCTTGTTGGATTGAATAACTTGAAATCTAATGAACTTGCTGACCACCGATCTTGCCGTTTGGGTAAATGGGGTGATGGAGTGGAAGATACAAACATCACCAACCACCCAGCTTTTAAACAATTAGAATTGCCGCATAAACAAGTGCATGACTTTGGCAAGCTAGCGGCAAGCGAATTTGCCAAAGGTAATTTAGAGGCTTCTCATAAAGCTTTTGCAGATATGCAGGTGGCATCTGTTGAAGTGGTTGAAAAGTTAGACCAATTGCTACGTCGATGATGAAATAAGTTCATTCTGGATTGACTCATAAAATGTTTTATGCCCCACTCTATTTAACGATGGAGTGGGGCATATGAGTTTTAAGTGGGATTATATTATTGTGGGTGCGGGCAGCGCTGGATGCGTATTGGCCAATAGATTATCGGCCAACCCCAAACATAGAGTATTGCTGATTGAAGCTGGCAAGAAAGACACTCACCCTTTGATTAGGGTGCCTGTTGGCTATTTGTATTTTATGTCCAACAAAGTGATTGATTGGGGCTATAGCACTGCACCTGACGAAGGGTTAAATGGTCGATCCCTGCCCTACCCGCGCGGTAAAGTATTGGGTGGTTGCTCTGCAATTAATGGTATGATTTACAGCCGTGGACAGCGCGAAGATTTTAATGACTGGGCGGATTTGGGCAATAAAGGTTGGGCATGGGATGATGTTTTACCCCTATTTAAGAAGAGTGAAAATCATCATAGATTGACCGACCAAAACCATGGAAAGCTAGGCGAATTGCCCGTTGTTGAGCAGCGGCTAAAGTGGGATATTTTAGACCATGTAGAGAAAGCCGCTAACGAAATTGGCATTAAGACCACTGATGATTTTAACGATGGCGACAATGAAGGTTGTGGTTATTTTGATGTAAACCAAATTAAAGGCTCGCGTTACAGCGCTGCGCGGGCATTTTTAGACCCAATTAAGCACCGAGACAACTTAACCATTGTCACCCATGCCACCGTACATAAAATTGGTTTGGTGGACAAAGTTGCAACCTCTGTTGTGTACGAAGTGAATGGGCAGATGAAAACTGTAGAAACTGATGGCGAGATTATTTTATCGGCAGGGTCGATTGGGACTGTGCAAATATTGCAACTTTCTGGCATTGGTAATGCTGAATTTTTGCAAAATTTGGGTGTGACACCAACTCATCATTTAGCGGGTGTCGGGCAAAATTTACAAGACCATCTGCAAATACGCACAATTTTTAAATTGGATGGGGCTACGACTTTAAACGACATGTCTAAAAACCTATGGGGTAAATTTAAAATAGGCATGGAATATATTGTCAATAAATCGGGGCCTTTGTCGATGGCGCCGAGCCAGTTTGGTATTTTCACCAAATCTACCGATGAGCATGACCGCGCTAATATAGAATATCATGTACAGCCACTAAGCTTGGAAAAATTTGGCGATCCCTTACATAAGTTTTCGGCTGTGACGATATCGGTTTGTAATTTGCGCCCACAAAGCCGTGGTTACGTGAATATTGTAAGTGCCAATGTAAATGACGCGCCCATTATTAAGGCGGATTATCTAAGCCATGAAGCGGATAAAAAGGTGGCAATTGACAGCATCAAACACGCGCGTAAACTGATGCAAACAGATGTGATGAGCCAGTTTAACCCGCAAGAATATAAGCCCGGTGCAGAGATTGTAAGTGATGCAGAGTTATTGAAGCTTGTTGGTGACATTAGCACCACCATATTCCACCCTGTTGGCACTTGTAAAATGGCCAAAGCAGACGATAGAATGGCGGTTGTGAATGATCAATTGCAAGTTTATGGCATTAAAAACCTACGCATTGCCGATGGCTCTATTATGCCGAACATAACATCCGGCAATACCAATGCACCCATTATTATGATTGCTGAAAAATGTGCTGAAATGATCATTCAATCTGCGCGTTGACATTTAATCTGTTGACCAACCAACCACATGCCCGCCATATAATGAAAGTGGTAAGCAATGAAAAATAGCCATCTAATGCGTAATGCCATCCTAAATGCACGCTGCCAATGAGGATGAAAAACAGCATAAGTAGTTTAAAATAGCCGATATATTTATTTTCGCGTCGTGCTGCGAGATACAGCATGAAAGACACTGAAACATGCAGGCTCGGCATTGCTGAAATACCCGCACCAAAGGAGCTTTGCTCACTGGTTGAGGCTGCCAATAGAGTCTGTTGAATTTCTAAGTTTCGAATGCCGCCAAAAACTGTTGATTGTAGGCTTTGGTTTATCTCGGCCAATCTATCCATCAATGGTGCGTAATATTGTGCTCCATTTAAAAAATAATCATAATATACGGGGCCTACGGATGAAAATAATGTGGCGAAAAAGCTCCCATTTAATGCCCAAACCGCTACAAATGTTAACAAATACTGCATCCGGTCTTTGCCAAAATGCACATGAACAATTTGCCAAATCGTATAGGTAAACAGCACTGGAAACCATAAAATATACGCGATATCAATGATGAATGTAAAAACATTTCCGCCAAATAGTAAATGGGTGATGCGCCATGGATCGATACCAAAATGAACAAAATTATCGGCTTGGGCTAAAAATTCATCCAAATAAAATGGGTTTATGTTTGGTATCTGCGCTTTGAAAGCTGAAAACAGACCAATAAAGGCAGGTATCAGCAACACAGGAACGATGAATGATAAAATGTAATTACCGTTTAGCCAATGGTGACGAAATTCGTCTAGAACCGATGCTGGGTTTTGTGGCTTATCTTTGCCAAAAAACCGATTTGCAAAATAGGATAATGCTTTAACAGCAATGACAAAACCAAGGCACGCAAACAATATTTCAGCGCCATAAGAGGGTGCAAAGCCCTCTAACAGATCAAAGTACCAAATGGTTAAATATATGCCGATGGCTTGAATGGCAAAAAAACCAACTAAAGCTAGGTTCCATTTGATAATATATTTGTCAATTTTCATTCAGCCATCTCACTTGAACAGATTGAATTTAAACTAACAAAACTGAATTAATATATTTATAACTTCATTTTCGTTTTGATATTAATATTACATAATATAATGCTGCGCCCAATAGACCTGAATATAAAAGAACTTTATGCAATAGCGTTACCGAGATGAAGCCTAACATTGTGTTTGCTGCCGTAATCGGGAAAAAAGGTTGAACATCGGAATGCATAATAGCGTCTAATATCACATGGCTAAAACTACCAAAAAACGCGCTGGTCAGGGCGATAGACCAAGAGATGGTAATTATGGGTTTATCTGATGTAAAATCATTGATGAAATTAACAATATATTGGGTTATATATTTACCGCTTACCGCGCCGATAATCGCAATGAGACTGGCGCCAATAAATGTATGTGAGAACCCATGTAAATGCCCCTCGCCTGTGATTAATACCACCAATGGCTGAATGTCCATAACAATTTGCACCCAGCCAAAGATCATGAGACTAAAGCTTGTTTGCATAACGGCCTTAACCAGCAGGCCTGCGCCCATATGAAACGGTGTAAATGGCATATAAAACTCCCAATAAAAAAGCCCCAACTAATTTAAAAATTGGGGCTTAAACTTATTAAAACTAAAAGATTATTTTAGTTTTTCGCTTGGTCTACCAATGCGCCTTTAGCAATCCAAGGCATCATTTCACGTAGGTTGCGACCAACTTCTTCAATTGGGTGAGCCGCTAGGCGTGCGCGTGTTGCTTTAAAGCTTGTTTGTGCAACTTTGTTTTCTAGCATCCAATCACGAGTGAATTTACCAGACTGAATGTCTTCAAGAACGCGTTTCATTTCAGCTTTAGTTTCTGATGTAATGATACGAGGACCAGTTACATATTCGCCATATTCAGCCGTGTTTGAAATTGAATAGTTCATGTTGGCGATACCACCTTGGTAGATAAGGTCAACAATTAATTTAACTTCATGTAGGCATTCGAAATAAGCCATTTCAGGGGCATAACCACCTTCAACCAATGTTTCGAAACCAGCTTTAATAAGCTCAACCAAACCACCACAAAGAACAACTTGTTCGCCGAACAAATCTGTTTCACATTCTTCTTGGAAAGTTGTTTCGATAACGCCTGAACGACCGCCACCAACGCCAGAAGCGTATGAAAGACCTAGGTCATGTGCGTTGCCAGTGTAATCTTGATGTACAGCGATAAGGCAAGGAACACCACCACCGATTAGATATTCGCCACGTACTGTATGACCTGGGCCTTTTGGCGCAACCATAAGAACGTCGATATCTTTACGAGGTACGATAAGATCGAAATGTACGTTAAGGCCATGAGCGAAAAGAAGAGCAGCGCCTTCTTTCATGTTGGCTTCTAGGTCAGCATAATAAATTTCAGCTTGTAGCTCATCTGGAGTTAGCATCATCACCACGTCTGCCCATTTAGCAGCATCGGCAACAGTCATAACTTTAAGGCCTTCGCCTTCGGCTTTTTTCACAGAGCTTGAATCGCTACGTAGAGCCACTGCAATATCGGCAACGCCGCTATCACGTAGGTTAAGCGTATGCGCATGACCTTGTGAACCATAGCCAACAATAGCTACTTTTTTGCCTTTAATCAGATTGATATCTGCATCTTGATCATAATAAACGCGCATAGTTTTATCCTTTATATATACGTTTTAATTTTTAACAATTTTGTCTTCAATTTCTTAATTTTATTCAGTATGGACTGCTAAAGCACCACGTGAGGTAGCCGCCACGCCTGTGCGTGAAGCCTCGACCAAACCCAATGGTTTCATTAGATTGATGAATTGCGTCACCTTATCAGTACGGCCTGTAATTTCAAATATAAAACTATCCACCGCGGCATCGACTGTATGGGCACGGAACGCATCGGCCAAGCGCAATGCTTCGACACGTTTTTGACCAACGCCTGCAACCTTAACCAGAGCCATTTCACGCTCGACAGACGCTTCGCCTAATGACAGATCAACAACGCTATGCACTGGCACAAGGCGTACAATTTGTTGTTTAATTTGGGTGATAATTTTTTCGTTGCCAGATGTAACGACTGTGATGCGGGACATATTTGATACTTGATCAATCTCGCTCACTGTTAGGCTTTCAATATTATAGCCACGCGCTGAAAACAAGCCAATAACCCGCGCTAGAACGCCTGCTTCATTATCCACTAATATAGAAAGTGTGTGTTGATTATTTTGCATTTTATAACTCCCTATACCAATCTTTTGCCAGCATCAGATACTTCAGTATCAGCTAACACGTCTTCTAATATCATTTCATTATGCACCGCGCCAGATGGAATCATCGGCAGGCAATTTGCATTTTTCTCGACCAATACATCAACCAAAACGGGGCCATTATAAGCAATCATTTCTTTGATCGTATCGTCTAATTTTGCGGGGTCTGAAACTTGCAAACCAAGACAACCAAACGCTTCGGCCATTTTTACAAAATCTGGCAGGCTTTCGCTATAGGTAGATGAATAGCGCTCGCCATGTAGTAATTGTTGCCATTGGCGCACCATACCCAAACGTTCATTATTGAGAATGAAAATCTTAATAGGCAAACCAAATTGCATGGCGGTCGACATTTCTTGCATGCACATTTGCACACTGCCCTCGCCTGCAATATCAATAACCAAACTATCGGGATGTGCCACTTGCACACCAAGTGCAGCAGGTAAACCATAGCCCATTGTACCTAAACCGCCAGATGTCATCCATCTGTTTGGTTCTTCAAACTTATAATGTTGTGCTGCCCACATTTGATGTTGGCCAACCTCGGTTGTGATATATGTGCTTTGATCTTTTGTAAGCTCATACAAACGCTCGATTGCATATTGCGGGGCGATCACTTCATCATTGCGATTATAGCCAAAACTATTACGTGCGCGCCATGTATCTATTTCTTTAAACCAAGGTTTAAGTGATGGTTGATTTTTACCGCAATCGCCATCTTTCCAAAGTTTAATCATATCGGCCAATACTGATTTAACATCGCCAATAATAGGCACATCAATAGGAATGATTTTATTGATTGAGCTTGGGTCGATATCAATATGGATTTTTTGGCTGTTTGGTGCAAAAGCATCTACGCGGCCAGTGATACGGTCGTCAAAACGTGCGCCAACACAAATCATAACATCGCAATCGTGCATGGCCATATTGGCTTCATAACTACCGTGCATGCCCAACATGTTAAGCCATTTATCGCCAGATGCAGGATAAGCACCTAACCCCATAAGTGTTGATGTAACAGGAGCGCCTGTTAGCTCTACAAGCTCACGCAGCAATTCTGACGCTTCGGGCCCGCTATTGATAACACCACCGCCTGTATAGAATACAGGTTTTTTGGCGTTTTTAATCAGGTTAATGGCATTGGCGATTTCGCCTGCAGCGCCATCTAAAACAGGTTTATAAGTTTTATGCTCGGTTACAAGTTCGCCAGTATATTCATACTCGGCAAATTGTACGTCTTTAGGAATGTCCACAACCACAGGGCCTGGGCGACCAGATGAAGCGATGTAGAATGCTTCGTGCATTACACGTTCCAAATCTTTAACATCGCGCACTAAATAATTGTGTTTTGAACATGAGCGGGTGATGCCAACAATATCGGCTTCTTGGAAGGCATCTGTGCCAATTAAGGGCGTGCCAACTTGGCCAGTGATAACCACCATTGGAATGCTATCCAACAATGCATCGGCAATGCCTGTAATGGCATTTGTAGCGCCTGGGCCTGAAGTTACCAATACACAGCCAACTTTGCCTGTTGAACGCGCATAGCCTTCAGCTGCATGCGTAGCGCCTTGTTCATGGCGCACTAAATAATGATTAATGTAGTTTTGCTGATAAATAGCGTCGTAAATAGGTAAGACAGCGCCGCCCGGATATCCAAATAAAGTATCGACGCCCTGATCTTTCAGAGCGTTAAGAATAATTTCGGCACCTGTAGCTTTTATTGACATGACTTCTACCTTTAAACCTACCTAATAGCTTATGCGCGTAAGGTTAACTGATTTCTATCGCAAAATAGCGGGTTATCCAATTAAAAAGCGCAAACTTTTAGATAAAATACAAAAAAATACACTGCAAAAACAATTTTACAGAATATTTAAATGTTTTTAAGGGCAAAAATTGATCACGTCAACACTAAAATGTTATTTTAGACAAGATATTTGCTAGTTTTCTTTCCGAATGTTGCTCTATGATCGAATTATAGGTAATTAAATTACCTTTTTGCCATGTCATTTGCCTTTTTGCATATCTACGGCTTTCGGTTTTGGATTTCTCGATGGCTTCATCCATTGTCATGTTGCCAATAAGGGCTTCATTGATTTGGCGCACACCAATGGCTTTGAGAGCGGTCATATGAGGTGGTAAGCCCATAGCCATAAGCGATTCGACCTCAGCCAAGCCGCCAAGCTCTACCATCATATCAAACCGTTGATTGATGCGGTCGTATAAATACTGCCGCTCAGGCTGTAGTGTAAATTTGTGCAATTGCAAACCATCTAATGCTGGTAGGAATTGCTTTAGCGGCTCGTTTGCTTGCCAATCGGACAAAGTACGGCCTGTCGAGTGAAATACTTCTAAACCGCGAATGAGGCGCTGGCGATCATTGGGTTCTAAACGTGCGGCAAGATTTGGGTCTAGTTTTTGAAGTTCTGCGTGTAAATTACCTTCAAACCCGCGCCAATGGGTGCGAATTTCGGGCGCAATATCGGGTATTGGTGATATACCATCGACCAGACTTTTGAAATAAAGGCCAGTGCCACCGACGATTATGGGGGTTTTGCCGAGTTCTAAAATCTCGACAATTTGTTGAGTAACTTGTTCTAACCAATGCCCGACGCTATAGGGTTCGGCTGCTGACATATGCCCAAACATACGGTGTTCGGCTTGAGCTTCTTCGGCAGCGGAAGGCCGCGCGGATATAACCCGCATCTCGCTATACACCTGCATACTATCGGCATTTAAAATGATGCCATTGAATTTTTGGGCGAGGGAAATTGCAATTGAAGACTTGCCACTTGCCGTTGCGCCTGCAATAAGGATGATATTTCGCTTATGATTTTCATCAATGCGGATATGATCGCCAATATTTTGGCCATTAAATTTGAAAGTATTGCTCATGGCTTATGTAATTACCCTAATCACACCCAAAAGTAAAAAGGCAATTACTGATGAGCTTATCCTTAAGATCAAACAAATAATTGGTGAAGATTTTTTAGCCGCTGTTTGGTTGTCCGAAGATGAAGCCATGGACATTTTACTGCATGAAGACCTTAGCCAAGGCGTAAAAACTAAAATACTTTCACTGATTGCCACATTGCCGATTGATTATGCTTTTCATACTGATGAAAACCGTAGGAAAAAATTATTAATTGCCGACATGGACAGCACTATGATTGGCCAAGAATGCATTGATGAGCTTGCTGATTTTGTGGGCATAAAAGACAAAGTATCGGACATTACCGAACGCGCTATGCGTGGGGAGCTTGAATTTAACTCGGCATTACGGGAACGGGTTGGTTTGTTAAAAGGCATGCCAAGAACTGCCTTACAAGCGGCATTTGAACAAAAAATAACTTTAAATGAAGGCGCACGTACGGTGGTGCAAACCATGAAAGCCAATGGCGCTTATACGGCCTTAGTTTCGGGTGGTTTTACATTCTTTACCGAACAGGTGCAGGTGCAAACTGGGTTTGATGTCACCCGCGCAAATGTGCTGAATTTTGTAGATGATGAGCTAGACGGCACGGTTGGTGAGCCTATTTTAGGCCAACAAGCCAAGCTAGACAGCATGAATGAATTTTGTAATATGCGCAAAATTAAACTTGCCGACGCTTTAGCGGTTGGTGATGGCGCTAATGATTTAGCCATGGTGACCAAAGCTGGCCTTGGGGTGGCTTTTCATGCCAAGCCTGTGGTGGCGGAACAAGCAAAAGTGGCGATAAACCATTGCGACCTTACAGCTCTGCTTTATTTGCAGGGCTATAAAGCCGAAGAGTTTGTGAATTAATTACATTCTAAAGCCAAATTTTGCATGTTTTTTACGCTTTGGTGGCTGATCTTCATTTTCAGCCAATTTATTAATTTCTATTTCCAAATTTGGTGAAATATTCTTCACCTCTGTCGCGGAGACTTTGTCTCGTAATAATATATTTTTCGCATCTTTAAAATTAAACATATTCATTCCTTTCGATTTGAAATTGAAGAATAAGCTTGACTTTTAAATTAATAAAACTAATTTTATAAATGTTTTAAATTAGAAAAACTAATGAATATGAAAAACTTAGATATTGCGATTTTAAGAAGCTTTGTGGCGGCTGCTGATTATGGCAGCCTTATATTGGCTGCTGAATATGTAAGCCGCAGCCAAGGTGCTGTGAGCATGCAGATAAGTAAACTAGAAGATGTGGTGGGGCAGAAGTTATTCTTCCGCAGCAAAGCGGGCGTGAGCTTAACCGAAGCAGGAATAAATTTACTATCCTATGCCCGCAAAATTCTTTCGATTAATGACGAGGCGATTAGTGCCACAGAATCCAGCAACCTTGAAGGCGTGTTAAAAATTGGCATTCCGCAAGATTTGGGCGTTAAATATATGCCCGAATTATTGGGGCAATATAAGCGCGCTTTCCCCAATATACGCATCATCACCCATGTTGATTCTAACCATAACCTTTCGATACGTGTACGGGAAAGTAAATTGGATGTGGCGATGTTGTTTAGCGCCGCTAAAATTGAAGACGCTACGGCTATTAGCAAGCTTGCGACCAAATGGATTGGAGCGAAAGATTATGTATTTGACGCTGAAAAACCGCTTTCGTTGGTAGTGCCGCCCGCACCTTGCCATTATAGAGACATGGCGCAAAACGGCCTAAAAGAGCGTAAATTAAATTGGCAGGTCGATTATATATCTGGCAATATGTTGAGCATTTGGGCGGCAGTTGAGGCAGGGCTTGGCATTACCTTTCGCAATAGTCTGAGCATACCAGATCAACTGCAAAATTTAGATCATATTGAGCAACTGCCAAAGCTTGAGGATTCGACATTATGGTTATTGGAATCTACCAATAACAACCATAAAATTCGCCAACAATTTATTGATTTTTTATGCCCGAAAATAACTCAACTGTTTGCGGTGCATGTGTGAGCCTGAAAAGAAAAAGCGTTATTTACGCGCTTCTAACAGGGCATCAATTTCGGCCTCACTAAGTGAGAAATAGCGTGCGCATTCGCCAGTTTCGTTGACATTTCGCAGGGTTTTAATTGTATCCGAAGAGCTAGTTTCAATACGCAATACGCATTGATAGCTTCTATAAGTGCTAGGTTCGATGATCAATTTATTTACAAATTTACCAGGGATGAATTCATCTTCAACGGAAATGACTGTGCGTTGCCCAGCAATGACAACCTCGCGTTTTGGTGAGTTCCAATGATAGGCTTTTGTGCCTTGGCTATTTTGAGCCTGAAATTCGCCTTTGCCAAATTTAAAGAAAAAATCGTTTACTGGTTTGCCTTGCCATTTTGCCAATGCAATGCTGGCTTCTTCTTGTCCTGAAATAAAGCATGATGTTAGCCCCATTGATAACAAACCAACGATTGCTAATTTTGAAGTGTTTTTAAAATTCATGCTCATCCCCGAAAAAAACCAAAAAAAAGTGGAGGGGAATAATCCCCCTCCACTCATGTTATATAAAGATTATTTAATTGGCAATGCCACAAATCTTACGTCGCCATTTGAATTTTCGATGAGTAAAAGAATAGACTTACGGCCTTTTTCTTTCATATCTTCGATTTTAGTCTCTAGCTCTTGATAGGTATTTACCTCGGATTGAGCGGCTTCTAGAATACGATCGCCCGGGCGAACTGCTTTTTCAGCAGCCACACTACCTGCATCAACACCCATAATCATCAGACCTTTTGTGCCTTCATCAAGCTTAAATTGCTCGATGATTTCATCGTTCAATTCTTGCAATTCAAGATCCAAAATTTTAGCGCCTTCGATTGTGATTTCTTCCTCAGACTTAATTTCGGCTAACGCTTTCTTTTCGCCTTCTTTTAACAAGCCAACCTTAACTGACAATTCAATTTCCTCGCCATCACGGATAACTACAACGGTGACATCTTTATCAATTTCCGTAGAGGCAACAATACGCGGTAATGCGGCTTGATCGGTAACGGTTTGGCCGTTAAATTCGGTAATCACATCGCCACGTTTTACGCCTGCATCTTCTGCGGGGCTATCTTTAAAGATTTTTGCTACGAATGCGCCTTTCGCTTCTTTCATGCCTAAGCTTTCGCCAATGTCATCAGATACATTTTGAATGACCACACCTAACCAACCACGACGGGTTGTGCCAAATTCTTTTAGCTGTTCGATAACCGGTTTAACAGTTGAAGCAGGTACAGAGAAACCAATACCAACGCTGCCGCCTGTAGGCGAAATAAGTGCTGTGTTCACGCCTACAACATCACCTTCTAGGTTAAACAGCGGGCCACCACTATTGCCTTTATTAATGCCAGCATCGGTTTGGATGAAGTCATCATATGGGCCAGAATGAATGTCACGATTTTTAGCAGATACAATACCTGCAGAAACTGAAACACCCAGACCAAACGGGTTACCAATTGTCACAACCCATGAACCAATGCGTAATTTACTATTGTCGCCAAATTCTACATACTTCAGATCATTTTTAGATTCGACTTTAAGCAAAGCAATGTCGGTTTTCTTATCGGTGCCAATAACTTTAGCGATGAGTTCATCGCCATTATTAAAGATAACTGTGATTTCATCGGCATCAGCAATGACATGGGCGTTAGTGACCACATATCCATCATCTGAAATAACAAATCCTGAGCCTAGGCTGCCGACGCGTTGTTTAGGTGCTTCACCTTTTTCATCTTCATTCTTTGGTGCATTTTGTTGATTTTGCTCGAAAAGTTTTTCATTAAAAAATTGTTTAAACAGGTCTTCAAATGGTGAGCCTTCTGGCATATTTGGCATTTGAATTGAGCTTCTGCGGCCTGCTTCTACCAAACGAGTGGTTGAAATATTCACCACTGCTTCTAGATTTTCTTCGACCATATCGGCTATTGTATCTGGCCCCAGGCCAGCAGCGTGCGTAGTTGTTACGTTAAACATTGAAATGAAAACAATGGATGCCACCGCCACGGTTTTGCCAGACTTGTTTATAATTTGTTGCCCAAATGTCGCGATTTCAGTTGCGATACTCATTGAGGTAATCTCCTTATTTTATTAAGATTCTTCTAGTAAAGAACCTAGCCCTCACTATGCCTTTAAATGGGGCATAAATGCGGCCACTCCCTCACATAATTGTGATACTGCAATTATATATGGGTTTAAGCAAAAAAAAAGCAAGGCCGAAGCCTTGCTCAATTTAGATATAATAAAACCTTATGGTTTGCTTTTACCAAAATAGCTAAAGAAATCGCTATCAGGAGACAGAACCAATGAGGTATTGCTACCTGTTAGGCTTTTTTCATAAGCTTGCATAGAACGATAGAATTTGAAAAATTCTGGATCTTGGCCATACGCATCGGCAAAGATTTTGTTTTTCTCGGCATCGCCATCACCACGTAAGATATCGCCCTGTTGGTTAGCTTTCGCCACAATAACAGTTGCTTCTTTATCAGATTCAGCACGAATACGTTTTGCAAGTTGTGCACCACGGGCTCTATGTTCGGCAGCTTCCTGCTGACGTTCAGTTTGCATACGGCTAAACACACTAGCGCTGTTGGCTTCTGGCAAATCGGCACGACGAATTTTAACATCCACCACTTCAACACCAAAATCGGCAGCTTCTCTATTGGCTTGCTTAGCAATGTCTAGCATAAGCTCTGCACGTTTATCACGCACAACTGATACCAAGCTTTCGCTACCCATAACACGACGTACAGATGAGTTAAGCACTGTTGCTAAACGTTGGTTTGCATTGGCAATGCTGCCACCAGCAGATTGCACAAATTTAAGCGGGTCTGTAATACGATAGCGGGCAAACGCATCTACAACCAAACGTTTTTGGTTTGCAGTAATCACTTCTTGCTCTGGGCTATCCAAAGAAAGAAGGCGTTTGTCGATATAACGTGTATCTTCATAGAATGGGATTTTAAAATAAAGCCCAGGTTCTGTGATCGCACGATCGAATTTACCTACGCGGAAAATAAGCGCTTGCTCGGTTTGATGCACTGTAAATGCTGAAACATAGGCTGCAATAGCGACAATGGCCGCAACAATAAGACTAAGATTACGTATCATTAATTTGCTCCTTTGTTTGATTTGTTTAATTCATTAATCGGCAAATAAGGCACAACACCACTTCCATTACTATCTAGGATAATTTTAGTTGTAGAGCCATAAACCCGTTCTAGAGTTTCTAGATAAATACGATCACGCGTCACTTCTGGCGCTTTTACATATTCATTATAAACACTCAAGAAACGTGAGGCCTGACCAGCAGCTTCGGCCACAACTGATTGCTTATAAGCTTCTGCACGTTGCACGATTTGCTCGGCATTACCTTCGGCTTGAGGAATCACTTGGTTGCTATAAGCGTGCGCTTCGTTGACCATTCTTTCTTGGTCAATACGTGCGGCTTGCACATCGTTAAACGCATCAATAACCTCAGCAGGAGCTTCAACTTTTTGGAGTTGAACTTGAGTAATCTCAATACCTGAATCGTAATTATCTAATGAAGATTGCATAAGAGCATGTACATCTTCTTCAGTTTTTTGACGGGCTTGCGTTAGAATTGGTTGCAAGTTAGAGCGACCTACGACTTCACGTATGGCACTTTCGGCAATCATTTTAACGGTATTAGCGGGCTGCTGCACATTAAACAGATAAGCTGCTGCGCCATCACTTTTAATACGCCAGAACACTGTGAAGTTAACATCTACGATGTTTTCATCGCCAGTTAACATGTGGCTTTCGATTTGACCTGTGCGGGTATTTGTACCAATGCTTGTTTGACGCACTGTAAGCACGTTTGGTGTAAGCACAGTTTCAATTGGGTATGGCAAATGGTAATTAATACCTGGCAATGAAGTTGCCACAGCTTTACCAAAACGCAAAACCACGCCTTGCTCGGCAGGTTGTACAATATAGATACCAGTGGCAAGCCAACCAATAAACAATAAAGCGGCAACAATGGCCATGCCTAAGGGGCCAAAACCGCCCGGCATTGCTTGTTTTAATTTTTGTTGGCTTTTGCGCAATAATTCATCTAGCTCTGGTGGCGTATTGTTATTACCACCTTTTGGTGGTTGCCCCCATGGCCCTTGATTTTTAGGGTCATTATTTTTAGAGCCTTTGGTATCAGATGATTTACCACCTTTGCCCCAAGGGTCTTTTCCGTCATTATCCCAAGACATTTAAAATCCTTTCACTTGAGTCGGATGACTCAATTTTACTCGCTTTTTCACAAACTTTATAAGCAAGGCACGGTATAAGAGCAAGCCTAATGCGAAAAATCACGAAAATATCACTAAATTGAGCGGTTTGTCCTCTTTTAAATAATCATCGCATGCTTTATATCAAGGTGTAACAAGAATAATTATTTATCGTTAACGTGAGTTTTTATATGTCTGATACCCCATCCCCACTACCAAGCCGTGCCCAAATATTGGAAATTTTGCAAGGAATTCGCAATCCGTTTTCTCCAGATTTCGCTGAATCTATCGTTGACGCTGGGTTTATCACCGCGCCATTATCGCGCATGATAGACAACGAGGCGCAAATTGGGTTGATATTGGACGTGAAAAACAATGCGGCCGAAGGCAGCAAAGCACTTGAAGCGGTGATTGTTAAAGCCCTTGCGGAAAACACAGGCATAACCAATATACAAGTGATGAATGGCGGCGCAACATTAGGCGGTGCTCCTCGCCCCGCTCCGCAAAAAACCATTGCTGAAGGTGATGCAAGGCATAATTTAATTAGCAACAATGCTGCAAAACCCGCAACAGGCGGAGGGCACAGGCCTTTGGGCAGCGCGGCAGTTGTGAATGACGCTTTGGCTAAGGTTAAAAATATTATTTTGGTGGCATCGGGCAAAGGCGGGGTTGGCAAATCGACCGTTTCGGCAAATTTGGCAATGGCATTGGCAGCTAGTGGTGCAAAAGTTGGTTTGTTGGATGCTGATATATATGGCCCAAGCCTGCCGACCATGTTTGGCCTTTATGAAAAACCACAGCTTAACGAGAATAAGCAAATGATGCCGCTTGAAAAATTTGGCATCAAGCTCATGTCTATTGGTTTTATTGCAGATACCAACAAAGCCATGATCTGGCGTGGCCCTATGATTCAGGGTGCATTATTACAAATGCTGAATGAATGCGCGTGGGGCGAGCTTGACCATCTGGTAATTGATTTACCACCTGGCACGGGCGACATTCAGCTTACATTGGTGCAGAAATTTAAAATTGCAGGGGCAGTGATCGTATCCACACCACAAATTTTGGCACTTGATGATGTAAGGCGCGGTATACAAATGTTTGAACAAACTAAAATACCTATTTTGGGCATTGTTGAGAATATGGCCTATTTTGAGAGTGCTGATGGCGTTAAAAACTATGTATTTGGCAAAGGTGGCGCGCGCATGATTGCCGAAAAAATTGGCGTTGATTTACTGGCTGAAATTCCACTACTACCCATAATCGGCCAACAATCTGATATGGGCGAGCCGATTGTCCATGCAGAACCAGAGGGTGTTGCAGCGGATTATTATAAACAACTTGCTGAAACTGTGGTCGCTAAGCTTACAAATTAATGCCTATCTAGCGCCACAAAGACATAATCGCTTTCATCTTTGGCAGAGGCCGCTCTGACCTCACGGCTGGTTTCTGCCCATTGTGTGCGATCGAACTCAGGGAAAAACGCATCGCCAGTTGGTTCAATATCAACCTCGGTTAGATACAGCCGATCGGCCTGCGGCAAAGCAAGTGTGTAAATCTGTGCGCCACCGACAATCATTATTTCATCTTGTTCATCGCGGATGGCGATTTTGGTGGCGAAGGTGATGGCTTCATCTAAAGACGCGACAACAATAACGGCCTCGCCTGCTTTATAATTCGCATTACGAGTGATAACGATGCTTGTGCGACCAGGCAATTTACCCATGCTTTCGAAGGTATTGCGCCCCATAATCATCGGCTTACCCATGGTTTTAGCTTTGAAATATTTTAAATCGCCACTGATATGCCACGGCATTTTATTGTTGAGGCCGATGACACCATTTTTGGCCACGGCAGCTATCATTGAGATTTTCATAATTTGCCCTTAAACTGCAATCGGTGCTTTGATACTTGGGTCGGCTTCATAGCCGACAAGGGTGAAATCTTCGAATTTAAAATCGAATATGCTTTTTACATCTTGATTGATTTGCATGGTTGGCAATGCTTTTGGGGTGCGCGTAAGTTGCAATGCTGTTTGCTCGGAATGATTACTATATATATGTGCATCGCCCAATGTGTGGACAAAATCGCCTAATTCTAGATTGCAAACCTGTGCGAGCATCATTGTGAATAACGCATAGGAGGCAATGTTAAAAGGCACGCCGAGGAAAATATCAGCACTACGTTGATAGAGCTGGCAGGATAATTTGCCATCTGCCACATAGAATTGAAACATTGTATGGCACGGTGGTAGCGCCATGCTATCGACATCGGCAGGGTTCCATGCTGTGACGATATGCCTGCGGCTATCGGGGTTGTTTTTAAGGCTAGTAACAAGTTGTGAAATTTGGTCTATTGTGCCGCCATTGCCATTTGGCCAATTGCGCCATTGATAACCGTATACGGGGCCTAGATCACCATTCTCATCTGCCCATTCATCCCATATCCGCACGCCATTATCTTTGAGATATTTGATATTTGTATCGCCTGCGATGAACCATAATAATTCATGGATGATTGATTTTAGGTGCAGCTTTTTGGTGGTGAGAACAGGGAAACCTTTTGACAGATCATACCTAGATTGATGCCCAAACACACTTTTTGTGCCTGTGCCTGTGCGGTCGGTCTTAATGGCGCCAGTTTCGTTTACAAGTTTCAGCAGGTCTAAATAGGGCTGCATAATGACCTCGAATCGATGATAAATCTAAAATTATGTAGATTAATAACATCGCCTCTTTAAATTGTCACAATTATTTGCTATATTACATTTGTCGGACTTGTTCCGACTATGGTGATAAACTGCCTGTACAATAAACCATTCGGACCCGGGGGCGGTACCCGGCGCCTCCACCATTTTTCATTTATGGGGGCGAAATAGGATCGACGAGGGCGTAAAAACTTGTTTTTCACTCGGTGAAGCACCACCGATATCGGTCTACTATTATAATTGCAAATGACAATTATGCAGAAGAAGTACGTTTAGCTGCTTAATGCACGCTCGACCTTTTTCGAACTAACTCCGACCCTTCAACCGGTCGGCGGGGCTTTGGGCACCTGGCAACAGAACGCCCTACCTTTTCTTTTTTTACAATATATGCAAATTTCCAGAGTGTTGGCAGGAGTGCGGCTCAGTATTGGCGGTAGAAAGACAGTTAGCGCGCTTGTTGAGGCTCTGGAAGTTTCATCTTTTTCGTTCGGCTTCGCCTCTCTAG
>JAOPTR010000005.1:48164-72661 GCA_051531935.1 Hyphomicrobiales bacterium
CGCCAATAAATTGGCTCAACCCTTTTCCCACACCAACGCAAAATTCAAACTCTCGCATCCACACAACGTGCCAATCGGTGAGCGCGAAAGATGACGTTCGAAGCCACGGCCTGCTAACGCGCGGTGGCTAGCGTAGTGAGCGTGAGCGATTGGAGCGCACGCAAGTGCTAACAGGGAGTGGAACGACCGTATAAATGCTAACTTCCAGAGTGTGGGCAGGAGCGAAACCCAGTATCAACGGCACAAAGACAGTTAGCGCGCTTGTTGAGGCTCTTGTTGAGTCATCGTGGTTTTTGATGGTAGATAAAGCCGGAAGTTTACTTTAAATGCTAACTATATTCAAAATAAAACATTCACTTATTTGAAAATTTAGTGTAGGCTTTAAGTCTTAGTAAGATGTAGTAACTGTTATGAAAATTGATCATGTTTTTATTTGCGTTGAGTCGCCTATAAAGAATGCGAAAATCCTTGCCGATTTTGGTATTACTGAAGGCGAGCCTAACATACACACAGGCCAAGGCACTGCTAACCACCGCTTCTTTTTTGATAATGCTTATTTTCAACTGCTGCATGTAACCAGCGAAGAATTACTGCAATCCAAACCCACCAAGCCTTCTAGCTTGCTTGAGAGATTTCATCGGGTTGACAATAGTATTTCTCCATTTGGAATTTGTTTATATCCTGGGCATAAAAAGTTGAACATTACTGATTATGAAACCATTGAATATCAGCCAAAATTTATTCATCCACCTTTAAAGATGCATATATTTGAAACACCGCTTATTGAGCCAATGTATTACTTCCTTGATTACATTTCGGACTCAAGCAAAGAGACCCATACGACTTACCGCCATGAAATTGGATTTCAAAACATAACTGGTGTAAAAATACGTATGCCTGCATCAGGCTCCTCTATCAAACAAGCTTTAACGGAAACCAAAACGGTTGAATTTATTGAGGCAAATGAGCATTTGCTAGAACTTGAATTTGATGATGGACTTCAAGGTAAAAATCATGATTTCCGACCTGAATTACCGCTTATTTTTAGATGGTAATTTGGTAGAAATCAAATGTGCCATCACACCAATTACCAGCCCCCAAAACGCAGCACCAATACCCGCGAAACTAACACCCGATACTGTCACTAAAAAAGTGACAAGCGCGGCTTCTCTTTGTTTTACATCTGCCAAAGCACCGACCAACGCATTGCCAATGGTGCCTAGCAATGCCATGCCTGCAATGGCGATGACCAACGCTTTTGGTGCAATGAAAAACAAGCTCACCACAGTGGCGCCCATTAGCCCAACGCAGCAGTAAAACACACCTGCAACGATGGCAGCTTTATAGCGTGTTTGCTTGTTTTCATCGGCATCATCGCCCAAACAAATTGCTGCGGTAATGGCCGCTAAGTTAAATGTGTAGCCGCCAAAAGGGGCGAGCAGCAAAGTCATCAACCCTGTGACAGTAATACTGGCCGAAATTGGCGCCTTATAACCTGCCGCTTGAATGGTGGCCACACCCGGCATATTTTGAGAGGTCATAGTGACGATATATAGCGGAATCCCGACGCTGATGAGAGTTGATAAATTGAATGTAGGCATGATGAAAACTGGTTTTGCAAGTGCTAGCTCGATAGGCTCCGGTGCATAAAGCCCCAAAAAACCGCTCGCGATTGCGCCAACTAACAATACAAATGGAATGGTGTAACGGCCTAATAATATTTTGCCCAGTAAATAAGTAATGCCCATAACTGCCACCAAGCCAAGTTCCTGCTCTAGCGACTTAAATATGCCAATGCCGAACTGAAATAAAATACCCGCAAGCATGGCGTTGGCCAGTGAAATTGGCACAAGAACAGCTATTTTTTCGAACCAACCTGTAAGACCTGTTACAGTCAGCAATAGGCCGCAGAGTAAAAACGCGCCAATGGCTTCGCTCATCGGCACGCCAGACAGACTGACGGCCAACAAGGCGGCGCCAGGTGTAGACCATGCCGTTAAAATGGGAGTTTTGTAACGGATAGACAATATCAGCCCTGTTACACCCATGCCAATACCCAGAGCCAACATCCAACTGTTAATCTCGGCTTGTGTGGCACCAACGGCTTCGGCCGCTTGAAATACAATAGCCGCGCCTGCTGAATAACCAACCAAAACAGATATAAAACCTGAGGAAATGTGCGATAATTTAAAACCAAACATATTTACGCCTCCACCAATTTCACATTGAGCCTACGAATGCCTTTGCCCTTACTTTTGATGGTGGCGATGTGCAGGTTTTTTATTTCACTGGTATTGCGCACATGAGTGCCACCGCATGGTTGATAATCAATCGGGTTATCAACCTCACCAATGCGCACAAACCTAACCACACCATTTTTTACTGGTGGCATGCCGCCAATTAAGTGGCGGTTTTCCATAAAGTTTTGAAACTCTGCTTCTGGCACTTTTTCGGTGCTAATATTTAAATTTTGAGATATTATATTTTGCAAAATTTCATCCGACGCAAGCTTGTCGATCGCTTCACCATCGGTAAAATAATCCAAGTGACCCTTTAACGGAGCGACGCGCGCACCCACAATTGGGAAATCAAACATAGAGCAAATTAAATGCAAACAAGTGTGCATTTTCATCAGGTTAAATCGCCTTTGCCAATCCAACGACAATAAAACATTTTCAGAGACTGCTTCCGATGGCAAAGGTTTATCGAGCAGGTGCAATATTTGGATACCCTCACCCCATATAGTGTCTATGATGTTATAGGTTTCATCATTAAAGCGAAGCGTGCCTGTATCGCCAAGTTGGCCGCCACCTAATGGGTAAAAAATAGTTTGATCGACCGCCACGCTATTTTCTGCAACTGCAACGATGTTGGCCTTGGCTGAGTTTAGGTAAGCATCTTGATTAAACAGTGAAATTGTCATAAATACCCTGATTGATTTGAACGGCTTGAATTAGAGTTTGAAAACTCGTATGCTATAACGCACAACAAGACCCTATCACCGTGCGTTATAGCGCACAAGATATTTTTTGAGATTTTAATGACCCAATTTTGAGATTTTAATGACCCAACCCAATATTGCCGAAAACTTAAAAGCCCATCGGCAAGGTTTAAAATGGAGCCTCAGCAAAGCCGCAGCCGAAACAGGGGTCAGCAAGGCCATGCTTGGCCAAATAGAGCGTGGCGAATCTAGCCCAACCATTGCCACTTTATGGAAGATAGCCACGGGGTTTCACTTACCCCTCACTGCGTTCACAAGCAACCAAACTTCAGAAACTGAGTTTTTACAATTTCGTGAAGGCATTAGGTTTAAAACACTGTTTCCGTTTTGCGAAATCACTCGATCTGAAATGTTTGTTCATTATTTGGAACCATTGCAAAGCCAATTATCGGCCGCGCATGACAAAGGAGTGATGGAAGATATTGTGGTTTTGACTGGCGAAGTTGAAATTTTAAATGGCCAGAAATGGCAACGGTTACAAGTTGGTGATACGCTGAGATTTGCCGCTGACCAGCCACATGGATATCGCAACCCGACGACTGAAATGACAACATTTCATAACATTATGCATTATCCGCGTTAGCTGCAGGCTGCGCCATCGCCTCATTGCGGTTTTTAATGAGATTTAACACCGCGCCATGAAAATCATCTAACACAATATTTGCCCAAAACCTGCCATACCAATTTAAATTGGTTGTCATTTTATAAGATGTCGAAACGCTTAAGCGGGTTTTATTGCCTATTTCCTCAAGTGCGTAATGACCTTTTACGATGTCGAAATATTGATCTCCGACTGTCACGTGAGTATCTAAATTTGCAATCTTCATTGATTGTTGGTCGATCAATACATCATATGCCAATAATTTTTCGGGTATAATTTGGGTGATGCGTTCCTCAAAATGAATGCCTTTTTCCCAAGACAAATGCCGCAAGGCTCCAACTTCTAGTTCTGCAACGGTTGATGACCTCGGCTTTGGTAAGCCTATAAAGTGTGAGAAGGTCCATTTTAACTCTTGGTTTTGGATATTTTCTATATTTTCTAGGCTTTTCCAAACTTGGCTTATGGGCGCGTTGATGACCACAATATCGACCTCGGTATGCCATAATGTGGGTGTTTGAAATGGCGCTTCAATAGGCACGATAAGTAACGGCAACAAACCCAGCGAAAGCAATGTGCCATTTGACCCATTGCCAAAGCGTTTTTGACGCAAAACTCCTGCCACATAACCGCCCAAGCTTGCCAATGGTAAGTATAATGGCAGCAGCATAACCACGCAAATTAGGGTTTCCCATGCAAAAATAGTGGCCAAGAGCATCCACCCCAATACCGAATACCACGGATGAAAAACATTAAACAACCAACTTTTTGTTTGTTCGCTTGAAGCAAAGAATACAGTGAAGGCACCGACAGAAATGGGCGTACCAACCAACATAGCCCACGATATAAACTCGAGATTGGTGAGCATAAATGTAAGTGAAAAAACAAGGGCAAAACCAACACCCGCAGCAAAACCCATTAAGGCGCCATGATATTTCAATAAAGTGTCGCTAAAATTAAAATTGCTCAACCTAAGCTCCTATAAAACAGTCACCAAAATAATTATATCATTCCGTTAGGTTAAACAAGTGAGATATGAACCTGTATGTTATCCACCGAACTAAGCTAAGTATAGGCCAATCATTGGGTTAATTGATAAAAACCCCATGCGGCTATTTACCTGCACCCCCTATTTGTGGTTTATTAGCAGGTAAAGAATATAAATATTAGGGTATATTATGACAATTGATTTAATGAATTATGAGCAATTAACCCAAGACGCCATGCGCAGTGTTGTAAAACGCGCTTTAGAACATGTTGTAGAACATGGTTTACCCGGCGATCACCATTTTTATGTATCTTTTGATACCAACTTTCCTGGTGTCGTTATTTCTGAATCGGTCTATGAGCAATATCCTGATGAGATGACCATTGTGATCCAACATCAATTTTGGGGATTGGAAGTTAAAGACGGCGTATTGCGCATTGAACTTAGCTTTAACAACGTGCCTGAAAAACTTGAAATTCCGCTGATGGCAATTATTGGCTTTTTTGACCCACACGTTCAATTTGGTGTGCAGTTTGAAATACCCGAAGAAATTTTAGAAGCCATAGAAACTATGGAAAAAGAAGAAGCTGACGCCACTACAGATGAAGAAACATCTGATGATGCTACTGATGACCAAGCTGAAAAAGCTGACAGCAGCGCCCAAGTTGTGAGCCTAGATGCTTTTAGAAAAAAACCAACTGAATAATAGTTTAACTGCAAATTTGAAAGACTAAAATGACCGACACGCGGACAGAAACCGATAGTTTTGGCCCTCTAGAAGTGCCTAATGACATGTATTACGGCGCACAGACAGCCCGTTCTTTGATGAATTTTAAAATTGGTGGCGAAACCATGCCAATTCCGCTAATCCGCGGGTTGGGCATCATTAAAAAAGCGGCTGCAATATCCAACATCGCGCTTGATAATTTGGAAGCTGACATTGGTGCTGCCATTGTAACAGCGGCCGAAGAAGTGATTGACGGCAAGCTGAATGACCATTTTCCATTGGTTGTATGGCAAACAGGTTCTGGCACGCAAAGCAACATGAATTCTAATGAAGTGATCTCTAACCGCGCCATTGAAATTATGGGCGGTGTATTGGGTTCTAAATCACCAGTTCATCCAAACGATCATTGCAATAAAAGCCAAAGCTCAAATGATACATTCCCAACCGCTATGCACATTGGTGCAGTGGAAGAGATTCATCATAGATTACTACCTGCTCTTGTATATATTCAGGCTGCATTGGATAAAAAAGCCAAAGAATGGACGAGCATTATTAAAATTGGTCGCACCCATTTACAAGATGCGACGCCGCTGACTTTGGGCCAAGAATTTTCGGGCTACGCCAAGCAAATGGAATTTGCCATTGAACGTGTAAAAGCAGCCATGCCGCGCATGTACCCATTGGCACAGGGCGGCACAGCGGTTGGCACTGGCCTAAACGCAAAACCCGGCTTTGCTGAAGAATTTGCAAAAACTGTAGCTGAAGTCACTGGGTTGCCATTTGTAACTGCTGAAAATAAATTTGAAGCTTTGGCCGCACATGATGCCTTTGTTGAAATGTCTGGCGTATTAAACACAATTGCAGTGAGCCTCACTAAAATTGCCAACGACATTAGATTGCTTGGTTCTGGCCCTCGTTCTGGCCTTGGTGAATTGTCTTTGCCTGAAAATGAGCCTGGCTCATCTATTATGCCTGGCAAAGTGAACCCTACGCAATGTGAAGCGATGACTATGGTTTGTGCTCAAGTGATGGGCAACCACACAACCATTACCATTGGTGGCCTACAAGGCCATATGGAACTGAATGTATTTAAGCCTGTAATGGGTTATAACTTAATGCAATCTATTCGCTTAATTGCTGATGCATCGGTTAGCTTTACTGACAATTGTGTATCTGGCATTGTTGCTAATGAAAAACAAATTGCTGATTTAATGTCTCGTTCTTTAATGCTTGTGACAGCGTTAGCGCCGACAATTGGTTATGACAATGCAACAAAAATTGCCAAGACCGCTCATAAAAACGGCACCACTTTAAAAGAAGAAGCCGTTGGTGGTGGTTATGTAACTGCTGACGAATATGACGCTGTGGTTCGCCCAGAAGATATGATTGCACCAAAATAACAACGAATTGGGGCGGGGTTCTCCCCGCCTTTTTTAACATGCCAAAACCTAAAAAACATAGTTTTAACATATCTGGACATCAAACCAGCATCACTTTAGAGGATGAGTTTTGGCAGGCACTCAAACATATTGCAGTGCAGAACAAACAAAGCCTCGCGCAAATTATCATAAAAATTGATAATCAACGCAAAGATGAAAACCTTTCATCAGCAGTGCGACTTTATATATTGAAATATTATCAAGACTTGAACGAAGCTAGTTCTCAATAATCCACTAACATTACTCAAAATTCAGCACACTATCTAATGTCTGGCAGGGGAGAAATGCTGATCGTATCAGCATTAGCAAAACCCGTCTGGTTTACTGAAGAGGCTGTGTCCGCATCTGTCAGACTGCCTGTATCAAAGCCACCGCCATCATCGACTAGGTCTTCTTCAATAAAGCTTTCCGAGCCTAAAAAATCTGCAATTGGGTCATCTGAATCTAGGTTTAGTTCTAATTCTGGAGCTTCATCTACGATTTTTTGCGCGGCCGCAGCGGCTTTTTTTGCGGTTTCTAGCGCTAGTTTTTCGGCTTCAATCCGCGCGGCTTCCTCATTTGCTTTTGTAATGGCTATCTGATTGGTAACAAATTCACCAATATTTGCTGGCAACAGGTTGCTATTCACAATATTTTCATCTATTTTGAAGTCCGCTATATTGTCTGTGGCTTTTGGTGGGGTGCCTTGGATAAAAGTGAATGGCATAAAGGCGGGTACTGGCGGATTTTTTGCCACCATTTCACGTATTTTCCGTACTTTAACAGCATTTTCAACACGCACTTTTATTTCGGCTTTAAATGCCTGTGCTTCGAATTTCTCTTGCTTGTAACGCTCTATTTCGGCGTCGTTTTTGCGCTTAATTTCAACTTGCAACTCTTCTAGACGCTGCACATTTTTTTCTAATAATTTGACTTTATAATATTCTTGAAGATTTTCGAAATTGATATTCTCGGTATTCACACCATCCACATTCAACCATTCTAGCACTAATTTAGGGCTAGCTTTATCGTTAGATAAGGGAATTTGCAGTGCAAAATGGCTGGTATTACTGGTTAAATCTAACTGGCCGCTTAGCAGCCCTTTTTGCGGTTTTACATTGGCTTTTTGGAATGTAATCTCATGAGCTACTGACGCCAAACCATTGGTTAGTTTTAAGCTCAGCTTTTCGGGCGAAATTTTAATGCTGTTGGCGGCATCATTAAGGGCATTCTTAAGGATGAAATTAATGAAAATTTCGTCAATCGCATCCTCATCAACGGCACTAATAATTTCATTATTAAAATAGCCGCTATTGATGTGATTGGTTCTAAGCCCGTTTAAATCTACGTCGATAAAGCCGGACAAATTCGCTAACAAACCGTTGACGCTATAGCCTTGCCCTGCAAGGTCTACCTCGACATCCACCACACCTGCAAGATATTGATTATCAAAGCCTAAACCAGCGGTTAGTTGTTCGACATCTACGGCAAATGCTTGCAAATTTATGTCCATATACAATTGGTTATTTTCAGGCTTCAGTATAAATTCACCTGCCAATTCAGTATTTAAGAACTTGCCCTTATAATCAATAAATATTGCATTTTCGCCAAGCCCTGAGCGCACTGTAACTTCGGCATTATCCAAAGAAATAGCTTCAGACAAATGCAATTTATCGACTAAAATCTTGCCGTTAAATTCTACGGTTTTGAGCATTTCAACATCAAAACCTGCTAATGCTTGTGTAGAGCCACCAAAAATTTCGTTGGCTATATCCACTGTGTTTTGAGAGGCTGTGTCCAAAATTTCTGCCACGGCTTCGCCACTGGCTTTATGTTCTCCTGCGAAAAACTTTATAAGGTTTGTGATGTGCAATTTTTCGGAACTGGCATTGAAGCTAATTTTCTCACTGCCAATTGCATCTAACTTCAACGACTTTAAGTCACTATTCAATAAATGAGCGCTAGAGCTGTTTATGTGCAACAGATCGTTGACTATTTCTAGCCCTGCAACAATATCGGCTTGGCCGTTCAAATGGTTGAAATGACCATCAAACAAAGCCAACTTACTAGCAATTTGACCAATCCCGTTAAGGTGGGTTTTCAACGTGCCAACAACATTGTTTTGGGAGCCATTTGTGGCTTCACCATTAAATTCTATATATTGCTCACCAACCAACGCTAGGAAGTTCACATTTTTTAACTTTGAATTTTCGGGCTTTTGTTGGAGCGCCAAACGCAAAATCGCCGCTTCATCTTCACTCTCATTGGTGGTTAATCCATCTAAATCGAACTGTTTTAAAAAGCTTGCAGAACTTGAATTTGATAGTTGATATTGTAAATTCTGCTGTGACCATTTGCCATTTACAAGGCCAATTTCAGCGGTAATTTCTATTTCGGATTCGCCCACATCACCTGCAACATTGAGAAGGAAATCTCCCTCATCATTTGCAGAATTAAGCTGACCATTAACCACCAGTGAGCCACCTTTGGGGATGATCTTATTCATAAATAAATTATCATCCAGCAACAAATCATAAACCAGTTGAGGCGCCACATTCATATCGGCTTCAATAACCGAAAAATTTAAAATTGGAATATTTTTCTCGGCATCAATAATATTCTTTTCGGCATATATTATCGGCAATTTAGCATCGGCATTGATGAATATTTTTTCGCCAACTAAAGATAATTGTTCAAGTGTCGCTGCTTCATTATTAAAAGTCATTTTAGCATCAAAAACGCCTAAATCTCGAATGCCATAAAAACTCTGGTCGCTATGGATATTCACTTCTATTGCGCCTAAATCGGCAATTATATTTTGCGGCAATATGTGATACAGATTAGAGTTCCCAGCACTGTTTTTTGCAACAAAACCTGCCTGCATATAAGGGGCAATATAGCTTTTAAAAGTTGATATATCTTGATTGTCAAAGTTGATTTTTTTAAAGCTAACTTCAAAATCGTGAACTTTGCTTTCTAATGTATAATTGGCAGCAAATTCGTGTTTACGTGTTTTGACTAATGACGAGCTAATGTGCAGGCTACCCTGTTTAAGGTCAACATTACCTTTGCTTCTCACTTGATCATTCACGCCCCAAAACTCAGCGATATTGTTAAGGTCTTTGTTTTTAAACAACAACCAATTGGTGAGTTTTCGCATATGTAGGGCGGTAAATTCAAATTGGCCTGTCATCAAATTATCATCATTTTGCCCCAATTGTTGCCTAGATAAAACATACGACAATTGACTGTTGCCGGGGAAATGAGCCGAAAATTGCGGCACAGTGATATGCCCTTTATCTATATTAATAAGGCTATTAATGAGGCGTACACGATCAATAATATTATTTTGCAAAAAGCTAATTTGCTCAATATTCAGGCTGATGTTGCCTTCAAAATTAGAGGTCGATTCAGTTTGCAAATCACCTACTATAACGTGGTCTGAAATCCATTTTCTGGACATCAGCGCAAGCTCTTGCACAGATTGATATATGGCTGGCTGATTTGCCGTATTTGTTGAATTTAAAAATAGGCTTTTTACATAATCAAAATCAGCAAGACCTATGTTGAGCGCGCCATTAAGTGAAGGCTTTCTAGCCCATGTGTATTTTAGATTGCCGTTAATTTTCAGACCTTGATTCAGAGACTGATCTTCGGCATTTGTGATGGAAATTTTTAGATTTTCGACGTCTAACAACGAATAATTGAGCGATATATCGCCTGTTAGCTCCAAATCATCAGTTAAAGTTGAGCCTAATGTTTTGCCATAGCCAATAAGATTTTCACCTTTTTTGCCCACAATTCCCAACTTCCCAATGAGCAGTGGTTGTTTTTCTAAGCCAACTAAATTGCCTAAAAAACTAAGGCGTGAGCCTTTTTGATCGCCTTTAACTTGCACTTTGACCGTAAGTGGTTTTTCTGCGATATATTTGCCAACAGCAGCCGAAAAATCGCGCTGATATACCGTATCATCGGCATTTACATTAAGCTTGCCCTTAACTTTAAATGGACCTTCTAGTGATCTGGCTGTAACCTCGGCTTCAGCAACCGACAAGGTTTTTGCGCTTGCATTATCAGAATTTGAAAACTCAATATCCATATTATTAAGCACAAGCTTATTAATGGATATATCTTCCAAACCAATAGGCTTGCCAAGTGAACCGCCAAAATTGAACAGATCTAAAGAGCTGCCTTCTGCTTTGGAAATGAAGATTTTGCCATCATTTAAATTCATAATGGTCACTTCGACTTTACCACGCAACAAGCTTGGGAAATCGAGTTCTAGGCTGAAATCATTGGTTTCTAATAGTTTTTTCTCATCGGCATTGGTGATGATAAGGCCGCCAGTGTGAAAAACGGGTTGTGGTAGAATACGTAATTCAACATCACCAATAATTTGGACATTCTGCCCTGTCACTCTGCGGCCAGCAGCTTCAATCTCGGCTTTATAGCTGTTCCAATCAATAAAAAATGGAGCAAAAATAATCGCAACTAAAACCGCGCAAATAAAACCTGCAATGGCGAGCAATAAATTATTCATCAAAACCTTCTGCGAAAACCACTAAATACTTAACTCACAATATAGCGACTAAGTGATAAAATCCAACATTTACAACATTATTATGGCGTTTTTTGGAAAACCCTCATTTAGCCGTAAAATATTTTACCCGGATTCATAATATTTGCAGGGTCAATTGCTTGTTTCACTGCAAACATAACATCTAATCCACCGCCATGTTCGGCGCGCATATATTTGGCCTTGCCTGTACCAATGCCATGCTCACCTGTACATGTACCTTCATAAGCCAATGCCCGAGCCGCCAAGCGATCGAGGAAATTTTTAACTTTTTCCATATCAGTTTGTGACTCTTTATCAAAGCTCAATAAAACATGAAAATTGCCATCACCCGCATGGCCAACAATGGGGCCAATAAGGCCTGAATCTATAACATCTTGGCGGGTTTCTTCGACCGCCAATGCAAAATTAGAAATGGGAACACAAACGTCTGTCGAGAGATGTTCAAGCCCTATCGCCATGTCACAACCTGCCCAATAGGCATCATGCCTTGCTTTCCAAAGTTGGTTTCTATCTTCTGCGCTTGAGGCGGCTTTAAAATCATCACTGCCAAATTCACTGGCAATGTCTTTAAATAGATCCACCTGCTCTTGGCAGCCTGTTGGTGTGCCATGAAATTCTAAAAATAGAGTTGGCTTTACCGCCAAACTTAGTTTGGAATAAGCGTTGCATGCTTCGACTTGCAGCTCATCTAACAATTCTATCCGCGCCACGGGAATGCCTGATTGAATGGTCATAATAACTGCTTCGCAGGCTTGTTTAATGCTGTCAAAACTACAAACTGCTGATAATATTTTTTCTGGAATGCCGTATAACTTGACGGTTAGCTCGGTAATAATGCCCAAAGTACCTTCACTGCCAATCATCAATCTTGTTAAATCATAACCAGCAGATGATTTTTTGGCGCGGCCACCTGTTTTGATAATTTCACCCGTTGGCAAAACCACCGTCATATTGATGACATTGTCGCGCATTGTGCCGTAAAGCACTGCATTTGTACCCGATGCACGTGTGGCTGCCATACCTGCTAACGTAGCTTCGGCACCCGGGTCGATAGGGAAAAATAGGCCAGTATCGCGCAAATGAACGTTCAAATCTTGGCGGGTTACGCCTGCTTGTACTGTTACATCCAAATCCTCGGCATGTAACTCGACAATTTGATCCATCTGCGAAAGGTCGATGCATATGCCGCCATAGGTGGCGACAATATGGCCTTCGAGCGAACTACCTGCACCAAAGGCGATAATTGGCACTTTATATTGGGCGCATATTTTCACAATTTGAGAAACTTGCTCGGTAGAGCGGGCAAAAGCCACAGCATCGGGTGCACCAGCTTTGTGATAAGTCAATTCGCCACCGCCATGTTGGCTGCGCACAGCCATGGTGGTAATGAGCTGTTCGCCCAATAGTTTCTTAAGCGCTTCAATCGCTAAATTCACATCACCATATTGGTCATTATACGTTTTTAAAACAGTCATTTTTGCCCCTCGCCACAATTACTTATTTTATTATATCAGAAATGCGCGTAAATTAGTTTAATCTTTATGGTTTTTTAAACATAATAATTTACACATATTCGTAATGATTACAGCCAATTGTCAAAAAAATGAACAATCCAACGCAGACCATCAATAAGCTTATACTTAAATATATCGCACCAAATGCCAGCCATTTTTGGTCGACAAAGCAACCATTGGTTTGGATATTCTCCCTTATTATTGGTGCAGCCGTTGCCTATATTGCTATTTTATTCAGGGAATATATTGGTTATATTCAGTTTGCGTGGATTGGCGAAAAATCAGAAATATTCTTTGATAAATTAACCGAAGTTCCTCTATATTTGCGCATTTTAGTGCCTACATTGGGCGGGTTATGCGTGGGGCTTATCGTCTTTTATTTCGCGCCCGAAAAACACCCCGAAGGTGTGGCTGATGTGATTGGCGCACGCGCCAAAGGTACAGCTTTTATTTCTCTAAGACGTGGTTTTGCAAACATTATTGCGGCGGGCTTAACTTTAGGCATTGGAGGCAGCGCAGGTCGTGAAGGCCCAATTGTGCATTTTGGCGCTTCCCTTGCTTCTGCAATTGCCAAGCTTATCAACATTCCGCCATCGTCGCGCCGCTCATTGTTTGGTGCAGGCGTTGCTGCCGCTGTGACCGCTAGTTTTAATGCCCCCATTGCAGGGGTCTTATTTGCTTTAGAGGTTATATTAGGCCATTTTGCGGTTGCCGCATTTGTGCCCATAGTCATTGCATCCGTTGTCGCCACATTAATCGTGCGGTTTCATTTGGGTGATTTCCCTGGTTTTATCATCCCTGAATATACAATTTCATCCTATTGGGAGTTTCCTGCTTTTGCTTTATTGGGCGTGGTATCGGCCATCACCGCCATCGGCTTTCAGACCAGTGTGAGATTTACTGATAAAATTTCGAAAATGATTAAAATTCATGACATTATTCGCCCCGCAATTGGTGGGTTTATCATCGCCATTATTTCATTATATGTACCCGAAATTTTGGGCATTGGTTATGAAGCTACAAACAAAGCCTTACAGGGCAATTACACTTTGTTGGCCTTGTTTGTTTTACTTTTTGCCAAAACCTTTGCAGTGGCGATTACGCTGGCCTCTAGGTTAGTTGGTGGTGTATTTTCGCCCGCGCTTTATATTGGCGCCATGTCTGGTGGCATATTTGGATATTTAGCCACCATGGCTTTTCCAGAATTGGCATCACATACTGGTGTATACGCTATTATTGGCATGGGCGCAGTGGCTGCTGCCATTTTGGGTGCGCCAATTTCTACCGTTTTGATTGTATTTGAACTCACCGCCGATTACCACATTACCCTTGCTTTGCTATTTTCGGTATCCATTGCCACAGGCATATCGCAAGCCGTGCAAGGGCAGAGCATTTTCCATTGGCAGCTAGCCAATAAAGGCATATTCCTTGACCGTGGTTCGCACCGCCAAATTGCGCGTAATGTGACAATTTGGGATGTGATTGATAAATGCGATCCCCTACCCTTCGACCCCGAAGAATATGAGGACGCGCCTACATTAACAGTGAATAATACGTTAGAAGATGCCATTAAAAAATTTGGTGCTTTTACTGACTGTGAAGAAATTGCAGTTATTGAAACCGACGAGGCCACGGCCGAAAAAACCGTCATTGGCTATGTATCTCATATACGTGCGCTGCAAATATACAATTATGCGCTCATTGCCACCAACATGGAAGAGCATAATTAGGTTTTCATCTTGGTTAAAAATCGCTATATAAAAGGCTAGATTTTGTGGCGAGAAAATAATGAGTGATTCTGACAATATAGACCCTTTTGATTTAGACGATTTTGACCCGTTCCCGCGGTTTGAAGGTGGCAAAACTGTGCCGAAAGATGATCTTTTTGCGGCCGAAAATGAGCCGCCCATGTTTGAGCCAGAAATTCAAACGGCTCAACCTCAAAAACCAAAAGTTGGCCTTGCGCAATTGGCGCAACAAGCCGCAAACCATGAAAACCGCCCTAGCCCATCAAACTCGATAGATGGTGATTATATGGCGGGGCTAAATGAAGCCCAACGCGAAGCTGTGGAAGCAACCGATGGCCCTTTGTTGGTTTTGGCGGGTGCAGGCACAGGCAAAACCCGCGTTTTAACCACCCGCATCACGCATATATTGGCACAACGCAAAGCATGGCCTAGCCAAATGTTAGTGGTGACATTTACCAATAAAGCCGCGCGCGAAATGCGCCAACGTATTGGTTTACAAATTGGTGATGCTGTTGAAGGCATGCAATGGCTTGGTACTTTTCATGCGGTTACCGCAAAAATAATGCGCCGCCATGCCGAACTGTTAGGCTTGCGCTCTGATTTTACAATTCTAGACCCTGATGACCAAATTAGATTGCTTAAAACCATCATCAGAGCGGAAAATGTTGACGAAAAAAAATGGCCTGCCCGCGCGCTTGCCAATGCCATAGACAATTGGAAAAACCGCGGCTTACAGCCTAGCCAAGTGCCTGCAAATGAAGCCCATGATTATGCAGATGGCAAAGGCATCACTCTTTATCAAACCTACCAAAATCGTCTAAAAATTGCCAATGCTGCTGATTTTGGCGACATGTTGATTGAGTGTTTACGCCTGTTTCAAGAAAATCCAGACATTTTAAAAATCTACCAAGAACGTTTTAAATATATCCTGATTGACGAATATCAGGATACCAATGTTGTGCAGTATTTATGGCTGCGCCTGCTTGCGGGCAATGGCAAAGATCGCCCTCAAAATGTATGTTGTGTGGGCGATGATGACCAATCCATTTATGGGTGGCGCGGCGCTGAAGTCGAAAACATTTTACGTTTTGAAAAAGACTTTAAAGGCGCGAAAATTGTTAGGCTAGAGCAAAACTACCGCTCAACAGGGCATATTTTGGCCGCAGCATCGGGTGTGATTGCCCATAATAGTGACCGATTGGGCAAAACCCTTTATTCGAATAATGAAGATGGCAATAAGCTAGTTGTGAAATCGGTTTGGGATGGTGATGAAGAAGCCAAAGCCATTTGCGAAAAAATTGAAACATTTAGGCATGAAGGCGCCGATTTAAATGAAATAGCCGTTTTGGTGCGCACATCGACATTAATGCGCTCATTTGAGGACAGGCTTTCAATATTGGGAATTCCTTACCGTTTGGTTGGTGGCCCTAAATTTTATGAACGCGCCGAAATTCGAGATGTGATCGCCTATCTATCACTCGTACAAAATGCCGATAATGACATAAAGTTCAGCCGCATCATCAACGTACCAAAGCGTGGTATTGGCGCATCATCTTTAGCCAAAATGCAGAATTTTGCGCGCATGAATAACATATCCTTATTCAGCGCTGCAACTGAGATGACCAAGGACGATAATTTCCCTGCGCCATTACGCCGGAAAATTAAAAAAATTATTCTGAGCTTACCTTATGGCATGGACAAAAATTTAAGCTTTGAAGCGGCATTAATTGACCCATGGCATAAATTAAAGCCCAAAGAAATTGAACAATTTAAGCTATATGCCGACAATAAAGGCATGGAGCTGTATGATGCCGCACAAGATTTAGGGGCTAATGAGCCACTGACTGGCCGCACCAAAACCGAGCTTAAAAGCCTGATGGATAACTTTATTCGTTGGCAGGGTTTGGTGACCGAAATGCCGCATCCCGAATTGGCGAAACTAATATTCGAAGAAAGCGGCTACAATAATATGTGGCAAGAAGCCACAACCGCGGATGCGCCTGGCAGGCTAGAAAATTTACAAGAATTGGTAGGGCAAATTGGACAATTTGCATCACTTGGTGAGTTTTTGGAACATATAAGCTTGGTTATGGATGTCGATGAGCAGAAATATAATAGTGAAATGGTCAGCTTAATGACATTGCATGCCGTTAAAGGTTTAGAATATGAATATGTATTCCTACCTGCATGGGAAGAGGGTCAGTTTCCGCATCAACGTGCTTTAGACGAATCGGGCCAAGCGGGATTGGAAGAAGAAAGACGCCTGGCTTACGTGGGCATTACCCGCGCCAAAAAATATTGTTGGATTAGCTTCACCGCAAACCGGCAAGTGCATGGCCAATGGCAAAATAATTTACCATCACGATTTATTGATGAAGTGCCAGTTGAAACCGCACAGGTGGAACAAAACAATACGCAATATGGCAATTATGCGCAAAAAAATAACAGCTACTTTGATGATGCCGAATTTGAAACCAACGACAGCTTTAAAACACCTGGTTGGCAACGCGCTAAAAGTGCCAAACAATCTACGGGCTATCAGGGTTTTAAGCCTAAGAAAAAGGCCCGCCAGATTGAGAATGATTTCAATACGGGTGAGCGCGTTTATCACGATAAATTTGGCCTTGGCTTTGTTTTGGCCACAGATGGCAGCCGTGTGGATGTAGATTTTGATGAAGCAGGCCGTAAAAAAGTGGTCGCCTCGTTTTTAGAACCAACTTAATTTAGGAATTTTCATGGAAGAAGCACGATATTACGCGCAGATGATTGTCGATAAATCCATTGCCAATCAATATGCCAATATTTTGGAACAAGCAGCATGGCCTGAAGCCATGAGCATCACATGGTTTGAAACTCATGACGAAAGTCAAGAATGGGATTTACGCGCTTATTACGAATTTGAACCCAAAATAGACGAGCTAAATAAATTATATACCGATGCGGGTTTAGCTGCACTTGCAATAGACATCATCACACTAGATGAAAATGTGAATTGGGTAGCTGAAAGCCTAACAGCACTTGCACCAATACAAGCGGGGCGTTTCTTTTTACATGGCAAACATGATGCGCATAAATGCCCGCCATCGGCCATTGGCTTAGAGATTGATGCAAATTTAGCGTTTGGCACAGGCCATCATGGCACCACCAAAGGTTGCCTGATCGCACTTGATAAAATGTTGAAAATTGGCGGCTTCCATAATGCGATTGACCTTGGCACAGGCACTGGACTTTTGGCCATTGCTGCGGCAAAAGTGCTTAAAAACCGCATAATTGCAACAGATATTGACCCTGTCGCCACTAAAATCACCCGCGAAAATGCCATTATTAATAATGTTCAAAATAACATAATGGCAATCACCGCTAAAGGTTTTAACCACGTGGCTGTGCGAGACAATGCACCTTATGATTTGATTATTGCCAATATCTTAGCCAAACCGTTGACCACGATGGCCGTTGACATTCGTAAAAACATTACAGATGACGGCACGGTTATTTTGTCTGGCCTATTGGGCACGCAGGCCAATTGGGTATCTAGCTATTTTAAAGCTCAAGGGTTTAAAGAGGTTGATAGAAATATCATCGACGAATGGGCAACTTTAATTTTTGAAATATAGGTAGCAGACAGCAAAAAGCCTTCCGACAATTTAATATCGGAAGGCTTAAAAACTGTGTTCTACTATTGGTAAGCTTAAAATTCGCCCCAAACTTTACCATGTACGTCACCGCGAGATATGCCCATATCTTCTAGCTGGCGATCTGAAAATTTATTCAATTCTTTTTCAGCGCGACGTAGATTAGCATTAGCGCTATATTTTGCTACGAAACGTGATAGTTTGCTTACTTTTTGTGTTTTGTTAAATGTTGATATTGTCATTTCATATTTCCTTTATTGGAAGTTGGGTTGAGGCCATATGCCTCGTTTGTTTAACAACTTATATATATGTATTTGCCGTATGATTTAAAAGCAGCATTACGACGCGGCAGCCATGCGTTTATTGCATGGCTCGTTTCATAAAAAATTCACAATTCAAATTTTACCGTTAAATTACAACGCCAAAATGATGATTCGTTCTTTTTTAGGCCTGAACTTTGGCGAAAAAAAACTCCCTAACAGAATTAGAGAGCTTTTAATTTTTGTCTTAGCTTATTGCCTTAGAAAGGACGGTAGCTTTTAGACATATATGTTTTAACATGCTGACGAGCGCGAGCTTCTTGAGCTTTTATGAAGGCATTGCCAATTTTTTTAAGGAATAAAGAAACCTTGGTAGAAACTGGTGAAGCTAGATCTGATTCATGTGAAGTGATATAAGCCATTTTTTGATCCTTTTCAAAAATTTAAGATGAACGTTTTCGTATTTATCGGTAGATTAGAATTGACCCCAAACTTTACCGTGCACGTCGCCGCGAGATACACCGATGTCTGAAAGCATACGGTCGTCTAATTTAAGCAATGCTTTTTCAGCACGACGAAGCTTTGCAGTTTCGTTAAACTTTGCAATTAGGCCAAGTGATTTTTTAGTTTTTGAAGTTTTGTTTACTGAGAATAAAGCCATGATATTTTTTCCATAATTTAATTTGTTGCTAAGAGCTAGTTGCTCTTGTTTGTTGACCTGAATATATAGGCATGACAAAAAAACAAAAGCAGAGTTAGGGAATTGCAGCCATGCAGTTTTTGCATGGCATTTGTCACTTTAACGTCATAGTTAATTAACTATGTTGAATATTGACATTTAACCTCAATCCATTATTTAAGCCTTATGACAAGTTTACGAAAATCTCTTAATAAGAAGAAACTTCTTCTGTTTACAAAAGCCTATTCGATAGTATCGCCTAATTTAATGGCAAAATTGGCCGTCGATCGTTTTTGCTCACCGCGCCGCTATGAGCGTAGTGCAGAAGAAAACTTATGCTTTCAAAAAGGCAAACAAGTTGATTTTGCCTCAGGCCGCATTGCCAATATTTGGGGTGAGAATGGCGAAGAAAACCAACCGTTAATATTACTTATCCATGGATGGGAATCTAGAGGCACTGCATTTTATGCAATTATTGAAGCCTTGGTGAAACAAAATTACAAAGTGTTGGCGTGGAATGCACCCGCCCACGGCGCATCACCCGGCACAAAAACCCAAATATTTGCAATGGCATTGGCATTGGTTGAAGATTTAAAGGAAAAACAATTAGCCCCGCATGCCATGCTTGGCCATTCTATGGGCGGTGCAATGCTTGGTCTATTGAATAAATATATGAACCTACCTAAATGTTTGGTGATCATTTCTGCGCCGACATTTGTCAGAGGTGTTTTTTCTAAGACGTTTAAAAAATATGGGATGAGTGACAAAGCCGTTGCCAAAAGCTTTGAGCTTATCAATGCAAAAGGCGAATATAGTGTGGATGAGGTGAGCTTAGTAAATAGCGATTTATATAAGGATAAAGCTGTTTTGGTGATCCATGATGAAAATGACAAAGAAGTGCCATTTGAAGAATTTACAAATTTAAAAAATGTTTGGAAAGAAGCCGTGTTTTACCCCACCATTGGGCTAGGGCATCGCCGTATTATACGCGATGAAAAATTAGCAAAACACATCGCACTTTATATTAGAGACAATATATGATTGCCAACCTACTAAACCAATTTGATATATCGGTTACAGATCAAAATTTAATGATGGCAAAAATGAAGCCGTTTAAATTTAGTAAAAACCAAGTGTTAGAAGATGCTGACAGTGACGGTCGCTATATCTATTTCATCAAACAGGGTATATTACGCAATTATCATTTTGACCATGACCTCGAGGTCAATACTTACTTTGCCCCTGAGGGGCAGATAATTTCGGCATTTGGTGCCATTATCGGCAATCAAAACCACCACTTTATTGGTGCGATTGAGGATGGTTTAGCGCTACGCCTTTCGTCAAAAAACTATTTAGATGCTTTTGATGAAATTAATGGTTGGGAACGATTAGGGCGATATTTGGCCGAAGAGAATTATCTATGTGTTGCTGATAGAATGATGAATTTAAATCACCTTACGGCCAAGCAAAAATATATCAAATTTTGTGCTGATTTTGGTGAAAAAATTACCACTCGCCTGCCCGATTACCACATTGCATCTTATCTTGGCATCACCCCAGAATCTTTAAGCCGCGTAAAACGTAAATAATCTTACCAAATGTCAATGTCATATTTTCTCACCGCGTTATTTTAACGCAACACAGGAGAAAATATGAACTATACTAAAATTGTTCGCGCAAGTGCGATTTACGACCTCATCATCACCACGCCATTTATGTTTCCACCCATTGCCAAGGCCATTATTGCGGCTGCGCAACCAATTGGCGAAGCTTTTGGTTTAAGAACAGAACTAGAATTAACGACTGATAGTTTTATATGGATAAGCCTGATGGCATCAACGGTAACACTTTGGTCGTTGATCCGCATTATGACACCCGAAACCCGTTTTGGGCTTTATGATGGCCTTAACCGTATAAGTTTTTCATTTTGGTTTTTATATTACCCCATCGCATATGGCGCATCTGAATTGTCTTATATGTTTTTAGGCCCCGAAATAGCGTGGGCAGTGGTGCAATTATGGGGATATTGGAAAATAAAATCATAGGTCGCTTTTGTTTTTAAGAAACCAAAAATTTACCGAAATAAAAGCGCACATAGCAGCCACAATGAACCATAAAACTTGACTACCGAAATGCAATAAAACATAGCCTCCAAACATGGGGGCTATGGCATATCCAAACTCAGATAACGAACCGACACCAAAATAGCTACCTTTTAAATGTTCTGGTGCCATACGGTCTTGAATCATATTAAGCGTAGGAAACAGCACCACCTCGCCAATAGTGATAACCACCATTGCCAGAGCTAGATTATAAAAATAACCAAAGGGCAAAACCTGCATAAACCCAAGGAGACCGAAACCAAACATAAAAATAACCGACCCGATAAGCGCGCGGTTCAACATGCTTATATTTTTTGTTAATTTGATGAGCGGCAATTGACTAACCACAACAGTTAACCCCGCCAAGCTCATTAAATAGGCATATATTTGCTGAGGTTTTTCAAATTGGGTATTTAGCTGATCAAACATCGCCGAAATATCCAATATCAAAGTGACTTCTAGCTGCGCGAAGACAGTTAGAATTAGTATCATCAAAAATACAAAATATAAGAATATATGATCTGATTTCACGACCTTAATGGCATGCCACAAGTTTGTATTGTGATTGTCTGGATTAAGAGCCGCATTATTTGGAGCTTCATTACGAAATATTTGCGCCAAAAACCCAAACATAACAATATAAACGCCAATTAGATAAACAAACCCCATTTGGCTACCAGCCGCCAATTGCAGCCCTACAAGTGGGCCTATAACCACACCTAAATTAAGCGCAAAATACTTCACTTGAATGGCTAAATCGCGCTGTGCGCGGTCATCACGGACATAATCGGTCAACAGAGCTTGTGACGGGGCGTTCATTATACCCGTGCCAATATTAAGTAAGACTATGCCAATTATAATGAAGCCAACATGTTGCGCAAAGCCGATGAATGCCATCGCCATTATACCCAGAAGGTAGCCAAGTAAAATAACTTTTCGGCGGCCAAATTGGTCTGATAAATTGCCAAATACAAATGAAATTAGAATACCGAATGCGGCCGAGGCACCTAATAATAACCCAATTTCAGCCGCATTTAATTTAAAAACATTGTCTAAAACAATCGCCAAATACGGGATGGCCGTGAAATAAGCGACCACCCGAACGAAAGATACGATGATGAGCACCCAAACTGGTTTTGGAAATTTTGATATTTCTTTAAACATATTTAATTCCCAAACAAAAAATGCCCAAGCAAGCTTGGACATTTAGATTTTATATAGGTTTTTTAAATTGGCTAGTTTTTTCTGGCTTTATTGGCAAGATATGCCGCAAACAAACACACCAAAGCAAACCCCAACTCGACCGCGACAGTGCCCATGCTTGGCATAGCGGTTGTTAGTTCGCCAAAAACATCGCCAATTTCGCGGGCAGCGCCTGCTATAAACGCAGCAATATAGGTTGTTGGGCTTTTAAGCAAAACCGCAACAGCAAACACAATGCCGACACCAAATGAGCGACCGCCCAGATATGGCGTAATTTGCGGCGCTTCTGGCACAGGGCCAAGTAAGCTCATAATGCCCAAACCCATTGCGGACAAAGCGAATATAATTGCCAATAATGTTACCCAAAGAGGGATATTTTCGGTTTTGATAAATTTCATATTAACCCGGCATTTTCATCATTTTTGCCACTTGCACAGAACCGCCCATATTAAGGAATGGGTCTGATTTGGCGATTGCGATTGCAGCTTCGATATTTTCGGCTTTTACCACAGCAAAACCTGTAAATTTACTGTCTTCATCAATGTCCGAAACACCTTCAGAGGACACTGATTTATGTTCCATCATTGGTTGGCCTGGATTTACAACGGCATCACCGAGGCTTCCTACCCATTCCATCCATTTTTGACGATGCGCCATGCCTTCTTCTTTAGTTTTTGGCATTTTGTCTGGCGTGCCTTGGCCTACATAAATAATTGCAAATTCATCCATAGTATTTTCCTTTTTGGTTTGTCGGCTATTCTAGTTCTGTTGTAATAATTTTTCAAGTCGACCAAGGGTGGATACCCAGCCATTGGTGCGGTTAAAGTTGATTTCTTCGCTCGTGAGACCCGTTTGGGTGAGTGTAAATTCTGTACCGCCATCATCATTGGCCGCGAGTTCGAACTTGACTACACTCATACGCAAACATTCTTCATCACCTGGCATAGACATGTCGAATTCGACCATATAAGGCGGATTAACTGCCAACACTTTGCCGCTCACTTTGGCACGCGCGCCATTGGGTGCAACCATCACAAAAAAATACGGGCCAATCATTGTGAAGTCTAATTTATTTTCATCGACATAACAGTTTTCTGGCCCCCACCATTTGAGGAGGTTTTCTTGTTTGGTCACAAAATCAAACACTTTATAGGGCGGGGCATCAAACGTGCGCTCTAATGTTAAAATACCTTTTTCCATTAATTATCCTCATTTAATGCTTTGGCAAGTCTGTCGAGACCAGTTTCCCAAAATTTACGATAGCTAATTGACCAATCGGCAATTTGTTGTACGGCTTGCGGCCGCACAGAATATATACGTTGTTGTTTATCAATGCGCCTCGATACAATGCCTGCCTCGCGCAGCACTTTAAAATGGCGGGACATGGCAGGTGGGGATACATCATTCATATCCAAAAAAGCACCTGCAGGCAGCTCACCTTCTTGCAACAAACGCTCGACAATGGCAAACCGTGTGGCATTACCAAGAGCTGAAAATGTATTTGTGAGTTGCATGAGGCTTCCTAATTATCAATTCTGTTAATTAACATAATTGATAATTAGTGAGAGTCAACAATTAAATGTCGACAATTGCCCACGCTTGGCGCCATTCGGTGAGCATGATGGAAGATTACTGCACACTCGTTTGGGAAAAAGGTTGAACCATTTCTTTTCCCACGGCAACGCGAAATGCACTCCTCTGCATCCACACAACGTGCCATTCGATGAGCGCGAAAGATGACGTTCGAAGCCGCGGCCATCTAACGCGCGGTGGCTAGCGTCGGGAGCGAAAGCGACTAGAGCGAGCGCGCCCGAGCGTAGCGACAAAGTGCCCTTGGGGTGCAAGTGCTAACAGGGAGCTTAAGCGACCGTATAAATGGAGTACCCGAGTATCGGCAGGAGCGAGACCCAGTATTTACGGCACAAAGACAGTTAGCGCGCTTGTTAATGCTCTGGAAGTCTCATCTTTTTCGTTCGGCTTCGCCTCTCTGTTAGCACTGGCGTGCGTTCGCTCCGCTCTCTTGCTGCGTCCTAACGGACGGCCTCAGT